>JBCDLX010000006.1:0-195606 GCA_038744785.1 Pseudomonadota bacterium
GTGATATGATCCGCCCAGCGGTTCATCAGGACGCGACGCTGTTCCAGAAAATCCGTCCGGCGATACGCGCGCGATACAGCCGTACCGGTGACGTGCTGCAGCGCGGTTTCCGCGACATCCTCGGGCGTGTCCGTTGCCTCGGCACACCAGGTTCGGAAACTGGACCGGAACCCGTGGGGCCGGGCCTCAAGCCCGAGGCGCTCCATGTATCGGCTCATGGTGGCGTCCGAGATGACGCCCCGGCGCTGGCTCGGAAACAGGTAGCCGTCGCGGGCGAAGGGTTTGGCCTGTTCGATGACGCTCAGCGACTCTGGCGACAACGGCACCCGGAAGTCAGATGCCTGATCGCGCAGCCCCTTCATGTTTTCTGCAGGCACGATCCACATGTCATCGTCCAACTGGTCGAGCCGGGCAAACCGGATCGGCTTGGATCGCTGTGCGGTCAGGATCAGCAGACGCAAGGCAAGGTGCGTGATCGTGCCGTCCTTGAGGTTCGCGTAGAACTCGGGAACTTCCTGCCATGGGATTGATGGGACGTTTTTGACCACATGCCGAGATTTGCCCAGAAGCGCCTTGGCCTTCTCGGTGGCCTGCAGGTCCACATCGAGCCCCATCGCTGCGGCGTAGCGCATGACGATACTCAATCGGTTCATGGCCTTTCGCGCAGTGTCGGCCTTGTTGTGCCAGATGGGCAGCAGGACGTTTCGAATGTCATTCTGGTCGATTTCTTCAATGGGCGTGCGCCCGAGTTTGGGCAGCACATGCATCTGCAGCGGGCTGAACCAGCGGCCCGCCTTGCCGTCACCCTTTAGCTCGGCTTTCCGGGCTTCGAACGCATCCTCGGCAACTGTCGCAAGCGTGAAGCGTTCGCGGGCGGCTTCCTTGCGCTGACGTTCCCGCTCTTTGATCGGGTCCTTGCCCTGACGGACAACCGCGCGCCACTTATCAGCTTCTGCGCGGGCTTCCTTGAGGGTGACACCTACAGTGTTTTCTTTGCGCTTTGCCGATCCGAGACCCATTTCGCGGCGGCGACCGTAGACCGTAACGCGAAGGAACCACTGCGCCCCGCCATCCTCTCTGACGTGAAGCCACAGGCCACCCCCGTCAGCATGCTTGCCGGGTCCGGCATTCTTGAACGCCGCGTGGCTGAGCCTGTTCAATTCCCTCGCCATCTAACCACCTTTCCTGTCCACCCCAACATATAGGACAGAACTGGACGGCATGAAAGCGCACTGGACGGGTCTGGACGGGTAAGTATCTGAAAAAACGAGAACCGCCAGACGAGCTTGGACAACCTGAGACGACTATATATTGATATTCAACGCCCCCCTGCGGCACCAAAAATCAATAACCTAGCGGAAATCCGAATCATTTGCGCTCCGAACGGTACCACGGTGGTACTCCCGGGCCGCATGTCGGCGCGCAGTCTGGAAGGCAGATCAAACGATCGCTGTGGCCTCGCCAGATATGCTCTATCGCTAAGGAAGCGTGAAACCGATCGTCCGACCCTTGGCACCAAGACCCCGACCCCTGGGGGGAGGGGGATTGGTTCGGCACGGGACCCTGCAAGAGACTTCGCGAGGACTTCAAATCGGTTGTTCGTTTCTCATTAAGCGGATGGATGCCGCGCGCGCAACAGGTCTGGGCGAAGACCTACCAATACCGCGCCTTGGGCTTGATTGGCGAGCGAACAATGCAGCCCGTGGGCCTCGCCGCGATCCGTGCGGCGCAAGAAAATGGGCACTTCGACGCGATGGCGCCAGTCGGTGCGTTCGAAGTTCCTGAGGACCTCGCTATAGCGGCGGAGGCGTCGGGCGCTTACACGTGGTGGGCCGGCGCTGCAGCCGCATGTACAAAATCGTTCACTAGTCGGACGCGCGATCTGCGGACCAAACAGACAGCCGCGCTCTCGTTTTGGTCGGGTCACGAGATGCAGAATGCTGTCGTCGCTCTCTCAAGAGCCTCATGCCGAAGGTCCCTTCGGCGCGTGCAGACAGCGCCCATTTCAATGCGGTACATAAGCCCAATCGCGATAGGGCTGCGCGAGGAGTTCCGCGAAAGGTGCTGCCAGCGCGGCGTGCTCATGTTTATAGTGGCCAGCCTCGTGAAGCATATTCAGGGTCCCGATCACCCAAGGCCCATCCGCTGCATCAGCGTCTATCACCGGAACGTTGAGGCAGGATGCGCAGCCCAGTTGTGCAATCAGCTCGTGGTCAAAAAATGCCCCACGAATATCGTCGGCTGTGCGGGCGATCCATGGCTGGCGGCCCTCAAGAACCGTCTTGCCCCATTCCGTCATCGCGCCGAGCGGCTTGCGTCCACCAACCGGATAATCATCTGGCATATTCGTATAGATCCGCGCCGCTTCGCCGCGCGGCCAGTCGATTGCCATCAAAGTGAAGAGCTTGTGGCCAATCAATTGGCCTAACGCCTTGTCCACCGCTGGATAGAGATCGGACGCCGCCCGACAGGCCGACAGCAGATCCTCGTCACTCATCGCGATTTCCTTTCCAGAAACGGGCCGGGCGACTTTTCGGGAAGTAGGCCAAGCGGTCGAAGCTGCATGATCGCGATAAGGGCTACCCCGATGAAGATTTCTCGCAACGCGGCTTTTTGAACGCCACCAAGGACTGAGGTCCAGCCCTCGAGAAACCGGCTTCCCTCCAGAACCAAAACCACGGCGACCGCACCGATCACAGCTCCGGTGGTATTGCCCGTGCCGCCGGCCGTGAGCGCCAGGAAGATGTAGATGGTGATCAGCGGCCTGAAGATGTCAGGGGCAATGTAGCTTGTGTAGTGAGCGTAGAACGCTCCGGCGAGGCCCAAGATCGCTGCGCCCAGTGCAAACGCCTGAACTTTGAAGCGTCGGATTGGTTTGCCAGCGACCGAGGCGGCGGTGTCGTCGTCGCGGATGGCGCGTAATGCGCGACCCCAAGGCGCACGGCGCAGGCGCTCGGCCAACGCCCAGACCACGATGACGGCAGTGGCGACGAGGGCGAAGGACAGCATGTTGAACTGAAATGGTGTCAGCTCGCTCCGCCACGGACCTGGTACACCCGAGATGCCATCAGACCCGTTGGTTAGCCAGATCTCATTGGCCGCGATCAGTCGCACCAGCTCGGAAAACCCGAGTGTGACGATGGCAAGGTAATCTCCACGTAGTCTCAAGGTTAGGCGACACAGCAACCCGCCTGCCAGTGCGGCCAGCCCTGCCGCAAGGGCTAGGCCGATGGGAATGGGAAGCCCGCCCGCGGCCGTCGCGAGCGCCGAGGCATAGGCCCCAAGTGCAAAGAACCCCGCCATGCCGAGGTTGATCATGCCCCCCATGCCCCAGATCACGTTGATCCCGAGCGCAAGGAGCGCATAGATCCCGGCAAATGTCGCGACGGAGAAGAGCCAGCTCAGCATCAGTATGCCCTTTCGCCAAGGAGCCCGCGGGGCCGGAATGTGAGCACGATCACGATCGCGAAGAACCCCACGGCGGATTTGTAAGCCGGTTCCAGGACAAGCGCCGACATCTCTTCACCGATGCCGACGATCATCGCGCCCAGAACGGCGCCGGGGATCGACCCAAGCCCGCCAACGACGGCGGCCGCAAAGATCGGAAGGATGAACCGGAACCCCGTCAGAGGATCGATTGATGTGCCAAGGCCGAAAAGCATCCCGCCGATGCCCACGAGGCCCATGCCCGCGAAGGCCACGACCCGGCCGACTAGTATCGCGTCGATCCCCTTTAGGTCGGCTAGTCCCGGATTGTCGGCCACGGCGCGCATCGCTTTGCCCATCCGCGTGTACTTCAAGGCGGCGAAGACGAGGATCATAATCACCACCGCCAGTGCGAGGTTCTCGAGTTGCTGCGGGTTCACCCGGATGTCGCTAAAGCGGATGTCGCGCACCAACGGTAGATCGTAGCCGCGCAACTCGTTGCCGAAGAAGAAGCGCACGATGTTTTCCAGTACGATCGTCAAGGCGATCGATGCGATCGCCGTCGTCAGCGCGCCATGCTTGCGCAACGGTTTTAAAGCGATCTCGTCGCTAACGAGCCCGACAACGCCAGAAATGAGAAAGGCGAACGCCAAGGACGGGACGGCGGGCAGGCCCCAATGAACATTGGCAACAAGTCCCGCGAAAGCCCCGACGGTGGCATGGCTCGCCACCGCGAAGTTCGGAAACCTCAAAACAGCGAAAATTGCCGTGAACCCGATGGTTGGGATCGCGAGAAGCGCGCCGGTGATAATCCCGTTCACTAAGAATTGGGGTAGGAGGTCGAGCATGTATCGGATAAGCCCAGAGCAAGGTCTGGAGCCCCGGGGCAGTCCTTTGACCACCCCAGGACACCGTGAGATTTGGTCTTAGATCCGTTCAAACATCGACGGAGTGCCGCCCGAGATTTTGTTGAACAGAAACTGCGTACCCGTAATGTCGCCGATCTCGTCGAAATCGCAGGGACCTGAGGCACCGCTGTAGTTCACGGACCCGCCGCCCGCGAGAGCATCCATCCCGGCTAGCGCGTCGGACACTTCCATGCCATCGCCCTGGCTGATCGAGCGCAGTGCGTCCTTAATTGCTCCCCCGCTGGCGTCTCCCGCAGCGGCGGCTGCCAGGACAGCAAGGTTCGCGTGATCGTAGGTTTGGGCAGAGTAGGGGTCGACGACATCGACGCCCAGTGCAGCCTGCACATTGGCATAGGCCGTGCTTCCGACCGCTGGAGCACCCTCCCATGTAAACACGCCTTCCGTGACCTCGGGTGGCAGCGCCTCAAGCACGCTGGGATTGACCGCGTATGCGGGGCCAATGATCTTGCCTTCATAGCCCGACTGCCAGATGTCGCGCAGCACCACGGTGCTGTCGGCCGCGTACCCGCCCAACATAATGAAGTCGGGATTGGACCTCAGGATCGTATCGACTTCAGAGCGATAGGTGCTTTTGTCGGCCTCGTAGATCAGGCTCTCCATCCCGATCCCGGCGCCCTCGGCCTGACCGGCGAGAATGTCGATGGAGCTTTGCGCGAATGGGGTTTGCGGCCCGATCCACGCCATGCCGGTCGAACCCTGGCGCAGCATGAATTCGCCCGCGACCTGAATCTGGAGCACCGAGTTTGGCTGCGTCCGTGCGATGTAGCCCATATGTGGCAACTGCGTGATGCTGTCGGCGCCCGATACGCAGAACAGCATCACGTCGTTCTCCCAACAAAGTGGCGCGACCGCTGTCGTGATTGACGAGGCCCATGTGCCCAGAACAACAGAGACTCCGTCCACATCGATCAGCTTGCGGACGGCTCGAACCGCTGCCTCCGGGTTTGTTTGGGTGTCTTCGCTGACATGGTCGATGGAACCGCCCAGCAGGCCGCCCGCCGCGTTCACGGCGTCAAATACGCCGACCGCCGCGTCGCGCATCGATGGGCCGTAGGTGCCGCCGACGCCAGTCAATGGCGTTAATGTGCCAAACTTGATGGCGCTGCCCTGAGCGCGCAGTATCGCAGGCGTGGCCAGCAACGCCGCACCGCCCATCAGCACAGATCGGCGGTCAGGACGCCAAGTGGTGATCCGGTCAGTCATCAGAATTCTCCTTTTCCCTGTCGGTCGGGGGTTCAGCCCCCTAGAAAGGCGCGTCGGACATCTTCGTCCGCGGCCAATTCGCTTGCTATGCCGTCGATGTGATTGCGGCCAGCGGTCAGGATATAGGCACGCTCGGCCAGGTCCAGCGCGTCGAGCGCGTTTTGCTCCACTAGGACAACCCCAACGCCGGCGTCGCGGATGTTTCGAATGGTTTTGAAAAGCTCTTGAGTGGCCACGGGCGACAGGCCCGCCGATGGCTCATCAAGCAGCATCAGTTGTGGGGCCACCATCAGCGCGATCGCAACGGCGAGGACCTGCCTCTGTCCTCCGGACAAAGTGCGCGCGGCTTCTTTTCGCTTTTCCTGAAGCATTGGAAACCGCTCGTAAGTCTCGGCGATCCGTCCGCGCGTCTCAGCGGGCGCGAGGTAGCCACCGATCTCGAGGTTTTCGTGGATGCTCATGCTTGGAAACACGTTGGCTTCCTGTGGAACATAGGCAACGCCGCGCTTTGCCACCTCGCGGGGCTTCAGGCCGTTGAGTGGTTCATCCTTTAGTCGGATCGTCCCCGCGCGCGCGCCCAGTTGCCCCGCGATTGCCTTGAGCAGGGTCGATTTTCCTGCGCCATTGGGGCCAAGGATGGCGACGATCTCTCCTCTATCTGCATGGATGCTGACACCATTCAGGATCGTGTCGGCGCTTGTGTAACCCGCCACGACGTTATCGGCGTTAAGCAGGCTCATCCGCGTTTTCCCAAATAGGCGTCTTGGACCCGTGCATCTGAGGCGATGTCCTCGAAACTGCCTTGCATCAGCGTGCGCCCCTCGGCCATGACAATCACCGGATTGCAGATCTGTGCGACGATATCCATATCGTGTTCAACGATCAGGAAGGTTAGGCCGTCATCTTCATTGAGCTGTTGGATCCGATCCGCGATTTCGACGGCCAGCGTTGGATTAACACCGGCGACAGGCTCATCAAGAAGGATCATGCGCGGCTGAGCCATAAGGGCGCGACCTATCTCCAACAGCTTCTTCTGCCCGCCTGATAGGGCATCTGTGAGATTGTCGATTAGGTGGTCCAGTTTCAGGCGCTTGGCAATAGCGTGGGCACGGTCCAAAAGTTCCGCTTCGCGCTGTTTGGCCCGGCCCGGCGCAAAAAGCGCGGTCAGCATACGCTCCCCTGGCTGATCGTCACCATTCAGGAGGAGTGTTTCAAGGACCGTCAGAGTTGGGAAGCCGCGAGCGATCTGGAAAGTGCGGACGACGCCGCAGGCGTTAATCCAGTCAGGAGTGAGGCCCGTGATTTCGGCACCTGCGAAATGCACGCTGCCGCCCTCGGGAGGAATTACACCCGAGATGCAGTTAAAGGCTGTTGTCTTGCCCGCGCCGTTTGGACCGATCAATGCAGTGACTGTTCCCTTTTCCACGTCAAAACTGGCGTCGGTCAGGGCGCGCACGCCGTAAAAGCTGCGCTGGAGATTGCGAACCTGCATGAGTGGATTGCCGCCCCTGGTCGAAGCAGGTTCGGCAGTAAGGGTTTGCGCGTCCATGACGCTAACAATGCGCTACAAGTTCGGGCTGGCAAGCGTAATCGTGATTGCATTCCCATCCGTCCCTGCCACGCTAGGCGGCAAGTGAACGAAATAGCCCGGCAGGAATTCGGAGGACGGTATGCGCATCAGATTCGAGAACTGCGATCTATTCGACGGGGTCAACGACACTCTCCAAACCGGCAGCCACGTTCTCGTGGCCGACGGAAAGATCGCCGAGGTTTCCGAAACTGCAATCGGCGCTGAAGCGGACCGCGTGTTCGACGCCAGCGGGTACACACTGATGCCGGGGCTGATCGATGCACATGTGCACGTGGCCGCCGCGACACCCAACCTCGCGGCCCTTGAGGCCATGCACCCAACCTACGTGGCGCATTGGACGGCACAGTACATGTCGGCGATGCTTAATCGGGGCTTCACGACCGTTCGTGATGTCGGCGGCGGCGATGCGGGAACGAAGCGTGCCCAGGCAGAAGGGATGATCCGCGGGCCGCGCCTTTACACCTCTGGCAAGGCGCTGGGCCAGACCGGTGGACATACCGATTTCCGTGGCACAAGCCGGGCCGACATCGGAGACATGCAGCGTCGGCACCTGCCATCGCTCGGACGTATCGTGGACGGTGTGCCGGCTTGTCTGCAGGCGGCGCGGGATGAGCTTCGCCTTGGCGCAGACTTCTTAAAGATCATGGCCAACGGCGGAGTGGCGACCCCAACAGACCCGATCGACTGGATCCAGTTCACGCCTGAGGAGATCCAGGCCATTGTAACGGTCGCGCAAGCGTCCGGTACCTACGTCGCGGCCCATACCTATACCGCGCGCGCAATTGAGCATGCCTGTGTGAATGGTGTGCGCACGCTGGAGCATTGCAATCTGATCGATGATCGTGTGGCTGGTATTCTCAAAGACCGTGGCGCTTTCTCAGTGCCGACACTCGTCATTTACGATTGCCTTGAGCGACATGCGGATGCCATCGGGCTAGGGGGCGAAAACCGCGAGAAGAACCGGAAGGTCCGCGAGGCTGGCCTAAAGTCGCTCGAAATTCTGTCACGGGCGGGTGTTCCTATGGGCTACGGAACGGACTTGCTTGGCTGGATGCACCAAGATCAGTCCACGGAATTCACTTTGCGCGCACAGGTACTTCCTGCTGTGGATGTCCTTCGCTCCGCCACGTCGGTGAATGCGGACATTCTGCGCCGCCCTGACCTTGGACGGATTGCGCCGGACGCAACGGCCGACCTGATCCTTGTTGCGGGCGATCCGATCTCCGACGTTGGTTGCCTGACAGGGCAAGGTGAGCGGATACCACTGATCCTACAAAACGGCGTCATTGTGAAAGACGAGCTCTGACATTGTCATCGGGCAGCATAGGAAACCGGGCCTCGGGAGCAGCTTTGGCCGAAAGTGCCGCGAAGGCTGCAACGGGCTCCTCGCGAACCTAGGTATCGGTGCAGCATCTCGAAGGGTAAGGCTGTCTGTCTGAGGTCACATCCGGCCCAAGAGACATTTAGCGGCATCCGGCTACGCTGCGATCGAAGACCGCTTTCCGGCCATTGGCTGCGAGCGCGAAATTTGCGTTAGGTTTAGCTCACCAGAATGTGGACTTTTTGACCTTCGCTCTGATCTGGACACAATAATCGTCTGGAGCAACGGATCTGAACTTAGATTTGCCATGAATCGGTGCCAATCATCGACGACTCGAGCGGCGATATAGAGCATGCCATCCTGACAAGCCGTCGGCAAACCGGAACGTGTTGAGCAAGAAGCACATGATTACAGTCACGAACTTCAGCAAGCAGTACAAAGGCTTCACGGCCGTGAAGGACCTCAGCTTTTCAGTCGAACCAGGCCAGATCCTTGGATTGCTCGGGCCGAATGGGGCAGGCAAAACAACGACTCTGCGTGCACTGTGCGGAATTATCCCGCCCAGTTCGGGCAGGCTCTTGGTTGCGGGTCATGACGTTGTCCAGGCGCCCATCGCAGCCAAAGAGAACCTCGGCTATATTCCTGACGATCCAAGGCTCTTTGACACTTTGACGGTCTGGGAACACCTGGCATTCACGGCGGCCGCTCACAAACTCACGGATTTCGAAAAGGATGCCGAAGCGCTCCTTGCGTCATTCGAACTCACACATAAGCGCGATACGCTCGTCCACGACTTGTCGCGTGGTATGCGGCAAAAGGTGGCGATCGCCTGTGCTTTTCTCCACGACCCCAAAGTGCTCTTGTTCGATGAGCCCCTGACCGGGCTGGATCCCCAGGGGATCCGGGGGATTCAACAAGCAATCCGCGACCGCGCGCGGGCTGGCGCAGCCATTATCATAAGCTCGCACCTTTTGAGCCTGTTCGAAAATTTGTGCACACATATTATGGTGCTGAACCTTGGCGAGTGCCGCCGATTTGGCACGATGGAAGACCTTCTGAGCGAGGTCGGCCATACGGACAGCACTTCAGCCCTTGAAGAAGTGTATTTCTCAATCACGCAAGCTTCAGACCAGTCCTCAGAGACAGCGGCGGTCTAGGAAATGGACGCTGCACTTTGCCAACTTCTCATATTGCGACTACGTGGCGGTCTGCGCCAACGCTTGCTCCAGTTGGCAAGCTTTCGCGGCTTGCTGTTCTCCCTTGCTTTCGGGGGGATCATTTGGTTCCTGATCGTTTCAAACAGTTCCCCGGGCACGAGCATATTTGGATCCGCGTCTCTGGACCGGCACGCAGTTGGCGAGCAGATTATCACTTTCTTGCCGCTCAGCATGCTTGGGCTATCGCTACTCACCGTCGTGATGACGACTGGTCCTACGTTTCATTTTTCACCGAATGAGATAAATCTTCTTTTTACGGGGCCGTTCCGCCGACGGGATCTGATCTTCTATAAGTTCGGCGCGTATATCGCGGGCGTTACCTTGAGTAGCGTGTTCATTACGGTCCTTGCACAGTCGCAAACAGGATCGGCCCTGTCCGTCTTTGTCGCCTCGCTCCTGACGCTTGTGTTCGTTCAGTTGAACAGCGCCGTCATAAGTATGACCGGGCAGGCGCTCGACGGCAGTAGGCTCGCAAGGATACGATGGCCCGCTGCGGCGTTGCTTTGCGCAGTTGCAGCGACAGCCGTGCTTTACGCATGGGTCACGCCCGACCTTGGCATTATCGACCTACTGTCCGAGTTTCGACACTCATGGATCGGGACCATAGTGTTGATCCCCTACATCGTGTTCGCCGAGCTTTTCGTGGCGACATCGGTTTCAGACCTGGCCCTTTGGGCTCTGGTCGCGGTGGCTATCAACGCGGCGCTGTTGCACGCCGTTATTGTTCTCGATGCGCGCACGACCGACCGCTCTCTCGCGGAAAACGCTCGGCTCAGCAACCGGTGGGAGCGCATCAAACAAGGTGGATCTTTCTGGGCTACAGAACGGACCGAGGTCCGCTCGTTCCGTCGTGCACCCATTCTAGGCGGTTTGGGGCCCATTGCCTGGCGGCAGGCCCTCAACGCATTGCGGAACTCGTTCAAACTCATCATCGTATTTGTTTGCCTCGCCGCTTGTATTGCGCCCGTTTCCTTAGCGCTCGGTACGCCGGTTGCGGAAGCGGAGACTTTGATGATTATCTACGTCTTCATCGCATTCATCCTGCCTCGCAATCTGATCTGCGACTTTCGTGGTGACCTGAGCCGGATGGAGATCTACAAGACACTGCCTATCGCACCATGGCGCATTTCCGCAGGCCAACTAATGGTTCAAGTGCTTCTAGCCTATGTTATTGCTTTGATAATTATTGCAAGCGCACTTGTCTTCGATGAGGAAGTCACGACACTGGTCGCACTGCAATTGGCAGCTTTTGCGCTTCCGTTGACGTTGCTTATCCATGCAGTCGAGAACACAGTACATCTTCTGTTTCCGATAAAGCTCGTTCCGATGGGACGTGCAGACTTCGAATTTCTTGGCCGCTCAATTGTCGAGTTTATCGCGAAAACAGTCTTCGTTTTTGCTGCTATGGCGGCATCGGGCGTTGTGGGGCTGGTGGCATTCAATATGATGGGAACCACATTGGTCTTTCCCGGAATAGCCAGCTGGCTAACACTGACGTTGATCGGACTTCTGACACTAGTCGTACTGCAATATGCTTTCCGGCGCTTCGCGGTCGCTGAAACCATCGACTAAATGACGAATGAGAAGCTCCGGCTGAAACAACATGTCGAAGCTATGAGGTCTATCATGCCCATCCGAACGGGGGTGATAGCCTGAAATCTGGAAGCATGGCGCAGCGACTTTGAAAGAGGCTTCATCAAGAATTTCGGCCTACCCTAGTTCTAGTGCACGATACCAGTTAGGTGATTACAGATTAAAAGCGGGCAATGCCAATGCTTCCGGCACAGCGCAGCATTCCTATAGCCACAATAAGCTCGCAAAATCGCGAGCACGACCCGCCGCCACCGATAGCCCGCATGACGCATAACTGCGAGTTTACGCATTGCCGATTTTCGCTGCGACGGTAAGACCTGAAGATGCTCGAACCGGCCGTCCGCGGACCAAGCAGCCGGATGTTGATGCAGTGAGCTTAGTGACGCGGTGCGGACACTGGACAGAAACCAAATACGTTGTCATCGGTAGTCTTGGCGCAGCGGCGTGGGTGTTGCCCGCTGTGCAGCTTCCACGACGCCAGCCGCCATTCGTTGCAAGCGCTGTGCGCAGAAATCAATAAATCTCAATTCCGCGAGCAAAACGACCACTGATTGACCAAACTTCAATGACCGCATCTTTAGAAAAGACTGTCTGAACGGGATCTAACCGGCTTTAAAACGTTGCGTGACTTGATCCGGCCGCCTGAAAGGCCACCCGGTCCCTACGGTGAAAAACCACACTTTCCTGCATCTTTCCGACTATAGAATTTGTTCAGCTAACGCGGCGGCATAACAAGGCAGAATTTATTTCTGGATATGAGTATTTCGCATAGCGATTGTGCTGCCGAAAACTCAATGATTTGTGTGCCCAACATGAATCCGCGCGCGCTGTTGCGCGCCTCAATCGGATCAGAGCAATCGTTCGGAGATCGTCTTTCGACCTTGTATCTGCGCAAAGGCAACGCATGACTGAGATCAGCGACACCGATCGCCCCGATCGCATCGGATATCTCGGCAATCCTCGAATCGTTTCGAGAAGCCGCCTGGTCAATCGGGTTTTGCGGAGCTCTGTCGGTATTGGAAGCCCGGTTGGCTGGCATGCTTTTTTCGGTCGGGTCAAAAGGTGAAAGCAATGCAATCGTGATCAAGAACGCGGGTTGCGGGGCCTTGTCAAGTTCCGGCACGGTGTACTCCGCGCTGCTGCTTTCACACAGTGCCTCGGCATGCGCATCAGTTACGACCAATGCTGCAACGGCGCAAAACGCCACAATCATTGCGCCATGATGGTGCGAGAGCTTTGGTTTTGCGTGCATTCTCCTACCTTTGAACACGCATTGATCCGAAATCAATACAGTCCATCAAATCTTCCATCGATAGAGTACCAAAGGGAGAACCATCCGAGATTCGCCCCGGTCATTTTAGCGTGATTGTTCCATTCGCGTAGACTTTCAGCCATTTGAGAATGGTTTCAAACTCTTCGGCGCGCTCATCGAATTCACCCACCTTCGCCTGGAGTGTCAGGTTACAGATCATCGTGATGCCGCCTGCAGTATAAACGCGCATTTTGACGTCGTCGCCCGTATAGGCGTCCTTTCCCAGAAACGTCCGAACCTCGACCTTATCGGAGAATGAGAACCGTCGTGTTTTATAGCGCGACAGGCAAAAATCCTCGCCTCGAAACCCTGTTGGCAGAGTGACATCTTCTGGTGTTTCTACTTCTTGAGGGTCCACCAGCGCCGCATCGACAACAGCCTTGTAAGACGCAAGGAACTCTTCCGGTCCAATCCGGGTTTTGTAGGGCAAGCCGTCCACCTGTAGCGTGACCTGAGCACTAAAGGACGTGTCGGAATAGCCTGTAACGATAACACCCCCGCCGATTGCCGCCTCAGCAGAATGCGCCCGTTTCAGCGTTTCAAACTGCCAGTCAGAGGGCAGTCCCAGTGTAAGCGCCGCATAGAGGTAACTTTCGCCTCCGGTCACTACGGTTTCTGGTACGTGGTAGAAACGGTGTGGGGGTGTCTCTGCATCGTTAGTTGGTGTCACACCGATGCTGTTGAGCATTCCATCAAACAGAGGTGCGACTACATCGAACGGGGCCCGGTCTGGTGACGATGCGTTGAAACAGGACCGAACGAGGACGCGTTCCGCCGGTTGATAGACCGCACAGCGTTCCCCCCGAATGGTGCCATCGTCAAAGAGCGCTGTCTTTTGAACCTTCGGAAGGTCAGCCTCGAAATCCGCCTCGAAGTCGAACTTCGTATCGTTTCCCCAGAATGCGATCTGCGGATCAATAATGGGGTCCAGCGACGATGCGGACGTGCCAATGCCGCGCGCGCTATCAGGGTCCTGAATGGAGACATTCATGGGAAAGATCTGAATTTCAACCCAGTCGTATTCCCGCTGGTGCACGTGATCGGCGCGCCTTACTGCGAGCGTGATCTTGTCGAGCGGATCGAGATACCCAATTGCCTCGTCATACCGTTGGGCCCGTTCAAGAAGCGCATCAACCGTCCAACCCTCTGGCATCGTGAGGGAAACAGAATTGCCGGCAAATGATGGTAGCCTGATCACCTCGCCCGTACTGTCCTGCGCCGTTGCAGAAACAGCGGAAACAAGAGTGCTTGATATAACCCAAACGATTGCCAGAAGCCCCAAGCACGCCTGCTTGGATCTGCCGGGGCTTTCTTGCCTAGGGAACGTCATCTTCCTTCCCCTCCTTGTCTGATAGGCCAACATCCAGCGGGATGTTCTGCCCTGTCTACTGCCAATGCCTATTGCGCTCTCGTCCAGGTCTGGCGGCCGCCATCACCAAGAAACCCCGCATTGTCTTCGTAATACCACGGGCCCGATAGGCGCCCGTCTCCAGCCTGATCCCAGAGCTGTAGACGGATGCGTTCAACGGGCTGCTCTTCTGGAAGGTAAACGTCAATCGTCTTTTCGAGGCCCATCGCGGACAGTGCGACCGCCGACGCATAAAAGGGCATCTGCAAAACACTGCCTTCAGGGGGTGTCTCGATACTCTCCGGCGTCTTCCAGGCTGGATCCATCGGCCGCTCGAACCTGGCCTCCAGCCCAACATTGCCAGTCTCGGGATTGGTTGTCGACAAAACCTCGATCGCTTGATAGGCGACCACGTCTTGACCAGGATTCAGGATCAGCCGCATGGTCGACCCATCGGGGTCGACGGTCAGGGTCCCTGTGAGTGATCTGCCACTGGGGTCGGAATACTCCACCGCCCAAGTTCCAACGAGTTCAACGACCGACTTCTGCGCCGGAAAACGCTTGGTATCATCCCAAACCAGGGCATCGACAGGTGTCGGATACTGCCAGTGGGTAGAAAATCTGGTCCCGTCTTCTGATGAATAAACAGGAAGCTCGGCGCGACCTTCTTCCCATTCTGCCAGGATCGAGGTGGGCGACACTTCAGGAGCCAGATCGTAGACCAATACGCCGCGAAACGGCAGTCCTGGATTTGGTTTCGCATCTGTGAGGGTTTCAACCTCAAGGCGGACAAGCGGTTGTAAATCCATCACCGCAAAGAGCGGTGACGTTTGTACGAGTGACCAATAGGTCAAAGTGGCGAACACATCGTTCAAATCGACCGGGATTGGATCATCCGCCTTTAGCGTTTCCAGATCTTGTTCCGTCAGTTGTTTGGACCAATCTTCCAGATCAATCAGAATTTGATCGGCTTCTCCAAGGAGCCTTAGTTCGCCTGCGAGACCGATATCCGGGGCAAGTTCTGGCTGAGATCTTTCCACGTGCAAAACGATCCAGGTGCCGGCACTCCGCTCGTCCAAAACGGTCGTGACGACAAACTCGACGCGCGATCCCTGCTTGGTGCTTGCCGTCGCACCGTCCTGGTTGTCCATGCCTTCGGTGATCTCGGCTTGGGTGATACCGGCAAGTCCCAAACCGCTGTTCCGACCACCCGAGGAAGCGCCAAGGACCTGTCCGTCGGCATGGGTCAACACGAAGGTACCGGTTCTGGCTGGGTCTGCCTGCTGCGCCCACGAAATAGACGCCGAGACGCACATCACAAGTGCACCGGTCAAAGTTCTAGCAAACCACATCCGATACCCTTCCCGCAGACCTGAAGGCTCAAAACGATCACATTTTTTCTGAGATCTGCAAAGCAATTTCGCCGTATTGGGGATGAGCCCTTTCATTGGCAAGCGCGCCATCTTGTAGCGGAAACCGGCAAGACGAGGAAATATAAGAGTTTATTGCCTTTTGCGAAAGCGGGCGGGTCCCATAGACTTGCTTAGAGGGGTCGATCTAGTTGAGGACGCGTGTTGAAGACATTCTCCAAGCTGCCAATAACCCTGTGGGCTATCGTATTGCTCGTCATTTCTTTTGTTGGTGCCATTGCGCAAGAAGCAGCGGATGATGCCGGTTCGGATGGCGCAACGAATTACCAGGAATTGGTCCTTACATATGAGTCCAATTCGATCCTCGGAACGCCACCGGCGGGGTGCACTGATGGTGGGCTGATCGGGAACACTCAATGCGGTGTCACGGAAAGGATGGCGCAGGCGGGCGCGGAAGAAGAGGCGGCCGAGAGCCAATCAGTCGAGCTGACCTACACACTCACTCCTATACTGCGTGAAAGCGAAGATAGCGCTCGGGTATCGCTGTTTACCGAGGTTGATTATCCGCGTCTCGGCAACGATTTGGGCGAAGCCGTGCGCAGGCGCCTTGATGTCGAGGCGCGGCAGTTGACCTCTCTTCTCAACGATTGGCGCAAGGATCTCACCGAAGAAGAGCGCACTATGCTCTCGACCGGGACACCTATCTCGGTCGACATAGCCGGGTTGACTGAAAACCTACGCCTTTGGCGTGTGGTTAAGCGCCCGGATCTATCGATTACAAAACAACCCGAGCCGGAAAGCCGCTTGATTGTCGAGGTGCTGACGTCTCAGCCCGTAGGCCCAAAGCTCCCATTCCGAGCCCGGCTTCAGTTCGAATGGCCGCCTGCAAATCCGCCCAAAGCGGCGACGTTCCGATGGTCGGGAGGATTTGAAAGCGCAGTCTTCAAATCGGGTCGCACAGCGGCGGAGTTCGTCACCGCTTGGTATTATCCGACGGACACATCTGCGAAGGATTGGACCGATGGCCCGGTTTTTCCGGCGCGAAGCACTGCGGAGGATTTTCGGGGAACCTGGAGCGTTGTTCACGAAGCAGATGATGGCACGAACGCTTCCGGCACGGCCTTCGTCTCGAACGACGGTGAAACCATCAGACTTGTTCTGAACTTCGATGAGGAAGCCAGGCTCTACGAGGCGTTCGAAACCTTGGCGACCACGTCTGGAACCGGTGCGGGTGATACGTTGGATGTGCGTTTTCGCCGGGTCGACGATCCCATCAAATGGGCCTTGGAAGATGCTGTACCAGCACCGAAGGGGATCTCGCTTTTGCTCTCCGATGAAGCGAAAGAGCTTAAGATTACGGCGGAAGATCACGAGGTTGACGTTGACGTCTCGACCCTGACGGTGACTCCGGACCGATTACAGGTCAGGCTCTGGAACCGTTCTGACAGCGCAACGCTGACAGGCACATGGCACCGCGAAGAGGCGCAGGGCGCACTGGGCGCGGGAGGCCGTCAACAATGGGGACGTGCCCCGATCATCTCTCAGATCCTCGTTCTGGAGGATCAGAGACCGTCTTCCAAGGCACTGGGTTCCTATGCGCGGTTTCAAAACGATGTGTCGCCGTCCAACAGGGACTACATTGCCGAAGCCCCGGCGCCCAATCGGGAAATCACGACGCAGTACCCGTATCGCCAACAGGACGGAAACAACCCCGAGGCCGGGCAGAATGACATCACCTATAGAACGCTGTTTGTGCTGGGAGAGAACCTGCCCCAGCGAGCCTCTGACCCTCTCGTCCTGACTTCGACTGACCCGCTGATCTCTTATGCGCTCGAAGCGCTGCCAGGCGAAGGAAAGGATGCGCTTCTTGCGCAAGGCTGGCAGGCTTCAGGGGTGATATCACGCGGCGAACTTGATGCGCTGGTTCTGCGCGCGGAATTAAGAGAGGGCATTGTTCCCAGCGAAAAGACGCTGACCCTGAACGGAGCTCCGGGAAACTGGGAACTGGATTTCGAGGATGCCAATGGTGAGCTCGCCTTTGTCCGCATGATTGGTGAGCATGACGAAGATGGGTTTGCCGAGTTTGACCGGGTACCCAAGGCCATGCCTTCGGATGTCTTGCAAGTGGCATTGGATGAGCAGAGCCCGATCCCGCATGGCGAGCTTGTTGTAGAGCTTCGCAAGAACGGCGTTCCGCTGGTGAATGACGGCTCTGGGGCGCTCGTTCCCTTGTCTGCCCCGGAGAATGGAGTGTCTGAGGACGCAGCGTCCGGGCGTGTGGAAAATGACGAGCCCGACCCTGTATCATCGTTGCGAATTCAACAGTTCTCTGGCCCGTCGAACGCGGAATACCGGAGCTTGCCGATCCGATTGATCCCTACAGGACGTCCAGGTCTCGCGCCCGCAGAAATGGACGGCGCGCTGTCTCTTGAGGTTGCGCAGGGTGATATTCTGTTCGTTCGTCTCGTGGACCCAGATCGAATTCAGGTAACGCCACCTATTGCCATCACAACGATAGGAGAGCTGCCGAGCGAGTCTTCCTCTCCCTGGCGGACTGCCTTGATACGCACCGCTGCATGTTATGGCGAGGATACGATTGATTTCGCGGCGCTGTCCGATGAGCAGGAAGAGGTCTATTCGCGCTACATCCTGACAGAGGAGCTTACCGACGATTTTCGCAAATTCATGTCGGCTGGCGGGACGTGGCGGGACGCGGCAAGGGCCGCGGTTGGGATGTCTGTCAGTCCGCTGGCCTATAGCTTGCGAGAACGACAGGTGTTCGTCAGCCGAGGCGATCACGCCGCCTCGATCCTGATCCGGGACGAATTCATCCGTCAGATGAAGCAGCCGCTCAGAGCGCTTGTCTCGATTGCAAGCGACGATGAAAAGCTCTGGGCAATCTATCGATCTCGTAAAGCGGTCCCGATGCCGTTCTGGAACATCACGGAAGTTCATGAAACCCCGAACTCTGTTTTGGCGGCTGTAAACGAGTACCAGTTCCCTCCTGATCCGGGCGGGTTCACTTCCAATGTAGACGTTCAGGAATTCGCGCGAGATCTTGCACGAGGTTTTGCCACGGCATTCGATGAAACGGTGACAATCGGCGACTTCGTCGATCTCGCGATCACAGAGGCGGGAGCCGATCCTTTCGCGCTTCGGGTCGCGCATATGCTGTCGTTTGAGAAATTCAAAGACGCATTCCGTCAGCTCGTTGATAATGCCGCCATTGCCGAAACCAGAGCGCGGACAGCCAAGGATTGTGATCTGCCCGAATTGTTGCTGCTTGCCGGGCAGGACGCCGATCCGGTCGTTGCGCAAATTCTCCCGCAGTTACTTAAACGTTCCAATGAGGAAACTAAGGCAAACTGGGTGCCCGACACCTTGGCCAGGAACTTTGTCAAAGGGGTGAAAATAAAAGGGGCAGAGGCGCGTGCGCTCGAGCAGTACGGGCGCATCGACGATGCCTACAAGCAAATGGCTATGGCCCTAGTAACCGTTGGCCTCATAAATTCGACAGCAAGTGAGTTTCTGTTTGGCGGCCTTGAAGCCGCAACATTCGGGACAAGCACGCTGGACAGATACCTCGAGAGTCAACCAAATCTGGACTATGCGGAAGGGGCTTCTGTTGTTCTGGGCGAAGGTTTCTATCGTGAAGCCGAAATGCTCAAGCAAGAGGGCTGGGACGTCGTAGCCGATATGTTCCTTCCTATCGGGGCATCCGGGTTATCGGCGGCAGCGGCTCAGAGCGGCGCTGCGGTGAAAAGGGGCGCAGATCTTCTAGATAGTTTTGACTCGCTCGACCTCGCATTGATCCGCCAGCTCGATCAGAAGGATCAAAGCGATCTGTTTGCTCATTTCGCCAACTTGAAGACCAAGGGCAGAACCGGCTGGTTGAATAAATCAGAGCGCGTTGCCTTCAACAAATACGCTGATTTTCTGCGCGAGAATGGATTGGACATTGATGGCAGGGGTCTTCGCGGGGCAGGCGCCGGCGTACTCCCCCGGGGGTCGGAATGGTCTGTGATCGCGCCACAGGCGGGGCGCACCGGTGTGGCGGCGCAAGAGTATTGTTTCAATTGCGGCCTGACAGCGGCCGAGGCATTCCTGCTTGACCGCGGCATTATCGACGCAGAGCGGTCGCAGGCCGCCATGCTAACCTATGCAATGGATCGCGGTCTTATTGACACTGGCGGATCAACCATGAACCAGATGACCGGCTATCTGGAACGGCATGGGGTCGATCCATCATTTCTGAATGTCGACTTTCATACCGTGGAAGATTTCGAACGCGCCATCAAAAATGGCGATGACGTTATTGCTAGCACCCAGACGGGGGACGGCGGATTTCACTGGGTCCGTGTCGAGGCGATCAGAACCGATCCATCAGGCGTTAAGCACGTCATTTTTGGCGAAGGATCGCTGCCCAAGGGCCAATCTCGCATTGTGACCGCAGATGAGTTCAGCCGGATTACAAAAGACTATCCGACGCCTTCGGGCCGTGAGCCGCAACTGCAGGCCATTATCGCCGAAACGAGCCGAATGACACCCGGTGATATAGAAAATGCCCGCGCCGCGGCGTTGCTTGCCGGATTTGAGGGGCATAGCACGCTAGCGCGACGTGCACGAAACGCCGGTATGTCAGAGGCCGAGGTGACACAGCTTCTTTCGCCATCCTCGGAGACGGGCCCGCGTGCCGATTGGCGACCGGCAGATACGGGCGCGGATCGCGGCTTGGTAGCGGGATCAACGGTGCCGGACGACTCGATGTCGGACGACACCCTGTTTGAACCACGATCAGGCGATACCGAGGTCGATCTGGCGCCGCGCCGGCAGGTTCCACGCTATCAACAATCCTGCGGGCGACCCTTTGCAGGCGTCAGCGTAGAAGAGGGGCTTCGCAGAACAGCAGAAAGGGACTACGTGAATTCCGGCGTCCTGTACCTGAATGCGGGGAAGGTAGACCGCGTTTTAACCGATGTAGAGTTCGCCGAGATCGCTGAGAATATACGCATTATGCAAATGCAAGAACATCTCGAAGAGATGCTTGGCGAAATGCGGCGCGCTGGGTTCACTAATGAAGAGCTGAATTGTCTGATCGGGGACGTTAAGGATTTCAAGCTCAACCGAGGTCAAAGAGAAGACATGCTTCGTAGGCTCCAAGAAGCCTATGTTTCGCGCCAAGGTTGGGAGATTATTCCGGCCGAGACAGCACGGGAGTTCCACCGCCAAACAACGAGCATTCTTGCCGGAAGCGGTGGGCCAGAACAGGTTGAATATCTTCGAGGCGAGATCGAGTGGGCGCGATTGACAGGAGACGATTTCTTCCAGCAGATGCGGCGGCGCGGTTCTTATACAAATGACAATGAGTTTGAAACACTTCTTTTCGACAAGGCTTCCGCGCAAAAAATTGACGACTTTGCCGAGAGAAACGGATTGCGGTGAGGGTATCATTAGACGGGTCAAGGGACGTGCATCTTGACGTTGACAGAGCATGTCTACGGTGACTGTCCAACAAGGCAACATGGCCGGAAAAGCCTACGGATGTGAGGGCCCATGAAACAACCCGAAATGAAACCTCGCAACCGGGCTGGTTTTTTCTCTAAGATCTTGAGTGGTGGCCTGAAAATTATAAGGTGGGTCATCTTGCTTGCTGGATGGGCCGGTTCATCTGCTGCATCCGAAATCTATGAGCCAGCAGTCGGATCCATTGAACGAAAGAGGCTCCTCGATGCTATTCGTCCTCACGCCGAATGGGAATTGGGTGCCCCAATCGAGTTCAATGTTATGGATATTAGAGTCAATGGAGACCTTGCCTTTGTCCAACTCAATCCTCAGCGCCCGGGCGGAGGAGAGATTGATCTTGCAAAATCACCGATGGTTGCACGCGGCGTACCTCTCAACATGTTGGATGGTGCGCGTCTGGAGGCGTTGCTGGTCAAAGAGGGTGAAACCTGGGTTGCATTGCTACATCTCATTGGCGCGACGGACCTCTGGTTCAGCTCACCTGAAATCTGTACGTTTTTCAGACCTGTCATTCCTGATTACTGCCCGTAATTTGTTGAATAATACTTCAATTCACTCCTATGGTATTGTGGCCGGATTCATACCTAATCTATCGAAATGAAGAGAAAGCTGGTCAGAAAAACCCAATGCTTCGGTGCTGAACAAGGGTCACAAACAAGTACACCTTTTTAGATCACGTCACGGCCGCAAGCCCCGCAAAGCAACGTCTTCTTTTTTCTGCTCGTCAAGCAACCAAACTTGATGCAGGAGATTGGGATACACACACCGGTCGATCTCCACCAAATCGCACACAAGCCGATGGTTATGGCCTGTCGTCTTCATCGCCTGATCCATAGCATTCCTCATCTAATTGGACCTCAGAAGCTTTTTCCGAACATATCTTTGGGGCAACCACATCCATCATCCGTTTGGCCAACATACTCTTCAATTTAGCGTTCTCCGGCTCCAGCGTTTCTAAACACCGCGCACCCAACACTTCCGTACCACGATACTTGGATCGCCGCTTGTAGAACGTCACATCGCTGCCCCGCGCTTTCAGCACAGCTTCTTTGCGTCCTATCCAGTCAGATGATCATTCAATGTGATGATTATTGTATTTGTAATACGACATCAACGAGTACTGAAATTGGCCGCGGAATCAGTCGATTCAAGAACTATTGCTTTCCTTTTGACCAGTTCGACGCAACAAGCGAATATAAATTCATGACAGTCCTAAAATTGAAATCATGTGGACATACAGGCAATTACTGCTCGAACGGTATGTGCATATACCTTCTGGATAGAAGGCCCGCGTAATCGTGTGTGTCACACCGCCCCATCAATGATCATCGAAAGAACTGCGAAATGACACTTTGACGGAACAAGAGAGTGATAGCTATGATCTGAAGTACCATAAAGACACTAATACCAAGGTATACGGTCATAGGCAGGGCCATATCGGCGGGCATCTGGTGAAAGTACTGTGTGATCAGGCCGTGCGAGTAATCAAATACGCCGAGGCTGTTGTAGATGATTAGCGCGCCCCAAGCTCGGGGACCTTGCCCCTTCCAGAGAATGTAGATCATCACCGGTACCAGAAATCCGATGATGGCATCACTGAGCCAGGGACCAAACCAGGCATTGGGTGCAGATCCACCAAATGCAATTATCTCAGGAAGAAAGAATATAGTCTGTGCCCGAAATATCGTAGCAGCCATAAATAGGGTTATCATCCATTTGAGTGATGTCGGCATCGGTGCTGATCCTTTCTGAGTTGTGATCATGCAATGAGTTCAGGATCGCCAAGCTCTTGCATCGGCGTTGGAAGGATTTTGATCTTGGGATTGATCCTGTCGCTAGTTCAGTAATGCGGGCAGGTCGGTTGGCCTTTGGTCCGATCGTCGCTGCTGTTGTGGCGTGTGGCCGGTCCACTTTCGAAACGCACGTTGAAAAGCACTCGTGTCGCGATATCCGAGAAGATGCGAGATTTGTTGATTGTTAAGCGCACTCGTTTTGAGATACCTCAGCGCCAACTCACTGCGCGTCTCATCCAATAGCCTCTGAAATGTCGTGCCCTCATCGCGCAGGCGGCGCACCAAAGTACTCTTGCTGGTATTCAGGCGAGCTGTGACATGGGCGATCGTCGGATCTGTGGTGGCAAAGGCTTCTAAAAGCGAAGCGCGCACCCTATGCACCATCGGGCTGTCCCCGGACATGATCAAAGACTGCACCTGCAGGTCTTCTTCCGTAGCCGCCCAAAGCTGATCGTTTTGCGAGACGAACGGCACCTGAACGTCGGATGCCGCGTAGCGGAGAGTCGGCGTGCCAAACTCCGGCACAACGCCGAATACTTCTTTAAGGCTCTCCCGTTCACTTGCTATCAGCGGGACGCTCGCGAAGGAAGGTATGTACGCTCGTGTTGCAAGAGATTTGGCCTTCGCGTGCAGGAAGACGATTTGTGCACTGCTGAAAGTGGCTGGCAATTCGGAGACTAAACCGTCTGGAATGATTTGGATCTTGAATTCAGTCTTGCTTTGCGTAACCGCAAATCGCATCGGTCCGAACAGATGCTTATACCGTGCCATGCGCTTGAGGCCCGTTTCAAAATCTGGTGCTGCTGACAAAGAAAATAGCACTGGTACAGCAGGACCCTGGGCCATCCGAAGACCCAAATCGCTCGCGATATACGGCGCACCTGAAAGCTCAACCAACGCCTCCCACAGCAATACATAATCGTCGCCAGACACCAGAAAGCCACCACTATAAGCGTTTTCAAGGTCAAGACCTGCCTTGATCTGCACCTGCTTCCAATCCAAACCCAGAATGGCGCAGATCGGCCCAGAAAGAATTGACGAGGTATACAGCACTTCCGATATTTGACGCGTCACGCAAAGCCTCCTCATCACTTGGACTTACAGGATTGCTCGCTGTTCTTACTTGGCAATGCAAGCTGTGTGACACGAACTGCAAATCATTGGAACGATCTGCAACTGGCTTCGTGTGCAGAACAGCGCATCCTATGGCGGTATCTGAAATTACCTAAGGCGCCGCCGCCATGCATCTAAGAGATCTGATTGTTCTTGTGACGGGCGGCGGTTCTGGCATCGGCCTTGAACTGTCCAAGCAACTGGTTGCGCTTGGAAACACGGTGTTCATCTGCGGACGGCGCAAAGAAACGCTAGATGCGGCCGCAGATGTGTTTGGCCTTATTCCCATTGTGGGCGACGTTTCAAATCAGGAAGATCAAGAGCGTATTCTCGCATCTGTCACCGAAAGACACGGGCGTCTGGATCTCCTCATCAACAATGCGGGTGTATTTGGCAACTATGACTTTGGCGATGAAGCCAATACCGCCGAAGGGATCGAGGCGGAGATAAGTATCAATGCGGTAGCCCCTCTGACCCTCGCCAAACGTGCTCTGCCGCTCCTTCAGCTTAGCGAGGCACCTGCCATCCTGTTCATCGGGTCAGGCGTAGCATACGTGCCAGTCGCGAGCACACCCGCCTATTCAGGTACAAAAGCCCTCATTCATCACGCGGCAAAAGCGCTACGCCACCAGTTGGAGCCTCGGGGGGTTTCCGTCTTCGAAGCCCTGCCTCCCGTTGTCGACACAGATATGGGGCGCGCGCTCAAATCGAAAAACCTTAAGGTCATGCAGCCAGAAGATCTCGTCGCTCAGATCCTCGGCGAGATGCAAGATGGAACAAAGGAGATCGCCATTGGCCAGTCCAAGCAGCTCCGATTGATGAGTCGGCTGGCGCCAGAGTTCATTTTCCGCCAGATGGCCAAAACTGAGTTTCACTGACCGTCCAGCCACTGAACCCAACCTTCGATTTTCTGTGAGTCTTCAGAAGAACCAAGCGACATGACACCAGATCCTTATCGACACCGCGTGAATAGTCTTGCCATCATTGCTTCTGCAGGCTTTGCGGGCGCCAATTTATTTATCGGTCTATCCATAGGGACCTACTGGCTCAGTCTCGACCCGATCGATTTCATGAATCGCTTTGGACCGCAGTTTCACCGGTTTCTTTTTACGATAATGCCGCTCTTTTTGCTCACACTGATAGGGATTGTGCTGTCCCTGCGCCTGGACAGGCAAGTACCGGCAATACGGCGCATCTGGTGGCGCGCTGTCTTGGCTTACGTCGCTCTGTCCATGATCACACTCGCGTACCACATGCCCGAAAATCTGCGCCTTCTGGCCGCTAACTATACTGCAGCCGAGGCAGATGCCGCTCGTACGTTCTGGCTCTTGGGTCACATTCCACGCGTCATTTTGGCACTTTTAATCCCTTGGTTCGTATTCCAGGCGATCGCGGTGCGCTTAGATGATCCCGTGCAGGACACAAGTTGATCTGCTACCCACCGCTTCAAATCGACTTGGCGTCAAACAAATCCACGACCACATCGGCAATGCCCAAACGCACTCAGAAATGTTGAGATAGCGATTTGTTGAGATAGCGATTTACCCCCCACACCCCCATTTGCATCTTTGCAGCAGCCCTCCTCGTTGGACTGATAGCGGCAAACCCGGTTGCGCACCTAAAACATGGCTGTTGGCAATAGCAGTGCGATCTGCGGGAAGAAAACGAGCAAGACGATGCAAACAATCATCGCGCCCCAGAATGGCAAGACGCCCGCGAAGATGCGCGACAGGGGGACGTCCGTCGCCACGCTTTTGACGACAAAGCAGTTCACGCCGACCGGAGGGCTGATTAAACCCATCTCCAGAACAAGCACCATGATGACACCGAACCAGATCGGGTCGAAGCCCAGTTGCACGATCACCGGAAACACGATGGGCAGAGTGATCACCATAAGTGACAGCCCCTCGATCACCATACCAAGGATTGCATAAACCACGAGTATAAGTGCCAGTGTGAGGTAGGCATCGAAACCCGCCGCGATGATCTGGGTCGACACCAGGCTTGGCAGGCCAGACAAGGCCACGAAAGGCGCAAATACCATGGCACCGACAAGGATCACGAAACACAGACCCGTCGTTTCCAGCGTGGCAATCACGACGCGCGCGAACGAAGTTACCGAGAGCTTTCGGCGACCAAGCGCGAACAGAAGCGTTAAGAATGCCCCGGCGCCCGCAGCTTCAACCGGTGTCAGGAGGCCGAAATAGATACCACCGATCGTGATAGCGACCACAAAAACGATGGGCAAAGCGCGCCACATTGCACGCGCGAGACTGTCGGGAAGCGCGACCTCGCCGTCCCCGACCTCCGATGGAACAAGGCGCACGACGATGGCAATCACGACCAGGAAAAGCCCGGTTAACAAGAGCCCGGGTAGAACACCGGCCATGAAAAGCTGGCCAATGCTTTCCTCAGTGAGGATAGCGTAAAGCACGAAGCCTGTGGAGGGAGGCAACAAAATGCCCAACGTCCCGCCCGCTGCAATGGCGCCCGTAGACAATCGGTCGCCATAGCCGCGGCGCTTCATCTCAGGGTAGGCGACGCGGCCCATGGTGACAGCCGATGCGATCGACGACCCCGAAAGCGCAGCGAACCCCGCGCAGCCGACGATCGTAGCGCTGGCTAATCCACCGCGGAAATTTCCAACAAGGGAATGGGCAGCGTCGTACAGGTCCCGGCTGAGCCCTCCGACGGACGCAAGATTGCCCATCAGAATGAAGAGCGGCAGTACAGCGAGGCTGTAGAGTGTACCGATCTCGAAGGTCTGCCCGGTCATCGTGTAGATCGCGGCCACGGGCGTGTTCAGAACTGCCGTGCCGGCAAGGCCAACGGACAGCATCGCGATCCCCACCGGCACCCGCAACACGATAAGGCCCATGAGAGCAGCAAACCCCGCTACTCCAATCCATTCGTCCGGAGTCAAGGATCCGGCCCCGTCTCGGACGTCTCCGCGCCGTGATCGTCTGCGCTCCGTTCGATCAGCCAATAGAGTACGAACGCGAGCGCCGCACTGCCCGCGCCGACAGACAGCGCGACATAAAGCACGTCATGGGGGATGTGCAGGATCGCGGAACGTTCTCCGAAGTCGCGCGCGTCGGCCGAAGTGCGGAAGCTGTGATAGGCGAGAAAGGCCATCAGTGCAGCCGACAGAAGCATGCCCAGAAAAACGATCACGCCTGCGATCCGGGAAGGAAGGCGGGCCACCGGCCCCTCTATTGCGATGGCTTTGCCCGAGACGATGCTTATGGGGATGGCTGCTGCAACGACCACAAGCAACAATACTTCGGTGATCTCATTCGCGCCGAGGATTGGTCGGCCAAGCGTGCGCATTACGGCGTCGGCCAGCGTTAGGAGCATCAGGGCAAGAACCGCAGCGCCCCCGATCAGGCCCGCCACCCACAAGATCACGCGTCTCAGGGCTTCAATCATCCAAGCTGCGCTCAGGCCGGTGGCCTCAATTGCTCGAGTCGAATGGCGATAACGCGCTGAACGCCGCGATTTCCTCGTCTGTGAGGGTCAAAAGCTCCATTCCGCTTTCTTCGGCCAAGGTCAACCCAGCCTGCCCCGCGCCTTCGAAGACGGATGTCGCCTGCATGCTGAGGGCCTGGCCTGACGCGTCTGCTAGAGCGGCCTGCTCAGCCTCAGACAACCCGGTATGGGCATCGCTGTTCATCGCCAATAGGAACGTCGAGATTCCGCCGGGGATGTTGACGGTCGCATAGCCAGTCACTTCCTGAAGGTTGTAGGTGCGGATGGCTGAGGGATCGATGTAGATCGCGTCCACCACCCCTGTGCTAAGTGCCAGATAGGCTTCGGTCGGCGGCATGTTCACCGGCAGTCCACCCCAAGCCGTGATGATTTCGGCGGCGCGTGAGTTTGCGACACGAACCTTCAGCCCCTCCATGTCTGCAGGTGTGCGCACGGGACGATCAACCGTGATCAAGATCGTTGGATTGTTGGCCCAAACGGCCAGCGGTACGACGCGCTCCATCTCTCCGGACAGCTCGTCCATGGCGTCCCACATCGCCTCTGTCGCCTCGGGGCCCGAGGCGAAACGGCCCGGCACTTCGTAGCTGGTCAGCAAAGGGAAATTCGCTTCGGCAAAGCCTGGCAGAATAAACGCGATGTCCATTACGCGAGTAACAACGCGGCGGTATTGTTGCTGCGGACCTTGGCCCAACTCACCTGCGCCGAAGATGCTAATGGGCGAGTCCACACCTTCGGCGGCGTTGTAAGCTTCCGCCATGGGAGTCATGACCATCCGGTCCATCGGATGCTGAGGCGGCATGAAATGCCCAAGCCGCAACTCGTCGGCCTTTCCAGCGGCGGATGACAGAAGAAGTGCGGCGGCCAGCGCCATGCCGAAGTGCTTCATGAGGTCCTCCCAAACCCGAAATTGGCCGCTTTGCAGGGCGTCGATTTAGCTTTTCTAATTGACCCATCGACCATATATGTAACATAGGCACATAAAACTGATCCTGTCCATGTCGCTTTTTTCCGGTGTTCCCCAGCGCGGACCGTGGTCGGGGCAGAGGAGAAGGGAAGGCGGCAGGGCGCAATCGGAAGGTCGAGATGCATCAAGGCCCAATGACCCAGACAGAGACAAGTATTGGGCCCGAGGTGCCGCACCGGTTTAAGGATGGGCTGGGCTACAAGCTCAGCCGTGCGGCCAAGGTGGTACAATTCGCGGCAGATCAAGTCTTCAAGCCGCTAGGGCTCACCCGACTGTCTTGGACAGTGCTCGCGTCTATCTGCTTTGACGGCTTCAACGCGCCGGGCAGCATCGCACGCCACATTGGGATCGAGCGAACGGCAGTCTCGCGCATCCTCCGGCAGATGGAGGCGGACGGCCTGATCGAGCGGCAGAACGACCAAAAGGACGGGCGCGGGTATCGCTTCAGGTTGAGTGACAGGGGCGCGGAACTGTGCGCTATCGTCCCGGAGCGTCTGGCCTCGGCTATGGCGCCACTTCATACCAGATTGACCGAGACACAATTGCGCAACCTTTTTCAGATGCTCGACCTTCTGTCGCAGTCCGATGCCCCCGTTTGGCGGAGCCCGGACGGATGATCTTCCCGGGCGCGCGAAGAGGCGCTGGTACCCGCAATGCCTAAAGAGGTCGGGGATGCGCCTGTTTTCTGACAAGACCCGTCCGGTGCATATGGGGCCCTATCCTCTGGAACGCCTTGGCCGTCGCGCTGACGTACCCGATCTGACGGACGTGCCGCCAATGCCAGACCTATCGTTCCGCCGCCGCGCCGCCCCGACCTCCATCGTCAACGCCATGGCAGAGTATCAGGCGATGCTGGACGCGATCCGCGACGGGCTGGTGAACCGAACCGTTGCGGACTGTCCGGATGACCCGCTGGAGCGGGCCAACCACCTCAAGGCTTTCGGATATTTCAACGACGCCTCAATGGTGGGGGTTTGCCGCGTGCCGGATAAAGCGCATCTCGACGAACCCAGGCGTAACCCAGATATCGACCGTCTTGCCGAGGACCTACGCAACAAGCAAACCAAGACACTGGCCTCCGGCATCGACATCATCATGGCCGAACTGAAGGAGAGCATGGAGGCGCCGCCAACGTCCATTGCGCGTCACACACACGCGATCGTATTTCTATATGAGATGCCGCGTGACCCGCGCGACGACGAGCCCGGCACAGACTGGATTGCGGAGGCACAAGATCATCGCGCCTGCCTGCGCGCCACCGAAACAGCGGTCGTTCTTGCGAACTACCTGCGCGTTCTGGGGTATGAGGCGCGGGCACATTCGGCGACGACAACTGATATAGACCTGAACATGCTGACGGTTGCCGCCGGGCTTGCCACGGTAGAGAAAGGCGTTTTGACGAACCCTTATCTCGGCGACCGGTTCGGTGTAGCGGCCCTGACCACAACCTTTGAACTTGCACCGGATCTCGCGCTGTTACCGCTCGACCGGCAGGATCGTCGCCGAACCCACGGGCTGGCTTGGCGTTTGGGAAAGGGGACGGCCAAAGGCGCGCTCAACCGCGAACCCTTTGCCCGGCGGCGCTATGTGGATGGCGCGCACCCGTTCGAAAAGCTCAAGCGCGTGGAGACCCCGACGACCTTCATCGATGAGGCGCGGGTGGCGCGGGTGCCGAAACGCACCGACATGTTCGCGCGTGCCCAGTTCGGAGACATGGGTAAACCCCTGCAGGAAGGGGCGCGCAATGGCCACTACGTGCGAAAGGCTGCACCCTCGGCGGCGCAACGGCGTGCGCTCGGCGCCTTTACGATTATCCAGAACGGGGAGCCAGCGCCCAGGGTCGACGTTGGTGCCCACGACCCACAGCGGAACGCTGAGAACGTTAAAGCCACGGCCTATTTCTTGGGTTGTGACGCGGTCGGTCTTTCGCGGTGTCCGGACTGGGCCTGGTATTCACATGATGCAATCGGGGAGCCCATCGACCCGCCACATGATCAGGCGATCTCGATCATTATCGACCAGGGCTACGAGACGATGGAGGGGGCCTCGGGCGATGACTGGATCAGTGTGGCACAATCCATGCGTGCCTATCTGCGGTTCTCCCTGCTGGGAGGGGTTCTGGCGCAGCAGATCCGCAATCTTGGTTATGCAGCGAAGGCACACACCGTCATCGACGGCGAGGTCTTGCAGCCTCCACTTCTCTTGCTCAGCGGTATGGGCGAGGTCAGCCGCATCGGTGAAGTGATCCTGAACCCCTATCTCGGGCCACGGCTGAAATCGGGTGTTGTTACCACGACAATGCCGATGACCCACGACAAGCCCATCGATTTCGGACTGCAGCGGTTCTGCGAAAGTTGCAATAAGTGCGCCCGTGAATGCCCGTCGGGCGCGATCACAGCCGGTCCGAAGCTGATGTTCAACGGCTACGAGATTTGGAAGTCCGACAGCCAGAAATGCGCGACTTACCGCATTACGACCCTAGGCGGCGCGATGTGTGGGCGTTGTATGAAGACCTGTCCATGGAATCTTGAGGGCCTGTTCGCAGAGTCGCCATTTCGATGGGCCGCGATGAACGTGCCCGCAGCCGCCCCTGCGCTCGCCCGATTGGACGACGCTGTGGGTAATGGCAGTATCAACCCGGCCAAGAAATGGTGGTGGGATCTGGAAATCATGGAGGATGGCGGCTACCGGCCCACTGATCATCCGGTAAATGCGCGCGGGCTGCAGACCGATCTTAAGCTGAAATACGAGGATCAGACGCTGGCCGTCTACCCGGCCCCGCTTGCGCCGCATCCCTGGCCGTTTCCATTTCACATGGACCGCGAGAAGGGCATCGAGGCGTATCAGGCGATGGTCACGGCCGAGCAATACAAGGCCAAGCTGGCGCGCGGCGAGACCGATCATATCCATGAGTACCGGATCAATGGCGATGCCCCTGTCATACGGGTTGTCGTTTCGAAGGCTGAGGCCCTGACGCCCGAGATCACGGTATACGAGTTACGCACTCTCGATGGTGCCGACCTGCCACGTTGGAGCGCGGGCGCGCATATCGACGTGGTGGTCGCGCCAGAATACCTGCGGCAATACTCGCTGTGCGGCGATCCTGCCGACAGAGGTCGCTACAGGTTCGCTGTCCAGAGAGAAGATGGCGGGCGCGGCGGATCAAAACTGATGCATCGAATTTTCTCTGAAGGCCGCAAGATCTTCGTCTCTCATCCGATCAATCATTTTCCACTGGAACCTTCGTCGGGCACTGCTTTTTTCATGGGCGGCGGAATTGGCATCACGCCGATGATCGCGATGGCCCACGAGGCTTTTGCAAGGGGGAGCCCGTTCGAGGTACACTACTCGTGCTCCTCCCGCGACAAGGCCGCGTTCGCGGCTGAGCTTCAGTCACAGCCCTGGGCGGACAAGGTTCGCCTGCACGTCTCCGACGAAGGCACCCGGGCCGATCTGGATGCGATCCTGTCACTGTCGGCTGCAGGCGATCATGTCTATACTTGTGGTCCCGACGCCTACATGCAAAGCGTCCTGCAGGCCGCAGAGCGTCAGGGCGTTCCGGATGACGCTCGGCATCTTGAGTTCTTCTCGGTGCCTGAGGTGCCGGACTATGTCGATCACCCGTTCCAAGTTCGGCTCGCGAGATCCGGACGAACCCTCGACATCCCTGTTGGAAAATCGGCAGCCGACGTGCTGATCGAAAATGGCTTCCCCATCGATCTAAAGTGTTCGGATGGCATTTGCGGCGTGTGCAAGTGCGGACTTCTTGGGGGCGAGGTTGAACACCGCGACTTCGTCCTATCCAAGGCGCAACGCGATACCGGTATGATTCTTTGCCAATCCCGCGCCCGAGAGGCTGGCGGCATTGTCGAAATCGACCTTTGACGCAGTTCCCATAAGAATGTGCTGTTTCTGTGTGGATCGCCGGCCATGTGCTTTCAATAGGGCGACCCAAGCGCCGATGGACATGACGGAAGACAGAACCAACCCAGCGAACGTCGATTGCCCGTTCTGTCCCGGTGTGCCTGCTGCCGTGTAGGGACCTTAAAGGCTTGGCTTAGCTGTCTTGGATCTCATGGCAAGCACAGCCGGTAGACCCTAAGGGCCGAGACGCCGTAAGCCAGTGAGGTGGCGCAAGCATGTCTGCCAAGGGGGCGCAGCCCCTACTGCGGCGTGATCTCATAAAGTGTGAACCGGTCGACCCGTCTGATCTCCTGCATTTCTTTGAACGGTTCCAGCACGCTTCGGTTGGGGTCGATCATGACGGCATGCGTGTATTTGTTCTGCCAGTCGACCACGTACTGGAGAAGGAAGTGATCGGGGTTTTTGACTTCGCGAAGCCAATTGATCGAGGCGGCGTGGAGCGATGGCGTGGAATGGTCGCGCCATTCCTCGCGCACTTGCAGCCCGTGCACTCCCTGAAACAGTGTTGGGATAAACACGTCGGCCCGTGTGACGGCATATGCAGCGACATGCCAAAGGCGAATATCATTGAGCCTTTCGTGATCGCGCACCGGCAAGAGACGTGCCCCTGCGGGCAACTCGCTTACCACTTCGACGAAGTGCCTCACTTCGCGGTCATGTGCTGCCGCATATCCGTTGAATTGGACGGCACGCAGCGCGACAAGCGCCAGCATGAAAACCGCAAGCCCCACTTGGGGTGCAGGCTTAAGATCTCGCCAGCGCGACACCGCGAACAGCACCGCGGCCAAGAGTATGGGGAACCGGATATGGACGAATGCGACGCCGTTCAGCCAAATTGGTGCGATCAGCGCTAGAAAGCAAAGCGCGGCGATCGGTCCGCGCATCTTTTGATGTACTTCGAGGCGGATACCCGTGCTGCGAAAAAGGTAAACTAAAAATATGAATCCGAGCGTGAGCGCCAGCGCTGCACTGGAGATCAAGCCCGGCGATAGCAAGTGTTGGCTCGGTAGAGCAAGCGACGCCAGCGCCTCTAACCGAAAGAGCCAATGACCCCACATCGTCAGCGACCCGGCGGGCGAAGGGCCGCTGGATAGCACATCCGCCACCAGATAGCCGATGCATCCCACGAACGGCAGTGACAGAATAGCGGAAAACAGGAACTGCTTCTTCCAAGCCGGCCCAGCTTCCACCAGTCGCTGCATTTCCCGTCCGAACACCAGCACCGCAAGGCCGAGGAAGGCAAAGAAATGCATGATAAAGAGCCCGAAGGAAAACGGTGCGAAGATTGCCAGCCTGAACCAGATCGGCCTTTCTTCGGTCGCAACCCAGAGGCCGATTCCAAGAAGCACAAAGGGCAGCGCAACGAGGTAGTTCTGGAAACCCCAAAAGAAGCTGCCGTGGTAGGCGAAAATGCCGATAGCCGCTGGCCAAGCACTCCATACGCCCCAGACCGTGCGCGACAAAATCATGGTCGCCCCGACAAGCCCTGCAGACGCCAGCGCGATCGAAATCTGACTGAACCTGACCGGGTCGCCTTTGCCGCCGCTAAGGACCCACAGCAGATCTACCGAAGAGTTGGGGACCAGCTTGAAGGAGTAGTCATAATAGCGGCTCAGCGCCTCAGTAACGCCCAAGGCCAATTGATGGCGTGCGATATGGTTCGGCAAGTCGACAAGTGGAAGATAGAGATGTGATAAGATAGGCGTCACGATGATCGCGCTGACAACGATGTACGCCACAAAGGGCAAGACCGCTGACCACGCCGGTGCTTGCACACGATTTTCCGCGGCTGCGATCATTTCGCGACATTCACTACTGGTCGGATCGTGGGCGCTGTCGCTTCGAAGTGACGGATTTCTTCGTCCACGAAGTAGCGCGGGCGGTGCTTCGTCTCGGTATAGATCTTTCCGATGTATTCGCCGATGACGCCCAAAGCGACCAAGTGCACCCCGCCCAGCAGGTAGATTGGCAGCACCGTCGACGTCCAACCCGGCAGAACGTCACCGCGCACCCAAACCGCAAGCGAATAGAGGATCAGCGCGAAGGACAATACCGCGACGCTAATCCCAAACGCTGTAATCAGCCGCAGCGGGCGGACCGAAAACGACGTTACGCCATCCAGCGCAAGTCCGATCATTCGGGCAAGATTGTATTTGCTTTCGCCCATCGCGCGATGATCGCGGTCATAGGTGACGATTGCAGTCCTGAAACCGATGCGGTGTACGAGGCCCCGAAGGTAAAGGTTGCTTTCACCGTAGCTCGCCAGGGCATCAAGCGCCTTCTGGCTCATCAGCCGGTAGTCGGCGTGGTCGGGGAGTGTTTCGGCCCCGAGCCAGTTCATGAACCGATAGAAACCGCGCGCGGTGGCACGCTTCATAAGGCGATCCGTAGCACGTGACGCGCGGACACCAAAAACGATCTCTGCCCCTGCGCGGTAGGCCTGCACCATCTTCACGGCAGCGGATGGATCATCCTGAAGATCTGCGTCCATCGAGATGGCCACATCGCTTTGAGACGCGCCGAGACCGGCGACCAGCGCCGTTTGATGTCCCTGATTGCGGGACAGCTTTAGCCCATGGATATGCAGACGCGGATCGCCCGCCTGAATGATATTCCACGTCGAGTCTCTTGAACCGTCATCGACCAGCAACACCCTCATCCGACCCGTAATTGCCCCGGCTTCTACCATTTCCCGCTCAAGCTCGGCGAGGCGGTCGAAGAGCACCGGCAATACTTCTTCCTCACAATAGCACGGAATGACGATATCAATCGTCGGTGCGGGACGAAGGATTTGTCCGGCTGCCAAGGATTCAACTCTTGAACGCATAGTACTTCAATCCAAAGAACACGAGACCGCTGTAGACGGCAACGCCCGCGATCTGCGCCGCGATGTAAGGAATGCCGACGGCCATCAGCCCGTTTATGGCAGCGATATTGATGAGAAAAGAGAAGCTCACGACAGCAAGGAAGGCGGGCACTGCGCCCAAGGCGCTTGTTGACCTGGCGCCAAAGGTCCAGGTCTTGTTGCCGCAAAAAGAGATGGCCAGCCCGACCGCATAGCCAGCCGCATTGGCCAGGATAAGGTTCACTCCCAACCCAAGCCGTAAGCCCAGGATAACAGCAAGACCGACCGCGGTATTGATGCCGCCGATAACGATGTAACGGAATACTTCTGTCTTCACGCCCGAAGATCGTATTGCCTGTTCCATTACCGGGGCGCCTCGCCAATGCAGGCATATTGTGCGCCAAGGGGGCAGAACCCAAGAAACGGTTCAAACCGGCGCAGGGTCGCCAACGGTGAAGGAAAGAACATGTGGTACTGAATGGCTGGCCGTGCCCATGAGGCGCGCGCAAAGCGCCGCGCAAGCTCTGGGCCGCTGATCAGAACCGCGTTCTCGTCAAACGGGCAATTGGCAACCGCGTGCTGCGTCAAAGGGTTCCAGGGGTTATGCTCGAACACCACCAGCCGACCTCCGGGTCGCGTGATCCGGCGCAACTCTTCAAGCCATCCGATGTGCTCTTTTTCGGGGATGTGATGAAACACGCATGCGGAAAAGACGATGTCAAAGCTATCATTTTCGGCAGGCAGGCGCCCGGCCCGAATATGCAACTGCTCCTCTTTCGCGCCGTACTTTTCTGCCGCGAGGTCCAGACTGTCCTGCGACACGTCCGAAAGCGTCAGGTCGGCATCTGGAAAGTGGCGCCGGAACGGCGGAAGCGAGTTACCGATACCCGCGCCAAAATCCAGAATGCGGTCTGCGCGCAAACCCTTGTTCCGGACCATCCTCGCAAGGGCGGCAATTTTGTAGTCGGCAAAAAAATCAGGGGATTCGCCGGAAAGACGAATACTCTTCCGGTGATCGGCATCGTAGGTGCCGACATAACTGTCGAATTCAGCCTTGCCCTGCATGCTGTCCAGCGATCGTTGCTCTGTAGGAAACAAACATCGGAACATGGGCAAATTTTCGGCAAGACATTGAAATTCACTGGGCGGAGCGCGTGCCGATTGCGCGGCAATCCCGGACCGGACACTCTCCGCCGCTCAGACCTTTTGCTGCCCGTCACTCCGCAGCTTCGAATGGATTTCTGTGGTGTGTCTGGCGGTAAGCGCGCGGGGTTGTTCCGTAGTGGCTGCGAAACAGCCGATAGAAGTGACTGACGTTTTCGATGCCGCAATCTGCAATCACTTCGGGGATCGGCAGCACCGTTCGGGCAAGCTTGTTTGCCGCGTATTCAATGCGGATGCGATTGACATACGTCGACGGAGAGACCCCCAAGACGTCGCGGCAGGTTCTGCAAACATGCTCGTGACTTCGCCCGGCTGCGGCGACGAACCCGGCGGCACCGGACCGAAATACGTCCGGGTGTTGTGCGGCGCTGCACGCCTCGATCAACCACCTTGGAGCGGCCGAATTTAGCCGGCTCACAGGGTCGATCACCCGGTTCGCCAGTGTAAGCAAGAACTCTTCCGCTCGTGCTAGCGTTAGCTTTGAATTCGCCAGGTCTTGCGCCACGTTGATCGCGCGTTCCATGCGCGGACCTTGCAAAAGATAGGTGTCGGGATCGCGGTCAGTGTTGTCGAAGAACCGGCCACGAAACTCTTCGGGGTACCGGTCGCGCAGGTGGGCAGCGGTACCCATCCGCACCATCACATTGATGATCCCGCACCCTGTCTTTGAGTTCGCACAGAACGCATGGCTGTCCTCGGGGCGGATGAATACGACATGGCCCGGTGACAAGGTTTCGTATCGTCCATTGATCCAATGCTCAGTTGCGCCTCGCTCGATCAGAAATACTTCGAAGTAGTCATGCCGATGCGCGCGTTCGGGCCAACGATCCGCTAAGCCCTTGCGGGCAACATGGGTATCTTCGCCATCTCGCAGATACGCATCGATCCGGAACAGTGTGATTTCCATGTCGAGTTCCGGTGTATCAGCCTTCTGTGCGAACCCAAAAAATATCAATATAGGACAAGAAAATGTCAAGCTGCGCCGATGACCGTACGTTTTCAGACTGCTATGTTTTTGAGCAGTTGGAGAGAATGTGATGCTTGCAGACGCTCAAGACCTGTCGTTCAGGCCTGCCCAGCCGACCTCACTTAGGCGCCTGGGGGCTGCAAATATCGAACAATACAATACACAGGGATTCTGTCAGCCTTTTGCAATTTTTGGCCCTGACGAGATTTCTGGAATCCGCGCCTATGTGGACAACCTGATGCACGAAATGGGAGATGCGGGAAGCTACGGCATCAACTGCTATCAAGCCCGACTTTCTGGCATCTACGACATCGCGACCGACCGACGCATCTTGGATTGCGTTGAGGATATTATCGGACCGAACATCCTGTGTTGGGCCACTGCCGTCCTGTCTAAGCGGCCCAAGGATCCAAAGCGGGTGCCATGGCATCAGGACGCCAGTTTTTGGAAACTGGACCCAGCGCGGACCGTCACCGTATGGCTTGCGATCGACGACGCAGACGCGTCAAATTCGGCAATGCGATTCATTCCTGGCACCCACACAATGGGAGCACTGCCGGAGTCGTCGCGCGATGAAGCATCCGTGTTTCATAAGGGCACCGCGAACGCCGAAGCTCTTGGAACCCCATTCACAAACGCGCTGAGGGCCGGTGAAATCTCGCTTCACGCTGACATGCTGGTCCACGGCTCGCTCCCGAATACATCTGACCGGCGGCGCTGCGGGCTGACTTTGCGCTACTGTCCTCCCGAGGTACGCATTACGGACAGCACCTGGGCGCGGGGCGTCGAGGCGATCCAGTGTCGTGGAACCTCTGGCAACTGGAAAACACATCCCCGCCCTGAAAACAATGACATTACAAAAACATCCAGCCCGCATGTGGTGGGCAATAACTAAGCAGGAACACAGTTGAAGATCACTTGGTACGGTCACGCCGCATTCGGCCTGGAACCCGAAAAGGGGCCGCGCACCATCACGGACCCCTACACGCCTGAGGGTGTGGGGTATGCGCCGATCCGCGACGGGGCCGACCTGGTTCTGATTTCATCCGATGATGATGACGCGCATTGCCGGGCTGATCTGGTTTCCGGGGAACCCATAGTCGTCAACGCATTGAAGGTTGCGCAAAATGGCGGACGGACCGAGGCCGCCGGGATTACCATAGACGCCATTGAAGCGGCAGAGTGGGACCACCATCCCGATCACGAGGTCCCAGGTCAGAACGGAATGTACCGTTGGACGATGGACGGCATCAAATTTGCGCATATGGGCGATGTCGGAAATCCGTTGACACCAGCGCAGCAGGATTTCTTTGCGGAAACCGATGTCCTGTTTGCGCTGGCGGGCGGTTATCTGACTATCTTGTTACCGGACCTGATGGAGATGGTGCATCGTACCAAACCCAAGCTGATTGTCCCGATGCATTTCAGGACCCTCACATATAGGCCCAGAAACACGTTTTGGATCGAGAGCTTTCTGAGCCATTTTACCGAGGAGGCCACGGATTTTGCGTGCAGTCACACCATCGAGTTGACTGTGAATGACTTGCCCGAACGCACGCGCGTCCTTGTAATGGACTACGTGCGCTAGGAACGCCCTTGGTCCTATCGTGGACCTGGGAAATTCCAGATCGCCACAAGGCGACTGACTGAACTGGGAGGACCACCGTATGAAACTGATTAAACCGGTCACCGTGCTGTCGGCACTGGCGCTGGCTGCATCGCTTGGCGCCGCGGCGGCGCAGGATGTCGCACGCGAAGACACCGTGATCTTCGATCTGGATCGCACCATCAAGGATCCGGAAAACTTCAACTGGCTGACCCCGGGCACCAAGCGAATGCACGGCGCCCATCAGACGATGTGGGAGCCACTTTTCATCCTGAACTACGGCACGGGGGATATTGACCCGTGGCTTGCGACCGGGTTCGAGGCGAACGATGCGTCTACTGAGTTTACGATCACATTGCGCGAGGGTGTCGAGTGGTCGGATGGCGAAGCATTTAACGCCGATGACGTTATGTTCACAGTGAATATGGCTCTATCGAACGAAGAGATCTCTTCCCGCGAGGCGTCAACAGTGCGGGCGCAGGTCGAAAGCGTCGAGAAGATCGACGATCTGACCGTCAAGTTCACCCTGAGCGCCCCGAACCCGCGCTTCATTGTCGAGAACTTTGGCGTTCGGATCTTCGGATCGTTCCTGATCATGCCCGAACATATTTGGAGCGGCCAGGACCCTGCGACATTCGCCTTTAACCCACCGATCGGGACGGGCCCGTATACATTCACCAGCGCTACGACGAGCCGCGCTATCTGGGATCGAAATGATGATTGGTGGGGGGCGCAGGCGGGTTTCCAGGACCTTCCCGCACCGCAGCGCATCATCTTCCTTGAATCGGGTGGTGCGGAAAGTCGGGCGCAGCTGATGGCGACAAATCAGCTGGATGCGGCCCAGAACGTCAGCGTTGGCACGTTCGAGGCTATTCAAGCCCAGAACCCGAACGTGATCGCCTGGTACTCTGACTACCCCTATGCCGCAGCCGACCCCTGCGCGCGACAGTTGGAAATCAACACGACCATCGCGCCCTGGGATGACCCCAACATGCGCAGGGCCGTCGCCCACATCATCGACCGAACGCAAATCGTGAATATCGCCGCCGAAGGCGCAACGGTGCCCAGCACGACGATGTTTGCGCAATATGGCTCGATGGCGCCCTTTATCGACGCCGTGGTCGAGGCCGGCTACGGCCTGCCTGCGCGCGGCGACGCCGACGCGGGAAAGGCGCTGATCGAGGCTGCGGGGTGGACCATGGGGTCGGCCGGCATCTACGAAAAGGACGGGGCCGAACTTGCCGTAAAGATCCACGTGAACTCGGCCTCGACCGAGTACACCCGTACAATCGACATGATTGTCGAGCAGTTGAACCGTGCTGGTGTCGCGGCAACCTCGATCCCCGTCGAAAACGGCGTGTTCTGGGGCGAAGTTCTGCCGTTCGGCGCCTATGAGATGAGCTATTCGTGGCTGTCTTGCGGGTCGGTCAACGAACCCTGGGCATCGATGGGGCGCTATACGGTGAAAGACGTTGTCCCGGTCGGCGAACGCAGCCCTGGTTTCAATAACACCGCTCGCTGGGACGGCGAAGGCGCGGCGGCCTACTCCGCCATCGTCGATCAGATCGCCGGGATGCCTTTGGGCGATCCGGCAATCCCCGGGATGGTTGCCGAGGCGTATCAGTTCCTCGATGCCGAGATGCCATTCATCCCGCTGGTGCAATCGGCCAAACTTTTGCCGATGAACACCACCTATTGGACTGGATGGCCGACGGATGAGAATTACTACAATCATCCGTTCTTTTGGTGGAACCACACCCACCAGATCATCCACAACCTCGAGAAGGCCAACTAGGCCCAACTGGCGAAGGCGCGGAAAGACCCGCGCCTTCGGACACCCAAGCCCAGGGGAGTGGCGCACGTGTCCAACGTGAGATCCTTTTTTGAAACGAACGGCTACTACCACGCTAAAGGCCTTTTCCGACCCGACGAAGTGGTGGCGCTTCGCGCAGATTTCGACCGGATTGTCGTTCAGCTTGTCCAGAGCGGCGACCACGTGGACGCGACGTGGGACGGCGGCGAGACACAGAAGCTTGCCCGCACGGGCGACCGCATTCTGCACACCCACAATGTCCAGAAGTATTCGCGAACCTGGCTGAACGCGTTTCTGAACGACCGGTTTCTGAATGTGGTAGAAGACATCGTCGGGCCGGACATCGTCCTGCATCACTCCAAACTTTTTCAGAAACCGGCCGAGGCAGGCTCTCCCTTTCCGATGCATCAGGATTGGCCGTACTTTCCGACGGTGCAGGACACGATGATCGCGGGCATAATCCATGTCAGTGATGCAACGAACGAGATGGGTTGTCTGCGGGTCTACCCCGGATCGCACAAGCTCGGACGTATCGAGGGGTCGGATGGACGGCGGCAGAATGACGTCATCGACCAATATCCGATCGAGAACGCGACGGTCGTTGAAGCCGAAGCGGGCGATGTGATCTTCTTTCACTACTTCACGCTTCACGGATCGATGCCGAACCGGTCCGATCAGGTGCGAAAGACGGTCCTGTGTCAGCTTTATGCTGGCACCGACCGCATCGAAGACGGCAACCATCACCCAAATGAACGCACTGTGTTGCGCGGCTGGAACCACCACATCAGCCGGACAGCTGCGGGGGAGGCAGCATAATGGCCCGGGTCCCGCTGTCTTATGTTCTAAACCGGCTGATCACACTGGTTCTGACGATTTTTATCGCGGCGACGCTGATTTGGATCATCCCGCGTCTAAGCCCCGTTGACCCTGCAGAGATCATGCTGGGCCGCATGGCCGCCGGGGCTGGATCAGTCGCCGATAGCGAAGCGATCCTCGCTCAGCTGCGCGCGAATTTCGGGCTGGATGACCCGATGATCGTTCAATACCTGAAATACCTTTGGAACACGCTGACCCTGGATTTCGGTCTGTCAACCGCGACCTTTCCGACCCCTGTATCGACCCTTATTGCCCAGGCTTTGCCCTGGACTTTGGGGCTGATGATCCTTTCCCTGATCGTTACCTTCCTGATCGGCAACCTGTTGGGCGCTTTGATGGTCTGGGAGGAGAGCCCGAACCTTGTCAAAGTCGCGATCCCGGCGGCGATGGTGTTCACCTCGATCCCGCCAATTCTTTCCGGACTTCTCTTGATGTACGTCTTTGCGGCCAAGCTTCAGTGGTTCCCGCTGACTGGCGCCTATGGCTTGACAGTCGAACCAGGCTGGAACTGGGAGTTTGCCGTTTCGGTCCTGCACCACGGGTTTTTGCCTGCGCTGTCCATCGTGATTGTGACCTTTGGGTTCTGGGCGCTCGGAATGCGCGGGCTTATGATCACCGTGCAGGGTGAGGATTACGTGACGCTGGCCAAGGCCAAGGGGCTGAAGCCGCGTTACATCCTTTACAAGTACATGATCCGCAACGCGATCCTGCCCCAGATCACGGCCTTTGCACTGAAAATCGGGCTTCTGGTCGCGGGCCAGGTTCTGGTCGAACGGATCTTTGCCTACAACGGGATGGGCAAGCTACTGTATGATGCGATCCTTGATCAGGATTTTCCCGTCATTCAAGGTGTCAGTTACGTTATCATCCTGATGACCGCGCTGTCGGTCTTTCTTGTCGATCTGATCTATCCGCTGATCGACCCGCGTATCCGGCACGAGGGGGCGTAGCGATGGCAGATCTTTCCCTCACACGTGCTGAACGCCGCGCCCAGCGCCGGATCCGCCGCTTCGATAATCCGTGGTTGAACCCCAAGCTGTTCTGGGGCGCAGGTCTGCTTCTGGGTATTATCGTGTTGGGCATTCTTGGCCGGGTTTTCTGGGATCCAGAGATGGTCTTCGTAGGGTCCGGCATCCCCAAGCTGCCGCCGCCGGGATTTGAAAACCTGCGCGGCCAAGGCGGGACGTTCGCGCACCCGTTGGGAACCGAAGGATCGGGCCGCGATATGCTGGCATTGATCATCATCGGCGCACCGAACTCGCTTTACGTGGGTCTTCTGGCTTCCCTGATCGGGATGTCGATCGGGATTTTTTTGGGCTTCACGTCGGGCTTCGTCGGCGGGCGCACCGATGACGTGATCCGGGTTCTTTCGGATGTAATGATCACAATCCCGCCACTTCTGATCCTGGTCGTGTTCCAGTCTGCGTTCGGCGATGTGACATTGACGATGATGGCGCTTCTAATCGCCGGGTTCGTCTGGCAATCGCCGACCCGACTTATTCGCGCTCAGGTGCTGTCGATGAAGCAATCAGGGTACGTGCAGATGGCGCGTCTATCGGGCGCATCGACGGGACACATCATGTTCCGCGAGATGTTGCCGAACCTTGTGCCCTATCTGTTTGGATCGTTCATCGCGAATGTCACCACCTCGATCGTGACGGCTGTGGGTCTAGAGGTTCTGGGCCTCGGCCCGCAGCGCATCCCGACGCTTGGGCGCACGATCTACGAGGCGATCAACGCTGGTGCCCTGATTCAGAACCTGTGGTGGTGGTGGGGCATCCCGACATTGCTGCTGGCGATCATGTTCATCGGGCTTCTTCTGATCAACCTTGGGCTTGATGAGGTGTCGAACCCGCGGCTCCGTAAGCTGAAGGTGTGACGCCATGAACGCGCTCACGATCAAAGACCTCTCGATCGACTTTCCGACGACAAAGGGCGTCGTGCATGCGGTGACAGACCTGTCGCTCTCCGTCGCAAAGGGCCGCCGTGTCGGGTTCATCGGGGAATCGGGCTCGGGCAAGACCACGACGGCGCTTGCCGTAATGCAAATGCTTGCCGAACCGGGCAAAGTCGTGGCCGGGTCGATCACCCTGGGCGGCACGGATGTGCTGGCGCTGGACGACGAAGCGATGCGGCAGGCCCGGCTCAGCCGGGTCAGCTACATCCCGCAAGGCGCGATGAACTCGCTGAACCCGATCATGCGGATCGAGAACCAGCTTTGGGACGGGATCACTGCACATGAGGGTGCGACCGATCTGGAAACCCTTAAACAACGCTCGAACACCGCGCTTGAAAGCGTAGGTCTTCCCGCACGTGTGGGCCGGCTCTATCCGCACGAGTTGTCGGGCGGGATGAAGCAGCGGGTTTGTATCGCCCTTGGCGTGATCCTGACCCCCGATCTGATCATTGCGGACGAGCCGACAAGTGCGCTTGACGTCGTGACCCAGCGCCATGTGATGCAGACCCTGAAGGACGTACAGGACCGGATCGGCGCCGGGCTGATCCTGATTGGGCACGACATGGGGCTGATGGCGCAATCGGTCGATGAGCTGGCGGTTCTGAAGAACGGGGAACTCGTTGAACACGGTGATGTTCGCCAGATCATCGAGGCTCCCAATCACCCTTATACGAGAGAGCTTATTTCCAGCGTCCCGCTTGTGGGGGGTGCTAGCTTTCTTGATGACGAGGTCGGCGCGCCACCGATTAATCGCGGCAAGCCCGGTGTCCCCCTTCTGGAGTTTCGTGGGGTCAGCAAGTCTTACGGGGCCGTCACAGCGCTTCAGCCGATGTCGTTCCGGCTAGACGGCGAAGTACCCAAGATCATCTCGATCGTCGGTCAGTCCGGGTCGGGTAAATCGACGATGGGCTCGTTGATGCTTGGCTTCAACCCACCGTCGACCGGTCAGGTCTTGTTTGAAGGCCAGGATATTTCGCGCATGAACGCCGTAGAAGGACTGGAGTTCCGCAAACAGGTTCAGGCAGTATTTCAAGACCCTTACGCCTGCTTCAACCCATTCTACCGGGTAAATCACGCGCTTAAATTTCCGTTCAAACAGTTCGGGTACGCGCAATCCGACGCCCATGTTCAGGAAAAGATGGAAGAGGCGTGCCGCGCGGTTGGCCTGGATCCGTCCTTGGTACTGGGGCGCTATCCGCACCAGTTGTCCGGCGGGCAGCGCCAGCGGCTAATAGTTGCGCGCGCGCTTATGCTCAGCCCCAAGCTTCTCATCGCCGATGAGCCGGTGTCGATGGTCGATGCAAGTTTGCGCGCGACAATCCTAAAGAACATCTATGATCTGAAGGACCGCTATGGCATCTCGATCCTGTACATTACGCATGACCTCGCGACGGCCTATCACGTCAGCGATTATGTGATCGTGCTCTATCAGGGACACGTGGCCGAAGCCGGTCCGCCCGCCGAAGTCATCGGCAACCCCAGGCACGAATATACGCAACTTCTGATCGACTCGATCCCCTGGCCGGATATCGACCGTCCGTGGGGCACGCCCTCGACTGCGGCCGAGGATGCAGAACGGCTGGACAGGATGGCCCAGAACAACAAGACGGAATTTCGCGGTAAGATCCCCGGGTTCGAGTTGGATATCGGCTGATTCCGGATGTCTCACGACGACATGTTCACGGCCGAGAAGATCGCGCAGCGCCTTAAACTGATCCAACCCCTGGTGTTTCGCGAAAAGCTTCCGCTTTCGCCGTTTTCGCTTCTTCCGCTCGAGAACGCCAAGGTGCCGCCACCGCTGGACGCCGACCCGACCGACTGGGATCGGATCGAACACAACAGTTATTGGGGAAGACCGGATCTGAACTTTCTGATGCGGTCGCATTTCACGGTGCCGACCGATTGGGTTGGAAACCTTGCCTTGCACCTGCCGATGGGCGAGGCAGGCGATATCTTCACGCATCCGGAAGCGTTGGTTTACATTGACGGGCGGCCGATCGCGTCGGCAGACCGATACCACCATACCGTCCCGCTGCCGCCCCATGTTCATGACGGACAACGCCACCAGATCGCACTGCACGGCTGGACTGGCCTGTCAGGCTGGCCGCCCGACCCCGAGAGCAACGCAAAGCTTTTTATGGAAACCTGCCGGCTAGTGACGCGCGACCGGCCGACACAGTTCTTTCTGTGGCTCGCGAACGCCGCGCTGGGCACGGCGCGCGAACTATTGGACCGCCGCTCGGAACGTCATTCGATCCTAACATCGCTAGACCGAGCCTTTCTGACGCTCGATACGCGCGACCCGATAGGGCCGTCGTTTTATGAAAGCGTGCCCGCAGCGTTGGAGCAGTTGCGCGCCGAACTTGCCGAAGCTGGCGCTTCACAGGATGTGACGCTTCACGCCGTTGGCCACGCCCATATGGACATCGCCTATCTGTGGCCCGTCGCGCAGATGCGCCGGAAAATCGCACGCACATCGTCCAACGCGCTGCGCCTGATGGACGAATATCCAAGCTTCCGTTTCTCGAACTCGCAAGCCGCGCTCTACAAGTTCCTTGAAGAAGACTACCCCGAAATCTTCGAAGGCATCCGAATGGCAGTCGCCCGTGGTCAGTGGGAAGTGATGGGTGGCATGTGGGTCGAACCCGATGTGAACCTTGCGGGGTCAGAAGCGCTGGTGCGTCAGCTTGCACTGGCCCGGACGTACTTTCGGCAGAAGTTTGGCGACAGCGAAGCACCGGTCCTGTGGCTGCCGGACAGTTTCGGATTTCCCTGGTCGCTGCCACAATTGGCGAAACTCGCAGGGATCAAATGGTTTTGTACCAACAAACCCAACTGGAACCAGACAAACCGGATGCCGTCCTCGACCTTCTGGTGGAAAGGGCTAGACGGAACTAAAATCCTCAGTCACGTGCTCACCACGCCCCGTGAGGTCCAGCACCTTCCGTTTCCGACGAATTACAAGAGCGATCTGTCCGCACCCGAGGTTCTGGGCACGTGGGAGCACTCGACGGCAAAGGACAAGGTTCGCGACCTACCGATCTGCTTTGGCTATGGCGACGGCGGCGGCGGTCCGACCGAAGGGCTTATTCAGACCGCGAAAGCTTATGCCGCCATGCCAGGAATGCCGGCCTTGCAGATGAGTTCTGTGCGCGAAGCGTTCGAAGCGATGGAAGACGGCGCCCAGGGCCTGCCCGATTGGAACGACGAGATTTATCTGGAAGGCCATAGGGGTGTACTGACTTCGAACGGCTGGATTAAGCGTCGGAACCGTGAGGCCGAGATATCGCTTCACGAAGCCGAGGCGCTGGCGGTGATGCATGGATTTGACATCGATTTGCGGGACGCTTGGGAAACGGTTTGCCTGAATCAGTTTCACGATATCTTGACCGGAACGGCCATCCGCGACGTGTTCGACGACGCCGCCGAGGACTACGATCGTGTCGATGGAGCGATTGAAAGTACGCTGGATCCGTTGCCCAAAGGACAGACGATCGTCCAGAATACTGCACCGCAAACTATTGCCCCGGTGGTGGACACGCCCGATGGTCCGGTCCAACTGGCGCCAATCAGGCCGTACGAGGCGGCCCCGCTTGTTGCCGCCCCACCCGCGCCCGGGCTTTCAATCAGAATTGTGCCAGGCGGTGCGGTCTTGGAGAACGCCTACATCCTGGCCGAGATCAACCACGCGGGTCAGGTAGCCCGTCTTTGGGACAAATCCGAAGAACGCGAAATTCTTGCTGGTGGCCTGACCGGTAACGTCCTTCAGCTATTTGAGGATCGGCCTCTGGTTTGGGACGCGTGGGACATCGACCCGTTCTTCGAGGATCGGTTAGAGGTTCTGGACAGTCCCGCATCCCTGGACGTGGTCGAGGATACGCCGGTGCGCGTGTCCTTACGCGTCACGCGACGGTTCAAGTCAAGCATGATCCAACAGGACATCAGGCTGACCTCTGTCTCTAAGCGCATCGATTTTGTCAGTTCTGTTGATTGGCATGAAACGCATACACTGCTGAAAGTCGCCTTTCCTGTGGACGTCCATGCGCCCCGAGCGACTTACAACATTCAATGGGGCAGCATAGAGCGTCCGACCCACCGTAACACCAGTTGGGATGCCGCACGGTTCGAGGTGTGCGGCCAATCCTGGGCCGATCTTTCGGAAAGCGGTTACGGAGTGGCTTTGATGAGTGACTTTAAGTATGGATATGACATCCGCGACAACGTGATGCGCCTGTCGCTGATCAAGTCGGCTACGATGCCGGACACCGAAGCCGATCAAGGCGCACATCGTTTCACCTATGCGCTGTTTCCGCATGAAGGTTCGTGGCGGAACGGAGTGGAAGTTGAAGCTGCGATCGTCGACCACCCTGTCCTGCTGACAGGTGGGTCCGCCGTGTCCCCGCCGGTCACATGCAATGCACCAAACGTCGTTCTGGAAACTTTGAAACCGGCGGACCGTGGCCCGGGGTTCGTTTTACGGTTTTTCGAATCTCACAGAAAGAAGGGACCGATTAAGCTGCGGCTTCGCGACATCCCAGCGTCCGTCCATTTGTGCGATCTTATGGAACAGCCGACTTCAGAGCTGCCGGTGCGTGACGGCATCGTGGCAATTGACCTTCGGCCCTTTCAAATCGTTTCGATCCTGGTGAAGACCTAAGGCGATCACCCCGTACCAGATGCGGAAACCTAGCGACATCAACCTTACGATCAGGGCCAGTCTTCTGCGCACCGCTACATGCGTTTCGGCATTTTCAGTGGTAGGCATCTTCAAAAGCCAACAGAAATTTCGGGCGCTTCAGCCCCGCTCTGAACCGGACATGACGGAGTAATGGACAGGACTGCCCATTCCTGCTTAGTGTCGCATCCGGAAAGCAGCGGAGGCGGGACATGACCAACACGGCAGACGCGATCATCATTGGAACGGGCGTGATCGGAACGGCGACGGCCTATGAGTTGGCGAAAGCTGGTTGGAAAACACTTTCGGTCGATCGGAACGCCCAGGCTGGGCATGGGTCGACCGCAGGGTCATGCGCGATCATTCGAATGCACTACTCCACGCTTGATGGCACGGCCTTTGCGTGGGAGGGTTATCACTACTGGCGCGATTGGACCGACTACCTCGAAGCCCCAAAGCACGAGGACCTGGCCCGCTTCATTGAGTGCGGGTGCCTGGTCATGAAGACTGATGTCAACGGACATCTCGAAAAGCACATGAAGTATTCTGGCGAACTTGATTGCCCGTTCGAGGACTGGTCGCCCGAACGGATTTCGAACCGCTTGCCAATCTACGCGCTTGACAGCTATGCACCAGCTAAACGCATGGACGATCCCGGCTTTGGTACCTCGAACGGCCAGGCGCTTAGGGGTGGGGTGTTCTGGCCCAAGGCGGGGTATGTCACCGACCCAGCCCTGTCGTCACAAAACCTTGCCGACGCGGCGGCGAGGCGCGGCGCCACGTTTCGCTACAAGGCAGAGGTTTCAGAAGTTCTTACCAGCGGGGGACGAGTTTCGGGCGTTCGCCTTGCAGATGGGGAAGAGCTTTATGCGCCCGTTGTGATCAATGTCGCGGGTCCTGCGTCTTCAAAGATCAACCGGATCGCCGGCGTGACCGACGACATGACGATCGAAACCCGGGCACTGCGGCAGGAAGTGGTCCACGTCCCCGCACCTGAAGGCTTCGATTTTGAGACAAATGGCACGATCGTCTCCGACAGTGACATCGCGTGCTATTGTCGGCCCGAACACGGTAATCACATCCTTGTTGGCTCTGAGGATCCCGAATGCGACCCGCATCAATGGATCGAAGACGACACCGAGTACAACCGGGACTTCACGGATCAGTGGACAACCCAGGCGATGCGCTATGCGCAGCGTGTGCCAACACTGGGTATCCCCGGCCGGACCCGCGGTGTCGTCGACCTCTACGACGCGTCGACCGATTGGATACCGATCTACGATAGATCGGCCTTGCCCGGCTTCTACATGGCGTGCGGCACAAGCGGAAACCAGTACAAGAACGCGCCAATTGCGGGCAAGATGATGGCCGCGCTTGTCGAGTATTGCGAGGCGGGCAATGATCATGACACCGCGCCGATGACGTTCGAGCTTCCTTATATCGGGCGCTCGATCAATGCCGGTTTCTATTCGCGCAAGCGGCCGATCAATGCAGAGTCGAGCTTTTCGGTTCTTGGCTAGCGCTTGACGCCCACACGGGTTTACGGGCAAAGACCCCGCCAGTCAGACAAAGGCGGGGATATGGCCAATCATCTTTATATGCACGATCTGCCCAACGGGCTGGATCTCGGCCCCGTCGTCGCAATTGACTGTGAAACGATGGGGCTCAACCCGCATCGGGATCGGCTTTGTGTCGTCCAGCTTTCGGGTGGCGACGGAAATGCCCACTTGGTACAAATCGCAGCTGGTCAGACCGAAGCCCCAAACCTTGCGCGTCTGGTGACCGACCCCGACGTGCTGAAGCTGTTTCACTTTGGCCGTTTCGATATTGCGGCGATCTATAACGCGTTCGGGGCGCTCGCCGCGCCCGTCTATTGCACAAAGATCGCGTCGAAGTTGGTTCGAACCTACACAGACCGGCATGGGCTTAAGAACCTGCTGGACGAGCTTTTGGGCATCGACATTTCAAAGCAGCAGCAGAGTTCGGATTGGGGGGCGGCCGACCTGACGGACGCGCAGATCGCCTATGCTGCATCGGATGTGTTGTATCTGCACGCCCTGCGCCAGAAGCTTAACGAACGGCTTGAACGGGAAGGTCGCGCCGAGTTTGCGCAAAGCTGTTTCAATTTCCTGCCGACACGGGCCAAGCTTGACCTCGCCGGATGGCCAGAAACGGATATATTCGCGCATTAGGTCGGGTTAGTGTGGCCCCGGAGGGGCATTGTGGCAGACGAACGGCTACATTCAGGGCTTGTTGCTGGGGCCAAGATCCTCTTACCCCTTGCTGCGCTCGGGATACTGTCGAGCGTCGTCTACTTCGCGCGTGACAATGAAGACGTGCGTGAGATCCCGTTCGTTGATGTCGACGGCCCAGAGTACGAGCGCGAACGCGTGACGCGTCCAGATTACGTCACGGTCACAGACGACGGCGGCGCGCTTAGGATCACGGCGCTTGAGGTCGTGCCGTCCCCCGAAGATCGAAACGTCTTGATCGCGGATTCCATCGCCGGGCGGCTTGAGACTGCATCAGGGCGCATCGTTCAGGCTACGTCTCCGACGGGCTGGCTGAACACAACGAACGACCAGGCAGAGTTGACCGGTATCGTGTCGGTCGATTCTTCGGACGGTTTCCACGTGCTGACCGAAACCTTGTCTGCCCGCCTTGATGTCACCTATATCCAATCTGGCGGTCCGGTCTGGGGCGAAGCCCCGTTCGGCCAAATCGAGGCCGGCGCAATGTCTTTAGGCGAGCCGGATACGCAGTCGGACCTTCTGCGTTTCACCGATGGGGTGAAGGTGATATACCAGCCTCAAAACTGATGGAGAGCAGGGTGTCTTTGATCCGTTTCGCCGCGATCTTCGCGCTGTGCGCTTTGCCGTATATCCCCGCTCTTGCGCAGGGCGCGAGTGTCGCCGTCGGCACTTTGCAACAGGACACATCGCTACCGGTGGAAGTCACATCCGACGATCTTTCGATTGATAACACAGCGGGTGTCGCTGTCTTCGAGGGCAATGTGATCGTGATCCAGGGGATTATGCGCCTGACCGCCCCCCGCATTCGGGTCGAGTACGACACGTCCGAAGAAGGAAACAACGACATCACCGAGATGTACGCGACAGGCGGCGTGACCTTCGTGAACGGGCCTGAGGCGGCGGAATCCGACGAAGCCCGCTACCTGCCCAATACCGGTGACCTTATCATGACGGGCGATGTTCTTTTGACCCAGGGGCCCAGCGTGATGTCAGGCGAAAAGCTGACAGTCGACCTGAACGCGGGTACTGGTGTCATGGAAGGCCGGGTGCGTACGGTGTTTCAGAGCGAGCAGAACTGATGGCCGGTCCCGACCTTCGGCTTGAGCCAGGCAAGGGCGGACTGCAGGTCCTTGGGCTTCGAAAGAGCTACAGAAGGCGACCAGTGATCCGAGACGTGTCCCTGACGCTCGCACGGGGTGAGGTTGTGGCGCTTCTCGGACCAAACGGCTCTGGCAAAACCACGTGCTTCTATTCCATCGCTGGTCTTGTGCGCACCGATGGTGGACAGGTGACGGTTGATGGTCGCGATGTCACAACCCTCCCGATGTACCGGCGTGCCCGCCTTGGGATTGGATACCTGCCGCAGGAAGTATCCATTTTTCGGGGCCTAAGCGTCGAAGACAATATCCTTTCGATTCTCGAAATCGCAGAGCCGGACCGGATCAAGCGTCACGAGAGGCTGGACGAGCTTCTGTCCGATTTCTCGATCACACATCTGCGCCGCGCCCCGGCTCTGTCATTGTCCGGGGGCGAACGACGACGCACGGAGATTGCCCGGTGTTTGGCCGCAGGCCCAAAATACCTGCTCCTTGACGAACCGTTTGCGGGCGTCGATCCAATTGCCGTGAACGACATCAGATTACTGGTTGCGCATCTTAAGGATCGAGGCATCGGTGTTCTGATTACGGACCACAATGTCCGCGAAACCCTGGAAATCGTTGACCGCGCTTACATCCTGCACGACGGCCAGGTTCTTATGAGCGGCACGACCGAAGAAGTCGTCAAAGACGAGAACGTGCGGCGCGTCTACCTTGGTCAGCATTTCCGTATCGGCTGATCCCGCGTAGTGGTTCTTACTGCTGCCCGCCGCAATATGTTGATTCGTCATATTTTCTTTGTACAACCCGCAGGCCGACCGTTGACAGACCGGCGCGATCTGCCTCCAAATGAGGTGATGATGCAGAACGCAAGGACTGCGGAGTGCCTGAAAATCGCAGGCAGGCCAAGGGACGAAAGGCCCTGGATGCACGACGCAGTACGAATTCACACAACGATAACAACAACGACGATTAGACGTGGTGGGTGTTTGACTATAGGCACCCGATTGCGCAACCTGAGGGAGATCAGATGCGATTCCAAATCACCGGCAAGCAGATTGATATCGGCGCGGCGCTTCAGACGCATGTCGAGGAGTCTTTGGGCGGCATCGCCCAGAAATATGCCGGTAGACCAACGGACGCGAACGTCATCTTTTCCAAGGACGCGCATGAGTATGTCTGCGAAGCGACCGTCCATCTTTCGACGGGCTTGACGGTTCAGGCCACGGGCCGCGCCAACGAGATCTATGCCGCCTTCGACAAGTGCGGAGAGAAGATGGAAAAGCAGTTGCGCCGATACAAGCGCCGTCTAAAGGATCATCACAAGGATCGTGCGGAACCGGTTGAACTTATGGGAGCGTCCTCCTATATCCTCGCGGCTCCAGACGATGGGGACGAATCAGAACCTGATACACTTCAACCCATCATCATTGCCGAGATGGAAACGCAGATACCATCTTTGACTGTCGGTGAAGCGGTGATGCAGATGGAACTCGCGGGGGCACCAGTGTTGGTGTTCCGCAACGAAAAACAAGACAGCGGCTTGAACATCGTTTACCGCCGTGAAGACGGAAACATCGGCTGGATTGATCCGAACTGAGCCAGGCCTGACCGAGCCCCTTGCCAGAGAGCATTCGTGTAAATGGACTTAGTCTCACTTCTGACATCGGAAGCCGTGCGCGTGCTGCCCGGTGCAACATCGAAAAAGCGCCTGTTCCAGGAGCTGGGCGAAATCATGGAAGCGGCGCATGGTCGTCCGTGTGGCCCGGTTTTTGATGCCTTGCAGGATCGCGAAAGCCTTGGCCCTACAGGCGTTGGTGGTGGCATCGCCTTGCCCCACGCCCGCCTTGAGGATCTGGACGATGTTCGCGGTATCTTCGTAAAGCTCGAGAAACCGTTGGATTTCGACGCGGTCGACCGCCAGCCTGTCGACCTTGTGTTTGCGCTTTTCGCGCCCGAAGACGCAGGCGTTGACCATCTAAAGGCGCTTGCGCTGGTGTCGCGAACCATGCGGGATACGGGCCTTTGTGCCAAGCTGCGCGCCAACGACGATCCTGCAACGATCTATGCGATCCTGACCGACACCCAAAACACGCGCGCGGCCTAGCAGGCTAGCGCCAGGACCCGTAGCCAAACATCATGTAGTCGCGCTGGTAGACGCTTCGCGCGGCGGCTTCGAGCGCGTCTGAGTAGACCTCGGCAAGCGAGAAGGGCGCCCCTGCATTCAGAGGCGGCGGGGCTGCAGCATCAGAGACAAAGGCGGACAGCCCGGTACGAAGTGTTTCCGCCCGTAGGATCGCGTCGGGCAATCCGAACTCTGCCAGACCCGACACGCAGGCAGATTGCGACGCCCACGCAGAATCCACACGGACCGAGGTCTGGCCACCCAGGTTGGCCCTGAGGAACCTGAGAAAATTCAGGAATGCAGTCCTGTGTGCGGCCGCATCATACCCAGCATCGTCGGGGTCATCCGGCAGGATGACGTTGTGGTTTCTCGCAAGAACCGCCCGGATGCCCGAGAACGTACCGGGACCGACCGGAACGATAAAGCGGCAAAAGGCGGCATGCGCCCGCAACAGCGGGTGCGCGACAACCGTAAAGCTGCGATGTGGCCCTTGCCGCCGCTTCCACGCGCGAAGCGATTTCTGGGTAAAGCCGCGCTGCAAACCGTCCGACCCTTTTTTTTCAATCTTGCCGAGCCACTCGGCGACTTCCGCGTCTGCCGCGCACTTGATTGGCATGTAAAGCAGCGCGTGTTCATCCGAGCCGATAAAAGACGGCACGTTTGGTCCCCGCGAAGGTTCATGGACGGGGGCGAGGTCAAGCTCCATCGGATCCCGGGCGGCAAGAGCAACGCGCATCTCTTCGAAATTGGAGACCTTCTCTGATAAAGGTACGGGGTTCTGGACGCGGCCCTTCCGGCCCTCTTCGGCCCGCCGCCGTGTGGCCCCCAGATAGCGTGCGCAGCCTTCGATCAGTTTCTCGTCGCCGATTTCATGGTATCCGATCTCGAAGGCCGTTTGACCTGACGCCCGCAGTCGGTGGCGGACCTGGGCAAGATGGGCCAGCCGGGCGGCACTAAATTCCTCGAATTCGACCGGATCAAAGCGGGCCTTAGCCACTTTGGGTTTGCCACGTTTCCCAAGCCACCACTGACCTGTCGACTTGGCGATTTTCAGCGAAACGTAACTGTCGAGCAGATTGCGCGTCAGAATGATCTTGGCGGTTCGCCTGTCAGCAAGGCATCGATCAAGGACGCGGGGATCATGACCGCTAAAGAGCCGGAATCCGGGCAGGCCGTCTGTACCCGCTCGAAGGGCCGCCAAAAGGGTTTGCGGGTCACCGTCACGCTCCTTCAACGTCACACCCAACAGTTCGCTTTTGCCGGGTCCCCCAATGAAAGACCGGTTGAAAACCTCGCCATAGCTTTTCAGCCCTTCGAAATCGTTCAACCGTTCTTCCAGCGCATTCGAACCGGTGCGCATCTCGGCCAGTATTACAAATGCGTCAAAACTACCGGTCATGCGCCTATTTCACGACGTAGGGGCGCCCGCCACGTTCCGGCGGCGTATCCTCGCCGAAACCCAACGGAAACTCGCCCATGACATGCGGGTGCATCCCCTGGTTCTTCAGGGTTTGAAGGAACCCGGCAAACCCATCCAGCCGCCGCATCCGCGGCGCCTCAATCACAGCACCGTGACCGTCACGCGGTCCGATTTCTTCCAAAAGCTCTGTCAAGTGCTCGATCGGATCTTCAAGAAACGCAGCCATCGTCCAGATCTGAACCCGGGCCTTGGTATGCGGACCGCGCAACAAATCCAGAAAGCGGCTTTCTGTCTTCTGCAGGCGCGCAGCTTCTTCGCGAAGCTCGCCGAAGTTGCGGTTCTGCCGCAATAGCGGCACCGCCCATGCCCCGCTGATCACCGTCACGCGGGCATTTGGATCATAGGTGAAGAACCCCGCGATATGTTGGTGGTCTCTCGGGCCAAACAAAAAGCACTGCCGCTCTCCCCGCGTGTTCCAGAGCAGATTTGCAAGAAATGCACGCGTATTGTGATCCCGAAGTGCCGCCGAGTCTGGAAGGCAGCCCGCAAAAAGATCCTTCCCACCCGCAAACTCGGCCCTGTCGGGCGCATACAGATGGCCATGAGTCAGACAGTCTGCCGAAGCTGTCAGCCACTCGGGAAAGCCATCAAACAAATCGCCAAAGCCGCACAACACGTGATAGGGCGCGGCCGATTTTCCGTTCTCCCAGTCCCAGCGGGGATAGCGGCTTTGCATGTACAGCCCTGCGCGCCCCCGCATCCGCCGATCCAGCGCCCGCGAAAACACCCGGTCAAGCGATCCGGGCGACGGTTGCGCACGGTTTTCGACCCCAAGTCCAGGACCCAGAAAGGTCGCATATAGCTTGTTTGCGCCCGGCCAGATTTTACGCGCAACAAAACAGTCCGACCGCCGCAAAAGTTGAAGATGATCATCATAGAACACGTGCGGCTTGCCTTGATGGTCAAACTTCGAAAGCGTGAGCGACCGGCTTTCGACGTGCCGCCCGTAACGGCGCACAAGGGTCTGCCAATAGCTCTCGTCAGGAATCCAGACCTGGCGAAAATACCGCTCAAACGTGGCGCGGGCCGGGTCTTCCAGAATGGCAGACACCGTTTGCCGGGTCAGGCACCACCATTGCGACCCAAGATGCGGTGTGATGCCTTCGGGGATCTTGCGGCTAAAATTCAGGGCGCGCTGTAGCCCCACAGAGGCGTCGAACAAGCGGCGCTGGCTTTTCCAGGCAAACGGAAATCGCAGGGTGAAGCGTTCGGCGTCAAGCCCGCCGATCGTCCAGGGCACATCTCGCGTGGTCACGCTTTCGATGAAATCGGTATGAGGATGCGCATCAAGAAACTCGCGCAGCTCTTCCACGGGTCGAAGCGGAAGGCAGGTGCCGGACGCAAGATAGATATGGCGGACATTGGGAAACCGATCCAGCATCACGGTCGCAGCTGTCTGCGAGGCGGCAACAAGCGACCAGGTACCCCACTCGCATGTCCATCGGTCGCAGAAAACGATGTCGGACAGATCGCCCAATGCCTTTTCGAATGTTTCATAGGCCCGTTTGGGAACCCGTTTGTCGACGTGAATGACGATCGGGCAACCTGCTTCGGCCCAGAACCGCGCAACCTCGGCAGCGCGCCCCAAGGGCTCGTGCACCAACATGACAATGCCGACGCTCACGCCCAGTCCCCCTTGGACATAAGCCCTAGCGCATCAAGTTGCCGCCACCCGGCATACCGTTCGGACCAGCGAGTCCAGAGCGTCGATTGTCCGCCGATACCTGACTGATAGGCCCTGTACTCGTGGCTCTGATCATAGTGCTGGCGGCGCAGCATCTCCTCTTCCGATTTCTCCGTGAAAGTGCTGAGGAACTTGGCGTGCAGCAGACAGCCCGACGCCTTTTCCCCGCCCGCGTTGTCGTACACTAGGTTTAGCTCGAGGGGCAGCAGTGAATGCGTGCCGCTGGCGTAGACATATCCCCGTTGCCACCGAACCAGCGGAACCTTGTTCAGGGCTGGTGCGCGCTGTGGCTCTTCCGCAAAGAAAAGCCGCGCGCGGGGCCCGCCCTGAATCCAAAGGTTCTTCAGCTCGTGATGTGGGGACATCATGTAGTTCCCGCCGTCAAACCAAGCCGCTATCTCGAACGGATCCTGGCCGGCGCGGTAAGGTTCCGCATCCACCGGGCCCTTCGGGTACATGTCCAGAAGCATGGCGCCAAATGACTTGGCGCCCCCCGCGTCGAGCCAATCGGTCAACGCCCGTAACCCACGCGTGTCGCAAAACGGGTAGACAAAGAACTCGTCGGCATCAACGGTCAGGCACCAGTGTCCGTGCCCGTATCGCGACAAAAGATGGTTAATCCAATCCATCCCAAACCGGGATGCGCGATAGCTTGACCATGTTTGCCACACCGACACGTCCGGCTGATCGGCAAGATACTCTGCCGTGTGATCATCGGATCCGTTATCGACAACAAGAAAGTGGTCGATGCCAAGTTTGCGGTAATAGGACAGAAGATAAGGTAGCCGGACGTATTCGTTGCGCACCGTCATAAAGGCCAAAATCGCCTCGGGCGTGATCGCGCTAGTGCGAAGAGCACATTTGCGTAAACCAAGCGATTTTGCGGCCGCCCTGTACCGCCAGCCCCTGCGCCGAAGCCCAAGCTTAGTCCCCATTAGCGCGCCCAAGTGATCTGCCCGAGACTGCCTGACCCGTTCATCGCCCGGTCCTTCCGTTCCGCCTGTACTGGCGGTTTATGCAAACCGAACCCTTGTCTTTGGTTAACCGTAGTTTCCCGGGCCTTGGTTGTAAATCTAAGCGTCCGCTCAGACCCATGTGCCGTCAGAGATCAGGCCTAGCGCCGCGGCCTGGCGCCAGCCTTCGTAACGCAATGCGTCCTCATGCCAGAGGTCAGGACCTTCGATGACCGCATCGTAATAGTCCGCCTGCCGGTCGGCGACACCGAAGTGTTCGCCTCGGTGTTTCTCGACACGTGCCCGTTCGGGAGCACCTGGAAGGAACTTCGTGTGCAGAAGCAGTCCGTTGCCGCGTTGATGAAGATCATTCAACCGCGCCGGTAACGCGACATGCGCCGCATTCGCGTAGACATAGCGCCAATGCCAGCGAACAAGTGGGACCTTGTTCATCGTCGGGGCGCGGCGAGGGCTATCTCGAAAGAAAATCCGGTCTCGTGGCCCACCCTGAATCCAAAGCCCCCCCAATCGGGGTTGAACGCCGGTTCGGTAGCCCGTGGAGTCGAACCATGGCAGCGCCTTAACCGGATCACCCCCGTCGTAGGGGGGCTGAAGCCCAAGCGCGCCTTTGGGATACAAGTCCAACATCATGGCGCCGTAGCTTTCCCGCCCCTGCGCATCAAGGTTGGCCGTCAGCGCATAAAGATCATGGGTATCGGATCTGGGATAATCGAACAGCTCATCGGCATCGAGCGTCAGGCACCAGTGCCCTGATCCGTACCGCGCAAGCAGGATGTTGATCCAATCCATCCCGAACCGTGACGCACGGTAACTTCCGTCGGTCGACCAGAGGGACACATCGACCTCGTCGGCAAGGAACGCAGGCCCGCCATCCGTGCTTGCATTGTCGACGATCAGAAAGTGACGGACACCAAGCTTGCGATGGTACTTCAGAAAGTACGGAAGCCGCTGCGCCTCGTTTCGGATGCAAACGAAGCAAAGAATGTCGCCCGCAGCGATGCTTTGGACCCGATGTGTCACCCGGCGCAGTTCCCGCGCCTTCCAAAGCGCGCGCGCCATATAGCGGCGGCGTTTCCAGCGGCGGCGATATGCCCGCATCCCCGCCATGAGCGAGTACGAAGGCTGCACATAGTCTTCCACGGCGACGGTTGCTGGGAGGCGGAGCGGACCAAAAAGCCGCGTCAGCGCGCTTTCCCCCGAGAGGTGGGCCATTATTGCGCGGCTTGCCTGCCTGCAGCCACCTGAGTGATGTAGTCCAGAAGCTCGTCTCTGAGATCTTCTCGCGCCAGCGCAAAGGCGACGGTCGCCTGAAGATATCCCGCTTTCGATCCGCAATCGTAGCGTTCGCCCTCGAACCGATATCCGTAAACCTGTCGACCTTCCGAAATTTCTCGATCAATCGCGTCGGTCAGCTGGATTTCGCCACCGGCGCTGCTGCCAACGGTATCAAGCGACGTCATAACACTGGGCGGCAGGATGTACCGCCCGATCACGGCAAGATTGGACGGCGCAGAACCTAAGGCCGGCTTTTCGACCATGCCACGCACTGCGACAGTACGCTCGGACCCGTCACTGACGTCAAGGATGCCGTAGTCCTTGGTTTTCTCTGGCGCGACTTCCATCGCGGCGACCATCGCTCCCCCTGTATGCTCGTACTCTTCGACCATCTGCTGAAGACAAGGCCGCCCAGCGGCAATAACGTCATCTGGCAGGATTACCGCAAACGGTTCATTGCCGATCAGACGGCGTGCACACCAAACGGCATGCCCAAGGCCAAGCGGGCGATTCTGCCGAATGTAGGCGATTGCGCCTGAATCCATGTTCGTTGTCGCTAACAGTTCCAAAAGCGCATCCTTGCCCTTTTCAGCCAAGGCTGTTTCAAGCTCGGGCGCGGCGTCGAAATAGTCTTCCAGAGCGCTTTTCCCTCGCGACGTTACAAATATGAACTCTGAAATTCCCGCTGCGCGCGCTTCGTCGATTGCATATTGAATCAAGGGGCGGTCCACGAGCGTCATAATCTCTTTCGGGATCGACTTCGTCGCAGGAAGAAACCGGGTTCCAAGACCGGCCACGGGAAAAATCGCCTTATTGATCTTACGTCCCATTTCCTACCTTCATGTGCTGTTCAAAAAAGCTGCTGGCCAAACGCGCCGGTACCGTACTTGCACTTTGGTTACGCCGACACAAAATAGAAGCGCAACTGGCCCAATTCGTCACGAACTGGGGTGTCAGTCCCACATCAGTGCTCCGATTGTTAACCGCGAGTACCTGTCGGGTCCGCAAGATCGACACCTTCGCCGCAGGCAAGGAAGAACGGATTCTCGTAACCGTCTTTGCCGTAGGCCAGTGTTTTGTGGTTGTCCAGACGAAGCACTTTTCCGCCCGCGCCGGCAAGAACGGCGTGACCGGCAGCCGTATCCCATTCCATTGTCCGGCCAAGCCGGGGATAAAAATCGGCCTCGCCAGCGGCAACAAGGCAGAACTTCAGCGACGAACCGGCGCTAACTGTGTCAGACACTTTGTATCGCCCGATATAGGCATCTGTCGCGGCGTCCCGATGGGATTTCGACGCGACGACGCGAAGTGCCGAGTTGTCTGCCCGCGCCACGCGCAGCGCGCGCTGAGGACCAGGAGCGGCAAGACTAAGCCCCCCGGTTTCTTCGACTGATTGGCCGTCCGCGAGAGTCATGAATAGGCGCTGTTTGGCAGGTGCAAAAACGACGCCCCGGATTGGCGTCCCGTCGGCCACGTAAGCGATGTTCACCGTGAACTCTCCGCGACGTTTGACAAACTCTTTGGTGCCGTCCAGCGGATCGACAATCAGAAAGTGGCTGGCGCTCAGATCGTGGCTGTCCGCCTGCTCTTCCGTTACAAGCGGAAGATCAGGGAACGCGGCCGCAAGACCGGCGGAAATCAATGCATCCGCAGCCTCGTCCGCAAGCGTCACTGGGCTTTCGTCGGCCTTCGCGCGGACGCCCATGTCCTCTGCCCCGTATATTTCCATAATCCGCGATCCAGCGCGCAGGGCGAGCTGCCGCATCTCGGCTTCGAGCCGAAGAAAATCCATCCTGTTCGTCCCATATTTGAAATCACGATCGTGCCGCTTTATGGTTGGGCGTAGACGGAACAGCAAGATTTCCAAGCCATCATTCCGGTCAGAGCAGGACGGACGGCGATGTTCGAAGCACGACAGCGAAGGGGCCTAGTAGGGTCAGCCGGGTCTCTTCTTTGGCTGATCCATCATAATACTGTGCGGACCGTGCGTCGGTCGCATCGAAACGCCATCCTGTCGATCGGCACCAACATCCTCCAGACCGTGATAATGGTTGGCGTTTTCTATGTTATGTTCAGCCTCTTGGGGCTGCGCGGCATGGCGATCCGCGGTGACTTCTTGCTGTACATCATGTCAGGCATCTTTCTGTTCATGGCCCACATCAAGGCGATGGCCGCGGTGGTGGCGTCCGAAGGACCTGCCTCGCCCATGATGCAGCACCTGCCGATGAACACGACGGTCGCCATTGCTGCCGCGGCGCTATCATCGCTCTATATCTCAACACTGTCGATGATGCTGATCCTCTCCGTCTATCACCTCGGATGGGGACCGATAGAAATCTACGACCCCGTAGGCGCCTACGCGATGGTCCTGCTGGCGTGGTTCTCAGGGGTTTCGATCGGGATGGTGTTTCTGGCGCTGAAGCCATGGTTTCCGGGCTTCGTGGGCATCGCATCCCAGCTCTTCCAACGCGCCAACATGTTCGCATCGGGCAAAATGTTCATCGCCAACACCCTGCCGGCCACGATGTTAGCGATGTTTGACTGGAACCCGTTGTTTCACGCGATCGATCAGGCACGCGGGTTCATGTTCGTCAACTACAACCCGCATTTCAGTGAGATTGCCTATCCCATCTACGTCTCGGTTGTCTGCCTGGTGATCGGTTTGATGGGCGAGTCGTATACGCGCAAACATGCGTCGATCTCGTGGAGCGCGGGGCGGTGATCCGCGCCATTGCTGTTCTTCTTGCGGCACTTGCGGCCCCGGCAAACGCGGCGGCTGACAGCTGGCCCGCACTTTATGACGTCGTGTCCGTCGCTGCTGACGATACGCTGAACGTCAGATCAGGCCCCGGCGCGGGTTTTGACGTTGTCGGAACGCTTGCCCATGACGCGGAAGGAATCGAGGTCACTGAAGCGAACGAGGCTGCCACTTGGGGGCGGATCAACACGGGTGAAGCCTCGGGTTGGGTCTCGCTCAAGTTCATGAACCGCCTGCCGGGGCAGGACACTGGTCACACCCCGGATATCGCGCAGTGCTTTGGCACCGAACCCTTTTGGACCGTCGCGCTAGAGGGCGATGTCCTGACATTCTCGTCCCAGGATGGACCGGGGTGGTCCGAAGCATTGGCAAATAAAGCAACCAGCCGCTCGTATCGGAACCGCCATGCGTTTCTGGGTCAGACGATAACGCTCGTCGTGGCAAAGGCTTCCTGTTCGGACGGAATGTCGGATCGCCACTACGGCCTGGAGACAGACCTTGTTCTTTCTGCGCCCGACGGCGCGGAAATGATGTCCGGCTGCTGTACGCTTGAGCGATAAAAGCACAAAGCCCGATTTGCGCGCCGCCATGTTCGATGGCGGTGGGGATACCTTCATGGGGCTTCCGCGCCGGGATGTGGCGGATGCGTCCCCCGCAAAGGTGGCTGTTCTGGGGGCGGACACGGCGACACCTTATGCCTCTGTTGGCGCGTACTGCGCAAGGGGTGCAGATGCGATCCGCGAAGCATCGGCTGCCGATGCGGGGAACCGGGGACACGTCAATTTCGATACGGGCGATGTCGCCATTCCGGAAGGGTTTGCCGTTGATTGCGCCAACATTCCCACGGCCGAAGACCATGTAGACATGCGCAGCGCGATCTCGGCGGCAGTCACCTCCCTGTCCGCTCAAGGCGTAGTTCCTATCCTGCTTGGTGGCGACGATTCCATCCCCATTCCTGTTATCGCCGCCTTGGGACCTGATCCATTGTGGATCGTGCAGATCGACGCGCATATCGACTGGCGGAGCGAGGTTGGGGGCGAACGCTGGGGTTTGTCGTCAACAATGCGCCGGGCATCTGAAATGAATCACGTCGCGGGGATTATTCAGATCGGCCAGCGCGGGCTTGGCTCTGCCCGTCCCGCCGACCGCGACGAAGCCGTTGCATGGGGGGCGCACCTTTATCCGGCTCGGTCCTTGATCCGCAACGATCCCCTTTCCGAACTTCCGGACCAGGCACGTGTGGCGGTTGTCTTCGATTTCGACGCGCTCGACCCTTCGATCATGCCCGCACTGATCGCGCCCACGGCCGGTGGGCTGGATTACTGGCAGGTTGTGACGCTGTTCGAACGAATCGCGGCCCGGGCCAATATCGAGGCGATCACGATGTGCGAGTTCATGGCATCGCGCGATCGGGACCGTGTAGGCGCGACGCTTGGTGCGCAACTTCTGACGACTTGGATTGGCGTTCTTGCAGCTAAAGAGCGACACGAAGCGTAAGATTGATCCTGCCGCCATTGGGCAGAAGCTTTGATGTGCCGACGCGCACACGGTCAATTCCATGGAACGCGCGTCGCGCTGCACCCGCCATTACAATGACATCACCGGATTTGACCCAATGGCTGGCGGTCGGACCGCCGCGTGTTTGCCCGCCGATCCTGAACAGCGCGTCATCTCCAAGCGAAACCGAAACCACCGGCCAGTCGAACGAGGCTTCATCCGCATCCTGATGCATGCCCATACGCGCATCGCCATCATAGAAGTTTACAAGGCAGCTATCGGGCAAGCGTGCCACGCCGGACACCGCGCGCCATATGTCGAGCGCTCCCCTGGGGATCGGAGGCCAAGCGGCACCAGACGGATGGGTCGGGTCGTAGCGGTACCCGGATCGGTCCGAAATCCAGCCCACCTGCCCGGCTGATGTCATGCGCACTGACAACTTGCGGCCCGTCCGCGTTTCGGGACGAATGAACGGTGCGCGGGATGCAATCGCCCGAACATCCGCGACAAGTACCGCCTGAGCGTCGCTGCCAAGAAACCCGGGATAGAGCCGCGCAGCACCAAGCGGCAGGGCCTGCGGAGCGGATTCGCCGAAATTCGAGTTGGATTTTCCCGTCACAGTCCCCTTACCCCCGCTTGCAGCCCCATATCGCGCTCCTTATATACGCCCAGAACCCGGTCGGGGTATGTCCCGGCCTGAACTCTGGGATCGGGTGGCGGTGCCTATCACGGGCCGCCTGACCCGACATCGCCGAAAAGAGAGGACAAGAAAAAGCATGGCCAAAGTCATCGGTATCGACCTTGGGACCACCAACAGCTGCGTCGCCATTATGGACGGTTCGCAGCCGCGGGTCATTGAGAACGCAGAAGGCGCACGGACGACCCCGTCGATCGTTGCATTTACGGATAACGAGCGCCTTGTCGGTCAGCCGGCCAAACGCCAGGCGGTCACCAATCCAGAAAACACGATCTTTGCCGTCAAGCGTCTGATCGGCCGCCGCGTCGATGACGCTGCCGTGACGAAGGACAAGAAGATCGTTCCCTACGAAATCGTAGATGGTGGCAATGGCGACGCGTGGGTGGAAGCGAGGGATGAAAAATATTCTCCGTCACAGATCTCTGCCTTCATCCTGCAGAAGATGAAGGAAACCGCCGAATCCTATCTTGGCGAAACGGTTGAGCAAGCCGTCATCACGGTTCCCGCTTACTTCAACGATGCGCAGCGCCAAGCAACGAAGGACGCGGGCAAGATCGCTGGGCTTGAAGTTCTCCGGATCATCAACGAGCCGACGGCCGCCGCGCTTGCCTACGGGCTCGACAAGAAAGAGACCCGGACAATCGCTGTCTACGACCTTGGCGGCGGGACGTTCGATATCACCATTCTCGAAATCGACGACGGTCTGTTCGAAGTCAAATCGACCAACGGGGACACATTCCTTGGCGGTGAAGACTTCGACATGCGGATCGTGAATTACCTCGCCGACGAGTTCAAAAAAGAACATGGCGTCGACCTGACGGCCGACAAGATGGCGCTTCAGCGTCTGAAAGAGGCTGCGGAAAAAGCCAAGATCGAGCTGTCCTCGTCGTCGCAGACCGAGATCAATCAGCCGTTCATCTCGATGGACAAGAACACTGGCACCCCGTTGCACATGGTCATGAAACTGACCCGGGCAAAGCTGGAATCGCTGGTCTCTGACCTGATCAAGGCGTCAATCAAACCCTGCCAGGCAGCGTTGAAGGACGCAGGCTTGTCCACGGGTGACATCGACGAGGTTGTTCTTGTCGGCGGGATGACCCGGATGCCGAAAGTCATCGAAGAAGTCACAAAGTTCTTTGGCAAGGAACCCCACAAGGGCGTGAACCCTGACGAGGTTGTCGCGATGGGCGCGGCGATCCAAGCCGGTGTTCTGCAAGGCGACGTGAAAGACGTTGTGTTGTTGGACGTGACACCGTTGTCGTTGGGTATCGAAACGCTGGGCGGCGTGTTTACCCGTTTGATCGACCGAAACACGACGATCCCGACAAAGAAATCGCAGATCTTTTCGACTGCCGAGGACAATCAGAACGCTGTGACGATCCGGGTCTTCCAGGGCGAGCGCGAAATGGCGGCCGACAACAAATTGCTTGGACAGTTCAACCTTGAAGAAATCCCGCCCGCACCCCGCGGCTTGCCGCAGATCGAGGTGACATTCGACATAGACGCAAACGGCATCGTTTCGGTCTCGGCTAAAGATAAAGGCACCGGGAAAGAGCAGGTCATCACGATCCAGGCTTCTGGTGGATTGTCAGACGACGAGATCGAGCAAATGGTCAAGGACGCCGAGGCGAACGCCGAAGCCGACAAGGACCGGCGCGAACTTGTCGAAGCCAAGAACCAGGCAGAAAGCCTGATCCATTCGACCGAAAAGTCGATGGAAGAGCATGGCGACAAGGTCGATCCGTCGACCATCGAAGCCATCGAATTGGCGATTGCGGCTTTGAAAGACACGCTTGAGACCGAGGATGCGGGCAAGATCAAGTCCGGCATCCAGAACGTAACCGAAGCGGCCATGAAACTGGGCGAGGCGATCTATAAGTCTGAGCAGGAAAAAGCCGCAGGCGAACCCTCAGAGAGCGAAGAGGAGCCAGCTGGAGTTGATGACGAAATCGTCGACGCTGATTTCGAGGATCTCGACGACGACAAGCGCGCCTCGTGAGGCGATCCTGAACGCTGCCGGCCGGTCCGCGACCTCGCGGGCCGGCCAGCGCGTTTTAGAGAGGTAGTACATCATGGCGAAGCGCGACTACTACGAGGTGCTTGGGGTCTCGAAAGGTGCCGACGCCGACGAGATCAAAAAAGCCTATCGCAGAAAAGCGAAAGAGCTTCACCCAGACCGCAACGCAGATAATCCCAACGCCGAATCGCAGTTCAAAGAGGCGAACGAAGCCTACGATATCCTGAAAGATGCCGAAAAGAAGGCGGCCTATGACCGCTTTGGCCATGCTGCGTTTGAAGGTGGAATGGGCGGCGGTGGCCGTGGCGGCGCTGGCTTCGGGCAGCAAGGCGATTTTGCAAGCGCATTCTCTGACGTCTTCGACGATCTGTTCGGTGACTTCATGGGCCAACGTGGCGGCGGGGGCCGCGGCCGGGCATCGCGTGGATCGGACCTTCGGTACAATCTGCGGGTAAGCCTGGAAGAGGCCTATCAGGGCAGCCAGAAAACGATCAGCGTTCCCACATCGGTAACCTGCGCCACATGCTCTGGCACCGGATCTGAGGCTGGAACCGAACCGGTGGTTTGCCCCACATGTTCAGGGATGGGCAAGGTCCGGGCGCAGCAAGGGTTTTTCACGGTCGAGCGGACTTGCCCCACGTGCTCTGGGCTTGGCGAGATCATTCAAAATCCGTGTAAGGCCTGTGGCGGCGCGGGACGGATCCAGAAGGATCGGTCCCTTTCGGTCAACATCCCGGCAGGTGTTGAAACTGGGACGCGTATCCGTCTGGCAGGCGAAGGCGAAGCTGGCGTGCGTGGTGGCCCCACCGGCGACCTCTATATTTTCATCGAAGTGGAAGAGCATCCCCTTTTCCAGCGCGACAGCCAGCACCTGTATTGCCGGGTCCCGGTCTCGATGACTTCTGCCGCTCTTGGCGGGGACATCGAAGTGCCGACAATTGACGGGGGGCGAAGTCGGGTGAAGGTGCCCGCCGGTAGCCAATCCGGCAAGCAGATGCGGCTGCGAGGCAAGGGTATGCCAGTGCTTCGCGGCGGTGGCGCAGGCGACATGTACTTGGAACTGGCGGTCGAAACTCCGGTCAACCTCTCGTCGCGGCAGAAAGAGCTGTTGCGAGAGTTCGACGAGATGTCGAAATCAGACACCAACCCTGAATCGTCGAGTTTCTTCTCGGCGGTGAAGAGTTTCTGGGATTCGATGAAGGGGTAATTCCCGCCACGAGATCGGTCCCTCGGGCGCTTCTTGGGATCAAACCGGGGCCTTATCCGGACCACCCACTGTAACGAGCGGCCCCTAAACGTGCCGCTCGACCATCATTTTCTTGATCTCGGCAATCGCCTTCGCAGGGTTCAGCCCCTTCGGACAGGTTTTCGCGCAGTTCATGATCGTGTGGCAACGGTAGAGCTTGAACGGATCCTCTAGATCGTCCAACCGTTCACCCGTCGCTTCGTCGCGGCTGTCGATGAGCCAGCGATAGGCGTGCAACAAAGCCGCCGGTCCAAGATAGCGATCGCCGTTCCACCAATAGGACGGGCAAGACGTCGAACAGGACGCGCACATGACGCATTCGTACAGACCGTCTAGCTTCTTGCGGTCTTCAATTGATTGCTTCCACTCATGTTCGGGACGCGAGGTCTTGGTCTCGAGCCATGGCATGATCGAGGCGTGCTGTGCGTAGAAGTGGGTAAGGTCGGGGATCAGGTCCTTAACGACGGGCATGTGCGGCAGGGGATAGATCTTCACGTTGCCCTTTATCTCGTCCATGCCATAAATGCAGGCGAGCGTGTTGATCCCGTCAATGTTCATCGCGCACGAACCACAGATGCCCTCGCGACAGGACCTGCGAAAGGTCAGGGTTGGATCGATCTCATTCTTGATCTTGATGAGCGCATCCAGAACCATCGGCCCGCATGTATCCATATCGACGAAGTAAGTGTCGACACTTGGGTTTTTCCCTGCATCCGGGTCCCAACGGTAAATTTGGAACTTGCGAACATTCCGCGCACCTTCCGGTTTCGGCCAGGTCTTGCCGATCGTAATGCGCGAGTTCTTGGGAAGTGCAAACTCAACCATCCATTGTCCCTCAGAAAAACCCTGTCACGCCGGCATCAAAGGCACAGATGCGTGTTTCGGACCGCCGTACGACGCTGCGAATGAACTGCGTATCCCGCCCAGAGAAGCCCTGGAGCGCGGCTTGCGCGACACGTGCCAGCTCGTCTTCAGTCAGAGTATTCAGCACGCATGTGGTAAGCGGCGTGACAGAAACGCCTGGGTACTCTTTCGCAATCACTTCGGTGACGGTTGGCCGCGCCAATTCGCGCGCCGCTTCGGCTTGCCGTTCGCCGCGCGGACCACCTTCGCCACACCCAGCGACGACCGCAAAGCCCAGGCAGGCAAGGAACACGCGCATCAGTAGACCCGCGCCTTTGGTGCGATCTTCTTTAGATCGATCCCGCCTTCGTTGTGGCCAAGGAGCGGGTTCAGGTGAACCGGCCGATAGTCCAAATCAACCTTGCCGTTTACCCAGCTCAGGGTGTGCTTGCGCCACGTTTCGTCATCGCGATCCGGATAGTCTTCGTGAGCATGTGCGCCGCGGCTTTCCTTGCGCGCCTCCGCCGACACCACAGTGGCCAGAGCATTTGGCAAGAGGTTCGTAAGCTCCAACGTTTCCATTAGGTCGCTGTTCCAGATCATCGACCGGTCTGTCACTTGGATATCGTTGAGCTTTCCGGCGACGTCGTACATCTTGTCGACACCCTCAGCGAGCGTCTTGTCGGTCCGAAACACCGCCGCGTCGGATTGCATTGTCTTCTGCATCTCAAGCCGCAGTTCGGCTGTACCAACGTGGCCCTTGGCGTGGCGCAACCCATCGAAGCGGTCCAGCGCCCGTTCAATCGAGCTTGCGTTCATTTTCGGGTTCGCGGCGTCGGGATCAACGACCTCGCCCGCCTTGATTGCTGCGGCCCGGCCAAAAACTACTAGATCGATCAAGCTGTTCGATCCAAGCCGGTTCGCGCCATGCACCGACGCGCATCCCGCTTCGCCGACAGCCATCAAGCCCGGCGCAACCCTGTCGGGGTCGTCTGATGTCGGATCCAGAACTTCGCCCCAATAGTTCGTAGGAATACCGCCCATGTTGTAGTGGACGGTCGGCAACACCGGGATCGGCTCTTTCGTCAGGTCCACACCTGCAAAGATGCGGGCGCTTTCCGAGATACCGGGCAGCCGCTCTGCCAACGTCTCTGGCGGCAGGTGGTTCAGGTGCAGGTGGATGTGGTCGCCCCCATCACCTACACCCCGGCCTTCGCGGATCTCCATTGTCATGCACCGGCTGACGACATCGCGAGACGCCAGATCCTTGTAGGTCGGCGCGTAGCGTTCCATGAACCGCTCGCCCTCGGAATTGGTAAGATACCCGCCCTCACCCCGGGCCCCTTCAGTGATCAAGCAGCCCGATCCGTAAATGCCGGTCGGGTGAAACTGAACAAACTCCATATCCTGCAACGGCAGACCCGCCCGCGCGACCATTCCGCCGCCATCGCCGGTGCAAGTATGGGCAGATGTCGCACTGAAATAGGCGCGGCCATACCCGCCCGTGGCCAGTACCGTCATCTTGGCGTTAAAGACGTGGATGGTACCGTCTTCCAACCGCCACGCCACAACGCCCTGACAGACACCGTCTTCTGACATGATTAGGTCGATCGCGAAGTACTCGATGAAGAACTCGGCATCGTTCTTCAAAGACTGTCCGTAGAGGGTATGAAGGATCGCGTGACCCGTCCGGTCGGCGGCCGCACAGGTCCGTTGTACCGGCGGGCCTTCGCCGAACTCGGTCGTATGGCCGCCGAATGGGCGTTGATAGATCTTGCCCTCTTCGGTCCGCGAGAACGGCACACCATAGTGTTCCAGCTCGTAAACGGCCTTAGGGGCTTCGCGGGCGAGGTACTCCATCGCATCAGTATCACCCAACCAATCCGATCCCTTAACGGTGTCGTACATGTGCCACTGCCAGCTGTCGGGACCCATGTTCCCAAGGCTCGCTGCGATGCCACCCTGTGCGGCCACGGTATGGCTACGAGTCGGGAAAACCTTTGTGATGCAGGCCGTCTTCAAACCCTGTTCCGCCATGCCGAGGGTCGCCCGCAGGCCTGACCCTCCAGCCCCGACGACGACGACGTCGTAGGTATGGGTCTGATAGTCGTATGCGGTCATTGGGTACTCCTCACAGCGCAAGCCGCGCGATGGCAAACAGGCCCGTCGCGGCGGCGGCATAGCTTAGACAGATCATGGAGACGATGAGAACCTGCCGGGTCAGCCCATGCGCGTAATCCTCGATCACGGCCTGCACCCCATCTTTGAAATGCATGAACGCAACAACGATCGACAGTCCTGCGACGATCGCCGGGAAGGGACGTGCGAAATAGGCGACGACCTCTTCATGGGTCGCGCCCAGCATCGGACCGAATGTGAATACAAAAAGGGGCATCAGGATCAGCAAAGCGACCGACGACTTCGACATCGCGATGTGGTGTTCGGTTCCCGATTTGGCAGAGCCCAGGCCAATTGCGCGCTTTCGGTCTGTCAGAAATGCCATGGCTGCCTCCTTAGACCGCGATCAGCGTAACGATTGTCAGCACGACCGATCCGCCCATCATGCCAAGTGCCATCTTCTCGGAAGTGGCGACATCCAGCGCGTAGCCTTGGTCCCATATCAGATGCCGCAGGCCGCCAAGCATATGATACCAAAGCCCCAAAACCGAAAGCGACATTACAACGTCACCAAGGACCGAGGTCATCTGCCCGTCTGCGAAGGTAAAATACTCCTGCGATGTAGCTGCCGCCAGAAACCACCACACAATCAACAGACCAGAAATCAGCATTGCACTTCCGGTAATCCGAACCAGGATCGACGACATGGACGTCAGTTGCGGACGGTACACCGTAAGGTGCGGTGAGAGCGGTCGGTTGCCCCGATTCACGTCGGCCATGGCGATCCTTTCGTGCATCTGCAGCACAGTGATAACGGTTTTTTGGCGGGAGTCACGCCTTGGAAGCATTCTAAGGCGCGATGATTTGGCGCAATCATTCAGTTTTTTGTGAAATGTGATCACGCAATTGCGGCGTGTGATCACAAACCTTCTCGCGTTTTGCTATCTTGGAACAATTGCCCAATAGTCGAGATCCAGAAGCACGCCATCAGCATGTTTTCCGTTGTCACTCTTCAAAACGTACGGCTTCGTTTTCGTCGCCACCAGTCGTAGCCGAAGCGCACCCACGCCGGGTGCTCCTGTCTCTGCCTTGTCCAGAACCTCGGACCAGGCGCGCACCGTATCGCCCGCGAAGCACGGGTTCGCGTGCACGCCTCCGTTTAGCCCGACAATCATTTGCGCAGTCGCCAGACCGTTGAAGCTTAGAGCCCTGGCTAGTGAAATCACGTGTCCGCCATAGATTAGACGCTTGCCGTCCGCGCGCTGTGTTGCATCGAAGTGCACCTTTGCCGTGTTCTGCCACAGGCGCGTGGCCAGCATATGCTCGGCCTCTTCGATAGTAGCGCCATCGACATGGTCGATCTGTTCGCCAACCGTGTAGTCGTCCCACCGGTACGGTTCGCCAGCAAGCTCGTAATCGTACCCTGTGAAATTCAATCCGTTCGGCAACGTCAGTCGATCGGCTGGGACCGCCGCGGCCAGTCGGGGAATGATCGTCTCGGGGGCCGGGGCGCCGATGTCGCGCTTACGCACCATGACCCAGCGGACATATTCAAGGGCCGAGGACCCATCGGCCCCCCGTCCGGTGGTGCGGACCCACACGATCCCCGTTTTGCCGTTCGAGTTCTGCTTCAGTCCAATCACCGTACTTTCCGCAGTCAGTGTTTCGCCAGGATAGACGGGGCGCAACCACCGACCCTCTGCGTAGCCCAGATTGGCAACCGCATTGAGCGAGATGTCGGGAACCGATTTTCCAAATACAGAATGGAATACAATCAAATCGTCGAGCGGCGACGCCGGAAAACCCGCCGCGCGGGCGAACGCGTCGGAGGAGTAAAGGGCCGTCCGCGCCGGATAGAGCGCGTGATAAAGCGCCCGTTCACCGCCCGACAGCGTGCGCGGGACGGCATGAACGATCCTTTCCCCTAATCTGTAGTCCTCGAAAAAACGGCCTGAACTGGTCTTTTCCACTGCCTAAAGATCCCCCAATTTCCGGTCAGGATCGTAGGGTGCGACGACTTCTTTCGTGACAGCTTGTGCGCAGCGCATGACACCGTTTGCCGCATCGAAGGCATAAGCGGGATCACCATAAAGGTCCCATCCATCCGCAAGCGCCTTTGTCACCTTGTGGCAAAAAGCCGACGTATCGTCGCCTGTCAGAAGTCGATACGCTTTCATGTCGCAAACGGCCAATAGCCGAGCCAGATGTGGACCCCTGCAAACGCCACATATAGAACCGCCGAAACCGCAAGAAGTTTTGTAGTGCCCCCTGTGGTTCCGCGGTCAGGCCGGTCCCAATCCGGCTCTGCATGATTGATCACGACCATCTCGGCCAGCGCCCAAATCCCCAGACCACCAAACAGTATGATCGAAGCCCAATCCCCGTTGGCAAGCAGATGTGCAACCGCCCAGGTTGCCATTCCAAAAAGCATCGGGTGGCGCAACGCGCCGCGAAATGTGCTTTTCGATCCGCCAAGCCCGAACAACACAACCGCAATCAACATCAAAAGGTTGTTTATGTGGCGTCCCCAATCTGGTGGTACAAAAGCGATATCCGCGTCCCAGCCCCTGTATCCGATCACCATCAGAACGACGCCCGCAAGAATGATGGCTGCTGATACTCCCTTGCCCGGGTCACCCAAACTCTGCCGAACATCAGGAAGGACACGCTTGAACGAATGTCCTGCAACCCAAAGAAACAGTCCCGAAATCAACCAGATCATGTTGCCTCCATCGCGGCTATGGCGCGCATCTTGCCTAGCGTGGCCCGGGCCGCTTCGACATGAAGGTTTTCGACGATCTGGCCATCGACCACCGCGACGCCTGCGCCTTGTGCTGTCGCCTCTTCAAAGGCGATAATGTGACGCTCGGCCAGAGCAATCTCATCTTCGTTCGGGGAAAAAACGCGGTTGGCCACGTCCAACTGCGCGGGGTGGATCAGCGTCTTTCCGTCCATGCCAAGGTCCCGACCCTGTTCGCATTCCGCACTCAATCCGTCACTGTCTTTGAATGCGTTATAGACGCCATCGACACATATGATCCCTGCCGCCCGCGCGGCCAATAGACATGTCTGCAACGCCCCCATCAAGGGTTGGCGATCCGATCTGCCTCGCGCGCCAAGATCCTTGGCTAGGTCGTTCGTACCCATCACAAACCCGTCCAACCTTTCATGTCGGGCGATTTCGGCCGCGTTAAGCACACCGCGAGGCGTCTCCATCATTGCCCAGAGCCGGGCAGCGCCGACGTGCACAGAAACCGCATCCAGTGTATCCGCACTATCTACTTTGGGAACTAAAACTGCGTCGCAATCCATGTCAGCCGCTGCGCGCGCATCCGCTTCACCCCATTCCGTGTTAAGCCCGTTGATCCGCACAATGCGGGCACGTGCGCCGAAGCCCCCTTCGGCCAGGGCCGCTGCAAGTGTTTCCCGCGCGGCAGCTTTCTCGGTCGGCGCAACCGCGTCTTCGAGATCGAAGATGATAGCATCCGTCGGCAGCGTCCGGGCCTTTACCAAAGCTCGCTCCTTTGACGCCGGAATGTACAGCATGGATCGCCAGGGTCGGATCATTGCTTGTTCGCCTCTGTAATATTATTGCGCCAAATCTCATGAAAACGCAGCAAATGGCAAGTTATTTTCTGCACTGCAGCGACAGGAATGAGAAACGGACGCCACGTTAACGCTATTTTCGGCCCGATCAGGTCAAGGTCTGCGCCATCGCTCAGGAACCGGATGTCAGGTTCGCAGATCGGCCCTGAACGGGCCGGGAAAGGCCAAGACCAATGACGCGCCAACTGTTCACCGCCTCGCTCGGCTTCGGGCTTTTGATGATCCTTGCATCGCACGCCTTTGGCCAGACGGCGCGAAACTGCGGACCCCGCGACAAGGTGGTTTCGACGCTGGGTGACCTTTACGGCGAAACCCGGCAATCCATCGGTATCGGAACGTCAGGGCAGGTGATGGAGGTTTATGCAAACCTCGACGAAGGGACGTGGACCATCACAATCACGCTTCCAAGCGGCATGACCTGTCTGATGGCGTCGGGGCAATCGTTTGAAGCATTGGCCGAAGAGGTGCCTGCAAAGGACGGAACCGCACTTTGAGGACCCTTAGCTGAGCGCATCCCAGATTAACTTGGTGCCCGCACCGGTCAGAAGCACGTAGGTAATCGCAAAGAACAGTTGCTCTGGCACCAAGCGGTGGGCCTTCACCCCAATCCAGGCGCCGAGCAAGGCAAAGGGTGCCAGGGCAAGATCGACCTGCAGGGTCTCAGACGTGAACAGGCCAAGTGCGGTGTATGCAACGGCCTTAAGCAGATTGATAACTCCAAAGCACAGTACAATCGTGGACTGGTACGTCGTTTTCCCCAGACCGCGCGATAATAGGTAGACACCGACCACGGGCCCGCCGGCATGGCTTACAAAGCTCGTGAAGCCGGCGAAACAGCCGGCAATCCACCCAACCCAGGCCGGAAATGCCCGCTCCGCAGACCGCGCTAGTTTTCCCGCTCCAAATAGCTGCCACGCCACAAAGCCCAATGCGATCAACCCGATAATCATTCGCAGGACGTCGGTCGGAACCACGCGCCAGACGAGCATCGCCACAAGAACGCCTGGTACGCCGCCTAGAATAAGAATGCGTGCATCCGGCCAGGACCAACGGCGCCAATAAGGCCTAAGCAGGGCGGCATCGACCACCATCAAAAGCGGCAGCATTACCGCGAGTGCGACACCGGGATCGATGACCAGGGCCAGAATCAGGACAGCCGCAAAGTCGGCCCCCGATCCGAACCCTCCCTTTGAAATCCCGGCAAAGACCATCGCGGGGATGGCAATTGCAAAGAACACCGGATCACCTAGCATCCCTTCTCCTAGCGCTCATTCGCACCGCCCGCACCCCCGCTCTTGCACGTGCGGTCCGCGCCCGCTAGGCAATGCTGCAGACGCAAAGCACCCGGAGACATAGCATGGCCAGACCAAAGATCGCCCTGATCGGCGCCGGTCAGATTGGCGGAACGCTCGCCCATCTCGCTGCATTGAAGGAATTGGGCGACGTCGTCCTGTTCGACATCGCGGAAGGCATACCGCAGGGAAAGGCGCTGGACCTGGCCGAATCCGGACCGTCCGAGAAATTCGATGCTGCGGTGACAGGTACCAACGACTATGCTGATATCGCCGGGGCGGACGTCTGCATCGTGACAGCGGGCGTTCCGCGAAAGCCCGGGATGAGCCGCGATGACCTATTGGGGATCAACCTCAAAGTCATGAAATCGGTTGGCGAGGGTATTGCCCAGCACGCCCCGAATGCGTTTGTCATCTGCATTACCAACCCGCTGGACGCAATGGTGTGGGCCTTGCGGGAATTCTCGGGGCTCCCGCACGATAAGGTCTGCGGTATGGCCGGAGTGCTGGATTCGGCGCGGTTCCGTCATTTCCTGTCGCTTGAGTTCGACGTCTCGATGCGGGATGTCACGGCTTTTGTGCTTGGCGGTCATGGCGACACGATGGTGCCGCTCACCCGCTATTCAACCGTTGCAGGCATTCCGCTTCCCGACCTGGTAAACATGGGCTGGACGACGCAGGACAAGCTTGACGCCATCGTCCAGCGTACACGCGACGGCGGCGCCGAAATTGTGGGCCTGCTTAAGACCGGGTCGGCCTTCTATGCCCCGGCAACAAGTGCGATCGAGATGGCCGAAGCTTTTCTGAAGGACCAGAAGCGGCTATTGCCATGTGCGGCCTATTGCGACGGCGAATTCGGGCTGAACGGCATGTATGTAGGCGTACCTACGATCATCGGCGCAAGCGGGATCGAACGGATCGTCGACATCAAACTGTCGGAAGACGAACAGGCCATGTTCGATAAGTCTGTCGACGCGGTGAAGGGCCTCGTAGAGGCTTGTAAAGGCATCGACGACAGTCTGGCTTAGCGCAAGATCAGCGAGCCTCCGGTGGTTCGCCGGGGGCTTTGGCGTCAGCTCAAGCCGACGCGCCTGAAAACCTAAGGCGACATCGGCCGATTGACCTATCTAGGCCATGGCGCACGCCTTAGTATCACGAGCAGGTCAAAGGTTTGCTGGAAACCGGACGATCCGGCAAGCCGTGTCATCGAATCCATTTGGTGTCGAAGATTACCGACAGGCTTCTGTGTCCATGGTCCGTTTGTTGGACCACGCGATTCGCGACAACAGATGCAGGCTTTAGAATTTGTGATCACACGTTTTAACCTGTGATCACAAATGTATGTTTTTTGCGCCAATATAGGTTGCAATGTTGGATTGTCGTTTAAATCCAGATCTGTCCCGTGCCATTTCTACTCATAACGGCAACAGCGGGACAGTGTCATGAACATCCACGAATATCAGGCTAAGGCGTTACTGCGCGAGTATGGCGCGCCGGTCAGTGACGGTCGCGCCGTAACCCGCGCCGAAGACGCCAAAACCGGAGCCGGTCAGCTCGACGGTCCGCTCTGGGTCGTCAAGGCGCAGATCCATGCCGGTGGTCGTGGCAAGGGCACGTTCAAGGAGGCCGACGCAGGCGACAAAGGTGGCGTGCGCCTGGCGAAATCCGTCGAAGAAGCTGCCGAAGAGGCCCGCAAGATGCTGGGCCGTACGCTTGTGACCAAACAGACCGGACCTGTCGGGAAACAGGTCAACCGCATCTACATCGAAGACGGATCGGGTATAGAGACCGAGATGTACCTGGCTCTTTTGGTCGACCGCCAGACCAGCCGCATTTCATTTGTCGCATCGACCGAAGGCGGGATGGATATCGAAGAGGTTGCAGAGTCGACACCTGAAAAAATCCTGTCCTTCTCGGTCGACCCCGCCACAGGATACCAACCGTTTCACGGACGTCGGATCGCCTTTATGTTGGGTCTTTCGGGCCCGCAGGTGAAGCAATGCGTGGCCCTGATGGGCACGCTCTACAAGCTCTTCACCGAAAAAGACATGGAGATGCTGGAGATCAATCCACTGATCGTCACCGACAACGGTGACCTGAAGTGCCTTGATGCAAAGATGGGCTTTGATGGAAACGCCATTTACCGCCATCCAGATATCGCTGCGCTGCGCGACGAAACGGAAGAAGACCCCAAGGAACTCGCCGCCTCTAAATTCGATCTGAACTACATCGCGCTCGATGGCGAAATCGGCTGCATGGTGAATGGCGCGGGGCTGGCGATGGCCACGATGGACATCATCAAGCTTTACGGGTCGGAACCGGCGAATTTTCTGGATGTCGGCGGCGGCGCGACTAAAGAGAAGGTCACCGAAGCCTTTAAGATCATTACGTCCGACGACAATGTCAAAGGTATCCTTGTAAACATATTTGGCGGCATCATGCGTTGCGATATTATTGCCGAGGGCGTAATCGCCGCAGTTCAGGAAGTTGGACTGAAAGTCCCGCTTGTCGTCCGGCTGGAAGGCACAAATGTGGAGCGCGGCAAGGAAATCATCAATACCTCCGGCCTGGATGTGATTGCAGCTGACAACCTGTCGGACGCGGCAGAAAAGATCGTGAAAGCCGTCAAAGGGTGAGCATTGGTTCCGGTCATAGACCGGTTCGGAACGCGCTGGTACGCCGGCGCCGTGGATGGCGCATTGCAGCTGCTGGAATGGTCGCAGCCCTTCTTTGCCCGGGACAGGCCTTGGCCACGCCCTCACCGGCCCTCAAGGCCGCTCTCGAACGCTTTCAGACTGCTTGCTCAACCGCCCTTACCAACCCCGATGCTTACATCGCCTCGCTCACCCTGCCTGGTCCCGCTGGAGAGGATGGTTTGTATCAGTCGCCCGATCAGCAGTACTTGCATGTTCATACTGCGCAGTCTGAGGGTCTGACCGACAGTGTTGAATACACAGGTCTTGCAGACCGCCTACAGCGTTCGTGCCGGATCGAGGCCGTGTTGCCAAACTTCCCCGAGGCGGCAGAGATAGACGGTGCACTCAAGCCGCTTCTTGAAGTGCGTGCAACAGAGATCGTGGGTGGTCTAACTGATACCGTAGAACCGATTTGGGACCCTGGTGATGCGCCCTTGGCCTATGAAGGCGACGCATCGTTCAGGTACCGGGCAACCGGGCTGATCGACGGTGTCGACACCATCGCGTCGATTGTGATCCGGACGGGATCTGTGACGTTCGCGGCCACACAAACGATTGAAGTGGAAAACACGCAATGATCCGAACCGCGCTTATTGTTGCCGCGCTGGCGACCCCGGTGACAGCGCAAAGCTTCGACGAAGCAGTGCGCCAGAACCTCGCCCTTGGCATATCGATCTGTGTTCAGCATGTGGGCGACCCAGCCCGTGCACGCGGCATGTTGGAGGCCGCCGGATACGCCTACGCCGGTTTCGATGGCCCGGCTGAGGATGCGACCCACCGGTACGCGGCCCCTGCAGGAACGGTCGAAGTCCTGATTTATGACGGACAGACCGCACCGTTCTGTCACGTCGAGACCAATCATCTGACACCGGGTCAAGCCGGGCAAATCACCGGGGGCGTGCTGCAAGGCGTGGCGCCTGGCAAGTTCGCCCCAACGCCCGCCGAATGCCCGAACTGGACCGAAATAGGACCACCGCTTCCCTTGACCGTCGGTGTTTCGGATCTTGGCAATGGCGGCGGATGTCCCGAAGCATCCGGGGCCCGCATCTTCTTCTTTTTCGCAGTTTAACGACCCAAAGGAACCGAAATGGCTGTTCTCGTCGACGAAAATACCAAGGTGATCTGCCAAGGCTTTACCGGCTCGCAGGGCACCTTTCATTCCGAGCAGGCCATCGCCTACGGGACAAAAATGGTCGGTGGCGTCACCCCGGGCAAGGGCGGGCAAAGCCATCTTGATCTGCCCGTATTCAACTCGTGCCACGAGGCGGTCGCTCAAACCGGTGCCAACGCCTCTGTGATCTACGTACCGCCACCGTTTGCCGCCGACTCGATCCTAGAAGCAATCGATGCGGAAATCCCGCTGATCTGCTGCATCACCGAGGGTATTCCGGTCCTCGATATGATGCGGGTGAAACGAGCTTTGGAAAGCTCACCTGCAATTCTGATCGGCCCGAATTGTCCGGGGATCATCACGCCCGATGCATGCAAGATCGGGATCATGCCGGGACATATCCACAAACGGGGTTCCGTCGGCGTGGTGTCGCGTTCGGGCACGCTGACCTACGAGGCAGTTAAGCAGACAACCGACGTCGGTCTTGGCCAGTCCACCTGCGTCGGTATCGGCGGGGACCCGATCAAGGGGACTGAACATATCGACGTCCTGGAATGGTTCCTTGCCGACGACGAAACTCAGTCGATCATCATGATCGGGGAAATCGGGGGTCAGGCCGAGGAGGATGCCGCGCAGTTTTTGGCGGATGAGGCAAAGCGGGGACGCTCGAAGCCGACCGCCGGCTTTATTGCTGGCCGCACCGCGCCACCGGGCCGCCGGATGGGCCATGCAGGCGCCATCGTGGCAGGCGGCAAGGGAGACGCGGACTCGAAGATTGAGGCCATGAAAGCCGCAGGTATAGTGGTTGCTGACAGCCCCGCGGGGCTTGGCCAAGCCGTGTTGGATGCGATTGGTTAGGGGGTGCGGACGGCGCACCGAGAAACCGGAGCGGGGTCGCCGTCCGAAACGATAACATGACCTTCAGGGACGCCATAAAAGCCTGCTTTGGCAACTATGCAACCTTCACTGGCCGGGCGGCACGCCCGGAATACTGGTGGTTCGTCCTTTTCGTCATACTTGGCGTGGTGGCGGCGGGCTTCGTTGATGCGGTCTTGTTTGGCGACATGCAAGTCGGCCCGGCCGCCGGATTGTTCCAACTTGTGACCCTTCTACCGTTTCTGGCTGTCGGGTGGCGAAGGATGCAGGATACAGGGCGTCCCGGCTGGATGATCTTCCTTCCGATGATCGTTTCAGTTGCGTTCATTTTCCTCTCGGTCATGGGTTTCGCCAACGGCCCGGCGCCCAATTTCAATGGAAGTTCCGGGGGAGCCCGATTCGCGATACTTGGCGCGCTCCAATTCGTTGCATCGGTGTTGATCCTTTGGTGGCTGACCAGGCCGTCCGATCCCAGCGCAAACGCCTATGGCCCGAACCCAGCGGAGGTCCAATGACTTTCACAAACGCTGTTGCTACATGCTTCCGCAAGTACTTCACGTTTTCTGGGCGCGCGGCCCGGCCCGAGTACTGGTGGTTTATGTTGTTTGTCCTGATCGGCAACATCGCCGCAGGAATTCTCGATACTGTACTATTCGACACTGTGGTGCCGCCCACCGACGTCGCCGGGACCGACTCTGATCTGGACGCTAGGGATACCGGACCAATCGGCGCGGTCTTCGGTCTCGCCACGGTTATTCCGACACTTTCGGCAGGCTGGCGGCGGATGCACGATACCGGCCGATCTGGGCTTTTTCTATTCTACCCAACGATCGTGATGATCGGCATCGGCATATTCGTAAGCCTTTTCGGCGGTGTCTCTGGCGCGCTCTTCGAAGGGCTGTTTGGCGCTGTAATGATTGCCGCACTGATCGTCTTTGCGATCTCACCGTTCCTGGTGATCTGGTGGCTCACACGGCCCTCGCAGTCCGGGCACAACGACTATGGGCCGCACCCGTCTCACCCATCGCATCCAGAAATCTTCTCATGACCTGCCAGCCCGCCCGAAGGGAGTGATCCAATGACCGAGCAAAGCCCCAACGACGTCTTCCACGCCTCTTCTTTCCTGCAAGGGCACAACGCGGAATACATCGAGCAGCTCTATGCCCGATACGCCAGCGACCCCAATGCCGTGGACGAAGCATGGCAACAGTTCTTTCGGTCGCTCGGCGACACCGAGGCCGAGGCAAAACGTGAAGCCGAGGGTCCAAGTTGGGCGCGCCCAGACTGGCCGCCACAGCCCAACGACGAGTTGACCCATGCGCTTGATGGCAACTGGGGTGATCTGGGGGCCGGTGTACAAGAAAAGGCCGCCAAGAAGATTAAGGACAAGGCGGTCGAAACAAGCGTTGCGGTCACGGACGATCAAATCAAGCGCGCCGTCCTGGACAGTATCCGTGCGCTTATGATCATCCGGGCCTACCGCATCCGGGGTCATCTGGTGGCCGATCTTGACCCGCTTGGCATGCGCGAAGTCACACCGCACCCAGAGCTTGATCCGAAATCCTACGGGTTCGCTGAATCCGACATGGACCGGCCGATATTCATTGACAACGTCCTTGGCCTGACCATGGCCTCAATGCGTGAGATCATCACGATCGTCAAACGCACTTACTGCGGCACGTTCGCGCTGCAGTACATGCATATTTCCAACCCCGAAGAGGCGGCATGGCTGAAAGAGCGAATCGAGGGGCTTGGCAAAGAGATCGCGTTTACCCGCGAGGGCCGGAAAGCGATCCTGAACAAACTTGTCGAGGCCGAGGGGTTCGAAAAATTCCTGCACGTCAAATACATGGGGACAAAGCGCTTTGGTCTGGACGGCGGTGAAGCGTTAGTCCCAGCGATGGAACAGATCATCAAGCGCGGCGGCAGCCTTGGCGTGCGCGACATTGTGATTGGTATGCCCCATCGCGGACGCCTGTCGGTGCTCGCAAATGTAATGCAAAAGCCCTACAAGGCGATCTTCAACGAATTCCAGGGTGGCAGTTTCAAGCCCGAAGATGTCGATGGATCTGGCGACGTCAAATACCACCTTGGAGCATCGGCCGACCGCGAGTTCGATGGCAACAATGTTCACCTGTCCCTGACGGCCAACCCATCACACCTTGAGGCGGTGAACCCGGTTGTGCTGGGCAAGGCCCGCGCCAAGCAGGATCAAAACAACGATCCAGAGCGCACGTCGGTACTGCCGATCCTTCTGCATGGCGACGCCGCCTTCGCCGGTCAGGGCGTCGTTGCCGAGTGCTTCGGTCTCTCGGGCCTGCGCGGGCACAAGACGGGCGGCACCATGCACCTTGTCGTGAACAATCAGATCGGGTTCACCACCGCCCCGCACTTCTCGCGCTCGTCGCCCTATCCAACGGACATCGCGCTGATGGTGGAAGCGCCGATTTTCCATGTGAACGGCGATGATCCCGAAGCGGTCGTTCACGCCGCGAAGGTCGCGACGGAGTTCCGTCAGAAGTTCCACAAGGATGTGGTTATCGACATCTTCTGCTACCGTCGCTTCGGCCACAATGAGGGGGACGAACCGATGTTCACCAACCCCTTGATGTACAAGCAGATTAAGAAGCACAAAACCACGCTACAGCTTTACACCGAACGTCTGGTGATCGACGGGCTGATCCCCGAAGGCGAGATTGAGGATATGAAGGCGGCTTTTCAGGCACAGCTCAACGAAGAATTCGAGGCCGGAAAAGTGTTTCGCCCCAACAAAGCTGACTGGCTGGATGGCCGTTGGAGCCATCTCGACAAGCAAAGCGAACGCTACCAGCGTGGCGAAACCGCGATCTCCAAAGAGACGATGCAACAGGTCGGCGCTGCCCTGTCGCATGCACCCGACGGCTTTCCGCTGCACAAGACCGTGGCGCGGCTACTGGAAACCAAAGCGAAGATGTTTGAAACCGGCGAAGGCTTTGACTGGGCCACAGCCGAAGCGCTCGCGTTTGGGTCGCTTATGACCGAGGGCTACCCCGTTCGTCTGGCTGGACAGGATTCGACGCGCGGCACCTTCAGTCAGCGCCACTCTGGCCTTGTGAACCAAGAGACCGAGGACCGCTATTACCCGCTGAACAACATCCGCGAAGGGCAGGCGCGGTACGAAGTGATCGACTCGATGCTGTCGGAATATGCGGTTCTGGGGTTCGAGTACGGCTACTCGCTGGCCGAACCGAACGCTCTGACGCTTTGGGAAGCCCAGTTCGGCGATTTCGCCAACGGCGCGCAGATCATGTTCGACCAGTTCATCTCGTCAGGCGAACGCAAATGGCTCCGGATGTCAGGGCTCGTGATGCTTCTTCCCCACGGATACGAAGGTCAGGGCCCGGAACACTCGTCAGCGCGGCCCGAACGGTTCCTGCAGATGTGTGCCGAAGACAACTGGATCGTTGCAAACTGTACGACGCCTGCGAACTACTTCCACATCCTGCGCCGGCAGTTGCACCGCAGCTACCGCAAACCGCTCGTCCTGATGACGCCAAAGTCGCTTCTGCGTCACAAGATGGCGATCTCGAAGGCGGACGAATTTACCACCGGTTCCAGCTTTCACCGGGTGCTGTGGGACGATGCCCAGCAAGGCAATTCCGAAACCAAGTTGAAGGCCGACGGCAAAATCAAGCGCGTGGTGATGTGTTCGGGCAAGGTCTATTACGACTTGCTCGAAGAACGCGACGCCCGCGGGATCGACGACGTTTACCTAATGCGGATCGAACAGTTCTATCCGTTCCCGGCCCTGTCGATGGTCAAGGAGATGGAACGTTTTTCCAACGCCGATGTCGTCTGGTGCCAGGAAGAGCCCAAGAACCAGGGCGGTTGGACGTTTATGGAACCAAACATCGAATGGGTTCTGACCCGCATCAAGGCCAAGCACACAAGACCGATCTACGCCGGCCGACCCGCCGCTGCGTCGCCCGCCACGGGTCTTGCCTCGGCCCACAAAGCACAGCAAGCGCAGCTCGTTGATGATGCGCTGACCATCAAAGGGAAGAAGAAATGAGTACCGAAGTCCGCGTTCCCACCCTGGGCGAAAGCGTCACCGAAGCGACGGTTGCCACCTGGTTCAAGCAACCGGGTGACAGCGTCGCCGCGGACGAGATGCTGTGCGAACTGGAAACCGATAAGGTGACTGTCGAGGTCCCGGCACCCGCAGCCGGAACGCTTGGCGACATCGTTGCCAAAGAAGGCGACACAGTCGGCGTCGATGCTCTTCTTGCAACGATCACCGAAGGCGCAGGCGCGGTAGCAACCCCCGCCGAAGCGCCCGCCGCCACTGCCAAGGCCGAAACTGCCGCTCAAGGTGGTGAAGCCGTCGACGTGATGGTCCCGGCGTTGGGCGAAAGCGTGACCGAGGCAACCGTGTCGACCTGGTTCAAGGCTGTGGGTGATACGGTCGCAGCGGATGAGATGCTTTGTGAACTGGAAACCGACAAGGTTTCCGTCGAAGTGCCCGCGCCCGCCGCCGGGACACTGACAGAGCTTCTCGCCAAAGAAGGCGACACAGTTGAAGCGGGCGGTAAACTTGCGGTCATGACCACGGGCGCAGGCGCGGCCCCTGCGGCAACCTCGTCGGGTCCTGTAGAGCACCAGGAAGCGCAACGGCCCGCAGTCTCCGGCATAGACGTGGAAAACGCACCTTCCGCCAACAAGATGATGGCTGAAAAAGGCCTCTCCCCCGATCAGGTTGCCGGCAGCGGACGCGATGGTCGGATCATGAAAGAGGACGTTCAAAAAGCGCTTCAGGCCCCTGCTGCCGCGCCAGCGCCTGCACCTGCACCAACTCCGGCACAGGCGCCGCGCGCGCCGGTTGCCGCCGAGGACGAGGCCCGCGAGGAACGGGTCAAGATGACCCGTCTGCGCCAGACCATCGCCCGCCGCCTGAAAGACGCACAGAACTCTGCGGCGATGCTGACCACCTACAACGAGGTCGACATGTCGGCGGTCATGGCGCTGCGGAACGAATACAAGGACCTGTTTGAGAAGAAGCACGGTGTGCGGCTTGGCTTCATGTCCTTTTTCACCCAGGCCTGCTGCCACGCGCTGAAGGAAGTGCCCGAGGTCAACGCCGAAATCGACGGGACCGACATCGTTTACAAGAACTTCGTTCACATGGGCATCGCTGCGGGCACGCCCACGGGGCTTGTGGTCCCGGTGATCCGGGACGCGGACGCGATGTCTTTTGCCGCGATCGAAAAGGCGATCGCAGAGAAGGGCAAACGCGCGCGCGACGGCACACTATCAATGGCCGAGTTGCAGGGAGGGACGTTCACGATCTCGAACGGTGGGGTCTATGGCTCTCTCATGTCCTCACCTATCCTGAATCCGCCGCAATCGGGGATTCTAGGAATGCACAAGATCCAGGACCGCCCGATGGTCGTCGGCGGCGAGATCGTGATCCGCCCGATGATGTATCTGGCGCTGAGCTACGATCACCGGATCGTCGACGGCAAAGGCGCGGTGACATTCCTTGTCCGTGTGAAGGAGGCGCTGGAAGATCCAAGGCGTCTGTTGATGGACCTCTGACACCGAGGGAAACACGCCCCAGGTCTGACCCGGGGCCTCAACACATGGGCGATGATGCGACACAGATCTCTATTCCCGCCCCGCCGCAGGCCGGGTATGCCCGCACCGCGCCCTCGGGGCGGGGATTCTGCCCACCCCGCGACACGGTCTGCCCTCGACGCTTCGACGCGACAGCCAGGCAATCGAACAAGTGACAACCAAGCCCTCATCTGGGATACCTGACCCATGCTCGCCTCAGAACTCTCCATCCTCGCAATCTACGGCCTGATCGTTGCGATCACGCTTCTTCTTCAGGCCACCGGTGCCCTCTTACAACTCGACATGGGCTACCTTCTGTCCAGCCGGGACGAAGGCCGCACGGTCACCGGCATGGCCGCCCGCACCGAACGGGCGCTGTCAAACTCTGTCACCGCGATGGCGCTGTTTGCGCCCGCCATCTTGATCCTTGCCGTGAAAGACGCCTTCAGCGCCCAATCGCTTCTGGCCGCGCAGGTGTTTCTAGCGGCACGGGTCATCTACCTGCCGTCGTATGTGTTCGGCATTATCGGCATCCGAAGTCTTGCTTGGACGGTTGGTTTCTTTGCGACCATCGTCCTTTACTTCCTTGCGCTTTAAGGACCGCCAAAGCCCGGACGCCTGGGCTTCCATACCGCAAGGGGCCGCCCGCCCCGGCACGTTTGAGTAAGAAGGAACCATACCCATGGCCAGCTACGACGTTATTGTAATCGGGTCGGGCCCAGGCGGTTACGTATGCGCGATCCGATGTGCACAGCTTGGGCTTAAGACAGCCTGCGTCGAAGGGCGCGAAACGCTGGGCGGTACGTGCCTGAACGTTGGCTGCATCCCGTCGAAGGCGCTGTTACATGCCACGCACATGCTGCACGAAAGCCACGAGAATTTTGACAAGATGGGGCTAACAGGCGCGGCGCCAAAGGTCGATTGGAAGAAGATGCTGGCCTACAAGACCGACGTCATCGGTCAGAACACCAAGGGCATCGAGTTCCTGTTCAAGAAGAACAAGGTTGATTGGCTGAAAGGATGGGGATCCATACCCGCACCCGGCAAGGTCAAGGTCGGGGGCGAGGTGCACGAAGCGAAGAACATCGTGGTCGCCACAGGTTCCGAGTCCGCTTCGCTGCCGGGCGTCGAGGTTGATGAAAAGACCGTGGTAAGCTCGACCGGTGCGCTGGAGCTTGGCAAGATCCCGAAGAAGATGGTGGTGATCGGCGCGGGCGTGATCGGGCTGGAAATGGGATCGGTTTATGCGCGGCTGGGTGCCGAGGTGACTGTGATCGAGTTTCTCGACCAGATCACACCGGGCATGGATGGCGAGGTGCAGAAGACATTTCAGCGCATCCTGAAGAAACAGGGCTTGTCCTTCATCATGGGGGCCGCCGTGCAAGGCGTCGATGTGCTCAAGACCAAGGCAAAGGTTGCCTACAAGCTTCGGAAAGACGACAGCGAACACGTGATCGACGCCGACACGGTTTTGGTCGCCACGGGTCGGCGGGCTTACACGGACGGGTTGGGGCTTGCGGAACTTGGGGTCGAGACGACCGACCGCGGTGTCATCAAGACCGGGGATCATTGGAACACAAACGTTCCGGGCGTGTATGCGATTGGGGACTGTATCGACGGACCGATGCTTGCCCACAAGGCCGAAGACGAAGGGATGGCCGTCGCCGAAACCATCGCAGGCCAGAAGGGGCATGTGAACTACGGCGTTATTCCCGGGGTCATCTACACCCATCCCGAGGTTGCGACCATCGGCAAGACCGAAGAGGCGCTGAAAGAGGCCGGCCGCAACTACAAGGTCGGCAAGTTCAGCTTCATGGGCAACGGACGCGCGAAGGCCAATTTCGCCGCAGACGGGTTCGTCAAGATCCTGGCCGATGCCGAAACCGATCGCATTCTGGGGGCCCATATCATTGGACCGATGGTGGGCGATCTGATCCATGAGGTCTGCGTTGCAATGGAATTTGGCGCCGCCGCCGAAGACCTAGCCCGGACCTGCCATGCGCATCCGACCTATTCCGAAGCTGTGCGCGAAGCCGCGCTTGCCTGCGGCGATGGACCGATCCACTCGTAACCAGGCGATCAGGGGCGTTGCAGGGAACCTGGCGGCGCTGACCATCGCAACCGTCACGCTTTACGTGGCGATGCTGATGGGCATCCGCTGGGCCGCATTCGGGCTGATCACGATCGGTGTGTTCATTACAGGGTACACGCTTAGCTATTGTTTGCTTTGGCTTGGGCTTCGGGGCCGTGCCCTGAGAGTTGCGGCATTCCTGACGGCACCGCTTTGGCTTCTTGCCGGTGGGATCGTTGCCCTTGCGGCCTACGACACGCCGGTCCGCTGCGGACCTGCATTTGGCGAACAGCCCTTTGCCGAGGTCGCGGGCGCCCAGCTTGATGAGGCTTGGGGGCGCGGGCTGGGCGATCTTTGCCTTCCGAAGGGGAAAGACGTTGCAGCAACGCTTCTTGCCCGTCTGCAACGCGGGTGAGGTCCTCAACCACGCTTGACCGCGATTCGCCCCTGTCCCACAGTCCTCCAAACAGGCTTGCACCGGGCGAAAAAGGCGGTAACGTCGCTTTCCCGGCATCACGGACAGGGTTAGAGGGTCATGAAATTCTCGATCGAACGCGCGGCGCTTTTGCGGGCGGTGGCTCAGGCACAGTCAGTGGTCGAACGCCGGAACACGATCCCAATTCTTGCAAACGTTCTGATCGAAGCAGACGGTGACACGGTCACCTTCCGTGCAACAGACCTTGATATAGAGGTCGTGGACAAGGCGTCGGCACAGGTCGAACGTGCGGGGGCCACGACGGTGCCCGCCGTGACGCTTCACGAAATCGTCCGCAAGCTTCCTGACGGCGCGCTTGTTACAGTGTCCGATGACGGGTCTTCGGGCCGGATGACGGTCGAAGCGGGCCGGTCAAACTTTACGCTGGCCACTTTGCCGCGCGAGGATTTCCCGGTCATGACGACGACCGAGTACAGCGCGAATTTTTCGGCCCCTGCCCCCCTTCTACGGCGCTTGTTCGATAAGTCGAAATTCGCGATCTCGACCGAAGAAACGCGATACTATCTGAATGGTGTCTACATGCATGTCGCCACGGGCGATGATGGCCAGGCCTTGCGCTGTGTGGCAACCGACGGGCATCGCCTTGCGAGGATCGATGCCGATTTGCCGGACGGGGCAGAGACGATGCCCGGTGTCATCGTGCCGCGCAAGACAGTGGGTGAGCTGCGAAAGCTTCTGGACGATGACGACGCATCGATTGCGGTGTCGGTGTCCGAAACCAAGGTGCGCTTTGCCACGCCCGAGATCACCCTGACATCAAAGGTGATCGACGGCACGTTCCCCGATTACACACGGGTCATCCCACAGGCGAATGCGCGCAAGCTCGAAGTTGATGCATCAGAGTTCGCGAAAGCAGTGGACCGCGTGGCAACCGTGTCTTCAGAGCGGTCGCGCGCGGTGAAGATGTCGCTCGATGAAGACCGGCTGGTGCTGTCCGTCAATGCGCCCGACAGCGGTGCGGCGGAGGAGGAACTTGCCGTGGCGTACGGCGACGAACATCTCGAGATCGGGTTCAACGCCAAGTACCTTCTTGAGATTGCAAGCCAGGTCGATCGCGAGAATGCGGTGTTCTTGTTTAATTCCGCGGGGGACCCAACCCTGATGCGGGAAGGTGGCGACACGTCGGCTGTCTACGTCGTCATGCCGATGCGCGTGTGATCGGCGCGCACGTTACGTCAAATGAGTTTGCAGAACTGATCGGTGTCGGGCTTCGGGCCTACGCGAGGCGTATCCGGTGAGCCATCTGTCTACCCTCACACTGTCGCATTTCCGTTCGCACCGCCGGTCAGAATTTGACGCAGCGGCGCGACCTGTTGCCATTTCCGGTCCGAACGGGGCGGGGAAAACGAACGTTCTGGAAGCCATTTCTCTTTTGTCGCCGGGGCGCGGCCTGAGGCGCGCGGCGTCAGAGGACCTGTCGCGCCGTCCTGAAGCGTTGGGTTGGAAGATCACGGCCACAATCGAAGCAGGGCCAAGCCACGATATTGAAACCTGGGCGGAAGCCGGATCGGCTCGGCAATTGCGGATCGACGGCAAAGTGGCGCCCCAGTTCACGCTGGGGCGTCTTGCGCGGGTCCTTTGGCTTGTGCCCGCGATGGACCGGCTTTGGCTTGAGGGCGCTGAGGGGCGCCGCCGCTTTCTAGATCGGATGACGCTTAGTTTTGAGCCGGGACATGCTGAAGCGACGCTCGCCTATGACAAGGCGATGCGCGAGCGAAACCGGCTCTTGAAGGACGACGTCCGCGATCCGCATTGGTACACGGCCCTCGAAGCCCAGATGGCCACGCATGGTGCGTCGATCCGAGCAAACCGCCGGGCGGCACTCGGCCGGCTCGCAGCGGCGCAGGACGGGGCCGGAACCGCGTTCCCGACGGCTGATCTGACGCTGGTAGAGCCCGAGGATGCGCCTGACCTGACCGAGGCGTATGCGCATGGTCGCGTTGCAGACCTGCGGGCTGGCCGAACGCTTCTTGGTCCGCACCGGGCGGATCTGGAGGCCACGTACCGTGCCAAGGAAACCGCGGCAGCCCAGTGTTCAACCGGTGAACAGAAAGCCCTTCTGATCTCGCTCATCCTCGCCAATGCGCGGGCACTGACCGAAGACCTTGGCCACCCGCCAATCCTGCTTCTGGACGAGGTTGCGGCGCATCTGGATCCGGACCGGCGTGCCGCCCTTTACGACGAGATTTGTGCGCTTGGCGCCCAAGCCTGGCTGACCGGGACCGAGCCACAGTTGTTCGAAGCGCTTGGAAACCGCGCCACGTATCTTGAAGTTCACGAGGTAGGCGGCTTAAGCCGCGTCACATGACGATTTCTGCCACCGACCTCGCGCTGTACTGCGGCGCGCTGTTGATTCTGTTCTTGACCCCCGGACCGGTCTGGGTGGCGTTGACCGCGCGTACGCTTTCTGGCGGGTTCCACGCTGCTTGGCCACTGGCCCTTGGCGTCGTTGTCGGTGATGCAATCTGGCCGTTGTTGGCCATCCTTGGCGTAACCTGGTTGGTGTCGGCCTTCGCAGGTGCAATGGTGGTGATGAAAATCGTTGCGGCCGTCGTCTTCATCGTTATGGGCGCGCTAATCCTTCGTCACCGCGACAGGACGATCGCGACCGACAGTCGGCTGACACGGCCCGGCATGTGGGCGGGGTTCTTGGCTGGCGTGGCGGTGATCCTGGGAAACCCAAAGGCGATTTTGTTTTACATGGGCGTCTTGCCGGGGTTCTTTGACCTGACACAAGTCACCGTTCCTGACGTTGCTGCGATCGTCACGGCGTCGATGGCCGTCCCGCTGCTTGGCAACCTTGTCTTCGCGCTGTTCATAGATCGGGCGCGGAGGCTGCTGACATCGCCCAGCGCGCTTCGCCGCACCAACACCATTGCCGGCCTACTGTTGGTCGGCGTCGGTCTGGTGATCCCGCTGACTTGATCCGGGCGCGAGCCATGCGTGGATGTAGGGACGCAGACGGTCCCTGATTGAATTGGCATTATGAAGCGCGCAAAATTTTAGCGACATGGCGTTGATCGCAAACGCATGGACACCCTCTGCCAAAAGGACTGTGCCCACATCGCGGCGCACATCAGCCATATTATCGAGCCAGCGCGTCAGAAGCGCGACCTGGCGAAAGAAGTTGATTGCAATCTCGGTCTCGTCCTCAATCCCGGCGGCGCCCGAGTAGCGCATAATGATGTCAAAAACGAACCGATCCTGCGCCATGTATTCGTAGAGAGGTTCCAATGTGCTGCATAGCGCATCGATCGTGTGAGGCATCGGACTATCGGCAGCCTCGGCAAGAAGCACATGCATCTCTTCCCCAATAAGTTGGGCAAGCAAACTGTCTTTGTCCTCGAAATGGGAAAAGAATGTGCCTTTGGCAACACCAGCATCCCGCACGACATCCTCGACCCTAAGCGCGGCGTAGCCTTCGCGCGCAACAATGGTTCCGGCTGCGGCGACAAGCTTTGCCCGCGTCTTGACGCGGCGCTTCTGTGGGACACGGGCCATGCAATTCGGATAACACCAAAACTGACCACGGTCAAAAAAATAATTGACCGCGGTCAGTTTTATAAGTACTAAATTTGACCACGGTCATTTTTTGATTGGAATCGCCCCATGCAAACGAAGACGATAGTCGTCCTGAACGGACACCCCGCCGAAGCTTCTCTGTCGCGCACCTTTGCTGAGACCTACGCCGAATATGCCCGAGATGCCGGCCACAAGGTGCGTCTTCACCACCTGCCCGAAATGGCGTTCGACATGGACTTTGGTCAAGGCAACTACAAGAACTGGAAACCACTCGAGCCAGAACTCGAAGCGTTTTTGGTCGATCTGGAGTGGTCGACCCATGTCGTCGTCACGCTGCCGATGTGGTGGGGCGGTCTGCCTGCAAAACTGAAAGCGCTTTTTGACCGGGCATTGTTGCCGGGTCGGGCCTTCGATCCCCGGAAACTCACAAGGGCGGGCCTGCCCGCCCCGCTTCTAGAGGGCAAGACCGCCCGCGTGATCATGACATCGGACACCCCAGGATGGCTCTTGCGATTGATCTACCACCGTCCGGTGATACATCAGATCAACAAGCAGATCTTGGGTTTCGTGGGCATTCGGCCGACCCGCCACACCTACTTTGCCCCCGCCTCGGAAGCCCCGAGCGACATCGTCGAAGGCTGGATCGCCCGGGTGGCCCGCCTCGGTGCACAAGCTGGTTGAAACGAACACGCCCGAACACCAAATATTGTGTCTCGGGCGTGACAATCCCCCCATAAACGCCTATAAAATATCCGAAAAGACCAAGGATAACGCGTATGGCAGACGCCGCCCGGCAGCCGGACGATTACGGCGCCGAATCTATCAAGGTTCTCAAGGGGTTAGAAGCAGTCAGGAAGCGTCCCGGTATGTATATCGGGGACACTGACGATGGCTCTGGCTTGCATCACATGGTGTACGAAGTCGTCGACAACGGGATCGACGAAGCGTTGGCCGGTCATGCAGACAGGGTCACCGTGACCATTCACCCGGACTCCAGTGTTTCTGTGAGCGATAACGGACGCGGCATTCCCGTCGACATCCACGCCGAAGAGGGCGTGTCGGCGGCTGAAGTCATCATGACGCAGCTGCACGCGGGCGGAAAGTTCGATCAGAATTCCTACAAGGTATCCGGTGGCCTCCACGGGGTTGGCGTGTCCGTTGTCAACGCGCTGTCGGATTGGCTGGAACTGCGTATCTGGCGCGACGGAAAGGAACACTGCGCCCGATTTGAAGGGGGCGAGACGGTTGAACACCTAAAGGTCGTGGGCGATGCGGACGGTCGCAAGGGCACCGAAGTCCGCTTTCTCGCGTCGACGGCGACCTTTTCGAACCTCGATTACAGCTTCAAGACGTTGGAAAACCGTTTGCGGGAACTTGCGTTTCTGAATTCCGGCGTCCGAATCGTCCTCACGGATGAACGAACGGAACCGCAATCGGTCGAAATGCATTACGACGGCGGCGTCAAAGAGTTCGTGCGTTACCTCGACCGCCATAAACACCCCTTGATCGAAGAGCCGATCTTTATTCAGGGCGAACGTGATGGGATCGCTGTCGAAGTCGCCATGTGGTGGAACGATGGCTACAATGAAATGGTCCTGCCGTTCACCAACAATATTCCGCAGCGCGACGGCGGCACCCATCTTGCGGGCTTTCGGGGCGCGTTGACGCGCACGTTGAACCTTCACGCTGGCCAGTCGGGCGCGGCACGGAAAGAGAAGGTCAGCTTCACAGGCGATGATGCACGAGAGGGCCTGACCTGCGTTTTGTCGGTCAAGGTACCGGATCCAAAGTTCTCGTCCCAAACCAAAGACAAGCTTGTGTCATCCGAGGTGCGGCCAGCAGTCGAAGGTCTGATGAACGAAAAGCTGGGCGAGTGGTTCGAAGAGAACCCGGGACCCGCCAAGATGATCGTCGGCAAGATCATCGAAGCCGCTCTGGCCCGCGAGGCTGCGCGCAAAGCGCGGGAGATGACGCGCAAGAAGACATCTAACGATGTCGCCTTTCTAGCGGGCAAACTGAAGGAATGCTCTGAAAAAGACCCCGAGAAGCGAGAGTTATTTCTTGTCGAGGGCGACAGCGCAGGCGGGTCTGCCCAGACAGGGCGCGACCGTCGCACACAAGCGATCCTGCCGCTCAGAGGCAAGATCCTGAACGTTGAACGCGCGCGCTTCGACCGCATGCTGTCGTCTCAGGAAATCGGCAACCTTGTGATGGCGTTGGGAACCGGCATAGGCCGGGACGAATTCGACATCACGAAACTGCGCTACCACAAGGTCGTCATCATGACTGATGCCGACGTGGACGGGGCGCATATCCGCACGCTTCTTTTGACGTTCTTCTTCCGCCAGATGCCCGAGATCATCGAAGGCGGTTATTTGTACATCGCGCAACCACCGTTATTTAAAGTCGCACGTGGCAAGTCGGAGGTCTACCTGAAGGATCAGCCGGCGCTGGACGACTATCTGATCCAGATGGGGATCGATGGCGCGGTGCTGCGGCTCGGGTCAGGAGAAGAAATCGTCGGTCAGGACCTTGCACGCGTTGTCGAAGAGGCCCGCCAGATCAAGCGTGCGCTGGACGCCTTCCCGACCCCCTATCACCGGCCAACGCTAGAACAGGCAGCGATCGCCGGCATCTTCCAGCAAGGGGTCCTCGATGCGGATTTGCAGGGCGCCGCAACGCGGGTCGCCGAGCGGCTTGATCTGATCGCGGTAGAGTACGAACGCGGCTGGTCTGGCCGCCCGACACAGGATCGGGGCCTGCGGTTTTCTCGCCTTGTGCGCGGAGTTGAGGAATCGCGTGCGCTGGATGGTCCCGTCTTGCGCGGTCCCGAAGCGCGGCGGCTGGGTGGATTTACCGACGGGCTGCAAGAGATCTATGCTGCCCCGGCAACGCTTATCCGCAAGGAAAAAGAACTTCCAATCCACGGGCCAATTGAACTTTTGGATGCGATACTGAGCGAGGGTGAGAAGGGTCTAAGTCTGCAGCGCTACAAGGGTTTGGGCGAAATGAACCCAGACCAGCTTTGGGAAACGACGCTTGACCCCGAGGCACGGACGCTTCTGCAGGTGCGGGTCGAAGACGTGGCAGAGGCTGACGACATATTCACCAAACTCATGGGCGACGTGGTCGAACCCCGACGAGAGTTTATCCAGTCGAACGCATTGTCCGTCGAGAACCTGGATTTCTAACAGACCGGCGCTTGACCTTCCAGTCACTGGAACCCTTATGTAGCGGGTAGTTTTCCGTGTCGAAAGGGTTCCGTTGTGGATCTGTCTTTTCAGATCGAAGGATTATCTTGCGCGGCCTGTGTCGTACGCGCTGAAAGCGCGTTGAGACGGGCGGGCGCGACGGATGCGCGGGTGAATCTTGCAACGGAATTGGCGCAGGTTTCGACCGACCGGGTTGGCGCGGTCGAAATCGCAGACGCGCTGCGAAGCGCTGGGTATCCGGCCCGGACACAGACAGGTCAATTCGACATCGAAGGCATGTCGTGCGCGTCCTGCCTTAGGCGCGTAGAGGCGGCGCTGAAGGCCGCGCCCGGTGTTCTTGATGCGCAAGTGAACCTGGCGTCTGACACGGCATCGGTGAAATGGCTCGACGGGGCGGTAGACCCGGACCGCATCGCCGATATGGTCTCGCGCGCCGGGTACCAGGCGCAGTACCGGAGAACGGCGGACCCTGTATCCCTAAGGACCCGCAAGGATGCCGAAGCACAGGACGTTTTGCGATCGTTTCTGGCGGCCTTCGCCATGACCCTTCCGGTGTTCCTGCTGGAAATGGGGGGGCATATAGTCCCCGGTTTCCATGCGCTGATCGCCACCACCATCGGTCATGAGGCAAGCTGGAGCCTGCAGTTCGTTCTGACCACGCTTGTGCTGATAGGGCCAGGTCGTCGCTTCTTCACCCTAGGTTTCCCGCAGCTCTTGCGCGGCAGGCCCGATATGAACTCACTTGTCGCGCTTGGGACATCCGCCGCTTGGGGCTACTCGACTTTCGCCCTTTTCATGCCTGGCCCGTTCCCGGACGGGACCCGAACGGTCTATTTCGAAGCGGCGGGGGTGATCTGCACGCTTATCCTTCTTGGCCGCTGTATGGAGGCACGCGCACGGGGCCGCACGGGCGCCGCTATCGAGCGCTTGGTCGCCCTGGCCCCCGATACGGCGTTTGTGGAACGAAACGGTCAGGTCACCGAGCTTCCGACCACTGAGGTTAAGGTCGAAGACAGCGTTTACCTGCGTCCTGGTGCACGTATTCCCGTCGATGGCATCGTGATGTCCGGGCATTCTTATGTCGACGAAAGCATGATTACCGGTGAACCCGTTCCGGTCGAAAAAACAGCGGGTGAAATGGTAACCGGCGGAACGATCAACGGAACGGGCGCGCTTGTGATGCGCGCAACGGCGGTGGGGCAGGCTACTGCGCTCGCCCGGATCGTGCGGCTGGTCGAAGAGGCTCAGGGCGCCAAACTGCCCATACAAACGCTTCTGGACCGGGTCACCAGCGTGTTCGTGCCAGCCGTGATCGGGTTGGCGGGGTTGACCTTCGCGGCGTGGCTTTTGTTCGGCCCGGCCCCCGCGCCGCCCTTTGCACTTGTCGCAAGTGTATCGGTTCTAATCATCGCCTGCCCCTGCGCGATGGGTTTGGCGACACCAGTGTCGATCATGGTGGGCACGGGCCGCGCGGCAGAGCTGGGGGTACTGTTCCGCAAAGGCGATGCGCTTCAGACCCTAAGGGACGTACGTGTGATCGCATTTGACAAGACCGGCACGCTGACCGAAGGCTGCCCTACACTGACGACATTTGCACCGACCGATGATCCGGACGCGACGCTTGCGTTGCTCGCCGCGGTCGAGGCGCAATCAGAACACCCGGTTGCGCGGGCGATTGTGGCTGCAGCTTCAGAGCGCGGTCATGCGCTTCCGGCCGCATATGACTTCCTGGCAGTCCCCGGGGCGGGTGCACGCGCGACGGTCGATGGAAAGAACGTGATCGTCGGATCAGACCGGTTTCTGCGATCAAACGGCGTCAACATCTCCGATCTCTTGGAAACGGGGAACGACATCGCCAGACAGGGCGGCACGCCGCTATATGCCGCTGTTAACGGCATCGCAGTGGCCGTCCTTGGGGTTTCAGACAAGCTAAAGCCCAGCGCCGCAGACGCCGTTGCGGCGCTGCAAGCGGCCGGGATCATGACTGCAATGATTACCGGCGACAATCACCAAACCGCGCAGGCAATTGCCGATCGGCTGGGTATCGACACGGTATCGGCCGAGGTCTTGCCCGCCGGAAAGGTTGATGCGGTCAACGCGCTGCGCGCCGCGTATGGCCCGGTTGCATTCGTAGGCGACGGGATCAACGACGCGCCGGCCTTGGCCGCAGCGGACACGGGGATCGCCATAGGGACCGGGACCGACATTGCGATCGAAGCGGCCGACGTGGTTCTTATGTCGGGGCAGCCGCAGGGCGTCGCCCGCGCTGTTACGATCAGTCGCCGCACCCTGCGCAATATCCGTCAGAACCTGTTTTGGGCGTTTGCCTACAACATTGCCCTTTTGCCCATCGCAGCGGGCGCCCTCTATCCGTTGATCGGTTTGACCCTGTCGCCGATGCTGGCCGCAGGGGCAATGGCGCTTTCGTCCGTCTTTGTTGTGACCAATGCCCTGCGGCTGCGCGGCATGGAGGCAGAGAAATGAACATCTCGGATGTTGCCCAGCGGTCGGGATTGCCCCCCAAAACGATCCGCTACTACGAAGACATTGGGCTTGTGACTCCGCCACGGGGCGCCAATGGCTACCGGCAGTTCACCGAAGTCCACGTTCACAAGCTTGCGTTCCTAGGTCGTGCTCGCGCGTTTGGGTTTTCGATTGAGGACTGCCGAACTCTCTTGGGCCTTTACGAAGACGAAAGCCGCACCAGCGCCGAAGTGAAAGAGCTGGCTCAAACCCATCTTGCGGAAATCGAAGGCAAAATCTCTGCTTTGGCCGAGATGCGCGATACGCTGCGCACTCTGGTACACTCCTGCGCCGGTGATGACCGCCCGGACTGCCCGATCCTGGCGACACTTGCTGCGTCAGACAGCTAAACTCGCCTGCGAATCGTGGGAGAGTTGCATTGACAGACAAGGTCATCATCACCTGCGCCGTGACGGGTGCAATCCACACACCGTCGATGTCGCCAGCCTTGCCGATCACTCCGGCAGAGATTGCCGACGCGGCCATTGAGGCGGCAGAGGCCGGGGCAGCCATTGTTCATTTACATGCACGCGATCCCAAGACGGGCCGACCCGATCAGACGCCCGAGGCGTTCGAGCCGTTTTTGAAGGTGATCAAACAGCGCTCTGACTGCGTTCTGAACCTTACGACCGGCGGCTCGCCCTTCATGAAAGTCGAAGAGCGCGTGGCGCCTGCGGCCACCTTCAAACCTGAAGTTGCATCGCTCAATATGGGATCGATGAACTTTGGGCTGTACCCCATGTTGGACCGGTTTTCCGAGTTCCAGCATGAGTGGGAGCCCGCGTTTCTGGAAGCCAGCCGTGATCTGGTGTTCCGGAACTCTTTCAAGGACATCGAATATGTCCTGCGCACTTTGGGCGGCGAAGGATGTCGGTTCGAGTTCGAGTGCTACGACACGTCGCATCTTTATAACCTTGCGCATTTTCTGGACCGGGGCCTGGTGCGCCCACCCCTGTTTGTTCAATCGGTCTTCGGTCTTTTGGGCGGTATCGGTCCACATCCCGAAGATGTGCAGCACATGCGCCGCACGGCAGATCGTTTGTTTGGCGACGCATACCGCTGGTCCGTCCTTGGCGCTGGTCGGCATCAGATGCCAATCGCAGCGATGGCGGCCGCGATGGGTGGAAACGTGCGCGTCGGACTTGAGGATTCGCTTTGGGCTGGACCGGGCAGGCTTGCGCGGTCAAATGCCGAGCAGGTCCGCATGGTGCGCGGCCTGATCGAGGCGCTCGGGCGGGAAGTTGCAAGCCCGGAGGAGGCCCGCGAGATGCTCAAACTCAAAGGCGGGGATCAGGTGGGGTTCTGACCCTCCCGCGCCCTTGCCGCTGAGTTTGCCAGGCGATAGGCCGGATTCACCGAGACGAAACGGATCTGACCGCCAATGCAAGCCAGTGACACGATCGATATCGCCCGCATACGGGCCGAAACCCCGGGCATCGGTGCGCGTGTGCATCTGCTCGCCGCGGGGTCCGCGCTGATGCCGCAACCGGTCGTCGACGCTGTGGTGGATCATACGCGTCTTGAGGCCCAGGTTGGCGGCTACGAAGCGCAGGCACAGATGCAAAAGCGACTGGACAACGTCTACGGTTCAGTCGCCCGCCATCTGGGTGCGCGCCGCCGAGAGATCGCGCTTTTGGAAAACGCGACGGTCGCCTGGTGCCACGCCTTTTACGCCCTGCCTTTCAAACCCGGGGCGCGCATCCTGACCTGCGAGGCAGAGTACGGCGCCAACTATGTCGCGTTTCTTCAACGTGCTCGGGCCGAGGATTTGAGGATCGAGGTGATCCCCTCAGGCTCGGATGGCACCCTGGATTTGGGGGCGCTTGAGCGCAGCATGGACAGCGATGTGGGACTTGTGGCCATAACGTGGGTCCCGACGAATGGCGGGCTTGTCAATCCGGCGGCAGAGGTTGGGCGGATCGCCAAGCGCCATGGTGTTCCCTACCTTCTGGATGCCTGCCAAGCGGTGGGACAAATGCGGGTCGATGTCGACGAGATCGGGTGCGATTTTCTGTCTGGTACCGGCCGGAAATTCCTGCGCGGTCCAAGGGGGACAGGTTTCTTATATGTGCGCGAGGCTTGGCTTGAAAGTCTGGAACCCGCGATGATCGATCATTTCGCCGCCCCTTGGGTTTCGCGCGACAGCTACGCACTGCGTGACGACGCACGGCGGTTTGAGACCTGGGAAAACTCCTATGCTCTTCGGGCAGGGCTTGGGGCGGCCTTCGACTATGCCGAAGGGGTCGGGATCGCAGCCATCGAGGCCAGGGTCAGGGCGCTGGCCGACTACAGCCGGACTCTCTTGGACGGGCACGAGGCGATCACGCTATTGGATCTGGGTCCTACGCCCTGCGGGATCGTCAGTTTCACGTTGGCAGATACCGATCCCGTAGAGATCGTGGCAGAGTTGGCGCGACGCGGAGTGGAAATCGGGCTATCGCCTGCAGCGAGCACCCGCATTGACGCCGAGCGCAGGCACTTGCCGACCGTCCTGCGGATCGCGCCGCACTACTACAATACGCAGGACGAGATTGCCCATGCGGTCAACGAAATCAACGCAATTGCCAATGACCGCCCCTGAGCAGAGCCCAGTCCGTGGGTTAGCGACGGCGGTCACGCAATGCTAATTCAGCCAAATCGCTAAGCGTAGGGCACGAGGGCGTGCTTCGGCGTGGCTGGGACACGCTCGGCAAAGCAGCCGTTTGCGTGCTTCATCGCCAGGCTGATCCGGCAGAGGGCATGATCGGATTGTGCGAATTCGAGATCCCGAACGTGGCAGCGTCACTCGCCTGCTTTGCAAATTGCTCTCTGCGGATACGCTCTGAAGCTGCGCAGGCGCTTTCATTACCCGCAGCACAAGCATTTGACAGGCTTCTGACGTCAGGGGCTGGCGCCGTGCGTGCCGTCTGGTTTGCGCAGGCGGAGAGCAGGCAGACCGCCACGGTCAGGATCGTCGTTCGCATCGCACCCCTCGTTCCGATGTTGCTGCCTGATCGGCCCTTCAGCAGATCGTGACGTCAGAAATCCAAATCAGCAAGGCCATAGGCACGTTGCTGCGGGCCCCATCGCTTCTGCGCCTCTGCCCTCGGGTCGAAGGGCACAACCCGCAAAGCTCGCTGTCCGATGAGGTCGCCTTCCCGAAACCGCTCTGAATTCCAGCCCCCTAGCGGCGCCGCGACAATCGCAGTTCGCATCGTTTGGATTGCAGCTTGCGCAATGGATCGGTTTCCACTTATCCGGCAGGAAAGGGAGGTGCCCATTGTGACACGCGTGCTGATTACAGGAACCGCCGGCTTCATTGGGTATCACCTTGCCCAACTTCTTCTGTCCGAAGGTCTGGAGGTGCACGGCTACGACGGCATGACGGATTACTATGATGTCTCGCTCAAGCAGCGGCGTCATTCGATGCTTCTTCAAAATCAGAGGTTTTCGGCAACCCAAGGTATGATCGAAGACCAGGACGCATTTGACCGGGCTGCCGATGCGTTTGCACCTGACGTGATCATCCACCTCGCCGCGCAGGCCGGCGTGCGCTACAGCCTAGAGGCCCCCCGCGCCTACCTCGACAGCAACGTCATTGGCAGTTTCAATGTGATGGAGGCGGCACGACGCCTGAACGTCCGCCATCTTCTGATGGCCTCCACATCGTCGGTCTACGGGGCGAACGACAACATGCCTTATGTTGAGACCGAAAAGGCTGACACGCAGCTGACTATCTATGCCGCGACGAAGAAGGCAAACGAAAGCATGGCGCATGCCTATGCGCATCTTTGGGGTCTTCCGGTCACGATGTTTCGGTTCTTTACCGTCTACGGGCCGTGGGGGCGGCCGGATATGGCGTACTTCAAGTTCGTTGATGCGATCCTCGATGATCGGCCGATTGACATCTACAATCATGGCGAGATGTATCGCGACTTTACCTATGTGAAGGATCTGGTGCGCGGCATCCGGCTTCTTATTGACGTCGCGCCTGAACGGCCCGACAGCGCCGACGATATCCCACCACATGACAGCCTTTCTCCCGTGGCGCCATACCGGATCGTGAACATCGGCAACTCAGAGAAGGTGCGGCTTCTGGCTTTCATCGAGGCCATCGAGACAGCCCTGGGGCGACCTGCAAAGCGCAACATGATGGAGATGCAGAAAGGCGACGTTCCGGCAACCTGGGCCGATGCGACGCTTCTGCAGACCCTGACCGGATATCGCCCGGAAACGAGTGTCCAGGACGGGATCGCGCGTTTTGTCGAATGGTTTAGGGAATACTACGGCAGATAGCCGGGCCAGCGACCGGCATGCGCGGCTTCTTCCAAACGCGAAGTCGCCGGTCGTATCACCCCAGAACCTGTGTCCCTGCCCAAATGATCGCAATCAGAACAGGTTGATGGATCAGGTAAATAGCGAGGCTATTGCGCCCGGGCCAAGCCAGAACCGCGGAGCCCGGCGGCGGCAGGGGCATACGTTGCCAAAGGTCGCAGGTTACTGCCAGCCGACCGGCAACAATTCCCATCAGAGCTGGCGCAAGCCACGGCAGAACTGGTTCATAGTCGATGGTTGGTCGCACTTCGGTCCCCAGACCCAGCCATAAAAGCCATGGCCCGTTGAACACATCATCGCGAAGCAGATCCGGCGCGACATAAATGAACCCGGCCGCCATGATGGTCAGCCAGACAGGCGCCCTTAGAAAACAAAGCCCAACGATGCCGGCGGCGGCGATGGAATGGAGGATGCCAAAGTAGACAAACGTATCGGGTATCGCGATCCACGTCGCAAGTGTTACAAGGCCCGCAGCACCCAAGATGGTCGCAAGCCGCCGCCAGTAGCTGCGCCAGCTTATGTGCGCGCCGTGCGCCAGGACCAGGCTAAGCCCGGCCAGAAACAAGAAACTGCCAGCGATCAGACGAGAGAAGACGGCCCAACCGCCGGTAACGGGCGTGTGCGGCGGTATATGGCCAAACAGCGCAAGGTCCGTGACTATGTGAAAGACCACCATACAGATCAGCGCCAAAGTTCGGGCCATATCCACCCATAGAATTCGCCCCGTCGGCACACGCGATCTCCCTGCTTCTTCGCGACAACGCTACTGCGCGACGGTCAGGTTGCCCAGTCGTGCCATCTCTAGAGATCCGGCATTTTCCAGGTCGCGGTCGCGTGGGCGGCAAGCCGACCTTCGGCGCCGTAAAGATGACTTTCCATAAAGCTGATGCGCCACCCCCGGCGCGTGAAGCTTCCGACCGCGGTGACCTCTTCGCCGACCACCGGTCGCATGAACTGAACGTTCATCTCAATCGTAGCACCGAGCCCAGCGGATTTGGCGACCAAATGACCCATTGAGATGTCCATCAGCGTGGTAATGATCCCGTCATGCAGGACCCCATTGGGATTGGCCAGAAACCACGCGACCGGCATGGCAAAATGGCAGCTTTCCTTTTCGAGATCCGGCACAGTCTCGGGCAGGTACACAAAGGACAGGTCAAGAAGGCGGGCAAGAAAGAAGGTCTCCCAATCCTGATCATGGTTCTCATTGGCCGACGTTAGTCGGGCGCGCAGGTCTGCCGTATCAAGTTTTGCTATCAGGCGATCGCCAACCTGTCCGCGAGATCGGCGTGCAAGCCCCGGGCCGCGGCAAGGACACCGGGTGTCTTCGGATTGGGATTGTTGAACCGCAAAGGGCAACCGTGTCTGTCGGAAACCAACGCCCCCGCTTCGGCGGCGATCAAGGCACCTGCGGCAATATCCCATTCCCAACTGTCGCGCAGTGTGATCATCCCGTCGAACCGGCCCTCGGCCACCAGAGACATGCGATAGGCCAGGGACGGCCGGAAATGCCGTTCAATCGGCGGCGCGCCATCTTTCCAGAAGCGATCCTGAAAGGTGGGCCGTGAGGCAAGCACACGCGCACCATCAGCGTTTGGCATTGACGACGCCGTGATTGGGGCACCGTTGCACGTGGCACCGCCGTTCCGCGCCGCCGCGTAGACGCGCGACTTCATCGGCAGGAATACGACAGCGGCAATGGGATCACCATCTTCAACCACGGCCAGGGAATGCGCCCAACTGGCCTCTCCGGCGACAAAAGCGCGGGTGCCATCGATCGGATCGACAATGAACAGCCTGCGTGCGCCCAACCGATTATGCGTGTCGGCGGTTTCTTCCGAGAGCCAGCCGTAATCGGGTCTGGCCGCAAGAAGGGTTTCGCGCAAGTACGTATCAACTGCAAGGTCGGCTTCGCTGACCGGATCGTCATGGCCCTTTTCCCAGACCCGGTTCGCACCTTCGAAGAAGCCGCGTGCAATATGTCCGGCCCCGGTCGCAATACGCTTCAGGAGATCAAGATCATGTTCCGGCAATCGTCAGGCCTTCAACAAGACATGACGGTACGACCCGGGACAGGTGCGCGCGGGCATCGTTCGCGGGAACAAGTGTCATCAGAAGATCGCGCAAATTTCCTGCGACTGTGCATTCATTGACGGGATAGGCGATCTCACCATTCTCCACCCAAAATCCCGATGCGCCGCGCGAATAGTTCCCGGTTGTCGGATTGATCGACGACCCGATCATCGACGTGATCAGCAGACCCGTGCCCATTTCGCGCACCAGGTCCTCGCGGCTGTGGCTTCCGGCGCTGAGTGCAACATTGTGCGGTGATGGCGACGGCGGCGACGACGTACCGCGCGCCGCGTTGGCCGTGCTTTGAAGCCCCAGCTTCCGCCCGGTCGATAGATCCAGCGTCCAGCCGGTTAGAACACCGTCGGAAACGATGTCGCGCCGCGCGGTTGGAAGACCTTCGGCGTCGAATGGTTTCGAACCGCCGACCCGCGCCCGGTGCGGATCTTCAACTATGGAAAGTCCCTTTGGCAGGACCTGTGTACCCAACGCATCCCTAAGCCAAGAGGCGCCGCGCGCCACCGCTGCGCCGTTCACAGCCTGCAAAAGATGACCGATCAGCGAGGAGGCGACGCGCTCGTCGTAAAGCACCGGAAACGCGCCGGTTGGCGGCTTTCGCGCGCCCGCCCGTTCAACTGTGCGTTCGCCCGCGATCCGACCAATCGTTTCGGGATCAATCAGATCAGACTGGAAAATACGGACGTCACCGAAATAGTCACGTTCCATCGCCGTGCCTTCACCTGTGATCGCAACACAGGACAGCGCCCGATCGGTCCGCGCGTAGCCACCGGAAAAGCCGTTCGTAGCCGCCAGATGTATCCTGCGGAAGCCGTAGCCCGAAGATGCAGACTGAACTTGCGCGATGCCCTCGACGGCGAGGGCCGCGGCCTCGGCGCGAGCCGCATCCGATTGCAGCGTCTCGGGGTCGGGTTCGGGTGCCGGATCTGAAAGCTCGAGCTGTCCGACGTCCCAGTCGTGTGCAAGGGCCGACGGATCGGCCAGTCCCAGATCAGGATCTTCCGGCGCCTGGTGTGCCATTGCCACCCCGCGCTCGGCCATTTCTGCAATCGTTGCGGGCGACGTGTCGGAAGCCGATACGCTGGCCTGGCGTGCGCCCACCATCAGGCGCAGGCCGATCTCCACGCTTTCGGATCTTTCAGCCTGTTCAAGTTCGCCGTGCAGGACGTCGACGGATAAGGACGTGCCGTCGATCGCAATGGCATCGGCTGCTTCCGCCCCCGCTTTTCGTGCGGCGTCGAGCATCTGTTCAGTCAGGCGGGACAGATCGTGGGTCAAGGGACCCTCCTTCAGCGGAATGACCCTTGGCAGGTAGTTCGGCAGTTCGGTCAGTGCAAGCCGAGAAGCGGCTAGCGGATGCGCTGACCGTTTGCAAGCACGGCGCCATCTTCCCTGACCTCGATCGTCGAAACCAGCGTGTCCTCGCCTTCGCCGGGCCGGGCAAACAGCCCCAGCATCATACGAGCAGCCATCGCCTGATCCTGCGGGATCAGGCCTATCCCGACAAGATTGTCGATTAGCGCGTTCGAACCGACAAGCTGCAAATCCACTTGTCCCGATGGTGCAGGCGGAAGTGTTTCGTTGTTGAATGAAAATGCCCCGGACCCTGTGAGGTCGGCTCCCGCGACCGAAAGCTCAACAGTGTTGATATCGACGTTATCCAGCTGGCCGGGCAGCGCGCCGGACCCTTCCAATGTCGCAAAGGCTTCAGGATCGGCAACATCAATAAACCAGTTGCCCATGCCAGACAGATCGACCAGCAGGCTTGCCGGATCGCGGGGCAGACCGCCCGTCGGGTCGATCATCGACCACACTGCATCGCCAAGCACCAGGCCGTCCAATTCCAGCTTCATCCCTAGTGGCTTAGGGTCATCGCTAGAGATCAACGGCATCTCAAACTCGACTTGCGAGCGTGCGACGTTGAAGTCGATGGGAGGCACCAAGGCACCGGGGGCTGTAAGGTTTATCGCGACGTCGGTGTTCCCGACGCTGTATCGCATGCCATCCTCGTTCAGGCGCACATCGAACGCGCCGCTGCCCGCTGATCCCTGCACCACGACCTGACCGTCTGGCGTAACAGTGTCGATGTTGTAACGGCTTGGTCCATAGGTCGCCGTACCCTCGGACGACATTCCTGAACGCAGAAGCGCTGGCAGAGTCTGGGCACCTGCGAAGGGCGACATTGTCCCGCTCGAAGAGGTTGAAAATCCCTCCATCGAGAAAGCCATTGTGAAATCCACCTCCTCTTCGGGCTCATTCACATCGATCGTCGCAGCCACGGCAGCAGCATTCAGGATACTGGCCACGTTTTGGGGATCGCCCGCAGTTACGTCATATGTGCCCGTCACAGTGTCGAACCCAACCGATATGGTCATGTCCAGGGGTTCGCCGTCCTCGGTCGCGCTGTCCAGGTTCAAAGCGAGCCTGCGCACTGCATAGGCATAACTGATCGCGTCGGGATCGCCCGACGCCGTCAACTCAAGACCCTCGTTCGAAAGGGTCATATCCACTTCCACATCGTCACCGTCCACGCTGAGGGTGGAGAGCTTCAGCGCGTATTCGGGCGAGACACTGATCGCGACAGTTCCGTCGGTCTCCTCGGCCAAGACGATTTGATCGACCAGAACGGTGAAGTCGGCGTCGGGCGACAACATCGACACGGTCACCCCGTCAAGCGTCAGACGCTCACCGGTCTGGGACACAGAAGCAACGTCGACCGTCTGACCCATCTCGGTCATGGTCTTTTGCCAACTGCTCCAGACATCGTTCGCAGTTAGATCGGCGGCGGCGGGACCGGCAGCGACAAGCGTCGCGGTCGCAGCGGTGGCCAGAAGGCGGGCATTCAAAGACATGTGGGGCCTTTCGCATGGCAGGTTCGCCCGCTAGCTTTGGGCGCGACAGGCGCGGGGTCAACCTTTGATCCGGCAGGTCATGAAATGGTCACTATTGTGGGGCGCGGTTTATGGACGGGAAAACGGTACTGATCACAGGTGCGAGCCGAGGGATAGGGGCTGATGCCGCGCGCATCTTTGCCGCCGCAGGGGCCAATGTCGTTCTTACCGCGCGCAGCGCCCAGGCGCTGGATACCCTTGCAGACGGCATTGGTTCGAAGGCGCGGTGTTTGGCGGGGGACGTTTCTAACTACTCAGATGTTTCGGCAGCGGTCCGGTTGGCTGTTGACGCATTCGGCGGGCTTGACGTCCTGATCAACAATGCCGGTGCGGTCGAACCGGTGGCCCATATGGAACGCGCCGACCCTGACGCCTGGGGAAAGGTCATAGATATCAACCTAAAGGGCGTCTTCTGGGGCATGCGCGCAGCGCTTCCGGTCATGCTTGGCGCCGGCGGCGGAACGATATTGACCGTTTCCTCCGGGGCGGCCCATAACCCGGTCGAAGCATGGAGCCATTATTGCGCGTCCAAGGCCGGGGCGGCGATGCTGACGCAATCGCTGCACCTGGAAACGTCAGGGCGTGGCATCCGGGCGATGGGGCTGTCGCCCGGAACAGTCGCGACGCAGATGCAGAAAGAGATCAAGGCAAGTGGCATTAATCCGGTGTCGCAGCTTGACTGGACCGATCATATCCCGCCGGACTGGCCGGCGCGGACGCTACTCTGGATGTGCACTTCCGACGCTGACGAGTTTCTTGGCGAGGAAATTTCACTTCGGCGTGAGGACATTCGAGCGCGGGTGGGCTTAAGGTGATCCGGCTGGATCGCAAGGGCACGCTTTCGATCGCAACGCTTGACCGGTCCGACAAGGCAAATGCGCTAACCGGTTCGATGTTGGCCGATATCGCCGATATCGCGGAAGCCGCCGCTGATGCGCATGCGCTGATACTGACCGGGACTGGAAAGGTGTTCAGCGCCGGAGCCGACCTTGCTGAGGTGGCGGACGGATTGACAACGGACCCGGTTTGGGAACGCGCGTCTGCAGCCATCGCCGATTTTCCGGGTTTGACGATTGCTGCGCTCAACGGAACGCTTGCCGGCGGTGCGTTTGGCATAGCACTGGCTTGCGATCTGAGGATCGCTGTGCCGGATGCCGAGTTCTTTTATCCTGTCATGAAACGGGGGTACCTGCCGCAACCGTCCGACCCTGGGCGGCTGGCTGCGCTTGTCGGGCCCGCGAAGGCGCGGCTTCTTTTGGTGGCCGGGGCTCGGGTCGGCGTGGCCGAGGCTCTGACGATGGGTCTGATTGATGCCGTTGCGGACGACGCGGTGTCGCACGCCAAAGACCTCGCGGCCGATGTAACGATAGCTGACAGGGCCCACGTGGCCGCGATCAAGCGGATGTTTCCCTAGCCTCGCGTCCGTCCAGCCTGGCAAGAGCCGCGCTATGAATGCGAGGGGCAAATCAGCGCGTTACACCGCTTGCTCTGTCGTCGTTGCCCCCGGCGCGACTGCAATAAAGTCACGTCGATCCAGACTCAATGCATTGATTTGAATGACCATTCCTGCGCCTTCAGATTCCAGTTTGTGTGCTCGGGACGTAACGTGCGCGCCTTCAGTTCAACTGAGTGCTTAAATTTTCACCACATCGGTGCGGCCGGGGATAAGCTGCAGCTGTTACACTCTGGTTCCGCCCGGCTCGGACACGCCGGACCAAGCATTGGAGCGCCCGATGAGCATTAGAACATGCCTACCCCTTGCATTGGCCGGTTTTCTGACAGCCGCTGGCGCCCAGGCGGAGGACGGCAGATGGCAGTTCAGCGCGTCGTTTTATATGTTCATGGCCGAGACCGAAACTGCGATCGACACGGCGACGTCGTCGCTCGATTCGACGCTCACCTTTAGCGATGCGCTGGAAAATCTGGATTTCGCGTTTATGGGGGCGTTTGAGGCACATAACGGTCAGTGGGGCGGACTGATTGATGTCCTTCATTACGATCTCAGCTTCGGCACGGATACGTCTGGCCCCGCGTTTTCAGGAGTCGATACAGATTTGGAACTGAATGTCGTGACGATCGCCGGTTTGTACCGCGTCTTCGAGGACGACAAGACAGCGCTTGACCTGACGGCGGGCCTGCGCTGGACGGAAGTTGATACAACGTTGACGCTAAACCCAGGCGTTGCCCGCGGGCGAAGCGTGTCAGACTCGGTCGATTGGGTCGACGCAATTGTCGGCGCGCGCCTAAATCACCAGTTCTCGGACCGGTGGAGCGGAACGGCCAATGTCGACTGGGGTGGCTTCGACAGCGACAGCGAAACGTGGCAGGTCCTGCTGCTGGTGAACTACGCGCTGAATGACAGTTGGTCCTTGCGGGGCGGGTACCGTCACATCTCGTTTGAAAACGAAAATGATGGAACGACGCTAAACATTGATCAGTCCGGCCCGCTGTTTGGGGTGACCTACCAGTTCTGACGCGTTCCAACCAGGCGACTTCGGGCACACTCGTAACGATGGCGCGGGATGCACGTTATCCCGGACCTTGCGGTTTATTGTCGAACCATCGGGCCGCAATCGGCGCACCGATGATGACCAGAAAAATGCGCAGAATATGATGCGCGACAACAAATGCCATATCGGCGCCCACGATCAGGGCAAGCACCGTCAGCTCGGCCTGTCCACCCGGCGCAAACGCAAGAACCGCCTCCATGCCAGGTGCAAGGCCCGTCGCGTAGATGCCCTCTACAAACACCAGAGTCAGGAAGATCAAGATCACGCAAAACCCCAGTCCGGCGACCAAATCACGACGGATTTCATGGATAGTGACACCAGCGTATCTGCTACCGATCCCCATGCCGATGAAGAATTGCGCCGCCCAGATCGCCTCGGCCGGTGGCCGGTGATGCAAACCGTCGGCAAGGGTCACAATCGCAGTCAGCATAAGGGGTCCCAGGATCGCCGCCCCGAACAAACCAATCCGCTTCGCACCCTGCCAGCCGAGAAACGCGCAGGCGATCATCACTCCCATCTCGTGTATTGGAAGCGCTGACGCTGGCTCTCCAGGGGGTTTCGACAGATCGGCGCTCCAAACGATGCTCAAAAGAAACGGCAGCGCCACAACGATAACAAGAACGCGGGTTGCGTGAATAAGGGACAAAGCGCGTACGTTCGCACCGGCTTCTTCTCCAAAGACCAACATATCCTGAAGCCCGCCGGGCATGGTCGCGTAGTATGCGGTCGGAAAATCGTAGCCGCACAGGCGCCTGAAGTAGGGCACACCTATCACCCCTATGATCACGATCATCACAGGAACCAGCAGAAGTGTTGGCCACATCGACGGGAACCCAGCAATCACACTTGGGGTCAGCGTCGCACCAACGGCAACGCCAAGGACGGTTCGCATCGCATCGTCAAGCGGCTTTATCCCGCGCATGGGGACACGAAGAAGCGCGGCTGCAAGGCAGGCGAATATCGGGCCAAGCAGCCAAGGAAGTGGGAGACCGATAAGACTGAAGACAAACACGCCCGTCAGGGCGACACCAAAGGTCCACAGAACCGGCATCAAGACTGGGATCCAGTGTCGGGAACGGGTCGCATCTTGGACGGACAATCTTTCGCTGGCGGGCGGACCCGCTCTGAATAGCCGTGATGCAGGGCACTGTCCCTGCCTTTCTGCGAAAATCTGCCCCGCGTCCGGCGCATGTCACCCCGGATCGACCGACCTAGTTGCAATCAAACCGCCCGGTTGATCTAAGGCCTGCAGACGGGTCCGCATTCTGGCACAACGTGGCTTTGCGGCATCTGCGCACCAAGCATTATTGGAGACGGACATGCCTAAAGGATACATTATTGGCCACATTACGGTGCGCGACCCCGAAGCGTACAAAGAGTACATTGAACGTGACACGCCAATCCTGCAGGCTCTGGGGGGCCGGTTTGTCATTCGCGGCGGACAATCCCAGCTTCTGGAAGGGGAAACGAACGAACGGCATGTCGTAATCGAGTTCGACAGCTACGAACAGGCCAAGACCGCGTATCACGATCCAGAGTATCAGGAAGTCGCCAAGATCCGCTATCGCACGGCAGACAGCGTCATGATCTTGGTCGAAGGCGTTTGATTGTCTGGAAGCAGAGGGAAACGATGACTTACCGCCCCGCCGATGACCGTTATGATCAGATGATTTATCGCCGCTGTGGCCGGTCTGGCCTTATGTTGCCGGCAATTTCGCTCGGGCTATGGCATAACTTTGGCGGCGACACCGAGCACGAACGCAAGCGTGCTATGTGCCGCGTGGCCTTCGATAGTGGGATCACACATTTTGATCTGGCAAACAATTACGGCCCGCCGCCCGGCAGTGCCGAGACGGCTTTCGGGGACATCCTGCAAACCGATTTTGCCGGATTGCGCGACGAGCTGATCATCTCTTCGAAGGCTGGCTACAGAATGCATCCTGGGCCTTACGGCGAGTGGGGCAGCCGCAAGTATCTTGTCGCGTCTTGCGATGCATCGCTGCGCAGGATGGGCGTCGACTACGTCGACATTTTTTATTCGCATCGGTTCGACCCAGAGACACCGTTGGAAGAAACGATGGGCGCTCTCGACTTTATCGTCCGGTCCGGGCGCGCACTTTACGCCGGAATTTCGTCCTACAACACCCAACGCACGCGCGAAGCGACGGCGATCTTGCGAAATCTTGGCACGCCATGCGTGATCCATCAGCCTTCCTACAACCTCTTTAACCGCTGGGTCGAACGGGACGGGTTACTTGATACGCTTGATGAAGAAGGTATTGGATCAATTGCGTTTACGCCGCTGGCACAGGGTATTCTGACCACAAAGTATCTGGCAGGCGTTCCCGCAGACAGTCGCGCTGCCCAAGGCAAGTCGCTGGATCCAGGAAAGATCTCGGACGGGATCACGCAAAACCTCAACCGCCTGAACGAGATTGCCAGAACGCGGGGACAGACCCTCGCCCAGATGGCCTTGGCCTGGGTCTTGAGGGGCGATCGGGTCACAACAGCGCTGATCGGAGCCTCTCGTCCAGAGCAAATTGTTGAATGCGCGGGCGCAGTGGCGAATTTAGAGTTCACGCCGTCCGAACTTTCCGCAATCGAAGAGGTCGCGCAGGACGAGAATCTGAACCTGTGGGCGCGCTCATCAGAGGAAGTGTGACACGGCAGCACTCGCCCTACCGGTAATGATAGTAGCTGTCCGTCCGGTCCATGTAGACACACTGGTTCAGGATGACTCCCATGACGTTGGTCTGTTCGGCGATCTCTTTCTCGACCGTGTCAATCTCGTGCGTGGTGGTCTTTTCAGCCGCCGCAACGATTAACGCGCAATCTGTGTACTTGAGTAAGGCCAGTGTGTCATCGGTGGCCAAAAGCGGTGGCGTATCGAAGATCACGAGATCCGGTGCATAGTTCGCTTCGATCTCGGCCAAGATTTCCGGTGTCCGATCACGCAACAGCAACTCTGACGGATTGGGGTGCGGCTCTCGGTTCATAGCGATTGCAACGTTTGCGCCAAGCCGGACTGCGCAACCGGAAAAATCGTCATTGCCTTCGAGTATATCGCTCAAGCCGCAATCCGGCGAATGACGGAACAGCTTGGTCATCCCTGGGCGTCGCATGTCGAGCTCCAGAAGGATCACACGCCGATCACTCTGGCGTCCAAAGCTGGCCGCGAGATTGCTTGCAATTGTCGTTTTGCCGCAGGATTTGGTCGCAGACGTAATCAAAACACGCCGCCAGCCGTTGTCGCGACACTGTTGAAGGACCTTGGTTCTCAGCTTGTCGAAGTAGGCGCCTTCGATGGTGGCACCCTCAAGAAACAACCGATTTCGGCTGGCCTGACGGGTCGTCATGGAAAGTTCGGACAGATCATGCCAGCGTGCGTCCAGTATCTGGCCGTCCTCTTCGGCCATTTGGCTTGACCCGGACGGAGTGGACCCGTCCAAGGGCCGCGTGCCATTCGATGGGTCCTTGTCTTTCGCAACAACCGTGGGCGCGCGACCGCCCGTTAATTGGGTTGGGTCGGCCGCGCCCGCGCTTTCGCGTTTTTCCCGAGCTTTCTGAATCGCTGCCTGGAGCTTCTCCATCGTCGTTCGGCGCCCTTAAATTCCAAATCTATTCAAGACCCTTACCGCGATCAGATCGACAGGCATAATCTGGGTATGTGTATAAAAAATTGCACTAACAGTAATAGCGCACCCCACTAAAATCACGGAAACGACAAGCCCGCGTCGCATTGCAATCTCGCGAGGTGTGCGCATCATAGGAAGCGTCGTAATCGGTGTTATTCCAAGGGCGCGTGTAATATCAATGGGTCTTCTAATTGACCCGTTCAGCAGTTCCAGAAGCACAACTAGGGCGACCCCGCCCGCGACACCCATCGCGGCTCCCATCGCCGCGATCATAGGTCGGTTCGGACTGGAGGGTTCACCCGGTACAGTCGGCTGGCTAAGAACTGTTATCCGTTCACCCTTGGACAAAAGCTCGATCCGCTCGCCTGTGGCCGCCGTCGATGCGGCCGAAACTGCCTGATTGTATTGGGACTGAAGATTGGCGTAGTCGCGCTCCAAAGCATCGAGCGTTACAGAGTTGCCAGGTACCGCCTCCACATTCGCGCGCAGAACTTCAGCCTCTGCTTCCATCGTCTCGACTTCCTCCGCCAACAATTCTTGGCGGTCGTCGATTTCTGACAGTTGCAAGTCCAGAAGCGTCGTGTCCTGCGATTGGTCCTCTGTTTCGTCGATTTGGGCGGTCTCTGCGGCTTCTCTCAGGAGTTCGATCCGAGCGCGGAGCGACACCACCCGCGGGTTCTGCTCTGAGTAAACCGTAAGTAGCTGCGATAGTTGAGTTTCAGCGGCGTCGAGATCTCTCTGCTCTTGCGTCCGAAGGTCTCCGCCTGCCTGATTCGTTCCGCCAGTCGCGTTGTAGATAAGGATCAGACGCTCGCGCTGACTGGCGAGCGATGCCAACTCGCGCTCTGCGCTCGTGGTTCGATCCCGCAGCTCGTCCAGCCGTGAAAGCTGATAGTTCAGGTTTTCTGGTAGCGAATCGAGGTTGCGGTTCTTGAAGTCCAGAATCTCGGCGCCCTTGCGGGCCAGATCCGTACCAAGCCGCTCTACTTCCTGTTCAAAGAATTCCATCGTCCCTTCGGCACGATCTGTCCTGAGCCGAATATTGTCTTCGAGCACTTGAGTGACATATGCGTTCACCACGGCTTCAGCCGTAATTGGCCGGTCGGCTTCGAAGTTGATTGTAAATAAGGACGCCTTGTCGCGACCCGTCCGAATGCGCAAGCTCGTATCCTCGCGCATACGCTTGACGATCTCATCGGCAAAGACCTGTGCGCGGTCAGCATAGACTTGGTTTTCGGTAGCGATGTCCAACAGATTGGCACGCGTCAGAAGGCGCTGCTCGATGATCTGAAGCTGTTCGCCTCGGTTCGTGTTGACCGTTGAGGCCGCCAGCTCGTCTGGAATCTGCGGTGATTCGACAAGCAAAACAGCGTCTGCTGTGTACCGCGTCGGTAGAACAATCGCCGTAGCCACGCCCGCAGCTGTGAACACAATTGCGACCAGAAGAAAGTAGTGTATCCGGCGCATGAAGACCGAGAGATAGAAAATAAGCTCAGCCTTCATCGTGCTCTCCCTCGTCGCCCATGTGACCGGCGAAGAAGACGCCGTCGCGGACCACCTGATCCACAACCGACGACAACACCAGCTGGTCGTCGCCCGAGGCTGCGTAAACCATCGCGAAGTCGCAGATCTGGTTCACAAGCCGGGGAATACCCCCAGATACTTCCCATACTCTTTCACACGCTTGCTTGGTGAACTCGTTCCCGCGTCCGCCCGCTACCTTTAACCGATGGCTTATATACGCACTAACGGTCGCCTTATCCATACGAGTCAGGTGAAAGTTCGCAACTACCCTTTGCGCGAATTGGCGGAGCTCAGGTCTGAGGATCATTTCGCGAAGTTCAGGCTGTCCGACCAGCACGAGCTGCAGGAGCTCATCCTTGTTCGAGTTGATGTTCGTCAGCATCCTTAACTCTTCTAGCCCCTCGACCGATAGGTTTTGAGCTTCGTCAATCACCAGAATGGACCGACGACCCTTGGCATATTCTTCGACCAAGAACTGCTGGAGGATCTGAAACATATCGACATAGTCGGTTGCACCGGCCGCATCGATATCCAGAGCATAGAGCACCCAGCGCAGCAATTCGCCCCGACCGCCCTGCGCGTTCGAGATAAGGCCAAGCGTCACATTGTCGGGCAGCGACCGAAGAAGACGCTGGACCAGCGTCGTCTTGCCAGCGCCCACCTCGCCTGTGACGACCGTGATCGGGGCGCGCGTAAGGATTCCGTACTCAAGAATCGCATACGCACGCCGGTGCATCGGCGTCCAGTAGATAAACTCTGGATCGGGTAAGAGCGTGAACGGCCGTTCGTGCAGATCGAACTGCTCTGTGTATAAGCCGGTGTCCATAGTCATATTCGTTCTATTGACTCTGACGCGGGTCAGACGAACCCAAACCCAGAAATATCGCCCCGAAGATCCCTATCATTGGTCTCTTATCAACGGCATCCTTCGTTCGGGCAAGACGGGGGACACCTGTCTGTATCGCAATTCAAGTCGACATCGCTATCAGCTGGCATGAACCCTGCCAGCGTTCAGGACAACCCGGGATCGAACCTACGGATCGATTCGCGGTTCATCGTTCCCGACAGCGCGATGGTCCCGCTGCAAAACGCGGACTGTACGCCTTTTTGCACCCTCGGAGGACCAGTTTAACGCGGATTTATAGGGGCGGTTCAGAGCTATCGCCTAAAATTGTTTGAAAACTTTCGTACTTTGCATGTAAGGTACACCTGTTGAGTTTTAGTGTGATCGTGTGTGGGTTTTTTTCGGCCGCTGGGGGTCTCACAAACAGTTAGTAACTGGATGTCCGGGTTTGGGCGTCCTTAGTAAGGGATGCCGGTTGGTTAATGCCGGCGCTGGGTGATGACGGCACAAGTAGAAGTTCTTGAGCAAAGCACGTCGCTTGATGCGACAGCTCCGTTTGACCATGTTGATCGGGGCAGCGTATACCGCGCATTCGGGAAACGCGTTTTGGATGTCGCGCTGATTGTGGCGACGCTGCCGGTCTGGTTTCCTTTGGTCGCATTGATCACGGCGCTGCTTGTGATCTTTGGTCACAGCCCGTTTTACACCCAAGAGCGTCTTGGCATGGGCGGCCGGGTTTTCTGGATGTTCAAGTTCCGGACGATGGTTCCGAACGCAGAGCGCGTTCTTGCTGAGTATCTGGAGGCCAACGCCGACACCCGTGTCGAATGGCAGGTTCACCAGAAGCTCAAGAAAGACCCACGGATCACGCCGCTCGGTCACTTTCTGAGAAAGACCTCGCTTGATGAACTTCCTCAGATTTTCAACGTTCTCTCTGGCGATATGTCTCTTGTCGGGCCCCGCCCGATGATGGTTGAGCAACGAACAATGTACCCAGGAACAGCGTATTATTCGCTTCGGCCCGGGATCACGGGGCCGTGGCAGGTTTCGGATCGAAACGGGTGTGCGTTCCGCGACCGCGCCAAGTTTGACGCTGATTATGCGCACGACTTGTCTTTGACACGTGATCTTGGGTTGCTCTTTGGCACGTTGGGTGTGGTCCTCAAAGGTACGGGATACTGATTCACGGTTGACCGCAACCGCTTGCAGACCGAGGATTGCGGCGGTCTCGACGATATCTTGATTTATGATCGGAGTAGTCTGATGGTTGCGTCCCTTCGACGGTTTCTATTGCTGTCCTGTGCCAGTCTTGCGCTTGCGGCCTGCCAATCTGCCGAAGATCGTGCAGAGCGGCATTTCCAAAGCGCGATGGAACTGGTGGAAGCCGAAGAATTCGACCGCGCCATCGTTGAGTTTCGAAACGTTTTCGAGAACTTGCCGCAACACAATGAAGCCAGGCTCGCCGCGGCTGAACTGTACGCCCGAATCGGGGACGAGGGCCGGGCTTACCGGAATTACTTGCTGTATGTGGAGCAAAATCCCGAGGACCTGCCTCCTCGACTTGAACTTGCCGAGCTGGCGATCGCATCAGGTAATTGGGAAGAGCTTCGGCGGCATGGAGGTAAGGCTCAGGAGCTTGCGCCAGATGACCCGCGCGTTCAGGCAATCGGTGCAGTCATGGCCTACCAACTGGCCGTGGAAGACGATGCACCTGCTGACCGCCGCGATGCCGCCGACCGCGTAAGGGAGACCCGTGCCTCGTTGTCGGAAGGCGTTGTGGCCGACACGGTCGTCATCGATAACCTGCTGCGCGACGGCGAGCTAAGGCAGGCGATCGAAGAAATCGACCGCGTCCTGGCCGAAGATCCGGACCTCGAACGGTTTCAGCAGCTCAAACTGCAGGTTCTGGGCCAACTTGGCGATCGCGAAGCCGTCCAAACCCAGCTGCAATCGCTTGTCGAGCGCTATCCTGACAACGAAGGCTACGCGCAGACTTTGATCCAGTGGTACACGACGCAAGGCGATTTGGACGCGGCAGAAGCGTTTATCCGAAGCCGGATTGTCGAAGGCGAAGAAGGGGTTCAACTGCGGACCCTTTTGATTGCGTTTCTGAACCAGTCCAAAGGTCACGAGGCGGCCTTGGCAGAAATCGATGCAGCGCTTGAAGCCGGCGTCAATCCGGATCTGTTCCGATCCCTCCGGGCAGGCATCGCCTTCGACCAGGGTGAACGCGAGGCCGCAATTGCCGAGATGGAAGAGGTCGTCGCCAACGCAGAGCCGGGGGACCAGACCCTTGGTATCAAGGTGGCGCTGGCGAGGATGCTTCTGACCGATGGCAACGAAGTCGCCGCGCGCCAGCAGATTGAGGAAGTTCTGGCTACCGATGAGACTCAAGTCGATGCGATCAAGATCCGCTCGTCATGGCTTATCGAAGACGACAAGACTGACGAAGCGATTGTAACGCTGCGTCGCGCGCTCGACCAAGCACCTTCCGATCCCGAGATCATGACGATCATGGCGCAGGCCCATCTGCGAAACGGAAGCCGCGGCCTTGCGGGCGAGATGTTTTCCCTGGCTCTAGAGGCCTCGGGGAACGCCCCAGAGCAAACCGCAAACTATGTGCGGTTCCTCCTTGCCGACCAAAACTATCAGGTGGCGGAGAACGCGCTTATCAACAGTCTTCGTGTGGCTCCGGGCAATTTCGACGTTCTGGTTCTATTGGGCCGGGTCTACGTGGCGCAAGAGGATTGGGCACGCGTCGAGCAGGTAGAGGGCACGCTGCGCCGACTTGAAACGCAAGAAGGTGAAAACGCCGCAAATTCCCTTCAAGTCGCCCGGCTCCGCGGCCAGCAAGGCGAGGACGAGGCAATCGCGTTCCTCGAACAGATGGCACAGGATGATCAGACAAGTAATCCGGCCACCGTCGCGATCGTCCGCTCGCTCCTGGGGCAGAATGATATCGAAGGCGCTCTTGCCTATGTCGATGAACGTTTGTCCGAAGATGAGGACAATCCCGTTCTGCGCCTTTTGCGTGCAGGTGTTCTGGTCGCGGCAGACAGGTCTGCCGAGGCTGACGAGATCTACCGTGACGCCCTTGCAAACAACGACCAGACCGAAGGTGTTTGGCGCGCGCTTTACCTTTCTAAGCAGCGGCAGGGTTTGGTTGACGAAGCGGATGCAGTTCTGCAGGAGGCCGTTGCCGCCATGCCAGAAGCGCCGAACCTGCTTTGGGCGTTGGCAGGTGAGCTTGAGCGCGATGGCGATATCGAAGGTGCAATTGGAATTTACGAACAGCTTTATGGCCGTTTGTCCGGCTCGCCGATTGTTGCGAACAACCTGGCAAGTCTGATCGCCACGTACCGTGACAGCGATGAGGAACTTGAGCGGGCCTACGCGGTCGCCCGACGCCTTCGCGGAGCAGAGATCCCCGCGTTCCAGGATACGTATGGCTGGATCGCATTCCGGCGCGGCCAACTGGAAGATGCGCTTGAACACCTCGAGCCGGCAGCGGCGGGTCTGCCGGGTGATCCCATTGTGCAGTATCACTACGCGCGCGCCTTGGCGGCAGCGGAACGGCATGAAGAGGCCTTGGACCAATATCGCCGGGCGCTCGAAATTGCGGGACCGGGGGACACACGGTCCCAGTTCGAGACGGCAAAGGACGAAATCGACCGCATTGAAGGGCTTCTGGCGCAGCAGTGAAGTGGCTGCGTCTTGTTGCGCGACTGCGACGATTCCGAATGGAAGCTGCCGCCTGGGGCGCGTTTGATACAATTTAGCTGTAAGCTCTCCCAAACGCGCGCACATATTTGCGCGCGTTCGCCCGTGATCTACTGAGGTTTACTGCTATGATCAGGTTACTTGGCATCGTTGCCCTTCTTTTTTGCGCCGCAGCTGCCACGGCGCAATCTGGGTATCAGATCCGCACCGGTGATCAGCTGAATATCGAGGTGCTTGAGGACCCGTCCCTGAACCGCCAGGTTCTGGTGCTTCCGGACGGATCAGTGTCGTTCCCACTGGTCGGCAGTATATCCGCGCAGGGTAAATCGACGGACGCGTTCCGCCAGGAGCTTGCGGCGGCCCTTGCACCGAACTTCGCAACCTCGCCGTCGGTGTTTGTTTCGGTGGCCGCGCTCGCACAACGGCAACCCACAGCGGGTCCGTCTGCCGCGTCCACCATCAACGTGTTCGTGATGGGTGAAGTCGCGAACCCAGGTGTCATCGTGGTCGAACGGGGCACGACTCTTCTACAAATGTTGGCTCAGACGGGCGGGTTCACGCGGTTCGCGGCGACCAAGCGTATTCAGCTGCGGCGCGTCGATCCTCAAAACGGGGCTACCATTCCGTATCAGTTCAACTACCGGGCCATCGAAAAAGGCGCGCGGCAGTCCGGTCGTATTGTACTTGCAGATGGCGATGTCATCGTTGTGCCGCAGCGCAGATTGTTCGAATGATCGGATAGCGACCAGATGCCAGGCGGGTGGGGCAGACACATAACGGCGTCGACGGCCATCCTGATGGCGATCGTGATCGCCGGACGGGCAACGGGGCAAGATGAACCGAGCGGTTGGCAGATCGACGGCACCTATGGTCTGTCGCTTGAAGCCGACGACAATCCGACGCTCGATTTCGAAGATGAAGATATCGAATCCGATTCGGTCCTTGACCTCGACTTCGGGCTTCAGGTTCAGAGAGAAACGGCGACCTCGGCGGTCGCGCTTGAATTTGGGGCCGTGCTGCGCGGTCGTACCCGGGATGACGAGCGGCTTCCAACAGGATTGGTGGACCCTTTCGCAGAGCTTTCCTACCAAACCGAAAGCGCCAACAGCGCCCTTTCCGTAGAACTTGGATACCGCGAGGCCGATCTTCTGGGCCGTCGGCTTTCGGACCTAGATCAGGAGTTCATCGAGTCGAACTTCAGAGATGAGGACCTTCTGGTTTCAGGTGGAGAGTTGGAAACGACCAGAGTTTCTTTGGAGTACGAGATCGGGCGTCAGGGGCCCGTAGGAGCTAGCCTCGAGTACCGGTACTTCGATCGAAGGTATTCGGATGACGCGGACCCTAGTTTGGACGATAGCACGACGCAGAATGTCCGGCTCACGACAATCTTTCGGCCGTCGGAGCGCCTGACGCTTAGGGCGTTCGTCGCACAGAGAGACTTTGAAGAAGACGATCTGATTGGGACGGAACGTACCACGCGCGACGTTGGTGTCGGGATCGACTACGAGATCACTCCCGTTTGGCGCCTGAACTCTGATTTCTTCCAACAAGAGGTGGAAGAGACAGGAACAATTTTTGGCAGCCCGTTCGAGACCACGAACGACGGGTTGGCATACGATGTGCGGCTTACACGCGATGTTCCCAACGGGCTTTACTTCGTATCCCTCGATCAAGAACTTTCCACCTTCATCGAACAGAGGACCTTGACCTTTGGACGGGAAATCGAACTGCAATCGGGAAGCCTGAGCCTCGAAATTGGTGCCACTGATCCGGAGTTTTTTGATACTGAGGTCATCGGGGGCATCGATTGGACGTATCTGCTGCCGCGCGGGCAGATTGGCGCATCTTATGCGCGGACAGTCACCGTTAACGACGACAACGAGCTTCGTAAGCGCGACTTCTTGCGGGTGTCCTATCTGCACGAGATCAACCCGGTCTCTGCATTGTCTGTTGGCTTCGACTATGCATCGACGGAACGGATCGGTCTGTTTACCGGCGACCGCACCAGCGACGCGGATATTACCATTACCTACCGACGCGCATTGAACGAAGAATGGGATTGGAACGTTTCTTATCGCGGTCGCTACACCGAAGATGCGCGCGGTCGGGACACCACATCAAATGCATTTATCGCAGGGATCGATCGCAGCTTCTCGATCCGTCCGTGACCGGACGGGCACGGTTCAGCGTATCGCTTGATCCGGTCACGGCGTGCATCCTAATTGCTTGCCTCGCGGTCGAGGCAATGTTGCAACTCTCAGACCTAGACATCATCGACGCCCCACGATTGCGCCAGACGGTCTACGAGTATGCGGGTTTCTGGCCGGGCCTGTTGCGAGACTGGCGACCGAATTATGCGGCTCAGCCCGCTTTGATGTTCTTTACTTATGGCTTCCTTCATGGGGGGGTGTTCCATTTTGTTGTGAATATGTTGACGCTTTTGTCGCTTGGTCGTGCAACTTGGGACCGCGTCGGGACAGCCCGATATGCCGCGATCTATGGAATATCCATCCTAGGCGGCGCCGTCGGCTATGCGGTGCTATCGACGGTACCGATACCGATGGTTGGAGCATCGGGAGCGCTCTTTGGCCTCGCGGGTGCGATTGTCGCATGGGAGGCGCGCGATAGACTGGCGCTGGGCGAACCGCTTGGCCCCGTGGTTCGGCTGGTGGGGTTTCTTGTTGTGCTAAACCTTGTGCTTTGGTGGGCGATGGACGGCCACCTGGCCTGGCAGACGCACCTTGGTGGTTTTGTCGCCGGAGCTTTGGCCGCCATACCTTTTGACCGGTCTGACCCACAGCGCGCTTAAGTCTTCGTTCAGAAGCCTCTGTTACGCCGGATACGGTGGGATGAGAGGTGAGCGATGCCAGCGCAGTCAAACGCGCCGGTCATCATCAAGCGAAAGAAGATCATCGGCGGCGACGGCCACCACGGTGGTGCGTGGAAAGTTGCCTATGCCGATTTCGTGACAGCGATGATGGCCTTCTTCATGTTGATGTGGCTGCTGGGTGCTACGACCGAAAAGCAGCGCAAGGGGATTGCGGACTATTTCAATCCGACGATCCCGGTTGTGCGCGCTTCGGGTGGCGGGTCAGGTGCCTTTGGTGGCGACAGTGTGTTTTCCGAAGACGCCCTGACGCAAAACGGCACCGGTGCGGGACTTGTGCGCCCGACCGCAGAGCGGCAGGCACGTGGCGACCTTGGCATGTCCGCCGACAATACCCAGGCAGAAGCAGGCCAGGAAACCCGGACTGAAACACTGGACGACGTTCAACGCGCGCTTCAAGGTATTGGCGGTGAAAGCCTTATCTCTGAGCTTTTGCGGCGTCATATCGTTACCCGGTTAAGCGACGAAGGGCTTGTTATCGAGCTTTTCGAAACACCAGGGGCGCCGTTGTTTGATGCCGAAGGCGGGGCAAGTCCGCTTTTGCGCGATCTGATCGCATCAATCACACCGGTCTTGGATCTTGTGGTCAACGACCTTGCCGTACAGGCCCACACACGCGCCATCCCGCTCGTGCGCCTGGACAATCCGACATGGACCCAGTCAACCGCGCGGGCCGATATTGCACGGCGCATCCTGTTGGATACCGGAATGCCGGCCGAGCGCATCGCCCGGGTAACAGGTTTCGCGGACCGCCAGCCTGTAACAGCGAACCCGATGGCCGAGCGCAATAATCGGGTCGAGATCGTCGTACTGCGCGAAAATACCTGAGAATATCCCGGATTTTAGTTGTTAGGTCGGCGTTAAGCCCGCGTCGGTAGGACAGGCGGAAATCGGGGGACGATGCAGCAGAAAGGTGCAGAATGACGATTTCTTCCTCGCTAAATGCAGGGGTCGCTGGGCTGGCGGCCAATGCCAGTCGTTTGGCCACCATTTCCGACAATATCGCAAACTCGGCGACCTATGGATACAAGCGAGCCGAGGCGAACTTTTCCTCGCTTGTGATCGAAAGCGGATCCGGCACGTATTCTGCCGGCGGTGTCCGGGTGACAACACAGCGCTTAATCGATCAGCCCGGTGCACTTGCGTCCACGAACAATGCAACCGATCTGGCTGTGCGTGGCCGTGGTTTCCTACCTGTCACCACGGAAAGCTCTCTGGGTGCGGGAACCGCCGGGGAGTTCCCTTTGTTCCTGGCAACGACCGGATCATTCCGCACGGATGAGAATGGTATTCTGAAGACCAATAACGGGGTCGTCCTGATGGGATGGCCAGCGGACCCGGACGGGTCAATCCCGACATTCCCGCGTGACACCGGCGACGGGTTGGAACCAGTGCAGATCAACGTCAACCAGTTCACGTCTGAACCGACAACGCGCATTTCTCTCGGCGTCAACCTTCCAGCGACGGAAACAGACTCGACAGCGTCCGGTAATCCACAGGAACTTTCGGTGGAATACTTTGACAACCTAGGAACGTCGCAGAATATCAATATCGAATTCACGCCGACGATCCCAACGACACCTGGCGCCTCGAACACATGGACCATGCAGTTGACCGACAGCGCCTCGGGTGGAACGGTCATCGGCGAGTACACGGTTGTGTTTGACGACACACGCGGATCGGGGGGCACAATTGCCTCTGTCACCACCGTATCGGGCGGTGCCTATGATCCCGCCACCGGGGAATTGTCAGTGAACGTGGTTGGCGGGCCGATCACGATCGATATCGGCGCGGTCGGAACCGGTCTTGGTTTGTCGCAGCTATCCGACAGCTTTGCACCCACCTCGATCTCAAAGGATGGGTCGCCGGTTGGGAACCTGATTTCGGTCGAAGTGGATGAAAACGGATTTGTGCAGGCAAACTTCGACATCGGCATTACGCGAACGATCTATCAGATCCCGCTGATCGACCTGCCGAACCCAAACGGGCTGATCGCCGAGGACAACCAGACCTACCGGACGTCGAATGAAAGCGGAACGTTCTTCCTTTGGGATGCAGCCGACGGGCCAACCGGCGATATCGTCGGCTTTGCGCTTGAAGAATCGGCGACCGACGTCGCGGGCGAACTGACCCAACTTATTCAGACCCAGCGGGCCTATTCCTCAAACGCCACGGTCATCCAGACAGTGGACGAAATGCTACAGGAAACGACCAACATCAAACGGTGATCGCGCATCGAAGGAGGTTTAAGCCATGAGCATTTCGGGCGCCTTGTCCAATGCCCTGTCCGGGTTGTCGGCCGCGTCCCGTGCCACACAGGTCGCATCCGACAATGTGGCCAACGTGCAGACCGAAGGCTTTGGACGGCGCGAAATACAGCTTTCGGCTCGGGGATTGAATGGTTCAGGGGCCGGCGTGCGCGTCGACGGTATTCGTCGCGATGTCGATCTGGGTCTGTTGCAGGACCGCCGCTCTGCCGATGCGGCACTCGGGTACGCCGGCGCACGGTCCGACGCGCTCACACGGCTAAGCAATCTGGTGGGAACCCCAGACGATGCGGGTTCAGTCGCTGGCCGGCTTCGCGCGTTCGAGGCATCCCTGATCGAAGCTGGAAGCCGACCGGATTCGGAACCACGGCTGTCGCAGGTCTTGGCGTCGGCACAACGTCTAGCGGGAACCCTGAACCAGACCTCTGACGCGATCCAGGCTGAAAGACTGGCCGCTGACGCATCCATTGGGCGGCAAGTGGAGTCGCTGAACACAGGGCTTCAACAAGTCGCTGATCTTAATGCGCAAATCAATGCGCTGAGCGGCCAGGGACGCGATGTGTCGGCGCTTGAAGATCAGAAGCAAGCCACAATCGACGGCATTGCCGACATTGTTCCGTTGCGCGTCCTGCCGCGCGATGGCGGCCGGGTGGCGCTTTATACGGCAGGCGGCACGAGCCTGCTGGAGAATACGCCGCGCGAGATCGGCTTCACACCGGTTAACTTCATCACTCCCGATATGACCCAAGCGAGCGGGGCCCTGAACGGGCTGACAATCGGCGGCCGCCCTGTGGCAGCGACCGGCGGTCTCGCGGGTTTCGGCGGCGGCACCCTTTCGGCCGCGTTCGAATTGCGGGATATCACAGGACCCGAGGCACAGGCCCGGCTCGACTCCTTCGCCCGCGACCTTCTGGAGCGTTTCGCCGATCCCGCGCTCGACCCGACGACGCTCCCGATCGATCCCGGGCTCTTCACCGATGCGGGAACGTCGTTTGATCCACTCCATGAGGTTGGCCTTTCCGGGCGCCTTCAGATCAATGCGATAATTGATCCGGCGCAAGGCGGCGAACTTCGCCGGATTCGGGATGGTCTGGGCGCGGCTGTTCCGGGCGACACAGGAAACGCGACACTCATTTATGGTTACCTCGATGCGCTGGAAACCCGCCAGTCGCCGCCCAGTACTGCGATCACGCAAGCGGAGCGTAGCTCATTTTCACTCGCGGCCGACCTGTCATCGCTGTTTGGCGTCGATACCAGCAACGCAGAATTGGACCGCGGCTTCGCCGCGTCACGCCAATCCGCCCTGGTGTCGCTGGAACTGGAGCGTGGTGTCGATACGGATCAAGAACTTCAACAGCTTTTGTTAATTGAGCAAAGCTATGCTGCCAATGCCCGGGTCATTCAGACGATCGACGGCCTGATCGAAGAACTTCTGAGGATCTGACCTGTGAGTTTTCTTTCTATCGGCGATCTTGCCCAGACATTTCAGCTGCGCCGCGATTCCGCACGGATCGACAGCACCATTCAGCGACTGACACAGGAACTGTCGAGCGGGCTGCGTACCGACCTGGTGGGGGTCACGTCCGGCGACTTTGGACCACTCTCGGGGATAGAACGCGACCTTTCGGCGCTGACTTCTTATGAACTCGCGGCGAAAGAGGCGGCCCTTGTGGGCGAGGCCGGAAATGCAGCACTTGGACGGATCAAAGACGATGCCGACACGCTGACCTCGACACTACTTCTGACTCAGACCGCCGGACAAGCCGCCGTCCTGGACAACGCTGCAGCAGATGCGCGCAACCGGTTTGAAAACGCGGTGTCCGCGCTGAACACCGAGGTTGCCGGGCGGTCTGTGTTTTCCGGCCAGGCCTACGGAACCTCGCCACTTCCGGATGCGCAGGACATTCTCGACGACCTGTTTGCCGCAGTTTCGACCGAAACGACGGTGGCAGATGCCCTGGCAGCGATCGACGCTTGGTTCGCGCCCGGAGGAGACTTTGAAACGACAATCTATCGGGGCTCGCTGGCTGAAGCTGCTCCAGTACGATTGGGGCGGGGCGATACGGCGCAACCATCTGTCACTGTTCTCGACCCAGGTGTGACGGGGACATTGAGCGCGTTGGCCTCTGCGGCGCTTCTTGATGAAGGATTGTTTGCAGGCCAGACCGACCTTCGCCGGGATTTCGCCGGTACAATTGCCGAGCGACTGCTGACCTCGATAGAGGACCTGACAGAAAGCCGGGCTCGCATCGGAGATGGTCAAGGGCTCGTCGAAGCGACGCAAGCAAGCATTTCAGCGGAACGGTCCTCGCTGGAACTTGCACGGGCCGAGATTGTAGCGGCGGACCCGTATGAGGTGGCCGTCCTTTTGCGCGAAGCAGAAACGCAGTTGCAGACGCTATACACGTTGACCGGCCGCCTTTCGTCACTTTCGCTCGTGAACTATCTAAGATGACTTTTCGTCTGTCGTTCCTGCTCTGGCTTTGCCTGGCGCCTGTGATCGCAGTGGCTGAAGGCATCCGCATAAAGGATCTTGTCGAATTTGACGGCGTTCGCGGCAACGATCTGGTCGGATACGGTCTGGTCGTGGGGCTGAACGGGACGGGCGATGGACTCCGCAACTCGCCCTACACCGAAGAAATCATGTCCAACCTCCTTGAACGTCTGGGGGTCAATGTATCGGGCGAGCAGTTTCGACCGCAGAACGTTGCGGCCGTCTTTGCAACCGCGACTTTGCCGCCCTTCGCACGTGGCGGGGGCAGGATCGACGTCACAGTCTCTGCCATCGGCGATGCCGAAAGCCTGCTTGGCGGCACATTGATCATGACACCTTTGACGGCGGCCGACGGGCAAATCTATGCCGTCGCGCAGGGGACAGTAATCGCGGGCGGGGTGACGGCCGAAGGCGATGCTTCCAGCGTGACTGAGGGTGTCCCGACTTCGGGCACTATTCCAGCGGGCGCACGGGTCGAGCGAGAGATCGATTTTCAGTTCGCTCACCTCAAGACGATCCGGCTTGCTCTGCGCAATCCCGATTTCTCGACTGCGGCCGACATCGAGGAGATCATCAACGGTGCAGTCAGTCCGCGTGCCGCGCGGATGCTGGATGCCGGCACCGTGGAACTGGACGTTCGTGCAACAGGCGCGCGCTCGCCTGCGCATGCCATCGGTCTGATCGAAAACCTGACCGTCACGCCGGAGATGCGTGCCCGCGTCGTCGTAGATCAGCGATCGGGCACGATCGTTATGGGCCGCGATGTCCGGATCTCGCACGTCGCGGTAAGCCAGGGTGGGCTCACTTTGCGGATCACAGAATCACCTTTGGCGATCCAGCCCAATCCCTTTGCCGACGGAGAATCGATCGTAGTTCCGAGAACAACGGCCTCCATCGAACAAGAGGAAGGCGGGCTGGCCGAACTGCGGGGCGGGCCGACCCTATCGGATGTGGTGGCCGGATTGAACGCGCTGGGTGTGTCCCCACGCGACATGATCGACATTTTAAAGAGCATCAAGGCGGCAGGAGCGCTCCATGCAGAATTTGTGGTCCGCTGACGCAATTTGTGACGACCCCAGATCACGCAGTGCTGCCAAACGTCGCGGATCCCAAGATGTTGGTCCATACCCGTCTGCTTCACGCTGATCGCGCTAAGCGATCTTCACGCTCGAGGGCCCACGCCAGGTATGACGGCCCGCGCCCAGCGTGGCCGCACAGACACCATCGCGATACATCTCGGGTCAGAACCGGGATTGGCAAGTAAACTGCCGAAGGCGCCGAAACCAGACGATCTCCTTCGACCTTGGTCAGTTCTTTCCACCCAAGAACCCAGAACGTATGCCGTTCGGTCATTGATGGACGGTCCGCTCATAGATAACAGGCGCGCCCTCGACAGGGTTAAAAGTAGCTTGTCACCAACGCCCCTGAAACAAGGCTCCACCCATCGGCAAGAACAAAGAACCCAAGCTTGAATGGCAGCGACACGATCACGGGCGGCACCATCATCATACCCATGGACATAAGGATCGCGGCAACCACCAGATCAATAATCAGAAAGGGCAGGAAAATCAAGAAACCGACCTGGAACGCGCGTTCCACCTCGCTCAATAGAAACGACGGGACAAGGATCGACAGGGCGCTGTCAGCGGTCGGACCCGGCGGCGCACCGCGAAGCTCGGCAAGGTGACGGAACGTATCCGGATCAACCCGGCCCGCCATGAAGACGCGAAAAGGCTCCAAGGCGGCGGCCAATCCGGCTTCTGTTGAGATCTGGTTTTCGACCATCGGTTGCAGACCGGCATCCCAAGCAACCAGGAACACGGGCTCCATCACGAAATAGGTGAGAAACAAGGCAAGTGATACGATCAAGATGTTGGGCGGCGATGTCTGAAGTCCGATCCCCTGACGCAAAATTGCGAGGACCGTCACCATAAACGGAAAACAGGTGATCATAACGGCTAATCCTGGCACCAGGCTGAGCGCCGTCATCAAAATGAGGATCTGAATGAGCCGTTCCGAAAGCAATCCATTCTGGCCAAGATCAATCTCGATCGCCTGACCGAAAGCCGCACTGCTGCCCAGCACCGCAAGCATCGCGCCAAGCGCCCAAGCGGCGCCGGTCGGTATCCGGCGGGCGCGCATCCTACGACGCCCCATCCGCCGAGACGATTTCGGTAATCCGAACGGCGAGATGACCAGGCGCTTCGGCCACTTCTTGCAACTCTCCATGCGCGACGATCCTGTCGCCTGCGTATATCGTGACTGGGTCGTCGATGCCCTTGTCGAGCGGAATCACGGCATTTCGGTCAAGTGACAAGAGCGTCCCGATCGACGCGCGCGCGCGGCCTACGGAAACGACAAGTGTAACTGGAACATCGCGAAATGCGTCGCCATAGACGCCCGGGCCGCGTCCTTGTTCGGGGCTGTCCTGTTCATCCATGTGCCTGCATCTCCATCTGTTCGGGCGGGGCAACGTCCAGCGCAACGCGAAGCCGGTGAAGAAGCGCGCCTGGGTCGATCGACACATCGCGACGCTTCGAGGTGACCTGTGCCTGCCCGGAGGCGAGGGCAGCTTCCTCGACAATCTCGACTGGCGGTGCATCGTTCATGTCGACAAGCCGACGCACAACGGCGCCATCCTCGGGCGAGACCAGAATGCGGATATCATCCTCGTGTTGTTCCTTCACCCGCTCGACCAGATCCGCAGCAATCCCTGCGGCCGCAACTTCCGAAAGGAGCTCGGGGAACATGGTGTCCAGAAAATCGGCCAGAAAGGGCTCTATCGATGCAAGGAATTCATCGCGAGCCTCGAAATAGGTGAAGCTTAAATCGCGCAGGTTCCGGGATAGTTCGGCACTGACGTTGCGGGCGTCTTCATCTGCAGACTTGATCGCATCGTCCCAACCAGTCTTGTAGCCGTCCTCATAGCCGGCGACGCGCGCGGCCTCGAGACTCGCGTTTTCGGGCTGCGCGTCGGCGTCGATTGTCTGCGCATCCTTCCCGTCCCCGGTTTCGTCGAAATCCTCAAGCTCCATCATCTTGCGGCCTCTGGTTCTTCCATCCAGCTCCGCAGGACCATAGCCGTCTCAGATTCGCGCCCGTTTGCCAGTTCGGCGAGCCGCGCCGCTGGATCAGCGCCGCCGTCCGGGGCGGAAAGGGCCGCATCCGGGGGCGGGATGTCGACAACGGACATTGGCGGCAATTCGCCATCGATCTCACCGTCCAACGCAGGAAGTGCAGGAGTTGCCGCCGGTGTTTCGATGGCCACTGGGAGCGTGGGCGGTTCCGCCACTGGCGCTGGAAGCGCAGGGGCCGGAGCCGCCCGCAAAATCGGACGCACAACGAAGAGACCAAGGACCAATGCCACCAGTGCCAGGACGCCGATCTGTATCAGTTGCATGGCATCAATCCCAAGCCGCGTCAAAAGCGGTATGGGGGCGGCCTCGGTCCCGACCTCTTCGATCGGGGGGAACTCTAAGGACTGGAGCGTAATCTCCTCGCCGCGCGCTTCGTCAAATCCCACAGCCGAGGCCACAAGGGACCGGAGCGCCGAAAGCTCGTCCTCGGGGCGCGGCGACCAGGTTTCTGTCCCGTCCCCGCCAGTGGTGCGGATACCGTCAACCAGAACGGCAACGGTCAGCCGGCGCACGGCACCCGGCAGGCGAAGAACCTCGCGCAGGGTTTCGGAAACCTCGTAGTTCACCTGTTCCCTAGTGCCTGTTTCCGAAGACGACGAATCTGCACCCTGGCCGCCCGCATCGCCGTCCGGCAGGTTTCCAGCGACCGTTACCGCTCCATCTCGACTGTCATTTGCAGAAGAATTGGTTTCCTCTGTCACTGTGCTGATCGCGACGCGGCTGTCGGGATCAAAGTTCCTTTCGACGATCTCTTCGCGCTCGGTCACGCGGTCGACGGCCACCTCGACGACCACCCGTCCTGAGCCTACCCGTGCCTCGAGCAGACGCTGAACGCTTGCGCGCAGCGCAGCCGCTCTGTCGCCGCCCGCCGCCCTGCCTTCGGGCGCAGAGTTCGCATCGCCCACGACGCCGGTGATAGAATCGATTACGGTGACGTCGTCTGGCATCAGCCCTTGGACTGCCGCGGCCACCAAGAATCGGATCGCATGCGCCTGGGCCGCGGAAAGCGCGCCGCCAGAGGTTGTCACCATAACCGATGCCGATGAAGGCTCATTCTTCATGAAGCTGCGCTGGGCTGCGTTCGAAAGATGAACCCGCGCTCCGCTTACGCCCGGTTGCGACAGGATCGTCCGGGCAAGCTCGCCTTCCTTGGCACGCCAATACGCCGCATCGAACATTTGTGCGGTGGTGCCGAACCCCGAAAGGTTATCGAGTATCTCATACCCGCCGACAGACGATGTCGGCTGGCCTTCGGCCGCCAAAAGCATTCGCAGAGAATCACGACGGGCGGCATCCACATAGATCGCGTCCCCGCGCACCTCAAAGGCTGCACCCTGTTGTTCAAGAGTTCCGATCACCTCGCCTGCTGCTGCCGGATCCAGGCCGGAGTAAAGCAGGTTCATCGTCGGCGTACCGGCACCGCGCGCGATAAGCATCACCGCACCAAAAGCGGCTGCGGTCGCCAAAAAAACAAGCACACGACGCGCTGGATCAAGCGCATTGAACACCGACACAAGCTTCTGCACGTCAGTCCTCCGACAAATCGCGGGTTCTCCCGCCGAGGTCACATCTCGCAGAGCGCGCTTAACAATCGGTTAGTGCTGATGACCGTATGAAGGCTCTGCGACGATGGCGGAGTTGGATATGTCGGATACAACTGCAGACGAACAGGAACCAAGGAAAAAGGGTGGCTTGCTTCCACTTGTCCTAGGTCTTGCGCTGGCGGTCGCAGGCGCTGGCGGCGGGTATGTCGTGACGTCATCTGGATTGCTGTCCGGGACTGAAAAGACCGACACCAAGGCAAAGACCGAAATGGTCAAGGCTGCTTTCGTGCCGCTTGATCCGCTTGTGATCTCGGTCGGCGGAGAGGGGCGGCAGCGGCACCTGAGGTTTAATGCGCAGCTTGAGGTGTCACCCGGGAATGAGCGGTCGGTTCAGGACGTGTTGCCGCGCGTCATGGATGTTCTGAACGGTTATCTGCGGGCGATCAGTCTTTCTGACATTGAAGACCCCGCAGCCCTGGTCCGGATGCGGGCGCAGATGTTGCGCCGTGTTCAGATCATTGTTGGCGAGGGCGTGGTGAACGACCTTCTCGTCATGGAATTCGTACTAAGCTAGGGATTTCGATGGGATTGATCGCCGATATTCTTCTGGTCGCCGCTGCGCTAGGCGCAACGTTTTACTGCTTTATCCTGTCGCGCAGGCTCAATCGTTTTACCGATCTCGAGAAGGGCGTAGGCGGCGCCATTGCGGCTTTGTCGACGCAAGTCGACGACATGACCCGAACGCTGAAGTCAGCGCAAGGGGCAGCCTCAGCCTCGGCCATTTCGCTCGGCGATCTGACTGGAAAAGCAGAAGACGCAGCGCGGCGGCTCGAACTTCTGGTGGCTGCGATGCATGATCTTCCCGATCCGCAAGCGACGCCACAGAACACAGGGCTAGCGCAACCGGCCGACGAACCCGAAGCGGACGACCCTAAACCTGCTGAACCGGTGGCGGCGCCTGAGGCAGCGCCAGCTTTGTTTTCAAGCCGACGAATTGCTGGGGGGCAGACCGCATGAGTATCGGATTGCGCCTTGGCGGACGCGGCGGCGGTGCCTTGCTTAGTCTTGCGCTTTTGTTCCTCCTCTCGGGCGCGCTGCGTTTGTGGGACGGAACAGGGGCAGCAATCGCACGCGAAGTTGTAGAGTTTGGGAACGAGGGCGGGGGGTACACGGGGACCATGCCGACCTGCGAGGTTGACCCCGGGTTGGAAGCTTCACTTGCTGCGGTCCAGTCGCGCGAAGCCCGGCTTTCTAATCGCGAGGCAGCGCTTGAAGACAGGTTGCGCGCCCTGGAAGTCGCCGAACGATCTGTATCAACGAAGCTCGAAGAATTGCAGGCGGCCGAAGCTTCGTTACGGGCAACCATGTCACAGTCTCAAACAGCCGCCGAAGAGGATCTGACGCGGCTGACGGCGCTTTACGAAAGCATGAAGCCCCAGGACGCCTCTTTGGTCTTTGCTCAGATGGCACCAGAGTTTGCGGCGGGCTTCTTGGGACGCATGCGGGCCGACGCGGCGGCTGCGATCATGGCCGGGCTGGAGCCGGCGACCGCTTACTCGATCACGGTTCTGATCGCCGGGCGCAACGCGCGCGCACCGGTGGAGTAGCCCGCTGATCCCTAACCGCCGCCAAAACGATGCAGTCCTAACGAGTTCTTCCGGAGACGTCGCTGAATGACAAACCTGATCGGGATCGTTGTGGTGTTCGCCATGGTGTTTGGCGGCTACACGCTTGCGGGCGGCAAATTTGACATCATCATCAAGGCGCTGCCATTCGAGATGATGATGATCGGTGGCGCGGCGCTGGGCGCATTTCTTCTGGCAAACGATTTCGGCACCGTGAAGCATACCGGAAAGGACCTTGGCCAGGTGATCAAGGGACCGAAGTGGAAACCGGACGATTACCGCGATCTTCTGTGCCTGCTGTTCGAACTGATCCGCATCTTGCGGCAGAACCCGGTCAGTCTGGAAGAACATATCGAAGCGCCGGCGGATTCGGACGTGTTCGCCCGTTACCCGCGCATCCTGGCCGACAAAGAAGCCGTGAACCTGATCTGCGACACGTTGCGGTCTGCCTCCATGAACTACGACGATCCGCATCAGGTAGAGGAGGTTCTGGACAAACGCGTCGATGCTTCGCAGCATCATGCGCTGCACACCAGCCATGCGCTGCAGGTGGTGGCCGATGGCCTTCCCGCGCTTGGGATCGTTGCTGCCGTCCTTGGCGTCATAAAGACAATGGGATCGATCGATCAGCCGCCTGAGATCCTCGGCAAGCTGATCGGCGGGGCGCTTGTCGGAACGTTCCTTGGGGTCTTTCTGGCCTATGGTTTCGTCGGTCCAGCCGCGAATCGTCTGCGCGCCATCACTGAGGAGGACGCGCATTTTTACCGGCTTATCCGCGAGGTTCTGGTTGCGAACCTGCACAATCATCCGGCCAACATCTGTATCGAGGTGGGACGCCAGAACACGCCCGGCCATCTGCGACCCGGTTTTTCCGATCTAGAGGAGGCGCTTCAAAACGTAAAGAGAGACGCCGCATGAGGATTGCAGTCCGTCCCTTCATACTTCTGGTTGTCTGGGGCATCAGTTCGGCGGCCGCGGTCGCGCAGACGGTGGAAGTACGCTCGGGTGCACATGCCGGCTACTCGCGGCTAGTGGTCGAATTCCAGGATGCGCCTGACTGGCGGTTGGTCCGGATTTCAGGCGGGTTCCTCCTTAGGACAAATGCGACGGTCGAACGGTTTGAAACGGGTAGTGTCTTTCTCCGAATTCCCGGCACGCGGATTGGCGGATTGGACCATCAGGCGGGGACCGGAAACCTGTCTTTGTCCCTGGTCTGCCAGTGCCAAGCCACGGCCTTTGAACTCGCCCGCGGTGCGGTGGTTATCGACGTGTTCGACCCCAAGCTACGCCAAAAAAGCGAAACCGAAAGTGTACTCGAAACTGCGGCCGTGCGGCCCCGACCCCGCCCAGCAACTGCATCGGGGATCGATGGCTTGTTCGACGGTCCCGTGCAGCTTTTGCGTGGGACCAATCAGCCGGATCTGAGCGCTGCGACGCCCGACCCGGAACAGGCCCGGACATCGCGACGTTCCGACAGCACGCCGCCAGCGGTCCCCTTGCTGGATACGGCCCCTGACCTAAGCCCCGCGACCGAACTCTTGACACGCAGCCTGGCCCGCGAGATCGCACGGGCTGCCACCCAGGGGCTGGTCGAAACCCGCCGGACCGGAACGCCCAATCCGGCAGAGGCCGCCGAACCTGCGCCCGATCCGCCAAATATTCGGATAGAAACCGCCCATGACCGGATTTTCGGGCCGCCTCGGGACCGAGATGCGCAATCGGTGACGACCGACGCCTGCCGTTCCGCGCACGATTTCAACGTCGCTGCCTGGGGTGACGACAGACGGCCGGGCACCCAGATCGCGGAGCAACGCTTGCGACTTGTGGGCGAGTTTGATGCGTTCGATCCGGATGCCGCAATTGCGCTGGCCCGCCTTTATATTCACCTGTCTTTCGGGCTTGAGGCCGAACGCATCCTGACCGAGATCGGACAGGACGCACCGAACACCGCATTCCTGCTTGAGCTCGCGCAGTTGATGGAGCGCGATCTTCCGCCCAACAATACCCTTTCTCAGCAGATCTCCTGCGGTGGTGCGGCGGCGCTTTGGGCGGCGCTGGCACTTCCGGATCTTCCTGCGAACCTTGTGATCGACCAGGATGCGATCCTATTGGCATTCTCTGCCCTGCCCGCACATCTGCGCCGTCATCTGGGGCCACGCCTTGCGGCCCGGTTTGCCCGTGCGAACAACGTCGCTGCCGTTGAAATGGTGTCGAACGCGGTTGGACGGGTCGCCCCGGCCGCGGACCCCTCGCTGGCTTTGACAAAGGGACAGGCCGCGATCACGGGAAGCGGAGAGGCGACCGGTGTAGAGGCGGTTCTGGAAGACTTGGCTGCCGGGCGCCATCCCGATGCGCCCGATGCGCTGCTTTTGATCATCGCCAGCTATGCCGAGCGTGGCGCGGTTGTGCCCCGCAATATCATCGACACCTCTGATATAATGGCCTTCGAACTGGCAGGGACCGAACTTGGTGGCGCGCTTCGCGCGGCCACGATCCGTGCGCGGCTGACGCGTCGTGACTTCCGCGAGGCCTTTGCCGGCTTAGTCACCGCCCTCGGTGACGATGCAATCGCACCAGACACGGTCGAAGCGCTGAAAGAAGAAGCTCTGACTGCGCTGGTGCGAACCGGTTCCGATCCCGATTTTCTGAAACGCGTGCTTGATCCCGCTGGCATGAATTTTGCGCTCGAGGCCGACCGGCAACTGCGCTTCGAACTTGCCACGCGGCTCTTGGATCTTGGCTTTCCGATCCGGGCCAACCGGCTAGCAACACCGGATACCGATGCCACGCGACCAGACGAGTTGGACTATGCGGCGCGTCTGAGCCTTGCGCTAGGCTCTCCGGCACGTGCGGTAGAGTTCGCGCGCCGGTCCAGCACGCCTATGTCAGGAGAGATAGAGGCCAGCAGCTTGGCCAGGGCCGGGCGCTATGCGTCGGCAGCAGAACTTTTGCAACGCATGGGTCAACCGTCAGACAGCCTGCAGATGTCCTGGCGCGCCCGGGACTGGGACCGGGTGGCTGAAACCGGCGAGGGGCCCGCACAGGCAGCGGCGCTCGCGTTTCTTGGGGCCGATGTGCCAGAGCCTTTTCCGAACCCGCCCAGCCTGTCTGCTGCGGAAGACCGTCTGAGCGCCTCCGCTGCGTTGCGGCAGACCTTGGACACAGTGCTGACCGCGTATCCAGGCCCGGAACCCTAAAAAAGGGTGCCGCACACCTTCTTTTAAGGGGTTTCGGCAATCAATCAGAACACTGCTTACGCCGCACGAGCTGCAAGAACTGCCGCAAGGATACTCATGTCAATCCGATTTTGCCCCGATGTCAGACTTCGCATTGATGCGGCAGTAGCGGCCAAGATCGTGCCTTGCTTCGGGGTCCGCGGTGCCCCAGCACAGACGGTGCTTGCAAACGCCCACGCCGGGGCAGGGGTATGAACATCTCGGCCGCCACTCTGTTCCGTCCGACGATACTTCTCGCGCTGGCGCTGATGGGTGTGATCGTCATGATGATCCTCCCTATGCCTGCATATATATTGGATATCGGTCTTGCGGCATCGTTCGCACTTGCGATCCTTATCTTCACGGTCACGTTGTTCATTGAGCGTCCGCTCGATTTCTCGGCTTTTCCAACGGTGCTGCTTGCATCGCTTATGCTGCGGCTTTCGCTCAACGTTTCATCAACGAAACTCATCATCGGCCAGGGACAGAATGGCACCGACGCTGCCGGCGATGTGATTGAAGGGTTCGCCATGTTCATCATGGGCGGCAACATGCTGTTGGGGCTTGTCGTGTTTTGCGTCCTTCTGATCGTGAATTTCGTGGTCATCACGAAGGGGGCAACGCGAATGGCCGAGGTTGGTGCCCGCTTTGCGCTCGACGGAATGCCAGGAAAACAGCTCGCGATCGACAGCGACATGTCAGCTGGTGCGATTGATCACGCCGAGGCCAAGAAACGCCGTGAAACCGAACAGGCTGAAACGACGTTCTTCGGGTCACTCGATGGGGCATCGAAATTCGTCAAAGGCGATGCGATCGCCGGTCTCCTGATCACGCTTCTAAACCTGATTATGGGTTTGATCATCGGAACCGTGGTTCATGGCATGCAGATTGGTTTAGCCTTTGAGACTTATGCCATCCTGACGGTCGGTGATGGGCTTGTAAGCCAGATCCCCGCCGTCATAATCTCGATCGCTGCCGCGCTTTTGCTTGCGCGCGGCGGGGCAACTGGGTCCGCAGATCTTGCTGTTTTTGCGCAGCTTGGAAGACATCCTGCCGCGATCGCCACAGTGGCCGGACTTATGGCACTTTTTGCCCTGATGCCCGGCCTTCCTTTTCTTCCATTTATTGCAGGTGCGGCAGGTCTTGCCGGAATGTCGTGGTGGGCCGCGACCCGGGCGACCCAGGAAATTGATGACGTGCATTCGGGCGAACCGGACCCTGTCGCGAAAGACCCTTCATTGGGCGATCTCTTGGAGCTTGACGATATTCATATTCAATTCGCCCCGGATCTGATTCCGATGATCCTGGATCCCGCCACCGGACTGGATGCGAGGATCGGGAACATGCGCAGCCATGTGGCTGCAGGTTTTGGACTTATTCTGCCTGAGATCCGGCTTACCGATGACCCTGCACTTCCACAGGGATCATACGTCATCCGTGTTCAGGGGGTCGAGCAGGCGCGAGACCGACTTCAGCCTGGGCGTGTGCTGGCGCTTCAGGGAAAAGACGCAGAAGTGATGCCCGCGGGAGAGGACGTGGCCGAACCCGTTTACGGGGCGCCGGCGCGCTGGGTCTCGGCCGATGCGACGGAAAGTGCAGCGGTTTCCGGGATTACCGTTGTCTTGCCGACCGAGGTGCTAGCAACGCATCTTCTCGAAACGATCAAGCGCAACTTTGCCCGGCTTATGTCGCTGAGATCCTTGCGCCGTCTGCTGGATGAAATGACCCGGCTCAGCGACCAGACACGCGCCGATGCCAATCGCCGACTCATTGACGAACTCATACCCGAGAAGGTCCCCGTCGACCTGTTGCTTGCAGTTCTTCGGCTGCTTCTTGAAGAGCGGGTTTCAATCCGGAACTTGCCCCTCATCCTCGAGGCGATCGCCGAGGCCCGTAGCGGTTCGACCATTGCAGAAACGATCGCTGAGCATGTCCGGCAGCGTCTTGGATTTCAGCTTGTCGCCGATCTGAAACGATCCGACGGAACTGTGCCACTGGTCCAGCTTGCACCGGAATGGGAGACACGGTTTGCTGAGCATGAAATCGGTGGCGACCCCGGCCCCGCCGACGTGGCGCTCCCGCCGGATCTGTTCAATCGATTGGCCGCATCGGTGGCCGAGCGGCTCAGCCATGCTAGTGAAACTGGGGCCTTTCCCGCGGTCATCACATCCGTGCGCAGGCGCCGGTTCCTGCGTGGCGTTTTGTCCGCGAAGGGCATCTCGAACCCCGTCCTTTCGTTCGAGGAACTTGGCGCCGAAGCGCGGCCCGCGCTTTTGGGAACAGTTGCGGCATGACTGGCATTCTTGCGGCACTACAAGACCTGATGGGAGGCGCGCTTGCCGGCGCAGGGTTCGTATTCTTACGCATCGGTGCTGCGATGGCGCTACTGCCAGCCTTTGGTGAACGTTCTATACCTTTGCGTGTGCGTCTGGTCCTGGTCATCGCGTTCACGATGATCGTTCTGCCAGCCGTTCTCGATCGGTTTCCCGAGACGTCCGCAGGCCCGGACATCTGGCGGCTTGCGGCCGTCGAGGTCTTTGCCGGGCTTGCAATCGGCAGTGTCTTGCGTCTGATGGTTCTTGTTCTGCAAATGGCCGGTACCATTGCAGCAAACGTCACATCGCTGTCGCAAATCATCGGTGGCGCGTCCGTCGACCCGCAACCTGCAATCGCACATGTTTTGGTCGTCGGAGGTCTGGCGCTCGCGGCCATGGCGGGGCTTCACGTGAAGGCGGCTGCGGCGATCATTCTGTCCTATGAGGTCTTTCCGCCCGGAGAACTGATCCCGGCGGACGGTTTCGCCGCCTGGGGGGCCGACCGAGTAGCGCACGCCTTTGCACTGGCGTTCACGCTTTCTGCTCCGTTCGTCCTAGTCTCTGTGGTCTACAATCTGGCGCTTGGTGCAATCAATCGGGCGATGCCGCAGTTGATGGTTGCGTTTGTGGGCGCGCCGGCGATCACGATGGCAGCACTTGTGCTGATGGCACTCTCTGCGCCGTTCCTGCTTGGCTTGTGGAGTGTTGCATTCGACGCGGCCCTATCTGGATTAGGCACCAGGTAATGGCTGGCAACCAGGAGGAAGATGCAGACGACAAACCATTCGAAGCGTCCCAAAAGAAGCTGGACGAGGCCCGCCGCAAAGGCGAAGTCCCCCATTCGAACGACCTGACAACTGCGGGCGCCTACGGTGGCCTTCTGCTTGTGGCATTGGCACTGGGTGGCGGCATGTTGCGGGACCTGGGAACTGTCTTGGCCGAATTTCTAAGGGCTGCCGACCCGCTGTCAGAAATCCTCTTTAAAAGCCCTTTCGCGTCCAGTGCGCGCCCGGTGTTCGATGCCGTTTTGCGACCAATCTGGGCCTGGTTTGCGGTGCCGGCGCTTGCGGCGGTTCTTGCCGTTCTGGCGCAACGTGCTTTCGTAGTCGCCCCCGAAAAGCTTGTCCCAAAGCTCGAAAGGATCTCTCCGCTTGCCGGCGCAAAGAACAAATTTGGCCGCAACGGGCTGTTTGAATTCGCAAAATCGACCGTCAAGCTCATCCTGATCTCGGCCGTACTGGCGATCTACTGCCTGTGGCGGTTGCCTGCGATGATCGCTTCGATGGCGCTTGATCCCGGACAGGTCACAGCGCTCATGCTTCAGCTTGCGTTGGAATTTATGGCGATCGTCTTTGCGCTCACCCTTATGTTGGGTGCAGTCGATGCCTTCTGGCAATCGTCAGAGCATCAGCGAAAGCACAGGATGTCCCGCAAAGAGCTCGCGGATGAAACCAAGGAAAGCGAAGGCGATCCTTGGATGAAGAGTCGCCGCAGGGACCGCGGTGTCGAGATTGCCAACAACAAGATGATGGCGGATGTGCCAAAGTCTGATGTCGTGATCGTCAACCCAACGCACTATGCGGTCGCGTTGCGCTGGGACCGACACCGGGGCGGGGCGCCGGTTTGCGTCGCCAAGGGTGTGGACGAGGTCGCGCTTCGCATTCGGTCCGTTGCAACCGACGCCGGGGTGCCAATCCGCCACGACCCTCCGACGGCGCGCGCCGTTCATGGGCTCGTCGAGATTGGTCAGGAAATCGCGCCGGAACACTATCGCGCAGTTGCAGTCGCCATTCGGTTTGCAGAGCGGGTGCGCGGAAAATCAGAGGCCCGGTTCAATGGACCGTGACGGGATGGCCGCGCTGGAGCGGTTGTCCGATGTTCAGTTTGAGCAGGCGTCATCGGAGCTACGAGAGATCCGGCACGCGGTCGGACTGTGCGAAGCAAAGCTTGCCGACCTTGGACGCCCCGCCACCGGCTATCAAGATGGCCGCGATTTGCCGCTTGCTCTTTCCGGGCGGGCGGACCAGCAGTGGCGAAGATGGCGGACACAGCAAATCGCGGCCCTGCAACGTGACCGCGCAGCACTTGCGGTGCGTGAAATAGAAGCGCGCGCCTTGGCGGCGCGGGCCTTCGGTCGTCTTCAAGCGATACGAGCTCTTGCCAAGGGCGAGGGTTGAAGGCCCGTTCAGACCTCTTGGCGTACGATATCGACAATCAACACATCGTGTACAATCGGACCCAAGGTTGCGCGCGCGGTTTCGACCAGGGCCGAACGCAATAGGTTCATAGTTCCGTTCTGGGTGAACCCTGCGTCGAATCCACCAGCGTTCGCGTGGTCGAAAAGTGTCCGCAGGACCCGGTCACGGAGTCGCGGCTCGCTCTCGAAAACCGCCTCGGTTCCACCGGGATCGACCTCCAGCGTTAGCGACAGCACGACCATCGCGGTGACCGCGTCGCCTTCGACCAGCGGAACAATGAACTGGTTGTTAAGTCGCGCGAATTCAACGGCATCCGGGTCGCTAGTGCCCTCGGGCGTTTCCTTGGCGCTGTCGACGGTTGTGCCATCGTCTTTCGGCGGTTCTTTTGTGGGAGCCAAAAACAGGCCCGCGCCGGCGCCGGCACCAGCGCCGACGACCAACATCACAATCGGGATCAGAAACGCCTTCATGGTTCAGAACGGCAAGACGATATCGGCCACCTGCTGGCCATAGCGTGGCTGCTGCACGTCGGTTATCTGTCCGCGGCCGCCATAGGAAATCCGGGCCGAGGCGATCTTGTCATAGGTGATCTCGTTTTGGCGAGTGATGTCCTCGGGCCGGACGTAACCGTCGACCAGCAGCTCGCGAAGCTCAAAGTTCACGCGCACCTCCTGCGAACCACGAATACGCAGGACGCCATTTGCCAGAACTTCCAGAACGGTGGCGGCCAGTCGCAGTGTCAGCTCTTCTTCGCGCCGCACAGATCCGTCCCCAGACGAACTTGAATTCGAATTTGCATCTACACCGGTAGAAAGCGTTCCGTCTTCGGGAAGGATGCGATCAATCGCCTGGCCCACCCCAAGCAAGTTCGGTGCCTGAAATGATTCTGATCCTGTGCGTGAACGCTCTGATCTGTTGGAGATCTCCGCGCTCTCGTCGATTTCGATCACCACAGTCAGGATGTCACCCTTGCGGTTGGCCCGGCGGTCGCCCAAAAGCGACCCGCGTCCCGCGTTCCAAAGCGACGCCGTACGTGTTGCACTGGCCGGAGCGTAGGTGGCCGGAATTGGCGCGGTCATCGCCTGTGGCTCAAGCCCGGCGTTCAGCGGCGTGAAATCGGGCGCTTTGCCGACTTCGCTCAGCTTCGCGCACCCCGCCATGGCAAGCACGGTGGCGATGGCGGCAGGAAATTTGATCATGTTTCGCTCCAGGGTGAGTTCAGGGGACAGAGATCTGCCCCGGGGCCACGACAGTGCCCGTGACGGTTGCGCGCGAGGCAAGGTTCATCACCCTAACGCGGTCGCCGACGGCGCCGCGTCCCAGGGACCGCCCGTCTGCACGAATGCTCAAAGCGCCTTGACGATAGAAGAGCAGAACGAGCTCGTTGCGCTCAACAACCGCGGCGGTGACAAGGTCGTTCAAGCGAACCGGTCGGCCCGCATAGATCGTGTAGCGCGCCTCTTGTCCGATGGCATGAACCGGGTCACTTAGTGTGCCCGGAACATGTGCGGGGTCGACGCGAAGATCGGCGGGCATGATGACTTCGCGCGCGCGGATCGTTCGGATCGCAATGACCGTATCGGCGGCCACCTGCGCCACCGAGAGCAAAAGCATCAAAAAGGCGCAGGCCCACTTCATCAGCGGACCTGTGTGGTTGCGGCCAGCATCTGGTCGGCTGCGGTAATGACTTTGGCGTTCAATTCATATCCGCGCTGCGCTTCGATCAGTTCCGTAATCTCACGCACCGGGTCGACCGTGCTTTGCTCCAGATATCCCTGCCGCAACGTACCCAGACCGTCCGTGCCCGGCTCCGATACGAAGGCCGCGCCCGAGGCTTCTGTCTCGAGGAACAGGTTCGACCCGATCGCCTCAAGACCCTTGCGATTCGCAAATCCCGCCAGCGTAAACTGACCAAGCTCCTCTGCTGCGACCCGGTCGTCGAAGTACGCAAAGACCTGTCCGTCGGCGTTGATCGTGATCGATCGGGCGTCTTCGGGAATGGTGACCTCGGGCACGACCGGATACCCATCCGATGTTACGATCAGCCCATCGGCCGAACGTTTCAGCGCGCCGTCCCGCGTATAGGCGGCAATCCCGGACGGAAGCTCGACCTCAAGGTACCCGTTTCCTTCGATCGCGACATCAAGATCGCCACCGGTCACGCCGAGCGACCCCTGACTATAGAGGATTGAAACTGACGCTGGACGTGATCCAAGCCCCATCTGAACGCCCGTCGGCAGAACCGAGCCGTCGGAGGCATTGACCGTGCCCGGCCGGGCGACCTGCTGGTACATGAGATCGGCAAATTCCGCCCGCCGCGGCTTGTAACCGGTGGTTGACATGTTTGCGAGGTTGTTCGAAATGGTCTCGACCCGCATCTGCTGAGCCGACATTCCCGTGGCAGCGATATCAAGCGATCTCACAAGCGGTCTCCTGTCCTATTGCCCAAGCGTCCGCATAACGCTGCGAATGCGTTCGTCTTCCTTGTCGAGGAAGTTTTGACCCAGTTCATAAGCGCGCTGCACTTCGATCATCCGTGTGATTTCGGACACGGGATTCACGTTCGATCCTTCAAGAAAACCCTGCAAAATCCGAGTCTCGCCCAGGGTCGGCGCGGCGCCACCAGGTGCTATAAACTGGGCGTCTCCCGCCCGGACGAGCCCGCCGGGATCAACCGGTTCCCAAAGACCAATTTGAGAAAGCGGCTGTCCATCGGCACTGAGCGTGCCATCGGCCGCAACAACGATGGCTGTCGCGTCGGGCGGCGCAAACACAGGCGCACCTCCGGCATCCAAAAGGACGTCGCCGCCAGAGGTCACAAGGTCGCCTGTGTCAGAGCGCGTGAACGCGCCGTTGCGTGTCAAACGCTCTCCGGTTTCGGTCGCCAGCAGAAAGAATCCTTCACCCTCAATCGCAAAGTCAAAACGGGCGCCCGTTTCAGTTATCGAACCTTGCGACAGGTCCATCTCGCGCACCCGGCCTGCAGCCATCGATAATGAGGAGGTCTCGGGCCCAAGGTCCTGCACAAATTCAGAGAAGATCACGCCTTCACGCCGGTATCCTGTGGTCGACATATTGGCGAGGTTGTTTGCCACGCTTTCCATGGCGCGTTGCAACCCGGATTGCCGCGTGAGTGTTGTGTAGCCTGCGTTGTCCATGTCCGGTCACCTACCCGCCCGCGATCAGCGGGATGACCTGGTCGGCGAAGAAACCGATCAGGAGCGCCGTCATGAAGCTCATCGACGCCCAGAAAACGGCGATCATCGCAACCATCTTCGGGACAAATGTCAGCGTGAGTTCCTGGATAGACGTCAGCGCCTGCAGCAGCCCGATCACAAGACCTGTCGCCAATGCGACAGCAAGAATGGGGGCGCTCATGACAACACCGACCCACAAACCTTGCCGCATCGTGTCAAAAAAGATCTGCTCGGTCATCAGACAGGCATCCTCAGGATTTCCTGATAGGCCTCGACGACGCGGTCGCGCACGGTAACCGCGGTCTCGACAGCCAACTGCGTTTCCGCCAGGGCCTGAACCAGCGCCTGCGGGTCGGCTTTGCCGGTCATCGCTTGAACGGCGGTCTCTTCACTGTCGCGCAGGGTCTGGGCGAAATCTCGGACGTATCCGGCGGCGGTTGACCCCGCCTCGGCCAAGTCGGGTGGGGCAGACCCGCGTGTCGCCGCATATCCTTGCGCCGCCTGTAACGCACTTACATCCATCGTGCCTGCCCCTCTACCGTCTCAGAAGGTCGAGCAGACCTTGCGACATCTGCCGCGCCTGATCGAACACTCTGAGATTGGCTTCATAGCTGCGCTGCGCTTCGCGCGCGTCAGCGATTTCGACCACTAGATCGACGTTCGATCCATCATAGTAGCCGGTGAAATCGGCGAGCGGATGGCCCGGGTCATAGACACGGGTCCGTTCGCCTGGGTCCAGTTCAACCGGACCCGTCTGCACCTTTCCGGTGCGTTCGCCGCCTTGAACGACTTCTTCGAAAGTCGTGAGTTTACGGCGGTAGCCTGGTGTGTCTTCGTTGGCAATGTTTTCAGACGTCAGTCGCAGCCGGTTCGACTGTGCCTGCATTCCGCTGGACGCGATCGCGAGGGTTTGCGCAAGATCACTCATGATCTAGCGCCCTCGGCCGACGGCGGTGCGCATCAGGTCGAGCGACGACTGATAGACCGCCAAAGCCAGCCCATGGTCCTTCTGAACATCGGCGGCTTTCATGATTTCGGTTTCAAGGGAAACCGAGTTCCCGTTGGGCGATGCTTCGGTCCCGGAATCGACAACGCGCGCAGAAATTCCCGCGTCCGCAGCACCGGACAGGTGATCGTCACGCGTTTTTCGTGCCTGGAGCGTGGTCTGTTCGGCATAGAGCTCGGCGAACGGAACAACATCACGCGCCCGGTAACCCGGCGTGTCGGCATTGGCGACGTTGCGCGCAATCTCTGCCTGTCTGGTGCCAGAGTGGCGCGCAAGCTCTTGCGCCACTCGCACGATTTCCGTGCCTTCTAACATCGGGGCTTCTCCCACGAACCGTTACACCAACGCTTAACCGCGATTCGTTTAGAAACGGTGTGCGCGATCAATCGGATTGTTAGGGCATGCCAGAAACGATCATCGATTACCTAAGGGCGGAACTCGGTGCCTCTCCGATCCGGCGGCGTGTCGGCCGGATCAGTGGGCTCACCGGATCAAGAGTCGTGATTGAAGGTCTGTCCGACATGGCGGCCCTGGGAGATCAGGTCATATTTTCCGATGCGGACCAGTCGGGCGGAGAGCTGGTTGAACTGGACGATATGCATGCCGTGGTTCTGCCAGAAACGGCCCCGGAAGGATTGGCGCTTGGTCAACGTGTCGTCCACGCCGGACCGCCCGTGTTGGCCCCCGATGACAGTTGGATTGGTCGTGTGATCGATCCTTCGGGCCGACCATTGGATGGGCGGCCGCTGCGGCGCGGTGCCCGACATCGATCGCTGCTGCCCGGTGCGCCGGATGCTGCGCGGCGGCGTGATTTGGGCGACCGATTGGACACCGGCCTTTCGGTTTTCAACACGTTACTGCCGCTGGTTCGTGGTCAGCGAATCGGCCTTTTTGCCGGATCCGGCGTCGGCAAATCTACGCTTCTGGCGCGGCTTGCGACCCAGGTCGGGGCTGACGTGGCCGTGATCGCCCTGGTTGGCGAGCGAGGGCGCGAATTGCGCAGTTTTGTCGACCGCGTCCTTGGTCCCGATGGCATGAAACGGACCGTGGTCGTGGCGGCAACGGCTGACCGGTCAGCGGTTCTGCGCCGGCGTTGTGCCGAGGCCGCAATGACCGTCGCAGAGCATTTTCGCGATCGCGGGCGTCAGGTGCTTCTTCTCACCGACTCGATTACCCGGTTTGCCGAGGCGCATCGCGAGATTGCCCTATCCTCGGGTGAAGCGGCGGCGATGCGGGGTTTTCCACCGTCGATGGCACAGCGTGTCATGGCGCTTGCCGAGCGGGCCGGACCGGGCATTGGGACCGCGGGAGATATCACGGGGATCTTTACCGTGCTCGTCGCAGGATCCGATATGGAGGAGCCGGTGGCCGACACACTGCGAGGGGTACTGGACGGCCATGTTGTGCTCGACCGAAAGATCGCCGAACGCGGACGCTACCCTGCCGTCGATGTCTTGCGATCGGTGTCGCGTGCTCTACCAGATGCGGCGACGGCGGACGAAAACAGCCTGATAGCAGAGACACGGGCCATCTTAGGAAAATGGGAAAAGTCCGAGATAATGGTGCAAGCCGGGCTCCACAGCCCCGGGGCCGATCCTGAACTTGATCGCGCGCTTGCGATTTGGCCTGCGTTGGATCGTTTCTTTGCCGGACGGGCAGACATTGGTATCGCCGCCAGCTTTGCCGAATTGGCGACCGTTCTTTCAGGACCAGCCACCCAAAACGAAGAGCCCTAGGGCAGGAGCCCGCCGAAGCCAGGGGCTTGCGCCTCTTGCAAGAGCGCGAGCGCGACCGACCCACGGCTTGCGACCGAGGGCGCGACGGTCAAATCGGATTGCGCCAGGAACCGGTCGCGCAGGGCCTCGGTGCCTTCGGCCGTACCGAACTGGCTGAACTCGGACGTCCCGAAAACGACGGCCGCTTTCTCGCGGAAAAGCTCAAGCTGGCGCCGGATGTCGAGCGCCCCGGCAGAGCCCGGAATGGACAATGCTTGCTCGAAAACAGCGCGCAATGGCGGAGTGGCCATCATGGTGAACCAGGCCGCATCATCCGAGAGCTGGCGATCGGTAACAGTGGCGATTTCGCGATCAAGCGACAGCGCTAGCCGCATATCGGACGCGACCTCGCCAACCGCAACCTCAAATTGACGCCCGCGGTATTGGGCGACGATCTGGTCGCCGAACGTGCTGAGGGCAGTATTCGGTGGGTCCAGATCGAAGCCGAATGCCTCTGACAGGGCAAAGTACCGTTTATCAGACAGGCGGTTCGCAAAAGTGTCGTTGGCAAGCGTTCCTTCTTCCAGCACCTTGCGGACAAAGAAACGCGAGTCGATCTCAGAGTCCAATCCAAACGCGCCCAGCGCAACGCGCAGCAACCTGCGATCCGACACCAGTTCTTCTGCCGAACCGATCTCTCCGATTCGTTCGCGAAAGTAGTCCGTATCCCGCGTCAAAGCGCCACCAGCTTGAAACGCCGCTTCCTGGGTGTCGCGCGTCTGCGCCAGAAACGCCCAGCCGGCAAGGCCAGACCCGACGACAACAGGTTGAAAGGTCACGCCATCCCCCTTGCGGAAAGAAGGCTTTCCTCGCGCGGAAGAACCGTCCGCAACGCCCGAAGGGCTTGATAAAACTGGTCTTCACGCACCGCCGTCGTTGCGGTGGCCAGCGCCGATTTACTGTCAGCGTCCCGGAACACTTGCGCTAGCTGTTCGATCCCGCGCATCAGCTGGGGGCGCGCATCGTCGGCTGTGGCGTCACCGGACAAAACCAACTGCGCAATGTAGCAGACCCGTCGCACTGGCGTGGTGACGTCCTCTGGGTGAATGGCATCCCGCAGGCGCAGGATATTGGCGTTTGGGGTCAGGATCGACATGCGTGACCTCCGATCACCGTTCTCAATCACGGCACCGTTAATCAGCACACGTTCCTTCGGTGCGAGCTTAAGGACAAGACCACTCATGCCCGGGGTCCCGTCGGGATCGGCGGTGCTTCACCTGAGCGGAGCCCGTGAAGAACAGCGGTGTTGATTTCGACTAGGATGTCCGGTTCACCCCGCTTGGCCAGAATATCCTGGGTTTGTTTGAGAGTGAATTCGGCCAAGTAGAATAGTTTTGCACGGAGTTCGCGGGGAAGTGCATTGTCCTTGTCCGCCACATTGGCTGCGAGGATGGTCCAAAGCCGGCGATTGCGGTGCAAAGCTGCGACGAAGCGTTTGAAGTTCCTTTGGCGGTCCTGCGTTGCCTGGCGCAACTCTCCGGTTACGCGGGCGATGGTTTCGTATTCTGCGCCGCGCTCGGTGCGGGTGGGCGAGGCGGGCGAGGTGTAGGCCGTTCGGGCCAGTTCGAGAGCGTTCACTTCTCTTCCTTCCGGTCATCAGACAGCCCCCTTGGGGCCATAAGGGAGGGCGGGGCTAACGGTCAGCCCCGCCGGATCGATTTACCGGAACAGGGCGAGGATCGACTGCGGCGCCTGGTTCGCAATCGACAGCGACTGAATACCAAGCTGCTGTTGGACCTGCAGCGCCTGAAGTTCGGCAGAGGCGGCCTCAAGGTCGGCATCGACGAGCGAGCCGATACCGGCCTTGAGCGAATCGGTGAGCTTGGTGATGAAGCCCGCCTGAAGGTCAATCCGCGACTGATCTGAACCAAAGGACGCTGCAGCGTCGATGGCCACATTGATAAGAGTGTCGATGTTCTCCAGTGCTGCTGCAGCGCCTTCGTTCGTCGTTACGTTGAGACCTTCGAGACCGGCCAGGCCGCCGGTCACAACAGCGTTTTCGTTGGCGTCGTCGTTAGCGGTGATCGTCACCGTGGCATCAGCACCACTGTTGTCGATCTTCAGCTCGAACTGGGTACCGTTCTGAACCACCTGAGTTCTGATATCGGAGTCGTTCGCGCTATCGATCTGGAGTTTCAGGCCACGGGCGACGTCTTCCAACGTTTCGCCCTGACCCGCAACGTATGTGGCGACAACGCCACCGAAGGCAAACCGGTACCCGTCACCTTCGTTTACGGCGGCACCGGAGAAGGTGAAGGTTTCCGCACGCTCGTCGAGTGTGACATTCGCGCTGGCCCCGCCGCCAACCGTACCCGTTGCAGCGGATGTGGCTGAAATCACCGTCTGTTCAAAAGCCCGCGTCGACGAGAATTCGAGCGTGCCTGCGTTGTTTGTCACACTGATACCATCGATGCCGGCGGCGTTGATCGCCGCCGCGATCTGGTCGCCTGCGGTCGCGGGCGCGGCGTTCAACTCACCCGATGCAAAGCTCACCACAGTTCCGCCGATATCGAAGCTAACCGCACCGTCGCTGAGATCGCCCGCGAGCGCGATATCCGCAGCGGTGGGTACGGCTGCGCCGTCGTTTCGAACCGCGGTGGCCGAAAGCGTCGTGCTGCTTGCGGTAACGTTTGCCGAAAGGTCGGTAAGGCCGCCGCCCGTTCCAAGCTGGCCGGCCTGATTGGTAAGGTCCTGCCGCTCGATCTCGATCTCTGAGGACGTTACGTTGCCAAGGCTGTCCCGCTGGAGCGAACCGAGGATGGTGACGTCTTCGGTGCCCTCAACGAGCGAAAGGCCGTTGAAAGATGCCGCGGAAATGATCGAGTTGATTTGGTCGACCTGGGTGTCGATGTCGGCCTGGATCTTCGAGCGGTCGACGTTTTCTTCTTGCGCGGCAACGATGTTGCCTTTGAGCTGCGTCAGGATGTCGGTCACCGTTTCCGATGCCTCTCGCGCCACAGCGATGGTCGAATCGCCCAAATTGAGGCTGTCCGAGATTGCCGTGAATGCCGACACGTCGGATTCGATCACCTTGGACACGGCCCAGATCGCCGAGTTGTCCGTCGCGGTCGCGATCTTCTTCCCGGTCGCAATCTGATTCTGCGTGTCGACGAGGTTGTTGTTGATGGCCCGGAGGTTTTGCAGTGCGACCATCGCACTGGTGTTGGTCAGAATACTCGCCATGAGGGTTCCCCTTGTCTGGCTGAGGCGCAAAGCGCCGTTTCATCTGCCTGCGGGTTCGTGCAGGCCGTGGGCGCCGTTCTGACGTGTACGGCTTTCCGAAATACCACCGGAGCCGTGCCATCCATGAAGGGATGCAGCGGCAGAGATAGGATCAAAGTCCTAACACCTGCCTAACCGGATCATGCCTTGCGTTCGAAAGCCGGACGGGCCGCACCGATATGCGATCGTGCCCCGCTTGCAGAATAGCTGCTGATTGGGCCTGCGGCGGCACGGATGTCCGCAAGCCGTGCAATGGCGGCCTGAACCCCGTTGCGGGCCGCACCCGCCAGTTCGGCGTTTCGCAACGCAAGACCGCGCAGGGATTTCAAACGCACAGGGTCGACAGGCGCCTGCGCAATCTCGGTCAACAAACGATCGCGCCGCGCAGACAGAACCGGCAATGCGGCTACGTTTCCAGAGACCAGCGCGGCCCGTTCTTCCCGCAAGAGTTTTTCGATTCGGTCGAACAACGTTCTATGCGCCATGACCAACCCCGTCCCGCGTCATCGCGCGATAAATCGCCTCGGCCAGCCCTATGCCACCCGCATCGGCTATCGCGTTTGCTTGGGTATCGCGCAGCATCGAGGCAAACTGATCTTCGCCGGCGCCACCGCCAAACGCTTGTCGCGCCTCTCCGAATCCGGTCGATTTCAGCATTTCGGACAGGAACGCGCCCTCGAGCGCGCGCGCAGCTTTCATTACTGGATCTGGCGGTTTTGGCGGCGTGGCGAACCCCCGGGACGCGTCGACTTCTGTCATCCGATAGCTCCAATTCTTGGAATTTCATGAGAGGACTACGGGTGCCCGGTAAAGATCGGGTAACCGAATGGCTGCATGTTTGCCCCAATCGAAACAGAACGTTCGAGTGCTTTGATGCAATTGCCTGTACCCACGCCCACGGGCGCAGTTTTCGCCGTCGCACCTGCAAAGGACGGAAAACTCGCCGACCCAGCGCCCGACACGCGCCAGATTGGAAACGGGGGGGCGTTTCAGGCTGTTTTGACGAATCTGTCCGTCGCGCCTGGGGTGGGACAACAGTCTGCTGACCTTGGCGGCTCGGGGAACGCTCCCGAAGGTCAGTTTGCAGACCTGGCGTCCTTGCAGGATCGTTCCTTTGCGGCGTTCAACGGACCGGTTCTGGATTATGCTGCAGAGGTCCCTCTGGGTGCGGGCGAGATCGCGTTTCCAGCTTCGCCAGTTTCAGCCTTGGCGGAAAACTCCGCGCTTTCTGCGGCCGGGCAGCGAGCGGGAACCGTGCCAATCCAAAACCGCCCCGTCGGACTGGTCGACCCGGGAACGAGACACGTTGGAATCGGCGGCGATGTCCCCCCTTCTGCGTCATCTGAAGCTCCGTCGTTTCCCAACTTTCTCAGCACCGAGGCCGGACCGCGATCACCGGGACAGGGATCAATGCCGGATGTGGCGCAACTTGGTGTTTCGGCAGCGGTCAGACCCCAAACGGGTGCACCACATCAGTCGTCGCCGCATCCCATCTCCACGCCCAACCCTAGTATCGAGGACGCTGCGTCATCTAGCGTGCCTGTCACACATCCTGCGCGCGCGGATGATGGAGCCGCAGAGCATCAGGGCGGACCACCATCCGGGACGAAATTGGACGAAACGACGCGTGCTCAGTCCGCTCAAGCGCAGGACCTGATCGGTGCGTTGCGCGGATCCGATCCAGACCAGGCCAGCAGCCAAACGCAGGATACACCGGCCGTGGAACGGACGGACCGTGCGACTCCAAACGACGCAGCGGCATGGCCTTCGCACGGCCAATCGGACAAGCGCTTGGATCCGCTGATCCGTGTAGCGACGCCAGCCCCAGCTGCTCAGCCTTTCGAGCAGAACGGCGCCCCGGACAAGCACACCGCTCGGCCATCGGCTGGACAAACTGTGCAGCCAACAGGTGCACCGGCATCACGCGCGGACGGATCTAGATTTGACGGGCCCAGATCAGCCAACCCCGGCTCGACGACGGACATCGGGGTGCGGCGATCGTTACCGGACTTCCAATTCAGCACTACCCCAAGCGGATCGGGGTCAGACACCCGATTGCCGGCGGCGCAGGCGCAAACGACACACTTGCAGGCTGCGCATTCCGGGCAAACGCCCCCGCTCGCCCCGCCTATTTCCCAATACTCAAACTCGGGTGGCGAGACACCCCAAACCAATGCGGCGACGGTTAAACGCGACACCCCCGGATTGGCGACGCAGTCTCTGGCGGTGTCAGCCGCGGAGGCCAGCACCGCAAGGGCGGGCCTGGAACCCGGGATTGCATCAGCTGCGACCTCGCAAACCCTGCGGCCTGACGCTGGAGAGCCCCCCGCGGTGCGCAGTCAGACCACGTTCGCGGCATCGCGCGTCCCGGCGGAGCCAAAGGTGGGCGACTCTACGCCATTGCGCGCGGTGCCTGAAAGCCACCAATTCCCAAGAGACCAGGTCGCTATTCAAACGGCAGGAAGCGGCGAGACGACGCTGCAACCGCAGCAAGGCACAGCGGTCACGGATGCTGCCGGATCGGCGCCACGCCCCACAGTTGTAGAAGAGCCTGTGACTAGCTTCGCGTCACTGGATACCCCTCAACTTGCAGCAATTGGCGAGCGTACGGGCCCAGACGCGCCGCTTCGCAGCGATCCGCAGCGCGTGGCCGCAGCTGACATCCCCCGTCCCGCTGCCCATCAGATCGCGGGCGTTTTGCACGCGGCACCGGGAACGCTGGACGTGACTCTGACGCCCGAAGAGCTTGGTCGCGTATCGCTGACCCTGAACACCCAGGATGGCGTGTTGACGGTTCAAGTATCGGCCGAGCGGCCCGAGACCTTGGATCTTTTGCGTCGCCATGTCGATCTCTTGACGCAGGAAGCGCACGCGGCCGGGTTCGAAGATGTCGCCTTCGGATTTTCCGACCGGGGTGGATCGGGCGATGCGGCGCACCGCCATGCATCTGGCGAGCCCGCCAAGAGCGACAGATCGCGCGACGTTGCCGTTCCGGCCCAGACGCCGCAAGTTTATCGATCCCGTGCCGATGTGTCTGGCCTCGATTTACGCCTTTGAACCACTTGGAGAGTCCCATGGAAACGACCCCCGTCTCAGCGACCAACACGCCCGCGCCATCGCGCTCTGAGCCCGCGGCGCCGGAAAACTCAGCCGATGCGCTCAGTTCAGACTTCGAGACGTTCTTGAACATGCTGACGGCACAACTTGAAAATCAGGACCCATTGAATCCGGTCGAATCCACCGACTTCGCCGTCCAACTCGCAACCTTCTCTGGCGTGGAACAACAGGTTAAAACCAACGATCTGCTGGAAGCCATGATTACAGACGATTCGCTTGGCGGCCTGACGGACATCGCCGAATGGGTGGGGCAGGAAGCGCGTGCGCCAGTCGCCGCGCATTTCTCGGGCTCACCTATGGATCTGTATCTCGATCTGCCGGCGGCGGCGGATCAGGCCACGCTGACGGTACGCGACGCTGCAGGTTCGGTCGTGACGCAGATCGCGATACCTTCGAACGTCGGGACCTACACCTGGGACGGGACCGACGCCGGTGGCGCGACCGTGGCGGAAGGTCAGTACAGTTTCACCGTCGATACCCGCGCGTCGGGGGCGTTTCTAAAAACAGTCCAGCCCGAGGTATACACACCTGTGGTCGAGGCACGTCTGGAGAACGGTGCACCCGTCCTGGTAGTGGAGGGTGGCGAGACCATTCCGGTCACCAGCGTCACGGGGGTGCGGCGCGGCGACGCGCCCTGATGTGGCGGGCTCAGTTGCCAGCCCCTAGTGGGCGAGGATCGCGGCAACGATCGCTGCCCCGATCAAGGCACCTGCGCCAAAGGCCCAGATCGCACCCCGTGGTCGCGGTTCGGGTTCAGACAGCTCGGTCTCTCGTACTAGGGCCGCTTCGACGATCTGTGGAAGTTTGGGGCCGAACCGAGACAAAACACGTGCGGTCTTCACCAGATCTTTCAGAAGCGCTTTCGGCCCAATGTTATCTTTGATGTAGTCTTCGACCAGTGGCTTGGCGGCGTGCCAGATGTTTATGTGGGGATTCAGAGTGCGCGCCACGCCTTCGACCACCACCATCGTGCGCTGCAGCAGGATCAGTTCGGTCCGCGTCTCCATTCCGAAGCGTTCGGTCACTTCGAAGAGGTAAGTCAAAAGGCGCGCCATCGATATGCGGCTGGCATCCATCCCGAAGATCGGCTCTCCCACCGATCGCAAGGCCTGGGCGAACGCTTCGATATCACGATCGGCAGGGACATATCCTGCCTCGAAATGCACTTCGGCCACCCGCCGATAGTCCTTCTGAATGAAGCCGAACAGAATCTCGGCATATACCCGGCGCGTATAGGTGTCGAGACGCCCCATTATCCCGAAATCATAGGCCATGATATCGCCATTGGGCATCACCTTCAGGTTGCCCTGATGCATATCCGCGTGGAAGTAACCATCGCGCAGCGCGTGCATCAAAAACAGTCTCAGAACACGTTCGCTCAGGACTGAACGGTCATGTCCTGCCGCGTCGATCGCGTCGACATCGCCCAGAGGGATGCCATCGACCCAGCCCAGCGTCATGACGCGGCGCGAAGACTGAAACCAGTGCACTTCGGGAACGCCGAATCCCTCGTCATTTGCGGTCGTTGCGGCAAACTCGGCGGCGGCAGCGGTTTCCAGCCGCAGGTCAAGCTCGCCCTGCACCACGCCCTCGAAATGTGCGATCACGTCCATTGGCCGCAGACGTCGTGAGCCGGGGGACAGAAGCTCCACCATGCGCGCGGCGAAGTAGAACGCATCGATGTCGCGTCGGAATGCCCGCTCGATGCCTGGCCGCAACACTTTGACCGCTACGGCATCGCCTGTGTCGGACAACCGCGCTTTGTGCACCTGTGCAATCGACGCGGCAGCAATCGGTTCCGAAAATTCCGAGAAGACGGACTCAACGGGGCGGCCAAGCTCCTCGGCGACAGTGCGCTTGGCCACGGACATCGGAAACGGTGCCAGCCGGTCCTGAAGGACGCGAAGCTGCATCGCCATTTCTTCGCCCACGACATCGGGGCGGGTCGACAGGATCTGGCCGAACTTGATGTAGGCCGGTCCAAGCGCCGTAAGTGCACGGGTCACCGGCGGCAGGCTTGGGTCGCCCTTGATCCCCAGCCACCGAAACGGCCAGCCCAGGATACGGGCAGCAACGCGTAGAGGACGCGGGGCCTCGAACGCGTCCAACACCACACGCATGGCGCCCGACCGCTCGAACGTCGCGCCCGTACGGATTAGCCTGAAGATGTTGTGTGGTCCGCGCACCTAAAGCTTCCAGCCCGAATGAAGCGCCGCGATCCCCATCGACAGGTTGCGGTAGCGCACCTGCTCAAACCCTGCTGTTCGGATCATGCGGGCAAACGTTTCCTGATCGGGAAACTTCCGAATCGATTCGACAAGGTACTGATAGCTGTCGCGGTCCCCAGCGATCACTTGCCCCATACGGGGAATCACGTTGAAGGAATACGCGTCATAGAGCTTCTGCAGCCCCGCGTTCGGAAGCTGGCTGAACTCTAAAACCATAAGCCGCCCGCCCGGCTTCAGAACGCGGAAAGCCTCGGCCAGGGCGGTCTCGGGCCGGGTGACGTTCCGGATCCCGAAGCTGATCGTGTAGGTATCGAACACACCATCTTCGAACGGCAGCGCCATCGCATCGCCAACGACCCAGTCGAGCCGGTCAGACAGGTTTTCAGCATCTGCCCGCGCACGACCCGCCACCAGCATGCTTTCCGTCAAGTCACATACGGTCGCGTGGGCCCCATCGGCCCGGTTCAAGAAGCGGAATGCGATGTCACCGGTCCCGCCGGCGACGTCCAGGAGCCGTTGACCGGACCGGGGCGCCAGCCAGTCCATCATCGCGTCCTTCCAGAGCCTGTGCACGCCGACACTCATGACATCGTTCATCACGTCATATTTGGACGCAACATTGGTGAACACGCCGTGGACAAGCCCAGCCTTGTCGTCTTCCGCGACGGTCCGGTCGCCGAAATGTGTGGTCCTTGTGCTCTTGTCGTCCATAGGCCCTTGCGTCTCCGTGAAACTCACCTTCCTTATAGGCCGCCCCCGGGCCGCTGCAATGCAACGGGGACAGAGGCAAGGAGACGCAGGTGCCCGAACTGCCAGAGGTCGAGACCGTGCGCCGGGGATTAGAACCGGTCCTGACAGGACGCCGGATCGCGCGGGCTGCGGTGAACCGGCCCGACCTGCGTTGGCCGTTGCCGGACAACATGGCGGCGCGGCTGACCGGTCAGACCGTGACGGCGCTGCGGCGCCGATCCAAGTACATTCTGGCCGATCTGTCGTCGGGCGAGACGTTGATCATCCATCTCGGGATGTCCGGACGTATGCTGATTTCAGGAGCCCAAGTGGGTGCGTTTTACCACGACCATCCCGCACCCGCGAAACACGATCACGTGGTGCTTGATATCGAAGGCGGCGCCCGGGTGACCTTCAACGATGCGCGCCGGTTTGGCGCGATGGATCTGACACCCACGGCAGACGCCGATGCGCACTGGCTTTTGGATCGGATCGGTCCGGAACCACTGGGCAACACGTTTAACGAGGACTATCTCGTCGCTGCGTTCAAAGGCCGCAATATGCCGGTAAAGTCCGCGCTTCTGGATCAGCGAATCGTCGCAGGGCTTGGCAATATCTATGTGTGCGAAGCCTTGCACCGGGCAGGAATTTCCCCCCGGCGCAAGGCCGGACGCATCGCCGAAGAACGGGTGAGGGCGCTGGTCCCGGTCATTCGCGCGGTTCTGACAGACGCGATCGAAGCTGGCGGATCGAGCCTGCGCGATTACCGGCAGGCCGATGGTGAGCTTGGATATTTTCAGCACACCTTCCGTGTCTACGGGCGCGAGGGCGCCACCTGTGTGACGCCTAATTGCTTGGGGACGGTCACGCGGATCGTGCAGTCCGGGCGATCGACCTTCCATTGCGTTACATGCCAGAGATAGCTTGAATTGGGCGCTCTGGCTGTTAAGCCTTGGCGTCTGACGCAGCAGTCCGTGAAGGATTCCATGGCCTACAAGACCATCTCCGTCGAAGCAGAAGACCATATCACCCTTATCCGCCTTAACCGACCCGACGCGCTCAACGCGCTTTCAAGCGAGCTGTTGCATGAGCTCGGGACGGCTGTGCGTGAAGCAGACGCCGACGACCGGTGCCGCTGTATTGTGCTGACCGGCTCCGAAAAGGCGTTTGCGGCAGGCGCCGATATAACCGAGATGGCAGACAAGAGCTTTGTTGACGTCGTCACAACGAACATGCTGGCCGAAGACTTTGTCGCGGTCGAGCGCTGTCGGAAACCGATCATTGCCGCTGTTGCGGGTTACGCATTAGGGGGCGGGTGCGAATTGGCCATGGCCTGCGATTTCATCATCGCGGCCGATACTGCAAAGTTTGGTCAGCCCGAGATCAACCTGGGCGTCATGGCAGGCCTGGGCGGAACGCAGCGCCTGACGCGGTTTGTGGGCAAAGCAAAGTCCATGGAGATGCATCTGACCGGCCGGTTCATGGATGCCGAAGAGGCTGAACGTTCAGGCCTTGTAAGCCGGGTCGTGCCCGCGAAGAAACTGATGGAGGAAACGATGACTGCGGCAGCAAAGATTGCCGAAAAGTCGCTGTTGGCCACCCGAGCTGCAAAAGAGGCGGTAAACCTCAGCTATGAAACCATGCTAACCGAAGGCGTGCGGTCCGAGCGCCGCCTGTTCAACAGCCTCTTTGCCACCGAGGATCAAAAAGAAGGCATGTCCGCATTCGTCGATAAGCGCGAACCCCAATTCAGGGACAAGTAGACTTGGTCACGATCCTTGATGGCGGCATGGGGCAAGAGCTGGTGGCCAGATCCACCGGCACGCTGACACCGCTTTGGGGTGCGCAGGTTATGCTGGATGCACCGCATCTGGTGCGCGAGATACACGACGACTTCTTCGCTTCGGGCGCCGAAATCGCGACCACGAATACCTACACACTGCGCCGGGACCGGCTGGATGCCAGAGGTCTGGGTGCGCGGTTCTTCGAACTTCACGCTTTGGCGTGCCGGATGGCATGCGAGGCGCGGGATGCGCATGGGTCAGGTCTTGTCGCCGGGTCCGCAGGACCAATCACACAAAGCTACGTTGGCGATGCTGGCCCGCCACGACCCGAGGCGGCGGCATTGTTTGACGAGCTTGCGCGGGCGCAAGCGCCATATGTCGACATCCTACTTGCTGAAACGGTGCCCTCAATCGCTCGTGGCGAAGCGACGCTAGACGGGCTGGAAGGTCACGGGAAACCGGTGTGGATGGCGGTTTCAGTGGCAGACAACGATGGAACGAAGCTTCGTTCCGGTGAACCTGTCGAAGCGGCTTATGAGCTTGCCGTTCGGCGCGGCGTCGAGGCACTGTTGGTCAACTGCTCTTGGCCCGAAGCGGTGACACAGGCACTTGAATTGCTGCCCAGTGAACACCTGCCCCTTGGGGCCTATGCGAACGGGTTCACCGACATTCCCGAAGGGTTCAAACGAACCAATGCTACCGTGGACATTCTTAGGGCACGCAGTGACCTGACCCCAGATGTCTATGCCGATTTCGCGCAGCATTGGGTTAGATTGGGGGCAACGATCGTTGGCGGATGCTGTGAGGTCGGTCCAGCCCACATCGCCATACTTTCACAACGGCTGAAGCACAACACGACAATGGTTGACACAGCTGCGACTCGCGCCTAGAAGCGCGACTTCAAATTCAATCGACCCGAAATTGGGAACATCATCCGTATGGCAAATTCGCCCCAGTCCAAGAAGCGCGCCCGGCAGAACGAGCGACGTTTCGCCGTGAATAAGGCGCGGCGCTCGCGCATTCGCACGTTCCTCCGCAAGGTCGAGGAGGCAATTGCGTCGGGCGACAAGGATGCTGCCGGGACTGCGTTGCGCGCGGCTCAGCCTGAACTGATGCGCGGTGTCTCAAAAGGCGTGTACCACAAGAACACAGCTGCTCGAAAAATGTCACGGTTGTCGAGCCGCGTGAAGGCAATCGGCTGATCGCTGCATCAATATAGACGATTGACTAAGGGGTGTGCATCGCTGTGCACCCCTTATTTTATTGATAATTCTGAAGTTTTGGCCCCCCGATCTTCGGCGTCATGGATTCGTTACGAACAAAGTTCGAGTCAAGATTGAAGTTCTGTTGCCACTCCGCCGACACGCACGTTAGCGTGACCCTGCGATTCACGTCGTCTTGGGGGGACATGGACGGTGACGGACAGTGTCGGTGCGTTCGGAAAGGGGTTTCCTGAATAAGCGCGCCGAATAAGGGGCGGAACGTCTCTGATCGTTGTCACCGGCGTTACGGACCGTGGCATTGGGGTTTGCCACGATATGTAACGGTCCGGGTGCACATTCCGCGTATGACAGGCGCGGTGTGTGAGGCCCGGCATGTCCAGGCATCCTGCGCTCTGTGACGCAAGGCTTGTGCGTGCCGTCATTTGGTCGGCCCCGCGCGTCCTTTCGTTTCAGCGTGTACTGATCGTGCGTTCGAGCGTGTGCTTTTGGGCATGCACGGTCGATCATGAGGTGTCTGCCAAACTTCGGAGAGCGTTAGTCGCGACTGAGCAGGGCTCGCGCAAGCATTGGTGGGTCCGGTCGGCTTTTGCCGATTACAACGATAACACACCGTGGGTCGGGACAGACATGACAGAAGAATCCTGGGGGGACATTCGTGAAAATCTTATCGAGCAGGTCGGACGCAATAACTACGTAAACTGGATCGAGCCTTTGGAATTCTCGGTTCTCGAGAATGGGGTCGCAACGTTCTGGGTCCCGACACAATTTATGGGCACCTGGGTTTCGCGCCACTTCGGCGACCAAATCCTGAAAGAGTTAAAGGGCAACGGCGCAACGGTCAGCCGCGTCGAGTTCACGGTGCCGATGCAGCGTGGAAACGGGGCCATTCGCAAGCCGAAATCCTTGGAACCTAACGGGCAGGACGATGTCATGTCCAAGTCCGATGCACACGATACCGGGCTGCCCGGCGCGCCGCTCGATGGCCGTTTCAACTTTGACAGCTTCGTTGTCGGCAAGCCGAACGAGCTTGCCCACGCCGCCGCCCGGCGCGTTGCAGAAGGCGGTCAGGTCACGTTCAATCCGCTATTCCTTTACGGCGGCGTCGGACTGGGGAAAACGCATCTCATGCACGCTATTGCATGGGAGCTTAAAACACGCCGCCCGGATCTTCGCGTGGTGTATCTATCGGCCGAACAATTCATGTACCGCTTCGTGCAGGCCCTTCGCGAGCGCGACATGATTGCGTTCAAACAGCTGTTTAGATCCGTCGATGTCCTTATGGTCGATGATATTCAGTTCATCGCCGGGAAGGACGCAACGCAGGAAGAGTTCTTTCATACATTCAATGCGCTTGTGGACCTCAACAAGCAGATCATTTTGTCCGCCGACCGCGCACCAACCGAGATCACGGGGATCGAAGACCGGATCGCAAGCCGCATGCAATCTGGCCTTGTCGCCGATCTCCACCCGACGAACTATGAATTGCGGCTGGGCATCCTACAACAAAAGGTCGAGCAGTACTCTGAGCAGTTTCGCGGGCTGGAGATTGCGGATGGCGTTCTGGAATTTCTTGCGCACCGAATTTCCTCGAACGTCCGGGTTCTAGAGGGTGCGTTGATGCGCCTGTTTGCCTTTGGCTCGCTTGTCGGACGCGAGATCAATTTGGAGCTGACGCAGGACTGTTTGGCTGACATTCTGCGTGCCTCTGACCGAAAGATCACCGTCGAGGAAATCCAGCGGAAAGTTTCGGATCACTACAATATACGTTTATCCGATTTAATCGGCCCGAAGCGGCTCCGAACCTTTGCCCGGCCCCGACAGATCGCAATGTATCTCTCCAAACAACTGACCTCGCGAAGCCTTCCCGAGATCGGACGCCGTTTCGGCGGGCGCGATCATACCACGGTCATGCATGGGGTTCGCCGCATCGAAGAACTGAAGGCGAAAGACAACCAGATTGCCGAAGACTTGGAACTATTGCGTCGGTCGCTAGAGGCTTAGGGCCACCTAAACGATCAGCATGCGCAACCCCTGCGTCACGTCTGTCCTGACGGCGAGACGCAGGCCCGGTTCGTCACCAGCCCGTAAGGCGGCCACGATCAGCCGGTGGTGGGGCGGAACTTCTTTCCGCTGCAGACGACCGTAAAGCTTGCGCATTGTCGGGCCAAGCTGCAGCCAGACGGTCTCGGCCATAGCCAACATCGCCGGTGCTTGCGCCCTAAGATAAAGGGTCCGATGAAACTCAAGATTGGTTCGGATGTAGCCCACCGCGTCGCACCGTGCGACAACTTCGGCCAAGCCGCTATTGATGACTTCAAGGCGCTCAATCAGGGCAATGTGGGCACGCGGCAGCGCGCGACTGGCCAGTTCCGTCTCCAGAAGCGCCCGCAGGGCGGCCAACTCCTCGATGCGGTCGTTCGAAAGCTCGGGCGCGGTGACCCGACCAGAAGGCGAAAGTGTCAGCGCGCCTTCGGCGACCAGCCGACGCACTGCCTCGCGCGCTGGTGTCATAGATACTCCGAACTCCTCACCGATTCCACGCAATGTCATGGCCGCGCCGGGTTCGACCTCGCCATGCATAAACCGTGACCGGAGCACGCGGTAAACACGGTCATGCGCTGCCTGGGACGGGCTAGGTGCTGGATTGACCGGAGGCTCGGAAGGACGGATCAGCATACCTCAAATGTGATCACATGCCCTGCGGGGGTCAATCCCCGAAGCTGTATCGATGAAGGTCCGGTCCGTCCGACCGAAGCCAATCGCGATGGTCCCGCCACTTGGGACAAAGATCGCCGACAAGCGCCCAAAACGCGCGCGAGTGGTCCATATGCACAAGATGCGCGACTTCGTGCGCCGCCACGTAGTCCAGGATTTCAGGGGGTGCCATGGCCAACCGCCAAGAGAACATCAAGCGTCGTTCGGACGTACATGAGCCCCAGCGCGATCTCGTGTCGCGTAGCGAGATCGCCGCATAGGGTCTACCAACTTCAGCGGCGTAGCGATCAGCCGCGGAGACCAGACGGTCGTGGGCCAAAGTGCGCAACAGGCCCCGTGCCGCGGCACCGGCGCGATCCTCTGGAACCACCATGTAGCCGGGCATCAAACGCGCACGGAGCCCGGATTCCAGACGGAAGGGCCATCCTTCCACCGGAAGTTCGATACCAATGCGCACCTTAATCTGCGATGGGACCTGCGCCAGGGCCTGGGCGATCCAGTCAGACCGCTCTTCGGCAAAGGCGCGTGCCTCAGCAGTCCCGACATGTCTTGGCAGCGTCAGCGTCACCCGCCCGTCAAGCGACGAAACCCGCAACGAAAGCCGCCGTGCCTGGCGCGAACGCTTCACGGCAACATCAATGCCTGGTGCCACGGAAAGCGTGATCGGTTGGTCTGCCAAATGCTCTCTGCCTCTTGTCCTCTCTCTGCCGTCACACTAGCTGTCCGATCGCTATCCCGAAAGCCTTTGACACGTGTCGGGCGTTGTGGCAGGGGACGCCTTTGCGCTGCCAAGTGAACGAACGAAGGAATGCACATGCCCAAGGAAGAATGGGGCACGAAGCGGGTATGCCCGACGACCGGTAAGCGGTTCTATGATCTGAACAAGGACCCGATCGTCAGCCCCTATACCGGCGAGGTTGTCACCCTGGACACCGGCAAAACCACCCGCACGATGGTGGCCGACAAAGCGGACAAAGACGCCAAAGAGGAGGCGCTTACCGACGACGAAGATGTCGTACTGGAAGAAGACGACGATGAAGCAGGTGATGTCGATCTCGGTGACGATGTCCTTGAGGATGATGACGAGAACGATGACGTTTCCCTTGATGACATTGCCGATGTCGCAGGCGATGATGACGACAACTGACACCTGATTTTCCTTGAATTGGCAGTCCGCCTGCCATAGAGACCTCGGGCGGGCGACAAAGCCCACCCGGATGGGGCCATAGCTCAGTTGGGAGAGCGCTTGCATGGCATGCAAGAGGTCAGGGGTTCGACTCCCCTTGGCTCCACCAGAAACCTTTTGTCAGGTTGTGCATACCGTCAGTAAAAACTCGAGAAATAGGGGGCAATCGCCTCCTCTGACTCTCTGTTTTACCGAATAGGCGTGTCACAACGTGGCATCCAGTGTCCGCAGTCCGGTGGAATTGGTGGTGCAACGCAGCACCACGCCGGGATCCATTGCACCATGTCCAAACGAACCGACGCCCAGATTCTCGCAGCCCGCCCGGGATCAACGGTTCAGAAACGATCGAACGGCCCCGGGCTGTTCCTGTAGACCACATAAAGAGGAACCGGGGATGGAGGTTCCACTATCGGTTTGGCGGCAAGCAGATGTCCGCGTACTTTGGTCCCCGTCCGACCGTAAGTCCCAAGGCCGACGACAAAGCCCGGCATAAGGCAGGCAGCCAACCGGCCGGAGCGAGGCGTAGACCTGACAGCTTGTCGGCTCTGGGGCGCGCGCATCTGTGACTGCCGTGTCACCGACGAACGTTGTCACCCTGCCTCTGGCGGCAGCTATAGCGCAAAGCGGATAAAATCGCATGCTCGACGACTGGCGCCTGCTCGTCTTCGTTGACAAATGATGCCCCGATTTCGCGCACACTCCTAAAGCAGTATCTGAACGCAAATCTTGTAGCGCAACCGATGTGGTTTGAGACGGACCCTGGCCTGTGGCGATCTGCAGTTGTTTCAGTGTTCCAATTGGCTGCGAGGGTAGCCGGCATCGCGTCATCGAGACCAGTAGCTGCACCTTGAAGCTGGCGCAGTCGCCATCAAATGTCGTCGCTTTCGCGCAAGCCGTGAAATGCATAACATGCCCTCTAACGGTACCTATGATCGATCACGAATTCAAAGGGGAGAGTGCGTTGTGAAGCTTGGTCTTATCCGTGGCTCATTGCCTAGATACCTGCCGCATGAACACAACGTCTGGGGGGCTGCAGAAGCCGCTGTTGGTGCGCTTTGCGACGCAGAGGGCGCATCGCTTTTCGTTCTGCCTGACATTCCCATGGACGGACGCCAGACGCTGACAGCGCTCGATCAATGCCGCGCAGAAGGTGTCGACTATGTCCTACTACTGCATGGTGGCTTCACTATGGGTGACGTCGCTCGCACCGTCGCGGCTTCGGAGTTCCGCGCCGGGTTTTGGGCCGTTCCGGAGCCGACGCTGTCCGGCGATATCCAGCTAAACAGTTTTGTGTCGCTTAACATGTCCCTGTCGATTGCGCGCCAGGTCCGCGACCGCGCCGCCCGTCCGGTTCAATGGTATCACGGGGCGCCGGACAGCCCTGCCCTGCAAGATCGACTCCGCCATACTATTCGCGCAATCAAGGCGGCGAAATCTCTGTTCGGGGCGCGGATTGGCGTTATTGGCGGTCTTGCCATGACGTTTTACAACATGGAGACCTCAACCTCCGAGTTGCGAGCGCGGATTGGCGTGGAGGTCGCCCATCACGACATTCACGAATTAACGGGGCGCATGGCGGCCCAGGATGCCGGGCGCGTCGCTGCAGAGGTCGTTGCGATGGGCCAGGCGGCGGAAATTCTGGGAGTGTCAGAGACGCAAATGGCCCTGACCGCTCAGGCAGCCCTATCTCTAAAGGATATGGCGAACGAGGGCGAGTACGCCGCGCTCGCCGTTGCGGATTGGCCGGCCCTTCAAGAGAATCCCGGTATGCATCCCGGTGCAGCATTCTCGTGGCTCGAGGAAACGAGCCATATTCCCGTCGCAGCTGAAGGCGACGTGCTGGGTGCCGTAACGCAACTGGTGGCCAAATCGCTGACGGGCCGCGTTGGATATCTCTTGGATATGGCCGAGCCCGATCTTGAGTCCCGAAAGCTGCTGATGTGGCATGCGGGAGGTGGGCCGCTCTACCTCGCTGATGATGACGGCGCGCGGTGGGTGAATCATCCGACCATCACCCGCGGTGATCCGGACCCGGTCGATGTCGGCACGATCAGTGAACTGGTGTTCCGTGACGGGCCTGCGTCGGTCTTTCGCATCACGCGCAATGCCCACGCGGTCTTTGCTATGGAGGGGAACATCGTCGCACACGATCAGACCGGGTATATCGGATGTCGCGGGTGGATGGACGGGTTCCGGATGGATGGCACTAATGTCTCGATGGAGGATGTCGTGTCCACAGTGATGGCACACGGGATCGAGCACCACTTTGTATTGGTGCCGGGAGGCATTGCAGCAACGCTGACGGAGTTTTCCGGCTGGACAGGCATGCAGATGCTGGAGCCGAAGCGGATGCGGGATCATCTGAACGCGCCTGACATGACCTGAACACGACGGTGCAAGTGGCGGGCTATCGAATTGGTATCTACAAATTAGATGTTGCAATTCGGTGCCCTCCCCATAGGCTGACGGCATGGAAATGGCTTGGGGCATCCGGCGCGCGTCGCTGGCTGCGCTCGGCCAACCAACAAGAATATTAGGCGGCCCGCCGCAACGTCGGCGGTGTCACTGTCAAAAATTTGGCGACAGGGAGGAATCTACCGATGACATCATTCCGAATAATCGCTCAGGCAGGTGTTGTAGGTGCGACGTTTGCCTTAGCGGCTCCGGCCAGTGCGCAGGATTTGCCCGGCTTCGACAGTTGGGACCAGGTGCTGGAGGAAGCCCGCGGCCAGACTGTGTTCTGGTACATGTGGGGCGGCTCTGACGCGATAAATGGATTTGTCGATACCTTCTATGGCGAGCCGCTGATGGAGGAATACGGCATCACCCTGGAAAGGGTGCCACTGGCCGATACGGTCGACGCGGTGAACCAGGTCATCAGTGAACAGGAAGCTGGCGCCGATGGCGATCGGGGTTCCATCGACATGATCTGGATCAACGGCGAAAACTTCGCGACCCTGCAGCAGGCGGACCTGCTTTTCGGGCCCTGGTCAGAGGGCATTCCTAACGGTGCCCTTGTTGACTGGGACAACCCTGCCATCAACCTCGATTTCGGTCGCCCCGTTGAGGGGATGGAGAGCCCGTGGTCGAGCGCGCAATTCCACTTCATGTATGACAGCGCGCGCCTTGACGAGGCCGACCTGCCGCGCTCCTACACGGGGCTTTCGGCTTGGATCGCCGAAAACCCCGGCCAGTTCACCTACGTGGCCCCCGGGCCCGGCGCCTTCATCGGCACCCGCTTCGTCAAGCAGCTGATGTTCGAGTTAAGCGGCGAACACGCGCAGTGGGTTGGGCCGTTTAGCGAAGATCTCTATAACGAATGGAGCGTTGCCGCTTGGCGGGAATTGCTTTCATGGGAAGAGAATCTTTGGCGCGGGGGGGAGACCTATCCCTCGACCGACGCCGATATGAAATCGCTGTTCGCCAATGGTGAGATCGAGTTCGCCTTTACCCAGTCGCCGTCCGGCGCGGCACCCGATATCGGGGCTGGCGTGGTGCCGCCGACAGCGCGCGCCTTCTCCTTCGACAACTACATGATAGGGGATTTCAACTACCTGGCGATCCCCTTCAACGCGCCAAACAAGGCGGCCGCTCTTGTCACCGCCAACCTCGTGTTGCGCCCCGATCGGCAGGCCGCGCAGGTTCAGCCTCAAAACGGCTTCTGCTGCGGTTGGGCGATTGACGTCAACCGGGTGACAGACGCCGATCAGCTTGCCGCCATCGAAGAAGCGATGATGAACCTTGGCGATGCAGCGGCCGATCCCGGCCGGTTGGCTGGAGCCCTCGTCGCCGACGTCGATGCCGAGTACCAAGCGCGCATTGAAGCCGATTGGCAGCGCTACGTGCTGCGCGGCGAACCGCTGCCCGAATAACCTTCTCAATGGACCGGCGGCGGCCTGTTTGCGCCGCCGTTCCGCACTTTAACCTTCGAAGGCGTCCGATGTCCTGGGACAGGATACGAATTGCGGTCATGTTGGCCCCGACGATGGTTATCATCACCGTGCTGTTCTTTGGCAGCCTCGGCTACGGTCTCCTGCAAAGCCTTGGATACCAGCCCAATATTGGCACAACGGAACTAAGCCTCGATGCGTATCGGTCGGTGCTATTCGATCCGGATATCGCCTCACGCTTCTGGCCAGGGCTCTGGCTCAGCCTTTGGGTCGCTTTGGTTAGCACATTCGTCTCGGCGGCGATTGCCATCGGCGTCGCGCTTTTGTTGCGGCGCACCTTTGTGGGCAAGAAGCTCGCCGTCTTCTTCTTCCAGCTCAACCTACCGATCCCGCATCTGGTTATCGCGGTTGGCATGCTGATGCTGTTCTCCCAAAGCGGGCTGACGTCGCGACTTCTCGGTGAGTTCGGGATTATCTCCTCACCGCGCGACTTTCCACCACTGACTCGCGACCCGTACGGCATCGGCATCATCCTGGCCTATATTTGGAAAGAGGTTGCGTTCTTTGGCATCATCGTCCTCGCGATCCTTCAATCGCTTGGCGAGGACTACGAATCCGTCGCCCAAAGCCTTGGCGCGAACCGTTGGCAGCGTTTTCGAACGGTCACTCTGCCCCTGATCATGCCCGGGCTTCTGTCCGCGTCCATCATTGTCTTTGCCTTTACCTTCGGCACCTATGAGGTACCCCGCATTCTGGGTGTGCAGCATCCCAAGATGCTGCCAGTTCTGGCACTCGATTTCTTCCTAAACCCCGATCTAAACGCCCGAGCCGAGGGTATGGCGCTGAGCATGATCATCGCGGTAATCGTGTTCGTTCTGGTCTTCTTTTACATGTGGATCACAGCGCGCACCGTGCGGAAGGATTGACGCGATGCGACAGGGTTTTTTCTATCTCACAGTCGGGTTCATCAGCCTCATGTTGGTGGCACCCGTGATCGCGTTCATGATCAACGCCTTCGCGTTCCGGTGGTTTTACCCTCAGCTCATCCCCGAAGAATGGAGCCTGCAGGCCTGGGAACGTTTGCGATTGATCCCACAGGAGGGGGAACGCAATTTCGCAGGCTTTGTCGATCTGTGGACCAGCGTCCCCGACGTGGTCAGCGCGCTTTGGCTCAGCCTTGCCATCGGCGGCACGGTGACCGGTCTTTCGGTCATTATCGGTCTTCCGGCGGCGCGCGCCCTCGGTCTTCACAAGTTCCGTGGCAAGCGGGTCGTCGAGTTTATGATCATCACCCCCACCATTCTGCCCCCCATTGCCTTTAGCCTTGGGCTTAACATCAACTTCATCCGGTGGGATCTGGCGCTGCAGGATATGGGTATTCCCATTGATCTCGCAGGCAGCGTTATGGGCGTCAGCATCGTGCACCTTGTGCCTGTGATGCCCTATGTCGTGCTGACATTGAGCGGGGTGTTCGCCAACTACAATCCGGATTTCGAGGCCCAGGCGCGCAGCCTCGGCGCCAGACCATTGCGCATATTCTGGGACGTCACGCTGCCCGCCATATTGCCGGGGCTTTTCGTCGCGGCGCTTTTTGCGTTCCTCGTCTCCTGGAGCCAGTACCTCTTGACGTTCCTCATCGGTCAAGGGCGGGTGGTGACGCTGCCGATGCTGCTCTTTTCAGCCGCGGGCACGGGAAACAACGCGATGATTGCGGCGCTGTCGCTGGTTTTCATCGCGCCGGCGATCCTGATCCTGCTGGTGACCTCACGCTTCCTGTCGGGCGAGTCAAGCGCGGTGGGCGGGTTCGGTCGCGTATGATGGGCGCAGCGCATATCAAGGGAGGTCGCCTGCCATGAGCGAAGCACCACTCCAAGCCAGGATCAATATCGACAAGGGCCGCAACCTCGGCGCCGTGCATGACCACCTCTACGGCGCAAACCTGGAACACATTGGGCGGTCGGTCTATCAGGGCCATTGGGCGGAGCTCCTTCGGAACCGGAAGTTCCTTGGCCACGACAAGATGTTTGTCGGCATGAGCGAGGGGTTGAGCCATCAGAATCCGAGCTACGGCGTCGTGACCCCCTGGAACGCGCTCGCGCCCGACTATCACGGGGTCCTCTATGTCCATGACAACACGACCTTCTACACTGGCACTCAGTCCCAACGCGTCACCATCCGCCGGGCCGACGGCGCGATGCATGGGGTGCAGCAGGTAGGGCTGACTTTGCAGGCGGGCGTGTCCTATGCCGTCAAGGTCACCCTAAGGGGTGAAGGGCAGGGTGTTGAAGTACGGCTTGGCGATGCGGTCTGGCAGATTGGCGGAGCTGGACCCGAGTGGCAGGATTTCGAAACCGTCCTGACGCCTGAGATGGATACGGAGAATGGCGTTTTCTCCATTGCGCATGCGGCGAAGGGGCATTTGTGGATCGGCTGTGCCTCCGTCATTCCGGCGAAGACGCTGGATGGTCACCGGCCGGACGTGGTCGCCGCCCTCCGTGACTGGGGTCCGACATTCCTGCGATGGCCGGGTGGCAATTTCGCGTCTGCGTACCATTGGCGAGACGGGGTTGGTCCAAGGGACAAACGCCCAGGCTACCTCGACCCAGCCTGGAACACGTGGGAGCCGCATGATGTGGGGACCGACGAGTTTCTCGACCTCTGCCGGCATGTGGACAGTGAGCCGATCCTGACAATCAACATGGGCAACGGCACGCCGGAAGAGGCGGCGGCCTGGGTTGAATACTGCAACGGTTCCACCGATACGCCGATGGGTCGGCTGCGGGCCGAGAATGGGCATCCAGAGCCCTATGGCGTCAAAACCTGGTTTGTCGGAAACGAGCAATTCGGCAATTGGCAGGTCGGCACTTGTGACGCGGAGACCTATGCCAGGCGCTACAAGAACTTCGCAGCCGCGATGCTGGCCGCTGATGCGTCGCTGGATCTGATCGCTGTTGGGGCACCCACTGATCTGTACGGCCATTGGAACGAACTGGTGGTGAAGAACGCGCCGGAGATCTCTAAGCTCAGCGTTCATTATTATTCGATCCGCACCGAGAAATGGACGACACCGCCGCCTGCGAGTGAGCTTTACTGGCCCAAGGTCGCCTCGGCCCATGAAGTGACCGAGATGCTCGACCGAACGTGGGACACTGTCTGCGCCCATGCTGATCCGCCACCCAAGATCATCTTCGACGAATGGAATACCTATGTGGAAGCCAAGTCCCCCGACTTCTTCGAGGATTATGGGGTCGCCGACGGGCTGTATGCGGGTGCCCTCATGAACGCCTGCTTGCAACGCGCCGATTGGATCAAGATGTCTGCAAGCTTCAACCTGATCAATGTGATGGGCAATATTCGGGTGTCGCCTACCCAGGTCTGGAAGACGCCCACGTTCCTTGTCCTGGAACTCTTCACCAAATACCGCGGGGATTACGCGGTCTCCTGCGTCGTGGACGCTCCTACGATCGGTACACCCGAGGCCGGCAATCTGCCCGCCTATGATGCGATGCCGCTAGTTGACGCCGCCGCGACGCTGAGCGCCGATGGCAGCACGCTGTTCCTGTCGGTTGTGAACCGGGATCCTCTCCGGGAAGCGGAAATCGCGCTCAACGGTCCTTTGCGGTCCGGTCCAGGGGTCATCCGCCTTGTTTCGGGCGCCGAACCTCTATCGCTTAACACCGAAAAGGACCCCGAGTGCGTGACAATCGAAACGATGGATTGGCCCGAGGATCAGGAGCTTAGAGTCCCCGCCCACGCCGTTGCCATGGTCGAAATTCCGCTAAAGGGGGCGCCATGACCAGCTTGTCGATCCGTGGCCTGACGAAGCACTACCCTGGCGCGGACCACCCTGCAATCGACGATCTGAACCTTGAGGTCGAGTCAGGGTCTCTCATGGCGCTTCTGGGGCCGTCGGGCTGTGGCAAGACAACGACCATGAAGATGATAGCTGGACTGCTGAAACCCACCTCGGGCGATATTCTGTTTGGCAATGAATCCATCCTGAATATCCCGCCGGAAAAGCGTGGGGCGGTGATGGTTTTTCAGAACTACCTGCTGTTTCCCTACATGACCGTGGCCCAGAACGTGGGCTACGGGCTGAAGATGCGCAAAATCGATCAGGGCACGATCGAACAGCGTGTGGACGAGATGCTGGAATTGGTGAAGTTGCCCGGGATGGGCGCTCGCAAGCCAAAGGAACTGTCCGGCGGCCAGCAGCAGCGCATCGCCCTGGCGCGAGCCCTCATAGTTAATCCGAACCTCCTCTTGTTGGACGAACCACTCAGCAATCTCGACGCTCATTTGCGTTTTGAGATGCGCGACCTCATCCGTGAGATCCAAAAATCAATGGGGATCACGACGGTGTTCGTAACCCATGATCAGGAAGAGGCCGCTGTTTTGGCCGACAAGATTGCGCTGATCCTGCACGGCTCGTTGCAGCAATACGACACGCCCATGGCGCTTTACGATGAGCCCGCATCACGCGAGATTGCCGGGTTCTTTGGCGGGGTGAATTTCCTTCCGGGCAAGCACGGAGCTGGGATCTTTGAAAGCGCGCTGGGCCCGTTCCAGGCTCCCCGCACGGCTGCGGGCGTGCAGGGGGCCGGCATTCTGACCATCCGGCCCGAAGACATCGAAATCGCTGAGGCAGATGGCCCCAACACTGTCTATGGTCACGTCACTACCTCTGTCTATGTGGGCACCCATTCGAGGCTGAAAGTCATGGTGGGTGACATCGTGATCCATGTCGTGGCCGACGCCGCCGCGATCCGCAGCTATGGCGAAGGTCAGGCCATCCGCTTAACTTTCCTGCCTGAAAAACTCTGGGTGCTGCCGCCGGAGGCCCGGGCATGAAATTCGGCATCCATACCGGTCTGTGGCTGGCGCGCTGGACTGATGATTTGACCCCAGCCTTTCGAACGGCAGCCGACCTGGGGTTTGACGGCGTTGAAATATCGCTTCTCGGCATGACGGACGAAAAGGCGGCCTCTCTTGGCAAGGCGATCCGCGATCATGGCTTGGAAGTCACCTGTTCTGACGGGCTTGCGCCGGATAAGGACATCACCTCCCCCGACCCGGAGGTGCGGGCCGCAGGCGTCGCTTATCTGGAATGGGCAATCGAAACGGTGGCGAAGCTGGGGGCCGAGAACCTGGCGGGTGTGCTATTTGCGCCTTGGGGTCAATTCGATCCGGAGAACCGTGCACCACGTTTGGAGCGATCGGCCGAAAGCTTGGCAAAGGTGAGCGACGCGTTGGACCGGCATGGTGTCACCATAGGTCTTGAGGCCCTGAATCGGTTTGAGACCGACCTCCTCAACACAGCTGAAGATGCCGCCGATCTGGCCCGGGCCACCGGCTCGCCACGTTTCGGGGCCCTCCTCGATACTTTCCACCTCAATATCGAGGAAAAGGACATGGAAGCAGCGATCGCCGGGACAGGGGACACAATTGCGCATTTCCATGTTTCCGACAATGACAGGGGTGTTCCGGGTTCGGGTCATATTCCTTGGGACGCGGTGCGATCCGGCCTCGACCAAGCCAACTACGACGGCTGGATCGTGGCGGAGATGTTTGTGATCGCCGGCAACCCAGCCAGTGCCGACCTGAACATTTGGCGCAACATCGAACCCGACGCCTCGGAGGCGGCGCGTCGGGCCCTCGATTTCATGCGGAGGCAATTCGGGTGAGTGCAATCCTGACAACCTGCGTTGCACGGTTCGAGGCGCTCGAGGACACCCTCAACGGTCTCGATGCGGCCATCGGTGATGGCGACCATGGCACCACGATCCTGAAGGGCCTTAGAGCGGCGGCAGCTGAGGCGGAAGCACCAGACAAAGCCTTTCGAAAGGCGGCTGGCGGTGCGTCGGGTTCACTTTTTGCTCAGGTCATCGCGGCGCTTCTGCGTATCGAAGACGGTGCTCCAGTGAACAAATCCTTGAGGGAGGCGGCGGAGCGAATCGGGATGTTGGGGCAGGCAAAGGCGGGAGACAAAACCATGCTCGACGCACTTCTCCCCGCCGCCAACGCCGCCACGCTGAAAGAGGCGGCTAGGGCCGCCAACGTGGGCTGTGCGGAGACGGCTGAGATGACCGCTAAGCGCGGCCGCGCCCGGTACGTGGAGGGCGCAGGTGCTGGCCACGTTGATGCTGGTGCCACCTCGGTCGCGGAACTACTGGCGGTCTGGGCAGAGGCCCAGCAAGAGCGGGAAAGCGGGGAGTCATGAAGAAGCTCGTCAATTCCAAGGACACGATGGCTGACGACATGATCGCGGGTTTCATGGCGGCTTGGCCCGATCTGGTGACAACGGGCACCTCGGGCCGCATCGTCCGTCGCCGCCACCTTCGAACCAAAGACAAAAGCGGCAAGGTTGCGCTTCTGATCGGGAACGGATCGGGCCACGAGCCGATCGCAATGGGCTTTGTCGGCGAGGGTCTCCTCGATGCCAACGTTGTTGGAGACGTTTTCGCCGCTCCCTCTGCAGACGCCATTCTTGAAGCTATCGAAGAGGTGACAGGGGATGCCGGTGCGGTTCTCCTGATCTCTCGCCACGAAGGTGATGTGATAAACGGCAACGGCGCTGCTCTCATGGCGCAAGACGACGACCTCGATGTGCGGCCCTTGCTTATGTATGACGACATCTCTTCGGCGCCCAAGGGTCAGGAAGACGATCGCCGCGGGGCGGCCGGGACCATATTCATCTACAAAGTCTTGGGTGCGGCAGCCGAACAGGGATGGTGTCTGGACGATCTTATGAGCCTTGGTGTCGCTGTCCGGGACGCGACCCGGACGCTTGGCGCGGCCTTGCGCCCAGGGACATCTCCGCTGACTGGAGCCCCGATGTTCGAATTGCCTGACGACGAGGTAGCCATCGGTATGGGCGTGCACGGAGAACGCGGTTCGGGCCGCCGGGTCATGGGACCCGCGCGGGATCTGGTCCGGCACATGGTGGACGCCCTTCTTGAAGACAGGCCGATCGCGCCGGGAACGGAGGCCGTTGCTCTGATCAACGGTGCGGGCGGGACCACGATGATGGAACTGCTGACCGTTTATGGCGAAGTGGCGTCCTATCTGGCGGAACAACGCATCACGCTCACATCCCCCATGATCGGTTCGTACTCGACGACGCAGGAGATGGGAGGCTTTTCGATTTCCCTTCTTGTGCCAACGCAGGAGATGCTCGAGTTTTGGCGCGCACCCCATGGCGCCCCACAATTTCCGCCGATTCACCTGCACGGGGGCTGAGCGATGGAGGGTGCGATACATGGCGTGGCGGTCGATGCAGGCAGTGGCCTTGCCGCCGGAATTGCCAGCGCCCGCGGGGCGCACGCCCAAGAAGATGATATTCTGACATTCAAACGGGCTGTGGTCGAAACCCTCGGTCCCGGCGCCAGCACCATCCTGGTGGATGCGGCTTGTGGGCGGGATCTGTTGGCATCCTTCCCGGCTGACTGCGCCCCGATGCTGGCGTTCGAAGCAGATGTATACCATATCTCGGACGAGGACCGGATCACTGTTCTGCCCAACAACCTGACCGTGGAGGACTATCCCGATCTCAGGGTGAAGGACCTGAAATTCTTTATCTACTACGCGCCGGACGACGATCCGGAGTTGAACGCGCGCAAGCAGGATCTCGTTGCCGAAATTGGCGCGCGCTGTCGTGCGGCGGGTGTGAGATACCTGATGGAGCCTCTCGTCTACCATCCAACGCTACAACCCGGCACTGCCGCCTACGCTGCGGCCAAACCCGATCTCGTACGGCGGGCCACCGAGGTCTTTGCACATTCCCGGTTCGCTGTGGATGTCCTGAAGGTAGAAGTGCCTGTGGACCTGGCCTTTGTGGAGGGGTTTGGCCAGCCTGAGATGACACGCGATGAAGCACTCAACGCCTTCAGGGCGGCCGCTGCGCCTGCGGAGGGGATTGGGCTCGTCTACCTGAGCGCCGGAGTGCCCTTTGAGGCCTTCGAAACGTCGCTCCGCCTGGCGCGTGAGGCCGGCGTCGCCTGTGACGGTTTCATGTGCGGGCGCGCGATCTGGTCGGATGCGGTCGCCGTGTTTGGTGCCGAGGCCGAGGTGGGTTTGCGGAAATGGCTGGCGGATGTCGGCCGCTCGCGCCTCAATCGGTTGATTGACGCCCTCGATTAGCGGGTCTCGCGATCGAGGAGGTAGATCAAAGGCAAGGTGAACAGGGTCGTCACGATCGCCACGATGAAACCCGGCGTGAAGCTGCCGGAGAGGTCGAATAACAGGCCCGCCAGCCATGGGGCGGCGAAGCCTGAAAGCCCCCATGCGGTGAAGATGATGCCATACGCCGCCTGAAAACCCTGCGTGCCAAAGATGTGGCTGGTCGCAAGCGGCAAGGCGGAGGCCATCAGGCCGTAACCCAGCGCAATCAAGGCGAGCGACACGCCGACCCACGCAGGTGCGGCGCTCAGCACTGCAAGGCCCAAGCCGACGAGGCTCAGGGCCACGGAGACAACGAGTGCCAGTTTGGGCGACGCGCCCCGAGTTAGCGCCGCTGAGAAACGCCCCAGTGTGTTGCCCACGGTCACTCCGGCCAGGGCGATACCGGTCAAAGTAATCCCGGCCTGCGAATGCTCCAACACGGATCCTGCAAGGCCCATTACCATGAGCCCCGCAAATGATCCGAACGCGAATATCCCCCAAAGCAAGGCCAACTCTCGGCGTGTCTCAGATTCAGACCCGGCTGGGTGACTTTTGCCGGCACGATCTCGGACGTTGATGGTCCGGCCGGTCAAACCGAGGATAGCCGTCAGACACAGCGCCCCCGCCAGAACCGCCAGCGCCCTAAGCCCCCAACCCTGCGCGACAAGAACAGTCCAGATCGCGCTGAAGACCACGCCGCCCAAGCCGAACCCCGCAACGATCATTGGCGTGGTGAGCCATGGCCGCGCCCCGGATGCGCCCACGCGCAATGCGGTGCTGTAGATGGTGCCGGATGCGAAGCCGAAACCGAAACTGAAGCACAGCAGGAACATCCCAAAGCTGGACGTCACCACGGCCAGACCGACCCACGCCGTGGCTAAGAACGCGCTCGCGCCTATCACGACGTCGTCCCCGAAGCGTTCGACAAGGCGTGGCGCGATCAGCACTGCGGCCGTGAAGCTGACAATGGCGAGAGAGAAGACGAAGCCGACGTCGGCCTTGGACGTGTCGAACTGACTCTGCAGGGACGGTGCCAGGGCGCTCCAACCGTAAAGTGCCCCAGCGCAAAATACAGCCAGTAACGCTTTGAAAAGGCTGCTGACATCAAAGGTGATCGCGCCCAAGCTCCTTGCCGAAATGATCGCCTGCGACCGGACTTTCAGGCAGTCCCCAGCCCGTTGATCAAACTTGTAAATACAAATACATGATGTCAATACTCGATCAGCCTGGATCATGTAAGGGCGAGGCGATTGACATCCATCGACGACAGCAAGGTTATTGTCACCGGCGCCGCGCAGACCAGGTTCAACCGCCGCAAGGACAACAGCAGTTTTCGCGATTGGGCGGCTGAAGCCTTCAACGCGGCACTTGAGATGGCCGGGATCGATCGCGCCGAGATCGACGCGCTCTTCGTCGCCTCAGAGAGTGATTTCTTCTCGCTTCAGCTCAACCCGGTTGCGCTGTTTGCATCGGAATTGGGCCTTCATGGCGTAGCTGGAACGCGGTGTGAGGCGGGTGGCGCATCTGGTCAGGTCGCCGTGCAGTCGGCAGCCCAGGCCGTCTTGAGCGGACAGGCGCGACACGTTGCTGTTATCGGCGTGGATCCTTCCGCGTCAAGCTTGTCCGGCGACATGATCCGGACGCTCTACGGCTTCTCCTTCGATGCCATGACCGACGGATTTAGCGGCGTCACAGCGACGGCGCTCTACGCCCTGTCCTGGCAGATCTTTGCTGCGGAACATGGATTTGGCGACGACGAGTTGGCCTGTGTGACCCTTCAAAACCGCGCCAATGCCTGTGCCAATCCAGACGCGCATCTGCCGCGCACCGACACGGCTGACGAGATAGCCGAAAGCCCGATGATTGCATCACCCTATCGACGGCTGCATTGTTCGCCGCTGTCCGACGGCGCCGCTGCGCTGATCCTGTCGGACGCTGCGTATGTACCGGCCGCACGCGAGCGCGCATCGCGCATTGCGGGCATGGGCGCGGCGACCGACCACATGCACCTCGGTGTACGCGACGACCCCGGGATGTTTTCGGCGAAGCGGAAGGCGATGCAACATGCGTGCCGACACGCCGGGATCGCCCCCGGCGACCTTGGACTGGCGGAAATCTACGATTCCTTTGCCGGGGCACAACTTCAGGGGCTCGCAGCGCTTGGTCTGACCGATGCGCCCGGAGCGGACCTTGAAAACGGTGCCTTCTCCCCTAATGGTCGCTGCCCGGTTAACCTCTCCGGCGGGTTAATGGGCCAAGGCGCACCGGTGGGCGCGATCGGTGTGGCGCAAGTGGCCGCCTGTGCCCGGATGCTCGAGGGCACGTACCACGAAGAGTTGCAACCTTCTTCTCCGCCTGCCTATGCGCTAGCCGACACTCATGGCGCCGTCTGCACGACCGCTGCGGTCACCATCCTGCAAAACGGGGGCGCGGCATGATCCCCTATCAGATGCGCCTCAATTACACGCTTCGATCCGGCTGGTTGGCGCCGTTCTTTGATGCACTCGACAAAGGGGATGCACTCGGTCGGCGATGCACCGCCTGCGAAGCCGTCAGCTACCCGCCCCTGCGAGTTTGCCCCTGCGGCGAACGCGACGGCGAATGGGTGCGGCTCAGTGGCCGCGCGGAGGTTTTGTGGCGGACCACCGGGGCCGATGGCGCTTTCGCATTGGCCCGATTCCTGGGAGCCGCGCGAATGGCCACCGTTCGGCTGAATGGATTTACAGAGGGGACGCGTTTCGGGCAGCTCACGACAGCCGATCAGGAGCTTCCGCATCTCTGTTTGGTTCCGGTGGAGGACGTTTCCACATGACATCGCCGCTTCCGATCCCCGAAGCCCGTCTCGAGAGCCTCAATTTACGAGCCACCAAGAGCGGTCACGAGATTGTCTGGCCCGCCGACAGCAACATCTTCCACATGACTGTCGGCAAGCATCTGGGCCCCGAAACCCGCGATCTGCCGGCAATGATCTACGAGGACCCGGCGGGCGCCGTCACTGTCCAAAGCTTCGCCGAGGTGGATCGCGCGGCGACGTCTTTGGCCGCGCGTTTGCGCGAGTTGGGATACGAGCGTGGGTCGTTGATCGGGCTGCACACCGGCCAGCATCCCGACACCGCCATCGCGCATATGGCAGTCTGCAAGCTTGGCGGCACTGCGGTGACGTTGTCGCAGCTCTATGGGCCGGATACGCTGAAACACGCGCTCAATGATTGCCAATTGCCGGTGATCCTGACATCGGATGCGGCCTGGTCACCACTTCGCGCGTCTGCGGCGGTCGATTTCCCGTATCTCAAACACGTGCTCTGCCGGGAGCCGAGGGCAGGCGAGATTGACCTTGGCGCGGCCCTGGCGGGGAGTGTGAGTGATTTCGTACCGGACTATTCCGGCGCGGATGATCCGGCGCTCTTGATGTACACGTCTGGTTCTACTGGCAAGCCAAAGGGAATCTTGCACGGGCACCGCGTGCTGGCGGCCTATACGCCTTCGATCAACCTCTTCTTCGATCTCTCGATGGAGGATGCTGATGCCGTTTACTGGTCACCCTCGGATTGGGCCTGGGTAGGAGGGCTTCTGGACCTTGTCTTCCCGGCCTGGATGGCGGGACGGCCGATCGCCACGTCGCTTGAGCGATTCACGGCTGACTACGCGTATAACTTCATGGCCTGCCATAAAGTCACCCATACGTTTCTGGCCCCCACGGCGATCAAAAGACTGGCGCAAACCCCGCATCCCCACCGCGGCCATGACCTTGCGTTGAAAGTGGTTTGCACGGGCGGCGAGGCGCTCGCCGCCGAAACGCTGACCTGGGCCGAAGACCGCTTGGGCGTGGTCTGCAACGAGTTCTACGGCATGACTGAAGTGAACCACCTGATCGGCAATTGTGCCGCGCTTTTTCCACGCCGCGCGGGTTCAATGGGACGCGCGTATCCTGGTCACGATGTGCGTCTTGTCGATGAGGACGGCAACGATGTACCCGAGGGAGAAGAGGGTGAGATCGTCACTCCCATGACCGCGCCGACCCGGTTCTTGGGCTACCTCAACAACCCCGAAAAGACGGCAGAGATGGAACTTGGCTCGCTCTTGCGCACCCGCGATATGGCGGTACGGGATGCAGATGGTTACTTCTGGTACAAGGGGCGGTCCGACGATTTGATCAAATCCTCTGGCTTTCGCATTGGGCCCGCCGAAATCGAGGAATGCCTAATGGCCCATCCCGATGTGGCCGAGGCAGCGGTGATCGGAAAGCCTGATGCCGACCGGGGGTCAATCGTGAAAGCGTTGATTCTGACCCGTCCTGGAGTGAGTGGAAGTCCGTCCCTGGCGGAAGACTTGCAGGATCACGTCCGAACCCGGCTCGCCCGGTACAAGGCGCCGCGCGAGGTGGAGTTTGTAATGAGCTTTCCGATGACTTCCTCGGGTAAGATCAACCGCCGTGCCTTGCGCTACGCAGAGCTTTCTGCAGCGGAGACGCTCCCATGACCCAGATCGCCCTTCTGCCCGATGTGCGCGCCTTGATCGAAAAGGTCCAGCCACTTCGGATTGGCGGTGCGCATGTGGACAGCGATACTGAGCTTGAGGTGATCAATCCCTCGACCGGGAAGGTGTTCACCAAGGTTGCTATGGCCGAAGCGAAGGACGTGGATCGTGCAGTGCAGGCCGCGCAGGTGGCGTTCGAGGATGGACGTTGGACCGGTCTTACCCCCCATGATCGCGGGCGCATTCTGTGGCGTCTGGCCGATCTGATTGAAGAGCGGGCGTCGATTTTCGGGCAACTCGACACGCTCGACAATGGCAAACCCTATGCCGTTGCCCGCGACGTCGATGCGATCTGGTCGGCGCGCCACTTTCGTTACTTCGCCGGTTGGCCGGACAAGATCGAGGGCGCTACGATTCCGGTCAGCACACCTGATCGGCTGAACTATACCCGGATCGAGCCCGTCGGTGTCTGCGGCCTAATCACTCCGTGGAACTACCCGCTCTTGATGGCCGCTTGGAAATTGGCGCCTTGTCTGGCGGCAGGCAACACCGTTGTCTTAAAACCTTCGGAGGAGACGCCGCTTTCTGTCCTGTATCTCGCCGATCTGGCGCTGGAGGCCGGACTTCCGCCGGGTGTACTCAACGTGATCCCCGGGTTGGGTCAGGACGCTGGTGCCGCGCTTGCCGCGCACCATGGCGTGGCGAAGGTCGGCTTTACCGGCAGTACGCGGACGGGCCAATCCATTGTGACCGCCTCTGCCGGAAACCTTAAGAAGCTATCTCTCGAATTGGGCGGGAAGGCCGCTAACATCCTTTTCCCGGATGCGGATCTCGAACGGGCCATCCCGGGTGTCTTCTGGGCCAATTTCGGGAACAATGGCCAAAGCTGCACGGCGGGCGCGCGGCTTTATGTGCATGAAAGCATTCACCATAAGGTGCTCGACACTTTGGCGGGTCTGGCCGAAGCCCTTAGCATCGGGCCCGGTCTTGATGACCCGCCGAATGATCTGGGCCCGGTGATCTCGGAGCGGCAAATGAACATGATCCTTGGACATGTTGAGGGTGCGCGAGAGGAAGGCGCAGAAGTCGTCGCCGGTGGTGTTCGTCCAGATCACGATGGCTGGTTCATTCGCCCAACGGTTCTGACGGCGACCGATTCCATGGCCGTTGCACAGCAGGAAGTCTTTGGCCCGGTCCTTGCGGTTCTGCCCTTCTCGGACGATGCCGACGTCCTAGATCGCGCCAACGCAACTGACTTCGGTCTCGCAGCGGGGCTTTGGTCGCAGAACGTAACTCGTGTCCGCCGTTTCGCGGACCGGCTAAAGGCCGGCACAGTCTGGGTGAATTGCTGGGGTGAGACCGACGCGGCCTCCCCGTTTGGAGGGATCAAGCTCTCGGGGTATGGACGCGAAATGGGCAAGGACGCCATCGCGCTATACAGCCAGACGAAAAGCGTATGGGTCGCCTGACGGTTCGGCCAATAGGAGGAACCAAGATGCAGACCAAAGCCAAGCGAGAGGCCTACGACGGCCCGAGCCAGCCAAAAACCGCGGCGCGCGAACTGCCGAAATACGAACGCGCCTATCGCGAGATGTTGCGCCGTATCAAACAAGGCCAATATCCTGTCGGTGGCCGTGTGCCGACCGAGGTTGAGTTGGCCAGCCAATTCTCGGTCAGCCGTGTGACGATCCGCCGGGCGCTCGATCTTCTGGTACAGGACGGCTATGTCGAAAGCCGCCAGGGCAGCGGCTATCGCGTGGTCACGCTGTCGCCGGCGTCAGACACCTGCCTGACCTCCTTCACTGATGCCATGCTGCGCGCCGGTCGGGAGCCGCGTTCCCGGTTTCTTTCGCTCGAACATTTCGACCCAGGAGCTGCCGAACTGAGCGACATTCCCGAGGAACTCATACACCAGCGCTTGACCCGCATCGTGCGTCTTCGTCTGGTGGATGAGAAGCCCAAGATGCTCGTCCAGACCTACGCGCCCTCCGATCTGCTGGCGCGCCCGAAACCGGCTGATTTTCCGGAGACCGGTCCCGATCAGTCTATCTTGCGGATTCTGGGTCGCCGTTTCGGCCTTTCATGGTCGGCGGCCTGCGAAGACATCTCACCCGTATTGGCCGATGCGCAATCAGCAGTACTATTCGGGATCGAGCCGGGGGAGCCGCTTTTGAAACAGGCGTGCTCAGCCTTTGACGAGGACGGCGCCATGGTCTTCCACGAGGAGGTGTTCCGCCTGGGTTCAGTCCGTTTTAACCTGTCGCAATCGGCCCGCACGCCGAGCCACATCTGACGCCGAGGTGATCTGATGCCTAATCTGCCAAAACTGTCCGAGGCCAAGCTTCATTCCCTTCTTGACGTCGAGATGGACAAGCCAGTGCGCCTTTTGATTGACACTGATACTGCGAACGAAATCGACGATCAGTTCGCGCTGGCCTGGGCGCTCTTGTCGCCCGAGCACATGACCGTTGAGGCGGTCACGGCAGAGCCTTTTTCCTTTGCCCATCACAGAGCGGGGCTTCTGGCGGCTGAGAAGGCGATTGAGAAAGGCGAAGCGGTCGATCAGCATCTGGTAGGTGGGTTTCAGGGATGGGTCGAGCGGCTTCATGCACAAAGTAGGCGCGCGGCCGATCTTAAATTCACAATGCCACCTGAGGGAATGGAACTAAGCTATCAGGAGATCCTGACGATTTATGAGAAGGTGGGCGTAGACAGTTCCGAAAAGGTCTTTCGTGGTGCAACACGCTACATGGACCACCCTGACGATGTGGTGGAGTCAGAGGCTGTGGATACCATCATCCGCCTGGCGCGTGAGGGCAACTCGCCACTTTACATCGCTGCGATGGGCTGCGTCACCAATATCGCTGCAGCGATCCTGAAGGCCCCAGATATCCTTGACCGCATCGTCGTCATTTGGACTTCTGCCTACCCTTCGAGCGCACCCCACTGCAATCGACCATCCTTGAATCTAGTACAAGATCAACATGCCTCGCGCCTGATCTTCGACAGCGGTGTGGCGCATGTGTATCTGCCAGGCTACCATGTGGGTGCGCAGCTTAAGATCTCACACAGCGAAATGCGTGATTTTGTAAAGGGGCGCGGCGAGATCGGTGATTATCTTTACCACCTCTTTGACAATAACCCGCTGCATGAAATGTTCGCCATCACCGACACCGAGCGCCGGACGTGGGTGATCTGGGACATCATTAACGTCGCCTGGCTGATCGATCCTGATTGGGTGCCAACGCATCTCATATCGTCGCCAATCCTCAACGACACGCTCTACTGGGAGCCGCGGCCCGACGCCCATATCATGCGAGAAGCCTACGATGTTCAGCGCGACGCCATCTTTCTCGACTTCTACGACAAGCTGCCCAGCATGAAGAAATGAAAATCGGGAACTAGCGTGCGTCGCTGAGTTTCCTGCGCTTTGGTTGCACCGCGGGTCCGCGTCAGCACCGAAATCTCAAGCCAAAGGCTGCGGTGTCCGCTCAGCGGACCTCCTAAACAGTATGCCGAGGGCACCTGCGGCTAATGACGGTTTTGCCGGGCAGCGTCGCGGCATTCCAATAGCAGGTTGAAAGCCCGCTTAGGGCCGTCCGCAAAAGTTTCCTGACCACTTGATGTGGTCGACGCTGCGCTTCTCGGGACGAACCAAGAAACTGCAGCGTTGATTATCGGTGGCAACGAAAAGGATGCTGCTTGCGGATGTCCTCTCCCAGCCGGGACGAACCTACAGCGGCACTGAAGCGCATGGGCGTTCAAGAGGCGCATTGGCAACGACATTTGCTGTCAGATGTCGTCATATTGGGACCACAATCCTTGTGTCTTACTGCGCCCCGCGAAACAAAGGAAGCGCGCGACATGGCATTTGTTGTCGGCACGGAAACAGGTCGTTCCTTACGACCTGCAATGTGGGCATTTACCCTTACGGTGTTCCTAAGCGCATCATTGTTGTTCTTCGTGCAACCACTTTTTGCCCGCATCGTACTGCCCGCAATCGGTGGTTCGCCGGCGGTATGGACGACGGCCATGTTGTTCTTCCAGTCGGCGCTTCTTGGTGGATACCTATATGCGCATTTCTCTGCGCGTTACCTTCCCCTTCCCGTGCAGGTCGGGCTGCATCTTCTGTTCTGGGTGGCTGCGCTCTTCTTTCTGCCACCTGCGCTTCCGGCAGACTGGCAGCTTGATGCAACCCGGCCGATTGCCTGGCAAACCCTTGGCCTGTTCGCGCTTGGCGTGGGAGTTCCCTTTGCGCTCCTTTCATCCAATGCCCCGTTGATCCAATCCTGGTACGCACACTCCAACGGTCCATCTGCCGACGATCCCTATTTCCTGTACAGTGCATCCAATCTCGGCTCGGTTCTTGCGCTTCTTGCGTTTCCGTTGGTCGCCGAGCCATTCTTCGGAGCCTCTTCGATCGCGCGTGGGTTCGCTATCGGCTTTATCGCTCTGGGGATCGGACTTGTGGTGTGCGGAGGCCTTATCCTGGGGCGGAACCGTCTGCGGTCCAGCGCGTCGCTTGTCGAGGCTCCCGCACCTGATGTGTCTACGATCATTTGTTGGGGCTTACTCGCATTCGTTCCGTCCTCAATGATGCTGGCGGTGACCTCAAAAATCAGCACCGACATTGGCGCGGTTCCACTGGTATGGGTCATTCCATTGGCGCTTTTCCTTCTGAGCTTTGTCATTGCGTTCCGAAGCTCGTCACATGTATCAGGCCGTTGGTTCACGCAATTAGCTCAGCTCGTCGGCGTGGCGGCACTTTGTCTGACAGTTGGTGCCCTGGGCGATCACCTAACGCCCTTCACTTCGGCCGCCTTTGTCTTCAGCTTCTTCGTGATTGCAATCTGGGCGCATCGCGCGCTCTACGAAGCCCGGCCCACGGCGCGTCACCTGACGACGTTCTACGTCACGATGTCCGTCGGCGGTGCCATGGGTGGTGTGTTCAACTCGATTGTCGGTCCATTGATGTTTGATGATCATGTCGAGGGTACGCTTACGCTAATATTGATGCTGCTCTTAGTCTTCGGGAGAACGCTTCGGCTTGATGCGGCAACCGTCAGGCGTGGCGTGTTCATGGGTCTTCCCATTGGCCTTGCCGCGGCTGGCGTCGCCTTCATCGCAGGCGGCAGTGAAGTTGCCGTGGGCGCGACAATTGCCGTTGCGCTTGGGATCCTCGCCGTCGCCCGACCGGCTTTGCCGGTGCTGGCTGTCGCGGCAACGCTGACCGTGATCCTACCCCTTTGGCTTGCGGCCCAGGAAACCCGGATTTTCGCGGACAGAAGCTTCTTCGGCCTCCACCAAGTCATCGATGGCGAGGACGGCATTCGCCGCTATTCGAACGGCACTACCGTCCATGGGGCGCAACGGTTTTCAGACCTTGGGGCGCCTCGTCCCATGCCGATTACATACTACCACCCCGACGGTCCTATGGGCCAGATCATGCAGACCGAGTTTGCCAAGGACGCAAAGACACTGGGTGTTGTTGGACTGGGTGTGGGGTCGCTTGCCTGCTACGCAACCGATGGTCAGGACTGGCACTTCTACGAGATTGACGCAATCGTGGACCGGATCGCCAGGGACCCCGATCTGTTCAGCTTTCTGTCTTCTTGCACACCTGATGCCCCAACACACCTCGGCGACGCCCGCGTGGTTCTGGCCGATCAAGACGACATGCTGTTCGATATTCTTGTGATCGACGCCTACTCCTCTGACGCTGTTCCTGTTCACCTGACAACGCTTGAAGCAATGGAGCTTTACCTCGACCGGCTTGCGCCGGGCGGTGTTCTACTGTTCCATATTTCGAACCGGTTCTATGACATCGGCCTGCCGCTTGGCCGGTCGGCGGAGACCCTTGGCGTTCATGCATGGCGTCAACTGGCAACCGGCGCAGACACGGATGACGCCGGGTTCTTGATGAGCGATGTGGCCCTGATAACCCGAGACCCAAACCGTATCGCGGAGCTTCTTCGGACCGGTCCCTGGCGGCCTCTTGCAAGCGATGGCGGACCAGTCTGGACCGACGACAAGGCCAACCCATTGTCGATACTGAAGCCAGGTGCGCTGAAACCCTAGTCCTGTCTGCCCGGGATCACGGCGATGCGCAACCAGGCTGGTTATGAGATGTGAGTGCGGCTGAATAAGCTCGTCCTCAGATCCTTTTTGTCGACTTTGCGCGATTAACTGTGCCCCGACTCGCATTCTTTTGCACGCGGTCATTGCCTCGCTCACGGGGACTTGGGCAGCCTTCCCAAAGAGTATCAGCAGAGGCAAACAGAGCCGACAGCCGCCTGTCCGCTCTCACCATCTCGCCTCCAAGAAAACCCTAGGTTTGATGGCATTCCTTTCCCATACGCCAATCGCTTGACCGAGGCGATTGATCTCCGCAAGCCCCCGAAGCACCGAAACGACGCGATCCTGCCTGGAGAAACCTAACGATCTCGATCGTCCTCTTCCCAGAACACTGACATGCCGGACAATGCCCAAAGCCAGGCAGTCGCAAGAGACAGCAAGCCTGGAAGTAAAAGCATCTCTGATCTGATCCCATAGATACCGAGCCAGAAGAAAATCTGCTGAAAAACCCCTGTGAGAACTCGGCCATTCATGAACGTGCCGATACCCGGAAGGATTAGATTCACAATTAAGATGAACCTCATTTGCAATGTTCCTCTGACCTCTTGAACGTCGCGTTTTGGCGCCGTGCGGTCAATGAATTTGTGATTGATTGTCCGCACTGATTGATCCGCCACATGGCCCCGGAGTTGCCGCGCTTTACAATCCGCGCCGACAGGACAGGATGCCTACCCGATTTCGTCGATGGCTCCAGCGGTGCTACGCTTTTTCATGCGCTGAAACAGATGCGCATCGGGTCGCAAAGATTCCTCGTGGTTCGGCAACTTCGCTTGGTAATCAAGTCTTCCAAGTGGTCCTCGGTGCGACAACCGGCATGCAGGAACTCGGACCTAACCCATTGCACATTCAATAACTCGCCGCAGAACGAAGTTGGACAAGACGCGGGATGCTGTGCAAAGCTCCAAGCAATTATATAGCAAAGGGAGGGATTATGACTGACACTGGAACAAAAAAGATGCTCGATCCAGACCCCAGGGTCTGGGATTTCGAGACAGAATATGAACTGGGCCAGGACAATATCCGGCCGCTTGGATTGGATATTCACAACCCAGTTTTTATCGTCTCCGGGATTCTCATCCTTGGCTTCGTGATTGTCGCGCTGGCCAATCAGGAAGCCGCAGCCGCGTTTTTCGGGTGGCTCCGCCCGTGGCTGACAAGCACGTTCGACTGGTTTCTTGTTCTGTCAGTCAATGTGATTACCTTGTTTTGCCTCGCGCTGATTGTACTGCCTGTGGGCAAGGTTCGGATCGGGGGTAAAGACGCGACACCGGACTATTCCTATGCTGGCTGGATCGCGATGATGTTCGCGGCCGGCATCGGCATTGGCCTTTTGTTTTTTGGGGTTCTTGAGCCTGTTTACTACAATTTTTCCGAGGGCGGCGCCGCGCGGCCTTTAGGCATCGACATAAACGAGCCAGGCAACGAATACATTGGTATCGTTGGAACGATACATCATTGGGGTCTCGAAGGCTGGGCAGTCTACGCGGCCGTCGGGCTCGCCCTCGCGATATTTGCCTACAATCTTAACCTTCCCCTGACACTCCGGTCCGCGTTCTTTCCACTGTTGGGCGAACGCGTGTGGGGTTTCTGGGGGCACGTCATCGATACACTCGCGGTGTTTGCGACGCTCTTCGGGCTAACGACATCGCTTGGACTTGGGGCACAGCAGGTTGCGGCCGGTCTGAATGAGGTGTTCGGCATTGCGCCGTCGCCGACCGTGACCGTCCTGCTGATTGTCGGTATCACATTGATTGCGCTGGGTTCCGTTCTTATGGGTATGGACGCAGGTGTGAAGCGGCTGTCCGAGATCAACATGGTCATGGCAGTGCTGCTGTTCATCTTTGTCATCGCCGTGACGGGCGTCGCCACGGCGATTGAAAGGTACTTCTCGGTCATGGCGGATTACGTGAGGCTGTTGCCAGCGCTGTCGAATCCATTCGGACGAGAGGACACCAGCTACTTCCACGGCTGGACGACGTTCTATTGGGCTTGGTGGATCGCGTGGTCGCCCTTCGTGGGCATGTTCATCGCGCGTATTTCCCGGGGCCGGACAGTCCGAGAGTTTGTTCTTTGCGCTTTGATCGCGCCGACAGCCGTTTGTGCGCTTTGGATGTCGACCTTTGGCGGTGCCGCCATCGACATGCTGAATGCAGGTGGCGCAGAAGGTGTTAGGGCTACGGTGATTGACAGCTACGCCCCCGAAGGCGCGTTGTTCGGCTTCCTCAAAGAACTGCCGCTGTATTCAATTGTTGCGCCGGTTTCGCTTGTACTTATCGTGATCTTCTTTGTTACGTCATCGGACTCCGGATCGCTGGTGATCGACACCATCACTGCTGGCGGGAAGCTTGATGCGCCCGTCGTCCAGCGTGTCTGGTGGTGCACACTTGAGGGTCTTGTTGCGATCGCACTGCTATTGGGCGGAGGCCTAAATGCACTTCAAGGCGCTGCGGTGTCGATGGGCATTCCATTCACACTGGTCATCCTGATCATGTGCTATTGCCTATGGCTTGCGCTTCGGGCGGAACACAGAAAGCTCTAAACGAGCGTCGAAACCATCAAGCCTCCCGCTGACGCGGGGGGCTCTTGATCACTTCGACACCGGTCGGCGCAGACAGCTGTCTTGGAGGACTATCCGCGCACAACAAATACGGAACACTTGGCGTGCGTGACCACGTGGCTTGCGGTTGTTCCAAGAAGATAGTCCTGGACCTTGGGGTTTGCGGATTCCATGACGATGACATCCACGTTGCGCTCATTTGCAAGCTTAACAATCTGTCGATGGACCGCGCCGGTTCGAACAACGGCCTCAAGCTCGACTCCTTCTGCAGGATGCTCCGTCAGGAATTTGTCGAGTTGCTCGGACCAGTATGCCGCTGAATCTCGAATGTTCAGATTGCGTTCCATCTCTGGGGCAACGGTTGCCACGATAAGCTTCGCGCCCCTTCGCTTCGACATTGCGACGGCTTCAGCGTACGCGCGGTAATCCATCTTCACATGCCGAATGTTAACAGGGCAAAGGATCAGATCGGTTTCGCGGTCCATCGGGTCTTTGTTCCTTTGCCAGTTCACTTCACTGCTGGGCGTGTTCGCACGGCCTGATCATATCTTGTTTCGTCGCTCTGCGGTGGCAATTTTCGTCGCTACGCACGCAATGCAATTTCCTTGCTGAATCGGTGCGCTTGTTACATTGCGTCGGTGACCGTTTTCGGGGACCTGGCTATGGTCCGGACCTCGCTAAGAAGGTGGTTTGCTTCGTGGGCAAGACAATCTCCGATAAGTCCTGTGATCCTTGGTAGGGCTCTGCGGGCGCTAACGGCAACGCTGATGGTTTGATTGGGGATCTTTGATCCTGAAATCGGGATGGCGACAAGCCCCCCTGACAACAGCTCTGGTGCCGCGTCCATTTCGGATGTCAAAGCCAAGTGACTGCCGGTCGCGACCAGCTGTTTCAAAAGCTGAAGCGAATTCGTCACGACCGGCGGTGGACCTTGTTCGAACAGCCATGCGTGACGCTTCTCTAGCAGCCGGCGTATCGAAAGGGCCCGGCTTTGCAGTACGATGGCCTGATTGATCAGGTCAGAGAACGCAACCGCGCTTGATCTCGAAAGCGGATGCGACGGCGCGACCACGCAGAAAAGCGGCAGTTCTTCTGACCAGACCCGGTGCAGCTTACGATCCTGGAGAAGGTTGAAGCACAACGCAATATCGCATCCGCCATCTTCCAACAGCTTGGGCGCGTCATCGGGTGTTGTAACCTCGACATCGATACGGACGCGCGGGTATTTCCTTGAAACCGTGCCTAGAAAGCGCGGCACAAGACCGTTCACAAGGCTGTCCATTGTCGCCAATCGGATGTGCCCGAAATCCACGCCCTGCATTCTTTTGACCTCGGACTGGATGCGCCGTTCGTCGGCGCGCCATTTCTGGGCTAAGGCCACAAAGATTTCGCCGGCCGGTGACAGCTCCATTCCGCGGGTCTGTCGGTCAAAAAGCAGCACCCCCATCCGATCCTCTATGATCTTGATCTGGCGATCGATTGCTGAGGCAGAGATATCGGTTTCGCGCGCGGCGGCCTGAATCGATCCGTGCTCTGCAACAGCTTCGATGTAGCGAAGACTTCGTGGAACCAGATTGGGAAGCATGTTCAGCCATTCTAATTATTCGAATGCAGTGTTGCCCACTCGATCATGGATGGCAACGGTTCCCAAAAGTACTCTGGACTTAACACAGTACGGAATCGGAACGTCTTCGTGTCGGAACCTCTTGAAACACTGAACACCGCGACACACGACGCTGCCTTGACGCTTTTAGAACCACTAGTCGAACGCTCCGCCTGGGTGGCCGAGAAAGCCGTTTCTCACCGTCCGTTCGCATCCGACGAGGATATTGCCCAAAATTTGGTCAATGCCCTCCTTGAGGCGAAATTCGAGATGCGCGTTTCCGTGTTTCGGGCTCATCCGGAACTAGCAGGAAAGGAAGCAACCGAAGGGACCATGACTAAAGCATCGACAGTGGAACAGGACCGGCTTGGGCTTTTGTCACTGTCCGCCTCTGACGCGCACCGTCTGCGAAGGTTGAACGCGGAATACGCGGCGCGTTTCGGCCATCCTTACATCGTGGCGCTGCACCGTGTCTCAGACCTCGCACAGCTTTTCGAAACGTTCGAACGTCGCCTTAACGCGTCTGCGGTCGAAGAACATGTGTCCACCCTGGCCGAGATCGCGTCGGTAATCTACGCGCGGGCAAATGCGGCGTTCGGACCGCAGGCGGACCCATTGCTGCGGATAGACTGCGGCCAGCACTCGCCGACCGAGGCCGACGGTGTTTAGCGCAAGGCCCAGGGATCCCCGGTCATGCACCGCCCCGAAACAGGGAAAATCCCCACGGTGTGAACTTGAAGGGCAAGTGAAAATGCTCTGTCACCGCATCTATTCCAAAGCGAAAGACCGCGAGGTCCAGGAACGAGGGGTCTGGAATGGCGACCCCGGCATGCCTGAAATAGGTGCCGACGCCGAATTCGACCTCGTAAAGGCCCCGGACGACATCTGCGCCTTCGGCGACCGGATGAAGAAAGTGGCCCGTTTCGGCGCACACGCCTTCGGCGATCACGCGCGGGTCCTGACCAAGAAGGGCCAACCGGACGGACAAGCCGCCTGCGGGAACGCCCCGCGAAACGTCGACCGCGTGAATGGAGATACCGCCTGCTTTGATGTGTTCGGTTCGTTCGGCCATCGGTCTGTCGTCGCATTCTTGAGCATGTTGGGGAACCGCAACGATAGCACAGGCTTTCCAAGTTCCCACCCGCGATCCGTCGCGGCAATCGCATCGTTCGCGCATGAAAGGGTCGTGCAATGACCGACCGCGCACGCGAAACCGAGGCGCCGCAATCCGTAGAGGCGCGGCGAGGATTCAAATGGGGCAGCAGCTTGGGCGGCCTTCTTCTGATCGTGGCCAGCATCATTTTCATGGTCGGCGGCTGGCAGTTGGGCATGGGGGTTCCCACGCGTCTTGGAACCGGGGCGTTTCCTTTCATCACGGGCGCAATCCTGGCCGTATTGGCTGTCTTCATCTGCATTGCCGAACGCAACGGGGACGGGCTAGCGGAAGTTCCCGACTGGATCGGCTTGGTTGCGATAGGCTCTGCGTTGGCGGTGTTCGCGCTGACGGTGGACCGGATCGGGATGGTCCCCGGTGTGTTTGCAACTGTGATTGTCGCAAGCTTCCCGGACCGGTCCTTGTCGATCCTCGGCAAGTTTGTCTTGGGCGCCTGCGTCGCGCTGGCCTGTTGGCTTGTGTTTATTGAGGCGCTGAACCTTCCCTTCAAACCCTTTGCGGGGGTTTGAGCGTGGAGATCCTTGCAAGCTTTGGTCAGGGTCTTCTGGTCGTATTGCAGCCGGAAAACCTGATCTACTGCTTCATCGGGGTTTTCCTTGGAACATTTATCGGGGTTCTGCCGGGTATCGGGTCGATGGCAGCCATCGCGATGCTGTTGCCAGCCACGTTCTATCTGGATCCCACACCCGCGTTGGTGATGATCGCGGGCGTGTTCTACGGCGCAGAGTATGGGGGGGCCACGGCGTCGATACTTTTGAATGTTCCGGGCACCCCAGCGGCATCGATCACGGCCATCGAAGGGCATCAGCTCGCCAAGAAAGGGCGCGCGGGCGTTGCGCTGTTTTCCACGGCCACAGCCTCGTTCGGCGGCGGGATCATTGGCATGATCGTCATTGCCTTGCTGTCACCGTCGCTGGCCAGCCTGGCCTTGTCCTTTGCGCCCGCCGATTACTTTGCAGTTATCCTGCTGGGTCTGATCGCCGCCGCCGCGGTCAGCAATGGCGGTGCGCTGAAGGGCATTGCCATGGTCGTGACCGGGCTGATGCTGGGCACCATCGGCATCGATCTGACCACGGGGGTCGAGCGGTTTACGATGGGCATTCCCGAACTTCGGGACGGGGTCCACATCGTGATCGTCGCGATGGGCCTTTTCGGCGTCAGCGAAGTGATCGCGTCGATCCGAAGCGCACGCAAAGGGTCCATAGCGCAGACGGTCGACTATACCGACTTCTACCCGTCAAAAAAGGAATGGGCGTCCCTTTTTGCGCCGATCCTTCGCGGCGGAACGATTGGGTCCTTTGTAGGTGCCCTGCCCGGCACGGGTCAGACCATCGCTGCGGCTCTTGCCTATGCCGCCGAAAAACGCGTTTCGCCGCAACGCGCAGACTTTGGGAACGGGGTTGTGCCAGGCGTTGCAGTCCCCGAGGCGGCAAACAACTCTGCAACCCAAACCGCGTTCATCCCCACCCTCACCCTGGGCGTACCCGGCAGCCCGCCGATGGCGATCGTTATCGGTGCCCTGATGATCTATGGGATCACGCCCGGCCCCCGGCTGCTGACGGAACAACCAGACATGTTCTGGGGCTTGGTGGCCAGTTTCCTCGTCGGAAACATCCTTTTGTTGATCCTGAATGTCCCATTGATCGGCATATGGGTGCGTCTGCTCAGGATCCCCTACAAGTTTATGTACCCTACGATCATCGTTCTGATCTGCATGGGTGTTTACAGTCTGAACAACAACGTCTTCGACGTCTGGCTGACCCTCGTGATTGGCGTCGTTGGCTACGTGATGCGGCTTTTTCGCTTCGAACCGGCACCCCTTCTTTTGGGGTTCGTGCTGGGGCCACTTATGGAAGAACAGTTGCGCAGAACGATGCTTCTGTCCCGTGGCGATCCCATGGTTTTCCTGGAACGGCCGATCAGCGCGACCTTGCTCGCGGTCACCTGTATCATCGTCATTTTCGCGCTTTCTTCCACCGTCCGCGCGCGCCGCCAGACCTTGGCCCAGCGTACGCCTCCCAACCGAAAGGATCGTTCCAATGAAACAGAATCTTAAAGCACTCAGCCTTGCGGCTGTGGCTGCCTCCGCGCTCGCGACCGGGGCTGCGCACGCGGAACCTGGCCCGTGGAGCGACGAGCCCGTTCGCATCGTCGTTACCTTCCCCCCGGGCGGCACCAGCGATCTGGTCGCGCGTCTTCTGGCGCAGCACCTTGACGCTGATTTCGGTCAGAAGGCCGTCGTTGACAACCGCCCCGGGGCGGCGGGCACCGTCGCCGCAGATTATGTCGCGCAGCAGCCGGCCGACGGAACCACGCTTATCCTGTCGAATAACGCGCCATTCACGATCTCGCCAACACGGTTTGAATCGCTCCCCTACGATCCGCTGGGCGGGTTCACGCATGTTGCCTATATCGGCGCGTCCGCACCGGGGCTTTTCGTGCAGCCATCGTCCGGGATCACGACTCTGGCTGAGTATGTGGACTTTGTGAAGAACACACCGATGACCTACGGCTCCAGCGGGGTCGGATCAATCTCGCATATTTTGGGCGAAGCGGTCGATAAAGCGCTGTCGGTTGAATCGATCCACGTGCCCTATCAGGGCAGTTCACCGGCAATCCAAGACTTCCGGGCCGGCGCGCTGGATTCGTTTTACGATATGGTCGTGCAGAACAGCGACATGATCGAGGACGGAGAGGCAGTTGCACTGGCAATCGCTTCGCCCGACCGCAACCCGCAGCTTCCCGATGTCCCGACGTTCAAGGAACAAGGTTATGACGTGGTAATCGAGAACTGGGTTGGCCTGTCCGCGCCCGCAGGTATTGAACCGGACATGCGCGCCCAGATCCACGAAACGGTCCTTGCCGTGTTCGGAAGCCCGGAGGTGCAAACGAAGCTAACTGACCTTGGGATCACTCATGTCAGCATGTCGTCCGAGGATTATGAGACGCTGGTCGGTGACCTGATCGGAACGTGGGCGCCGCTGATTGAAGCAGCAGGCATCTCCAACTGATCGCATGACACCCATCGCCCTGCTTCGGACCCGCGTGTCTGATACAGGGCGATGGGTGGTGAAGCCCCCAAAAAAAACTCCTTGGTAGCGGCGCGGACCATTCCTGACGCCCGGCCGTCCCAGGGCTCTGTGGATAAATACGCAACAATGCGCGAAAAGATCAGGACCGTTTCCCACCAAGTATTTGACTGCGCTGACCAGCGCAAAATCAACCTCTTGAATTCATTGTGCTTTATGCCACATTCGGCTGCGATGGCGCAGTTTGTCAATAATGTGTGCGCAGTGTGGCAAGAAATGGGCTACCACCCATAGGTCTCGGGCGGTCCTTCCCGCCAGGCGGCACGCGGACGGTTAAAGTGGGGTAACGTCATGGACGGAATAACGGCGGTCGCATTGCTGGCAATGACAGCATCCAGCGCAACGGAAGCCCTGCAATGTACAAGCAACGAACCTGGGTTGGTGTCGCGGACGCTTCTGTTGCACGAAGGTGGCCTAAGGGCCGTCGTCGAACAGTGGGATGACGGACCGGTTGCCTATTCATGCGATGGATTGGGTATGTGCGTCATCGGGGACTGGGCATTCGCCTATGATCTTGGTGCCAAGCGCGTCACCGAGGTTCAGCTTCTGGATGGTGAAGTCGTAGACATCAAGACCATGGACCTGGTTTGCACTGATCCCGCCTGAGCGGCCGATCCGCTGCGCCGCATCGCAAGAAGCCGTCAGTCCTTCGGAATGCTCTAGGCGACCCTCATTTGAGGCGTAAGAACCAAGGTCGATGTCTCATCCGGTTGACGTTCGCGCATTAGGGAATCGAACTCGTCCTCATCGATCAGCCTGCCTGAAGCGATCGCGGCCTCGAGTTTCGAGCAGGCCGGGCGCCGAATGGACGTCGGTTCGCCGCAGGCCGCAAAACCTGATGCGTCAGAACGTCTGTCCCGTCGGCTCGATCCCATTCACACCCTCGCAATCCAATTTGCCAAACCACGTAAGACAAATATCGCAGCCTGGAACGGTCAGTATCGCACTTTGATGGCAATCGTGCACATTGCCGATCTGATCCTCAAGTTTTTCGAAACGCGCCGCTGTAATCCATGGAATTGTCGCGCAGTTCGAAACGAGCGCAATCGCCGGGTGAATCGCGCGGTAGAGTGGCCTAGCAGTGCTGTGTTCGCGGCGCGAAACCCGCCAGACAATGCTATGCGCGCGCCTTTGTGGCCAACGCCTCAGCTTCAATCTCAACGCGGTATCCCCCGATCAGTCCCGCAACGACCACAAGCGTGTTGGCGGGTTTGATGTCGCCAAAAACACGACCATGCGCGCGAGAGATCTGCGCCACATCGGCTTCGTCCACAATGTAGATCCGGGTTCGGACCACGTCCTCGGCGCCAAGACCCAAAGCCGACAAGGCCGCAAGGATCTTGTCGAGGACAAAGGTTGTCTGTGCTTCGGCATCGTCCGGGGCAACAACCCGGTCTGCCCCAGCTGTTGCGGTTGTCCCGGATACCAACACGCGGTCACCGATCCGTTGCGCACGGCAATAGCCGGCAATGTCTTCCCATTTTGAGCCGCTTAAGACCCGTTGGCCCCCGTGACTGGTCCGTTCGGCCTGGTAGGGAAGCGGAACAGTGTCCAAATGGTGGGTCAGATCGCCGGACGCCGTCAGAAAAGGGGGGCGCCGATACTCGTCGCCGCAATCGCCCGGCACCGGAGCGGTCGCCGAGAATGCAGCATCCAGACGTGCGTAGTCTTGTTCATCAAGCGTGAAGGAAAACAGCCGTTCGTTGTCGCCGGTATGGACCCGCTCACCCAGACGCGCGCCGACGATGACCCCCGCGACTGCAGGATGCTCCAACACCCAGCGGCTGGCTACGTTCGCCAGCGATACGCCGTGGCGGCGCGCAACGGCGTCGGCGGCCCGCAAGATGCCCTGAAACGGTTCCCATCCCCCTGCAACGTCGATGAACCGTTTGTATTTCATTTTCGACCAGTCGGCGATTTCAGCGGGCTCCGGCTGATCTAGCCACCGCTCGGATAGGAAACCGCCGCACAACGTGCCATAGGCTAGTAATCTAACGCCCGTTTGCGACGAAAGCGCGGACAATGCGCCAGCAGCACGACGATCAACCAGCGA
>JBCDLX010000007.1:0-183694 GCA_038744785.1 Pseudomonadota bacterium
GCCGTACCAGTTGCCGAGATCGGGCTTGGGATGGCCCTGTCGCTTGCGCGCGGAATACATACAGCCCACGCTGATTTCGTGGCTGGCAGAGAGGCCTATGGGCTTGAGAGCAACACCAAAGCCGAGATTCTGACGGGAAGCAATATTGGATTTGTGGGGTTTGGCGATCTAGGCCGCGCGTTACACCACTTGTTGAGCTCGTTCCGGGCAAATGTGCGCGTCTTCGATCCCTGGTTGCCAGACGACTATCTGCGCCGACAAGGTGTGATCCCGGTCACGTTCGACGAGGTTCTGTCCACAAGCAGGGTGCTGTTTGTCGCAGCCTCGGTCACATCTGACAACACGCATCTCTTCGATGCACCTGCGCTGGCCCGGATGCAAACGGGCGCGATGCTGATCCTCCTCAGCCGTGCTGCATTGGCGGATTTCGACGCGATGGCGGCGGAAGCTGCCAGTGGGCGATTGCGGTTTGCAACCGATGTGTTTCCGGAAGAGCCGGTGGCACCCGACGATCCGATCCGCCGTGTTCCCGGCATTCTTTTCTCAGCTCACCGCGCAGGGGCCCTGACCTCTGCCCTCCGGGCGATCGGCGATCATGTTCTGGAGGATCTTTCGCTTATCGAACGGGGCCTGCCGCCGGTGACATGCCGCCGGGCAGAGCGTGAAACGGTCGGGCGGCTCCGGTCGAAACCAATCAAGGCGTCTTAACGGCGCAATAGCTTTTTGCAGCGGAAACGAACGGCGGGTGCTTTGAGGCGCTTGTGGCCGCCGCCGCAAACCGCGAAGCTAAGGCGAACCTGCGGGCCGGGCACATAGGGGTCGCAGGACCAAGACAGTCCGACGAAGGGAAAACACATGGGGCGACTGACGGGGAAAACTTGCCTGCTTACGGCGGCCGGTCAGGGGATTGGGCGCGCGACGGCGCTTGCATTCGCGGCCGAAGGCGCGCGGGTCATAGCGACCGACATTGACGAAACCGCCCTTGCTGCACTGGAAGGCGTCGAGACGCGGCGGCTGGACGTGCTGGATCGGGAGGCCGTTCTGGAGGTAGCGGACGCGTTCGGTGATGTCGATGTGCTGTTCAACTGTGCGGGATTTGTCGCCAATGGCACGATCCTTGAGTGTGACGAGGACGAGTGGGATTTCTCGTTCAACCTGAACGTCCGCGCGGCCTATCGCATGATTCAGGCGTTTCTTCCGGGCATGATTGCGCGCGGCGGCGGGTCCATTGTCAACGTGTCGTCGGTCGCCTCGTCGATCATCGCGGCGCCCAACCGGTTCGTGTATGGGACCACCAAGGCGGCTGTGATTGGGCTGACGAAATCGGTGGCCGCTGATTTCGTGACACATGGCATCCGTTGCAATGCGATTTGCCCGGGCACGGTCGAATCTCCCTCGCTTGAAGCGCGGCTGCGGGCCACTGGCGACTATGAAGCCGCGCGGGGCGCGTTTATATCCCGCCAACCAATCGGACGGATTGGCAAGCCGGAAGAGATCGCGGCACTCGCTGTCTACTTGGCGTCGGACGAAAGCGCATACACAACCGGGATCGCCCATGTGATAGACGGCGGCTGGTCGAATACCTAGAGAGGGCGCTGATCGCACACCAATGGTCAGATACGAAGTGCGACGGCCTGGAGTTCAACACGAAGATGCGTCTTTTTGACCCCGCGCACCCCTTCTTTCGTCCCGCTTGGCGACGCTATCTGACAGTGGTGTTTCCCTTTCTTTGGGCGTTCGTGGAGTTCAGCTTGGGAAACGTCGTATGGGCGTATCTCTTTGCCGCCATCGGCGGTTATTGCGCGTGGTTCCTGATCCTGACTTGGAAAGACCCAGACGACGGCTCGGATTAGCTTTCGTTCAGTTCCACTGGCTGGCCAGTTTCCCAGGATCGGGTTGCCGCGTCCGCCAGGATCTGAGCCTGAAGCCCGTCACGAATGTCTGGTGTGGGCGGTGTTCCAGACGTGGCGGCGGCCACGAATGCCTGCATTTCGACCAGATAGGCGCCGCTGTAGCGTTCCAGAAAAAAGAGCTGCGCCCGCGCGCGACCAAATCCGGCCGCGTCGGCCAGTTCCACGGTCGTCTCAAGTTGGTTTTCTGCGCGAAGCATTCCTTTCTCGCCATGCACTTCGACTCGCTGGTCATAGCCATAGGCCGCCCGGCGTGAGTTCGAAATCTGGCAAATCTGCCCCGCTTTGGTGGTCAGCATAACGGCGGCCGTGTCCACATCGCCCGCCGCGCCAATCGCGGGATCAACGAGCGAGGCGCCGACCGCATGAACCCGGACAAAATCGCTGGCCGTCAAAAACCGTGCCATATCGAAATCGTGGATCATCATATCGCGAAAGAGCCCGCCCGATCGCTCAATGTACGACACTGGCGGCGGAGCAGGATCGCGCGACGTGATCGTCAGAATTTCGACCGATCCGATGTCGCCTGCCGCGATCCGGTTGCGGAGATGGGCGAAGTTGGGATCAAACCGTCGATTGAAACCGGTCATGAAGGTGACGCCTGCCGCCTCAACGGCCCTGATACAGGCACGGATGTTGTTGACCGACATGTCTATTGGTTTTTCGCAGAAGACTGCCTTGCCGGTCGCCGCTGCACCGTGGATCAACTCGAAATGGGTGTCTGTTGGCGTCCCGATCACCACCGCATTTATGTCGTCCGACGTTAGGATGTCGTTTGCATCGCGGACCTCGGCGCCGGTTGCGTTTGCCAGCGCTTCTGCTGACGCAGGCACGGCATCTGCGACCGCGACGATGGTTGCCTCGTCCATGCCTTTAAGGCTTTGGGCATGAACCTGACCGATACGTCCGCAGCCCAGTATTCCAATCCGTAGCACGCCCTACACCCTCCCAGATGCGCCAAGACTGCGGATCACGGCTTGTGCCGTAGCCATCACGGGCGCATGTGTATCCTTGAGTATTGCGACCCTGTCGAACCGGGCTGGATCCGCGTTCAGGGCATCACGCAGGGCGGCGCCAAAGGCCATGCGCAACTCGGTGCCGATGTTGAATTTGCATATGGCCGAGGTTCCGGCCAGCGTCCGGCGTTGATCAAGCGGCACACCAGAACCGCCATGGATCACAAGGGGAACCGACGTTTTGGTGTCGATGGCTTGAACCCGCTTGGTATCAAGCCCGCCTTCGCGGTTTTCCTGCAGATGGACATTCCCAACCGAAATCGCCATCGCGTCAACGCATGTCTCGCGGGCAAACGTCGCAGCTTCATCCGGGTCGGTTCCCGCCGACGCCTCGCCCCCTGAATAGCCGACAAACCCGATCTCGCCCTCGCACGAGACACCCGATGTATGGGCCAGTTCCGCGATCTCGGTGGTTTCCGCGATGTTCTGGGCCAGGGGTTTCCGCGATCCGTCGAACATCAGCGATGTGAAGCCGGCATCACGCGCTGCTTTGCATTCCTCGAATGTGTAGCCATGGTCCAGATGCACGACGACCGGAACGTCCACATCTGCGGCCAGGTTTCGCATCATCGCGCCCAGCACAGGCAGCGGCGTGTGCGCCCGACAGGATGGCCCGGCCTGCAGAATGACCGGCGCGCGTTCGGCCTGCGCGGCGTGGGCAAAGGCGCGCATATCTTCCCATCCGAGGCACACAAGGCCTGCCACAGCATAGCCGTCCCGCATGGCAGGCTGCAGAACCTCGGAAAGTGTGGCGAGCGTCATTTGAACTTCGCGACCATATCCATGATGCCGGGGATCGTGTGCAGCTGTTCGGCGTGGGTGGGCTGGAAGTACTGTTTCAGGCTGCGCTGCGTTAGCCCGCCGAGGATTGTGAAATAGTACATCTCGTAACCCGGTAGCGCACAGCAAGGGTGGTACCCTTTGTCGATTAGGATAGTGGACCCATCAACGATGTGATAGGCGTCACCGGGTTCGTTATCGACCCTTTGCAGCATCTGAAGGCCAGAGCCGTAGTTTGGCCGGAACCGGAAATTGTAGCACTCGTCGTGCCGCGTCTCGTCTGGAAGACGGTCGGTGTCGTGCTTGTGGCTGGGAAAACCGGACCAGCCGCCTGCACCCACGGTAAAAAGCTCGCTGACCAAAAGACGTCCGACCCGGTCATGGTGCGCGGCGCCTAGGATGTGCTTGATCTTTCTGTGGGTCTTCGTGTCGTCGGACCCGTACTGAACAAGGTCAAGCTCACCTTGCCGCACCGCAAAGGGCTTCAGTGTCTCTGCGTATTGCGCCCCCGCGATGAAGACTTCCGCGTCGGTATGCGCGGTGATCTGTGACCCGCAGTCGGTTGGCACGTAGACCCCTTCGGGCTCCCCGTCCCAGACATCCGCGCCCCGGTTGCCGATCTGTGAAAAGGTCTCGCCCGCCGTTTCGACCGTGACCGTTCCGGTCGCGGGGACCACGCAGGTTTCGTAGCCTGCCACACGGTAGTCGAATCTTTCGCCTGCCTTTAGTTTGACGATGTTGAAATAGACCAGCGGCGCATGGACGTCTTCGACATCCACGATTGGTCGGTTCTGATTGTCAAAGGGCGGGATGTGCATGGGTTGTTCCTTTTCAGGCTGCCGTGGGCCCGGCGTGTTCGGCGAGGAAATTGTTTAGCTCGGCGGTGGTGGGCATCGCGGGGGCACAGCCAACGCGCGCCACGACCATTGCGGCCGCGGCCGATCCGCGCAATACCGCATCCCGAACGCTAAGGCCTTCGGACAAACCCGATACGAAGCCACCCATAAAGCTGTCGCCCGCGCCGGTGGGTTTCAACGCCTCGGTCCGGTAGATGCCGGTTGTCGTCTCGCCATCCGAGGTGATGGTGATCGCGCCCTGCTCGCCCATCTTGTAAACGGCCATCGCCGCGCCTTGCGCGACAAGCGCGCGCGCTTTGTCGAGCCCGCGATCATAGTCACCGGCCATAAACCCGAACTCGACATCGTTGCCGACAATCACGTCGCACATCGCACCGGCACGGGAGTAGACGTCTGCCGCCACCTCTTCCGACGGCCAGGAATAGGGGCGGTAGTCGATGTCAAAGATCAGCGGCAGGCCAGCGGCGCGCGCCAGATCGAAAGCATGGAACGCGGCGCTGCGCGATGGCTCGGCCGCGAATACCGTTCCCGTCGTAATCAGAGCGGAATACCTCCCGTAGTCGACCGCTTCGACATCCGCTTTGGTCATCTCGAAATCAGCGGCGCCGTTTCGGTAGATGACCGATTGATGATCCTCGATTCGGGATTCCACGACCGCCAGGCTATTGCGGGCCTCGCCGCCAACAGATCGCACATGCGCGCGACCGATCCCGTACTTGTCGAGCTCGTTCAGTGCAAAGCGCCCGATCGCATCGTCAGACACGCAGGTGACCAGATCTGCAGAACAGCCCAGCTTGGTCAGTGCGACCCCAATGTTCGCCGATGAACCGCCGAGACAGGAGAAGAACTGTGTCGCGTCTTCGGTCCTCGTCCCGGGTGGGTCAGGATACATGTCCATCCCAGCGCGGCCGATGATCACAAAATGCCGTCCCGAAAGCTGCGCAAGCCGGTCCATCACACGCCCTGGCGCTGTTTGACGCGTTCCGCCTCGATCTCGGCGTGCTTGGCGCGGACGTTGGGGTTTTCGGAGACCTGCGGCGTGCCGACCTCCCACCAGGTGTGGCCCTCGGTGGTCCACCCCTTATAGGCGTCGACCTGCATCACGATGACCGTGGTTTTGTCGGCGGCTTTCGCGCGCACGAAAGCTTCGCCCAGTTCCGCTGGGTTCGCGACCGTTACGGCATCGGCCCCCATCGACCGGGCGTGGGCTTCGAAATCGACCGCAAATGCCTCTGGCACCGTCGGACAATCCTTGATCAGGTTGTTGAAACTCTCGCTCCCGGTGTTGTTTTGCAGTTTGTTGATGACCGCAAAGCCGCCGTTGTCGAGCACCAGGACGATCATCTTTTGCCGGGTGAGCACAGACGAATAGATGTCCGAGTTCATCAGAAGATAACTGCCGTCGCCTGTGAAAACGATCGTGTCCTTGTCGGGCTCAACCTCGGACTGGGCAATACGCGCGCCCCAACCGCCCGCGATTTCATAGCCCATGCAAGAGAACCCGAACTCGACATCGACCGTCCCGATGTCGAGGGTGCGCCAATTCGCGGTCACCTCTGCCGGCAACCCACCGGCGGCGGCAACAACGCGGTCGCGGGGGTCGCAAAGGGCATTCACGACGCCGACAGCCTGTGCGTAGGAATTGGGCCGGTTCCCGTAGGCCACATTGTCTGCAACGTAAGCGTCCCAGGACTTCCGCTCGGCCTGCGCCATCGTCATCCAGTCTTCGGGTGCACGGTATCCGGTCAGAGCAGTACCAAGCGCGGCCAGAGAAAGTTTTGCGTCACCGACAACCGGCAGCGACATGTGCTTGATGGCGTCGTGCCGCCCGGCGTTCATCCCGATGAAGCGCGCATCCTTCGCAAACGCCGTCCAAGAGCCAGTGGTAAAATCCTGGAGCCGGGTGCCCACCGCCAGCACCACATCCGCCTTTTCGGCGATGGCGTTCGCGCTGTCGGACCCGGTTACACCGATTGGGCCGATGTTCAGGGGGTGCGTCGCGACCAAGTTGGCGCGACCGGCGATGGTTTCGACCACGGGAATGCCGCGGGCTTCGGCAAATTTTGTCAGCTCCGCAACCGCGCCAGAGTATTGTACGCCGCCGCCTGCGATGATGATGGGCCGTTTGGCGGCGGCAAGCATGGCCGCCGCATCGGCTATCTCATCCGTATCGGGTGTCTGTCGGCGGATGCGGTGAACTCGGCGCTCAAAGAAGCTCAAGGGGTAGTCGAACGTCCAGCCTTGCACGTCTTGCGGCAGACCAAGGAACGCGGGGCCGCAATCCGCGGGATCAAGCATTGTCGCAAGGGCTGCGGGAAGCGATTGAATGATCTGAGCGGGGTGCGTGATCCGGTCCCAGTAGCGGGTCACCGGCTTGAATGCGTCGTTAACGCCAAAGGTCGGGTTTCCGAAATGCTCAAGCTGCTGCAACACCGGATCTGGCAACCGGGTCAGGAACGTGTCGCCGCATAGCATCAGCATGGGCAGACGATTGGCGTGTGCCAATGCCGAAGCCGTCAGAAGGTTTGCGGTGCCGGGGCCTGCGCTCGCGGTGCAGAACATGAAACGCCGACGCAGATGGTATTTCGCATAGGCCGCGGCGGCGAAACCCATGCTTTGCTCGTTTTGACCACGGTAAAGCGGCATCTCTTCCTGCACAGGATAAAGCGCCTCGCCAAGACACGGAACATTGCCATGTCCGAAGATGCCGAAGCCCCCGCCGCAGATGCGGGTCTCGGTCCCATCGATCTCGATGAACTGGTTCATCAGATAGCGCACGATCGCCTGCGCCGTCGTAAGCGTGATCGTCTTGTCGGACATGGGCATGGTTCCTCCCCGCGTGCCGGCCGGTCGGCCCCGCCTGCGATTGGCAGTTGCGGAGCGTACGCCATCAGGATACGACTTTTGCAACCGGTTGCAACCGAATGACGCGAGGGAGGGGCGGACTTGGCCGAGATCGGGATCGGGCTTATCGGCGGCGGGTATATGGGCAAGGCTCATGCGGTGGCGATGTCTGCCGTGGGCGCTGTTTTTGATACGGCTCTGCGGCCGCGCCTGCGGTGCATCGCGGCGTCGAGCGCTGCGTCGGCAGAGCGCTATCGCGCAGCCTATGGTTTCCAGCGTGCCGCAGACAGCTGGCTGGGCGTGGTCGACGACCCGGCGGTCGAGGCGGTGGTTATCGCCTCGCCACAAACCACGCACCGCGCCATCGCCGAAGCCGCCTTCGCGGCGGGCAAGCACGTGTTCTGCGAGAAGCCACTTGGTGCCTCGCTTGATGATGCAAGTGCGATGGTGGCCGCTGCGGAGTCGTCCGGGCGGACCAACATGATCGGCTTCAACTATGTGCGGACACCGGCCACGCAGTTCGTCCGAAAATTGATCGGCGATGGCGAGATCGGGGACATCACGTGGTTTCGTGGAGAGCACACCGAGGACTTTCTGGCTGATCCAGATCTGCCAGCCAACTGGCGCACGAATGGGCGTTCAAACGGAACGATGGGGGATCTGTCACCTCACATGATCAACTGTGCGCTGGCATTGATGGGGCCGATTGCTCGGGTGTCTGCAGAGATAGAGACGGTTCATTCCGCGCGCCCGGGTCCCGACCGCCCGGTTGCGGTGGATAACGACGATCAGGCACAGATGATGGTGCGCTTCGCCTCTGGCGCGATGGGGCACCTGTTTTTCAGCCGTGCGGCCACGGGCCGCAAGATGGGCTATGCCTACGAGATCCATGGAACCCTCGGGTCCATCCGGTTCGATCAGGAAGATCAGAATGCGGTGTGGCTGTACAGGGCAGAGGGTCCTGACGCGACCCGTGGGTTCACCAAAATCCTGACCGGTCCCGCGCATCCCGATTACCTGCCATTTTGCCAGGGGCCGGGCCACGGAACCGGGTATCAGGACCAGATCATCATCGAAGCGCGCGATTTCCTGGAGGCCATTGCCACGGGCCAGGCAATATGGCCCACGTTTCGCGATGGACTGGAGGTCGCGCATGTGATCGAAGCAGCATTCGCGGCAGCAGATTCGGGCCGCTGGCAAACTGTCCCTCAAATCTAGGAAAGGGTCGTTGGGATGACCATTCGCATTGGGAATGCGCCATGCTCTTGGGGTGTCGAATTTGCGGGTGATTCCCGCAATCCGCCGTGGCGTGATGTCCTGAAGGACTGCGCGGAAGCCGGGTACACAGGCATCGAGCTTGGGCCCGTGGGCTTCATGCCCGAAGACCCTGCGATGCTGTCCGAAGCACTGGCAGAGCATTCGCTAGAGCTTATTGGCGGTGTGGTTTTCCGCGCGTTTCACGACCCAGACCAATGGGACGATGTGCTGGATGGATCCGTTCGGACGTGCAGGGGACTGGTCGCGCACGGTGCGCAGCATCTTGTGCTGATCGATTCAATTTCGCCCCGGCGCGCTCCGACGGCAGGACGGTTCGATGCGGCCGAGAAAATGGAGCCGGGTGAGTGGCGGGCCTATCGCGACAGGATCGCGCATGTGGCCAGGATGGGAGCCGAGGAGTACGGCCTGACGGTCGGCATCCATGCGCACGCCGCAGGGTTCATGGATTTCGAGCCGGAACTTGAACGTCTTTTGGATGAGGTGGACGAGAGCATCCTGAAGATTTGCTTTGATACGGGCCACCATTCCTACGCAGGCTATGATCCTGTCGCCTTCATGCGCAGGCACATTGGCCGTATCTCCTATATGCATTTCAAAGATATCGACCCTGTGGTGAAGGCCGACGTGATCGCCAGGGGCACGGGGTTCTACGAGGCATGTGGACAAGGCATTTTCTGCAACCTTGGCCAAGGAGACGTGGATTTCCCGCATGTGCGAGAAATCCTGCTTGATGCGGGGTTCGAGGGGTGGTGCACGGTGGAGCAGGACTGTGACCCGTCGCTTCCCGATACTGATCCAATCAGGGACGCCAAGGCCAACCGGGCCTATCTGGCGTCGATCGGATTTTGATGGAGCGCGCGATGACGAACAAGCTGAAATGGGGCATGATCGGCGGCGGCGAAGGCAGTCAGATCGGACCAGCTCACCGGTTAGGGTCGCAAGCAGACGGCAATTTCGCATTTGTTGCCTCCGCTTTAGATATCGATGCTGAAAAGGGTCGGGCCTACGCGCAGTCGCTTGGGGTGCCTGCCGACCGCGCCTACGGAAACTGGCAAGAGATGCTTGCGGGCGAACGTAATCGCGACGACAGGATCGACTTGGTCACGGTCGCGACTCCGAATGCAACGCATTTTGAGATAACCAAGGCGTTTCTGGAAGAAGGGTTCAACGTTCTTTGCGAAAAGCCCATGACCATGACCGTCGGAGAAGGCGAAGAAATCGTTCGTGTCGCCGAAGCTTCTGGTAAGATTTGTGCGGTGAACTATTGCTACAGTGCCTATCCGATGGTTCGGCACATGCGATCGCTCGTTACGTCGGGAGCGCTGGGAGCGATCCGGCTGGTGGTTGCCAGTTTCTCGCACGGGCACCATGCGGACGCACGCGATCAGGACAATCCGCGTGTACGTTGGCGCTATGATCCCGCTCAGGCTGGGGTTTCCGGTCAGATGGCCGATTGCGGTATCCATGCCCTGCATTTGGCAAGCTTCATCTTGGGTGACGAAGTGGCGACGTTGCAGGCGGATTTCGCGTCCTGCGTCCCAGGGCGCGAGCTGGAAGACGATGCCATGGTAAACTTCAGGACCGAGCGTGGCACGGTCGGGCGGCTTTGGACATCGACCGTCGCAATCGGGCGTCAGCATGGGCTCGACATCCAGGTTTACGGCGAGCAGGGCGGAATGCGCTGGGCGCAAGAACAGCCGAACCAGGTCTATTTTCAAAGGCTTGGTGGACGGACCGAAATACTGGAGAAAGGAGACGCGGACCTCTCCGAAGATGCCGCCCGGCTGTCCCGGGTGGTGATCGGGTCGCCGGAAGGTTTTCCGATGGCGGTCGCCAACATCTATGTCGATCTGGCAGAGGCGATCCGGGCCGCAGAGGCCGGTCAGGTCGCTTCGCCGGCAGCGGCGCTGTACCCCAAAGCGGCCGACGGTCTGCGGTCGATGGCTGCGGTCCACGCGGCTGTCGCATCCGCTGGATCTGATGGAAGCTGGATAGACGCGCGCCCGCCGATGTTCCGCTAGTCCGGTGATCTGGTTCGCGGGCGCAGTGTCGCCCGTTCGATCACCCTGCAGGGAAAAATCCTCGCTTCAGGATGGCGATCCGGGCGTTCAACCGTGCCAACCACAAGCTCTATCGAAGCCTCAATGATCTCACGAATAGGCTGGCGAATTGTTGTCAGATCAATGTTTTCCCAACCTGCCATTTCCATGTCGTTTAGGCCGATAAGCCCGATATCATCCGGTACCGACAGGCCGGCGCTTTGCACCGCGCTCAGTGCGCCCAATGCGATCACATCGTCGCCGCAAAAGTAAGCCTCGGCCCGGTCGGTCATCAGCTGTTTCATCATCTGCACGCGGCCTGCATCGAATGAGTATGCGGCGGCGTAGGCGACGCTGAAGTCGATTCCCGGTTCGGAATCAAGCCGGTCAATGAAACCAAGCGCCCGGTCTTGTGTGGATGTCGCAGATTCGGGCCCACCCAGAAACGCAACGCGCCGATAGCCCCGGGCGATCAGAGCCTCAGCCGCCATTCGGCCGCAGGCGATGTTGTCGATGCCAACCACGTGGACATGAGGGGATGTTGCGTAGCGACCAAATGAGTGCACCACCGGGACACCGGCCGTCTTGAAGGCTTCGGCAAAGCTGGGCGGGAGCGTGGAAGACGCCACAATGACGCCATCGACCGAATACTGCCGAAGCATCTGGATCGAATTCCCTGGATCCGTCTCGTTGCTGAGGTTCACCAGAAGCGGACGCAGGCCGCGATCTTGTAGGCCACGAGTAAACAGATCGAACACCTCTAGGAACAGCGGATTGTGAAAATTGTTCGACACAAGTCCGATCAGCTTTGTCCGGCCGGTTGTCAGGCTGGAAGCAAGCGCGTTCGGGCTGTACCCTAACTCGTTCGCAGCCCGTTCGACCCTCGCTCGCGTCTTAACCGACACCGACGCGCCTTCCGTGAAAGTGCGCGAGACCGCAGAGCGTGAAACCCCGGCCCGTTCCGCTACATCCTTCAGTGTTATCGCCATTCGGTCCTGCATTCCCGGCGGGCTGTGCCGCACCTTCTGTATCCTATCATTTCTCGCGAAAGGATGGGCGAGGACGAGAATTATTGCAACCGGTTGCAAAATTCACAGATCGGCGCTACCGTTTGCGCAAGGTAGACGGGCGCGGGCCCGCGAAAGCCTTGCGAGACACTTGGGAGGTCAACATGAAATCACTACTTGCATCCGTCGCAATCGGCGTCGGCGTTGCAACTGCACCAGTCGTTGCGACAGCGGATGGTCACGAATCGCTCAGCTACGTTCTGGTAAGTCATGCGCCCGACAGCGACACGTGGTGGAATACGATCAAAAACGGTATCGCTCTGGCCGGCGAACAGGTTGGCGTAGAAGTCGAGTACCGCAACCCGCCCACCGGCGATATCGCCGACATGGCCCGGATCATTGAACAGGCGGCCGCATCTGGTCCGGACGGGATCATCACGACGCTTGCCGACTTCGACGTTCTGAAGGGTCCGATCATGAATGCTGTCGATCAAGGCATCGACGTGATCATCATGAATACTGGCACGCCGGATCAGGCACGCGAAGTGGGCGCGCTAATGTATGTCGGTCAGCCGGAGTATGATGCAGGCTTTGCCGCTGGTCAGCGCGCTGCGAGCGAAGGTGTGACCAAGTTCCTGTGCGTGAACCACGCCATTCAGCAGCCCACCGTAGGCGAGCGCTGCCGGGGCTATGCCGACGGGCTGGGCATCGAGCTTGGCGACGCGATGATGGATTCAGGGACTGACCCTGCGGAAATCAAAAACAAGGTCATGGCGTACCTGTCTGCCAACGAGGATGTCGATGGCGTTTTGACACTAGGCCCAGTTTCAGCCGACCCGACCATCGCAGCACTCGACGAGATGGGACTTGCGGGCGAGATTCATTTCGGCACGTTCGACCTTGGCGAAGAGATCGTAAAGGCGATCAAAGGTGGCACGATCAAGTGGGGCATCGACCAGCAGCCCTTCCTGCAGGCCTATCTGCCGGTTGTCGTCCTTGCCAATTGGGACCGCTACGGTGTGCTTCCGGGCAACAATATCAACTCGGGACCCGGGTTCGTCACCGCTGACGGCCTGACCAAAGTCGAGGCATTCGCGGGCGAATACCGCTAATCCTGAACCCGGGGTGCGCGCGCGCATGCAGCGGGCAGACCGCCGCGCGCGCGCCCCGAACCTTTTCCAAATAAAATCCAGGGGGCGCGAGATGGCTGAAGCTGCCGCGACCGGGGACGAAAGAGTCAAGGAAATCTCCGCATGGCGCCGGGCGCTGATCCGCCCGGAACTTGGGGGGATGTGCGGCACCGTCCTCGTATTCTTTTTCTTTCTTCTGACAGCGTTCGACAGCGGCATGTTTGCGCCGCAGGGGATCATGAACTGGACGACGGTCTCGGCCCAATTCATGATCATTGCTGTGGGGGCCTGTCTGCTAATGATCGCGGGCGAATTCGACCTGTCCGTTGGTTCGATGATCGGGTTTGCGGGCATGATGATCGCGGTCTTCGGCGTCGTTTTGGGCTGGCCGATGTGGATGGCGATCGTGATCACTTTCGTGATGTGCGTGTCGATCGGTGCGCTGAACGGCTGGATTGTGATCAAGACGGGGCTGCCAAGCTTTATCGTGACACTGGCGTTCCTGTTCATCCTGCGCGGGTTCACGATCTACATCCCGCAGACGGTCGAAAGCAAAACCATCATTGGCGGGATCCGTGACGCGGCCGAGGGCGATTGGCTTGCACCGATCTTTGGCAGCAAGATTGCGCAGGGTATGTTCCAGTGGCTTGGTGACGCAGGCTTGATCGAAACGTTTTCGCGCGGGAACCGCGCCGGCCAGCCGGTTGTCGATGGCATCCCCATGCTGGTCATCTGGGCGATCATCCTTATCATTTTTGGCCACGTGCTTTTGACGCGCACACGATTCGGAAACTGGATATTTGCATCGGGTGGTGATGCCGAAGCGGCTCGAAACTCGGGTGTTCCGGTGGACCGTGTGAAAATACTGATGTTCATGTTCACCGCCTTCTGCGCAACGGTGTTTGCCACGTGCCAGGTGATGGAGTTCGGTTCTGCCGGCGCGGATCGGGGCCTTCTGAAAGAGTTTGAGGCAATTATTGCGGTCGTCATCGGCGGGGCCCTGCTGACCGGCGGATACGGGTCTGTCCTTGGGGCGGCGCTTGGTGCGCTGATCTTCGGTGTCGTGCAACAGGGCCTGTTCTTTGCGGGCGTTGAAAGCTCGCTCTTCCGGGTCTTCTTGGGGGTCATCCTCCTCGGTGCTGTGGTGCTGAACACATACATTCGCCGTATGATCACGGGGGAGAGGTGAGATGAACACACGCACGACCCACGAACCCATCATCCAGATGAAGAACATCGAGAAGCACTTTGGTCGCGTCATTGCGCTCGCAGGCGTGTCGGTCGATGTCTATCCCGGCGAATGCCATTGCCTACTGGGCGACAACGGTGCGGGAAAGTCGACCTTCATCAAGACGATGTCGGGCGTTCACAAACCGACATCAGGAGAAATCCTGTTCGAAGGCCAGCCGATGCACTTCAACGATCCGCGTGACGCGATGGAGGCGGGGATCGCAACGGTGCACCAGCACTTGGCGATGATCCCCCTGATGTCGGTCAGCCGGAATTTTTTCATGGGCAACGAACCCGTAAAGAAAATCGCCGGGCTAAGCTTCTTCGATCACGACTTCGCCAACAAGGTAACTATGGACGAGATGCGCAAGATGGGGATCAACCTGCGCGGGCCCGATCAGGCCGTTGGCACGCTGTCGGGCGGCGAACGCCAGACGGTTGCAATCAGTCGCGCGGTCTACTTCGGCGCCAAAGTGCTGATCCTTGACGAACCGACATCTGCGCTTGGGGTGCGCCAAACGTCCAACGTGCTGGCGACGATCGATAAGGTTCGCAAACAGAATGTTGCCGTTGTGTTTATCACCCACAACGTCCGCCATGCGTTGGCTGTGGGCGACCGGTTCACCGTTTTGAATCGCGGTAAGACACTGGGAACGGCGCAGCGCGGCCAGATCACGCCTGACGAGTTGCAGGATATGATGGCTGGCGGGCAGGAACTGGCACAGCTTGAAGGGTCGCTCGGCGGCACCGTCTAATCCTATTTTCGTTACGCAGGAGTAACCTATGGACGGCGCATACTTCGACATCGACGGGGCGTCGCTTGCGGCGTTTCGCGAGATAACGCAGCGTTCCCTTGATCCTGGGGCGCTTACATTTGCCGCTGAGATTGTGAAGAACGTCCCAGTCTATGACGTTGCAGCCCTTCAGGCGAATTTGCACGATCCTGAGCGGAAGCGGACCTTGATGGGCGAATGGGCGACGGTCCTTGGCCACCTTTCCGGAGTGCTCGTTCTGCGAGGGGCCTTGCCGAACGCCGCTTTGGTCGATGCTGTGACCGAGGTTTATCAGCGTATTATCGCCCGCGAGAAGGCAGACGCGGGCGCAAAAGCCGATCACTTCGCCGCCGCCGGTGCGAACGACCGCGTCTGGAACGCGCTTCAAAAGCTTTGCGAAGAAGATCCCGATCTTTTTGCCAGGTACTTTGGCAATCCTGCGATTTCGGCGGTGTGCGAGGCGTGGCTTGGCCCTGCCTATCAGATGACGGCCCAGATCAACCTGGTGCGCCCCGGGGGGCAGGCCCAAGAGGCGCATCGTGACTATCACCTGGGGTTTCAAACTGCTGAGGTAGCAGGCCGGTTCCCGGCCCATGCCCATGATCTGTCCGCTGTTATGACGTTGCAGGGCGGGATTGCCCATTGCGACATGCCGGTCGAAAGCGGGCCGACCAAGCTTCTGCCATTTTCACAGCTCTACCGCCCCGGCTACATGGCCTATCGGCGCGACGATTTTCGAGCCTACTTCGAAGAGGCGCATGTGCAACTGCCCCTGACGAAAGGCGATGCAATTTTCTTCAACCCTGCATTGTTCCATGCAGCGGGTGAAAATAGCAGCGCAGGTATTCAGCGTATGGCCAATCTTCTGCAGATTTCTTCGGCATTTGGCCGCGCAATGGAAACCGTGGATCGCGAAGGGATGTGCAGAGCGCTTTATCCCGCAGTCCAGAACCTTGCAGCATCCGGGAGTATGGATCCAGCCGAGGTCGAAGCGGCGATCGCGGCGTCCGCGGAAGGGTACTCGTTCCCGACCAATCTGGATAGCGACCCGCCGAAAGGCGGGCTTGCGCCGGAAACCCAGGCGGGGCTTTTCCGGCGGGCCTTGGCCGAAGGAATGTCAGCCGACGAATTTGAAACCGAGCTGACGCGACAGACAGCGCGCCGAGCGGCCTGAGATCCAAGGAAAAGAAATGTCCGATCTCCGCGTCCGTCCCAGGGGTGCCTCTGGCCAAACCCACGCGATCTCGCCAGAAACGGCAGGCTGGGGATACGTCGGATTTGATCTTTATCGGCTCGCACCGGGTGAAAGCGCGCGCGCTGAAACGCGATCGCGAGAAGCTATCCTTGTTCTTGTCGAAGGCAAGGCTGACGTTGGCGCGGGCGACACATCGTTCGGTGAGCTTGGCGACCGGATGGATGTGTTTGAACGGACGCCGCCCCATTGTGTCTACGTGCCCGGTGGAAGCGACTGGCACGCGACGGCCACGACCGCCTGCACCCTTGCGGTTTGCACGGCGCCCGGAACCGGGGACCGGCCCGCGCAGATTATCGGGCCAAAAGGCATAGCGCTGACCGAGCGGGGGACGGGCACCAACCTGCGCTACATCAACAATATCGCCATGGAAGATCGTGACGTGGCGGACCTTCTTCTTGTGACCGAGGTCTTCACGCCAGCGGGGCACTGGTCATCCTACCCACCGCACCGGCATGATGAGGATGATTTTCCGCGCATGACCTACCTTGAAGAGACCTATTACCATCGTCTCAACCCGGCGCAGGGCTTTGGGATCCAGCGTGTGTTCACCGAAGACGGCGTGCTTGATGAAACAATCTCGGTCGCCAATCACGACGTCGTTCTTGTTCCCCGCGGGCACCATCCCTGTGGTGCGCCTTATGGCTACGAAATGTACTATCTGAACGTTATGGCCGGCCCGATGCGCAAGTGGCGCTTCAAGAACCATCCTGATCACGACTGGATCGCGCAACGCGACAGCGCGTAGGCCGTATCAGCGACTTGGTAGCCAGGTCGCAAGCGGCGGGAATAGGATCAAAAGCGCAACGACGATCAGCGAGCAAACGATGAATGGGATTGCGGCAACGTAAATCTCGCGCATTGTAGTGTCGGCTGGCGCGACGCCTTTCATCACAAACAGTAGCAGCCCGAAGGGCGGCGTGGTGAAGCTGATCTCCAGCGCGAGCAACATGATCAGCCCGAACCAGATCGGGTCGAAGCCCAGACTGATCGCGAGTGGAAAAAAAATTGGGACGGTCAGAAGCATCATCGAGATCTGTTCCATGAACATCCCCAGGACCAAAAGGACGCAGAACATCACCAGAAGCATCAAGACCGGATCAAGGTCGAACCCCGTGGCCCACGAGATCAGCCCGCGCGAGGCGCCCGAGAACGCCAAAAGCTGGCTGAAGGTGGCCGACCCAAAGACGATCAAATACGCCATCAACGTCACACGCAGCGCGCCCCAGACCGAAGCCTTCAAGGCGGCCCACGTCAGGCATCGGTAGATCACGGCCAGAACAAGCACCCCCAGCGCGCCGAAGGCGGCCGCTTCGGACGGGGTCATGATGCCTTGGATCATCGCGACGACGATCAGGACCATAAGCCCGATCATCGGAACGACGTCCCGCAAGAGAAGCCCCAGTTTTTCGCCGACGCCCTGCTGCGCCACCTCATAGGCTGGGGCGGCATCGGGATCTCGTAAAGTTTGCAGGTAGATCGTCGCGATATAAAGCGCGGCCAGGATAAGCCCCGGGATGATACCCGCGATCAACAGCGCGCCCACGTCGATCTGTGCGAGCGTGGCCAGCAGAACGGCTAGGGCCGAAGGCGGAATGATAATCGCAAGGCCGCCTGTCCCAAGGATCGGCCCGATGGACATATGTTTCTTGTACCCGCGCCGCGTCATCTCGGGCACCATCAGCGAGCCCAGAAGCGCGGTTGATCCCATCGATGACCCCGACAGGGTCGAAAAGCCCGTCCCGCCAAGGACGGTCACATAGCTTAGCCGCCCCGGCAGTTTTCCCAGAAGCCGATCGATGGCCGAAAACATGCGGTTGCCAAGGCCGGTGTGAAAAAAGATCTCTCCCATCAACAGGAACAGCGGAATTGGCACCAGCGCGAACTTTGTGAGCGACCCCCATCCGTTGTTCAGAAGCTGAACAACCCCGCGTTCGCCGCCCATAAAGATCCATGCCCCGATGATGTTCGCGGCCAGAAACGCGAGCGCCACGGGCATCCCGAGCGCCATCAGCGCCATGATGCTGCCAACAAGCAGCAAAAGGGATTCGTACCATTCCACTACTCGTGAATCCCCGCTTCGCCCGAGTGCAGAAGCTCGGACCCGAAGACAAAGCGCGAGAACTCGATTGCCATAAAGGTGAAAGCGATCGGAAAGGTGATCGTCAACAGCCACCGCGGATAGAAGTAGGCGCGAACATCAAAGTCATTGCGTTCTATGTTCGTCAGAAAAAGCTCGAGCCCGTACCAGGCCAAGATGAGCGATACCAGAACGCAAAGCCCGGCGACGCATCGGCTGACGATCTTGCGCAAGCCCGGTGGAAGGGCGGCTGTAACAAGCTCGATATGAACATGTCCCTTTTCGCGCACCAGCCACGGCGCGCCCAGCATCGTCATGTAAAGAAGCCCGTACTCTGCGCTGGTAAAGAGCCAGGCAAAGGGCTGAAGCCCCAGATTTCGCATACCCACGGACACCACGACCGAAACCATGAGCCAGACAAGCGTCAAGGCGGCGACAAGTGCCATCAACCCAAGAAGCGCGTCGTAAAGGCGGATCAGATGGCGCATCGCAGCCCCGTTCGAAGGTCGGCCCGGAGTTGTTTCCGGGCCGGCCGGCGTTCAGATCAGTTGGCGTCGATGTCGTAGAACAACTCGATCAACCGGTCATAGTTTCCGGTGCCTTGTGGGGCGGATTCCATCTGTTCGCGCATCCGCTCCCATGTCTTTTCGCGCGCCGCGGCGAGGTAGTTGGCGCGCGCTTCGCCTTCCAGTTCCACGACTTTCATGCCCTGTTCCTCCAGGGCCGCGAAGTCGGTGTCGCGCTTGGAGGTAAGCGCATTCACACTGTCGATTTCATGTTGAACTGCGACGTCCTGCAGGATCTTCTGTGCTTCGGGGCTCAGATTGTTCCAGCTTTCCAGGTTTACGATGACGCCAAGATCGGTCGAAAAGAAGCAGGGTTCGATACGATAGTTCAGGAACTCGTTCCATTTCAGATCGATCAGGCCGATTTGCGTCCAGCCCGTTGCGTCGACCACACCCCGCTGCAGGGCGGCATAGACCTCGCCCGTCGGCAGGTCGATCACCTGCGCGCCCAGATAGTTGGTGAAGAACGCATTGTAGACTGCATTCCCGCGCAGTTTCAGGCCTTCGACCTCAAGGTTACCGTCAGCATCAAAGCTGGGTTCGTTCCGGGTCCAAAGGTTGTAGCAGACGCCTGAGTCGAACCAGCCAAGGTATTTCAGACCCATCTTTTCCTGATGGATCTCGTCGATCAGGGCTGTCCCGCCATTCTCGCGTGTCTCGACCGCGGTCAGGTTCGATGCCACAAGCGCGTCTTTTTCAGGCAACGCACCGCCGTAGAACGACCCGGGCGTGTAAACCATGTCGACAATTCCGTCGCGAACGGCGTCGGGCTGCTGGAACATGCCGATTGCTTCGGGTCCGCCCCGAACCTCAATCTGGATAACGCCTTCGCCCGCCTCGTTCACCTTGTCCACGAAAGACAGGAAGCTTTGTGTATAGATCAGCGTTTCCGGGAAGGCGTGGACAGCGGTGATCGTTTCCTGCGCGCCGACCGACCCGGCGGCAATGGTGGATCCGGCGATCAGGCCGGCGGCGAGTTTCAGTTGCATGGGGTTTCTCCTCTCCCGTTGGACTGTTGGTTATGCGGGCGGGATGCCCTTGAGACGGCATTTGCCGGCAGTCGCCAAGGCTCTTTGGCGGCAATATGACGACGGTGGTCGGCAATGCTGTCCCGGCGTTTTAAGGTCAGGTCGATATCATCCAGGCCATTGATCAGCTTGTGTTGCCATGCCGGATCGAGATCGAACGAAAGCACGCGGTCCCCGATTTTTGCAGTTGCCTGGTTCAGGTCGATTTCAGCCACCGCCGACCGGTCGCCAAGCTCCGCCAAAAGCGCGTTGACGATGGCGGCATCTACCCGCGCAGGCAGAAGCCCGTTGTTGACGGCGTTCGATGCAAAGATGTCTCCGAAGCTTGGCGCAAGAACAGCCCGAAAGCCGAAATCAACAAGCGCGTAGACTGCGGCCTCTCGCGAAGATCCGGACCCAAAGTTCCGATTGGCAATCAGCACGCTGGCGTCCTTGTGCCGGTTCAGGGGAAACGCGGGTCTGGGATGGCCGTCGCTGTCGAAGCGCAGATCATGCAGCAGAAACGCGCCATATCCTGCAGACCGTGGGGTCGACATAAACCGCGCCGGGATGATCTGGTCTGTGTCGACGCTTTCTCGGTCAAAGCCGATGGCCGTGCCCTCATGCGTGGTCCATCCGGTCATGCCGCGCTCCGCCCCGCGAGTAACGGGCGAACATCCGTCAGCCGACCGGTGACCGCTGCCGCAGCGACCATCGCAGGCGACATCAGATGCGTCCGGGCGCCTGGACCCTGCCGCCCTCTGAAGTTGCGGTTCGTGGTCGATGCACATCGCTTGCCCGGGGCCACGTGGTCGCCATTCATAGCAACGCACATCGAGCAGCCCGCCCCGACCCAATCAAGCCCGGCATCCGTGAAGACGCGGTCAAGGCCCTCTTGCTCGGCTTGCCGTTTGACGGCCTGCGATCCTGGGGCGACAAGACCGGGGACCCGCGCGCGCCGTCCCGCCAGAACCGCCGCCGCGGCCCGCAGATCTTCGATGCGGGCGTTCGTGCAGGATCCTATGAAGACCTGGTCAATCGCAACGCGTTCCAGGGGTTCACCAGGTTTCAGCCCCATGTAGTCAAGGGTTCCGCGAAGCTGGTCTGCCTGTTGCCCATCGCGTGAAGCCGGGTCGGGCACCGTCGCGGTGATTGGCAAGGCTTCGTCCGGCGCGGTGCCCCATGTCACGACCGGCGCGATTTCAGCCGCGTCGACGGACACCTCACGGTCGAAGTGTGCGTCGGTGTCGGTACTAAGGTCACTCCAACATTCCAGCGCTCGATCCCAGTCCGTACTGGCGGGCGCGTGCGGTCTGCCCTTTATGTAGGCAATGGTGGTGTCATCTGGCGCGATCATGCCAAACCGCCCGCCGCCTTCGATAGACAGGTTGCAAAGCGTCATCCGAGCTTCCATCGACAACGCTTGAATGGTCGCGCCCGCGTATTCGATCGCGTGGCCGCGTGCGCCGTCGGCCCCAAGCTCTGCGATCCAATGAAGCGCCAGGTCTTTGGCACCGATCCCGGGACCGAATGTTCCCGTGACGGTGATCCGAAGCGATCGGGGCTTCTTTTGCCAGATCGTTTGGGTGGCCAGGACGTGCGCAACTTCGGTCGCGCCAATCCCGAAAGCAAGCGCCCCAAACGCCCCATGAGTCGAAGTGTGGCTATCGCCGCAGTTTATGAGCAAACCCGGAAGCGTCAGCCCCTGTTCCGGCCCGATAACATGAACGATCCCCTGTCGCAGGTCGTTCAGCCCGAAACACAGGATATCGTGGCGGCGCGTGTTTTGTGCCAGCGTATCGATCATCCGGGCAATGTCAGGCGTCGCAGGTCCCCCTCGGGTCGGGGCATAGTGGTCGGTGACGCCAAACGTCAGGCTAGGTTCGGCCACGGAAAGTCCACGGGCGTCCAGTTTCGCGAACGCATGGTGCGACCCTTCGTGGACAAGATGCCGGTCCACCCATAGAAGCGACGCACCGTCGTCCCGGCGCTCGATTTCATGGCATTCCCAAAGCTTGTCGAGAAGTGTGCGCGCCGTCATATTTCGGTGGCCCCAATAACTGGCTTCCAGTGCCGCGCGTCACCCGCACCGACCCGACTGAGGTTCATTTCGAGCCGGAAAAGCTCTGGGCGGTAAAGGGCGGAAAGGTATTCGACGCCGGTGCCGTCAGCGTCCCGCACAACGCGGCGCAGCGACAAAAGCGGGGCGCCCACTGAGATGCCCAGCGCATCCGCGACGTCGGGTCCTGCAAGCGTTGCAGTTACGGTTTGATGCGCGCTGTCCACGGAAACACCGGACCGTTCCAGAAGCCGGAACAGCGGCTGTGTGGCCAGGTCGGTTTCGTCGTACTTTTGCGCGATTGCTTCTGGCACGTGGGTTGTTAGATGCGAAAAGACCTGCTCGTCCGCATAGCGGACACGAACGGCCGTTTGCACCGACGCACCCCGTATGAGGCCCAACGCACCGGCCACGCCATCCGGCGCGGGACCGTACGAAAACGAAAGCAGGCGCGCCGTGGTCTTATGTCCCATTTCGACAAGCTGCGGGATCAGCGTCGCAAAATCCGCGGCGATCGGCGGCGCTGACACTGTCCTGGGCAGCACGACAGATCCTGCCCCAGTACGTTTCTTGACCCAGGCTTCCGCAGCCAGCGTATCAAGCGCCCGCCGCACCGTGATGCGGCTGACGCCAAACGATGCGGCTAGTCTGTTTTCGCCAGGCAAAAGCTCACCTTCTGAAAAAACGCCGTTCTCAATCTCGCTGCGCAGCGCCAGATAGACCCGTCGGGCCTTGCCGCCCTCTGGAAGGGTCTCTGGCGCGTGCGTGCTCACAGGTAACGTCTCCTGTCGGATGCCGAAGAGCTAACTGGCCGTGGCATATGGTCAAGCGGTCACTGCGCGTGCGGCAGCGCATTCGGGCTTTCAATAGCCCAAAACCTGTAATATTGAAAGTACAGATTTTAGGGAGGTTCAGATGCCAATCGTCGAGGCGCACATCCTCGAAGGCTATAGCTCGCAAGACAAAGCAAGGCTGTCTTCGGCACTTACGGATGCGGTGCGCCTGGTTGTGCCCGCCCCAGATGAAGCGATTACGGTTCTGCTTCGGGAGTATGCGTCCGAAGACTATGCCCGAGGCGGCAGCCGCCGCACCCCAGCACCTGCAAGCCCGGATCCCAAGGGCGTTGTCCTTGGTTACCTGGACGCGATGGCCGCCCGTGACACAGAGACGGCGTCGGGGTTTCTTTCCGTTGGTTTCGAAATGCGGTTTCCAGGATCGGGTCCCATGACCCGTTTGCAGGAGCTTATCGCCTGGTCGAAAGACCGGTACCGGTTCGTCACCAAGACGAACGAAGCGGTCGAAGCATTTCAATCGGGCCGCACAACATGCGTCTTTGTTCGCGGTACGCTGGCGGGCACGTGGCCGGATGGCACGGTGTTCGATGGCATCCGCTTTGTCGACCGTTTCGAAATCGAGGACGGGCTTATCACGCGACAGGATGTATGGAACGACCTCGCCGAAACGAGGGCCCAATGAAGGATGACATAGATCCGATCACTCTTGCCGTCCTTGCGGGACGGATGGAGCAGATTGCCGACGAAATGGATGCGACGCTGTTTCGCGCGGCGTTCAACCCGATCATTGCCGAGGCGCATGATGCCTCGCACGGCCTTTATCATGCGGTCAGCGGTGACACGCTTGTACAGGGCAAGTCGGGACTGCCGATTTTTGTCGGGGTCATGTCCTTTGCCGTGAAGGCTGTCATCGACAAGGCGGCGGAAACGGGCGATCTGATGGATGGGGACATCTACATCTTCAACGACGCGCATATCGGCGGAACGCACTTGTCGGATATGCGCCTTGTGCGCCCGTACTTTCGGGATGGTCAGCTGTTTTGTTATCTTGCCAGTGTCGGCCATTGGCATGATGTCGGCGGTGCGGTGCCGGGGAACTACAATCCAGCAGCCACCGAAGCGTTCCAGGAAGCGTTTGTCCTGCCACCTGTGAAGCTTGCGCGGGCAGGTGTGGTCAACCAGGACATCATCGACATTTTGATGCGCAATACCCGTCTGCCGCAATCGGCAATGGGCGATCTGAACGGTCAGCTTGGTGCGCTTGATCTGGGCGCCAAGCGGCTTGACGAACTGATCGACGAATATGGTCAGGACACGGTGCGCCGCGCCCTTGACGCGCTCGGCGACCGGGCCGAGGCGTTGATGCGGTCCGAGTTGCAAGGCCTGCCGGATGGGCGCTGGGAAGCTGTCGATTACCTTGACAACGATGGGATCTCGGACGTCGCCTTGCCAATACGGGCGGCGATCGAAATCCGGGGTGATCGCATGGTGCTCGACTTCACGGGCACGTCACCGGTGACGGCGGGACCGGTCAATATCGCACTGCCAACGGCTGTCGCGACGGCCTATGTCGCGATCAAGCATATCTTCCCCGATCTTCCCGCCAATGCCGGTGTCATGCGTCCGATTGAGGTGAGGGTCCCCGAAGGTTCGCTTTTGTCGGCAGAGTTCCCGGCCCCTGTCGGTGGGTATACCGAGACGATCTTGCGGATGATCGACGTGATCTTTTCTGCTGCTGCGCAGGCTGCCCCGGAACGGGTTGTCGCCAACGCCTATGGGACGATCAACGCGCTTTCGATTGCGGGCAAACGCGAAAACGGCCAGCCCTGGGTCATGTTCAGTTTCTATGGTGGGGGTCATGGCGGCAGTGTCGAAAGTGACGGATTGAACCATGGGAACGCGCCGATCTCGACCGCGACAATCCCGCCTCTGGAAATCCTCGAAGCGGCCTATCCGGTGATGTTCCGCCAATGGGCGCTTCGGCCCGACAGTGCGGGCGCTGGCACGCATCGGGGCGGGCTGGGCGCAATCTATGAGATAGAACTTCTGGAAGAACGTGCGCAGGCGTTCCTGTTCGGGGAACGTGGGCGCTTCCCGCCGCAAGGCGCCGCAGGCGGTGCGCCGGGCGCAATGAACGTATTCAGATTCGAACAGGACGATGGTTGGCAAGAGCCACCGTTTGCCTCGAAGATGTTGGGCATCAACCTCAAAAAGGGGCAGGCGGTACGGCTCGAAACGCCGGGCGGGGGCGGCTACGGGGCGCCGTCGGAGAGATCGCCGGATATCGTCGCCGCGGATGTCGCCGATGGTTATCTGACGCCCGAGGCCGCGACCGCGGCCTATGGTGCCGCGTGGAAGGATGTCGGATGAGTAAAGTGGTCGGCGTCGATGTGGGCGGCACGTTCACGGACGTCTTTGTTTTGGACGAAGGGCAGGGGACGGCCAAGGTCGTGAAGGTCCCGACTACGCGTCCGGATCAGTCGGCGGGCTTTTTGGATGGGCTCCGCGCCAAAGTGGACGACCTGTCAAGCGTTGGCGTTGTTGTCCACGGGACCACGGCTGGAACGAATGCGCTTCTTGAACGCAAGGGTGCGCGGATCGGTGTGATCACGACCGAAGGTCTGCGCGATGTTCTGGAGATGCGCCGCCGCGACAGACCACGAACATGGGGGCTTCGGGGCGACTTTCGTCCCTTGGTCCCACGGGACCGTCTGATCGAGGTCCCGGAACGGGTGCTGGCCGACGGAACAGTCCGGACGCCGGTAGACCTTGATGCGGTACGCGTGGCGGCAGAAACGCTTCTGCAAAAGGGCTGCACGGCTGTAGCGGTCCTTTTTGCCAACGCTTATGCCAACCCGGATAATGAGCGTCGTGCACTCGAAACGGTGCGGCAACTCTGGCCCAATCCGCATGTCAGCGGCTCGTCCGAGGTTTTGCCCGAGATCCGCGAATTTGAGCGGTTTTCGACAACGGCGCTGAACGCGTATCTCCAGCCCGAAGTGTCGGGTTATCTTGATCGTCTGGATGCGGCCCTGTCGGATGGCGGGTTTGCCGGAGAGTTTCTGATCGTCCAGTCCAATGGCGGTGTGATGGGAACGGACACCGCCTGCCTTCGCCCGATCCGTACGGCGCTAAGCGGGCCGGCGGCAGGCGTAATTGCGGCAGGGCATATCGCAAAGACAGCTGGGTTCGCGAACGTCATCACGGGCGATATGGGCGGGACGAGTTTCGACGTCGCGCTGATCGCGGACGGACATTCTATGTTGTCCGCGCAGACCGCAATTGACTTTGGCATGGTTGTGCGGACGCCGATGATCGAGATTACGACGATTGGCGCGGGCGGTGGGTCGATTGCCTGGGTCGACAAGGGCGGGCTTTTGAACATCGGGCCGGAGAGCGCAGGATCGAACCCAGGCCCTGTGGCCTACGGACAGGGCAATGACAGGCCAACGGTGACCGATGCCAACGTCGTTCTGGCGCGCATTGATCCTGAAAGCCCGATCGGCGGCAAGCTTGCGCGGCTCGACGTCGACGCTGCGGCGCGGGCAATTGACGCCCATGTGGGCAAGAAACTCGACCTTTCGACGACCGAGGCGGCAGAAGCCATTCTGACGGTTGCGAACTCTCGCATGGCGGGCGCAATCCGACTGGTCAGCATAGAGCGGGGGTTTGACCCGAATCGGTTCGCCTTCATGCCGTTCGGCGGTGGCGGCGCCCTTCATACCGGGGCGATGCTGAAAGAGGTCGGGATCGGTCGGGCCATCGTTCCGCGCTACCCCGGCGTCACAAGTGCGATGGGCTGTGTGATTGCCGATATGCGGCAGGATCTCGTGCAGACGATCAACTCTCTGACCGCAACGCTTGATGCCGCCGCCTTGACGTGGGTCATGCAGTCGCACGTTGATGATGGGATGGCGCTTTTGGATCAGGCGGCATCGCGCTTCGAAGGAAGCGATGTCGTTGTCGAGCTTGATATGGCCTATGTCGGTCAGACCCATACGGTCGCCGTGCCGTTGCCTGTGAAGGTGAACTCAGGTGCCGTGGCGCCGCCGACCATCGACGAGATCGAAAGGGCTTTCGATAGGGCGTATAAAGCGACCTACGGTCGGCTTTTGCAGAACGGCCAACGCCGGGTGATGAACCTGCGGACCGCCGTGATCGGTCGCCGTCCCAAGTTCGATCTGACAGCGCTCGCCCCCGAAGGCGGCAGTTTTGATGCAGCGCGGACCGGCACGCGACGGGTTCATTTTGGCGACACTTGGCATGAGACGGCGATTTTCGACCGCCTCAAACTGCCAATCGGTGCCGTGGTTCAGGGCCCGGCAATCCTGGTCCAACCGGACACAACGGTGCTGGTCGATCCGGGGCTCGTCGCCGAGGTCGATGTCTATGGCAATACCATCATCACACCTGAGGAGATCTAATTTGGACGATCTCGATCCGGCGCGCACGGCGCTTTTGACCATCGATCTTCAGAACGATTTTCTGCATCCCGAGGGTGCGTACGGCAGGGCAGGGCAGACGTCGGAGGTGATTTCGCGGCTTCCCGACCGCATTCGCCCGCTCGCCGACAGGATGCGGGCGCAGGGCGGCACGTATATCAGCGCACAGTTCACGCTTGTCCCGGGGCCCGGGGGCGCGCCGCTGATTGCCCAGCACTTAAAGAAGCTGCGCCCCTTTCTGGGCAAAGGTGACTTCGCACCGGGAGCATTTGGGCACGCGCTCGTCGATCAGCTCGCCCCTGCAGATTACACCATCGAGAAAGTGGCCTATTCCGCGTTCTATCAGACACGGCTTGAGTATGTTCTGCGGGCGCTTCACATCGACACCCTGATCATTGGTGGTATCGTGACCAATGGCGGCGTCGCAAGCACGGTGCGGGACGCGCACTTGCGCAACCTTCATACCGTGCTTCTTTCCGACGGGTGCGCGGCCTTCAATTCCGAGGTCCACGACGCGACCCTGATCTCGCTTGGGTCGATCACGCCGATTGCCACCTGCGCCGAGATGCTGGAGGCGCTGTCATGATACTGAAAGCCCGACTGCGATCCGACGATATCCTTGTTACCCCTGGTGTTTATGATGCGCTGACGGCGGCTATTGCTGCGGAAGCCGGGTTCGAAGCACTCTATCTTTCCGGCGCTGCGGTGGCCTACACCCGGCTTGGTCGTCCCGATATTGGTCTGACGTCTGTGACCGAGATGGCCGACACGATGACCCTTATTCGCGACCGCGTGGATATCCCGGTGATCATCGACGCCGATACCGGATTTGGAAACGCGTTGAATGCGCAACGGACCATGCGACTTTACGAGCGTGCGGGCGCGTCCGCCCTTCAGATCGAAGACCAGACCTTTCCCAAGCGCTGCGGACACCTGTCGGACAAGTCGCTTATCGCGGCCTCAGAGATGGCGGGCAAGATCGCGGCGATGGCGGATGCGCGCAAAAGCGAGGAAACGCTGATTCTTGCGCGGACAGATGCCATTGGCGTCGAAGGCTTCGCGCCGGCGATGGATCGGGCCGAGACCTATGTCGACGCCGGTGCAGATGTGCTTTTCATCGAAGCCCCCCAAACGACGCAACAGATGTCGCAGATCGCGGCGCGGTTCCGGGGGCGCGTGCCACTGCTGATCAATATGGTCGAAGGCGGGGCGACGCCGATCAAGGCAGCGGCTGACCTTGAGGCGCTAGGCTTTTCCATTGTCATATTCCCTGGCGGGATTGTCCGAGCCTTGGCCAGGTCGGCAGGCGACTACTATGACAGCCTGCGCGCCAATGGCAGCAACCGGCCCTTCGCGGACCGGATGTTTGATTTCGATGGTCTGAACAGACTGCTCGGAACGGACGACATGCTGGCGCAGGGCCGACGCTATGGGGAAGGTCCGCCAAAGTGACCGGCGCTGTCGCCGCAACGCCGGTCGATGGGTTCGATGTTTCGGTCCCGATCGTAGTGATCGGCGCGGGCGCCGCTGGGCTTGTCGCAGCGCTTGCGGCGCAGAGTTCAGGCAGTGAAGTCCTGGTGGTTGAGGCGGATGCCCAGCCGTCGGGGTCCACAGCGCTTTCGGCCGGGCTGATCCCGGCGGCGGGAACACGGCTGCAAGCGGCCGAAGGGATCGAAGACACGCCGGATCTTTTTGCGCGGGATATTCAGTCCAAAGCTCACGGCGAAAATGACCCTGCACTAGTGCAGCGCCTCGTTGAAGCAATTCCAGGAACCCTTGACTGGCTGGCTACGCGCCACGGCCTTCCTTTCTCTGTTGTGACGGATTTCGACTATCCAGGTCATTCTCGGAGGCGGATGCATGGATTGCCGACCCGGTCCGGACGCGACTTGATCGACGGGTTGCGGGCGGCTGCGGGGGCTTGCGAAATCGACATTGTGTGCGACCGTCGTGCTGTGACCGTTTTTTCGGAAGACAAGCGGATTACCGGCGTCGAGGTTCTGGGCCCAAGCGGGCGCGAGCGCATCGAATGCGGGGCACTTGTCCTTGCCTGCAACGGGTTTGGCGGAAACCGGGCGATGGTGGAGGAATATATGCCCCAGATCGTGGATGCGGTTTGGTTTGGGCATGACGGGAATAGAGGCGATGCCATCGTCTGGGGGAACGCCATCGGGGCCGACACCCGACATCTTGGCGCTTACCAAGGGCACGGAAATGTCGCTTATCCGCACGGCATTTTGATCACCTGGGCCACCATCACCGAGGGCGGCGTTCAGGTAAACGCCAACGGCCGCAGGTTCTGGGACGAAAGCCAGGGATACTCTGAGGCCGCGCGAGCCGTTCTTGCGCAACCGGGCGGCGTTGCCTGGACGATTTTTGATGCGCGTATCGCTGGGGTGGCGCGGCAATTTCAGGACTTTAAGGACGCCGAGGCCGCAGGGGCAATCCGCAGCGCCGATAGTGTGTCGCGGCTGGCGCGGGTCTGCGGCCTGCCCGAAGAGACACTGGCTGAAACCTTCGATTCGATCCCATGGGACGGATCGGACGCGTTTGGGCGCGCGTTTGGACCGAGACCCATAACGCCACCATTTCATGCGGTCAAAGTGACGGGCGCCCTATTTCATACGCAAGGTGGTCTTTGTATTGACCGGGACGCACGGGTTCGGCTGGCCGGCGGTGGTGTCTTGCCAAACCTTTATGCCGCAGGCGGCGCTGCGGTCGGTGTCTCTGGAAGTGGCGATAGCGGATATCTTTCCGGCAACGGCTTGCTGTCCGCGGTTGCGCTGGGTGCCATCGCAGGCAAAGCGGCCGCCAAAACGGTGGCCGCACTCTGAGGTACCCGTGCGCCCGAGATCGCCCTAAAGGTGCTAGGTTTCAATCAGGTACTTTTCCGACAATGGCAGGCTTGTCGCCCCAAGGGCACGTGCATCGGGACCGACGTTGCCCGCTTCGATCCTGGGGCGTTCTAACCCGGTGGTGTTAATTTGGGCAAGACTGCTCTTGGTTCTGTCGATCAACTGTTGCCTGACAGGTTCTGGCAGCCATCCATCGATTTTGATGCACTCGAAGTCGATGATGCTGCAAGCTGTGACAATTGCATGGGCAATTCCAAGGGCCGCCTTGTCGATCCATGCCTGCGTAAGGTCATCGGGTATACGCCACCCATCTGCGGTTTCCCACATCGAGCTGGCATCAAAGCCCGCCCCGTTGACCGACCGCTCGAGGAGGTAGAGGCTTGCAACGTCAATCAACGGCCGCACGGCGCCGTCACTGTCTGGCACGGGCAAGGGGCCAAGCGCGCCCGCGTTTCCATGGCCGGAAAATATTCCGCCGTTCAGGACCACCCCGCCGCCGATAAAGTATCCGACATAGAAGTACAGAAAATCGCGCGGGCCGCCTGACGGGCCGAAGACAAGCTCGGCCCCGCACGCCGCAGTCCCGTCATTCTGCATGAAGACCGGCATGTGCAGCGATGCGGCGAGGTCTGCCTGGAGATTCGTCGTGCGCCAAGCGTCCATCTCCTCCTGCGGAACCCCGAGCGTCTGCGCCCAGTTCCACAGATAGAATGGCATCGCGATGCCCAATCCCGCGATTCTGTCGCGCTTCTGTTGCGGTAGGCGGCCAACCAATGCGCCGAGACTTTCGTCTGCGAAGCGCAGCGTCTGGTCGGGCGTCGGGTATGGATAGGTTTTGCCAGCGCGTCCAAGGATGTTTCCAAGGAAATCGCCAAGCACAAGATCCATGCTGCGGCGGCCAACCTTCAGCCCAAGAAAGTATGCGCCATCCGCATTCAGCCGCATCGGTACGGACGGCTGCCCGACTTTTCCGCGAATAGGTTCCCCCCGCAGAAGAAGACCTTCGTCTTCCAGCCGCCGCATAATCACTGAAACCGTCTGTGCCGAAAGGCCCGTGATCCGCGCGATCTCGGATTTTGACAAGGCACGATGTTCGCGCACGAGCGTCAGCACCAGCCGCTCGTTGTGCATGCGCATGCCGCTTTGGTTTGATCCACGGACCCCCGGATCCCGCGGACCAGCAACATCACTTTCGGCCACATGATCGCTCATGCGAACTCCTCCCAATGCCAAGAGTGATAGAGCGTCGCGTGCGTGTCAATAATAAATCATAGTGATTTATTTATTGACAGTCTCTCCGAATCTTGTGATCGTCTTGTCTGAAGATGCGAGCTCGGCAGGCTCGTGCTTCCGTGGCCTGGACGGGCCGGAGACACTGGGAGGAAAACAAGTGAAATTTACAAACCTGATTGGCGCATCTGCGCTTGCGATGACAGCAATGGCGGGATCGGCGTTTGCGGACACAACCGTGTGCCTTATCACCAAGACCGACACGAACCCTTTCTTCGTCAAGATGAAGGAAGGCGCCACTGCGAAAGCCGAAGAGCTTGGCATGACGCTGAAGGCCTTTGCCGGGAAGGTCGATGGGGACCACGAAACGCAGGTGCAAGCCATTGAAACCTGCATATTGGATGGCGCGAAGGGGATTCTGATCGCGGCATCTGACACGTCGTCGATCGTTCCGGCCGTTCAGCAGGCGCGCGACGCTGGCCTTCTTGTGATCGCACTTGATACGCCGCTTTCGCCAATCGACTCGGCTGATGCGACGTTTGCGACCGATAACTTTCTTGCCGGTCTTTTGATTGGGCAGTGGGCCAAGGCCGCAATGGGCGACGGCGCGGATGATGCAGTGATCGCAACCCTGGATCTGAATGTCAGCCAGCCGACGGTAGACGTGCTGCGCAACCAGGGCTTCCTGCAAGGCTTTGGAATTGATCTGGCCGATCCCAACGTCATCGGCGATGAAGATGATCCGCGCCTCGTTGGCAGCGATGTGACTGACGGCAATGAAGAAGGCGGTCGGCGCGCCATGGAAAACCTTCTTGCCAAGAATCCTATGATCAACGTTGTTCACACGATCAACGAGCCGGCCGCTGCTGGTGCATACGAGGCGCTGAAAGCGATCGGTCGGGAAAACGACGTTCTGATCGTTTCGGTCGACGGGGGGTGCCCGGGCGTCCAGAACGTGGCCGATGGCGTGATCGGGGCCACCTCACAGCAGTATCCGCTGTTGATGGCGTCGTTGGGCGTCGAGGCCGTGAAGACGTGGGCAGACTCTGGCGAGAAGCCCGCGAACACTCCGGGCAAAGACTTCTTTGACACAGGTGTCGCATTGGTAACCGACAAGGCTGCTGATGGCGTCGAGTCGATTTCGGTCAAAGAAGGCATGGATCTCTGCTGGGGCTGACCCGGCCAACGACCCGGAGGGCGCATGCCGCCCTTCGGTACTTGAAGTAGCGACAACGCGGTTGTCGTCTGCCACACTCCAAGTCCAGAGCAAGACGAGGATTATCCCGCTGGGAGGGAGGGTACGCCATGTCCACGCCAAGCACAGAACCCGACGATTTTGAGGCCGCAGCCCAATCCGCACCAGAGCAGGTCGCGGATTTCGAAGACCACAAAACGGGCCTCGTCGCGCGTATTCAGCACTTGTTGCACGTGAACCCGTCGCTGGTTCCACTGATCGTCCTGGTTGCGGCCATTGTCATCTTTGGTCTTCTTCTGGGGTCCCGCTTCTTTTCGCCGTTCGCGCTGACGCTGATCCTTCAGCAGGTTCAAATCGTGGGTATCGTCGCGGCGGCTCAAAGCCTGGTCATTCTTACAGCCGGCATCGACCTTAGCGTTGGTGCGATTATGGTTATGTCGTCCGTTGTGATGGGCCAGTTCACATTCCGCTACGGTCTGCCGCCGACGGTCGCGATCGTCTGTGGACTTACCGTTGGCACGCTCATCGGCGCGCTCAATGGATGGCTCGTAAGCCGGGTGAAACTGCCACCGTTCATCGTCACGTTGGGCATGTGGCAGATCGTTCTGGCCACCAACTTTCTCTACTCAGCGAATGAGACAATTCGGTCTCAGGACATCGAGGCGAACGCCCCGATCCTTCAGCTGTTTGGGACAAAGTTCAGCGTCGGGGGAGCGGTTTTCACTGTCGGTGTCATCTTTATGCTCGTCCTGATATTCGGTCTGGCTTATGCGCTGCGACACACTGCATGGGGTCGTCACGTCTATGCCGTGGGCGATGATCCCGAAGCGGCCGAGCTCTCGGGCGTCAATGTGCACAGAACCCTGATGTCGGTTTACATGCTGTCGGGCCTGATCTGCGCCTTCGCCGGTTGGGCGCTGATCGGACGGATAGGTTCTGTCTCGCCCACATCGGGGCAGCTTGCCAACATTGAAAGCATCACCGCTGTCGTGATCGGGGGCATCTCGCTTTTTGGTGGGCGTGGGTCGATCCTTGGAAGCTTATTCGGCGCACTGATCGTCGGTGTGTTTACACTTGGGCTGCGTCTCCTTGGGGCAGATGCCCAGTGGACGTTCCTGCTGATCGGTATTCTCATCATCGCCGCCGTCGCGGTCGATCAGTGGATTAGGAAGGTGTCGGGCTGATGGAACCTATTCTTAAAGGACGCAACCTTGTGAAGCGCTATGGCAAGGTTACCGCGCTTGACCATTGCGATTTCGACCTGATGCCGGGTGAGATTCTGGCTGTGATTGGCGACAACGGTGCTGGGAAGTCTACCCTGATCAAGGCCGTATCAGGGGCCGTGATCCCGGACGAGGGCGACGTCTGGCTCGACGGGCAAAAGGTGAATTTCCATTCGCCCATAGATGCGCGGGATGCTGGCATCGAGACGGTCTATCAGACTCTAGCGATGTCGCCCGCCCTATCGATTGCCGACAACATGTTCATGGGCCGCGAGGTCCGGCGGTCCGGCTTTCGAGGCGCGGTCCTAAGGCAGCTCGATCGCCCGTTCATGGAGAAGTTCGCGCGTGAAAAACTGTCAGAGCTTGGACTGATGACGATCCAGAACATCAACCAAGCGGTCGAAACCTTGTCCGGGGGTCAACGCCAGGGCGTTGCTGTGGCGCGGGCTGCCGCGTTCGGGTCGAAGGTCATCATCCTGGACGAGCCAACGGCGGCGCTGGGTGTGAAGGAAAGCCGGCGGGTTCTGGAGCTGATTCTGGATGTCAAATCGCGCGGTATTCCGATTATTCTTATCAGTCACAACATGCCCCACGTGTTCGAGGTTGCGGACCGTATCCACGTGCACCGGCTTGGTAAGCGGCTTTGCGTGATCGACCCCAAAGACTATACGATGTCTGATGCGGTTGCCTTCATGACCGGCGCGAAAGAGGCCCCTGGTGAGGTGCAGGCCGCTTGAGCCAGTTTTAGGCTGCGGCGGCCGGCAGCGTCGCGATCAGCATATCAGCCGCCGAAGGGCTAAGCGCAATCGGAACGTCATGTAGGATTGCAAGCCGGGTAAGGGCTTGCAAGTCCACATCTCCGCCATGCGGAATTGTGGGGTCGGCAAAAAATACAACAGCATCAAGATCCCCCGTGGCGACGAGCGCGCCAAGCTGTTGATCGCCCCCGCGGTTGCCGCGCTGCAAGCGCCGGACATTCAGTTCAGGCCCCGCCTGTGCAAGCAGGTTCCCGGTGCCACCCGTGCAGATAAGCTGGTGTCCTGCAAGCGCTTGGCGGTGGCGCAACACCCAGGCACCAAGATGCGCCTTCCGTGTGTCATGGGCGACAAGGGCCAGCCGGCGCGGAGCCGTGGAGCGAAGACGCGCGCGTGCGGTGATATCCAGAATGGCGCGAATCTGCGCGACGAATCCCCCATCCTTTGCGTCGAATGCTTCATCCAACGCGGCGGTTCCAACGGTGAAACCTGCGGCGCCAGCCGTTGCGCTTGCCAAGATGCGGTCCTCGCGGTCTATGCTTCCTGCCATAATGACCGGTTTTGAGACCGCCTGGCAGACATGCCGCATCAGTGCGGGTACATCGCCGGAATTCCGATAGGCCAGAAGGTCAAGACCGTGCACGTGTTCAAGATCGGCAAGCCGCTTCGCGGACGCGGCGATCTGCTCGATGCTGCCTGCGAGGACACTAGGATGCCCTTCAATCCTGCCGGGAAACGGATAGTACCGAACCGGGTGCCGGCGGGTGATTTCGGTCACTGATGTCGCGCGGGTCCCCCCAAGTAGGCAATCGACTTCAAGTTCGATTGCGGCTCGGGCGGAGGCCAGTTCACTTTCCTCATCAAGACTAACGACCTCAAGATACGACCGCCCGCCCGATGCCCGAATGCGGTCCGCAAGTTCCTTGAGGTGGGAAAACGGCAGACCCACATCTTTGAAGCCGATATGCCGGACGCCACCTTCCAACGCCTGCTCCAGCCGGGCAGCCGCATCCGGAATGGTTCGGTCGTTCGAGGTCAGCATCAAGATGAAATCAAAGGCCATTCGAAACCCTAGGGCGTGAGTTGCGTCGCTGCAATTGCCGGGGCGGTCGTCCAATCCCGCGCAAGCTCCGCGATCCGGAGGTGCGGCGCGTCGAGGCTGCCCTGGACAAGTGCATCAAGTTTTCCGACGGCCGAACCTGCTGTTTCGTTGGCCGCGACGAGGGCTGAGAAGACATCACCGACGCCGTGCGGGACGCCATCCAGCCGGGTCACCGGGTAAAGCAGCGGCGCCTCCGGACCAACCGTGAGGACGCCAGTCTGTCCCCTGGAAACCGGCGCGGACGTGACATGGACGATCACCCCACGTGACCGGGTTTTCAGTTTGTGCGCCGCTTGAAAGGCGTTGGTTAGCGTGTCAGTTGAATGCCCGCTCATCCACGCAAGTTCGAACCGGTTCGGGGTCACGATATCGGCGAGAGGGAGAAGATGGTTCCGCACGGCAGTTGCCGCATCCTCTGGGATGTAGAGCCCATTTGGTTCGTCGCCCATCACCGGGTCGACGACGATGTTGGGCGGGTTCGGGTCTTGCCGCAATTGCTCGATCGTTTTGCTTGCCACCGCCACGTGCTGCGGACTTGGCATGTAACCGGTGAGAACGGCGTCGCAGGCCCTAAGCCATCCATTGTCATCGACCGCGCCGAGCATCGCCGCCATCGTGTCGGCCGGTATTGGGTGTACTGCCGTCCTGGGCCAGCCGGGATGGTTCGAAAGGATCACAGCTGGAACTTGAATGACCTCGTGACCCAGTAGTGTCAGCGCAGGTGCCGCGGCGGACAGGCCAACGTGACCTGAAGAGACCCAACTGGAGATAATCAGCAGACGCACGACGGGCCCCCGTTTGTCATACTCGATGCTCCGCCACAATAGATACGCTGTGGGTTTCCGCCAGCGATCACTATCCGTAGCCGGGCATCATGCCACGCGATTGACCGACCACCCAAAGCCCGTAGCAGACGAATTGATTACAGCGCAGCCCTCGACTATGCCCGTTCACAGACCCAAACGAATGCGAACTACGCTATGACTGATTATGTGATCCCAACCCCGCCGACGGTGGCATTGCCAATTCACAAGAGCGACGCCCTATTTCCTGTCCGCCGGGTTTATTGCATCGGGCGGAACTACGCGGCGCACGCAATTGAGATGGGCCACGATCCGGATCGTGAGGCTCCGTTCTTCTTTCAGAAGAATCCTGACAATCTCGATACTTCGGGCGCATTTCCTTACCCAGTGAAAAGCGAGAATGTGCACCACGAGGCCGAGATGCTCGTCGCCCTGAAGTCCGGCGGAACAAGTATTCCCGCCGATCAGGCGCTAGACCACGTCTTTGGATATGCCGTGTGTCTGGACATGACCCGACGCGACCTTCAGGGCGAAGCGAAGAAGACCGGCCGTCCCTGGGAGATTGGCAAGGCTTTCGAGCGGTCGGCACCTGTGGGACCGATCCACGCCGTCGAAGACGTTGGACACCCGGATCAGGGCCCGGTGCTGCTGCAGGTCAATGGACTGACGCGGCAAGAGGGCGACTTGAACCAGCTGATCTGGAAAGTGCCAGAGATGATTGCGTATCTCTCCGACTACTTCGAGCTTGCGGCCGGTGATGTGATCTTGTCTGGAACGCCTGCAGGCGTTGGTCCGGTGACCATTGGCGACATCATCGACGTGTCTATCGCGGGCCTTGGCAGCTTAACTGTGCGCGTCGTCTGACGGACGCCGGTGCCAGACAGGACACTCCGTCCGCGCCCCCTTTAGAAACCAAGAATGGCAGCGCCACCCCCTGGCGCTGCCCTCTCACCCCACCATGCAGGATGATAACACTTCACTCGTCACGACATCGAACCTACAAACAAGACAACCGTTCGATGTGGTCGATGTAATCCGAGCCACTGAACCCGAACAATTCGTAATATCTTGTACTTTGATGGGTGAATTTTCACCCGATCAAGGGTGAGCCGCCAGTGATCAGATAAACGAAGAACGGGCGTCGCCTTGGGAGCGCTTCAGTTTGGTTTGATGCGCAGGGGGCAGCCGGAAACACACAGCCAAAGCTCGTCACAGGCTTCGGCGATGCGCTGATTTGCTTTGCCTGCTGCATCGCGGAAATCCCGCGCCAGTTTATTGTCCGGCACGATCCCCCAGCCAACTTCGTTCGTAACGAACACAACTGGCGATTTGAGTTCGGGCAATAGAGACGTGAGTTCGGCGACCTCACCGACCCAGTCGCGCTCGGCGAGCACGAGGTTTGTCAGCCAAAGCGTGACGCAATCGACAAGCCGTGGAGGTCCGCCGTCGCTGTCGTGCAAGACATCGCAAAGCGCAAATGGCTCGGCCACCGTTGACCACTCGTCCCCGCGGCGTGCTTGGTGCAAGGCAATGCGCTTCTCCATTTCGTCGTCACGCGCTTCGGCGGTGGCGATGTAGACTGCTGGACGTCCAAGTTCGAGCGTCACGCGCTCTGCAAACGTGCTTTTTCCGGACCGGGCACCACCGGTTATCAGGATCGACTTTCCCATACCGACGTGAAAGAGCAGGTTCGCAGGGATTTGGAAAGCATGGAATGACACCCATCGATTGGACAAAATGCGCCGCCGTTCTAGGCCATGCAAGACAATCGAAGCCGGCGGGCCAGGCATCACGGACGCGCCGACGCGACTCCACTTCTCTTAGTTCCGCGTTTGCGTAGACGATGACCTTCGTTTCAGGACACTTCGGGGAATGGCTGCAAGGGCATGTTGGCCCCAATCGAAGGCTGGCATTGGTCACGTTGAATTGTCCGGTCGCCGGAGCGCGTGTCCGTACCACGCGGGAAGCGGTTCCAAGACTTTTGCAGAACGAGCCAGTCCTTGAAATCGACCGATGCCGGCGCTTTCTAACATCGCTGTGCCTGCCCACTGAGGTCTCTATCCGGCTTGAAGTGGATTTGCCACCAGGTGGTGGCGCGGGAATGTCGACAGCTGCGCTAGTCGCGCTCGCGCGCGCCAATTCGGCAGAGGAAAGCAAAATCGCGGCCGCATGTCTAGCGGTCGAGGGCGCGACCGATCCATTGATGCTTGCGTCGCCGGACGGTGTGCTTTGGGCGCCGCGCAGCGCCCGCGCACTGGCACCTGTCCCGCTTCCGCCTGCGGCTGAGATTGTTGGGGGCTTCTGGGGGCCGCCTTGCGCAACCGACCCGAATGATCTGGCATTCCCGGTCGTCGATGACCTTGTCGACATTTGGAAAGAGGGCCCGAGTCTTTCCGAAGCGGCGCGACTGGCAACTCTGTCGCATGAACGAACAACCGAACTGCGCGGACCAAAGGGAGACCCGACGGTAGACATCGCCCAGCGCCTTGGTGCATTGGGGGTCGCCCGGGCGCATACAGGGTCGGCCCGGTCGGTTATATTTGCACCCGGTACGGTACCCTCCTTTGCAGAGCATGCCATGCGGAATGCGGGCTATACGTCTGTCATTCGCTTTCCTACGGGGGGAGGTCGATGACATTCGCCGCCGCCTTGGCGCTTGCACTGGCGCTCGACGCCATGATCGGATGGCCTGACGGGCTTTATCGCCGGATTGGCCACCCTGTGACATGGATTGGCGCGCTGGTTTCGGCCCTAGAGATGCGCTGGAACTGCGGCACACCTAATCGCCGCAAGGCGATGGGCGTGGCCTGCGTGGTCGTTGTCTTGGTGCCCACGATGGTGCCCGCGCTCGTCCTTCAATGGGTCCTTCCGGGCAGTGTCTTGGGAGTGGTGTTCGGCGCGATCCTGGCCTGGCCCTGGATCGCCGCGCGTTCGCTTTACGATCATATTGCGGCAGTCATGCATCCCTTGGCAGGAGGTGATCTTTCAACCGCACGAAAGGCTGTTTCGATGATCGTCGGTCGCGATCCATCGAAGCTTGATGAACCCGGCATTGCACGCGCAGCGACCGAAAGCCTTGCAGAAAACACATCTGACGGTGTCATCGCGCCGCTCATATGGGGGCTGGTCGGTGGGCTTTGCGGCCTTGTGGCCTACAAGGCCATCAACACGCTTGATTCGATGATCGGGCATCGTGATGCCAGGTACGAAGACTTCGGCAAGGCGGCGGCACGTCTTGACGATCTGGTCAACTTGGTTCCGGCACGCCTGACGGGGCTGGTCTTCGGAATTGTGTCGAGGCAGCCCGCTACGTCATTTCAGACCATGATCAGGGATGCACCCAAGCATCGCTCCCCAAACGCGGGTTGGCCCGAGGGGGCGATGGCCGGGGCCTTGAATGTTCGCCTGTCGGGCCCGCGCGTCTATGGCGATCGCATTGCTGACGAACCTTGGGTGAACACGGGCGCCCCCGATCCGGATGCTGGCGCGCTGCGGTGCGCCCTTGCGCTTTACGTTCGCGCGGTGGTTCTGTGCGGTGCGGGTCTTTTGGCGCTCGCAATGATCTGAGGTCGGAATGCGCGATCACGGCGGTGATATAGACAGGGCCAAGGCCCGCTATGGCGGGGTGGACTGGCTGGACCTTTCGACAGGCATAAACCCTGTCCCTTATCCGGTTGGCGCATTTCCCGACCATAGCCTGTCGACCCTGTCCACGACGACGGACATCACAGCACTCGAAGCTCTTGCGGCCCGCGCCTACGGAACCAAGGCTGCAGTTACAGCCTTGAACGGGGCGCAGGCGGCAATCCAGCTTATTCCACGGCTGAAGGCGCAAGGGCGCGCCCGCGTTGTCACCCCAACATATAACGAGCACAGCGGAGCCCTTCGGGACCAGGGTTGGACGGTCGAAGAGGTCCCGGAACCGCAAGGTCTGGCGGGGGCCGACATCGGCATCGTCGTGAACCCAAACAATCCGGACGGGCGCATTTGGTCGCCCGGAGAACTGAAGGCGTTGAGTGAAAACGTCGGCTTACTTGTGGTCGACGAAAGCTTTGCCGACCCGCACCCTGAGTGTTCCCTTGCCCCCGCCTTGGCGGAGCTTGGAGAGCGCGTCGTCGTTCTGCGATCCTTTGGAAAGTTCTATGGGCTGGCGGGCCTGAGGTTGGGCTTTGCTCTGGGTGGTCCCGAGACAATCGCGCGTTTGCGGGGCCTTGCCGGACCCTGGGCGGTCAGCGGCCCGGCGATTGCGGTTGGTCGGCGCGCGCTGGACGACAGGTCCTGGCAAGACCGGACAGTTCGCCGACTGACCGCAGATGCCACGCGGCTTGATGCATTGGCCTTGGAAGCGGGATGGCGGCTTGTCGGCGGAACCGCCCTGTTTCGGACCTATGACACCAATGATGCCCCGGCGGCGCGGGACCGGCTTGCGCGCGCGGGAATTTGGACGCGCATCTTTCCATACTCCACACGCTGGATACGGATCGGATTGCCCGGGTCCAAGCCAGCCTGGTCGCGCCTGTCCGCCGCACTAACGCGCGGCGGCGAATAACCCATCGACGTCCAGATGTTCCCCAAGATGTGCTGCGAGCGCGTCCAGCGTTGCTTCAACCGTGGTATCGTACCCGATGCCAGCAGACGGCGCGCCCAAATGCTGCAGAAAACCTGAACGGAAGGCATCGTTCCGAAACATCCCGTGCAGATAGCTGCCGGAAACGTGCCCATCGGGGCTTACAGCCCCTTCCGGCGCCCCATTGATGTATGCGAAGGGTCGCGCGCGATCCGGCCCTTCGGTTTCGCCAATGTGAATCTCGTACCCTTGAAAAGCCTGGCCGGACGCCGCGTGGACCGCGTCGACCTCGGTCAGACGCTTCTTCGGCGTCATGCGCGTCGCTACAGCAAGCAGGCCTAGGCCCGGATCAGACCCTTTGGGTCCCTCGATCCCGTCGGGGTCGGCCACGTCTTGGCCGAGCATCTGAAACCCTCCGCAGATCCCCAACACATGGCCGCCGCGCCGGATATGCGCCGCAAGATCAATGTCCCAACCCTGCGCGCGCAAAAATGCAAGATCACCCCGTGTGGACTTTGTCCCGGGTAGGATCACGAGGTCTGTATCGCCAGGGATTGCTTGCCCGGGTCCAAGGATCGTCAGACGCACTTCCGGTTCCTGTGCCAGTGGATCAAGGTCGTCGAAATTCGCGATCCTACTTAGGGCGAGGCAGACGATGTGCAGACCTTCGGAACGCTTTGGCGCGTTCAGATCAAGCGCGTCCTCCGCTGGCAGTTTCCAGGCGTCAGGGAACCAGGGGCAGACCCCAAAGCCGGGCCATCCGGTTCGCATTTCGATCAGTCTGTATCCGTCGTCGAATATGCTTGGGTCGCCGCGAAAGCGGTTGATCACAAAGCCCGAGATCATTTCGGCATCAGCCGGGTCGATTACCGCCTGTGTGCCCACGATCTGGGCGATAACGCCGCCCCGGTCGATATCGCCTGCAAGAATTACAGGCACATCGGCGGCACGGGCAAACCCCATATTGGCGATGTCGCCGTCCCGCAGGTTCACCTCGGCGGGGCTGCCCGCTCCTTCAACAAGGATCAGGTCGTGGGCGGCTTTCAACTGTTCATAGCTTTCCAGAACCGATTCTAAGAGCCTTGGCTTCAGCGTTTGGTAGTCCCGTGCTTTCACGGTTGTTAGACGTTTGCCCTGGACAACCACTTGTGCGCCGACATCAGTTTCGGGTTTCAGAAGAACCGGGTTCATATCGGTATGAAGCGGCAGACCGGCGGCTCGTGCCTGAAGCGCCTGCGCCCGACCGATTTCACCCCCGTCACTTGTGACAGCGGCATTGTTTGACATGTTCTGCGGCTTGAATGGCGCCACGGACAGACCGCGGTGCCGGGCCGCGCGGCAAAGCCCCGCGACAAGAAGCGATTTCCCGACGTTCGAGCCGGTGCCCTGAACCATCAACGCGCGTGACATATTGGTGACCTCAAACTTGCGCGCCCCGCTGGCGAGAACGCGAAGGCAACGCGCCCTCCTTTGTCAGAGCGCCTACCAGATGGTCAATCGATTGTTGTATGGTCGACGTCGACACTCGTCGCACGGCAGCCGACGAAACCGTCGCCAACGACCGGCGCGCAGAGTGAGCGCTCGGATGCTGTTGCAGCCCAAACCGATCGTCGACCGAGTTCGGCGCGCAGCGCCCTAGTAAGACTTCCCCAAGGCGGACACGAGAAGTGCCGCACAAGCCCAAAATCCAGCACCGTCAATCACTGGATTAGTGCGTCCCTACGCCAGATTGCAGCGGAGCTAGACGCTTGCGGGAGGAGGACTGCCCGAGGCGGCAAGCGATACGTTACTACGCGTCGAACTGGTCGAACTAAAGAAGGAAGAGGTCAAATGTCGCCTAGTTTTTCTTGCCTTGTCGAAAATTGGACAGGCAGGAGAACACATTTGACACGGACCAGTAGAGCACAAGCGATGCTGGCATGCTGTATACTAAAGCGAACAGCGCGACAGCAACGATGTAGAATTTAAGGCGCGCGCCCTTGTCATTGCGAAAGCGCATCGCCGCATCAACGAAAGTGATCCCGGTCATAATGAAGGGGAGCAGATTGATCCCGCCCAGCGCACCGTCGGGCTCCGATAAATCGGGGACAAACAGAAAACTCTTCCCGGCCATCAATGGAGACTCTGAGAAAACGAAGACCGCCGATAACAGAACGGGTAGTAAGGCAAAGATCGTTGCGCCCTGACCGATGGACTGAATCGGGTGATAACCATGCGCCTTGTAGACCGTCTCTGTTGCGTGGAACCGCGCCTCTCCGGTTAGGCCTGCATCTAGGGCGCGCACCTGCTTTCCGACCTGCTGCATCCGGGCTGAGATCCGGGCCTCCATTGCGCGCGCGCGCCTTTGCAGGGGCACACATACGATCATGGCCGTGATGCTTAGCAGTACAACCGACAACCCAGCCGAGGAGCTGAGTTGCAGATACAGTTCCAAGATTCTCTCCATAATCCAGATGATCGGGAACAGCAAAATTTCGAGGGTTGACCAAATCATAGATTACGCTTTGGGCGTCAGAAAAAACAGCTCGCGTCTGCCGTTTTTCAGAGAAATACGATCTTCAATATCAAAGAAAAGGCCGCATTCTTCGATGAACTGGGGAAGGTCGTAGTCGAGATATTGTTCTTTCTTGTTGGTGAGCAGTTTGACAACCATCTCATCTTGTCGTGTCACAAATTCCAGAATGACATCCGAGTTGAGCGATCTGAGCCATCTTAGAAAAAAGCTGTTAGGAATATTCGCCGACAGGCGAATGTGATGAATAAGAGCAAGGCAGAGCACCAGATCTGGGCTGCCTCGATCGTCAAAAGCCGCTCGTTCCCTGCCGGCCCAGCCCTGACCCGGCGAAATATTAGATAGGTCCATGACCATTGGTAACAGATTGGAACGATCAGACTCCTTCTCTCGCAGATAAAGCTTGTCGACAGCATCATGGTCCCCATCGACGGACAAAACCGTATCGCAATGGGGGCTGCAGACTTTTGAGAAGGTTCCGGTGTTACACCCTATATCCCAGATCACTTTACGGTCAGCTGTTCCTGCGTATTTTTCGACAAAGCTCTTCTTCGCGTCGAAATCATCTTCTTTATAGGTGTGGGTTTGGTCGTATTGCGACCAATCGGTATGGCTAATATCGGACTTAAGACGCTTGACCAAGTTGATGAGGCTTTGCACAAGGCCGACGACCATCGCCACAGATTGTTTTCTATGCTTCCGTAGTTTTGCAGGTGCATCGTCGCGCTCTTTAGAGGCTATTGATTTCTCAACGCTAGCAGGCAGGGCAACGTGGCTGAGTACACCTTTTTTGAGCCGTTTGAGTCCGGTGAAATACTTGATTGCCTCGGTCGGCGCGAGGCCGTCGATGTTAGATCGCAGAATAGTGGTATGGTCGAGACCCAGGTGCGAGCGCAGCATCAGCGGAATAAGAAACATCGAGCAGAACTGACGATAACCGACCCATGGCTCGCCTTCGGTCCAAGGCTCAAAGGAGGGTAAATCTATAAAGACAGCACGGCAGCCGATGAATTGAATATTGAAAGGTGTTGCATCCTTTAGAGTCCAGCCATTCTCAAGGGCTGCTTCGAGAATACTCAATTGCAGTAACGCTGCATCCTTGAGCATTGAGAACGTCCACTCATATGGATAGGAAACGAAAGGAACGGTCTCGTGCTCCATCACCCCGGACCAGCCATCCCTAAGAATTTCGGATGCGACGGGGTCATCTGCATCAAGCAGCGTGGTTCTAACAATCCGACCGTTCTCAAGAAGCTTCTGAAAGAAGTCTTCCTCAGCCAGAGCATTAAAGTTGTTCAACGTGATTTGATCTATACCACGTAGAACACGTTTGCCACCGGTCGCTGGATCTTGGTGATGATAGACGCGGTTAGCTGGATCTCGAAAAGACCCTAAATTCGCTTCTACCATTTGATTCATGCTTAGATTTCTTTGTCCATCGGGTCAGGCGTGCTGCCCACCCCAAGCATCCGTCTCATCCGATAAAAATACTTGCGAAACGTATATCCAATCGCCGCTAGCAAGCCCAGAATTGTCGTAACGATGACACTGCCCGACCCGGGATCGACATAGGCGTGAGCCTGCGTCGCAGGCAACAGTATCAAGAAGAGTGCGAAGGAAGCTGACCGCATCTGAAGAAGCTCTACCCGTTGTTTTGCACGTTTTTCACAGAATTTGTGGCCGTTTTGCGGCCGCACGAAGGAAAAATACGTTGAACGTTTGTTTGTGGCCGCTGTACGGGCTTTGGCGTGTAAGTCTGATTGCGCTCCTGCAACCGTCGCATATGTTCATAGGAGTGAATTGAGGTGGCTGGCCGGTTTCAGCATTGTCCCATGCGAGGTTGATTTGAAGCTTACTTTGATTGTGGCATTGCTTGCTTTGTCGTCGACGCTCCTGCTGTTCAGCCCGACCATCGTCTACATCGACAACTACAGCGCGTTCAAAGTTGTTCTCTGGGAGGTCGTTACAGCCGGTGCGTTTATGGCCGTCGCAGTTGCGGCTCTGGGCTTCATTGCCGTTACAGCGCTCCAACGGCTGCTTCCAGCCTCGTTCCGCCCAAGGATAGCAGCTGCTGTAGCGGCACTTGCGCTCGGCGCCGTCTTGCAGGGTACCTATCTGGGCTGGGGCTTCGGAGCATTGGATGGAACCGAGGTCGATTGGTCGCAGCCCTTGGGACGTTCCATTTCTGGGGTCGCCTTCTGGCTGATCCCCTTGTTTGTATCGCAAATGGTTTCAGATTTGCGGACCGCACAGACCGTCCGCGCCGTCAGTTTACTGATTATCGGTGTCCAGGCCGTATTGATCGGTGTGCAATCCGCGGGCCAGGTGCGGGCTCTGAACACGCCGATCTATTCGGTGGACACATCGCAATCCATGCAGTTCTCCGAAAACCAGAACGCTATCGTGCTGGTCCTTGATGAGTTTCAGTGTGATGTCCTCGACACTGTACTTGACCTACATCCCGAACTGGCGGGCCAATTGCCAGGCTTCACGTATTTTCCTGATGCCGTCGCTTCGTCAAAACAGACCTTCCCCAGCATCCCGACCCTTTTAACGGGCGCGTTCTACGACAATTCAAAGCCCGCATGGAACTATGTTGCTGACGCCTACGATGACACCTCGCTGCCCGGCAAGTTACGGTCCACGGGGATTCGATCAGAGCTTTATCCGTCGATACCCGGCACCGTCTTTTCATCCCCGACCGTCGCAGATAACTCGATCGAACAGAGATTCGAATTCCTCAACTACACCCGCGTCGTTTATTTTGGAATGCTCCGATCCCTTCCCGTATGGGCGAAGCGCGCCACGGTAGAACTGAATGACCGGCTCGAAGAGCGACGCGGGAAAGCGTCGAGCCCCACGGATGCAACAGCTTCAGCGCAGTTGGACCACCCAAAGCCCGTGCTTACGGGCGACAACACTTCCCTTCGGGATGTACTGCCAGAGGCGCGGGTGGCCGCGCAACCACCGACATTCAAGTTTATCCATCTTTTTGGCTTGCACATCCCCATCAGCTTTGACCGAAATCTCGAGTACGTGGATGTTGAGTATTCCCGCGAAACTGTTGTCGAACAAGCGCTAGGCGTTGTGCGCCTGCTCGGTACATTCGTCGATACGCTTATTGAAATCGGTGTTTATGAAGACGCGGCCATCGTCGTCGTAGGAGACCACGGCAGTGGACGGTCTCCGGATATGTGGCTCAATCCAAGTGATCCCGGGGACGAGTTTTTCAATAATCTCAAAGCCCGGGGATGCCCGCTATTTCTGGCAAAGGCTGCGGGATCCGCAACAGAGCCCTTGCAGACATCAGACGCACCTGTCACTCTTTCGGATATTGAGCCGACACTCCTTTCTGAGATGGGTGTCGACCCGGAATTGATTGAAAGCAAACCAATTGGCATCCCTGGCATCGATGGGCTGTCCGGCGCGCAGTCTGTGTTCACCATTTCGGATAATGCAGTACGCAAGCGGGCTTACTATTCCTACAAATGGGAACGGCACGAGCCTTTGTATTTGGCCCCGATCCAAGAATACGTTATTACCGGGAACGTTAGGGACGACGCGTCCTGGAAACTGGGGCGTACCTTTCTCCCCAAAGGCGAAGTCGCCAATTAGAAGGTTAACTCATTGGTTCATCTGTGCAGAGCGCACCGCCGCAAGGCAATCACAGCATTCCAAAAACCGATGGTAGAATCTCGAAATCGATTATTCGACTCAATTTCTTAGGGCGTTGTAGTATACTATTCGGAGCTTGGACGTTGCCTTGCTTCGAATAGCCGTTTCGTCCGCAGAGTAAACTTCGATGCCCCTGGACTCGCTGCAATTTGAGTAAGTGCCCGCTCTTCCTACGAAGACTGAGCGGACGGTCACGGCCAGTCGCGTTGCTGCGCGTGCGAGCGTCTTGGCGAAGCCATTTCCGCTTTGGGCTCGAAGCAGCTCTTAACCGCGGATTTGCCGAAGCTTTGCTACGCGGCCTAAAGCTCCCATTGATCTTTGGGGCTATTCGTGACCGTTGAGAAGCCGCTGGCCTTCGTCTGTCCAGTTCGCTGTTCGAGCGCGATCAACCCAGATTACAAACCCATGTTCGGCCAAAGCTTCCAAAGCAAGTTCGCCTGCATGTATTGACATGTTGTCAAGGACGCCATCGTCGCTCCTTAGATATTGCTCTACCATCCAAGCCAGGGCTCTGATTGTCTTCTGCTCCAAGTTCATGTCGTGCGGCGACTTGTTTTGTGTCATCTGATGCGAAACCTTCACTTGCCTAGACAACATAGCGATCAGGCACTGATTTATGCTTGCGGCGCTCGGTTGTCGGTTCGATTTGCTTTCCGTTTAATAATAGCAAAGTCGCGACGGAGTTAGAAACGGCCTTCACCGTAGATGCATTGACGGACGACTTGCGGGACTAAGCCGCCTGATGCAGGTGCAGCGAAATGCGCCTCCACGCACGCATCAAGTCGCAGAGGGCGTCGCAGCACTGTGGTGCGACCGCGCGACTACCGTTCCATCTATGTCAACTGCAAACTCGCAATTAACACTCAACTACAGTCCCCGCAGCGTTTTTTGTTTAGTCAATAAACTTGGATAATCGCAGATTGGATAGACCCCTGTCCTATCAGAGCTGCTTCGGTCCAATAATCTCCAACACCTGGGCCGCGCTAGTGTCGATCTCCTCCTCGCGTTCAGTATCAGTTGGATTTTCCGATATTCGCACGAAGAGGTTAACATCAAGCTCATCCAGTGTTTGACGCGGCAAATCCTCTACCAAAGCCAAAACCCAGTACTTCCATATCTCGTCATCAGAACTCAATATTGCTTCGATGTGAGGAACAATCTCGGGCCCGGCGTCCTTCAGCAAATCGTGAATTGCAGACGCAACAGGCCAATTATAGTCCTGCAACCACTCCAACAAGTCGCCCAAAATCGGATTGATGCCTGGGAGGCCGATCTGCGCTGCGCGTTGCACGGCGGCGACGTCAAATTTCCCGGTCGGGATGCAGTGGGAAAGATCCATACCAACCAAGTAACAAGCAAAAATGCAAAAATCTATCAATCAACAGACGAAGTTGGGTCGCGGTGCGCGCGGGCCAGTACGGATGGGCGGATCGGAGTGGCAACTTCGACGAAACCCGACCATTGATCGCGTCTCTTGCAGATCCCTATTATTTGATCGGCGGCAAATCAAAATCGTCACCAAGCGCAAGTTTGGCAAGATACTCAAGCTCTTCAGCTGAGACCGAGGCGAGTTGCCTGTACTGGTGGGCGCGATGTCTTAAACCCGGTGTCATTGGCAGGTCTTCAATCTGTTTGCCAAAAACTCGCTGATCTATGGTATCGAGGGCGCTCAGCATACTGCGGTATTTATAAATAACCGGATCTCTTGTTGGCGTGCTATCCGTCCATGCCTGCAGGGCTCGGGCGTTCTGATAGCGAGCGAAGGGTGTAGGACCGTTGACCGGAACAAAGCCGCCATAATCGAAAAGGACCATTTTGTACCCGGTTCTCGAGTTCCGATCGACAACGATGTCAAAATTTGTCATCTTGTGATCCGTCCATGCAATCCCGCGTCGGTTCAACTCACGAATGGCGAGTTGCATGGTCAATTGCTGCATTTCGTTGGGCGGATTGGCAGCGAACCGTTGCGCGGCATTCTGGAACCCGTTCTTTAATTGCAGATTTTCTTCGATGCGGACGAGGTACCTTTTCCCATATTGGTCTTGAAGGATGAATTGCTCTCTTACCGGATTACGCTCGATGAACCGCAAGCCGCGACGCTCGTCGGGCCGCTTGTCAATTTTCTCACCGATAATGTCGCGGGCATGCACTTCTTCTAGTTGCTTGATGATTTTCTCGCCAACAATGTCAGGGGCCACTTTTTCCAGTGGCGCAATCTTGACCACGCTGTCGTCAATTATGTTGGTGAAGACGCCGGAAGTTCCGCCTCGATTAAGGAGCTCAAGCTTCACGGGATTGCCTTCAGGGGTTATGAACCCATCACCGGGAAATATGATCCGATCCCTGCGCGGGGGAGCTAAATTCTGTGGCCGACCCACCACTTCTCTTGTTATTTCCGGAAGGTCGGAGGTATCGCTCAGGTCCTTGTCGAAGAGGTATCCCTTATCTGCCGGCACGTCCGTTTTATCGGGTGGATCGAAGCGATGCGAGTTTGGTATCGGGTCCAATTGCCTTTTGGCGACCGCTCCGATCGCCTCGCGCGCTTCAGCGGAAACCGGAATGCGCGAGGGGACCGGGGTACCGGCTGGGGTCTGAGGGGGCGCGTACGTCGGTTGACCACTTCCTATCGCGGGCGCGCCAGCAAATACATCATTTGCATCCGGGCCGAGCGTCGCGTCGGGATCGAAATCCTGCGTTATGTCGCCTTGTGATGGCCCGTTCACATCGGCCGTGACATCTCCACTTTGCCCGTCAAACGACACAGTGGCATCGGGGTCAGGTACAGCGTCAGGACTTCGCGCAGCGGATACTCCAGATCCCGTCGGGGGCACCGCATTCGCATTCACGTTGGCGGTCGGCGCATCCCGGTCCGTACGTGGCGCTTGCGACGGCGATGAGGTTCCGGTGCCGGATCCCGATTGCGACGATGAAGGACGCACGACCGGTTGCGCGGCAGGCTGGAGAGGGTCCAACGCCGTGGGAGAAGGTCCCGCAGTGCCGCCCGGTGCCACTTGTGGCGATGGTTGGGCCAAGGCGAGGTCAACTTCACCACCGGTGCCAGTTCTGGAACCTAAAGCAGAGCCTGCTGTACTGGCCGGAGGGGGGGCGGTCGGGGTCACGCGCGCGGGATCCACATCAGCGGTGGTCGTACCGGCACCATCTTGCGGAACAGACGATTGCGCTGGCGGCGCCTCGTCCGGTACCAGACCCGTGCCTTCTGACGGATTGTCCAACCGCCGGGTCGAACGCATCGCATCCGCAGTGGATATGGCCGGACCGGCGCCACCGGCCACGGTGCCTCCTCCGGCTGCGCTGGCTGTGCCGGCAGGGATTTGTGTGGGCGCAGGCTCTTGCGGAACCAGTCCGGCGCCTTCAGCCGGGTTCTCCAACCGCCGCGTGAGTCGCGCCGCGTCCGCGTCTGAAATCACAGGATCCCGAACAGTCGCATCAGGCGCCGGTGTGGCTGTCGTCGCATCAGCGGCCACACTCTGTCCTGGTGCGATATCGTCGGGTGTTGGCGTTGACCCCTCACCCGGTGGAGCGAGACGCTCAGTCGGGCGCAATGCATCCACGTTAGCAGGTGTCCCGCCATCTGGTTCCAGGTTCATGGCAACGGTCGGCGCGTCTGCCTCCGGTGTCCGGATTTTGCCATCTGCCCCGACCTGAGGTGCCGCGTTTGGCTGGATCAGGGTTGTATCCCCCGGCACCTGTGACGGAGGTGATCTCGCACCAGCCAACGCGCCGGTCATTCCGGTGGCGCCACCCTGGCCTGTTGTGGCCGACTGAGTGGTCGGTGCGGATCCTGGGGGAAGCTCTGCGTCGGGAACTGTCGCGGTGCCAAAGGTCTCATCGAAACCAAGGTCATCGAATTCAGTACGGTTTGCCAGATTTGTGCTGGGCAGCGCCTCATTCGTACCGGTTGCCACACCCTGACCTTCAACAACAGGCTGATTGTTCGACCCGGTTGCCGGGGCAAGCTCAGCATCGGGAGCTGTGCTTGTGTCAAAGCTCTCACCGAAACCGAGGTCGTCGAATTCGTCGCCACTTGCCGAAGCTGTGCCGGATGATGAAGACGAAGTGACGGGTGCGCCAGGCAGATCATCATCAGCACCTGGCACAGGTGACGCGGTGGATCCCCGCTGTAACGCCGCTCCGCCATCCGTTGCTTCATTCGCGACACTCGCCGCCCCGCCGGTGCGAGACGGAAGGGTATCTTCCGCCCGTTTCAATGCACGCGAGATTGCAGTCCTGCCTGCAAACAGACCAGTGCCAGCACCAAGGATCGCGGCCTCTTCAGCGACGAACATGCCAGAACTCCGGCCGAAGCCACGCAATGCCGTATCTTGATCGGCTTGTTCGAAGGCTCTGTACGCGGAACCGGCAAGGCGCGAGAACCCATCCTTAAGTACGCCCATGTCCGTGCCACCAACCCGCTCTCCTGCTTCATTGAGGGCACGCAGCTTGTCAGGGTCGTTGACCGGTTCCCGGCCGGTCAGGGCGGCTAGGCGCCTTTCGTAATCCTCTCCAGCCAGATCGGCCGCCGCGGCACCTAAGGCCGCAGTGGCGTAAAGTGCTTGAGTGCCGCCCTCGACGGCGCCTTCCGCAAGCAGCCCTGCATTCCGATAGAATTGCTCACGCTGGGCTGTGTTGGAGGGGATTGCCTGATAAGCATCCTCCAGAAAATCCTCGGCGGTGGCGACCTTGAAATCACCTCTGGCTGCAGAAAATGTATCAGTATCGGCACGGCTCTGTGCTCGTTGCCGGGCATCTTCGCGTGCGACGTCCACAATCTCGGCCTGAGGGTCTTTTCCTTCGGCTTCCAGAATTGCCAAACCGTCCACTTCGGGGCCAATTCCATCCTCGCGGTTCTGGGCCATCTGGCGGTTCACATCAGCCTGCCGCGCGGCCATCATTCTCTCTTGGGAGTCGCGCCAGCTGTCGCGCGACCGCACGAGCCCATCCCGCATCTCCGCTATCTGATCGCGCATCTGGGGATTGTTGGTGGCATCCGCTGCGGCCATCATGGCGTCGAACCCGGCGAGTTTCTCTACGTAAGCTTTCTCGCCCTCGTGGCGTTGCCAACGAAGTGTCTCCAATTGCCGCGTGGCGTCGACCATTGCGTCGCGCCGACGTGTCTCTTCCTCGGAAAGACGCTGGGGATCAGACTTGATGGCTTCGATGTCCCGAACGTGATCGGCCTCTCGCAGACGGCCGGCCTCCAGATCAACCGTTGCATCTGCGGCGGCCACCCGATCATCCATCTCGTCAAGCAACTCTTGCTTACGCTCGGCCACGCGCACCGCGCGCAACAACCATGGCGCGTCACCCGTGATCGCATCCGAAAGCATTTCAGGCTCCAGGAAAGGCAGCAGAGATGGCAACCAGCCTTCGTCTTTCGCGCCGCGCCGCTCTTCGATTGTTTCTTCCAACCGTTGCAGATCACGCGCCATATCCGCCCGCTTTGCAGCCAGATTTGCGCGCTCTTGCAAGGCGGTCATGAATGGTCTGCACGCCTCCGGCAGGGCGAATGGCGCTGTGGTTCCAACAATGCGTGCGCCGGGCACCGTAAGCGTCGGTGCCGGAGCCACGACCGGGTTTCCTCGGGCAATCCCATCGCCGACATCTGCTGGAAGGGTCGTCCTCCATCCACCCATCACTTTGAGTTGTTCGTCTATGGTGCCGGCCAGGCGAAGCCGTTCGACGTCACTGAGTTGATCGTTGGTGCGCATCGCGATGTCGGAAGACGGTCTCAGCTGAATAACCGTCGGCACACCAGGTTGAAACACCGGTGTGACTTGGAGCGCGACCTCGGCGTATCTCTCTTCTTCGGGACCCAGCGGTTCGGTTGAAGGGGCTTCCCTCATGGTCCGTGTCTGGGACGTCGCGTCCTCAATGGCCTTGGCCACCGCCTCCATCGAGGCCTTTGCCACAGGGTCGCCCGCCACCGATGCAATTGTCTGTGCGGCGCAATTCATCACGCCCGACATACCGCCGCCGCTGCCGCAAGACATCGAATTGGCGCCCATGACCGGGTTGGGAAACAGATCGTTGTCGGGCAATACGGGAAAGTCGATCTCCCCCGAAGGGGATATGTCGACAGGAAACCGATAGCGTAGCGTGATCGGAAATCCGTCCAACGCAGTCCCGTCCCGGGCACAGACGTCTGGCGAATTGGCTAGGGCGTCCGACGGCCACAGGGCCAATTGCGCCGAAAGGGCGACGGAAAACACAAACGCTGTTTTGCGAGCAAGTCTAAACATCATTGCACCTCCGCATCGAACGCGCGCGCAAAATTCTCGCGCAGCGCCAATTCGGACCGGAAAAGCGCAAAGTCCAGTTGCCACGCCATGTCCAAATACCGCAAATCCATATGAACCCGTGTATCGAACAGATCACCCGAATAAGGCACCTCGAAAATCTGGGTGCCATCCGGCAAAGTCGCGACATGCTCCGCCTCGCTGAGTTGCCCGTCACGCGAGAGTGTCACCTTGTGGAACGTGCCGCGAAACCCATTATCGCGAAATTCAGGTTCGTCGTACTGTCGTGTTATTGCGGCGCTTGGGCCATCGTCATTACGGGTGTTGATGGAATGGCCGATCACAAGGAAAAGACGATTGTCGGTGATGAGTGGTCGAAGATCCACATAGCCCAATATCCCAAACGCGCCGGCACCGCCCGCGTTGCGAAGCCGGAACAATCGCCTTTCTGATCCAAAGGGGGCGTGCCACTCCTGATTGGTCCAGGCGTCAGAGATCAGAGAGTGCTGCAAGAGCAGCGCATCCCAATGGTCGGCCTTTGGATTGCCCGCCATTTCCGCCAGTTCTTCCGCCGAAAAGGCACCCAGCCCGTGCATCTCTGTTGTCGGATCTTCGGTGAATTCAGCGGCCAGGGTGCGTGCGCGCACGGGGCGATACCACCAGCGCATATCATGAGACATGGTGCCGAACTTGCGCTGTTCCTCACGCTCAGGCGTCTCGTTTCCAATGCTGCCCACCTCCATAGCTATGCCGCTGGGTCGGCAATGCGTTGCCGTGAGCTCAGAGATGTTTCGAAGGAAGTTTAGAAAACTCTGGGGGTCATCCGCTCTTTCAGCCAGAGCCAGATAAACCTCCTGCACAACGTCGCCACGCAAACCTGCTCGGACTGTATCGGGACGCATCGTAGCTGCCCGGCAAAAGATATCACCGACTCTCCGGGTCAGTTCTCTTCTGCGAACCACAGACACATCACCCAGATTGCCGAAGTACGCTCCTGCTATCCGCTCGGGAGCCGCGACAAAGGGCAAAAGCTCGGTAATCTCCCCGGTTGCTGGTAACGGCAAGGCTAAGAGCGCATCGTCCTCCGGAGTTCCATGGGCCGCGAAAAGCGCCGACGCATATCCCACTGCCCGCCAGAACGTTATCAATTGGTAATCCAAGCTAATGGGTTCACCGGCGTCGATGCTGGCAAGCATTTCGGTGCGCGCGCGTTTCAGAAAGTCGCGGTAGCGCGGTAGGGATATCTCGGGCGGTGCAAGCCAAAGCACGTCCAAGGCCAAATATACAGGTTTATCCGGAAATTCCGCAGCCAAGTCGTCGTGCAGAAGCAACAGTGCCCGAAGCGCATGATCATCGCCCGTTGCTGCCGCCATTCGCAGCTGGCTTTGTGTTTTTGCAGCGTCTGGGCCTTGCTCGATTTGCCAGTCGATGAAGTCGCGCATCGTGGTGGTCGCCGCTCCGCCAATCCGCATGGAAAGGCCGGCAAGCGCCCTGAGGATGTGGTAATCAGCGTGGGACCCTTGGAACGCTGCCAACCGTGCTGAATCTTCGGCATCCCCGAAGGCCGCGATGATCTGAAGATACCGATTGGCCTGAAGGATCAATTCCCAGCGTTTCCCGAAGTCTTGCGCCTCATGGGCTTTGTTAATTTCCGTAATCAAGGGCACAAGGCGATCATGCGCAACGGAAGTGGCGTCGCGCCCGGGACCCGTTACCGCCTCAATTCTTGCCACTCCGCCGGGGACATGGAATGCGCGCCAGGGCACAGGCAACCCCTGCAACAATAACGCACGCTCTTCCCTTGGTCTGAATCGAACGGCCTCACCAAGAACACCCTTGCCATCTTTGTCCTGCCAGACCAGGCTTGGCTTATCGAAGATTGCGGGAGAGATCAGATAGTCACCCGTGGCAGGAAGGATCGACACAGTTTCACCATCCATCTTTGCCGCAAGCGTCCCTTCAGGAACAAGATATGACCCGTCTTTCCAAAGAGCGTTCACAGGTGCGCCGTCAGGTCCGAAAAAAGATAAAAGGGACGACGGTTTATTCCATTCCGTATGCTCGTTTGGCCCTTCAAGGAAAATCCGGCGAAGCGTCTGATCGGCGTCAGCTGAGCTACCTAGAACCAGAAGCCCAGAGGCGAGGGAAGACGCTGGGATCGGTGCCCCCGTTGCGGCAAGCGGCAGTATTTCAGCTGCCAGATCCGGGGTCTCGTCGGCCAACCTGCGTAATAGTTCCGAAACCGAAACAGATTGGAACCCGGGATGCAGATGCTCATTTTGGTCGCGTCCCCTTTCAAGAACTGAAAGAGCTTTACCGTCATCGATTGCTATGGCTTCCGTCTCGGCATCGCTTTGCACTAGAAAACGCGCGTCAATGCGGGACGGCAGCGAGACGACAACGTTTCCTTCGCTGTGCTGAAGGCGGCTCTCGTCAAGGTAAATCGCGCCTGCACGCTGCACCGCAAATCGGTTGTTGAGAAGTCCGAACTCTCCGCCGTTTCTGGCGTAAACCGCCGTCGCGTCCTCACCCATATTTGTCACGATCAGGTTCTCTAGACGAACCGCGCCAGCATCGGTCTGGAATTCTGACAAGGTTACGGCGTGCCCGGTTGCTCCGACAATCATGCTGTCCAATACATGCGTTTTGGACTGTTCCCCCATCAGCGAAAGCGCCTGTCCCGGTCCATCCCAACTCACCGAACTGAGAACGAGGCCGGGAGTGTCTCGAAAAATCGCCGTGGCCCGTTCGGAGCGTCCCTGCAATTGCCCCCGCGTAATCCGGGCGTTGCGGACACCGGAGACTTCAATTTGCTTCTGCGCGGCAGCGAGCAGAAAATCTGAAATCTCCAGTGATGAAGGATTATTGAGCAATAATGCCGTGTCGATGTCTCCGGAAACTATGGTGTTACTGATATCCAGATCGCCGGCATCCTGTGCTGCAATTGCTATCTCCGCGGTGCCGGTAAAGCCTGCACCTGTCAAAGCTAGCGCGGTGTCGTCCGTGACGAAGAGGCCATATTTCGCATTGCCCGAAACAGCGATTGTTCGGGCATCCAGCGATGTTCCGCGCTGCACCTGAATTCCATTTCCCCCGTTCGGAGCAATGCGAACGCGTTCTATCTTGATGCTTGCACCCGTGCCTGCGAGTCCAGACAAACTCGTCCCAGACAGTTCTGCATCATAGATTTCCAGGATTGCTTCCGGCTGCGCCGAGATTCCTGCAATTGGTTCTTCGAAGGTGCAATTGCGCACAATCAGCTTACCTGCAGCAACGTAGATCGCAGTTTGGAAAGCGCCCTGAAACCTGCAATCGCTGATCTCCAGTGTACCTCCATTGACATAGACCGCGAACTCGGTGTTACCCGTTTGGCGCAGGTCTATTCCTTCAATGCTGACTTCAGCGGTTTCGTGAACGACGATAATGGCTTGATCGTTTGGTGCCACAAGAAGCGGGCGATCCTCCCGTACTTCCGGGACGATCTGTACAGACCTTGTGATATCCGTGCGCCCATCCGATCCTTGCGGTCCGATTTTTACAACCGGCGCGCCCGCAGCGATGATCCTATTGAGTTCCGAGCCGGTGGCCGAAAACGGGACAAGAAAAAAACAAAGACAAAATAATACAATACGCATCTTGTATACCCCTCAAAGAGCCAAATGGGCCGCCTTGGTTTGCTGGAAATTCGAGCATATTTGCGAAAGTGTAGTACCTAGTGCCCACAAGACGCAACATTCTCGACATTCGGAGCATTGATGCGGTTGCGTTAGACAGCGCACGAGTTGGCGATCAAATCACGTCAGAGCGCTTACGTTAGGAGCATTCCAAAACCCAGTTGATACGGGCGACACATCCTCCACCAACCGTCAATATGCAGATAAATCCTAAAGATCGCTTTCAGACGCCCGCAACGCCCGTAGAATTCGCGCTCTGTACATCGCCTTTCGTTGCGTCCTGCGGTTGGTAATATAGTCAGACAGTGTCATGCCGGGTGCCTTTTTCCATCTCTTGCGCTGCTTGAGTATGAATCGTGCTTCCGCCGCGTCGGGATCATAGATCAAGTTTCGCATGGCCTCCCGACGCGCGACCCGATGGCTTACAGCTCTGTGTTTCGAACGGACCTTCTTACGATCGTATTCCCACCAGTCGGCCCGTCTGTCCTTGGATAGACTCAAGTTCTTCTTTTCCCTTGGAGAAAGCCGCTTTCGCTTTGGAGGACGACTTGCCATAATTGGGTTCCTTTTTCTGGCCTCTACCTGAAACCGCTTCAGCCATAGATCTAGCAGGGACAAAATCACGAATAGCGTCGATTTAACCTGATATGCTGCGTTTATCACAATACCGTAATTCTTCGATATTCAAAATTCGTTGCATCACTTGAAATTCGGCCGGATCATAAAGCAGGCCTTTGCCGGATCTTGGACGCCGGTCACTCACAAGCAAACCCGCGGGTTTGTGTTCAAGAATATCCGAAGTCGGATCGACCGTTGTGAGCTCATCTTGTGTGTGCACGGATGGAATGTCGGAAATAGGCTCTGAATACGCGATTGAATGACCTCCGCTCTTCCCATGATCCTGGAAATGCGTCTGTTGAATGAAATGCTGTGTTCGCGAAGGACAAAAAGACAGTGTGTCCGCCTTGGGTTCGAATCAGCTCTTTCGCTAAAACTCCACGCCCTTCTGCGCTTTCACCCCGTCCTTGAACGGGTGCTTTGTCAGTGTCATCTCGGTCACCAGATCGGCGGCTTCGATCAGCTCCGGTTTGGCGTTGCGTCCCGTCAGACACACATGGGTCATGGCGGGTTTCCGGGTCAGCAGGAAATCCACCACCTCATCGATGTCCAGATAGTCATACCGCAGCGCGATGTTGATCTCGTCGAGCAGAACAAACTGAATGTCTGGGTCGAGGATCTGTTCTTTTGCGATTCGCCAGCCGTTTTGGGCCGCGGCCACATCGCGTTCGCGGTCCTGCGTCTCCCAGGTAAATCCCTCGCCCGAAACGAAAAAGCGGCACTCATCCGCGAAGCGATCCCGCAGCAGCGTCTTTTCGCCTGTGTCCCATGTGCCCTTGATGAATTGCACAACCGAACAGGGCATCCCGTGCGCAATGCAGCGCATGATCATCCCAAATCCAGAGGATGATTTGCCCTTGCCGGCGCCTGTATGAACGATGATGAGACCTTTTTCCTCGGTCTTCGTTTCCATCATCTTGTCACGGGCTGCCTTGATCCGCTTCATCTTCGCGTTATGGCGGAGGGTCACGTCATCCATTTGCAGGACTCCTTCAATCTTGACACGGGCATGCGGGCCTGAGCATGTGGTGCTGCTGGTGCCTGTGCTAACAGGTGAAAAGGGAATGCGCGAGGCCCGAACGTCGGGCTGAAACGCAGCCGCCCCCGCGACCGTGACCGGAGAGGGCGTCCTATGGCCACTGACCGCTTTTTTGCGGTTCGGGAAGGCCGGACGACCGACAGGGCATCTGCCCTGACATCCGCAAGCCGGGAGACCTGCCAGCACGACGAGTGAACCCGGGCGGGGTGCCCCGGTGTCGGACAAGCGGCAAGGTGCCGCTCTTCCGCCCGTAGGCCCGTCCTTGCAGAGGACTGGACATCGCATGGCGCGACCTTCTGGACCGATTGAACTGCTAGTTTGCACCCGGTGTCGCCGCGGGAGCGACGCGCCGGAGGATGCGGAACGCCCCGGGTCCATCCTGTATCAAACGCTCGCGCGACACGGGATCGAAGGCGTTTCCCTGACGCCCGTAGAGTGTCTGTCTAACTGTTCGCAAGGATGCACAGTTGTGCTTCGGGGGCCTGGCCGCTGGACCTATGTTTATGGTCGCGTCGATCCTGCAACCGATGCAGATACTGTGCGTGAGGGTGCCGCTAAGTACGCCGCCACCTCGGATGGGCTTATCCCCTGGCGCGAACGTCCCCAACACTTCCGCAAGAACTGCATTGCCCGGGTCCCGCCGGTCGAACCCGCAGCCCCTATCCTTGGAGAGACCTGACATGGCCAACCTTGAAAAGCTCCCCGTAACGGTAATCACCGGCTTTCTCGGGTCGGGTAAGACGACCCTCATTACGCAGCTGATGCAGAATCCCGGCGGCAAGCGGCTCGCTGTGGTTGTAAACGAGTTCGGCGATGTCGGTGTAGATGGCGAGATCTTGAAGGGCTGTGCAATCCCGGATTGTCCGGCCGAGAACATTATGGAACTGGCGAACGGCTGTATCTGCTGTACTGTGGCGGATGATTTTATCCCGACGATCGAGGCGCTGATGGCGCTTGAACCCCCGCCTGAGCACATTCTGATCGAAACCTCTGGGCTGGCGTTGCCGAAGCCGCTTCTAAAGGCATTCGACTGGCCTGATATCCGTTCGAAAATTACGGTCGATGGCGTGATAGCGCTTGCCGATGCCGAAGCCGTTGCCGCGGGGCGTTTCGCACCGAACGTTGCAGCCGTCGATGCGCAGCGTCTAGCTGACCAGAGCATCGACCACGAAACGCCGCTGTCAGAGGTTTTCGAAGATCAGATTTCCTGTGCCGATATCATCTTGCTGACGAAACCTGATCTGGCGGGCCCCGACGGCGTGCGCCGCGCGCGCGATGTGATCGAGGCCGAAGCTCCGCGCCCCCTGCCGATCGTTGAAGTTGCAGAAGGCGCGGTTGATCCCCGTGTCATCCTTGGACTTGAGGCCGCGGCTGAAGACGATATGGCCGCGCGCCCCAGCCATCACGACGGGCATGATGACCACGAGCATGACGATTTTGACAGCGTCGTGATTGATCTTCCGGAAGTTTCCGACCCTATCGATCTGGTCGCAAGGATCGAGGACTTGGCAAACAGGCAGAACGTTCTTCGCGTCAAGGGGTACGCTGCCGTCGCCGGAAAGCCGATGCGGCTTTTGGTGCAGGCAGTCGGTGCGCGGGTGCGCCATCAGTACGACCGCCCATGGACATCTGAAGAGGGGCGTCAAGGGCGGCTTGTCGTGATTGGCGAGCATCACGATATCGACGCCTCGGCGATCCAGAGTATTCTGGTCCCGGACGCCCACGCCGCCGAATAGCACTGGGGTCCGCCCATGCATGTCATCTTCCGCGAAAGCCATGGGCTTGAAGAGACGGAAACACCGACCGATCTTGGCCAGTCGCCTGCGGATCTTGTGGTGTTGTCCTTTTCCGATAGCGACCTTGGTGCATTCGCATCGGGATGGCATCGTGGCGGCGGAGCCGACGGACGCCTGCCCGCATTGCGCCTTGCCAATATCGCCGCCCTGAAGCATCCGCTTTCTGTTGATACCTATGTTGAGCAGACGCTTGCGGGCGCGAAGGGCATTCTGATCCGGCTGATTGGCGGGGTGCCCTATTGGGCATATGGCTTGCAGCAGATCGAGGCGCTTGCGCGCAAAAGGGGCATTGCGCTGGCCGTTCTGCCCGCCGACGGCAGACCGGACGCAAGGCTTGACGAGGTCTCGACCGTTCCTGTGTCCACACTTAAGCGACTGGCACACCTTTGTGACACCGGGGGCACGGTCGCGGCGCAGGCCGCGCTTGCACAGATGGCTTTGGCCGCAGGTCTTTATGCAGGGCCTGTGCGGGGCACAAAAATGCTGCCTCAGGTCGGTGCTTGGACGCCCGAGGACGGTGTCACCTGCACGGCAACCCCGTGCTTCGATCCGGTCGGCTCGCTGGTTCTTGTTGTCTTCTATCGTTCTTACCTTGTCTCGGCGGACCTTGCGCCGATCGAAGCCATGTTCGGCGCGCTGCGCGACAGAGGATTTCGGGTCCTTGGTCTTTTTGTGCCGTCCCTTAAGGCGCCGGGCGCCCGGGAATGGTTGGCAGGTCAGGTTCGGCAGATCGCGCCGACGGCGATTGTCAACGCAACGGCGTTCTCCGGGCGCGGGTCCTCTGGATCATCGCCTTTGGACGCGGCGGGTGTGCCGGTTTTCCAAGTCGCTCTTGCGACGTCGACACGCCAGGCGTGGGACGAAGCGGAACGAGGTCTGTCGCCGGCGGATCTCGCGATGCATGTGGTGCTGCCAGAGGTTGACGGTCGTCTGTTTGGAGGTGTTGCATCGTTCAAGGAACCCAGCACGCCGGACCCCGATCTTCAGTTTGCCCGATACGTGCATACGCCAGAGCCGGGCCGCATTTCAGCCATCGCCGACCGGATCGCCGCATGGCACCGAATTTCGACAACTGTACCCGCCGAAAGGCGCACTGCACTGGTGTTGTCGACCTATCCCGGTCGCGACTGGAACCTCGCCCACGCGGTCGGTCTCGACGCGCTGGCATCGGCCGAGGCGATCCTGGCCGACCTTTCAGAGGCCGGTCACAAGACTGCAGCTAAAGTGGGTCTGCACGACGCCCTGGGACGGGAGCGGATTGTTTGGCCGATGGATGCCTATCGGGCCGCGCTTGGACGATTGCCGCGCAGACTTCGCGACGATCTTAACACAGCGTGGGGGGCACCTGAAAACGATGCCGATGCCGGGCCTAGCGGGTTTGAGTTCGCGGGTGTGCGTTACGGGAACGTTCTTGTCGCGCTCCAACCTGAACGGGGAACCCCGGAAACACGTGACGACGACTACCACGATCTCTCTCGGGTTCCGCGTCATGCCTATGTTGCCTTCTATCTCTGGCTTCAGGATCGGGTTGAGGCGCTGGTTCATATCGGCGCACATGGCACCCTTGAATGGCTGCCTGGAAAGTCCGTCGCCCTTTCAGATACGTGTTGGCCGGAAGCCCTGATCGGGGATCTGCCGGTGGTCTATCCCTTTATCGTGAATGACCCGGGTGAGGCTGCGCAGGCCAAGCGCCGGATCGGTGCAGTCACCATTGGGCACATCCCCCCGCCGCTGAAGGTCTCGGGCACGCCCAAACGGCTTATCCGGTTGGAGGCACTGCTTGACGAATTCTCCAACGCCGATGGGCTTGATCCTCGACGGCGCACTAGTCTGATGGACGACATTCGCGACGAGGCGCGTACGCTTGGCGTAGAACAGGATCTTGGAATTGAGGTCGCAGGCTGTGCCGCGGACGCCGTCACTAGAATCGACCGTTTTGTGTGCGACGTGAAGGAAAGTCAGTTCGGTGATGGGCTGCATGTCTGGGGACGGGTACCGACAGCGCAAGACAAGTTCGATGGGGTCGCATCTGCGGACGCAGAGCGGCGCGGCCTTCTTGACGCGCTTGCGGGGCGCCGAATTGAACCTGGGCCGTCAGGCTCGCCCTATCGCGGACGAACCGATGTTTTGCCAACAGGACGAAACCTGTTCACAACGGACCCGCGCGCCGTTCCGACGCGCGCGGCGTTCCGGCAAGGTGTTTCTTTAGCTGACGAGCTTATCCGCCATCATCTGCAAGAAGAAGGCGACTGGCCGCGCAGCCTGATCGTTGATCTTTGGGGCTCGGCGACGATGCGTACGGCGGGCGAAGAGTTTGCGATGGCCCTCGCGCTGCTCGGCGTTCGTCCGATCTGGGACGACGGCTCGGAGCGTGTTTCGGGGTTCGAAGTCGTTCCGATCGCAGAGCTCGACCGCCCGCGTATCGATGTGACACTGCGGGTCTCGGGCTTGTTCCGGGATGTGTTTCCAACACTTTCGACCTTGTTTCAGCAAGCGGTTCGGGCGCTGGCGGCTCGCGACGAGGCACACGACTGGAACCCGTTTGTGGGTCGCGACGAAGCCCGGGTATACGGCCCCGCACCGGGACGTTTCGGGCTTGGTATGGGGGCGTCGCTTGGCGATTACTCCGAAGATGGGCGGCGCGCGGCGGGCGAAGCGTGGCTCGCGGCGTCGAGCTGGGCAGTGGACGGGGACCGGCAGACGCGCGATGCGGCGGGTTTGCGCGCGCGGGTCGCGGCAGCCGAGGCATTTGTCCACCTCCAGGACCTGCCTGAAACCGACCTTCTTCTTGCCGAGGATTATGCCGGCCACGAAGCAGGGTTCGCAGCGGCCCAGGGCGTCGCGGGCGGGACCGCGCGAATTTACCATTTCGACAACACCGATCCCAGCCGCCCGCGCGCCCGCGCGTTGACCGAAGAGATTGCCCGGGTCGTGCAGGCGAGGGCGGCGAACCCCGAATGGATAGCGGGCATGCGCCGGCATGGCTTTCGGGGGGCTGCCGAGATTGCGGCGACACTCGAAAACATGGCGGCCTTTGCACATCTTGCACGCGCCGTCGCGCCCCATTTGTTTGACCAGTATTGGGAGGCGACACTGGGCGACGAGGACATCGTTCAGTTCATGGAAGACGCAAACCCCGGTGCTCTGGCGGCGATGCAGTTGCGGTTCGCAGACCTCTACGCATCGGGTCTCTGGCGCTCTCGGCGCAACTCGGTCCTTGTGGGACTGCAAGCGCATACCCTGGAGACGGGCGCATGAGCGCGCCCAAAGTTCGTGGATGGTGCCCAAGTGCCTATCGTCCTATGGCTTCTGGCGATGGTCTGGTGGTTCGCGTGCGCCCGGTTCAAGGCAAGCTGACGAGGTTTCAGGCGCGCGGCCTGGGGGTGTTGGCCCGAAAGTTTGGCAACGGACTGATCGATTTGACGAGCCGGGCAAACCTTCAGCTACGCGGCGTTACGCAGAACGGGCATGACGCGCTGCTCAAGGAGTTGGACCGGCTCGGTTTACTTGACGCCGACGCCAATTCTGAGGGGCGCCTGAATTTTGTCGTGGACCCTCTATGCAGTGAAGCAAAAGGCGATTTGCAGGCACAGATTACGACCGCACTGGGCGACGGCTTGCGCGCCCCGGAGTTTGCGCCGCTTCCGTCGAAATTCGGTTTTGTTGTCGATCTTGGTTCCGCGCGACATTTGGCACGGGTCAGTGGAGACATCCGGATTGAAATGGGAGAAGGTAGTCTGATTGTACGGGCCGATGGGCAGACATTGGGCTTGGCTGTTCCTGACGCGGGTGCTGCCGTTGCATGCGCGCTTGAGCTCGCGCGCTGGTTCCTAGTGTCGGAAGGCGTTGGCGCTGATGGGCGCGGCCGCATGGCCAGACACATCGCGTCGGGCGCCATGGTTCCCCGTGACCTGATCGGCAGCACCAAGCCCAATCTTGTAGCGGCTGAACCCGTGCCAGGTGTCTTGCCGGGGGGGGTTCTTGTTGCGGCTGCCTTCGGCCAGCTTACGCCGCAGGCCCTTGATCGACTTGCCGATGCAGCGCCAATCGAGTTGAGGATCACGCCCTGGCGTATGGTCTTTCTGACCGGTCTGAGGAACGACCAAGCATTTGCGACGGACGATGCCTTGATCATTGACCCGACTGATCCGGTCCTGCGGGTTCATGCGTGTCCCGGCGCACCGAGCTGTTCGCAGGCTAGCGTCAGGACCCGGTCAATCGCAAGAGCGCTTGCTCCGCATGTTCCTGACGGTGCCAGCTTGCATGTGTCTGGCTGTGCCAAGGGATGCGCACATCCGCATCCAACCGACCTGACGCTGGTCGGCAACGATGGTCGCTTCGATCTTGTAAAGGGCGGCTTGCCGTGGGATGACCCGATCCGCCGTCAGCTTGATCAGCGACACGCGGCGGATCTTATCGGTGGATAGCCATGCCTTACACGTACGAGACAGATGGCGCGGCAATCTACGCCGAGAGCTTTGAGACCATACGGAATGAAGCTGCGCTAAAGCGGTTTACGGCCGAGGAGGAACCGGTCGTTGTGCGGATGATCCATGCCACCGGGATGGTCGGACTTGAGCGACACGTGCGCTTCTCCTGCGGCATGGTTGCCGCTGCCAGGGCGGCCCTTGAAGGTGGTGCCCCGATCCTTTGCGACGCGCGAATGGTGAGCGAAGGGGTGACGCACAAGCGGCTGCCCGCAGACAATCAGGTCGTCTGCACATTGCACGATCCGCAAGTTCCTGACCTTGCGAAGCGACTGGGGACCACGCGGTCAGCGGCTGCATTGGAGCTTTGGCGTCCGCTTCTTGGCGGCAGCCTCGTTGCGATTGGAAACGCGCCAACCGCGCTTTTTCATCTGCTCGAGATGCTCGAAGATCCGGACTGCCCGCGACCGGCTGCAATTATTGGCTGCCCGGTGGGTTTCGTGGGGGCGTCTGAAAGCAAGGCGGCGCTGTTCGAGGCAGCGCCTGTTCCCTGCCTTATTGTCGAGGGACGTCTTGGAGGAAGCGCGATCACGGTTGCCGCGATCAACGCCATTGCGAGCCGCGCCGAATGACAGCGAAACCCGGCACGATCTGGGGCGTCGGTCTGGGTCCGGGCGATCCTGAGCTTATGAGTGTGCGGGCGGACCGTTTGGTTCGGTCCGCGCGACACGTCGCCTTCTTCCGAAAGGCCGGGCGCGCAGGACGCGCCCGCGCGATTGTCGCGGATAAGCTTCGGTCAGATGCGATCGAGTTTCCGATGGAGTACCCTGTCACGACTGAAATCCCGTTGGATGATCCCGGCTATGCCACGTGTCTTTCGGGCTTCTATGCCAAAGTGGCCGGTCATTTGCGACAGCTTGCCCGTTCTGGCGAAGATGTCGTAGTTTTGTGCGAAGGGGACCCGTTCTTCTACGGGTCCTTCATGCATCTTTACACGCGTCTGAAGGCTGACGTTCCGATGCAAGTCGTGCCTGCGATTACAGGCATGTCGGCAGCGTGGACCGCGACAGGTTTGCCCGTGACTTGGGGCGAGGATGTGATGACCGTCCTCTTGGGAACACTGCCTGAAAAAGAACTGACGCGCCGCATGACGGACGCCGACGCCATCATCGTGATGAAAGTCGGGCGAAACTTGCCCAAGGTACGCAATGCGTTGCAGACGGCAGGCAAGTTTGACCAGGCCTGGCTTGTGGAGTGCGCCAGCATGGCGGAAGAAATGGCAATCCCGCTGGCAGAGGCCGGTGGCCGCATAGCGCCCTATTTTTCTATCGTGATCGTCCATGGACAAGGACGGCGGCCATGAGCGGCCGGTTGTCTATTGTCGGTTTGGGGCCCGGTGATACCAATCTTATCACCCCGGAGGCAACGGCTGCGCTTGCCGAGGCAACTGATGTTGTGGGCTATGCGCCATATGTGCGGCGTGTTCCAGCGCGGGCAGGTCTGACGCGGCACGAGACGGATAATCGTGAAGAGTTGGTTCGCGCGGCGCACGCGTTGAGGATGGCCCGTGATGGACGCCGAGTGGTGGTAGTCAGTTCGGGCGATCCGGGGGTCTTTGCAATGGCATCAGCAGTCTTCGAGACCATTGATGCCGGGACGACGGATTGGCGCGATCTCGACATCCGTGTGCTTCCGGGCATCACTGCCATGCTTGCTGCGTCTGCGCGCGCGGGCGCGCCCTTGGGCCACGATTTCTGCGCCGTGAACCTGAGCGACAATCTTAAGCCCTGGGCGTTGATCGAACGTCGTCTGCGTCTTGTTGTCGAAGCCGATTTTGCAATCGCGCTTTATAATCCGCGCTCAAAGGCGCGGCCCGAAGGTATGGCGCGCGCGCTCGATCTGCTCCGAGAAGTTTGCGAGCCGGAACGGCTGATCATCTTCGCCCGCGCTGTTTCGACAGCAGATGAGGATATACGGGTCGTTCACCTGTCGGATGCCGCGCCCGACATGGCCGATATGCGCACTGTCGTGCTGATTGGGTCTTCCTCAACACGGATCATTCCCCGCGATGGCGCCCCTTTCGTTTATACGCCAAGATCTGTGCCGGAATGATCGATCCAGTCGAATACCGCCTTGGTTTCGTAGACCTCGGGGCGCGGCGGTTGGGCCGGACGGTCGATCATGACCACAGGAAGACCGAGCGACCGTGCTGCCGCGATTTTCGCATAGGCACCGGTCCCGCCAGAGTTTTTCGAAACCACAAGTCCGATGTCGTGTTGCAGCATCAAGTTGCGATCCGCGGCTTCGTCGAACGGCCCGCGGTCGACGACCAATGTCGTGTCGGGAAACGGAAGCGGACCGTCCGGCGGATCGACCAAACGCAACAGGTAGCGGTGCTGCGGGTTAGGCGCGAAGTCGAGGAGGTGCATCCGCCCGACGGCGAGCATGACGTTTGTAGAGCGCCGCTGAAGCTCGGCGACTGCGCCCGCGATATCGGGCACCCGTGTCCACAGATCGCCGTCCCGGGGCTTCCACTCTGGCCGGGTCAGCGCCACGAGCGGCACGCCCGCCGCCGCGCAGGCGTTGACGGCGTTTTCGCTCATCTGCACTGCAAAGGGGTGGGTTGCATCGATCACATGGGTGGTCCCGGCCTCCCGCAGCCAGCGTGCCAGCCCGTCCACGCCTCCGAAACCGCCGATCCGTTGTGGCAAAGGCTGCCGCAAGGGGCGCTCCACCCGGCCAGCAAAGGATACGGTTCCCGTAAATCCACGCTCCGAAACCGCTCGGGCCATTGCCGTGGCCTCGGTCGTTCCTGCGAGGATCAGAAGGTTTGGTCCCATGTCTGAGGCTCCGTCCCGAACGCCATGGCTGACGATCATTGGTTTGGGTCAGGATGGTACGAACGGGTTGTCGCCTGCAAGCCGTCGCGCGTTGCATGAGGCCGAAGTGGTGATTGCACCACGCCGGCACCTTGGACTGCTTCCAGAGTTAGTAGCCGAGATGATCGAATGGCCGGTCCCGTTCGCCGACGGCTTGCCGATCCTGCAGGGGCTTAGGGGTCGGCGTGTCGTCGCAATTGTATCGGGCGATCCATTCTGGTTCGGTGCAGGCACGGTCCTGGCCCGGAGTTTTGCGGCTGGGGAATGGACGGCGCTTCCCGGCGTCTCGACCTTTTCTCTCGCCGCTGCCCGACTTGGCTGGCCCGTTGAGCGCACCTTGTGCCTTGGGCTCCACGCGGCACCGCTCACGCGCCTGCGGCCGCATCTCGCGCCGGGTGTGCGCGTGATCGTACTCTTGCGTGACGGACGCAGCGTGCGCGGGCTTGCGCGTTACCTAAATGATGCTGGATTCGCGGACAGCCGGTTGGTGGTGATGGAGGCTTTGGGGGGCGCGCGCGAACGCATCACGCACGGCATAGCAGAGACAATCGGGGGAGAGTTTGAGCATCCGGTCGCGGTCGCCATCGAATTGGCTGGGGAGGGTGCGGTTATCCCGTCCGCGACCGGGATTGACGACGCCTGGTTCGAAACCGACGGTCAGATCACGAAGCGCCCGGTTCGGGCCCTTGCCATATCAGCCCTTGCGCCGCGCCCCGGCGAGATCCTGTGGGACATTGGCGGCGGATCGGGCTCTGTAGCGATTGAGTGGTTGCTTGCGCATCCCACAACAGAGGCTGTTTGCGTCGAGGCGCGGCCTGACCGTGCCGCTCGTATCCGGACGAATGCAGACCGGTTGGGCGCTGACCGATTAGCTGTGATCGAAGGCGCGGCGCCCGCAGCGCTGGATGGGCTTTCTGCACCCCAGGCCATCTTTATCGGCGGTGGCTTGTCAGACGCGCTCTTGACCGACATCACGGCCTGCGTCGACGCAGGCACCCGGCTTGTCGCGCATGCCGTTACACTGGAATCCGAGGTGCTTCTTGCGGCTTGGTCGAAACGTCTGGGTGGCGCGCTTTTGCGCATCGAGTTGTCAGAGGTCGCGCCGCTTGGGTCCAAACGCGCCTGGAAGGCAAGCTACCCGTTGGTGCAATGGCAGGTGGTGCTGTGATCGTAGCGGGGTTCGGGTTTCGTGGTGAGGCGACGGTCGAGAGCCTGGCCGATGCATTTGCGCAAACGGGTTCGACCGGGGGTGTCACGGGGCTCGCCACAGCCGCCGATAAAGCTGGCACAACGGCCTTTAGCGACTTTGCGCAATCCCTGCGACTGCCTGTCCATGCTATTGAGGCGTCGGCCATCGCCCAACAGACCACATCGACGCAGTCGGACGTCGCGTTCGCAACGCGCGCTACAGGCAGCCTTGCAGAGGCGGCCGCGCTTGCCGCTGCCGGTCCGGGCGCCCGGCTGATTGCGCCCCGCGTCGTTTCGCGCGACAGAATGGCAACCTGCGCGCTGGCGGAAGGACAGACGGGATGAAAGTGCACTTTATCGGCGCGGGGCCGGGCGCGGCCGATCTTTTGACCTTGCGGGGTCGTGATCAAATCGCGCGCTGTCCGGTCTGCCTTTATGCGGGCTCTCTGGTTCCCGAGACAGTGCTTGATCACTGTCCGCCCGGTGCGCGGATTGTGAACACAGCGCCGATGGATCTCGATGAAATTATGATCGAGATCGGGGCAGCAAGGGCGTCAGGCTTGGACGTCGCCCGCCTTCATTCAGGCGATCTGTCGGTCTGGTCGGCAATGGGCGAGCAGTTGCGTCGCCTCGATGCGATGGGCATTTCCTACTCGATCACGCCAGGTGTGCCGTCGTTCGCCGCCGCGGCTGCCGCACTTGGAACCGAGTTGACGTTGCCGGGCGTGGCGCAGTCAGTAATTCTGACCCGCACCCAGGGCCGGGCGTCGTCGATGCCCGAGGGCGAACGGCTCGCGGCATTTGGTGCGACGGGAGCAACGCTCGCGCTGCACCTGTCGATCCAAAACCTTGGCAGCGTCGTCTCCGATCTAACCCCGTATTACGGACCGGATTGCCCCGTCGCTGTCGTATGGAGGGCAAGCTGGCCAGACGAACGGATCGTCCGCGCGACACTCGGGACTATCGAAGCAGATATGCAAGAAGGGATCGAGCGCACGGCGCTGATCCTGGTTGGTCACGCGCTGGGCGACGCAGAGTTTACCGAGAGCCGACTTTATGCGGCCGACTATGACCGGCGCTACCGTCCCCAGACGGCTGATAGCCCCTGGGCCGAATGGAGCGATCGCGATGACTAACGGCGCATTTCCACTTGGCCTGCTGATCTCGGCCCCGGCCTCAGGCACTGGCAAGACGACGGTGATGCTGGGCCTTTTGCGCGCGCTGGTCGAAGACGGTCTTGCCGTGCAGCCGTTTAAGTCCGGACCAGACTACATTGATCCCGCCTTTCACCGGGCTGCGACGGGTCGTGCCTCGTTCAATCTCGACACGTGGGCCATGGGGCAGGGGCTGTTTGCCGCGATTGCACACCGGGCCGAGGGTGCCGATATCTGTGTGGCCGAGGGGTCGATGGGGCTCTTCGATGGTGTGGCGACCCAGGGGCGCACTGGGTTCGGATCGAGCGCGGAAACCGCGCATGCCATGGGCTGGCCGGTGATCCTGGTGCTGGATGTCGGGGGACAGGCGCAATCGGCCGCCGCCACGGCACTAGGGTTCGCGCGCTATGATCCGGGGTTGCCGGTCGCAGGCGTGATCCTGAACCGGGTGGCAAGTCCGCGCCACGAACGCCTGACGCGGCTTGGGATGGAACGGGCTGGCCTCCCCGTCCTTGGGGCCTTGCCACGCCGCGGCGATCTGGCATTGCCCGAACGGCATCTGGGTCTTGTGCAGGCGGTCGAGCATCCTGATCTGGAAACCGCGATTTCCAGCTATGCTGCGTTCCTGCGTGAACATGTGGATCTGCGTTCAATTCGGAGCGCCGCGCGCAGTCATCCGCCCGGGGATCCCGGCCACTTGCCGAAGCCGCCGGCCCAAAGGATCGCACTGGCGCAAGATGCGGCGTTTTCCTTTGCCTACCCACACCTTCTGGAAGGCTGGCGCGAGGCCGGGGCCGAGCTTTTGCCGTTTTCACCGCTGTCTGACACGCCGCCAGACCCATCGGCTGATCTGGTTTGGCTGCCCGGCGGCTATCCCGAGCTTCATGCGGGCCGTCTTGCCGCCGCGACCCGGTTTCGCGATGGCCTGCGCCGCCACGCGGAAACCAAACCCGTACATGGCGAATGCGGGGGGTATATGGCACTGGGCGCAGCTCTGATTGACAAGCACGGGACCTGCCACGAGATGGCAGGGCTTCTCGGCCTTGTCGCGTCCTTTGAGCGTCGCAAGTTTCATCTGGGCTATCGCCGTGCCGTGTTGCAGGCCCCTATGCCCGGCCAGCCTGCGGGGGCGGCCCTGCGGGGACATGAGTTTCATTATACGACGATCCTTGATCAACCAGACGCACCGCTGGCGTCGGTTGCGGATGCCGACGGCAACCCCGTTCCTGAAACCGGATCGTTTTGTGGAAACGTATCTGGTACGTTCTTTCACTTGATCGCAGGGGAGGACGGATGACAGGTTTCGTCAGCTTCGTTGGTTCTGGCCCCGGGGATCCCGAGCTTTTGACGCTGAAGGCGGCTGACCGCCTGAAACGTGCTGACGCGATCCTTTACGATGACCTTTCGGACGGCCCGATCTTGTCTCACGCCCGTCCCGGTGCCGACCTTGTTGGGGTCGGCAAACGTGCGGGTCGTCCCTCACCCCGGCAGCATCATGTCAGCCGGTTGCTGGTTGACTACGCCCACGGCGGCGGCAGGATCGTGCGGCTGAAGTCAGGGGACGCCGGGCTTTTTGGACGTCTCGAGGAAGAACTCGTCGCGCTGCGTGAAGCTCAGATTCCGTTCGAGATCATACCAGGTGTGGCGTCGCCCTTGGCCGCCGCCGCCGCCTTGGGCATTCCGTTGACCCGGCGGTCCTCTGCGAGGCGTGTGCAATTTATCACCGGCCATGACGTCTCGGGCCGATTGCCTGAAGACTTGAACCTTGATGCACTGGCCGATCCAGGCGCTTGCACTGTCATTTTCATGGGGAAGCGCACCTTCCCCGAACTTGCGTCGGCCCTGATTGCTCACGGACTTCCATCCAACACGCCTGCGATATTGGCAGAAGCCGTCGGAACGTCCGAGGCCAACAATACGCGCAGCACTGTTGTGGATCTGGCAGCATCCCTCTCGCAGGACGTCGGAGAGAAACCGGCGCTGATTCTTTATGGAGCGTTCGCGGATGGGGCGACCAGTGTCTGAGCTCTGGCTCATTGGCATCGGCACCGGCAACCCGGCGCATGTTACACTTGAAGGACAACAGGCGCTGCGGGATGCCGCACTGATCCTGGTTCCGCGCAAAGGTCCGGAAAAAGCAGACCTAGCCGAGCTACGCCACAGCATACTCGCGGCGAGCGGAAGTACCGCACCGGTCGTCGAATTCGATATGCCGGTGCGCGACGAAAGCCTGCCCTATGAAGACCGGGTCGCACGCTGGCATGACGCGATCGCGCAGATCTGGGCTGAAAAGATCGCCAACGCGCGCCCCGAAGGACCTGTTGCGCTTTTGGTCTGGGGCGATCCGGGGCTTTACGATTCGACCCTGCGCATTGCGAGCCGGCTCGCACCAAAGCCCGACTTACGTGTGGTTCCCGGGATTACCGCGCTTCAGGCGCTGACGTCAGCGCACGGAGTTCCCTTCAACGCTGTGAACGGTGCTGTGACCGTGACAACCGGGCGGCGCTTGCGCGATCACGGTTGGCCCGACGGGGCCCAGACTGTCGCGGTGATGCTGGACGGGGCCTGCAGTTTTCAGGATCTCGCGTCCGATGGGCTTCATATTTGGTGGGGTGGATTTCTTGGCATGCCTGAGCAAGTGTTAGACGCGGGGCCATTGGCGGACGCCGGACCGCGTATTGTCGCTATCCGGGCCAAGGCGCGTGCCCGCCATGGGTGGATCATGGATTGCTACCTGCTTCGTAAAGACTAGCCGGAGTCGGAAGCGGGACGCATGTTCCGGCTTACATGTCGCATTTGGCCTTGACCGCTTCCGCCCCCCTGCGCTTTATCGAAGTGATGGTTCCCCGAGGCGGTCCGCCGACGGGATGAAAAGGGAATACGGTGCGGGCTTTGCCCCAACTCCGTAACTGCCCCCGCAACTGTGAGCGGCGAGCGACCCCGAGAAGACCACTGGACACGGGTCCGGGAAGGTTCGGGAAAGCAATGAACCGCAAGTCAGGAGACCTGCCATCACCGGCGTGACATATACGCCGGCCTTTCAACTCGATGCAGGCGGGGTGCCTGGTCAGGAGCATATGATGACCAAGCGGCGTATACCGCAACGACATGGTTCTGTTCCCTCCGCTCTCCCCAAGCGCGGAGGCCCTGATGGAACACCGAATAACAATCTGTACATCCTGCCGGCACAAAGGAACTCAATGCCGTCCCGGCTATGAACTGATCGAGCGTCTTCGCGGCGCCATTGCCAGTGCGGGCGACGCCGTGCCTGAGGCGTTCGAAATCTCGGGCGTCGCGTGCATGGCCGGATGTGACCGACCGTGCACCGTTGCCTATCATGGCACGAAGAAAGCGACCTATCTGTTCGGAGACATCGACCCGTCGACCGATATCGACGATCTGGTAGCCTTTGCCCGCCAATACGCTGAACTCGAAGATGGCTGGTGTTCGTCGGTGGACCGCCCTGGAAAGCTTCGAACCGCGACCCTGGCCCGCGTTCCGGCCGCCATCGTGGCGATCGAAGCGACAAAGGCGCGGGCTTCGTGAGCCCGGCAAGTCTTTGCGTTGCCAACCTTTCCTGGTCGCCTGGCCGCGGAGGGGCGCCTGTCCTGCATGCAACCAGTTTCGAGCTGGCAGCCGGGCGCGTGTTGGGGATCGTCGGGCCAAACGGGGCGGGAAAGACCACGCTTCTTCGCTTGCTCTATCGGTTTTATCGCCCTGTAACCGGAACCGTTCGTGTGGACGGGGACGACATTTGGAGCTTGTCGGCCCGGGGTGTCGCGCAACGCGTCGCCGCGGTTTTGCAAGAGCAGCCAAGCGATTTCGCACTTACGGTCCAAGAGATTGTCGCGCTTGGCCGGACGCCGCATCGCCGCGGGTTCGGGGGGGCAGGGGGTGCAAGGGACGCAGACATCATCGCGCGAGCGCTTGAACAGTTGCGGCTCGACGGTCTTGCCTATCGCCGATTGGGCACGCTTTCGGGTGGCGAACGCCAACGGGTGATGGTGGCCCGCGCCCTTGCGCAGGAACCTCGCCTGTTGATCCTTGATGAGCCGACGAACCATCTGGACATCCGCCACCAGCTTGAGGTTCTGGATTTGATCCGGAACCTGCCCCTTACGATTGTGACATCGTTGCACGACCTGAACCTGACATCGGGCGTGTGCGACGATGTCCTGCTTCTGGACGCGGGCCGAACGCTTGGGTTCGGACCACCGGCAGAGGTGCTGACCGAAACCGCTGTTTCCGGCGTCTTCAAGATCAACGCGCGGCGCGAACACCTTGTCCCCAGCGGGATCGAACACCTGACTTATCATCTAAATGGAAAAGGAACCTCTCATGAAACAAGCATTTCTTAGCTGCGCTGCCCTGATTTTGGGGGCTGGCGTCGCGGCAGCGGACACCACGGTTCAAAGCTGCAACCGCTCTGTCACATTCGATGCGCCGCCTGAACGCGCGATCTCGAACGATGTGAATCTGACCGAGATGATGCTTGTCCTTGGTCTTGCGGACCGCATGGTGGGGTACACGGGCATCTCTGGCTGGAAAACGCTTGACGAGGAGATGCGCGCAGGCGTCGAGGAACTGCCAGAGCTTTCGGCGAAGTACCCGTCAAAGGAAGTGTTGGTCGGCGCCGACGCCGATTTCTTTTTTGCCGGTTGGAACTATGGGATGAAGGTCGGCGGCGAAGTCACGCCTGAAACACTGGAGCCATTCGGGATCCAGGTCTACGAGCTTACTGAGAGCTGCACGCATATCATGCAGAAGGACAAGGCTAGCATCGAAGACATGTACGCTGACCTTCTGAACCTCGGCCTAATTTTCGGGGTAGAGGACAAAGCCGCTGAGCTAGTCGACGGGTATCGGGCAGAACTCACCAGTTTCTCGGACACCCTCGAAACCGGCGAACCGCTTCGGGTTTTTGTTTATGACAGCGGCGAAGACACTCCCTTTACGGCCGGTCGGTACGCAATGCCCACAGCCCTGATCGAGGCCGCCGGGGGCACCAACATCATGGACGACTTTGAGAAAAGCTGGGCCACTGTCACATGGGAAGAGGTCGTCGAGCGTAACCCTGAAGTCGTTGTGATCGTGAACTATGGCGAGGTCACTGCCGAACAGAAGCGTGAGTTCATGATGTCGAACCCGGCTTTTGCCGATCTGGACGCCGTCAAGAACGATCGCTTTGTAACCCTGGAATACGTCGAGGCCACACCCGGGCCTCGCAATATTCGGGCGGTTAAGACCTTGGCCCAAGCGTTCTGGGGAGAGTAGGCAGTTGAGCGAGACCACTGCTCGCACGCGCACCGCCAGACGGCCCGGTTTATCTTTCGGCCTTGTGCTTGGCGGCTTGGGCGCGCTCGTGGTTTCGCTTTCACTCGCAGTATCCGTGGGAGCGGTTTCGGTGCCATTGGGCACTGTTTGGGGCGTACTGATCAACAAACTGTCGCCGGGCTTGATCGAGCAAACGTGGAGCCAGGGCCGCGAAGCAATTGTATGGGAGATCCGATTCCCAAGGGCGATTCTTGCGATGATGGTCGGGGCTGGTCTTGCGCTTGTCGGGGCGAGCCTTCAGGCGGTCACTCGCAATCCGCTGGCCGATCCTCACCTTCTCGGGATCTCTTCGGGCGGGGCATTCGGGGCGATCCTGGCCCTTCTCCATACCGGATTGTTCCTGGGACTTTTGACAGTGCCGCTTATGGCGTTTCTGGGAGCGCTTATGGCGACTGGGATTGTTCTGGCAGTATCGCGAATTGCCGACGCGACCAGCGCTGATCGACTGGTTCTGGCGGGTGTTGCGGTTTCCTTTATTGTCATGGCCGCAGCCAACGTTCTGATCTTTCTTGGCGATCCGCGCGCATCGCATGTTGTGGTGTTCTGGATGTTAGGCGGGCTTGGGTTGGCGCAATGGAGCCAGCTTATATACCCGCTCGTGGTTCTTGTTGGATGCGGTGTATGGTTGATGTCACGAGCCGTGGCCCTGAACGCGATGACGGTCGGCGATGAAACGGCGTCGACCCTTGGTATCCCGGTGGCCCGTTTCAGGCTTCTTGTCTTCGTCGTGGGTGCCCTGATCACGGGCGTAATGGTCGCGTTTTCGGGGATCATCGGATTTGTCGGTCTAATGGTGCCGCATATCGTCCGAATGCTTGTGGGTGGGGACTACAAGCGCGTTCTTCCGATGTCCGTTCTCGCTGGTGCAATCTTCCTTCTTTGGGCTGACATCGCGGCGCGAACCGTCATGGCGCCAGAAGACATGCCAATTGGAATTGTAACAGGTCTGATTGGAGGTGCGTTCTTCGTCTGGCTACTGGGGCGTCGACGACTCTAGCCTTCACCCGACTGGCGTCTAGCAAGGTCGAATTTCTGCCAGGTTGGGCAGTCTGATATCTTGAATGTCAGGAGACTTGTCAGTCACCACATCACGAAAGCGTGCCCGGGGAAAAGGTGCGTGATCACCCTAGACGTGTTTTTGTATCGGGCGGATCTGGAGGTCCAGCTTTCCAAATTCGGCGATCTGAAACCCTGAAGAGCCCAATGAGAATTGGGGATGGCGGCCGGAATCGAAGATCGATCTGGCCGTCTGTCCAATCCGGGCGATTTGGCCAGCGCGTTCGATTCATGGCTTGCTAGAAGGTATTTTCTGCGCGATCTGATGCTATCAGTCTCAGGCGATTTCACAACTTCTGTCAAAATTGTGAGCGGCAAACGGCAGTGCGATCTGCCACATAGTGTTTGTCGCATTTGTTCCGAGGATTGGACCCGGGTTCGATTGGAACGCTCTTGCCAAGAAGTGTCGGTGCGCGACCCGACACAACCGAGGAATGTTCTCCCCATGCCTGCCCCGCTCAAAGCTGCTTCGACGAACGAAGTTTTGGATTTGTTTGCCCGCACAAGAGCACGCACGGACGCTCTTGTGGCGCCGCTCTGCCCCGAAGATATGATGTTGCAGAGCATGGAAGACGCGTCGCCGGCAAAATGGCATCTAGCACACACGACTTGGTTTTTTGAAGAGTTTATCCTTCGACCGCGCTTGAAGGATTACACATCGCCCGACGATCGGTTCGCTTTTCTTTTCAATTCTTACTACGTACAGGCCGGGCCACGTCACGCGCGTGACAAGCGTGGGCTTGTGTCCCGCCCCGATGGCGAGGCTGTCCGCTCGTACCGATCTTATGTCGAAGATGCCCTGTCTGATCTGCTGGCCCAAGACCGGGACGATGCAGAAGATATTGCGGGCTTGGTCGAGCTGGGATGCCATCACGAAATGCAGCATCAGGAGTTGCTCGTGACCGACCTTCTTCATGGTCTCAGCTTCAATGCTCTTCTGCCGGTGTACAAAGACCCGGAGCCGTTGGCCGTCGGCCAGGAGGTGCCCTTAACCTTCACCCGTCACGACGGGGGTTTGGTTGAGATCGGGCACAATGGCGGCGCGTTCGCCTATGATTGCGAAGGGCCACGGCACAGGGTTTTCTTGGCTCCATTTCAAATGGCTAACCGGCCAGTGACCAACCGCGACTGGATCACATTCATCGAAGATGGCGGATATTCCGATTCTCGGCTTTGGCTGATGGAAGGGCATGCTGTTGCCCAGCGTGAAGAGTGGGGCCATCCGCTATATTGGTGGAAGCGAGACGACGAGTGGTGGAGTTATACACTGCGCGGGCCTCAACCGGTTTCGCTCGACGCACCTGTGGTACATGTCAGCTATTATGAGGCCGATGCCTTCGCGCGCTGGGCGGATGCGCGACTACCGACCGAGGCAGAGCATGAAATCGCCTTCCAAGAGATCCCGATCAGCGGCAATCTGATGGGCGACGCCCATGCATTGGGTGCTTTCAGACCTTTGCCGGGCAATGGGATTTGGGGCGATGTCTGGGAGTGGACTGCTTCTGATTTTGCGCCTTACCCCGGGTTCAGTGCGCCGGAGGGTGCCTTGGGCGAATACAACGGCAAGTTTATGGTTAATCAGCGGGTCTTGCGTGGCGGATCATGTGCGACGCCGCGTGAACAGATGAGGATCACGTACAGAACCTTCTTTTACCCGCAACAGCGTTGGCAGATGCTGGGTCTTCGGTTGGCAAAGGATGCTGTTTGATGGACGGCTCACAGCCCGCAGTGGCGACATCAATCGAACTCGCGGCAGATGCTCTGTATGGTCTGGGCCAACAGCCTAAGGCTCTTAAGCCCAAATGGCTCTACGATGCCCGTGGAAGCACCCTGTTTGAAGAGATAACACAGCTTCCGGAATACTATCTGACGCGCGTTGAAACGTCGATCCTGCGCGAAAATGCAGAAGGTCTTGCAGCTTACATCCCGCATGACGGGGTTCTCTTTGAACTGGGGGCCGGCGCGTCGGTCAAGACCCGGATCCTTCTTGACGCCGTGCGCGGTCCTATGACGTATGCGCCTTTCGATATCTCCGAAACGTTCCTGCAAGAAACCGCCGAGGCGCTGCGCCGGTATTATCCCCACATCCGGATAGAACCGATTGTGGGCGATTTCTTCATGAATCCACCTTGGCCGTCAGACCTTTTGAACAGCCCAAAGACGGTTTTCTTCCCGGGCTCCACCATCGGGAACCTCCCCCCGGACGAGGCGGACGCACTCCTTGCGCGGGCGCGGAACTGGCCGAATGTCGAGCGTTTCATTCTGGGACTGGATTGCGTGAAGGATGTGGACCGGATGGTCGCGGCCTACGATGACAATCAGGGCGTAACGGCACAATTCATCTCAAACATTCTCAGCCGCCTGAATACCGAAGCCTGCGCTGATTTCGATCTGGATGCCTTCGATTACCGTGCATCCTGGAACGAAGAAAAGTCGCAGATCGAGATGCGGTTGATCGCGAACAAGCCTGTCTCAGTGCTGCTGGACGGGCACGATGTCGCTTTCGAGAGGGGCGAGCCCATTTTGGTCAGTACTTCTAGGAAATTCACGCCAGAGGTTTTGGCGGCAATGGCGTCTAACGCAGGCTGGCGCGTCGAGACCAGCTTTCAAGACGCGGGCAACGAGTTCCTGCTGGCGGTCCTGGCTCGCGCGTAGTCCATTTTTGTGGACGGTAGCCTTATCCCGCTGCGAAGCCTGACCCTTCTTTTCGATAGGCCTCGCGGGGTGGGGCGAAGATGTCTAGCACCTTGGCGCCTTTCGGACCTGCGCGAAACCCATGTGCGACCCCGCCCGGCGTGCGCCAAAAGTCACCGCTGCCGACGGGTACTTCGACCCCGTCCTGAACGCGAATGCCGCTGCCTTCCAGAAGGACTCCCCATTGTTCTTCGGCGTGGGAATGGATCGAGCCTTCGCTTTCTGGCTCGAAGCTTACGACGGAGAGCATTGCATGTTCACCCGGAAAGACCCGCGTCTCGATCCCGGTAGCAAGCGTCCGAGCAATCCCTTCGGTGAGGTCGGCGAAGTTGAAGAACGTCTCTGGTCTGCTCATCGGGTGCCTCCGATCTGCGCGCTATGGCGGCCCAAGATTAGGTATCTTTTACGTGGTTTGCCCGGCAGAATGCGGGCTCGCATTGCATCCTGACGCGTCGCGACTTCTGCGGCTTTGGCCAATATGTCTGACGCAATCCTGGCAGGGATGAACACCACCCCATAGTCGTCTCCGACGATTGTGTCGCCCGGGACCACAGATACATTGCCCAGAGAGATGGGTACATCTATCTCTCCAGGGTTGCCTTTGCGGTCGTCTCCGGGTGAAATACTCGGCAGAAGACCTGAAAGCCCGGAGCCGCGATCTCTGTGCTGTCACGGATTGTGCACTCGAACACAGCGCCTGCAAGCCCTTTGGCCTTGCAGCCATCCGCCAGAAGATCACCAAATGGTCCGAACCGATCCGACGCCTCGCCGTCTTCGACCAAGATCTCGCCTGGTTTGGCTTCATGAACGGATCGGTGGATCGCTGCGTTTTGTCCGGGCGCGATGCGAAGGCGCGTGCCAGGCCCCCAATCTGCTGCCCGGGGATCAACGGTTTGATCGCCGAACTCGGGGGGCGCACCCGTGGAGCAGCGTTGAAGAGCTTCCCCGTGGGGCGGATCGCGAAAGCATGCCGGTTCATGGCTGCGCCTCGGATCGTTCGATAAAGGCCGACAACTCAGTCCAAAGTGCGGGTGGGTTAGAATACATCGGGAAGTGACCGGAGTGCGGGATCTCAATCACCTCGACGCCGATGTCCGGAAGCCGCCCGAGATAGGAGAGATGCCGGTTCTGCGCGCCATAGACAAAGGCACGCGGACAACCGAGTCCTGCCATGATGTCCATCAGCGGTGCATTGTCCGACATGTCGACCATCGATCTGAATATTGGGGCCACGCTCGCGGGGCGAACCTTGCTGTCCAGCGCGGCAACGTAGAGAGCCGAGGCGTATTCGGGGCGTCCGCGCAAACGATCCTTGAACCCGGACAAGAAATCATCCGGAGATGCAGCGGGAAAGTCCACAATCTGACGCGAAAGAAAGCAGTCTTCAGGAGCAACATTCCCCTCAATATCGAAGAAGCTGAGGACCCTATGCGACGATGCTCTGGCCAACATCAGGCCCGCCAGTCCGCCCATCGAGTGACCTGAAAGATGAAACGCCCCTAGACCTAGGGCGTCACAGGCAGCCAATGCGACCTCAACCAAGAACGGGATCGACAGCGCGTCAGGGTCCGAAACCCAGGATGAACCACATCCCGGCGCATCCCAGAATACTAGCTCACGCCCCGCAAAATCCTCTCGAAGTGCAAGATCCGTGTAGTCTTCTTTCGTAGATCCAAACCCGTGGAGGCAAACAAGCGGTGACTGGGTTCCCGCGCGACGCAAATAGGCCAGGCGAACAGCGACACCTCGAACGGTCAACTCCAGTGTTTCAGTGTTCATGTCGCCGCGCGGTCTTCTCGGAGAACTGTCTTCAGATTCGGTACACGATAGACGAAGCGACGCCATTTGAATATATATACCGTATGATTGACGGAAAAGACCGCGAAATCCTGTCCATTCTTCTTGAAAACGCTGCGATCTCAAAAGCAGAGATCGCCCGAAGGATTGGCCTTGCGGCATCGGTAGTCTCCGAACGGGTTCGGCGACTTGAGTCAGATGGCGTCATCAAAGGCTACGAGGTCAGGATCAACCCGCGCGCGTTAGACAAACCGTTGCTGGCGTTCGTCTATGTCACTGACGCGAAACCAAGTCAGGGATTTGATACCGCTGCAGCGTTGTCTCGGGTGACTGGGCTCGAAGAGTTGCACAAGATCTCAGGCGACGACTGCTACCTTCTTAAGGTGCGTGCGGCTGGCACCGATGAACTGAATGCGATTATCGAAAAAGAGATCAATCCGGTTCAGTCTGTCACGCGGGTCCGAACGACAATTGTACTGAATGCAGTTTCCGAGCGGCCCTGTCTTGCAGGGCACGACATTGGCGGCGCAACTACGGTCGACAGGTAGGTCGGCTTCGAACGGTTGAAGCGACGGCCAGAAATCTAGCGAACCGGATTGGTTCGTGACCAGCAATGTTCCGTCGGTGCGATGTGGACGCTCGCACTGCAGAGTCTACTGGTTCGGCGGATCTAATCGGATAAACTCAAATCCGATAGCAGGATAGCTGATGGCCCAACCAACTCCGGTCAGGCTTGAGGATACGATCCGGGAAAAAGCCAAGCGGTTTTGTCTAGAAGTGCCCAATGATTGGCGCAATATGGGTCTTGCTTGCCGTTTGGCTGTTTCTTAGCCGGTGCTACAGTGGGGATCAGTTCAATCGACAAGGACGTCGGCGACCTTGGCAATCTAACATGGTTTTCTGATCGGGGCCTTAGAACTGTACGGCTTTCTTTAAAGTTCCCCTAGACGCCCTATCGCGGAGGAGGCAATTAATTGACCAGTTGGTTGCAGCATGGCGAGCCGGGAGGAGACGGTGTCTGGCGAAGGATATGACTATGTAATTGTCGGAGGAGGATCGTCTGGCTGTGTGCTTGCGGCGCGCCTCAGCGAGGACCCCAGCGCGCGAGTATTGCTGATCGAAGCCGGGGGCCGCGACAAGAACCCGCTGTTTCATATGCCCGCCGGTTTCGCCAAGATGACCAAGGGGATCGCTTCGTGGGGCTGGTCCACTGTACCGCAGAAGGGTTTAGGTGGTCGATCGCTTTGGTATACGCAAGCCAAGGTGATTGGCGGTGGCTCGACGATAAATGCCCAAGTCTACACCCGTGGCAACGGTCGTGACTATGACCGGTGGTCCACAGACTTCGGCTGCGACGGCTGGAGCTATCGCGATATCCTCCCGTACTTTAAGCGCGCCGAAGGCAATGAACGGTTCCACGATGATTACCACGGGGACGGAGGGCCGTTGGGTGTATCGATGCCGCGCGGTGCATTGCCGATCTGCAGTGCGTTCATTCGCGCGGCGCAGGAATGGGGAATGCCCTACAATCCTGATTTCAATGGGCGGCGACAGGCGGGCGTCGGGTTTTACCAGCTTACTCAACGGGATGCGCGGCGATCATCGACAGCGCAGGCGTTCTTGAAACCGGCTGAGAGGCGTCCCAATCTGACAGTAAAGACTGATGCGCAAGTCCTGCGGATCGTGGTCGAAAAGGGCAGGGCCGTCGCCGTTGATCTTGCCGTTGGAACCACAAATCAACGCGTCCGCGCGGACCGCGAGGTCATCTTGTCTTCGGGGACTATTGGATCACCGCGCTTGCTGATGCTGTCCGGTATTGGCCCGGCTGATCACCTACGCGGTCTGGGCATAGATGTGGTTCACGGGTTGCCCGGGGTCGGAGAGAACCTGCATGATCATATCGACCTGTGCACGATCTCTGAATGCACGGGACGGCACACCTATGATGGTACGGACCGGTTTGATCGTACGCTGTTTGCCGGTCTGCAGTATCTTCTGACAAAAACTGGGCCGGTGACAGCCTCGCTCTTCGAGACAGGGGGATTTTGGTACGCTGATCAGGATGCCGCTTGGCCTGATGTTCAGTTTCACCTCGGGCAGGGGTCGGGCATTGAAAAAGGTATCGTCAAGATCGATGGGGCGGGTGTGACCCTGAACAGTTCGTTTGCACGTCCACGGTCGCGTGGCACCGTACGGCTTGCATCTTCGGACCCCAAAGACGCTCCGCTCATCGATCCGAACTTCTGGAGTGACCCGTATGACCGCGAGATGTCGTTGCGGGGCCTAAACATGGCGCGTGAAATCCTTCGGCAACCCGCGCTTGCGCCATTTGTACGAAAAGAGGTTTTGCCTGGTCCGGGTAAGACGCCGGAAGAGATCTTGGAATATGCGATCTCAATTGCAAAGACTGACCACCACCCCGTTGGGACCTGTCGTATGGGGAACGACGATATGGCGGTAGTTGACCCGGAACTGAAACTCCACGGTATCGAGGGTTTGCGAGTTTGCGATGCGTCCGTTATGCCGTCCATAAACTCGTCGAACACCAACGCTCCGGCGATAATGATTGGCGAAAAGGCCTCTGACCTGGTGCGCGGGCTAGAACCCCTTCCAGCAGTGATCTTTGCCCACGAGCGCAATGAACCAAAACGCGAACTCGCCTGAGCCATCTGGTTCGCAGATCCGGGGCTGTGGACGTCGACATTCAACGGTGATGTCGTTACTTACGGCTGCGCAAAGTGATCGCGGCAGACAACGAGGATGATGTGACCCGTTTGCAGAAACCTTTGGATGCGCCGGTAGATCACTACACGCGTCGGGATGCATGCCTGCTCTTTGCGACTTTGGCCTGCGCCACCCCGCTTGGGTCCCGGCAAGTATCGGCACGGACTGCACCACTTGATGAACTTCTGCGTGTGGCGTTTGCGCATATGACAGAGTTCGACCTGCAACTCGTCGACCTAAGGCAAACGCCTTCTAGGACGTGGGTAAAGGTGGTGCTGACCTGGCCCCCGGGGGTCCGTCGTTTCTGTGCAAAAGCAAATGCTGCCGGGGATATCGCGGCCTATTCTGAGCTTACGCACAGAGTTTGGACCCAATTGCATCAGATCGGGGCAACGCCGGAAGTCGGTTAGGACCAGCCACGCGGGCAGAGGCAATGTGGACTAGTTTATTCGGCGCGCCTTGCCGCGCCCAGATTGTCCGTATGTTGATTTGCGACCAGGGACTGCGCTGCTCGAACCAGCCATGCGTGTCGACCTGATCCGGGTCAATCGGGAAGACCCAAACCGCAGCACGTGACATGATGTAAACACGCCGCAGCCATGTTATTGCTGCCGGGGAAGACAAAGGTCTTGGCCGATGTGGACGAAAGTAAAATCTCGCCTTCTCTATAAGGTTCTAAGGCATGTCCCGCAGAACCGCGAATGGGTTTTTGGTATCGGCCTTTCGAAGACTGGAACCACATCACTGTCCGACATGCTTGCGGTTTTGGGTTACAGCGATCTTCATCTGCCACCGATCGCGCGGGTCGACATTGGCGGTCGGATCGCGATGGATTGGCCGTGGTGGGTCTATCGCTATGATGCGCTGACCGATCTGACAGTGGCAGTGCTTTGGCACGAGCTCGATGAAATGTTTCCAAATGCAAAGTTCATCTATACCCCCCGTGATATGGATAGCTGGCTTGACAGTTGTCGGCGGCACTTCAGCCAAGAGCTTGCAGATATGCGTATCACGCAAGGCCAAGAGTATCTCAACGACCTTTGTCAGGCCGTCTACGGCTCGTATCTGTTTGACGAGCAGAGTTTCCATGACGCGTATATTTTGCACGAGGCCAAGGTGCTTGAGCATTTCTCAGGTCGTGACAACTTTCTATACTACGACCTGATCGGCGGTGATGGCTGGGGCCCGCTCTGTACCTTTCTTGAACGCCCGGTGCCAAATGCACCCGTTCCCAGGTCGAACTTGGGTCGAAGCGTAGCACCGGGATGATCGTTGCTAAGGCAGCACTGCTCTTGTGGCCAATTGCGGGCATGGTGTTGTCCGCAGTGCGCGGTCGCGAGTTGGGAATCATCTGGACTGTCTGCGTCGGCTATCTTTTCCTTCCCTCAAGCCTATCAATGGACCTGCCCGGCCTGCCACCCTACGGGAAAGACGAAGCTATTGCGCTCGCTGTTATGTTGGGTCTTCTGGTGAAGCAAAAACAGCCGTCGCCTGACCCACCTGGGCGTGTGCCTCCTGCGTTTGCGGTTCTGATCGTCCTTCTTGTATTTTCCATTGCGTTCACTTGGCTGACTAATACGGATTCCTTCACCGAATTCGGGCGCTTTCGCGCAGGTCTCACAATCTCGGATCTAAGGTCGGGGATATTCGGGCTGCTTGCGACCCTTGTACCGCTCTATGCAGGCATGCGGTACCTTACGCGCGTTCGGCACGCGGAGCAGTTGTCTTGCGCGATCATGATCCTGGCCTTGATCTATGCGATGATGGCTTTGGTAGAGATGCGTTTGTCGCCGCAACTCCATACTTGGGTCTACGGGTACTTTCCAAGTTCATTTGCTCAGCATTTCCGTGGCGGGTACAGACCGGTCGGTTTTCTCAACCATGGTCTTGCGCTGGGCATCTTCCTGGCCCTCGCGGCCATTGTCGTCGCGGGAAGAATTCGCAAGGGCATCGGCGACCGAATGATTTCGATCGGTGCTCTGGTTGTGATCTACGGCGTCTTGCTGATCAGCAAGAACTTTGGGGCGTTCTTGATCGCAACTGTGATCCTTCCAATCGTTCTCTTTCTGCCAAAAACGCTTCAATTTCGGGCGGCCGCTGCCTTGACCCTTGCTTTTCTCGCCTTTCCGCTTTTGCGGGGCGCAGGCCTTGTACCGCTTGATGCTTTTGTGGATTGGGTGGCAAGCATCGATGCCGACCGGGCTGCAAGTTTCGAGACCCGACTAAAGAACGAAGAGGCATTCATAGAACGCCACGCTAGGCGTCCCGTATTCGGCTGGGGCGGTTGGGGACGGGCTCGCCCCGTCGCGGAAAGCGGCGCGGACTTGACCCTGGCGGATGGCGCCTGGGTGCTGCGGCTTGTCCAATACGGCTGGTTCGGCTTCCTGACCTACTACGGTGCAATGACATTTGCAGTTCTGGCGCTATGGTGGAGGTCGGCGCGAACTGGGCTTGATCCTCTTCTCGTAGCCTTCGCGCTCATGCTTGCCGGAAACTACATAAATCTTCTACCGAACTCTAATTTCTCGCCGATTTCGTGGCTGGTCTGCGGGATGCTGATCGCCAATGTCTTCTCGACAGCAAAGGGCGAACAACCAACTTCTCCTGTCGAAACTGACACCGTGGCCGACCGTAGCGGCCCGGTCTATACGCGATTCCCCAAAGGTCCTCCGCGTTCGCCGCGGCAGCAGATTAGGACGCGGGAATGAACCGAGGCAGGGGACCGGTCAGCTCCCGCAGCACCTCCTGAAGTCGCGCTTCTGCCTGTTCTTCCGACTCGTTCTTCAGGATCGGCGTCGTAAGACGCACAAGTGCACCATCGGTCCGCCCGGTGCGAATACTATCAACCACCAACCAGAACTTCGCTGCAAAGTCCCAGGCGATCTTCCTGCCCTTTTGGTCGAACCAGTAATAGACGAGCATCCTGGTTTCGCCCTTCTGAATAACCGCTCGGTTCAGGAGGAAAGGTGTGGGCCAGTCCATGTCTGCAGCGATGTCTGAACGTTCCAACCAGGCAATCTCCCAGCCGCCGCCGGGCAAGCAGATTTCGGGTGAGTGCACACCATCCCGAGACTGGTCCTCGTACCAAGCCGAGAACACTTCCACGGGTGCAGCCCGACCCGGCGCATCGAAATCAACGGAAATGTAGTCATCAGCTGCTAGGGCTCGTTCGACGTAGTCTTCCAGCTGTTGATGGCCACCAACTTGGCGCCAGTCCCCAAGCGCACGCGGAAAGGTCGTAAAGCTCTCGCGTTCGATAGCTGTCATGCCACGGTCAGGGACGGCCTGCCATGCGAGGCTGGCCCCGACCATCATCAGCGCCGCCGTAATCATGGCCGGCGACGCCCGCACAAAACGGATCCGTGCCGCCTGCTCCATCAGACCGTCGGTGTCTAGGTCCAGAGCTTGCGCAAGGCTCATCTTCTCAGAGTTAAAGAAGAGCATGAGCCGCGCCAAAGCGAACAAGATCAAGATACAGGCGATGAAGATGACCCATCCTTCGAAGAAATGGGTGAAGCCCTCCAGCCATTCGAGCCCGTAGTATTGTACGATCACGCCTGCAACGGCGATCCTGACCGAATTCATGAAAACAGTGATTGGTGCCGCCGAGATTAGCAACACAGCCTTGTGCCACATTGGACCGCGATAGAGCACGGCGAAGATGTAGCTGAAGGACAGGATCGGAAACAGATACCGAAGCCCGGAGCACGCTTCAGCAACGTGCAGCTTCGTGATCCCAAGATCGATGATGTTGCCTTCCAAGAACACGGGCACCGACAAGAGCTGAAGGAACCAAACACCAAGTTCGGAAGACACAAACTGAAGCCAGGTCGTTAGTTTGAAGTAGATAACGCCAGGCAGTGGTAGCATGTAGACCAGGTGCAAGACCGGGGGCCAAAAGTGTTTCCCGGTCTGCCAGCCGAAGGACAAAAGAATGATGCCACCAACCCAGAGAATCGTGGCGTAAGCCACAAGATCCGAGATCGTCGAGAGTTTTCCAAGCGTCGCGAACATCAGAGAAACTGCAATTACGCAGACGCCAACCCAACGGTCGCGTTTCGGTCCAGGATCCGGCGGGTACTCTTTTAGCTGGCGGAGAAACAAAAGGCCCGACAGAATCGGAATAAGCGGTCCGTGTGAGTATTCTGGTAGGCTCCATGCTTCGAGGAGCGCATCAAGACCGTCAGAAAAGAAGATTCCGGCACCAACTGCCGCCAGCACAAGCCAAAACATACCCGGCGTCAGCCAGCTGTTTAGACCGCTTTGCACGTTCGTCGTCGAACTCGACATAGTACCCCCAGATCACTAACACGGCAGTCTTCTACACGATTATCGCACAACTGTGTACGGCAAAAGATGATAGTCGGGTTTCCGGAAACAAAACACCTGCGTTTCCGCCGTCGTCCACCTTGGGTTCTCACCCAAGCGCCGATCTGTTCTAACACTGTCGCGGTAATTCGCGAAGCGAGCGGTAAAGAGGACCTGTTTTGCGCCCGATATCCGAATGGCGTTCAGAAGCTCGAGCCCGTGGTAGCGGTGGCGCAAGCCGTCCACGGGTTTTGGTCATTGCTGAGGCGGCCAATCCAGAATGGGTGTCAGTTCCGCTTGTGGGGTGGTCCCTGGCCCAGGCACTGCGTGAAGTTGCCGACGTTCACCTTGTCACGCAGATCCGCAACCGCGCAGCAATCCTGCGCGCAGGGTTGATCGAGGGGCGCGACTTCACAGCAGTCGATAGTGAAGCGGTCGCCCGGCGCGCACACCGCGTTGCAGAGACCTTGCGGATGGGATCCGGTCGGGGCTGGACTATGGTTACGGCCCTTCAATCATTGGCGTATCCTTGGTTTGAAAGGCTCGTGTGGAAACAGTTTGGGAACGCGATCGAAAATGGCGAGTACGATCTTGTTCACCGTGTGACGCCTTTGACCCCCACGGCGGTCTCTCCGATGGCGCGTCGCGTTGCAAGAGCAGGCGTTCCCTTTGTTCTGGGGCCGCTTAACGGAGGCGTTCCGTGGCCGGCCGAGTTTAGAGATGCGCGCAAGCGCGAACGCGAATGGCTGTCCTATCTTCGTTCGGCCTACCGCGCGATGCCGGGTCGTCGGGCGATGTACAACGCCACTGCAGCCGTTCTTGCGGGTTCGCGCCACACGGCAAGTGAACTGCCCAAGCACGTGTCTGATCGCGTCATCTGGTTCCCGGAAAACGGAATCAACCCCGAACGCTTTCCTCCGCCTGGTCCCAAGGGGATCGCGACCGGACCGATCCCGACAATTTTTATCGGCAGGCTCGTGCCCTACAAAGGCCCTGACATGGCTATCGAAGCTGCAGCGCCCTTTATTCGTGACGGGCGCATCACGCTGGACATCCTTGGCGACGGACCGATGCGTGAAGACCTTCAGGCAATTGCCGAGAGGGAGGGCGTTGGCGACGGGGTGCGCATTCACGGAATGGTGCCCCACGAGGAGCTGCATCGGATGGCCGCCCGCGCGCGATTGATGATTTTTCCGTCGATCCGTGAGTTTGGGGGCGGCGTTGTGCTGGAAGCAATGGCGATGGGTGTCGTGCCGCTAGTTGTGGATTACGCGGGTCCTGGTGAACTGGTCGATGCGCAGACGGGCTTTAAGGTTCCCATGGGTCGAAGGTCTGAGATCGTTAAGAATATCCGTACCCACCTTTCGGCAGTAGTCGCCGATCCCTCTGCGTTGGATGAGATCGCACGCGCCGGGCGGGCTCGCATCGAGGAACGGTACACATGGCCGGAAAAAGCACGTCATATGCGCGAGGTCTACGATTGGGTCCTTGGCCGACGCGATGATAGACCGAGTTTCGAATGACCGCGACTTTGGCCACAGAACGTCCCAATGGGGACGAAATCGTACGGCAGGGCGATGCGGGCGAACTTTGGACTATTGAGTAATGCGCTGGAGCAAGGACAGTACCGTTGACGTGAACGTGGCCAGCGAAGGGACGTTGATGGCCGATCTGCGCGCCAGGCTAAACGACAGGACAGGATTCTCGGTCGCGACCCTTAACCTAGATCATGTCGTGAAACTGAACCGCGACCGCAAGTTTCGCGAGGCCTACCAAGCGCAGACCCATGTTACCGCCGACGGCAATCCGATTGTGTGGCTCTCGCGACTGTCCGGTCAAAACGTTTCGCTTATCCCTGGCTCAGAGCTGGTTTCGCCCATCGCCGGGCTTGCCGCGGAAATAGGTGCTCCTTTAGGTCTTTTTGGTGCTGCGGACGCGTCTCTTTCCGCAGCTTCTGACGCACTTCGAGCCCAACATCCGGGGCTTGCCGTTGTCTACTGCGAGGCTCCCCCGATGGGTTTCGACCCCGACGGCTCTGTGGCGGATGAGGCGATTTCACGGATTGCGAAGAGTGGTGCGCGTGTCGTGTTTCTTGCTCTTGGCGCGCCGAAACAAGAATGTTTTGCAGCCCGCGCGCAAAAGGCACTGCCCGGTGTGGGATTTCTTTCCATCGGGGCTGGGCTTGATTTCGTTTCGGGAGCCCAGGTTCGGGCACCCCGCTGGGTCCGACGTATTGCTGCCGAGTGGTTGTGGCGGCTCGTGGCCGATCCACGCCGGCTTGGGTCCCGCTACTTGGCCTGTGCATTGGCAATGCCGGGTTTGACTACGCGCGCCCTGAGCGAGAGACTGAGATGACGGGTGCGGTCGACGTCATTGTGGTCAATTATGGTACTGTGGATCTTGCGGTCCGTGCGGTCGAGAGCATCCTTGAGCGCAAGCACGGCGGGCGCGAGGTGACGGTGCATCTTGTGGACAACGCCTCCCCGGGCGACGATGCCGGCCGAATGCAGGAAGTGCATCAAGCGTCAGGCTGGGAAGGCCGTGTGCGCCTTTGGCTTTCGGATGAGAATCTGGGTTTCGGTCGCGGCAACAACCTTGTCATTGATGCGCTGTTGAGCGCCGCGGAAGATGCACCCGAGTTTGTTTTTTTGCTGAACCCCGATGCGGCCCTGATCAATGAGGCGGTGGATCTACTCGCCTGCGAGTTGGAAGCGGACGATGGGGCCGGCGCGGCAGGCGCCGCGATAGAGCTTCCCGATGGCACAGCCCAGGCTGCTGCTTTTCGGTTCCCGCGCCCCGTCGATGAGGTCGTACGTACCATTAATTTCGGTCCGCTGGACCGGCTTTTCGGTGTGACCGACAACGAGCATCCGACGGGTCCCGAGGGTGGGGTGGTAGATTGGTTGACCGGGGCGGCGGTGATGTTCCGTCTCGATGCCTTGCGCCAAACAGGCTCTTTCGATCCTGGGTTCTTTCTGTACTACGAAGAAGTTGATCTTATGCGTCGGCTGCATGTTGAGGGTTGGCGAAGTCGTTTCATCCCTGCAGCCCGCGTATTGCATGTGATGGGTGCCGCAACCGGTAATCCCTTTGAAGGTCGCAAGCGGACGCCGGAATACGTTTACCGATCTCGGCGGAGGTACTTTGAGAAGGCGCATGGCCGACCAGTGGCCCTTGCGATGGCCGCTGGGATATGGATCGCGGGCGGTTTAAACGTGTTGTTGAACGCCTGGCGTCGCCCGCTTTACCTTCCCTTGAAGTTTTTTCCCGACCATTGGCGCTTCGTCCTGCGACCGCTCTTGATGGGGCGCAAGAAATGAGCGTTGCCGCCATTGTAATCGGGCGGAACGAGGGCGCCCGGCTTTTGCGCTGTCTCGAATCGCTCGAGGGTTATGCGTCGCCTGTGATCTATGTCGATTCCGGTTCGACGGACGGATCAGCTGCTTCTGCGGCCAGGGCAGGGGTGCTGGTGGTCGAACTCGATATGGCAACACCCTTTACGGCGGCGCGTGCAAGGAATGTCGGATTGTCTGTTCTTCCGGCAGCTGCGCCCGACCTTGTTCAGCTTGTCGATGGCGATTGCGAGTTGCTTCCAAACTGGTTCGCGGCGGCGACCAGTTTTCTTTCAGCCAACCCGCGCGCGGCCGCGGTCGCGGGACGGTTGCGGGAACGGACGCTAGACACTGTTTGGTCGCGCCTTGCTGATGCTGAATGGAATGTCCCGCCCGGTAAAGGCCGCGCGATCGGTGGTATTGCTATGGTTCGGCGCAGCGCGCTTACTGCGGTTGGCGATTTCCGGGCGGATCTGGCTCAGGGCGAGGAACCTGAATTGTCGCGGCGGCTTGAGATCGCAGGATGGGAAGTGTGGCGGATTTCGGACGAAATGGCGCTACACGATATCGCCATGACGCACTTTTCCCAGTGGTGGCGACGGACGCGCCGGGGCGGGTACGCAGCAGCCGAAGCCGCGTCGCGCAAAGGGGACATGCATCAATTTGGTGCCGAAACGCGTCGAGCGTTGCTGTGGGGTTTGGTCTTGCCGGCCAGCGCCGTTCTGGGGGCGCTGTTGATTTCGCCCTGGATGCTCATGCTGCTTTTCGCCTGGCCACTTCAGGTTCTACGGCTCAAGCTCCGCGGAGAAAGCTGGGAACGCGCTTTCTTTCTGACCCTCGGCAAGCTGCCAGAGGCTTTGGGCGTGCTTGCCTTCCGGCGCGACAGAATTCTGGGCGGGCGGGACTGATGGGATTGAAATTCGCGTTTCTCATCGGCGTGCCCAAGGGGGGCACAACCTCGGTTGCCAAGTGGCTCGACCAGCATTCGCAGATTATCACCTCTACGCCGAAAGAACCGGGGCACTTTCGCGAGGTTCGACCCTTCACCATTGTCAATGCCCATACCGGAATGCGCCGAGAGCGTCCGAAGGACGGACCGATGCTGGACTTTGGCGCGTACATGCGGCTTTGGGACGGGGTCCCAGATCATCACTGGCGGCTCGATGCGTCGACGGACTATCTTTCTGACCCCGCTAGCCCCAACAAGATCTCGGAGTTCGCCCAAACCAATACGGTCAAGGTATTCTGCGTGGTGCGTGACCCGGTCGAGCGCGCGTGGTCCGAATACCGTCACACCCGGCGGGACGGGTTCGAACCGCTTGATTTCCGGGCGTCGCTGGACGCCGAGCCAGAGCGTATCGAGGCGGGATACACGCCGCTCTTCCATCACATCCGGCGCAGCACGTATCATGCGGATTTGAAATCTTGGCGCGCGCGCTTTGGTAGTGATTTGTTGATCGTCGACTACGCAGATTTGGGCGATCCCGCCCGTTTGGAAGAACGCATATGCGCGCATCTTGGTCTAACGGTTGAAGGGCTAGGTGCGATCGGGCGCGAAAACGCGGCGACGCGCGGCCAGCAAGTTGCGCCGCTTTCACGGCTGAAAGCCGCTGCAAAAGGCCTTCTGCGGCCCGGCACGCGCGACGCGCGGCCGCGCCATGCCGCGCCCTTAAGCGATGACGATCGGCGCTACATTGTCGACCTTCTCCGCGAAGACATAGAAGCCTGTCTCGCTGACCCCGATGTGCCGACGGGCAGTTGGGACTGTGCGCGGTTTCTCTGATTCTATTTGTCGTGATCCCGGACCGTACGCACAGTTTATCCCCCCGCAGGGTCCGGCAAGCAATATTCCCTGGACGTGTTTGAATTCCCGAGGATTGATCCGATGGCCCTAATCACAGACGCTGCGACCGGCTGGTCGTCCCCTGTTACCTTGACCGAGGACGAGGTGTGGCAAACCCGAGATGGTGCGGTCTACCTCACAACCTCTGCGTCGCCCGGGGGCGACGACGGTATTCTTCTTACCGAGACGACTGCCATTCAGCTTGGCGCCGGTCGCACGGTTCGCTACCGAAAGGTTGGCGATGTGCCTGCTGTGATCGCGCGTGAGCTTGTCTAATGCGGCTCGTCTACGACCCTTGCGGCCATTGGATCGGCCGCCCGGCACTGCTTGGCTGGAACGCAGCGGACCGGCCCCCGGTCGCGATGCCCGATACTGCCTTCGCCGAGGAAGGCGGACCATCGATCTCGATTTCGGTTCTGGATAACGACATCGAACCCGAAGGCGGCACGCTCCATCTAGTTTCGGCGGTCGCGACGCATGGGCTTGCGGTGCCGGAAGCCGACGGAACCGTGACCTACACGCCCGCAGCAGGTGTTACGGGCACAGATTCCGTGACCTACGAGGTGTCTGACCCGTCAGGTCAGATCGCGTCGGGTGTGGTAAGCGTCGTCTTGGGCACGTCGGCTCCAACGGCTGTCGGGACAATTGCCGATCAGAACCTGACGCATAACGGGAACCCACTGGTCGTGATCGGCGACGTGAGCGGGCTCTTCAGCGGCACCGACCTGACCTTTTCGGTGAGCGGCTACGCAGGCGCCACGCTGGACGGCGCGTCTTTAGTCATCGACCCGACCGAGGTTACCGTTGGCACGCCGGTCACGCTGACCGCGACCAACGCCAATCCGGTCGATGCGTCAGTAACCTTCAACCTGGTCGTCGAAGCGCTGGGTTTCTTGGCAGCACCGTCTCTTTCAGGAACCGGTCACGTCGGTGCTGTGCACGAAGCGACCGCAACGGCCAACCGTCCAGGTGCACTGCTAACCTATCGATTCCTAGTGGGAGGGGCGGAGGTTCAACCCCGCACGGCGGTAGCGACTTACACGCCGGCTGCCAGCGATGAAAACGGATCGCTGGAGGCAACGGTCTTTGCAGCTCTCGATGGCGTCGAGCTTTCCGCTGGGACCAATACTATTGACCCGATCCAGTTCGCGCCTGGATCACCGCCAGCCGTCGCGGACAGTCAGATCTGGACTGTTGATGATACTGCCGTTGTTCTTGACGCCTCTGCGTCCGGAACGGGCCTCGTCTGGTCCTACACCCTTGGCGACGCGGCGCCCGGGGTTTCGATTTCCACAAGCTCTGGTTTGATTTCTGGTACACCACTGGCAGCTTCGAGCGGCACTGCAACTGTCACCGCGACCGATCAGTACGGACGCCAAGTGCAAGACACCTTTACATGGTCCGCAGCGCTGCGTTCGCAGGCCACGGCTGGCTTTCCACCGCAGCAGACCTTCTCCGAAGGTGACCCCATTCAGCCTTATGACATTGCGGCAGAGTTTACAGCTAATGGAAATACACTGTCCTACATCGCGCTGGACACCCTGCCAGCGGGTCTTAGCCTGGCTTCAGATGGCGTGTTGTCGGGCACCCCAACAGAAGTTCTGGGCGAGGCCAATTACACGATCCAGGCTATCGATGAGTACGGAAGAACGACCGATCTGGAGGCAAGTATTGAGATCATGGCGTCTGTTCCCGCCCCTGTCGCGGCGGGCGCGCTAGGGGACAAAGAATACACAACCGGGATCGCGATACCGGCCTACGACATCTCTGCGGACTTCACGGGCAGTGGCTTGTCCTACGATCTGGCACCCACTTCTGACCCTTTGCCTGCGGGATTGTGGCTTTCTGCCGCCGGTCTTATCCTTGGTACGCCGAGCGCGGTCGCGACCGGGCGCAACATCGTCGTGCGGGGTGCGAACGCGGGTGGGGCTGCCGACAGTGCCTTTACGCTTGATACCGTTACTCTGACTGCCACGGACAACGATGACGGGACATATGCGATAGACTACGGCGCAGATACGCCAAACGAACTGACCGTGACGATCAATGGGAAAGTTTATGCTGATGATACTGAGGGAAACCCATTGAACTCTGCGCTCTTGAACAGCGTGCCTGCGGGGCGAGCCTTGGCACTTGATGGTCCGGTGGTCATCCTGTCGACCGATGGCGGCACACCCGGCGAGTTGGATAGCGGTGACTTAGTGGCTTTTGAAAGCGGGGTCTGGCTTTATCCTGCCGGACAAGCGGCGCCGACCCTGACGCGGACCTGGCGGGATCAGTCAGGAGTGGTCCAGGGAAATCATAGCGACTACATCGGCGACGGGACCGAGGACACGGTCATTTTCGCGCGGGAAACCGACGGGACGACAATCCTCGACAGTGCACCTATTTTTGTCGCGCCGCCACCGGTGTCAGCCGTGTCTCGGACACTTCTGCCTGTGTTTGGCGGGCCAGGGTCTTCTGCCACCGTCCAGTCGGTGCCAATGACAGGTTTTTCTTCGGCCAATGGCGACAAGGTCGTGGGCCTTGTCGCGTTTAAACGCAGCAGCGGATCGGGGTCCCCGACATTCAGTGTAACGCTGGGCGGAATACCGGCCAGTCAGGTCGTGATGTCTGGCAGCGGTCGTATGCGTGTCATTGCTTTTGAAGCGCCGCATCCGGGGACGGGCAATTTCGATCTTGTTGTCACCCGTCTCTCGGGGAACGGTGTCTTCTCCGGGTTTGCGGCGGTCGCGGCAGAGATTGCCAACGCCGGGGTCGTAGAGATTTCCGATCCAGGGGCTGCCCCGAGCGCCAGCGCCGTGATCTTCGATCGCGACACCGCCCACGGCAGCTATTTCCTCGCAGGCCTGACCCAGGACAACACTGTGCAATGGGCCTCTGCGGGGTTCAGTGGCGATCCTTTTGACGCGCTGATCGGTAACAACGAATGGGCGCTGTTCTCCGAGAATGAGATCGTGGTCGGCGCGTCGCCTCAATCCTTCAGCATGAGCCGCGGCTCGGCATCTGGGACCAACCTTGGCGCAGTCTCAGTGTACGTAACGCCAGGCTAGGGGCAAGAAATGGCACAGTTTATCCTAAACACCGGTGCACCTGGACAAGACGTTGCGCTTGCACAGACCAGTACGCAGCCTACCGCAAAAATTACGCTAAAGGCTCGTACCGAACTTGTGGCCCCCGCAACCGTGTGGCTGGAAGTCGAGAACCAAAGTGGGTTCAGCGTTTCGGGGCCCTCGGGCGAAGATGTGTACGATCCCTTGGAACAGGAGATCGAGTACTTCTGGAATTTCGATGATCCGGGGTCGATGTTTCGGCCACCGGTGCTCCCGTTGAACGTGCCGGACGTATGGAAGGATGCAAACCACTCAAAGGGCGTCCGCGCCACCAAGACATTCCATTCGCCAGGGACGTATACGGTGTCGGTCCTTGCTGTCTGTCCCGGCGGATTCTTTACCTACGCAACCATCGATATCGATGTTAAGGCCGAATACGGAAATCCAGATCCGGCCGACGACATCTATACCCGCATCATCTGTTTCGCGACCGATGGCGATTTCACCGACGCCCCGCCACAGACTACCAATTTTGTCTCGTCGTGGGCCGCGCTGAATACTCTTTGGCCGGGAATGTCGGATGACAAAGTGCTTTTGTTGTTCAAGCGCGGCAACACCTTTCCAGACGCGTCGATCAGTTCGCCCGCCGCGTCTCAGAACGTCGCCACGATGCGTTGGGGTGCGTATGGCATTGGGGCTGCGCCAATCCTCTCTCCTCCAGCCGATGGTAGCGACGCCATCGCAGGGTCGGCCGAGCGCACGGCGGATTGGCAGGAACACGTTGTGCGTGACCTCCATATTCAGGGTCAGTGGGATGCCAGAACGGCAACCGGGTTTGCCGGCGCCCTTTTTGCAAACGACTATGGCGCGATCGACCCCAGCACAACGAAGACGCCAGGGCGCGCGATTGTGCGCTGCTACATCGACGGGATGACCGGGGGCGGATTCAAGGGCAAACGAACCGTCGCTGCCGATCAGGCGGTCTGCTGGTCGGAATGCTATGTCACCAACTGGAAGAACAACGGTATCTTCGACAACCGGGGGCAGTACAATATCGGCTGGAAGTACCGGTTATCGTTTGTGGGAACCGCATTCGCGCAACACGAAGATGCTCTCCGGACAGTTGGTATAGATATTCTTAACTATCTTGGCTGCCGATTGGGAAATCCCTCTGACCTGGATATCGATGCGTGCTGGTTCTTCAACAACATGGGCTATGCCGGGTCACAACCTGCGCTCCGAAACATGTCGGCTGGTCTTGGAAGCGCCACTCAGGCCCAACATGATGGGCGATACCATCAGCACTTCTACCGAACTGTGTTCGAGGGCGGCAGCCCGCCTTTGAACTTCGAATACCCATTTGCGGGCAACTATGTCATCGACAGCTGCCTGTTCATGGGGACCGCACGGACAGATCACATGATCAAAACGGCTGTCGCATTGACGCTGCGGAACAGCTACTGCTTCGAACCCGCACGCGAGAGCGAAGTCTCCGCCGGGTACTACCTGTTCAGAATGAACAACCAATCGTCTGTTAGTGCAGCGGGCGCTGCAGTCCCTTTGCGGATTTATGGCAACACCTTTGTTACACTTGCGTCGACGGCCGAGTTCGGCAAACAAAAGCTTGGGATCGTCGACCCTGAACTGGCCGATTTCTACGACACTGTGGTCGAAGAGAACAACGTTCTATGGACGCCCAACATGGACACCCCGCTTGACGTGGGCGGACCCATAGATACCTCGGTGATCCTGGCGGGGTACACCCCACGCCACAAGGGCGAGATAAGACTTGAGGGTGCGTCTTGGTTTCCCGAGGGCACGTCACTTGGAGCCAGTGTCCCGCACACGTCCAGCCGCGATTTTCCGTACCCGATCGGAGCAGATCAGACCTTCTGGTTGGCGCGCACCGGCATCCACGATCAACACGCGGTTCAAGTGGGCAAACGCAGCTACAATGCTGAATTGGGACAAATCACTGTTGAATTTCTGCCTGGCGCGGTTCGTGTCACCAACTTTTCTGGCACCACCTGGAATGCCGACGAAAAGTGGTACCTTGCGCTTGACTGGACGGGAACGTTTCCCAGCCAGGTGCCGGGTCACCTCAATCCGGACTCGATCCCGTTGCCTCGACCGGGCACAGGGTCGGATGCGATAAATGGCGGCGGAACGGGGCTGATGTCGCTTAGTTACTTTGACACAACAATTCGCAAGGGAACGGTCCATCCCGACGCAGCGCCGGGAACGCCTGACAGGGGCGCACTTCCTGCAGTGTAGAATGTCGGCGCAAAACGAACCCGCCACCAGAATGAAGATCAGTGATATGGGAGGTGTTCCCCCAATCCATTGAGGCACTTTGCACTTTGCAACTGCTCGTCGCGCGAGGTGATTGGCGGACACGGTCTTGCCCCCTTAATTCAATCGGCGGGCTGACCGACTGTCAGGGTGCTGTCTATCTACGGTGCTAGCCTCTGTGGATGCCCAGATTTGCCGTTCTTGCGTGTCAGGCATCCCGGCGCTGATCAAGCAGGCCAAGGCCACTGACCAGAAGGAGAAGCGATGTGGGCAGAGGAACCGTCAAAGCGTCCGCCGGTGAGGCGTGCTGTTCCATAGTCTTTCCATCAATCAGCACGGATGAGAAACGGAAGTCGTAGATCCGCCACTCGCCGAAGACGTCGTTGTCAGGCGTAGTATCGCCCTCGTCCTGAATCTGACCGCCGTCGAGGTTGAACTGTCCACCGCCTGCTATGCCAAAACTCCCGATTGAGAAGGAATTGCTCGACGGCGAGAATACTGCAAAGTCGTTGCCGAAGTCTGTCCACCCGGGCGAGGCGTATGTGCGTGAGAAGTCGCAGAATAGTTCGAGAATGCCTGTGCAGTTGGTCAAGGCCCCGTTTTGCAACTCTAGATCCGCGAACAGGCTACCGGGGCCCAACTGGGTGACGGACCCCAAATCGGGACGACCAGCATAGTGGCTGGAAACGGCACCCTGCACCGAAACATGTATCCCAGCCGCCGCAACCGGCGCAGCCCAAAGGAGCGCCAGAAGCGCGTATAGCAGTCGCATCTTTTTTCCCTCACACACGCCGCGGCAGCGAGACGCCGGCGGCGACTTCCCAGGTTAACGTTATCACAGATGTCGTTTCATCAAAACCGCGGTCCAGATCCGGGGCGGCGACCTGGGAAGCGCAAATACGGATGTAGGGCGGTCGGCTCCGATGCTTGGCAAGATCACGCCTGCAAGCTGGATGATCCCACAAGATATGCTCAGGGGGCTGTCTTGTTCGGTTGGGGACGGGGCCATGTGCGGGGCAGGATTGCAGAGTGATAATCGGTTGGCGCGCTGTCCGGCCCTGCAATGTTCGTTTGCGAACTTTCGGGAACCTGCTTATGAGGCGGCAGAGCACCCTTGTATATGTAACTGAAGGCGCGGCGCATGGACGGGTTTAGAACCACGGGCCCCATTGCCTATCTGACGGGCGAGTACCCCAAGGCGTCACACACGTTCATTCTTCGTGAGATCGCAGCCCTTCGGGCGGTGGGCGTTACGGTGCAGCCAGCCTCGATCCGCCGTGGAACGCCTGGCGATCTCATCGGGCAACAGGAAAAGGACGCACAAGCAGAAACTTTCTATGTGCTTGAAACCGCGCGCCGGCCCGCCGCGCTGATCGCAGCACAGTTCTTTTGTCTCCTCCGAAGGCCCTCTCGGTACTTTGAGGCCTTGTTACTGGCCGTGCGATCGGGCCGCCCGGGCGCCAAGGGCCTGATATGGCAGCTTTTCTATTTCGCAGAAGCCACTGTGTTGGCCAAGCACATGATGCGCGGTAATGCGGTGCATCTGCACAACCATTTCGCGGATTCTTCTGCAAATGTCGCAATGCTGGCCGCTACTCTCGCGGGCATTCCCTTCAGCTTTACGCTACATGGGCCTGCAGAGCTCTTCGAGCCCGAAAGCTGGCACCTAGGAAAAAAGGTCGCGCGATCGGCCTTTACAGTCTGCATCAGTCACTTTGCCCGGTCTCAGGCCATGCTGTTTTCGGATCCGGATCACTGGGACAAACTGAAGATCGTGCATTGTGGCGTCTTTCCCGACCGCTACACATCCGGAGTCCCGGCCGCAGCGTCAGACGAAACGCGGCTGCTTTTTGTGGGCCGGATCACGGCGATCAAGGGTCTTCGGGTTCTTTTCAGCGCTATCGAGGGTCTTCGGAAAACCCGGCCGGACCTCCACTTGTCGATTATTGGGGACGGGCCAGACCGCGCTTGGGCAGAGGACGAGGCCCGCAGAATTGGCGGCATTACCCTGCTTGGTTACCGGTCGCAGGACGAGGTGTCGGAAGCCTTGGGACATGCCGATATCTTGGTCCTTCCGTCTTTCGCCGAGGGCGTGCCCGTGGTCTTGATGGAAGCCATGGCATCGGGGCGGCCCGTTATTGCGACATCTGTGGGCGGGGTATCGGAACTTGTCGAAGACGGTGTCTCGGGACGCCTTGTTGCACCGGGCGATGCCGTGGCCTTGGCGGCGGCGATAGAGACACTGGCAGACGACCCGGAAGCGCGCGCAACCATGGGCGCGGCTGGAAGGGCAAAGGTCGAAGCCGAGTTTGACGTCGCCTGCGAGGCGGGCCTGTTGGCGACCCTGTTTCAGGGCGAAACGGGTGGCGGCCCGCGACCGCAGCCGGCCGAAGACGCCTGATGTGCGGCTTAGCTGGATACCTTGGGCGTCCGGATCGTGCGATCCTGAACGCGATGACCGATGCCATCGCCCATCGGGGCCCCGACGCCGACGGCCATTGGATTGACGATGAGGCAGGGGTGGCCCTCGGGCACCGGAGGCTCTCGATCCTTGATCTCTCGGAAGCGGGCGCCCAACCCATGGTCTCGGCGTCTGGGCGTTTTGTTACGGTGTATAACGGCGAGATCTACAATCACCTTCAGGTCCGGTCCGAACTTGAAGACAATGGATCAGCACCGGTTTGGCGCGGCCATTCGGACACTGAAACGCTTCTGGCCGCGATAGATGCTTACGGTATAGATGCAGCAATCGCGCGCCTTCACGGTATGTTCGCGATCGCCGTCTGGGATCGGGACACCCGCATGCTCACCTTGGTTCGCGACCGGATGGGCGAGAAACCACTTTACTACGGCTGGCAGGGACAAGGCCCCGACCGCGGCTTTTTGTTTGGGTCCGAGTTGAAAGCGCTTGGGCGGCACCCGGCCTTCGACGGCCAAATTCATCGCCAGGTTCTGCCCGAGTTTTTGCGACACGGTCACGTGGGCGAGGATCGCACCATCTACGAGGGGCTCTTTAAGGTTCGGCCCGGCGAAATCGTCACCATGGCGCCAGACGGCGACGTCGCGCGCCACTTCTATTGGAAAGGGGCCGAGGTTGCGGCCCATCAGACGCGATTTACGGGCGCGGAAGACGAGGCGGTCGCGGACCTCCACAAGCTTCTGGCAGAGGTCGTTGGGCGGCAGATGATCTCTGACGTGCCGTTGGGGGCTTTCCTTTCCGGCGGGATCGACAGCTCGCTTGTCGTGGCGCTGATGTGCGATGTCTCGGCTGGTCCTGTGCACACCTTCTCGATTGGATTTCACGAAGCGCGCTACAACGAGGCGGAGCACGCCCGCGCTGTCGCAACCCACCTTGGGACGCAGCACACCGATCTTTATGTGGACGAGGCAACACTTCTTTCCGTCGTGCCAAAGTTGGCGACGATTTATGACGAGCCGCACGCAGATAGCTCGCAGATCCCCACATATCTGGTCGCGAAGCTGGCACGAGAGACCGTAACGGTCGCGTTGTCTGGGGACGGGGGCGACGAGCTATTCGCCGGTTACGACCGGTACGCGCAGGGGGCCCGGCTGCTATCGGGTCTTGGCCGACTACCAGCGCCAATCCGAGGTGCGGCTGCCAGTGCTGTTCAGAGCCTGCCCAAGGGGTTGATCGACCGGTTATTGGATCCGATGAAACCCACGCCCGAGGGCAAAGAAAGAAACGGTCAGCGTTTGCATCGCCTGGCCGACTATCTTGCAAGCGCAGGTACAGACGACTTGCATCGCCTTCTCGTCTCGCGCTGGCGTTTTCCGGAGACTGCGGTGCCCGGCGTCACACCGGAAGGCACGATGCTGGACAGCGAACCGCCTGTTCGGGGGCACCTGTCCGACATGGAACGGATGATGCAGCTCGATATGGTCAACTATCTGCCGGACGACATACTGGCCAAGGTCGACCGCGCGACGATGGCCGTGTCGCTGGAAAGCCGCGCGCCACTTCTTGATCACCGTGTCGCCGAGTTTGCGTGGTCGCTTCCGGAAGGACTGAAACACCGGGACGGGATGTCGAAATGGCCGCTGCGAAAGATCCTTTACGACTATGTCCCGCGCAGCATCATTGACCGGCCCAAGATGGGTTTCGAGGTGCCGGTCAACCAATGGCTGCGTGGATCCCTTTTTGAATGGGCAAGCGATCTTCTGTCCTGCGACCGAATAGCAAGAGACGGCTGGTTCGATCCGGATGTGATCGCGTCTGTCTGGGACGACCACCGGTCGGGACGCGCGAACCGGGGACTCGAGCTTTGGCCCGTTCTGGTGTTTCAAGCGTGGGTAACGGAGCGGTCCGGCAAAAACGGCCTGTGACGCTTATGCCAGGCTCAGCGCCCGTCCGGGACACGTTGGGGCAACTGCCCAGCGGCGTCGATCTCTGCCACCGCCCGAGCCTTGCCCTTTAGAAGTGCGCGCCGCTGGTAGCGCCGAATGAAGGCGCGCAACTCCGCGCTTTCGTGGCGGGTTGCACCCTGCGCCCAGGCAGAAAGATACCCCTGAATTGTCGCAAGCCCGCCCAGCACATAGGGTGGGTGCGCCATTTTCGAAACGGCGGCGGCAAAGAAGTATGCGGGATCGGTTCCCATGTAATACTGTCCCGCGCCGTGACGCCGCCGTCCTGCATATATCGACGTCTGGCTTGATCCCATTGGCCGAAGGTGTTCGAACGCCAGCGCTTCGCCTGGGAAACTCTGTGCTTTCCAACCAAGCATCCGAGCTTTGTGACAATCGATCCCATCCCACATCACTGCGCGGTCAAAGCCGCCGATATCCTCGAAACAGTCGCGCCGGTAGAACTTCGAGGCGCCGACGCTCATTTCGTCCCCCATACGCTCCCATACGCGACGTCCGGCAGGGTCGGCATACCACGCCTTGCCAGAGCACGTGCCAAGGCGGGGGTCGGCCTCCATCTTATCCATCAACCCGGCGAAATACGCCTGCGGCAGGTCAAGATCGAGATCCAGCTTGCAAAGATAGGGGTAACTGCGCCAGTTCTCGACACTTTCAAGCCCGGCATAAAAGGCCTCGATCACGCCTGGGCCGACAGCGCGATGTCCCCGGTCCTCGCGGCGCAGAACCCGGACCCAATCGTGCTCTTCAGCGAAGCGCGCCAAGATCGATTGGCTGTCGTCCGTCGAACCGTCGTCGACGATCACCCATAGCGCAGGGCGTTCTGTTTGGGCGGCTACACTTTCAAGTGTGCGTTCCATGTAGTCCGCCTCGTTTCGGCCGGGTGACACGAGGAGGTAGGAGCGTGAAGCACTTTCAGTCATGGTGTAGACCTCATCGTTCTAAACGACCCGGGCGGGGAAGCGCCTTCGGGGGATTTAGGCAGCGAACGAAGCCACCCCAACCTGCATGACCGAATAGACCCGGCACCGCAAGAAGCCGGACAAGACCGTTTCCGAATGCGAAACCGGATGACTAACCCCTACGGTACCTGCACTGGAAGCATCCCTTTCTTTCAAATAGACCGATTGCGTCGCCACCACGGTCGCAGTCCTAGGCATTATGGCAAAGATTGTCGCCGATTTCGGGAGGATGATCGGGGTGTGCTGGACTCGGATGCGTTTTTGAACCACATGATCCGCAAGGCTGTGCGCGAGTGAGTTCGAGGAGTGGGTTCTTGGATCTGATGGCGAAGATCGAAGATCGCGCCGCACGTGTCGGCGTTATCGGGCTCGGTTACGTTGGCCTGCCGCTGGCAGTCACCGTCGCGAAGGCCGGATTTTCGGCGACTGGTTTTGACGTTGATGCGACAAAAATCGTGCGCCTCGATAAGGGAAACAGCTATATCGAAGCGGTTTCGGACGCCGATCTTATGAGCGTCGCCGACAAGTTCGGTTGGAGCACGGATTTCTCTGGGCTTGCAGAGTGCGATGTGATCGTCATCTGCGTTCCGACGCCATTGAATGCCGCACGGGAACCTGATTTATCATTTGTCGAAAGTACGGCTCAGACGATTGCCTCGTACCTGACGGCAGGAGCCCTGGTCGTATTAGAATCGACCACTTGGCCGGGCACTACGCGAGAGGTTCTGACCCCGATCCTGGCCGCATCCGGATTGGCGCCGGGGAAGGATTTCTTCGTTGGGTTCTCACCCGAGCGCGAAGACCCCGGCAACACAGCCTTTCGAACGAAGAACATCCCCAAAATCGTCGCGGGTGACGGAGAGCATGCCGGCGATCTGATCGAAGCCTTCTATAGCGCTGTCGTCGATACGGTCGTACGTGTGCCAACAACCGCGACTGCCGAAGCCGTAAAGATAACAGAGAACATATTTCGCTCGGTCAACATCGCGCTCGTCAACGAACTAAAGCTGATCTACGACGCGATGGGTATCGACGTCTGGGACGTGATTGATGGCGCCGCGACAAAACCCTTTGGCTACATGCCGTTCTATCCTGGTCCCGGTCTCGGGGGACACTGCATACCGATCGATCCATTTTATTTGACTTGGCGCGCACGTCAGTTCGAAGTCCCGACCCGGTTCATCGAGCTCGCGGGCGAGATCAATACCGCAATGCCATATCGTGTGATCGACAGGCTGCGTGAAGCTCTTGACCGTGCGACTGGCCGCGGATTGAACGGGGCGCGGATCCTGCTGGTTGGCGTTGCCTACAAAAAGAACGTAAGCGATATGCGGGAATCTCCTGCGATGCGCCTGATGCAGCTTCTTGAGACTGCGGGTGCAAAGATCGAGTTTCTGGACCCGCATGTGCCGGAGTTGCCGCCCATGCGCGAATACGGAGTCTATGAAGGCCGGACAGCGATCGCGCCAGATGCGGTTGGCACAGTAGACTTTGACGCGGTTCTGATCGCAACAGATCACGATGCGATCGACTACGAGGCGCTTCTGGACCTTGGCTGTCCGGTCGTGGATACCCGGAACGCAATCGCGCGGAGGGGGCTTGCCTCCGATCGCGTGGCAAAGGCGTAAGCATGGCCGCCGAGGCGGCAGGTCAAGGCGGCGGTTTCCGGGCAAAGCTGGTCCGGTCGGCGCAGTACTCGACACTGATCTTTGCCAGCCAGATCGTCCTCAAGCTTGTGTCGATCACCGTCTTGACCCGGCTGCTGACACCGGATGTCTACGGCGTATTTGCGATTGTTCTAACCTATCTCTACATCCTGCAGATGATCTCGGATATCGGGTTGCGATCAGTGGTTCTGACGCATGATGGTGAGCTTGACGAGGCGTTCCTCGGGACTTGTTTTTCTATCGCAATCTTGCGCGGTGTGCTCATAACAGCCGCCTCGGCGCTGGTTGCGCTCTTGCTGGTCCAGTTGAGGAAGGCCGGGGTTTTTGCCGACGATAGCGTTTATGCGGCACTTGTTCTTCCCTATGCGCTGGTGGCGGTTGGCGGGGTTCAAATTTTGGGCGGACTTGTTTCGCCGAACCTTTATGTGCGCGAACGTGACATGGCCTTTGGTCGCGTGGCGATGACAGAGGTCGCGACCGGTGTTGTCACCTTGGCTGTCACAGTGGGCGCCGCAGTGGTTTTGCGTTCGGTCTGGGCGTTGGTGATCGGCAGTGCGACCGCCACGTTTGTACGCGTCGTGTTGAGCCACCTCCTGTTCTCCGGGCCCAAAATTCGCCCGCGATTTGAACAGAATGCCGCGCGTGCTGTCCTTTTGCGCGGCCGCTGGATTGCCAGCCACTCGCTTCTTACGATGATGGCCAAGGCCGGTGATCGGTTGGTCCTGGGCTTTGTTCTCGATGCGTCCGGGTTCGGATTCTACTACATTGCACGGCAGTTTAGCGATATGGGCATGCGGTTTCTGCAGACCTTGCATTCGCGCTCGGGCCTGCAGCTCTTCACCCACGTGCTGAAGGCTCGGGTCGAAGACGTCCGCCGAAACTACTATCGCTATCGTTTGGTTTTTGACGGTCTGTCCGGCTTGGCTGCGGGAGGTCTGTTTGCCCTTGCCCCACTTCTGGTGGGGATATTGTTCGATGACCGCTATGCACCGGTCGCCGCAATGCTTCAGATCCTGTGCCTCGCGCTTCTGCTGGTCGGCCCGCTGACCTTGCGTGCGGCGTTTAGTTCGCGCCGTGAGTTCGGCCGAATGGCGTGGCTAAGCCTTGTCTCGGCTATTGTTCTGTGGGCGGGGCTCGGGATTGCGGTTTGGTTGGATTCGGTGCCAATGGCGCTTTTGGTGATTGCACTCTACCGTTTGCCAGAAGCCGCGTTGCTGGCAATTGCAGGCGCACGCGAGGGCTGGGTGGTGTGGTGGCGCGAACCGCTTCCACTTTTCTCCTTTGCGGCCGGTGCCGCCCTTGGCTATGGCGTCGATTGGGTGTGGAGCGTTGTGGTATGACGAGTTTGAAGATTGGTCTGTTCACTCCGGCCTGGCCGGGATCGAGCCTTCCAAACGGTATCGTTACCTCGACCCGGAATCTCGCCCGTGGTCTGAAAGAGCTTGGGCATCTGCCGGTGATTCTTTCAAACCGGATCGAGGACGAACGCCCTATTGACATTCCAGCGGTGCGTATCCGACCGCGCCAGACACGCATTGCCGATCGTCTACTTGGAAAATTCGACAGTATCGCGGGCATGCGGCGGGCCGCTGCGCGGACCCAGTCCGAGGCCGTGCTGCGGGCGATAGCGGAACCTGGACTGGACGTGCTGTTGATGGAGGAGACCCACGGCTGGGCGGGATTGGTTCAAAAGAGGGTGCCGATTCCAGTGATTGTGGTGCTGCGGGGCCCGTGGATTCTTCACAAAGAACTGCAGTCCGTCATGGATGCGCAAGGCGATGCATCTCGCATCGCGGCCGAGGGCAGGGCGTTGCGCGCGGCACCTGGCCTGATCTCGCCGTCACGAAATGTCCTGCGGATCGCGCAGGAACACTATGACCTTGGGGGTGTGCCTGCTGAAGTGATTCCGAACGCTGCGCAGATCCCGGAAGAAACGTCGGCTGAAGACGTGCCCTCTGACCTCCCGCAGGGCGATATCCTTTTCGTCGGGCGGTTCGACGACCACAAGGGTGGCGACGTGGTGCTTGAAGCGGTCGCGAGGATGCGATCAGGAGGACGCGTGACTTTTGTCGGTCCCGACAGAGGTGTGATGCGTCAGGGTGCCGGAACACTCCACATCGAGGAGGCGCTCACCGCTTTGCCGGAAGAAGCGCGGGAACGTGTTGCCTGGATCGGCCTTCAGCCCCGCGAGGCTGTCGCCGCGCTCAGGCGTCGGCATGCCATTGCGGTTGTCGCCTCGCGGTACGAGAATTTCGGCAACGTGGCGATTGAGGCGATGGCAGCGGGCCAGGCGATCGTGTCTACAAATGTCGGCGGGTTGCCCGAGATGTACGATGATGGCGTATCCGCCCTTCTTATTCCGCCGGGTGATCCGGACGCCATGGCACGTGCCCTTGACCGGTTGGTGGCAGACACCGCATTCGCCCGCTCACTGGGCGAAGCGGCCCGTGATCGCGTTGACCGAGAATTCTCTATCCAACGCGTGGCTGGCCGGGTCGCGGATTTCGCGGCTACGACGATTGAACGCCACGGGAGAAGGTGAATGCCACAAGAGCGCCGCTTTCTCGCTTTCATCTGGAAGAATCCGCACGCTATATTCCCTGGGCCAAGACCCTATGAAGCGTCCGTTTCGAGTAATCACATGCGTCCTGCCTTGCATTGTCCCAACCCCAGGGGACGGCCCACCCCAGCGCTATCTCTGGGAACATCTGTTGCAGAGTGCGTCGTGGAGCGGACGTCCCCACATGCCGGCGGGGCCGGGTCTACCGAACGCATCCCTGCCATGCAAAGGCAAGACATCGTTGTAGATGCGTATTCCTTCTTCGGACTTCTGAGGTCCGACGGTGCGACGCGCTTTGATTTTCGACGCCTCTGCAGTCTTGGCGACGTCGCTTACCGGTTTGCTCAGCCCAAAGAGGTCGCTGGCCCAATTGGAGAGCTTTCCTGTCTCATCTGTAGAGCAGAACGGTTCTGGGGCAAGCATCTGTTCGCACCATATGGATCAAGGCGCTACAGATCAGCCACCGTTCGGCGGTGGATTGGATGCCCGACAGAACCAGAGATTCATGATTTTACGCGAGGGCTAATGTCAGCGCTGACAGGTCTTCGCAAACTGCGGCATTTCAAGCCGCCCACAAACCGTACCTTCGGTGGTATCATGGCAAGAAGCGCGCGACTAACCTGCCAACCACTCAGGCAGATCATTGGCTTGATTTAGAAAGAGGATTCATATGTCACAGCCATTTTATTCGCTCGATCCCGAGACACTGAACGTCGACACTAAAACCGCAAAGTCGTTGGGAGTAAGCAAAGCGCAGGCCTACCAATCTGGCGAGCCCTTTCACCACATCTGCATTGACGACTTTCTGCCCATGGCAGTGATCGAGCGGGTGCGCACCGATATAAACAGTCTCCCCGAAGCTGAGCTTAGCCTCGACATGGCCCAAGAGAAGCTCAAGTCGAACTACAATCCCGACCGTTTGCCCGAGTACACAAGGCATGTCTTCCAAGCTCTGAATGCGAGGCCGTTTGTTCTGTTTCTCGAAGAGATGACCGGCATCAAAGGCCTGATCCCGGATCCCTACTACATCGGTGGCGGCATCCATAAGACGTTGAACGGCGGCTACCTAAACATTCATGCTGATTTCAACGTGCACACACACATGCGGGTTGAACGGCGCCTGAACGTTCTGATCTACCTGAATCCACCCTGGAAAGAGGAATGGGGTGGTTCGTTCGAGGTCTGGGACAACGACATGAAACACAAGATGGCTTCGTTCACCCCGACCGAAAACCGGATGGTGTGCTTCTCGACATCATCAACCAGCTGGCATGGAAATCCAGAGCCGGTTAATCACCCTGACGGCCTGCCGAGGCTGTCGATGGCCCTCTACTATTATACGGCGACATGGGATGATACGCGCCCAGAACACTCGACACTGTTCCGGCCACGCCCAGGGACCGAAGATACATCAATCGCTGCATTTAAGCGGCGGCAGTTTGTCAAAGATGTCCTTCCACCCGCGCTTTATCGGCGTGTTGCCCGGCCGCTGCGGAGCATCGGGCTGTGAGCCTTTCCGGCGTAGTGCGTGTGTTTAGACTGCGGGTGACAGCAGAATTGATTGGCCGGTCCTTCTTTGCCCATGCACCGTAAGGTCCGGCTTGGATCAAGGGCGGGAGTAATCCCGAGGATGCGATACCATTCAAATGTGCCGCCACGGATCGATCCGGTTCAGGCCAAACCTGTAATTCCCGTTGCCGTTGTTCCGGTCAGCCAGACACGGGACACGCGGACAGGCAGCGCCTCGCCCGTGCGGGCCGAGAGTGTCCCGACAGAGCCATCCAGCATCGTCACCCGCAGCCTTCCCGGTGTTTCCACGTTGATCGCGGTTGTCGTGCGTGGCAGGTCAGAGGTGTCGTCGGGAGCTATGGCGAAGATTGACACCGCCGGGTCCGATGGCCTGCGCGCGCGATTGATGAAGGGATCAGACATGGTTGTCTCTTTTCTGGCTGCGTTTCGGCGCGACTATAGGGTGGCAGGGCTTGCCAAAGGTTGAAGTCAGCGCGCGTTCCGACGAGGGCGTATCCAGAGATCTGCTTAGGCTGGGGTTCCTCTCGGCCCATGATCCCTTTGATCGACGTGCGTTTTCGGGAACGACCTTCCATGCCGGCAGGGCGCTTAGGGCGCTGGACGGTGTGGCCGTGACGACGCCCGGCTGGAAGAAGCCGGGTTCGTTGGCGCGGCTTACCGCGCGCGCGCGGCGCCGCCTGACAGCAATTCCCCGGGGCTCGGAGCTTTCCGGGCTGGATGTGCTCATAGCCCTGGTGTCAAGCGATCTTGTTGATGCTCTGCCCGACGGTCACCCACCACTATTGCACGTAACCGACGCCACGCCCGCCTTCTTGCGTGACTTCTATGGCCACGATGTTTCGGATGATGTCGATCGGCGCGAAGCACGGGTTTTGGCGCGGGCCGCGATTGGGGTCTACTCTTCCGATTACATGGCGCGGCGCGCAGCGCATGAGTTCGATCTGGCCCCGGAGCGTGTTTCTGCGCTGCCATTTGGCGTAAACCTGGATGCATGGCCGCGATCCGCGGTTGCCAAAGGCCCGATGGCGCCTGCGCGTATCCTGTTTGTTGGCACGGAATGGAAGCGAAAGGGTGGCGATATCGCACTTGCTGCTTTTGAGACCCTTCGCACTGAAGGGATGGACGTCCACCTGGATCTGGTCGGGGCAGAGCCCGAAGTGCCCTTGCCCGAGGGGGTCACTGTTCATGGATACCTGCACAAGAACCGGTCTTCGGATGCCCGGCGCCTTGATGCTCTGTTTGGAGCGGCGCATCTCTTTATGCTGCCCACTCGTGCAGATTGCACGCCAATGGTAATTGCAGAGGCAGGCGTACACGCCACACCTGTCTTGGTGACCGAAACCGGCGGCATCAGATCGCTTGTAGAGAATGGGGTAAATGGTCAGCTGCTGCCCGAGGGGTCTGATCCGAAGGACTGGGCCCGTGCCGCGGCTGCAATTCTGTCGGAAACCTCAGCGCATACGAAGTTGTCGCATTCGGCATATGAATTTGCATCGACCCGGCTAACCTGGGACGCGTGGGCGCGCGGAATTGCGGAGCTTGCACGCGGCGTTGCTTCCGGGGCGCGGTCGCGCGTCTGAAATGCGCTAACGTTCCCGATTGCCCAAAGTGGCGTACATCGACGTTCCCGGAGACGCGCGACTTCACAGGTCCAACGCGTAACTTCGTAGCGAATAGTCTTGGCGCTGATCGGGGGCGTCCTACTAAGGAATGTATGCCGGATCGCCAACGCGGCGGTCTATGTTGTAAAGCTGAGACTTGCGCCGGGCGGGAGAGCACTGGATCTGGCGGCGCGTGACCGGGCGCGATATTCCAGCCGAGCCACGGCAGAATGCGAAAGGTCGATCAGATGCGAATAGTTGTGACTGGGGGTGCAGGCTATATTGGCAGCCACACTGTGGCCTTGCTTCTTCAGTCGGGCTACGATGTCACGATCTTGGACAGTTTCCGCAATGCCGAGACCGACGTTCCCGACCGCATCTCCGCCATCGCAGGAGCATCTGCGAAGGTTGTGAAACTCGACGTTACCGATAGCAGGGGCTTGGCCGACGCCTTTGACACGATCCGGCCGGAAGCGGTGGTCCACTTCGCAGGACTTAAGGCCGTGGGCGAGGCGGTCGAGAACCCGTTGGAGTACTATCGGGTCAACGTCGGTGGATCGGTGGCGCTTCTGAAGGCGATGCAGCCGGTTGGGTGCAGGCGGCTAGTCTTTTCGTCCTCTGCCACGGTCTACGGGGATCCCGATACTGTGCCGATCCCCGAGGACCATGCCCTAAGGCCGACCAATCCCTACGGGCAATCCAAGCTCATGGTCGAACAGATCATCGAGGATTGGGGACGGTCCGATCCGGCGGTCGCAGCGGTAAACTTGCGATACTTCAATCCGGTTGGTGCACACCCATCCGCCCGGATTGGTGAGGCACCACAGGGTATCCCGCAAAACCTGATGCCGTTCGTTGCACAAGTTGCGACCGGGCGTCGCAAAGAACTTGCTGTTTTTGGCGATGATTGGCCGACGCCTGACGGCACCGGCGTCCGCGACTACATCCACGTCATGGATCTTGCGGCAGCGCATCTTGCGGCCTTAGATCTCACAGGACGTGAGACGGGCGTTGAAGCGCTGAATGTTGGCACGGGGCAGGGGTACTCTGTTCTCGAGATGGTGCGCGCATTCGAAACTGCTTCAGGTCGGGCGGTGCCGTATCGTATCGCGCCTCGGCGCCCGGGCGACATCGGGACGTCTCTTGCCGATCCCGCCCGCGCCGCCGAGCGGCTGGGATGGCGTTCCACGTTGGGTCTGGATGAGATGTGCGCGGATGCTTGGGCCTGGCAGCGCGCGACAAACCGGTAGCCGACGGCATCAGGCGCTGGATGCCCGTTGAAGATATGGCCGCTTGCGAGGGGCAAATCGGCGAACTGGCCCGACACCTAGCGCCAGCCTAAGGGAACCTTGTTACCAAACCGGTTGCGGACAGCCGCGTAGGCGGGCTGCAACCGTTGTTCGAGTCGTTTGAGCAACTCTTTCGGCAACGCCGCGTCGTCTTCCGACTTGAATGAGAACACGACGTTCTCGGTTTGCGCAGGATGCGGCGCGATCCCAAGGAAGGCGCACAACCGGTCAACCTCGGTCTGGTCGAACAGCGTTTCGTAAAAGAAGTAGGCGACCCGGTCCGTCGCTATAGCCGTATCAAGCGCGTCGAGCGTCCGATCATAGCTTGATTGATCGACAAGCAAGGTATCAGTTCCAGACAGCGCCTGTTCAAGCCGGTCCGCCACGCTTCCACCCGCTGGGTTCTGATTGTGATACATGCGCGCCGCAGACAGGGCACGGCTCACCGGATCGCGCATGATAAAGATGAACCGAGACCGGTCCGATAGCGCCGCCATTTCGCCAAAGACCGCAGGAGACAAAAGCGCGTAAGCCGGCGTAATCTCCCCGACAGCCGTTTCGTCCTGCCAGCCAGCAAAAAGCGCCGTCGCATGATCGCGGTGATCTGCGCGCGGGACGGCGATGGCGCGCTGGCGTGCGGCCCATTCTTGTGTCGTCGAATCTCGCCGTATCCGCGACAGGATCTCCAGGCGCACCCTTTCGTTGATCCGTCCCAACCGTGTCTTCGGCAGGACGTGCGCGTGGTATGGCGGTCGGACAGAAGTCCAATAGTGTTGTTCCTTGAACAGCGCCGGCACCTTCACGTCCGGATGCGACGCCAGATAGTGGTGGAGCCACGTGGTGCCCGCCTTCTGTGCACCGATGCCCCAAAAAAGGCAGGCGGGTTCGCGAAAACGGGGATCAAACGAACCGAGGGTCATGGCTGTTTGCAACCAAGGCTTTCTTGTCTGCCCGGCGCCGTTGCAAACGTTCTGGTGTCGAGACCGGGTTGGGTCGAACTTCTAAAAATCATAACCCAACTCACGCCACACGGCACGCCCGTAGATCTGCCCTTCGTGCGCGGTGATGTAATCCGCATTTGAATTGCGAAATGCCTGAAACCTATGCTCTACGCCCGACGTCTCGGTTCGCGGAGTAAGCGCGGCAAGCCCTGCGATGCGGGCAAGTTCGGTTTCGGCGTCGGCGCAGAAATCCTCGTAGCGCACGACGACGCAGTCAGCGGGGTCGAAGTCGTCAAGCGCCCGGCTGTGGGCGGCGTTCCAATGCATCATCATTTCAGGCAGGCTGCTTCCGCTCCACTTCTGTGTGGCCGCGGCTACGGCGCGAGGATCACGCACGACGATGACGAAACACGATCCGGGAAAGACGGCCCGAAGCCAGGCGATCCGGACAAGGTTCGGCGGCGACTTTTCGACCAGGACGGGGGCGTCACCCACAACAAATCGGGACCAGTCGGCCAAGAGAGCGTCTTGAACGTCCGGGCCTGTGCCGATCCTCTCGGCCTCATCAACGATCTTTTGACTGAAGGCAAAGCGACCCGGCCCGCCAAAATTGCGTGCAGGCGCGTAAACACTTTGCATGTGCTGTCCTTCACTTTCGGGCACATCGGCGCGCAGGCATGCGACCTCAAATCGGTCAACAAGCACGCGTTCGATAAGAGTCGTGCCGCTGCGGTGAAGCCCGCAAACGAAAGCCAGCCGTTCGATGCGCGGTGCAAGAACATAGTTTTCTCCCTCCAAGCGCTGGGGTTCGCCAGGAGTGTTTCTGGATGAAAGCAGTGCTCTTATTCGGGCGATCATGCGGCCGATCCACTGTCACCGTGTCGACTTGCGGGCTGCGTGCCGTATATCGGACGGTAGAACCCGCGAACCAACAACACGTACTTCGAAACATCCGCAAATGACCCTAGCACCATCTTTGCGCTGCCGAACCATTGTTGGTCGTCTGCAGGTCCCATCCTGCTTTGCCAGGAAGATAAATCAATTTTACCAGAGAGTTGCGCACCGGCGGCGTTCCTTTCGCCTGTCTCTCGTACCCCCGAGACGGTACTCTGGAACGTGTTATCGACACAAGAGCGCGAACTTGGTGTCGCAATAATCTCGCCTGGTGTGGGGAAACCGTTTCCGGCAGTCGGATAGCGGCCGGTCGGTCCAGGACCATCCGGCCTATCGCGCAATCAGTATCGCGGCGGAGGATTTGTCCGGAGCGCCTGTTCCAAGATGGAAACAATCCACCGCGAAATCCAATTCCGTTGCCCATCCGGAGTGCTAGACCGGAAGCTATCGGATAGCAGGACAGTGGCGATGCGCCATCATTGTAACACTTGCGAAGGGCGTACGGGCCCGCATCCGTAAACGGTTTATCGCACAGGCCTCGCCAGTGGCGAGCAGAGCGATTAGAACTCAGGCTTGAGGAAACACCGGGATCGAAGCGATATGGCGCAGGCCAGCTACGACGATTTTCGCGCCACACGTTTTTTCACGTCCTTGGATGGACTAAGGTGTTTCAGCATTCTTTTGGTGATATGGCACCATTCGCCTGTACGTGATTTCGTCGATGACAGCATTCGCATCGCAAGTCGCGGCTTCACCGGGGTCGATTTCTTTTTCGTGCTCTCCGGCTTTCTGATTACCTCCCTGATGCTGCGCGAAGAGGAGGATACTGGTCGGATTTCGTTGCGGGGTTTTTACCTCCGCCGGGTCCTTAGGATCGTTCCGCTTTACTTCCTTGTGGTGACGCTATCGTCACTGTGGTTTGTAGGTGTGCGCGGCTACGATATGGGTGGGCTCATCCCATATTACTACGCGTTTCTGTCGAACTTCCTGACAGCGGACATTCCTTTACTCGCGCCGACATGGTCCCTGTCTGTTGAAGAGCAATACTATCTAATGTGGCCGCTCTTGATGCTTTTGATGGCGCCGCGACAATGGTTACGGGGCGTCTTTATCCTGATGGTGCTTGGCTACGCCTTTTTGGTCACGAACGGCATACTGCCCTTACCGAGCTTCGGCACAACTGAACACGCAGAGTTCAAGCTGCCGATCGGCCCGTATTCCACTATTCTTATCGGCGCGCTCGTGGCAATTCTGCTGCATCATCGGCGCGGGTTTATTTGTATAGCCCTTCTATTGGGTCACCGGGTCGCGCCTTTGATCCTCTTTGCCCTTCTTTTTCTTCTCTGGCAGGTACTTCCGGCCCGGTTGATGGGATGGCCAAGCTTTGCCATGCATCTTTCCATGGCAGCAATAATTGCCGCTGTCGTAATCCGTCCGGATCATATCCTTGCCCCTCTGATGACCTGGCGACCTGTCGCGCGGTTGGGGGCGATCAGCTACGGAATGTATCTTTGGCATCTCTTCGGCCATCACGCAGGGGTGGAGTTGTCGGTTGCAATGGGACTGACAGGAATTGCGCAGGCCTGGACAATTCTCTTGGTCATGTTCGCAGTGACCGTGGTAGTGTCGGAAGCAAGCTTCCGGTGGTTCGAGAGCTTTTTTCTGCGCCTGAAGGCATCGTCGCGTGCCGGTCGCACCCGCCCCGCCATATAGGTGAGGCGGGTGATTTTGCACCGGTCGACGGTCTTGTCGTTAAGCTGTTAAGACCTGAGAACTTCGAACCGCGCGTGGCGAACGCGCTAGGCGACGTCGAGAAGATCTTCGTCTTCGTTTTCGGGTAGATCGTCCTGTAGCCCATGGCCCTGGGTCAATGCCGCCCAAAGTTCGTCCTCGGAGGCATCCCTGTCGGTCACATCGCCGATGGTTTCTACCCCAATTTGGCCGGAACCAGATGTCAATTCGAGCCGGACGGCATCCGCATCGTAGTCGACATAAATCATCGCATTCCGGGCGCCGAGGCTTTCGATTGACAAGGCTGAGGTGTCGAGCATGCCGGTTATCTCATCAGCATCCATCAGGACAAAGGAGTTACCGGCGGCGCCTCCCAGACCCGAAAGGTTGATGTCCAGAGTAGCATCTTCCAGGTCGATGCCCGAAAGGACATTCGGTGCATCGCCCATCGCGCCAGAACGGAACTCCTCAATCGTTCCAAGACCGTTTTCGTCGGCGCTGAAAGAAAGGGTTCCGCCCTCTCCAACGTCAAGGATCGCGATCCCGCCGTCGTCGCCATCAAAGCCGACTTTTGCGTCACCACCGGCGATCGAGAGATAGTGACCTTGATCAATTTCCCATGCGGCCCCGCCAGTCGCGAGAATGGCCTGACCGCCCTTAACATTTAGATCGACATGACGCGCCAGACCTTCGTTTACTAAGCGGCCATCGGTCATCTCGACTTCCAAACCGCCGCCGGTGCCGTCCATCCAGACCTGACCTGCGCCAGAGATCTCAAGTCGGGCATCGCCGCCGCCGGCGATTCCATCGTCTGCCGACAGCTTTCCGCCATGCACTTCTAACTCAGCGGTATGCATGTCCAAACGCTCTATCGCGGCATTGCCGTTGAATATAACATGGTTTCCGCCCAGATCGACGCTGTCGCCCTCAACAGTTCCGGGCAGGTCATCCGTGGACCAGTTGGCCCGGTTATCCCAGCGGACACCGTCGCCAATGTCGTTTGGAATGAAGCGCAGCGTCTCGGCATCGTCGCGAACGCTGCCGTCATCCACCCCGAAACCCTGCTGGAAGTAATCAATGATCAGGTCGGCATCAACGATGTCGTCGGTGGTGCCCTCTGCCTCGGCCCGCAAGTACTCGGCAAACTCATCGATGTCATTGCCGTCCCCAAGCAGCGCCTCGATGAAGTTGTGGATTGTGGTTTCATTCAGCGCATCGGGGTCAAGGCCCTCGACATTCTGTTCGACCGTTCGTTCCTGACGTGTCTGTCCGAACCAGTTCCAAACAATCGTATCGTCGTAGTAGGCCTCATTCTCAATTTCCAACCCTGGATCGGTACGCGTCGTTTCAAGGAACGCCTCTGGATCGTTTGGATCGAAAGAATGAGCGACAATGTTGTCATTAAATGTCGACATTAGGCCCGTGTCGACCAGCCCTTTGCCGACTGAACCTGTGAGCAGTCCGAAAAGGTAGCCTGCCTCCGTAGCGACCGTGTCCGTCATGTACAGATAGTGACCGACAGGTCCCGCTCCGGCGTAGTCGCCGCCATGCGCATAGGACGCCACGTTATTGTCGATAAACACCATGTCTTCGACATAGCCAGATGACCGCAACAGCATTCCATCGGCAGCCGAGCGCATTGAGATCGTGTCTCGTACCGTCACGTCCTGCGCTTCGTTCTGGATGTAGATGTTGTGGCTGAACCAGACGGGCGGCTGCCCCCCCTCGATCGATCCGTCGGGGAGGAAGTCATCCTCCCACCCTATATGATCGAAGAAGTTTCCTTCAAGAAGAAGGCCTTCCATGTTGTCGGCAAAGAGCCCGACCGATCCCTTTGGATCCCAGATCCCGTCCCCGTTCTCGTCTACGGGTTCCTCGCGGTGGATTTCGTAGAAGGCGCTGTCGCGGACGGTAATGCCCTGTGCACCGCCATTGGCGGACAAGCCACGCGACGTGAAAAGAGCGTCGTCAACGAGCACGTTGGTCATTCCGGTCGTCTTCACGACGTCATCGAAGTGAATGCCCTGGTAAACAAGGTTTCCGACTTTGCCAGCGCCAGCATAGGGCGGGTTTTCAAGTATTGGCCGCTCACCTTCGCCCCAGGCCCCGACATAGATCGGGTTCAGAGGGCTTTCCCCGAACGTACCATGGTCGACGATGCGTTCGAAATCATAGCTGTAGCCCTTCTCAAGAAGAAGCCAGTTGGACGTTTCGCTGAAGCGCGGTGTGACGTGACGCCAAAGCAATTCCGCTGCTTCATCGTCGAGCGCCATGCCCTCGCTATGTCCGTAAGTGCCATTGTCGGCCAGCCATTCGGCAGTGATGTCCTCGACATCCAGTCCTTCGATCGAGGCGATGCGGGCAAGCGAATAGGCATCGTCGGATCCGGTCGCGTACACCTTCGTATGGTTGTCACCGTGTTCCACGACGATACGGCCGTCGTCACCGACCTCGAGCATATAGTTGTTCTCGCCAGTGGCCCATCCCGCCTCTTGGGCGCCTTCTACAACGTCAAGCGACAGGGAGTATTGGCTGGTCGATCCATCTGTATGCGTGATCTCGTATTCCAAAGAGTCGTCGCCGACATAGTTCGACTTCGTCAAAACCAGTGCGAGCGAGTTATCCGGGTTCACTGTCAAAGTGCCGTGCGATGGCGCGGACAGGATACGCAGGTCGGCGATGTCGTCGGCGTCTGGTGCGATTGTCGCAACCCGCCCTGCCATAACTTCAAGAGAGCCATTGATCGGCGCCGAAACCACCGTTGGTTCCCCGTCGCCGCTTGTCCCGCTTTGTGCCGGCGCATCGGGCGTGGGGTCGGCGACACTGGCCGGCGGCGGTGTAACCGGATCCCAGGCTGCCCCGCCTCCGCTCGTAGCAGGTGGATCAGGTTCGGGATCAGAAACTGGGGGAAGTGCAGTCGGGCCCGCAGAGCCGCCGCCTCCAGCGCTGGCAGCAGGTGGATTGGGTGCGGGATCTGAGCCGCTCGCGGGCACCGGGCCCGTCGGTCCAGACGGTTCGCCGGCCGCGGGCGAGCTCGACGCCGGCGCACCGGCTTCGTCTACGGCTTCAGCAGAGGCTGCTGCGACCTTCGCGCCGCCCGCCCTACCGGGCGACAACCTGGAGCCATCGGTCTGAATGCCGTCGTCATCGTCCCCACCACCACTGGTTCCGCCCCCCATCGCGCCCACGCCGCCGAAGCCCAGCAGGCCGACTAGGAAAACAAAAGGATTCATGCGGGACTTCCCGTTTGCAGTTTTTGTCTTTTCGCATAAGCAAACTGGTTAACCTGCCCCTACCCACACACCTCCAATTTGACCCAAATGAGGCACGTTGAAGGCGCTGTTGCGTCAGCCAAGCACCAATAATGTAGCACTGGCAAGACCGTGTCCAATTGATGAACAGTTTTCTGCCGATGGGATTCGAAAACGCGGTTTTTTGAAGATTTTTAAGGGAATTCGCGGTGTCACGGAAACAACGGTGTCGAAGGGGCGTGGCGTATTTTGGCCGTTCCGGCGGATTGTAGCCGATGATTCCCATCCCTGCTCGTGCTGCGGTCGGCGCCCAGCAGCATTGGTGCACGCTTTTCCTGCATCACTATGCCAACAAATCTGGTGATTGGGCAGTTTGAACACCCATTCATCAGACCCCGAATAGATGCGCGACTGAGTTCTTAAGTCGTTACCGAGCTAAAGGGACATTGGTGTTCATACCGGCTGCGACGGGGCAACGCCTCAGTGATCCAAGCGGCGCTGGGAACATCTCAATCTATCTTGGCCGGAGAAACCTAAGCGATTGACGGGTTAGCCGCCCGCCGAGCGACATGGGCCGACCATCACCTTACACACAAGAGCGGTACAACCGTTCGCGGCTTCTGCGGTCTAGTGGCGCATGGACGCAATTGTTCTGGCATGTGCGGCTGTTGCCCGATGCCTCGAACTTTCGAAAGTGTCCCAGGCATCAGAGCCGATCGCGGGGTTTGAGCTGGCGGCATGCGGCTTGCGTGCCTGCCGCAAAGTGCTGGATTGCTTGATGCAGCGGGGTGTCTATTGCAGAGGCGGCTATTCCCAGAAGATTCGGCAGCCACTTGCACGCTGACGCTGATACCGAAGGCTGCAGATCTTCGAATTCCGCAACCCGGACATCAGCATTCGCTCCGGCGCACGGTGAAGTTATTGTCATAGCTGTAGACGGTTTCGTCTTCGTCGTTTGCCAAAAGCCGCTGCGAGATAAGGAAACTGCTTTTGTTCGCGGTAATCGTGGTGTGGGACAAGAGAGTAACCTGTCCCTCGTTGTCGCCCAAACACAGCCGATAGCTGAATTCGGCTCGGGCCGACTGCGGCGCGCTGTCAGCGATTGACAGGGCAACATCGCCCCGGGCGTCCACAGACCGACCGTTCTCATGAATTTTGAACGCCCCATCATCCCGCGTCGCCAGGCGTGTGATCCTAGGCTCTTCGTCGGCTCGACAGAGTTTGACATCCCGCCTGGGGGTTCGGGTCCATATGACCCCATTCACGGCCGGCACAATCGCACGCGATGGGATGTCGGCAGGTTGACAACGGTTTGCCTTATCGAGAACCGGTAGATGCAACGTGCCGACACCAGCCTGCATGACCAGCGTCATCTGGTCAGCCGCGGGCCAGGCAATCGGCCAGACATTTGTCGAGATCGACAGGCGCAGCGCGTGCCCAGGCGAGATTTCCTGGGCGATATCGGTGAGGCGAACCGTCAGATCGTCGCTGTGTCCGGTTTCCGCGCACCTGCCAGTCGCCGACAGGTTTGCAAATCCGTAGCTCAGAAGTGTCGCGCTGCCTGCCTCATCTAGCTCGCAAAGGCGGATGAGGAGGGCACCATCAGGATGAGAGGTTCGGAATTTCAGGTGGACAGATGGCGCGCCAGCGACGATCAGCCCGCTTGAAAAAGCTTCGCTGTCGAATACGAGGGCGCCCTCGTCGTGCCGTGCCTGATCGAGCGGCATTTCAGGGCCGAAACCGTGAGGCAACCACTCCCAGGCGAGCATGTCGTTGTCTAGAGGTGTCGAAACCGCCATCGGCGCGTCCCCGGGTTCCGGCGCGGATGCCAGCCCTCCTTTGTTCAAGTGCAGCTGGTGTCGAGACGTGCCCTTCGGCGGCCAGCTTTCGGCAGAACACCAGCGTCCAGGGCGCCGCACATAGGCGGGCCTTGGCGGAACGCTTTCCTGAAGATAGTAGCGCAGCTTCGGGCCTCGATCCGCACGAGGACATATTCCCATAAGCCAGCGATCCCACCATGCTTTGGCCTCGCCCAGAAAATCCATCTGCGGACCGGGATGAGCGATGTGGGGGTAGGCGTGGGTCCATGGGCCTATGATTGCACGCGTAGGGCATTCGAGCCTATTGAGCATTCGCAGTGCTGCATTCGAATATCCGTCCGCCCATCCGCAGATCAATAGGGTTGGCGCAGTAATTCGGCTGTAAGACTCGCGCAGAGATCCGTGCCGCCAGAATGGCCCATTCGACTGGTGCGACATCCATCGTTCAAGGACGTTCGGAGCTGCTTCCATCCTGGCAAGCCACTCTTTGCGCCACGCAGCACCGCTCTGTCTCGTCGGCGGACGCATCATATAGGTTTGATAGAGTGCGCCCCAGGCGAGCCCTGCTGTCAGCATGCGACCGCCCATATAGTGAATATCGTCCTCATACCGGTCATCGGACCCGTGAACCGGGATTATTGCCCTCAGAGATGGCGGCCTTAGCGCTGCAACCTGCAAGGCACTGAATGCGCCCCATGACATGCCGAACATACCCGTTGTGCCGGAGCACCATGGCTGATCCGCGATCCAGGCCAGCGCATCGACGCCGTCCTGCTGCTCACGTTCGATGTATTCGTCTTGCGGCGGACCATCGGAATCGAGCGACCCCGCGGGTTCGAGGCGAAGCGAGGCGTATCCATGCCCGGCGAACCACGGGTGGATCAACGCATCGCGCGGGTAACTGAAATCCGCATGTCGAAACGGACAGTATTCTACCAGCGCTGGCACGGGGTGTTTGTGCGCGCATTCGGGCAACCAAAGGCGCGCGGACAGGTTGCGGCCATCGGGCAGGCTGACTGGCAGTGAGGGGACGATCTCAACCTGATGCGGGAGCGGTTCATCAGATACCGCCCCCTGCGCACTCGGGCGTTCCATGGCTTCCAAGCTATGCTCCAGACCAGAGATCGGGCGGGTTCTTTGGGTGCTGACTACCTTACTCGGAGAACCACCAGCGATCGGCAAGCTTGTAGCCGTCCATATCCCAGTTCACTGCGACGGACCCGTGGGCCAACTTGTCGGATTTCGCCAGGACGTCTGCGGCAAAGACCGGAATGACCTGCCCACCATCGTTGCTCACAATCCTCTGCATTTCGACATAGAGCTCTCTGCGCCGCGCCTGATCCAGTTCTGTGCGTGCTTCGACTAGAAGTTTGTCAAACCGCCCGTTCGTCCAGAATGCATCGTTGTAGCTAGCGGTGCTGACATAGCCTTCAGAAAATATCCAGTCCGCGGTGGGCCGCCCGCTCCAATAGGACATCACCCAGGGTTCCTTGCGCCAAACATCGCTCCAATACCCATCGCTTGGCTGGCGGACGACTTCGATGTCAATGCCCGCTTCCCGCGCCGATTCTGCCAACAAAACCGCCCCGTCCACTGCACCGGTAAAAGCGGCTTCGGAGCTGTTGAGCTGAATTTGCAAGCTGTCCACACCAGCCTTCTTTAAGTGGAATTTCGCCTTTTCCGGATCAAAGGCGCGCTGTGGTAGCTCGTCTGCGGTCGCGGCATCGGGCAGACTGCCTGGAATGGGGTGATCGTTCCCGACCTCGCCAAACCCGAACAGAATAGTCTCAAGCATGGCTTCGCGGTTCATGGCATACTTCACCGCAAGCCGGACGTCGTTGTCATTGAATGGTGCCACATCGGCCCGCATCGGCAGGGTGTAGTGTTTGTATCCGTTCTGAACCACCAATTCGATGCCCGACAAAGCCTCCAGTCGGCGTGCGGTAGACCGCTCGACATTGTTGATCACGTCCAGATCGCCCGCCCGAAGCCCCGATGTCCGTGCGTTGGCGTCGTTTATGCCGAGGGTTTCAACCTCATCGAAATTGGCGTGATCGTCTTTCCAGTAGTTCGGATTTCGCGTTGCGAATGAGCGAACGCCTTTTTCCCATTCCTGAAGGATGTAGCCCCCGGTGCCATTTCCCGAATCGAAATCCGTATCCCCGTCCTGTACGATCTGCAGGCGCGGGTCAGACAGCAGAACCGGGAAATCCGCGTTTCCGCTGGCAAGCGTAACCATGATGTTCATGTCCCCGTCGCGGGACAGATCGGTGATCGAAGAAAAGACGGTCTTGAGTGGTGAAGCGGAGTCATCGCCCAAATGCAGCCCCATCGTGTACAGGAAATCCTCGGGCCCGAAAGTCTTGCCGCTGTGAAACTCCACCCCAGGGCGAAGCCGCAGAAGCCATTTCTCCGCACCGGTTGACGCGGCCTCCCAGCTTTCGACAAGCTCGCCGACAAGTTCCCCTGTGCCACTGATCTCGAGGGGCCCGTTTCGGACCTGACCGATCAGAGCACCTACCATCGCCCCCGTGATGGCCGCTGGATCAAGTGTATCGGTAGATGATGTGCCCGACACGCCAAGCCGCAGCGTGCCGCCCCGCCGCGGTGCTTGTGCCCATGAGGTTTCAGGCCAAAGGCCTCCGGCACCGGCAGCCAAGCCTGCTGCCACGCTTGCAGACGAGGCACCCAGAAAGCGGCGTCGGTCCAGACTGGGACCGGCGACGCTCGTTCGGTTGTTCTTGGAAATCCGCATGGCATCGCTCCCTGGCAAAACTGTTAGGTAGAAGGATACGGATCACGCTTCTCTCAGAGTTCGTTTAATCGACATCTGTATTATGCTTATTCGACGCCTTGGTTGTCCTCCGAGGAACTTCTCCTTAGCTGCTCCCGTTCTGTCGACGGAGGATGCCCAAATTGCGCGCGATAGCATTGGCTGAGGTATTGAGGGCTTCCAAAGCCCGTCTGAAGCGCGACGCTCCAAATGGGGACATCTGTGAGACGTAGCAAAGCCCGCGCATGCTCAAGCCGGATCGTGCGATAGTGCAACTGCGGTGTTGTGCGGAAGTGGCTAAGGAATTGGCGTTCGAGTGTCTTAACGTTCACCTTCACATGTCTGGCGATTGCCCCGATGGCCAGCGGGCTTTCGATATGCTCGTGCATCAGTTTCGTGGCGGCTTCAACAAGGGTACTGGCGACGGGTCGGAACGGGCTGTGCTTTAGTGGAACGCCTTGGCTGCCGGCACGGATTGCCTGGTGCATAATTTGCCGTGCTACGTCCGAAGATACATCTTCGCCAATGCTTTCAGAAACGAACTCCAGAAAAAGGTCGATCGCAGACGTCCCCCCCGAGCAGGTAAAGAACTTACCGTCCCGAACGTAGAGCGAGCGTGAGACGTTCAGCATCGGAAAAGTCTCTTCAAACGAAGGGATATCTTCCCAATGAACGGTACAGCGCCGACCTTGAAGCAGGCCAGCACGCGCCAGAAGCCATGAGCCGGTGGCTATGGCGCCAATCTGGGTGTCCCCTCGGTTTGCGGCGCGCAGGTAGCGGACAACCCTTTGATCATCGATCAAGTGGCCGCCAAGGCCCGCGCAAACAACAAGCACATCCGGCATCGGTGCGTTTTCGGTTGTGTATTCTGTCAGTGTGCGCATCCCGTTCATGGCCATCACTTCGCTGTCGACTGCGCTGATCGTGAACCATCGGAACTGGGCTCGCTCGGTTACATAGGCCGCGTCGCGCAAAACATCGATCATCCCCGAGACCGGAAGCATTGGATAGGCCTCAAGCAATAGGAACCCGAACGTCGAGTTTGGATGGATGGCGTTCGAGACGGGCGTCATCGCAATACATCCGTCGAATAAGGATACACGATTGTCGAATTAACATTAGCCTCCGGCGCGCAGAAGCGGAAAGTCCTAGAGATGGAACCTGCATTGAGTGACCGCGCCGCCTTGCGACTGCGTCTTGGAAACGCCCTCGCCGCCCAGGGCATCGACGCTTACATAGCGCTGACCCCGGCGAACTATCGCTACATTACTGGCCATGCCAGCGCCTTCCTAGATCTTTCCTGGCAGATGACAGGCACGGACATGGCGATCCTACCGACTGACCAGGGGCTAGCGCCGGCTATTCTGGTCAGCGACTATTCCGCTCCCGAAGCCTCACGGAACAGCGACATCGAAGACGTCCGCACCTATTCCATGTGGACAGAGAACCGCGCGATCCAGGATCTTACCGCAACCCCGGCCCGACGCATCGAGCGGCCGGAGCAATATGACAGCCGGTCGATCTTCGGGATTGCACGCGAGGTGCTGGCGGACCGCGGCCTCTCGCATGCTGTGATCGGAACCGATCTAACACAGATGAAAACATCCACCATGCATGCGATGCACGCCGCTCTTCCCAACAACAGAATCGTCGATTGTGAAGAAACGGTTTATGCCGTCCGCAGCATTAAAGAGCCGTTCGAGATTGACCGCCTCGCCCGGGCAGCGGCGCTGTTCGATCACGGAGCCGAAGCGACCTTTCAGGCCCTTGAACCAGGGCAATCGGCGCCTGAGCTTCGCGGGATTCTCGACGCGGCAATCCGGGAAAAGGCACCGGAATGCGAGGCTACTTTCTTCTTTCCGCACTTCGGAATGGATGGTGCTGTGAGCCGCGATGCACTGGTCAAACTTGATGCAGGTGCGCGGGTAGGTGGCTATTGGAGTGACGGATGCAGGCATCGCGTGTTTGGTCGGCCCACGGCGATGCAGCGCCGGGTTCACGAAGCACTTTCATCCGGATATGCAGCAGCCCTTGAAAAAATCCGCCCGGGCGCTCTTATGCGCGATGTTTTTCAGGCGGGGATTGATGGCGTGCGCAAATACGGTCTTCCGGGCTATTCGCGCGGGCATATCGGGCATTCGATCGGTCTTGACGGACAGATCGAAGAGGCTCCCTTCATCGGCCCCAACGAGACGCAGATCAAAGAAAACATGGTCCTTTGCCTGGAGCTGCCCTGTTACCCGCCTGATCTTGGCGGGTTTAATATTGAAGACATGTTGCTTGTGACGGCGACAAGTGTTCGTCCGTTGACGCATCTGTCACACCGGTTGGCGATTTAGTACGGATGCGTCTTCGAAAAACGCCTCGATGGCCTCTATGACCGTCGTAATCGCTGCAGGGTCGACATCGCGGTGAAACACCAGCCTCATGGCTGGTTCCTGCGCCCCGATCAGAATCCCTTTCTCGCTCAGAAATACCCGTAAGGGTTCATGCACACCTAGTGGCGGTTCGAAATGCACCATGTTGGTTGCCTGTCGAACATGGCCGCACCCGAGCGCCCGAAGGCGCGAAGAGAAATCGGCTGCCAATTGATGATCGCGTATGAGGCCAGCTGAATTATTTTCAAGCGCATACAATCCCGCCGCCGCCAGCACACCGGCCTGGCGCATCGCACCGCCTAGAATCTTGCGTGCGCGTCGGACAGATCGCATCAGATAGGCGTTGCCCGCAAGAACTGCCCCCGCTGGAGCTCCAAGCCCTTTTGACAGGCAAAGTGTCACGGTATCCGCCAATTGTCCCAGCTCTGCCGGGGCAACGCCCAGCTCTGTCGTGGCGTTCAGAAGCCGCGCGCCATCAAGATGAATGGCGAGCCCGTGTTCGCGTGCAGCCTCTGCCGCGCATCGGATGCGCGCCAGCGGAATGGCGATGCCAGAGACCGTGTTTTCCAAAGACAGCAATCTAGAGACCGGACAATGGGGATCGTCGGGCTTGATGCGGGCTTCAATCTCACTTGAATCCACGCACATGTCCGCACCCACTGAAAGGGGCTGAAGCGCGACGCCGGCCAGAACCGAAGCGCCAGCGGCTTCATCGGCGAGCAAGTGATAGCCCTCGCCTACAAGCACTTCGTCACCGCGCTGGCAATGGGCCATAACTGCCGAAAGGTTGCTTTGGGTCGCCGTTGGGAAGAACGTTGCTGCCTCTTGCCCAAGCAGCTTTGCAACCGTCTGCTCAAGGCGTTTGACCGATGGGTCTTCGCCGCGGCAGTCATCTCCCACCTCGGCCCGCGCCATCGCCGCACGCATGGCCGTGTCAGGGCAGGTCGCCGTGTCCGAGCGTAGGTCACAGATGATCTCTTGCCCGCTGGGACCGGCATCGATCCCCCTGTAAAGGCTCATTTGGTTACCTGGTCGTAGGCAAGGGCTGCCACGATATGCACCCTACGCGTCTCGCCGCCGTTTAGGGCGGTATGATAGCCCCGCGTATCAGTGAAATAGACCGAGCCGTCGGCGGGCAAATGCGTGACGTGATGGTTCACGATAAACAAGGATCCGGGGTTCGTCGCGATTGGGATATGCAGACGTGGTTCGGGATCTCTATGCCAGGAATTGCAGCTGTATTCGCCCTTTGAAAGAACACGCATCCTGCCGATTGGAAACCGTGCAGACAGCGAATTGTGCACTTCTTCGAAATAGGTCCCGCGGAACCTAGGATTGAATTCGCTGAATGCAATCTCTGGGACAAGATCTTCACGTGGTTCCTCGACGTATCTTTCGTCGGCCCGAAGCCAGTAGCGGCCCGACAGGTCATTCGCAGTCCACTCCGTCTGTCCGGGCCGCTGCGTGAGAGGCAGAGCCGCAAACCCCTGATCCTGCATGTCACCCATATATGTTTCTAGCGACAGGCATTCTTCGAGTGCGGCACGTAACCTAAAGATGTCGAACGCAAGTTCAAGGCGCTGGATTCCAGGGCCCGGCACAAACTCTGCGACCGACTGCGTGTCCGCGCGATGTTTCATAGCACGTTCGACCAGCGATGTACTGGCGTCCGAGATCTGTTGAACAAATGTCATCCGGCCTCTCCGAGAGCTATCGATTTCAAAGTCATACTCGCCCGTTCGTGGGCAGCGGAAAACGTGAGAATTTGCATGACTTCTTGCAAAATTTGCATCAACTTGCCCACGACACAGAAGGCAAAGCCCACAGCATGCGCCGCGAGATTCCTTCGACCTCCGCTTTGATTTGCTTTGAGGCCGCTGCTCAGGCGGAAAGCTTCGCACGTGCGGCAGAGGTGATGAACCTGTCGCAAAGTGCGATCAGCCGTCATGTTGCTGCTCTCGAAACCTATCTGGGCGAGCCACTCTTTATCCGGCGTCGCCAAAGAGTAGCCCTTTCCACCGCAGGTCGGCAGTTTCTGAATGAAATCTCTCCGTTGCTCGATGCCATGGAAACAGCCGTTCTGCGAACTAGGCAATCAAGTGACCCGACCGGATTGGTAACGATCGGTGTTTACCCGACGCTCGGCACAAGGTGGCTGATGCCGATCCTGTCGGAGGACAGGTCACGCTCTGAGAAGGTGACGATCAATATCACGACCTATCTGAGCAACGATGAAGTAGATCCCGATGCGTTCGATTTGGGAATAGTTCAGGGCGATCCGCCGTGGCACGGATTTCAGGCAGACCCACTCATGCCCGAAAGCCTGGTCGCGGTTGCCAGCCCCCGGTTGCTTCCTGATCCCGTGGGCGATCCGCAAGATTTGCTGAAGATGCGGGTTTTGAAGCATGTCTCGCGCCCCCTGTCCTGGCCGATCTGGTTTGGAAGCCAGGGGAGGACGTTGCACAACGTTCCTCCTGGCCCAAGTTTTTCGCAATTTGAAATGCTTATCGATGCCGTGCGGCGGGGTCAGGGTGTAGCGATCATTCCCCGCATTCTGGTAGAAGCCGAATTGGCTAAAGGCGCAGTTGTGCTTGCCCATTCTCATGTTTCGGACGCGGGCAGTGGATATTTCCTGATCACACCTCATGCGAAGATGGGGTTGCCCAGGGTCAGACGGCTTCGGGGTATCTTGCTGGAAGCGGGGGAACAAGATCGACATGTTGTGCAAGTGGAAACCGTGCAGGCCGCCGCGCCTTTCTAGTGCTATAGTTGCGCTTTACGGCAACGGGCTGGTTCACAATACGTCTTAGGTGCGTGCTGTATAAATTGAAGTGCCAAATCACATCGTTGAACCGCATCAACTTGTCCAACCATTGTGCCTTTGAAGACGATTATGATCGATAGGGCGATCTCGGTAAGCGGAAGGCCGGCTTTTGCCAGCAGCATGGCGCCCGTTTGTTGCAAGGGCCTTTGTTAGGGCTCGTTACATCATATCATCATCCATTGCCGTATCTGCTCGCTCGAACTACTGCGGCTTTTGCGCATGCCGCGAGTGGTCATCATGACAGGCTGCGCCGCGGCATGCCAGGCAAGTCATAAAGGTCCCCCCTGGTCTGCTGCCCAAAACGGATATAGACCATAGAACACGGGTGGAAATTGGGACGGCCGGTGCTGGCGACGCAAAGCATAGCACCGGATTTAGGTGTCAAATGACACTCCGCGCATTATGCGCAGAACGATTGAGAGCTACCGCTTAGCGCTAGCGGACCGAAAATCTGCGGTGGCTGTGACTAGCCCCAAAAGAACAAGACACAACATAATAACCCCTCTCGGCCTGAAGGTCCGTTATGAGGGCTGCGACCGCAGCAATCAAACATATCTTCGGAACTTGGCAATTGGCCGGTGCAACCGAACCAACTTGCTCGCGCATCGTATCTGGCAAACGTTAGCGTAGCTGATGAAACAGATTCTATGCGGTTTCGGGAGTTGCACGGACAAAAGCTTGCGTCACAGTGTTTAGGAAGAGGCGATAAGCCGTTTCAAACAGCGCCTTCATGCGAGGCGTCAGTTCAGGCATTCACGCGGCATGTCGGTTTTCATGAATTGAGAGCCAAAGACGATCAGTTCGCCTCCCAGTCTCGCCGGACCGCCAAGTAAGCTCAAAATGCCGGGCGCGATCGGCCGTCTAAAGCTGCAATCCGTGCATCCAGTGTAGTTCTTAATCGACGTCGTCATATGGATCACAAGACCCCCAGCTTTGCGAAGATCCTATAAAGCAGCAGCAACGGCATGGTCCTTTGGTCGTCTAGATACCTCAATTTCGCATTCGGTTATGTCTTTACTCCCAACGTCGCAGCGCGTCGGTACCCGTCACTGCCGGTCGGTCACAGTGCCTGAAAGTTGCAACGATATTCACTCGGCGACACATTCAATGTCCTCACGAACGCGCGGCGCATGCGATCTTTGTCCTTGAAACCGCAGGCCACCGCTATCTCCTTTAGGCTCTTGGACGTGCTTTCTAGCAACTCCTGTGCGTTTTCAATCCGCATCGCTTCAACAGCCTTAGCAGGCGTTTTTCCCATCGTGCTCGTATAGGTGCGGGCAAAGTTCCGCGCGCTCATTCCAACCTGTTCCGCCAGCATTTCGACGGTCAAATTTGACGCGATATGATCCGCGATCCAAGAGTGTAGCTTTTCGAAACGCCCTGCCCGGTCAATCACCTGACGATCCAGTGCAGGACTAAACTGGGATTGCCCGCCGGATCGTACGATTTGCGCAACCATCGACCGGGCAACGGCCAAAGCCGACTGGCGTCCAAGGTCTTCAGATGCAATTGCAAGCGCCATGTCGATCCCGGCAGTGATCCCGGCAGATGTCCAAGTATGTCCGTCCTTGATAAAAATGGGATCAAGCTCGACCTTCACCTTTGGAAATTTCTCAGAGAGCATTTTGCAGTCATCCCAATGAGTCACGGCGCGCCGACCGTTCAGCAAACCAGCGGCGCCCAAAATCAGAGCACCCGAACACACCGAACAAATCCGGGCCGCCTTCGCGGCCAAGTCGCGAACCGTCTCCACAAGAACCGTATCACGCATGCCCGGTATCGCCCCATCCCCGCCAACGACCACCAAAGTGTGGATCTCTCGCTCGACGACGGCAGACACCGGTAAGGTGGGGATCGAAACAACTGTGTTCGTTTGTGTTAGGTCACCGCTAACAGACACGACTGCACATTCGTAGCCGTTGCCTTTGGCCTTTGGATCCATCGCATGAGAGAAAACCTGCAAGGGACCGACCAGATCCAGCAGAACGATATCCGGGTAGACCACGAAGACGACCAGCCTTTTTCGCCGTTCTGCATTGCCCGGTTTGGCAGTTTTTGTCGACATGTTGTCATTTCTGCCGGATCACGGATGGGTAATCTAGGTGCAGATGATCGAGAGGTGATGACATGCTGATCTTGAAACCAAACTGCGAGTGTTGTGACAAAGACCTGCCACCAGCGTCGGCCGGTGCGCGAATCTGCTCTTTTGAATGCACCTTCTGTGCTGATTGCGAATCTGAACGGTTCGACGACACATGTCCCAATTGCGGTGGTAACTTTGTACCGCGCCCCGTGCGGCCAGTCGACAAACTTGCAAACAACCCGGCGTCAACCCGGCGCTTTATCAAAGCACACGCAGCTTGTGTGCACCTTGTGGCGTAAAAGAGGGAACGATTTAATGATGGAGCTAGACCACATTTTCAAATGGCGCCGAATTAGCGACCAGTTGACGACATCGGGGCAACCCGACGTCGGACAACTCGCCGATATTCGCGAGATCGGTGTGACACATGTCATCAACCTTGGTCTTGGACAGGGCGAAGGGGCACTGGAAGACGAAGCGGATCATGTCGCGGCCCTTGGCATGACATACATTCACATACCGGTCGACTTTGAGAACCCAACGGACGAGAACTTTGAGGATTTCAAAGACGCCATGGCGAGCCTTCAAAACACAAATGTACACGTGCATTGCATCTACAATGCACGGGTCAGCGCCTTCATCTATCGGTACGCGAAGTCCAACGCAGAACTGCGCGAGGACGAAGCCTTGGCCAACATGGAGAGTATTTGGCGACCAGGCGACGACTGGGCAGACTTTATTGACAATCCCAACGCCAAAGGTGCCGCAAATCAATATGCGGGTGAGGATTACGCGTGACCAAAACCTGAAAAGCACCAGTTGGCAGAGTTGACGCAGCGCCCACGGAGCTAGCCCCAAAGATGATCACTCCACCCATCAGCGCGCCTCACAACATCTTGTTGGGTGTGTCGCTGATCCTAGCGACTGCGTTTACGATTTCGGTCCAAGACGTTGTCTTCAAACTCTTCAGCAGTCAGATGACGCTCTGGCAGATCTTCGCACTGCGTGGGTGCCTGGCAGTCCCAGTTCTCGCCGGTATTTTATGGTATTCGCGTCCGAACACTGGTGCCGTTCGGGCCGCCTTCGAGCCTTGGTCCCTTTTGCGCGCGGTTTTCATCACTGGAACGTTTCTAGCGTTTTATGCGGCCATCCCTTTTCTCAAACTCTCAACAGTTGGTGCAGCAAACTATACGGCACCAATTTTCGTCACATTGCTCTCGTCCTACGTCATCAAGGAACCTGTCGGGGCGTTGGGGTGGGTTGGTGTCATCGTCGGATTTGTAGGCGTTGTGTTTATCTTGCAGCCGGGCACAGAGGCTTTCTCTTTCTGGGCCTTACTCCCTCTCTTGGGCGCTTGTTTTTATGCGGTCGCGCATCTGATTACCCGTGCAAAGTGCCAGAACGTTCCCGTCGCCGCGCTGTCCCTGTCTCAGAATTCGGTAATGCTGGCGGCTGGTCTGGTCGTCAGCGGTGTTCTGGTCATGGCACAACCAACATCGGAGACAGCAGCGGCGTTTCCCTACATTTTTGGCGCGTGGTCGACCGTTGAAGCATCCGATTGGTTCGTGCTCGTGGCGCTTGCCGGCTTTGCCATCTTGCTCGGCATGATGTTGGCAGGCGCATACAAAGCCGCGCCCCCGGCCATCGTCGGTACATTTGAATATAGCTATCTTGTCTTCGTTGCGTGCTGGGACATTCTGTTCTTCAAGATCTCGCTCAGCGGCGCAACACTTGCTGGGATGGCGATGGTCGTGGTCGCTGGGGCGATGGTTCTGCGCAGCAAGGAGGGAACACGGTAAGAAACCCTCATCTTCCGCACCTTAGGGTCAGCCGGATCAATCGTGGTGATCGGTAGCGACCGGCACCGGGTTGCGGACGTTCGATTCAACTCATATCAGGTTCTGTTGTCTCAGCGACAGTTCTGAACGATCAATTGCAGCTCAAGGCCGAGATTACTTGGAGTGTGGTCAATCACTTAGCACCAAGACGATCGCAAACACGGCGAAGGTGAACGCCAATACCAATGACAAAGCCCTTTGCATCGTAAGTTTCTGAAAGAAACGACCAAACGCTTGACCAATAGTCCCCCAAACCATCAAACAGCCCGCTGGAACGAAGATCGTCAGCAAGACAAGAGGAAGAAGCGATGCCTGATCTTGTGACGCATGTGTGGTCGAGACTGCGCTCGCCAACACCCAGGTCTTGGGGTTAGCGATTTGGAACGAGAGCATAGCGAAGAAAAGAGCGCGGCGCGCAGGGGCTTTCCCAGTGCTCGCAGAAGGTCCTGACCAGCGCCCTACCAAACTTCGTATCGCAAGATATCCTAGTACACAGGCTCCAGCAACGCGCATGATGGAGTCCGCTTTTGGATGCGCTGAGAAGGCGGCATCAAGACCGAAGCGCAGCACCAATATCAGAACGAGTGTTCCTAAGACGATGCCAGTGATGGGTGCGACAGCGGCATAGAGGCCGCGTCGCGCAGTATCCATGACTACGAAGTTGTTGGGACCAGGCGTGATCGCGGCAGCGAAGAGTATGAATGCGATCGAGGCATTCATTTCGCGAACGCACCGCTTTGAGACTCACCACTCGCCTTCTCTGTGGGAAGGCATTGCCCGTCTCTCGTCCAAATGTGTCTGGCCCCGAACCGGTTTCGGTCATGGGCTGCGAGCCAATCCAGTTCGGGGCCGATTGCGACAACCCCAGACGGGTTGATCTCAACATCCTCATTGTAATAGGCGTGCCGGACCGCGGCGGGATCAAAAGTCGATGCAACACCTGGTAAGCTGTAAACGTCGCGCGCGTAGCCCCAAAGGTTGGGATGGTCCACCAACCGTTTCCGTGAGCATTTGAAGTGGCCGACATAGACCTGATCAAAGCGCGCCAATGTAGGCCAAAGGCGCAGGTCTGTCTCGGTAAGTGCCACCCCATGTAGATACCTTGTGTCTGACAGGTGCTCTTCAAGTGTGTCGAGCGTTGAAAAGACCTCGCTGACCGCGTTCTCATAGACATCCTGACGGCGCGCCTTTCCTGCACGATACACTGCGTTGGCTAGTCCGATATGGATCGTTTCGGATAACGCGCGCATCTCATTTTTTAGATGGTCGGGGGCCAGGGTCCAATTCGCCCCGAGATGTCCTTGTTGCGCCACAAAGTCCAGCGCTGGCAAGAGCTGGGCGGACTCATTGGATATGATCGTCTTCGCGACCGAGTCCCAAAGAACTGGAACCGTTGCGCGGGCAGTAAGTTGGTGATCGTTCAGCGTGTACAGCTCATGAAGGTGTTCGATCCAAGTGTCCGTACCGGGTACGCGCCAAGGTTTGGCCTTGCTACCCATCCTGTAGCCCTGCGTTCGGGGCCCGCTGGCAACGTGCAAAGGGACCAGATCGTCCAACCCTTTGATGGAGCGTATAAGTGTCAGACGATGCGACCAAGGGCAGGACAAAGACGCAATAAGATGATACCGGCCGGGCTCTGCCGCGATGCCATGTATAACTTCAACAGAGACGGGTGAGGCGAACGGCGTCCGCGGTCGCACATAGGCACCATCCTTGATCGTGCGATCCTGCGCGCTCCAGCGTCCATCGACCAACATACCCATCGCACCGCTCCAATCCAGCGTTCACTTGACCGGAATTAGGCAATGCATTCGAAGTTGTCTGTTCTCAAAGACAACCTTTTTGGTCTACTCATGATACCATGCAGAACATCCCAACAAACGCGCTTCGGGCGCTGGCCGCCGTCTATCTTTCGGGTGGGATACGTCCCGCCGGAAGACTGCTGAAGATCGCACATTCCTCAGTTTCCCGGCATTTGGCTGAACTTGAGGGGCTTGTCGATGCGCCGCTCCTCGATAAAGACGTCCCCGGACGAAGGATCGCTCTCACTGCCTTGGGCGAACGGCTTGGACGCGAGGCGGCGGAGAGTTTCACAAAGCTGGACCAAGCGTGGCAGGCGGCCCGCGAACGGCGCTCGTCCAATTCAGTGGTCATTTCGGCGGCACCATCGGTTGCGGCGCTTTGGCTCTTGCCGAGATTGCCAATCTTGGCCGAAGCGTATCCGCGTATCGAAGTGTCCGTGCTGGCAGATCAGCGTGTGCGGGGCCCCGACGAGGAAGGGAGTGACCTTGCTATCCGGATGGGTGAACCACGATCAGACGGCCAGTCGCAATCGCTTATGGATGATGCCCTAACCCCTGTTGCGAGCCCGCGACTGATGTCGCGCGCTCAAGCGGCTCGAGGGGGACATGCATCGGTTGAACAACTTTTGAAGGACCTGCCTCTCCTGCATGATCGTGATCCGCACGCAGAGTGGTCGTGTTGGACAGAGGCGTACGGTCCCAGTGGTGTGGATCTAGGTCATGGACCGCGCTTTGCGTCATCCGATCTTCTGCTTCGTGCAGCAGAACAAGGGCAAGGAATCGCACTTGCACGATTGAAGCTCGCAGCAGATAGCCTTGCGTCCGGGGCATTGGTGCGGCTGTCTGAGCAATCTGTCCGGTTGCCGAATGCTTATCAGCTTATTGCACGAAAAGATCGTATGGCTAGCCGTGCGGTCCGCAGCGTCTGGAACTGGCTGCTTGACGAAGCACGACGAGGTGAATTGACCTAGTCTCCAACTGCAGGAAGCGGTCATCCCTTAAGCCAAGTTGGTATGTATTTGCTACGTTAGCCTGCCACGTTGCCCAAGAGATGCGGACCCGACCCAAGCAATGAGAGTTTGTCTTCTGCATTCGCAAGTGGGCATTCAGCCACGCTAAGGCAACCGCAACCAATGCATCCGGTCAGTTGGTCCCTTAGGCTCGTCAGCAACGCGATGCGGGCTGACAGGTCATCGCGCCAAGCGGTTGAGACTTTTGCCCAATCCCTTGCCGAGATCGCTCGATCATTCGGGAGATGATTAAGGGCCTTGGCAATCTCAGCCAGGGACAGCCCGGCCCGCTGTGCAATCTGGATGATCGTCACACGGCGAATGACGTTTCGTGGATAAACCCGGTGGTTTGATGACGTACGTTCCGAGCGAATGAGACCCTTGCGTTCATAGAAGTGCAGCGCAGATACGGACACTCCTGTGCGTTTGGCGACTTCGCCGACGGACAACTCGACCACGCGCCCCCCCAAAGAATCTTCCTCTTGACCTCAACTAAAGTTGAGGTCGTAGCAAATCAATACCTCAATGGGTGGAGACGGTCCGTGCATGCATGAAACATCCACGATCGCAGTTTCAAGAATGAAGCATTGCCGGTTCGCCCGGTTTAGCGCATCCGTCGGTTTGGCTAATCTGGGTGATGGTATTGCGGTGGTTGCGTGGGCTTGGACCGCCTCGCTTCTCACTCGGGATCCGTTTTGGATCGCGTTCCTGCCCGCCGCGCTTCGCGTTCCATGGATTGTGTTTTCGATCCCTGCGGGAATCCTGGCTGACCGCCTGGATCGCAGGCGTCTCATCGTGGTGTGTGATGTCATACGCGCGTTGGCTTACGGCGCTATCGCCTTCGCCGTTCTTGCCAGCTTGCCGTTTTCTGATCCGCCCGTGCAAGGCTTCGGAGATGGTATCCTGTACTTCATCCTCGTCTGCCTTGGGCTATTGATCGGGGGGGCAGAAGTTGTCCGCGACAACGCTGGCCAGTCAATGTTGCCGGCCATTGTTCCGCCAAGGCAACTGGAACGGGCCAATGGCATCCTGGGCAGCGTCGAAACCGTCGGCAATGAAATGGCAGGTCCAGCTCTTGGGGCATTCCTGATCGCTCTTTTCCTGCCAGCGCCGTTCATCGCAATCGCGATGGCCTTGCTGTCTGCGGCGTTGTTGGTGGCGTCACTGCCCGGCTCGTTCATGCCTACGAATCGAAAGACAATCAGCAGAGGCTGGCACAGTGAGTTGATGGAATGCGTGCATTTCGTTTGGACCCATCCAATGTTGCGCCTTTTGGTATTTGTCACTGGTTTCTGGAATTTCTTTGCAGAAATGGCGCTAATTGCTTTGGTTTTGCACGTGCAGGAAAACCTTGCATCTGGTGCGACGACCTTTGGTCTGATTTTGGCGTTTGGGGCGGTCGGCGGAGTCTGCGGCGGCGTGCTTGTGGCGCCCATGCTCAAGCTCATGCTGAAGGGTAATGCGGCGCGCTGGATGGGCGCCACCACGGCGCCCGTGTTTATGATCTTTGCCTTCGCACCTGGACCTGTCACCGTTGCTGCCGCGATGTTCGTCTTTTCGCTCAGCGGGGTGATCTGGGACGCCGTCTCTGTGTCCTACCGCCAAAGAGTTGTTCCTGATGAGATACGGGGGCGCGTGAACAGTGTGTATCGCCTGTTCGCTTGGGGCACGATGCCCCTGGGGCTGTTAGCGTCGGGGGCGTTAGTGAATTTCGCCGAAGTCAGCATGGATCGCAGTGTCGCCCTGGTTGTGCCGTTTATCGTCGCATCCCTTGGTGTCCTTGTTCTGTCCGTGATCACGTGGCGCCAAATCGGGCAAGGGTTTCAGTAGGACCACAGGAGCAACCTTGTCTTGGCTGTTCGGGCGGCTATCGCTTTCATCAAGCTATTTTGCAGGTTTCTGAAGCAGCGAGATCAAAACGGCCGCAAGCACGATGGCTCCGCCGAACAGCGTCGTCTGAGACGCGACTTCGCTCAATATGAGCAGAGCAAAGATCGGCGCCAGTGGCGTTTCCAAGGCGCCAATCAGCGCGGTTTGGCCGGCGGGCACGCGCTTGGCACCTTCGGCCAACGTCACGGACGCAATCGCATGAAAGACTCCAAATCCTGCCAGTATTGCCATCTCCTCAGGTGCAATGCTGAAAGGCTCCCCCAAAGCAATCGCCATGGGAAAGAGAAACACTGATTGCAGAACCGACGGACCAGCGCTCGGCGTCCTAGGGTACGCACGATAGATCACCATAATGATCGACATTGCCAGCGTCATCGAAAGAGCTAGGGCGTCGCCTGTTAGGTTCAATTGACCAATGGAACCCGACACAATGATTCCAACCCCGACGAGCGCGACGCCTGCGCCGAGGGCTGTGAGTTTTGAAACCCTTTCGCCAAGTGTCATCCAAGCCATGATCGCAGCCAAAAATGGTGCGGCGGCATAGATCAAAGCGACATTGGCTACGGTTGTCAGCTTGAACGCTGGGATAAGGGCTGCGGTCCCAATAGCACCGACGATACCGACGGCGAGGCCTGCCCAGCCCATGCCAAAAAACTCACTGCTGAGCCCACCTCGGGATGCGGCCCAAAGGGTCGTTGAGGTCGCCGCGAAAACCCCTCGCCATAAGATGACCGCCCACGCGCCAGCCTCGACTCCCTTGGCGAAAACTCCTGTTGTGCTGAATGCGACTGCCGATACCAACAATAGTACAACGCCGCCGGCATACTGCGATCCAAGCACATTTCTATGCGATGCCATGCGTCAATTTCCTTCACTCGAGCTTCTGCGCGAAGATCTCCTCTTCGCCATAAATTTCTAGCTAGACGCAGTACGGGAGCGCGACAAAGGAATTGATTTCGTATAATACATGAGATTTCCTAAGGTATATGACCCACCGCCCGCTTCCCCCATTGCGCAGCTTGCAAGCCTTAGAAGCTGCAGCTCGCCACCTGAGCTTTGCCAAAGCGGGACAAGAGTTGAACGTCACGCCAGGTGCGATCAGCCATCAGATTAAGGCGCTCGAAGACTGGTTGGGTGCACCGCTTTTTCATCGTCTCCCGCGCGCATTGCGCCTGACAGAGGCAGGCAGGGCAGCAGCGCCAATGCTGACCGGGGGATTCGGGCTGCTTGCGGATGCCGCAAACCAGATGAGGTCCGTTTCGGACGACGGTCTGCTGACCGTGAGTGTCAGCCCTGGGTTCGGGTCGCTTTGGCTCGTGCCGCGTCTCGACCAGTTCCGCCGTCAGCACCCTGACATTGAAATCCGCATCGACGGCACAGACAGACTAGTCGATGTTGCGAGTGGCGAGGCGGATGTTGCAATTCGCTACGGTCCCGGCGGCTACCCGGACGTGCAAAGCGACCGTTTGTTTGCAATGCGTGCTACCCCGGTGTGTAGCCCAGAAACTCGAGATCGCGGATCCGGCCTCAAAGAACCGCGAGACCTAAAATCCCACACCCTGTTGCATGTCGATTGGAAAGAAACCGAAGGCAGCTGGCGCACATGGCTGCTGGCTGCTGGGGTAGACGGTGTGGATCCTTTCAGGGGCCCAAGATTCACAAAAGAAGAGATGGCAGTGCGTGCTGCCCTCGATGGCGAGGGCGTCGCACTGATCGGAGACCGCATGGCTACAAATTACTTGTCGTCCGGCAGCCTTGTTCGTCCATTTGACAAGGATCTGAGCACGCCGTTGGTCTTTGCATATTATTTGCTGATGCCAAGTGATCGATTGGATGAACCCAAGATAAGCGCGTTTCGGACATGGGTTTCATCCGAAGCTAGCGTCGAGCATTGAGTTGTGTGAGCCACCCATTCGGCCAGTCGATCTACTCTTTGAGAGCCTACTTGTTCCAAGAGCGTGAAGCTTGTTATCCGTCTACCCGACCAAGCATCACGACTCGTTCAAAGCCGCAGCGTGTGCCCGCTTCGGCGGGCCGCGCCGCAGCGTCGGGCCGGGCAATTGAATGTCTATTGAAGGCTGTCACTGGACGTCCCGTTCGGCCAAGGGCTTCGCATGCTGCGCAGCCTCCGAGGTTTGCTTCGAGTCCAGCGCGCCCGGTTCTGCGTTGCATACCAACGCCCGTTTCCCGGTGCGCGCGATAAAACGAGACAAACCAGAGCTGGTTTTGCCAAGGGTTTGTCTCACAAGAACTTTCAATGTCCCTGCGTTGTATGTCTGAGTTGCAAAAAAATATTGTTCTGACATGGCTTTGCCAACTCAATCCACTGAGCGGCTCATAGCAAATCGGATCCGATTGCGTTTTAACGCGCATTACTCGCGCGTCTGATTACGTTGCTAACTTCCGGTTCCCAGCCTCCAGTAAAATCTCGGTGTGGCCTTTGCCAAGCCGAAAGCTCTGTATGACGCGAAAGGAATGCAAGATTACCTTATTGCGGTTTGTACCTCTTTTGAATTCCATGGCAACTCTTGCAAATCCAGCGATAGCAGATGTGCCTCCGCCAGCTGGACTGCTCGATCCTGTACCAGACAACGTTCTGTTTGTTGCGGACCCGTTTAGTGTGAGCGGTTCTGCGTAAACCTTGCCAGCGGAGAGTTCATAGCCTGAGCAGGATGTCGTTTTCAGCTTGCTTGATCTGGCCCCACTGGTCAGTTGTGCACTTCATCGGGCCCACTTTATTGGTTCTCCGGTATGTTTGAAGAAACGGAGGAAGAGCATGATAAACAAGCGACCGAAGCCGGAAGCGATTGTCACGAATTTGCTGCAAGTTGAGGTTTTGACCGGGCAAGGGATGCCGACCTTGCCAGTCCGATCAATTAGTCGGCGTGCCGCTGTCTCTATTTACTCGAAATGCGTAGAGGAAAGCACCAACAGACTAGTCAATCTGTAAGCGAGCTGCTTCGGTTCGGTTTCTGACCGCAAGACGTTTAAGGATCGCACTGACATGAAGTTTAACCGTGCCTTCCGAGATTGCCAGTTGCGTTGCTATTTCACGGTTTGAGGCACCCTCCTGAACCATACCAAAGATCTCGCGCTGCCGTTTGGTAAGTGTTCTTTTGACGGCGGGCTTCTCATCTACGTCTTGTGATTGGCTGGACAAAACCAAACCCCTGGTCGCGAGCAGTGCCTTTTCGAACGCCCCAAAACAGTCAGAAAGTTCAGCGATGCGTGTATTGACCAAATCCGGGTCTTGCCTGTCGACTGCCGAGATCGCTGCCACAGCTTCCCGAAGTGAGATTAGCGGCGTTGCCAGATCTTTTGCCGCGATATAATTAAACCGTCCCTCTGCGACCTCGCTGCGGCGCGCCTCGGCCAAAGCACGTTCCAGTGCCCCAAGCGCCTCGCGACGGTCGGTCACGTCCAACGCGACACCGTCCCAGATCACCGCGCCGTCGTCCTGCCGGCGGGGCTTGCCCAACGATCGCACCCAGCGATACCCGCCACTGGGCGATTCGACCCGCACCTCGGTATCCAGCGGGGTCAGGTCCTTTGCAGATTGTTCAAGCTCTGCCACGAATCGCGCGCGGTCTTCTGGATGCACCCAGGCATGATCTACTTCACTGGCCTGCATAAGCTGCGACGGGTTCAACCCGAACGAGCCTTCAACCCCTGAACTTACATAAATGTAACGATATTTTCCGTCCGGCGTGCGCATACGCTGCATCGTGTGGCCGGGAAAAGTATCGGCCAAAAGGTCTGCAACATCGGGGCGGTGGATTGGTGCGTTGCTATCAATCATAATATAACTTAAGTAATATAAATCTAGCCTATAGGCAACAAAGATATAACTTTTTCTATGACTTTGGGTCTGATGGAGATATAATCATTCCCAGGCCGGTAAAACGGTTCGGGAGGAAAGTTTGGACAAGATTATTATCGAAGCCCGTGTGAATGAGCTTGCCACTCGCCGCGGTAATCCGCACGTGCCGTTCCTGCCGGCCGAGATAATTGCCGATGCCAAGGCTTGCTATGACGAAGGGGCGTCGGTGTTCCATTACCACGGACGTACCGCCGAAGGCGCGCCCGAGCACGCGCCCGAGTTCTATCTTGAAACCAATGCCGGTATTCGCGCCCAGTCCGACATACTGATCCACCCCACGCTTGGATATGTCGCCAATGACAGCGACGCGATGGGCCGGTTCGCCGCCATCGAAGAGATGATGAAGGCGCCGGACACCGCCCCAGACTTTGCGCCGATGGATACAGGCAGCGTGAATGTCGATTGGTGGAATCCGGACGAGGGAAAGTACGACACGACTGAGCTGATCTACAAGAACTCGACCGGTACGTTGATGCATTTTGCAAAGCGGATCGAACATCACGGACTGAAACCCTATCTGGTAAGCTGGAACGTCAGCTTTACCCGCCAGATCGAACAGTTTCTCAAGATGGGCGTACTGACCGACCCCGCCTATGTCTGCTTCTGCATGACCGACGAGATCATTTTTGCCGGTCATCCCGGAACAGTCGCGGGGCTGGATGCCCATACCGCGTTTCTTCCCGCAGGGTTTCGTTCAATCTGGACTGTGGTGAATTATAAGGGTGATCTTTTTGAGTTGACCGAAAAGATCATCCGCGAAGGTGGCCACATCTCCATAGGTCTAGGCGATTACGCCTATCGGGACGGCGCGCGGCATATGACCAACGCCGAGGTTATTGCCAAGGTCGCCGCGCAGGCGCGCGTCCTGGGCCGTGAGCCTGCGACTGTCGCCGAAACGCGCAGCATTCTCGAAATGCCAGATGTCAAAATCGCAGCCTGAAGGCTGCATCATCGAATCTACTGGGAGGAGAAGATGAAAAAAACAAACCTCGTAGCTTGCGCTACAGCAATTGCACTGGTTGGAGGCGCGGCAAGCGCGGAAACCTTTAAGATGCAGACATTCCTCGGTGCAACAGCCGCGACGACCATTGCCTTTGAAAAGATGGCGGCCGAATTGAAAGAAGCCACCGGCGGTGAAGTGGACATCCAGGTTTTTCCGGCAGCCTCAGTTGTAGGGCCGACAGAAACACTTGAGGCAGTCCGCAACGGGCTCCTCGATGGACAATACACCGGGCCAACCTTCTTTGCAGGCGTGGACCCCGCTTTTGCGGTGTATGGCGATACGCTCTCGGCCTATCCAGACACCGACGTGCGGGACAAGTGGTTTACAGAAGGCGATGGCATCGAACTGGGCCGAGCGCTTTACGCCAAGTATGACATGCACTTGATCTGCACGGTGCATTGGCCACAGGAACAGATCCCTTCGAAGGTGCCAATTCGGGGTGTCGAAGATTTTGAAGGGATCAAGATCCGCGCTCCGGGCGGGCTACCTTCCGACCTTCTGACGCGTGCCGGAGCATCGCTTGTAAACCTCTCACCAGGTGACGCGATTGGCGCGCTGGAAACCGGTGTCCTTGATGCTTCAGACCTTGCAAATGTCGGATTGAACATGGCGTTTGGTATGTATCAGAACGCCCCGTACTCAATATTCGCTCGCCACTCGATGCCTGTGACTGAAATGTCGGTTTCAGCGTCGAAATGGGAGGGCCTTTCCGAAGAAGCCAAGACCAGTTTCGAAGCGGCCTGCGTGGGTTTGTCAGACTCTCTGAAAGAAACTCTAGGCGCTCAGGAAGTCGAGGCTATCGATAAAGCCAAGAACGAATTGAATGTCGAGTTCATTGAGTTCGGCGAGGAAGATGCGACGAAGTTCCGTGACCTGCTTCTTGAAGTTTGGGACGATTGGGGCTCGCGTAACGAAGACGCGAAAGCCATCGTGGACAGCCACAAGGCCTACATGCGCTCGCTTGGCATTCTCTGAGGTTCACGTCAAAGCAGAGCTACCAGATACGGCGCTCTGCTGATTTCTTTAGGAAAGGCGCGGTCCAGGTGACCTGGTTCATCAAAAAGTTGGCCGAGCTGTCGGCCTTTGGGTTCTTCATCATCGTTCTAATGATGGTCTACGAAGTGGTCGCGAGATACGGCTTCGGCGCACCCACGTTCTGGGCGCATGAGATTGCTGGGCTGCTTGGCGCATTGGCCTTCCTGCTGGGCGGTGCCTATTGCATGGTCGAAGGCTCGCATATGCGCATCACTGTACTGCGCGACCGGATGCCTCCCGGATTGCGCCGTGCAGTTGATATGCTGGGGTTGGCCTGTGGAGCTATCTATCTATCGGCACTTGCATTTTCAGGCTGGCAGATCGCGCAAAGGTCGCTCTTTCGTTTCATGCCGGACGGAAGCTGGTTTCCCGAGCGCTCTGGAAGTTCTTGGAACACACCCCTGCCGGCTTTCATAAAGTTCGCGTTGTTCGTTGCGGCTGCTCTGTTTTTGGCTGTGGTGCTTCGACAGCTCGTGCTTCTGGCGCTAGGCCGGTGTGAGGCCAGTAACGAGCGCGATTCCGGCTGATGGATATCGCAACCGTATCAATACTCATCGTTGTTGCGATGTCTGCGCTTTTGTTGTTGGGAATTCCAGTGGCGTTTGTTTCAGGTACGATCGCGGTCGTTCTTGCCTATGCGAATTTCGGGACGGCTGGCTTTTTCCTGATTTCCACTCGGACGGCCGAATTCGTGGGATCATTCGAACTGATCGCCGTCCCCATGTTCGTCCTTATGGCCTCGATCATGGAAAAGTCAGGCGTGGCCCGAGACCTCTATCGCGCGTTTCATGTTTGGGCCGGGTCCGTGCGGGGCGGCATTGGCGTCGTCACGACGGGGGTTGCGGTTCTGCTTGGCGCAACGACGGGCATTATCGGGGGTGAGATTGTCCTTCTTGGGCTGATCGCCTTGCCGCAGATGCTTAGGCTGAACTACGATCGCAAGTTGGCGATCGGCACGATTACAGCAGGCGGCAGCCTGGGAACGATGATCCCGCCCTCGATCATTCTGATCTTTTACGGGCTGACAGCAGAGGTTTCGATCTCGCACCTGTTCTTGGCCACACTGGTGCCAGGGCTGATGCTGGCGAGCTTTTATGTGGCCTATATTCTCATTCGATGTGGCCTCAACCCGGCTCTTGGCCCGCCCTTGCCACCCGAAGAACGCACCATGCCCCTCATGGAAAAGGTCGCGCTCTTCAAGGGCGTTTTACTCCCGATGCTGGTGGCGGGAGGGGTCTTGATCTCGATCTACGCGGGCTTTGCCTCGATAACCGAAAGCGCAGCCCTCGGTGCGTTTGGGGCCGCCATCGCGGCCTGGGTGCGCAACGCATTCAGCTTTGCCATGCTACGCAGCGTTCTGGTTCAGGCGCTCAGAACCTGTGGCATGGTGTTCTGGCTTGTATTCGGCACAAATGCGCTGATCGGGGTCTATAACCTGATGGGCGGGATCACATTCGCCTCGAACGTTCTGGCAGGTGCTAGCCAGGAACCAGCGGTCATCCTTGTCGTGATGATCGGAGTGTTCATCCTTCTGGGCTTTTTCATCGACTGGATCGGCATCCTGTTTCTGACGATGCCGATCTTCCTGCCAGTGCTGACGCAGCTGGGATACGATCCGATCTGGTTTGGTATCGTCTTTAACCTGTCGATGCAGATCGCGTATCTGACGCCGCCCTTCGGGCCGGCCTGCTTCTATCTGAAAGGCGCAGCCGGCGACACACTGGAGCTTTCGGAAATTTTTGCGGCGCAATGGCCCTTTATCGGGCTGCAGATCCTGGCTCTGATCATCGTTGTGATTTGGCCCGAGTTGTCGTTGTGGCTGCCGAAATTCGTTTACGGGTAATCGATCATGGGACGTGTAGGTATATTGGGCACCCTTTCACAAACGCCGCCAGGCAACCGCCTGGGGCCAGACGAACTGCGTGCAGCGCTCTTCATGATGCTGCGCATCCGCCAGTTTGAAGCACGGGCGAAAGAGCTCTTCGTAAAGGGCGTGATCAAAGGCACTGCCCATTCCAGCATTGGGCAAGAGGCGATTGCCGCGGGCGCCTGTGCGGCCCTGGGACCGGATGACTTCGTACTGACCCATCACCGCGGTCATGGGCACACCATCGCCAAGGGCTCTGATTTGCGCCTGATGTTTGCCGAGCTGATGGGCCGCGCACCGGGCTATTGCGCCGGACTGGGTGGATCGATGCACATCGCCGATTTCGATCGAAACATCCTGGGTGCGAACGGCATCGTAGGCGCGGGCATGGGGCTGGGTACCGGTGCAGCACTGGCAGAGCAGTTGAACGGCAACGGCAATATCGGCATCACGTTTTTTGGTGATGGCGCTGCCAATGAAGGCATATTTCACGAAGCGATGAACCTCGCTGCGGTATGGAAGTTGCCACTAATTTTCTTTTGTGAAAACAACCAGTACGGCCTAACTACCGCGACCGAAACTGTCACTGCGGGTCCCAGTATCGCCGCACGCGGCGACGCCTACGGCGTGCCCAACGAACGGATCGACGGCAACGACGTGGCCGCCGTGTTCGAAACCGTCGAGCGCGCCGCCCTGCGCGCCCGCGCGGGCGAAGGACCAACACTGATCGAAGCGCTGACCTACCGTTGGGATGATCATTCGATGCGCGCCAACCTGCCGTCCTACCGCTCAGAAGCAGAGGAAGACGAGTGGAAGACCCGCGACCCGGTCACCTGCTTGCGTGATCGCTTGGTCAGAGAAGGAGCGCTTGAAACCGAAGTCTATGATGCACTCGTCGTCAAGGTCGAGGCCGAAGTCGAGGCAGCAATTGATTGGGCGCAGGATCAGGCGGAACCGGACATGAGCTTCGCCATGGCCAGTGTTTTGCCGCCTTCGGACCTGAACCAGTCTGAGCCTGACCCCGGCACACGGGCCATCACCTATCGTGCTGCAATCACCGAGGCCTTTGTGCAAGAGATGGAGGCCGATGAAGACGTTATCATCGTGGGCGAAGACGTGGGCGCGACAGGCGGGATATTTGGCCTGACGCCCGGACTATATGAACGCTTTGGGGCGGCCCGCGTGCGCGACACACCGATCTCAGAAGGGGTGATATCGGCTTGCGGGGTCGGTGCCGCGATGCGCGGGAAGCGTGTGGTCGTCGAAGCTCAGCTTTGGGATTTCGTTACGCTGATGATGGACTCCATTGTCAATCAGGCGGCCAAAGCACGGTTCATGCTGGGCGGCAAAACCAAGGTGCCCATCGTGTTTCGTGGCCCGCAAGGGGCGGGCATTCGGCTAGCCGCGCAGCATTGCCAATCGCTTGAAACCTGTTTTGCCAACGTGCCGGGGCTGCAGGTCTATGCGCCCTCGACCGCCTATGACGCCAAAGGATTGATGGCCACCGCCATTGCCAATGACGGGCCGGTCGTGTTTCTGGAACACAAGCTCCTTTATCTGGGCGCAGAGCAGTCTGTGCCCGAAACCCGTTACCTTATCGAACCGGGCCGGGCGCGCATCGTCCGTCCTGGCGCAGACTGCACAGTGATCGCCACGCTCGCGATGGTCGAACGTGCTCTGCATGCCGCCGAGCGTTTGGAGCGTGATGGCATCAGCGTCGAAGTGATTGACCCTCGCACAATCAAACCGCTGGATACCGACGCGATCTGTGAGAGCGTTAAGAAAACTAACCGAGCTGTCATTGTACACGAAGCGCCTCTTTTTGGTGGGTTCGGTGGGGAAATCGCTGCGGCCATTCAGGAAGAGGCTTTTGACTGGCTCGACGCGCCTGTCACCCGGATCGGTGCGCCCGAGATGCCGGTGCCTTACAACGACCGGCTCGAGCGGGAATACATGCCCGACGCCCGCCGCATCGGCGAAGCAATTAGGACCGTCTGCTACAGGAGTTGATCTATGACCACGCGCAAAGTCATCATCCCTGAAGGGATGGAGAACATCTACGAGACCTACCACTACGCGCCTGCCATACAGGTCGGGAATACACTCTATCTGTCGGGGCAGGTGGGGCGCGATGAGAACCTCAACGTCGTGGAAGGCGTCGAAGCGCAATTTGTGCAGGCCTTTGAGAACGTCAGGAAAGTCCTGGAAGCCGCCGGTGCCGGCTTCGACGATGTGGTCGAGCTAGAGACCTGGTTCACCGATAGTATGGCGGATCTTAGAACCTTTCTTGCGGTCAAGGATCGCTATTTCGCAAATCGCTATCCCACCTGGACCGGGTTTGCGGTCAAAGGGTTTTCCATGCCCGGCATATTGGTCGAGATCAAATGCAAGGCCATCCTCGGGCTACCGGACGCATGACCCGCGATTTGAAGTCGCTGCTGGCCTCTGACGCGACGGTTCTGGGTACATGGACCCAGATCGCCGCGCCGGAAATGATAGACCTGATTGGCCTCAACGGCTTTCAGTTCACGATTATTGATTGCCAGCATGGCCCGTTCGGGATTGAGACGGCTGAAAATCTGGCGCGTGCAGCGGACGCCAATGATCTTTGTGTGGCGCTGCGGGTGTCGCGCAATGACCCGGTCGAGATCATGAAGGCGTTGGACGTCGGGATCCGGCATGTGGTCATCCCCAATGTCGAAACGGCCGAAGATGCCACACAGGCCGTGGCGGCCACACGATTTGGGCCTGCGGGGTTGCGCGGCGCGTGCCCATGTTGCCGGTCTGGGGGTCATTTTATTCGCAACTGGCAGGATTATGTCCTGGACGAAGAAGCTCGTACCGGGGCCATAGCGTTGGTGGAAACCGTCGAAGGCCATCGGAACATTGATGCCATTTGCGCAACCGAAGGATTATCGGCCTTGATGGTCGGTCCGTTTGATTTGTCGGTCTCAATGGGTTTTGGCGGGGACTGGCGCAACGACAGTGTTGCTCAGGCCGTGTCTGACATAGTCAAAGCAGCGCAAGCCGTTAACTTGCCAGTAATGATGCCCGTTTTTGCCCCCGAACCTGCGGAATGCCGTGCGCTCATCGACAATTGGACGGCGCAGGGGATCTCCGCTTTTGTCATTGGATCGGACAAGATCATCGTTGCCGAATCCTTCGCTCAGTGGTCCGCAACACTATCATAGTGAATGAAGTTTGCCCGAGCTCAGTCGTGTTATGGCAGAGTTAGAGAATTTTATTCTACTAAAAGTAATTTAGCTCCAGCTCCGAGCCGACACTGACACCAATGACTGCGCCACCCACACCCTCAGAGTCAGATTGCACCGTGGCAATCCTCGTGCCGTAACTCAAACACCATCGTCTGAGCGGGTACGTTTTCCAGTCAGCTTGCAAGAAAGTAAAAGTGGGAATCCATTGCGTTTTGAGAGGCCCACTTTGCAAAGATCGTATTGCGATCATCGACGGCTATGCCCCGCAGACCATAAGCCCGATCAAATCTGTTTCACGCATGTGCCGCGAATGCAGGCGGTGCTGGCTGCGACGGCAGCATTTCGTTTCGCTAGTTAGTATCTTCTACGGGTCGCCAATGACGACGGTCCAACTGCACTGGATGCTAGTGGCTTTGGCGGAGGATGGGAGGGCATCCTCGAGCCCAACGCTAAGGTGCCAGGCGTTGCTTTTCATCTTTGTATGACCGAGCAAGAGTTTAATGGTGCGGAGGTTGGCCGTTTTTGCTCAGATCTGCATCACCTTTGTTCTACGCATTCAATCGATTCTACAGTCACGCACCCTAAGGCAGATCGAGGGCGCGACCTCTCGGACCATCCAAAAAAATGTAAGGTCGAAATGCGCAGGCATTCACGGAAGCGGTGGGGGCAAACACACTCTGATCCGACCATCAGTTCGTCCGCCATCCATTCTTCAAAGGAGGGGTGTGCGACTTGAAATATCTCAAGCTGGACTGGCTTCTGCGTTTTGCTTGGTAGCCCCAGAGAGCATTCACTGATCCGGCCAGACGTCATCACATCCACAGCTTCAGCCTCACAAGGTCGTAGCCTCGAAGCTTGCTGTCGATTGCCGTGTCGGACAGAGCTAGACAACGATGTTTGCCTGACAATTCCAGGCGCACCACGATTGCCCAGACGCGCTTCGAGCATAGTGGGCGTCTCTGACCGACGATGGTGCCCTTGTTCCAAGCTGAGGTAAGTGCGCAAATGACAGGTGAGTTTGATGTTGCAATGACTGATCCTCCGATCTGCCATGCCGACCGGAGCATTCCATTACAGGATGCGGCATTCGCTCAAATGTCGGTAGTAAGCCCAAACTGGCAAATGCCGCAAACCCCGCCAATGTCCCAAGCTGTAGGTTGTCAGCGGAACTCTGTAAGAATGATCCAAGCTTCAGCATGGCGTCGTCGTGCAACGTCAACAACTATCGAGCAGAGTTGAGAAATTCAATAATGATTACAAATCAATACGTTTACGAGATGGCGACTTACTCTCGTTGGCAGAACGATAACGTTTATGAGCATTGCGAACAAATTGGCCCTGAGGAACGCAAGCGGGACAGCGGGATGTTCTTCGGTTCGATCCACAATACGCTGGACCACATTTGTGTAGTCAATCGCTCTATCTTGACGTTTATCAATGGCACAATGCCAGAACGAATTCCGCCTGGTCGTACGGTATGGCCAGACTGGGAAGAGTTGAAATCGGTTCGCCTTGAACAAGACAACCTTCTGTCGAGAGGCGCGCACGAATGGACTGAGGGTTGGATGGCTGGGAAAACCACTAAGACTGCCCCAGAGGTCGATGACTTGCCCGCGATTCCACGCTGGGTGATGATCGTACAGTTCTTTAACCACCAAACGCACCATCGTAGCCAAGCGACTAGCGCGCTGCACTCGATGGGTATTGATTACGGCGCAACCGATATTCCGTGGCGACCCAGAGCGGGTTATTTTGCAGGATAGCGTGATTGATCACCGAAGACCCGTTTCAGGAAAGCAGTCATCTGTACAGTTGCCATTGAAGGCAGAATGGTCCGCGACCCGGACCTATGAAACGCTGTAGGTTAAGCAGTGCAGCGAATGTCTGGATTGGCGAGGCGTACCGCAGTATCCCGACCTGTGTTGGATGCCGGCCAAGGGCCGTTAACCCTTACGTGACGGCAATGCCGCAAGAACAGAGTTGCGAATTGTCCGGGCTGGGTCGTTTTCAAACTGACAAAGATGCTCTTTTCTAAGAACATCCTCGAAGGCCGGCTGGCAAAACAAGCCACGCGCCCTTCTGATAGAGGCTCAGGGCAAAACCGGTTTGGTTCGATGCCAGTGTGACGCTCAGGGGCGTTATGGAGACGATCGCGGTGTCCTCGCTCAGCTTTCTGAGCAAGGTTTCGTTTGGGAACAGCACGACCGAAGCAGGTGCCGCATCGGAAAGAACAGTGACTGCCAGAATTATGGCCAGCCACCCGGTGAAGAGCATTCCAACAGTGCCTATCGCAGTCCTAATAATCATGGATATGTTCCAGCCTTGCAGAACCATCTCGAAGTGCGCGCAGAGTATTTCCAAGCTGAGCGACATCGTTCAGCACAAGATGACGGTAATCGTCACTACCTTGCCGAGCGCGACTGTACATAGCCTCAGGATGTGAGGCGATGCTGCTAATCACCGTTAACATGATCTGATCATTTCCCGCGATCTCCACAAAATCAACGCCCCGATTGGCCAGACTTTGAATCAGCAAGGTCAATTCCCGATATCGAACGGTCTTAATCTCGATCCCCGCGTCGCGCACCGCAATGACCTCGACCCCCTCTATCTGGTTTAGCATCGCCTCGGGCAGCCCCGTGATGATCATGTGCAACTTCAGGTCATCCGGTCCGGTCTGCTCGATAGCTGCAGCGATCGCCTTGGCGTATGCAGCTTTCGCTTGGTATTCGAGTCCAAGCGCAAAGTTGCGCTCACGATCACGCAAAGCGGTTGTGGCTGCATCGGCCAACGCCGCAGCATCGCCTTCGAAATCCCATCTGTACCAGGGCGTTTGCTGCAGAAACTTAGCATAGTCTTTCGCCTGACCCGCGGACAGGTCGTCAAGAGGCGCGCGGTCGCTGCCTCGAACCGTTGCGAAGATCCGACCGAACGTTTCCTCGTATGCTGCTTTCAACATCAGTTCGGCAGTAAAGCTGACACCGATTACATAAACCATCTGTTTGGTGGCTGTGTCGACCTCGCCCAATTGGCCAGAGGCTTTGGACAGGGCGCAGAGTGAACCCCAGAACCCCGAAATGCCGCTCAGGAACCGGTAGCTGTGAGGGTCGCCCGTATCGATCACGCGGCCATAGTCCTCATAAGCATGGACGATATGCCATTCCGGATAGGTCAAAAGCGTTCGGCTTTCCGGGCGGTGATCTTCCGGTGGCAGGATCGCTTGATATGCCAAGGGTTGCCCGATCGGGCGACATGCGACCTCTACATAGGCAATCGGCATCAAAAGGGCCGCAACGACAATGATCAAGGCGAGAAATGCCCGCTTCAGCCACCGCCAGACAAAGCTCATGCGGGCTGCCCGATGTTCCTGATCCCGGCCCAAGCGGCAAGGCCTCCAAGCGCCAAATGGGGCAGGTTCGCCAGCACACGACCTAGGGAAAAATCCAAACCGTCGGAGCCATTGGTGAAGATGCCAAGATCCAGGTACCCATAGCCGGTGAAGAAACCAAAGATGCCATCGCCCAGATAGGCGACACCAAACAGGACCATGAACGCCCGTGCAGCCTTGTCAGAGGTCAATCCCGCAACCAGCGCCCAGATGGCGGAAGCCACGTGCAGGGAGTCGTCGTAGATATCCAGCGCGAATATACCGAAAGCCAATCCGTTTTCATCCGTCAGACCGGGAACGTAGTTCAGCGAGGCCGCGAGCATCAGAACGACAAAGTAGCCAAAGCAGAGTTTTTGAAGGAATGTCATAGGCGGTCCAGATAGCTATCCCAGAGGTTGTTGCGCAGAACCAGCCGCGGATCGATCTGGCGTTTGCGCGACGCAAAGCCAGATGCGCCTTTGTAGACAGATGCCATCTGGTCCACCCGCGCGTGGGGTCGGTAAGGCAGATAATAGGCGCCCCCAATCTCTGCGATGCGATCAATCAAAATCTCAGTCATTCGTTGCATGTCTGCTTCCGCGCGGGTTGTCATTTCCTGGCTAAACGACATTACCGCGGCGATGCGCGGCGTCGTGGCGTAAGATAGGATGCTTTGATCGTCCTGCGCGACATAACGGAGTGTGACGTTCAAGAACTCCTGATAGGAGGATGGGATCACAGCGCGGCAAGCCTCAAGGAACGCGCCAAAGGCCTCAAAGCTAACGAAGTATTCGTGCAAAATGTCTGTTCGGTTCGGATCACGGTCGTCGAGCGTGACGACGGGTTCGTTGATCAAGGAGTTTCGCGTTGTTGCGCCGCCACCGACCGCAGGGCCCAATGTGGTCTCGTTCCACCAGCGGAAGGACTTGAAGGTCTCGTTTCCGAGCTGCGCCCGGTAAAGGCGGCTGGCCAAATGCGATAACCAGCCCGATCCTGCGGCCGGGGGAAGATCCGATTGGTCCGTGTCCTCGCGGTAGGTGACCAACAACGCCTGTTCGAAAAACCGGTCCCGCTCCACGTTCAGGCGACCATACGCCATAGTCACGGCGGGATCATCAAGGGCTGTTCGAAAGGCTGTCGCGAAATCATCTGCGGCCAACTGATTGAAACTGGGAACAAGGCGTCGATTGGGCACCATATCCACAATCAGATCAATAATAATGCCGATTAGCCCGTAACCGCCCATTGCCAGTCCGAAGAGTTCAGTGTTTTCGACAGGGGAACAGGTGACCACTTCTCCCGAAGGCAAAAGCAGCCGAAGCGAACGCACGGTTGCGCCCATCGGACCGAACGGCACTGGCCAACCATGAGCATTGACCGAAAACGTCGCGGCTACGCCAAAGTCGTTGTTGGATTGCATAACAGCGGGTGACCATCCCTGTGGATCCAACGCCGCGATCACCTGCGACCAACGCGCGCCAGCATGCACCCGGTAGGTTTGGTTGGCGCTGTCCAGTTCAATCGCACCATTGTTAAACGTGATCGCTTTGCCATCACGGGGTATAGCTTGCCCGCCCATTGAGTGTCTCGCCGCCCCAACGCTGACCGGGCGTGCTTCTGACGCCGCTTCGCTCAACTCCCTTCGTAGAGCAGAAATCAGAGTGTCGTCTGCCGTCTCAGAAAAAGTCAGATGCTCTTGGATCGGTGTTGGCGAAAGACCGCTGGCGTCATTCATGATCCCGCCGGACGACAAAACACTCGGCCGCTCCGTTCCGTCATAAACCGGTAGGTTCCTGCGAAAGGAACGCGCGGCGCCCCACCCCAGGGCCACACCTCCCAGAGCCAGTGTGGCGCGACGGGTAAACCTTTTCATTGGGCCTTGCGATCCCCTCGTTTGCAGTATCTATTCAGACAAACAATCCTGAAAGTGCCCTATCGACAAGTAGGGAATTCCCCTGTGTCGGCCAAATTCACAGTTCACATGCGCCCGTGCGGTACACGAGGATTGATGTTGTGACCTTCGAGAATGGTCAGATTTCGCAACAGCAATGAATATCCTGTTTGACGGAGCGACGCAGCTGCACCACAGATAATCGAACGGTTGGTTTGGGCCGACCAACGCAGTCCGTTCACGTGAGAAAGAGCTATAGCTCGATCCCGTCGGAAGCCACGCGCGACTCTCAAACAGCAATAACGACTATTGATCCATTTTTGCCTGCCGTCCCGATGACAGCTGATGCGCCAGAAGCAACGCGCGTTCCAGGATTGCCATTGTTCGCCGTTTGATGCCAGAGATCTGGCGCTGATCCGCGAGCGCCCGGTTCACCTATTTGCCCGGTAGTGCCCGGACTACCTGCGTTGCCTTGCATTCCGCCTGCGGCCGACTCACTAAAACAACCGTTTCATTTGGTGAAACGGTTTAGCTCTCGTGTTCTACTTGCGGCGCCGGTAGTGGTTCGGGTGATACAAACAATGCGGCTGAAACCCTATCTCTTTTTTCAAATTGATCCAGAAGGCATAAAAAAAGTGTATTCCACTAAGGCAAATGGTCGAATGCCCAAAGTCCCGTCGCTCCACTGCTCGCGCAATAGAGATGGCGTTTGAACTCGTCACTTTAGTGTTGGGCCGCCGGTCGCAGCTTATTCGAACAGGGAGGAACTCGCTGAGGCCCTGGGTATCCCGACTTAGGTGAGGGCGATCGGAAGTCTATGCATTATGCGTACCTCCGGCTCAATCGGTACTTCAACGGTCGCCAACCAAGTTTGCGCATCGATCGCATCATGTGAAAACTATCCATTTCCTTAGTCTCCAGCTTCGATTTCAATGATGAAGCGACCGTTTGAGGTTGGTGGGAACACGCATTCAATGCCGTTTCAAGCGACTCACAATCTGCACCTTCTTCACGGGAGACCGACCAACTTATGTTAACACTGTCGCTAGCCCAGTCGTCCCACGGTAGGGTCCCTCAAAGGCGCAGAATTTCTGGCTTTGACCTCAGCAGAATCCACTGTCCAGCGCAGTCGGTCAGTCTATCAGACTGTATTTCATCTATTGCCAATATTGGGGGAGGAGCATTCACGAAGAACCGAGCGGAACATACCGGTATTGCTGAGAACGGTGATAGGAGAATACATTCAGTAGCAGCGGGGATGGAAGTCTTAGAATGCGAGTTCATATAGCTATTAAAGAATTTGGATCTTTCTGATTTCGACAATGATCACCGCTAAGTCTACAAATGACTAGTCCTACATCAAAGCAGATTTCGAGAGTCCAAAATGCAATGGTGTGATAGTCGCCGCTAGGGACTGTACACCGTTCACGAATTTTGGAAAATGGTAGCTTTGGAGAAATAGTATTATAGTATTAATTTCAGAAAACCGACTGGTTTGGCCCGTGATGGCTTTTTTCTGTGCGGTGATTCACTTTCCCATACCTAACCAGCGGCATCCTAGGCGAGCGCATTAAAGGAGTTCATTTTCACCCTCGCCGGTAATGAGCGTATTAAGAGCTTTCGAACGGCATGGCCTAGGAGGTCTGAGTCTTAAGAACCGATATAACCGCCCCAATTGGGAAATGATCCGAGTAGCCTTTGCCGTTACGTTTGTCAAACCGCTTGGGACGTACCATATGGCGTCCAAGGTCGTCGCCTGCAGTCGGCTGGGTCCACATCACTTTTGGTACTATAATTTCAAAGCTTTCCTGCGTCATTTGAAGGCCATTCAGACCATAGTACAATCCACGAGAAATAATCATCTGGTCGAACATTTGTTTGTTGCGACCGCTGTCGTTACTAAAATGGATTGTTCCCTCTCCAGGCACGCCAAGTGGTCCCCAAGACAGGTTGTAGAGGGTCGCCTGCTTGGCCAGATACTGCGCTACGTCAGACTTCCGTATCTTACCTGTCCCGTCGCGGTCGTCTTTTGGGACCTTGATTTCCTCTTCGATTGCATCCTCAGAGTTGGTCGCAAGCAGCTCATCCAAAACAGATGTATTGAATGGATCATCATTCAAATCGCCCATAATAAGGACGTTTCGCGACCACCGCGCCTTCATCTCGGGATAGAGATCTTCAAGAGTTTCGGCGTCCACAATCTCGCTGAGAGGTAGCTTCAAGTAACCATCAATCAGCCGACCGACCTGGGAGGCAACGGCAATACGGAACGGCTCTGAATCGCCTGCAATCCGCGATGGCCAATGTGTCACGAACACGATCAGTTCTTCGCCATTCTCTCGGACCCGCAAAGGCACCTCGAAAACATCACGTGTCGGATAACGAAAATGCACTAGGTGTCCCGTTGGATCGCACGCTAATTCAAACTTTGCAGCTGAGAAAACTAGTGAGCAGTCGATGCCGCGTATGTCCGGGGAGTCGGTATGGGCAAACGTTAAGTCATCACGTCCAGTCGCCACGTTTACTTTTGCGACTAGCTTTTCGAGCAAGCCCTGTGTTTCGATCTCGCAAAGATCAAGCAAATCCGGTCCGGTTCCACCGTACATCCCGGCTATGATCTCCACAAGTCGGTCGAATTTTTGTTCTAGAACCTCATCGGTCCACCCTTCCGACGGCGTGAACTCTAGGTCAGCGGCGATATCAGAGGCCGAAGTGTCAAACAGATTCTGTAGATTCCAAAAAGCAACGTTAAGATGAGACATGATCCGCACACTCTAAAATAATTTCAAAGAAATTAAAATAGAGATAAATTATGACATGCAAATCATCTAACCCTTCTTTTTCCAAGACCTAAGCAAGGGTCAAGCGGTGTACACTAGCGCAGCGAATGATCGGTCTGATGGGCTGCACCGAAGCAACACGATGCAGTGATCAAAGGCAGCTTGTGGCCGGTCCTCACTGCAGCGCTTTTATCAAAATCGCGCGATTTCGCGGTCGATCTAACGGCGGCAGAGACCCCATCGTGACCAATACTGCGAGCTGTTGGAATGGCAGCTTTCATCCACCATTTGCTTTGAGGTAACTGAAATGAAGCGCCATTCGCCTACCCGCCCAGTTCGTCAATCAGAAAATCAAGAAAAATCCGGACTTTGGACAGAACATAGCGGCGGGACGGGTAGACTGCGTAGAGCGTGGTCTCGTTCGGAACCCAGTCTGCCAATGTTTCGACGAGTTCACCTGAGGCGAGGTCGTCGGCGACGTACATACGCGGAATGAGGCTCAGACCAAATCCTGTGCGCAGAGCGTCGCGGACTGCAAGGCTGGAGGTAACCTTGTAACGACCTCTGATCGAAACCTTCTCGACACGACCAGCTTTTTTGAAGCTCCATTCATTGGCGTGACCGGAAAGACTGAACTGCACGCAGTTATGCTGACCTAGTTCGGAGGGTCGTTTCGGGCGTCCGTGCCTTTGGAAATAAGATGGCGACGCGCAGAGCACGTGTTCCATCGTCATCAGTTTTCTCGCGATCAGTCCGGAGTCTTCCAGGTTATCACTGCCACGAATAGCAATATCGAAACCGTCTTCGATCAGGTTGACACGCCGGTCATCTAGGCGCAGGTCGAGGGAGAGATCCGGATAACGGTCAAGGAAATTCGGGATCGCGCGTGACAGACCGAAAAGTGTCACTGTCATCGGCGCGCTAACCCGCAGCACACCAGTTGGCTCGTCCTGAACTGCCTGTAAGGTCGCGTCCGCCTCACCGAGTTGATCGAGAATCCGTGTCACGCGCTCAAAGTAAAGTGCACCGGCTTCGGTCAGGCTCATTCGGCGAGTGGTGCGATTGATCAGACGCGCAGACAGATAGGCCTCTAGCTCGCTGACGTTCTTGCTGACCGCAGCGGGTGACAGACCCAACTTTCGGGACGCTCCCGCAAAGCTGCCAAGCTCGACCACGGTTCGGAACACAGTGAGGGCGGTCATGCGATCCATATTTATTTACTAGCAGTGAATTGTGTTTTCATCAATCGATGCATTCTTCACTACAGTAGCAGGTAGTACTTCCTTGTGCATGAGATGGCGCGGGCGATCCCGCCTCGCCAGTTACCTCGGACAAGAGAGCCCACCATGCAGACCACCAGATCCGCCGATCATCCCATTGAACCGCTCTTTCTCGACCGCTGGTCGCCGCGCGCCTATGACGCCGTACCGATGCCGCACGACGATCTTCTGACCATTCTAGAAGCTGGGCGTTGGGCGCCATCGGCCTTCAACATTCAGCCCTGGCGGTTTCTCTGTTCCCATCGCACCGATACCTACTGGCCCGCCTTCGTCTCGGTATTGAATGCTGAGAACCGACAATGGGCCAAGGACGCCTCGGCGCTCATCTTCTTAATCTCGGATCAAGTGATGCCTGCCGGCGAAGATCGGCTCGAAACGGTTTCTCAATACAACAGCTTCGATGCAGGCGCGGCTTGGATGCAGATCGCCCTTCAAGCCACAGCCCTCGGTTACGCCGCCCATGCAATGGCAGGTCTCATCTTTGGGCGCGGCACAGAGGTGCTGGAATTGCCCGACCGTTTCCAATTGGAGATCGGGATCACGATTGGCCGCAGAGCAGATGCGGCCTTCCTTCCCGATAATCTGCGGGCGCGGGAGATGCCGAGCGATCGTATCCCGCTCGAACAGATTTCCAGCCACGGTCCATTTCCCAGGCGTTTCAACGTATTAGTCGCGGAGTAGGAGGTCGGCATGCACCTTCATGTTAGCATCCCCGACGCGTCAAGAGCCGACCTCCATGTCCATGGTCTGATGCTGATCGGGACCTTCTTCGTCGCCACTTCCTTCCCAGTGGTGGCCGCGATCACAGGAAGCCTCGACAGTAGCGTGCTGACCTTCATCCGCTTTACGCTTGCGACCTTGCTGTTCGCACCTCTAGTGGCCTGGAGGTACGGGTTAGTGCGCCCGACTCTGCGCGACGTGATGCGCTACAGCCTGCTCAGCCTACTGCTGGTCACCTTCTTCTGGTGCATGTTCGCGGCGCTGCGCCTGACCACACCGCTCAACACCGCGGCGATCTTCTCGTTGAGCCCGGCATTTACCGCGGCCATTGCGGCAGTTCTGCTGCGCGAAAAGATGACAGTCTCTGCCCGCATTGCATTGCTACTGGGTGCGGCAGGGGCGCTCTGGGTGATTTTCCGTGGCGATCTTGCGGCGTTGATTTCTTTGCAACTCGGCGCGGGCGATCTGCTGTTTCTGGCAGGTACCGTTGCACTATCGACCTACAGCGCACTTGTGAAATTCCTCCATCGAGGTGAGCCTATGGCTCAAATGACATTTTGGGTTCTTGCGACCGGATCTGTATGGCTGGCCCTACTTTCACTTCCCACACTTGTAACTGTGACTTGGACGGCCATCCCGGCCAGAACCTTCGCAGGGATCGCCTATCTCTCGGTCTTCACAACCATCGTGACATTTTTCCTGTTCCAGTGGGGCACGACCCGCATCGGACCAACTCGGGTGATGGCCTACACTTTCCTGAATCCAATGCTGGTACTGATAATGGGCCTGGCTCTCGGGGATAGCTTGCCGCCCCCAGCGACCTGGCCAGGTGTGGTATTGGTTGTGGCAGCCACAGTCGTTTTGCAATCGAATGTCATCAGTGGGATGAATTCGGGACGCACAGTCAACCGGCCCAGCGGACAAAGCCTGTCCCGTAGGGTCAAACTGCCGATCTCAGGGAAAAAGAGGATAGGATCATGCTAAACTCTGCACCGCGCACCGTCTTGCCCACGCATCACGGACTGTGCCTTGCCGGGCTTGTAATCACCTTGCTCGTCCCCCTGGCCGCCAGGGCCCATGTCCGCTGGTTCGTCGATCCTGAAAATCCCCATAGTGCGAACTCCGAACCCTACGCGCTGTTCGAACCCGCCGTTCTGATCTGGGCCGTGATCGCGGTAGTGCTGGTCGGGATTGCAATCTTCCTGGACACGAAACTGCCGACAGTACCGGTCGCAAACACGAAGATCCGCCATGACGTGATGGAACTGATGCGGATCCTTGCCGGTATGTCCTTTCTGCTGACTGCCTATGACGGTGCGCTGATCGCCCCGCATCTACAGGCCCATGGCGGGTTCGGGCTGTTTCTGGTCTTTCTACAGGCGGGGATCGGGATATTGCTTCTGAGCAATCATTTCCTGCACCACGCCGCTCTACTGATGTTAATTCTATTTCTGGGCATGATGATCCAGTTCGGACCTGTCCGGTCACTCGAGTATGTAAATGTAGTCGGCATCGCGCTGTTCCTGCTTTTCAACTATCTACCCTCGGACGCATTGCGCGAGAAACTGAAACCATACTCGGTGGACATGCTGCGGATCTTTACGGGACTTTCGCTGATCATGCTTGGCATTTTCGAGAAACTGCACGGCGCCGCCATGGGGCAAGCTTTCATCGCAGACTACCAGTGGAATTTTATGCAAGTGCTGGGGATTGGTTGGTTTGATGATCGGCTTTTTGTTCTCTCGGCGGGGGTAATGGAAGTGGTCTTCGGGGTGATCCTCGTCCTAGGTGTGGTTACTCGGTTGAACATTCTGGTGGTCGCAGGCCTGATGCTGACCTCCAACATCGTGTTCATTCTGCAAAACGAGCAGGACGAAGCGCTCAAGGAACTGATCGGGCATCTGCCAATTATCGCAACCGCGCTGATCCTTCTGCTGCTGGGTTATGGCCAGCGGCTGAAAGTGACAGGAGGATGGCCGACAGCGCCTGCCGCAGCGTGAGGGTTTGACGGAGGAGCAGATGAACAGAAAAAGCAAACTCCGGGTACCGCTGATCTACGGCCTCTACTGGTCAGTGGCGTGCATGTTTCTGGGAGTTCTGATAGCGCCTGTACTTACGCCCGATGGCGGCAAGCAGTCCTCGAACGGCGGCCACGGACATGCCGAGATCCATAGCACCGTCGAGGTCGACCCCAACAATGCACCCGAAGTTTCGATCCGCGTTGAAAAGGACAAGCTGACGGGCTGGAACGTGTATCTTACCGTCGATCGTTTCAGATTTACGCCGGAGCGGGTCAATCAGACCAACATCAGGAATGAGGGGCACGCGCATTTGTACCTGAACGGCCAGAAGGTCACCCGGCTTTACGCGACAGCGTTTCATATCGCGGACATGCCGCAAGGGGAGAACGTGGTGTCTGTGAGCCTCAACGCAAACGACCACTCAGATCTGGTATTGGATGGCGCACCCATCGGAGCAGAGGCAGTGATCTTAGTAGGAGACGAACGGTGAGGGAGTGGCGGCACTTTCGCCAACTGTGTTGGTTCGTGGCTTGGAGATTTCGCAGAACCCCTCACACGTGGATCAGTAAAGATGCCCTAAAGCACGATGCGCAACGCCACGCAGTTTAGGTGTTGGGAAGACGTTGCCCATCCCCATTGGAAAAAAACAGGAGCCCAACAAACTGCATGTCACAATGCTCGCCGTCCGACTGCTGTCTTGCCAGAAGGACAAAGCAAGGAACCAGACCATGACAAGCTCAAACGCGATCAAATACGAAACGGTGATCCCGGAGATCCTGCAAACGCCGTCGGGGGTTCACCGGGTGCTCGACGAGCGTGGGCTAGACCCAAAGTTGCGCCATCTTCTGCGACTGCGGGCCTCTCAAATCAATCGTTGCGGGTTTTGTGTTAAGATGCACACGACCGAGGTACGGCACGAAGGAGAGTCCAACGAACGGCTGGACCGGGACGTCATTTGGGATGATGTGCGGGATTTCTCAGAGGCGGAGCAAGCGGCACTGGAATGGACGGAGGCGTTAACTAGATTCGAACCTAAGCAAGACTTGGGAGCCATTCGGGCCAAACTGCGTGCGCACTATTCAGACACCGAGATCAGTCTCCTGACGGCCGAGATCGGCATGATCAACCTTTGGAACCGGATCAATATCTCCAGACACTGAATTTGCGCCGACCAAACTCCGCCTACCTCGACTACGCCAGGTAGACACTGGCCCAACGCAAGCTGCACTGGCTCCCTGCACCCGCTTGATACCGCCAAGTGGGCAGCGGCGGCGACAGGTGCAAAGTTTAGTGAGCAGTTGGTGAAAGCCCTGCGGGTAGCCATAACGACCGTACTGCCTCGCCAGCCGGATCAGAGCCAGCCGCAGATCGTCACCACTCGGGACTGGTCGATATTGCAGAGAGTTCCGCGTCAGACCGATCTCCCGGCACCTCTGCCGCCCAGACGTGGCGAGCTCTGGGGTGTGTGAATGACGGCCTTACGGAGCTCCTCTGTGGTTCTCCTCTAGGCGATTGGCTTGCAATCGCCTGCCGGGCAATGAGTCACTGAACTCTAGGTGGTTCAAGCTTTCTTTGCAATATCACGGGTTACGGTGTGACTAGGTGCGTGGATATGGAACGGTGTCTTGTGTGGTGATCGGCGCCAACGCATTACCAGAACACGCGCCGCCCGCCACATTTCTATTCGTTTCTTCCAGTGAATAGAAGCGGCGCGGGCCTAGTCTTTTCGTTGCTTGGACGAAACGCCCATTCCTGGGAAAGAACTAGTGCCATTGCATCGGCATGACAGTCTTGGAACGGACTGACCTCGTAAGAGGAATGCCCGGCCCTGTCACTTGAGGCCAGCACGTCCTCTTAACTCTACTATATGTTTCTTGGGTGAGACGCCAAACCTCATGGTGTAGTCGCGACTGAAATGCGACGGGCTTTCATATCCAACCTCAAGGGCAACGGAGGACACTTTCATATTCCCCAGGCACAGCATGTTCTGTGCCTTTATAAGCCGAATGTTCTTTTGATACTGCAACGGCGAATGGCCGGTTACAGACTTGAACTCGTAAAAGAACATGGACGTGCTCATGCCCGCCATTTTCGCAAGCTCGGCCATCACGAGTGGCTCGTGGAAATGCCCCTTTATATACGCGATCACACTGGCGATTTGGCTGGCCTTGCTGTTCGAGAGACAAAGGTTCCTCAGCATTCCGCCGATCGGTGACATCAGAAGCTTGAAGTGAACTTCCTTCAAGATCAGTGGGCCCAGCACCTCAGCCTCAAGAGGATTTTCCGCGAGTCTTAGATATCGATAAAGCGGCTCTGCCCATGCTTTGTCGAATGGTCCACTGCTGAGCGACTGTGCACCGCTGTCTTCCGTGAGATTTGGGAAGACTTGGTCGCGGAGGCTGTACAAGATTTCGAAGTTAAGCGTGAGGACAAGTGACAAGTAAGGTGCTTTTGGCGCTGCGTCCCGGATCCCTGACAGCAGCGGTACATTGTGACTGATGACAAAAGCGTCCCCCGCTTGGTGGGACACTGTCTTCTCTTTCAAAAAGAACTCCTTTCGACCGGCGAGAACAATGCAGACAACGGGTTCATAAATAACTCCGTTAAACGTTTCTTCTTCTCTCCATCGGAACACCGAGAGATTGGGCTGCACCGGCGTCACATTTTGGTCTTTGCCGTCAATCAACTGCACAGAAAGGGACTTAAGCTGTTTGAAAGTAGCGATATTTTCCATGGCGGTCATGTATAGCATCGTAACACTTGGAGCCATCTAAGTCGTGAGAGTTTTGGAGAATCTGACAGTTTTTTCGGACAAAACAGCATGGCGCCGCTTGGCAGACATTTATTTTATTCCCGACGGCGGATCAAAATGAACCGGAGCCACCAGCGCACTTAAGCCGTCCGTGCGCTACAGCCGAAATTGGTTCCGTTCTTCATCGTGCGGATGGTCCACATGCTTCAGACTGGCTTCGCAGGGCTCGGGTTGAATGTGGATAACAATGCCCGAAACGAAAGGCTCGGACCTCATGGCTGTCTCCATTCTAGTCAACGGACAGAATCAAACTGTGGAAGCAGATCCGGACACTCCGCTTCTATGGATCCTTCGGGATCACTTGAAGCTTACCGGCACCAAATATGGCTGCGGTATTGCGCAATGCGGGGCATGCACCGTTCACCTTGATGGTGCCGCAGTCCGGTCTTGTCAGGTCACTGTCGCCGATCTGAGAGAAAACGAAGAGATTACAACAATCGAGGCCGTCGAGGGGCCAGAGGCAAACGCCGTACAACAAGCCTGGCAAGAGCTTGACGTTGTGCAATGCGGCTTCTGCCAGTCCGGGCAAATTATGCAAGCCGTTGATCTCCTCTGGAACGACCCGGCGCCAGACGATGAAACGATCGATGCGGTGATGGGCGGCAATGCCTGTCGCTGCGCCACTTACCCCCGTATCCGTGCCGCAATCCACCGCGCTTCTGACATTTTGAAGGCCTGATAGATGATCAAACAGATATCCCGCCGCCATTTCCTGCAGTCCGCTGCCGCGGGCACCGTTCTCGCTGTGGGTTATGGCCCACAGGCTGCATCGGCCCAGGGTGCTGTTGCTTTCGACATGGTCACACCGTTCGTCAAAATCTACTCCGACGGGAAGGTTGTGGCGATCATCAAGCACTTTGAAGGAGGGCAGGGGACAGCGACCGGTTTGTCCGCTCTGGTGGCTGAAGAGCTAAACATGTCGCTGCAAGACATCGGCTTTGAGATGGCCCCGTCTGACAACGAGCGTTACAGCAACCTCTTCATTGGGGTGCAGGTCACGGGTGGCTCCACCGCGATGGCAAATTCGTTCATGCAATACCGAACCGCTGCCGCAGCTGCACGCGATATGCTGCTGGAAGCAGCTGCGCAATCATGGGGAGTTTCCGTTTCGGATTTAACCTTACAAGACCGCCAAATCACAGGGGGTGGCCTGTCTGCCGGCATTGGTGAGTTCGTGGAGGCGGCCTCGGCTCTCGACGTGCCGGAAGCCCCCGTCGTTAAGGATCCGTCCAGGTGGAAGGTGATCGGCAAGGATCAAAAAGCCCGACTGGATACTCCGGCCAAGATCAATGGTTCTGCCAAGTATTCGATGGACATGCAGCTGAAAAACCAAATGGTGGCAGCAATTCAGCGCACACCACGTCTTGGTGGCGTCGTAAAATCCTTTGACGACAGCGCAGCAAGCGGGGTTGCGGGCTTTATCATGGCGCTACCCATGCCGAACGGTGCGGGCGTCATCGCCTTTGCCGAGACAACGTGGGCCGCGTTCCGGGCACGGGATCTGATCAAAGTCGACTGGGATTTCTCGGCCGCTGACGGGCGCAGTAGCGATGAGCTCAAGGCTGATCTGTTGGCCAAGGTCAACGATGTTCCGGAATTTCAAGCTTCTGAGACTACCCTAGCGGCGTCGGAAGCGGCGCTGGAGGGCGCGGCGAAAGTGGTCGAACGCGAGTTTTTTTTCCCGCTTTTGGCCCATGGGCCTATGGAGGCAATGGGCGCGACCATCGAGCCAACAGCCGACGGCGGTTTGATCCTCTATGATGGTGCGCAATCGCCGGCTACCGGCCACGCCATACTCCACCAGGTGCTGGGCGTCGGCATGGAGGACATTCAGGTCCAGTCGCTTTATGCAGGTGGTTTCTTCGGCAGGCGGCTGACACCAGATGGAGACTATCTTGTGGAACTGGCCCTGGTGTTCGCGGTTACGGACCGGTCGCGGCCGGTGAAGCTGCAATGGTCCCGCGAAGACGACATCCGTGGTGGGTACTATCGCCCAAGCTATGCCCACAGGGTCCGGGTGGGTCTCGACAGCTCTGGGGATATCGTTGCCTGGGACCATCGCGTCGCGGGTCAATCGATCTTCAAGGGTACTGGATTTGCTGACTTCTATGTCAAGGATGGCGTCGATACATCGTCTATCGAGGGGATACATGACACGCCATATAAGCTTCCCGCCTTCCACACCGGGCTGACCGATCAACAGGGTGCGACGTCTGTCAACTGGTGGCGGTCGGTGGGGCATAACCACACAGGCTATGTCATGGAATGCATGATGGATGCATGCGCGACGGCGGCGGGGCGCGATCCTGTAGAGTTTCGCTTAGCGCACCTTCAAGGTGACGACGTCGACCAAGTTAGGATGCGGGCTGCGATCGAATTGGCAGCGGAGAAAGCTGGCTGGGGCACCCCCTTATCGGAAGGCCGCTTCCGAGGTTTCGCCGCGCACAAATCCTTTGGCTCTTACGTCGCACAGGTCTGTGAGATCTCGGTGGACGAGGAATACGACGAGATAAAGATTGAAAAGTTTACAGCATCGGTTGATTGCGGCATCGCGGTTACGCCGGATGTGGTCCGGGCGCAAATTGAGGGCGGCATTGGCTACGGGGTTGGTCACGTCATGCGTGCCGAGGTCACACTTGAGAATGGCGTGCCCATGCAGTCGAACTTCCACGATTATGAGACGCTTAGGATTTACGACCTCAGTAACATCGAGACCCATATCGTGCCATCGACAGCTCCGCCTTCTGGGGTGGGCGAGCCAGGAACGCCACCCGCTGGACCTGCGCTAGCAAGCGCCATCGCTGCGTCAGGGCGACCGCTTGCGACACATTTGCCGATGACAGCGCATGGCGTCAGCTTCGCATGGTGATGAAGACGTTGATAGCATCGCTTGGGTTCGTTGCCCTAACTGTTTTTGCGATGGGATTGGGAACAAGTGCCAAGGCGGAAGGAACGGAAGTGGAAGGGCTTGCGCTTGGCGCTGTCAGCGAAGACGTCGGCCTTAATGCCTGGGCGCGGATATACGAAGTCGCCTCTCATCCCAGATGTGCCAATTGCCATACTGGCGTCTCGGATAGGCCGATGTGGTCCGGACCCAGTTATGGGAGGACCAGGCCGCATGGCATGGGGATCCGAGCGGGCGAGAGCCGCATTGGGACGGAGACTTTGTTATGCTCCACCTGTCACAGCTATTCCGAAACCGCACAGACAATACCCCATGCTGCGCCGCGCGTTGGCGCAACATGGCAATTGGCGCCTGTGGAGGCTGACTGGTTCGGTCGCAGCAGTGTAGAGATATGCACCCAGCTTCGCGACCCGGCGCTGAATGGCGGCAGAGACTATGTTGAGCTGGCAGATCATCTCGGACATGATTTGATTCTGCACTGGGCCTGGACGCCGGGCCCCGGACGCGAGCCTGCCCCGTACAGCCTCGAAGAGCACACTATGGACATCCTGATTTGGGGCGCCGCTGGACAACCATGTCCTGTCTAGAGAGGAGATTTAAACAAGGGCGCTGCATATACTCTTTGGATGATATCTCCGATCGATGAATAGCCGCACCCCTGTCCCTCAGTTGTTGTCGTTCGCGCCTAGCGCGGCGAAGGTCCCAAATGAGGCCCAAGCTGTCCATCAGTGGCATTGTCGCCAACGACGGTTGCAGCAATCCTGCGGCGATCACGCCCTCCGAGGTCGAGGGGTTTCCGTGACTGAGAACACGACCACTTGACGAAATTGCGCGGACCGAGCCTCTAAAATCCCTCGGAATAGGGTTCAGGCACGATCGCCTGGCTTGATGTGCTGATCCCACTCAGCTTTCTCAACCTCGATATCCGCGATCCAGGCCGAATAAGCCCGGATGCCCAATAGACCAAAAACAGAACCTAACAGTAAGGCATATGGTGTAAGAGTTGGCTCGAGCCAGTGTCCTGCAACGACGGGAACAGTTATTCCGACTGGTATCATCCAGTACGCAGTCGCACGTTTACGCTTGCGCCGCTCGATCTCTTTGGCCAGCTCAAATGATTTACGGTCCACAGCACAGCTCCCTTTACTGACATCCTTTTCTACGACAAAACCACCCGGAAGTCTTGGGTGCAGGCCTATCTAGATGTTCCCAAATAGATCCTGTTCCCAGAAATCGGCCAGAATAAGGCGTAATTGCAAACTTGGTTTCTACGTGTTCTGAATAATCGAACTCAAATGTATCCAAGGAAGTAACGAAGAAGAAAGTCTTTGCGACGGGCGCTTCTGGATTAGACACTTGACTAAGGTGCCAAATGTCCCGCCGTCCCGCCACTCAGAGGTCGTGGATCAAAGTCTGCATTTGGAGTTTCTAGCGTATTCCCAGCGGTGAAAGCGTTGGCGACTGTGCCGTATTTGCGCTCCTGGTCACGTCGAAGATCTCTCCGGGCTGGCTTGTATTTTCTCATTTACAACTCGCCGCTGTGGCATTTATTGCGCACCAAGAAACTGACGGGCTATCAGCGCGGTGTTTTCAGCGCCGTTGGCACCACCAATCATATTCCGTTTGTAGGCCGGCTGACTGCCTCCGAACGGGCGCCCAAAGCTGTAGGCACCGCCTAGACTGTCTAACAGCCCTGGCATCATGATGGTCCTGGAGATCTCCCTTACGATGAAGGGTGTCGCTATGACGAATCCGTGGCCGTTAGCACAATGATGAAGAATCGATAAGTGCACCGATTTTAGGTTCAGGCCGCATTGATTTTAGTACCGTTGCGTGGTTCCCGGTTCGAGAACGAGCGGTGAACATGTCTGATCTGTTTTGGCTTACCGACGCCCAGATGGCGGGTCTCGATCCCTGCTTCCCAAAGTCACACGGCAACCGCGGGTCGACGGCCGGAGTGTGTTGAGCAGGGTTCGCATCTGGGAAACTGCGTAGGGCAATGGGTTAAATTTCTGCTGTTTTGGGAAAGCTATCGATGTTCAGCAAGCGCGGATCCGATGCGCCCGGATCATCCTTGCGAACGATCGTCTTCGACATGCTCTTTCTCGGGTTCCGCCTGACGCGGCTCGACGGAGAGTGCTTCGGCTGAAGAAGGATCCTGTTTGCTCTCGCCAAGGTATTCGTGCGACCCCGGAGGCGGATAGCGCAGGGTTCCTTCGATCTGATCCAGTTCCGTTTTCGAGAAGCGTGGGAAGGGAAACCTGTATTCGTTCCGCCATCGTGCGGTCTCGTCCGCTGACCTTGACTGCGCGGCTTCATCAAGTCCTCCGTCAGACGAAAGATACATAGTCTGAGAGGGAAATGCGAAGCCGCTTCCCGAGTCTTCAACAATCTTACCAACGCGAAGGAGTATATCCTCTCTTATGGCATAAAAGTCGTTCCATTCGCGTGTTAAGGCATAAACTCGGATTTCTATATCCAAGGCATATGCACCGTAACTCGTGAAGCGTACGCGAACGCTATCGTTGTCAATACGGGGGTGTGCATGCATCATACGCCGAATTTCGGCTAGGACGAAGCGAAGTGTCTCCTCTTGTGTCTCGTAGCGCAATCCAATTGTTTCCGAGATCATCATCATATCGCACTCTGCCCAGTTGATAAGTTGCAGATCTGCGAATTGGGCGTTCGGCACGTTTATTAGCGTTCGATCTAGGGCCCTGATCTGAGTAGAACGCACGCCTATCCGTTCGACTGTGCCGGCCAAACCACCAAATGTGCAAAAATCACCAACCCGGATTGGGCGATCGAGATAGAGAATGACACCTCCTATCAGATTCTCGAATGTCGGTCGTATGGCCAGCGCGATTGCGAGACCACCGATGCCGAATCCGGCGATCACGCTTAGGATTGGCAGGCCAAGCGCTTGGGCACCTAAGAAGAGTACGAAGATCGCCGCAAACGCCGCCACAATTTGCCCGAAGAGGTGAAGCATATTTGCATCGAGGCTCTCGCGGCGATCTTCGAACTGATCAGCGGCTCGATCGAAGCCTGTCCTGATCAAAAGCCAAAGGAGCCATGCGGCGGCAGCATGGAGGAGTATTGTGTTCACTGTATGGATAAGCACAGAGAAGTTGCCCGAGAGCCTAAGCTCGAACGTAAAGAAGCTCGTCAGTGTGAGGCTAACCGCAGCGAGAACCAGCGGTGAGAGCATTGCCACCAAACGCCGGCGCTTTGTGTGTCTGTCAAGTAGCGACTGTGCCGTGCGATGACCGATTAAAAGGGCAGAGCCGGCGAAAAGCGTGATCGCGAGGCAAGACAGCACTTTCCAAAGTGGGGAGCCCCACAAAAGCACCCGAGCCTCCTCAGGCATTGCCTCTGCAAAACGTAGCGGTATGAGCGGTCCCGTTAGTGCTATAACGGCGAAATATCGATCCCGCCCTTGCCCTGTCAGATACCAGCTGGAACCTCGATCCCGTATGACTGTGTCCACAGTCTGGGGATCGAAGAGTACTTCACCGCGACGTGTACCGTCTTCCACTCTCCAAAGGCGAATTGCAGTGCCGGGAATGCGATAGGTGTAGGTCGTGTCAACGGCGATCTCATCCGGACCTGGAAGTGCTGAAGTCTCAACCGGGCCGCTTTGGGCTAGCAAGTCCAGCGTCTGTGCAGCGATCTCGTGTCCGACGAAGGGGCGAAGCGCGGCGGGCACCTCTGAAAGATCGAAGAGATCGCTCAGAGCGTCGAGCGATCGCAGTACTTCACGGTATTCTTTGGGTGCTCGCCTTTCGGCATAGGACGCTATCGCAAGATCTAACTGTGCGGCGCCCGTGTACAGCGCTTCCATCGTCTGGCGTGGACTGTCGGCGCGTGCCGGTGTTGTCACGATCACTTGAACTGAGGCTGTGACAACCAGTACTCCAAAGGTATGGATCAGCCGCCCTAGAGCACTCCGAAGTATCGAAGGAACAATGCTCTTTCTCAATGCCCCGAGACCACCCGTTCAAGGAGGCCATCCGCCTGGTCGGCGCGAATAACGGCATCGACAACATTGAGCTCTCCGGGTGGGGTTACTTCGTTGAGCCTACGGAAAATGGCGAGCGCCGCAGGGGACGTTGTCGCTATATTGTGATCAAGCTTTCGTCCATCGGACAATGCTCCGACGTCTACGATTGTGACGCCAAGTCCGGAAAGGAATTCGGGGTTGTCAATCGACCCGAGCCGCGCGCCGCGACCACTGATTAAGCCAGAGAGCCGAAGCGCTCGATCCTGTTCTGCTATCATGATCATGAACGGCACCGGAAGAGGGCCTATTCGGTCCACCTGCTCCTTGAAGAGTTCGACGTCAATGTCGGGTGCCATAAGCAGGACACCATTGATGTCGCGTGCGAGGTCTAGCCTTCCTGACAAAGCAATTTGACGCAAGGTTTCCATAAGGAGATAGGCGCCCATTGAATGGGCGGTCAAAAACAGCGAGCGGCCCTCCTCGCGGGCAAGGGCAACAATCACCTCCTCAAGATTGTCTCGCGAGATAAGTGCGCTGTCCCGATCATAGACATAACCGGTTGTCTGAGCCGCAGAGGGCCATGAAAAGACCACCATCGGCACTGGTACATCGAGATCATGGGCCACTTGCGCGGCACCGTAAACGGCTTCGCCGTGGGTCGTATTGTACCCGTGGACATGAAGTACGGTTTCGCTTTCACCAGAGCGGTCGGACCGTGCAATTTGACGAACGAAACTAGCCAATCCAGTGTATGCTTCGCCATCGACCGTTACGAAATGACGGGTGGCGTCCGGGGTATCGCTTGGCCACTCAATCCGACCCACTTCGTGGTTCGGCGGTATGGAAACCGCAATACGGCCAAATGTGAGACGCCCGGCACGGGGTTCCCCAAAGTTACGGGACTGCCCTGTGTCCTGGCGAAACCGGGCGACATAGACGTCGCGTATGGTTGCCTCAGGCACTTTGGGCCCGGGCGCCATGATGCCGGGCGATCCACACGCCATCAGGGCAAGGGTCAAGAAGAGGGCAAACCGTCCCGTCACGCCAAAACCTCCGACCGAACCTTCTTTCGGGATCGCACTCTCAGAAACAAGAAGGCCACAGGCGGAACGAAGAGAAGCGTCAGCGGCGACGCCAAAAGTACCCCATCGATCGTCATATTGACCACCGGCTCAAGCAAGGCCCCGCCCGAGATCACCATCGGGATAAGGCCGCAGATTGTCGTCATTGATATCAGGATGATCGGTCGTGCTCTTCCGGTCGCGCCCGTCACAATTGTACTAGCAGTTTGCGGCGTCTCTGCTTTTTAGTCAATCTAATTGATCATCACGATTACACTGTTGATGATTATTCCTATCAGCGAATTGAGGCTAGGTATCGCAAAGACCGGGACGAACTGCGTCGTCTTTCCCGTGAGAACAAGCGGTCAAGTCAGGGGCGCGACAGTCTTTCAAAGGCGGCGGCCTGGTTTGAGCAGAACGACACGACCGGCCCGCAGTCTTTGAGTCCTTGATGTCCAACCAGGCCGAGTGCCCGATCGTGACCATGGCGCTTAACTTGGGGGTTTCGCGCGGCGGTTTCTATGCCTGGCAGTCCCGAGAGCCGTCGGCACACAATGTCGCCGACCGCGATCTGACGGAACTGATCCTTCGGATCCATGCGGCCTCCAAGGATATCTACGGCGCCCCACGCGTCCAAGCGGAACCGGCCGATAGCAGTGTGCGTGTCGGTCATAGGCGCGTGGAACGGCTGACGAAAGCGGCCAGCCTGACTAGCGTACGTTGCCCCGGGAGCACGCGAACAACGATCCGGTATGATCGTGTGCGCCACTCTGACGATCTGGTCGATCGCAACGTCTACCTGGACAGGCCAAACATGCTCTGGGCGGCGGGCATCACTTATGTACCGACCTCGGCCGGCTTCACGTATCTGGCGGTCGTGCTCGATGCGTTCTCGCCCCGGATCGTCGGATGGCCGATGGGTAGAAACCTAAAAACCCAGCTCCTTCTCGATGCAATGAACATAGCGATCGGTCAGCGCAGGCCATCGGAGGTGATCCATCACAGCGATCAGAGTTCACAATACATGTCTGTCGCCATTGGCCTCAGGTACAAGGAGGCAGGTGTCAGACCGTCCACGGGATCGGTCGGAAACGCATACGAAAACAGCATGTGCGAGAGCTTCTTCGCCACATCTGATTGCGAGTTTACGGACAGACGAAAGTTCCGGACAAAGGCGGAAGCCCGCATGGCGAATTTTGAGTTCATCGAGGGCTGGTTCAATCCTGGCGGCCGACACTCGATTCTGGGATATCTATCGACCATCGACTACGAAAGGAGCGCCCTCGAAACGCTAGAGTCATCTAGCCAATAAACGTCCATCAAACCGAGAGAACTCCAACTCCACAGAGCCGGAGCGAGGACTCGAGGCTGCATCGTGGGGCTTTCCTTTCCCTGCATGAGATCACTCCGGCTAACGCCTTTCATGTAATCCCTTGCCAGGGTGTGCAGGCATTGAGCTTGGCATCACTCCTTGAGGAGAATCATCAGGAGATCGTAAAGCCGATCGCGTTCTGGCTCGGTCAGCGGCTCTGTCACTTCGTCTACAGTTTGCGACATTATCTCTCGCACCAATCCAAGGAAATCCTCGCCCGAGTCGGTGAGCTCAATGAGGACCACCCGTAGGTCGTCTTCATCGGTCCGGCGAGTGATCACCCCCTTGGTCTCTAATCCTCGAATAATTCTTGTCATCTGTGAGTTGTCACGGCCCATCCGGGCCGACAACGTCTGGATTGACGTTGGCTGGCCGTCCTTCAGGTACAGCATCGTCAGTCCCCCGAGGCGCCCGATACGATCAGCATTAAGTACTTGCATGCGACGGTGCATCTGAGCATCAACCTGACGGACCACTCGATCGAGAGCGTGCGCGATCCGGTAGCTCCGCGACATTTCACCCCTCACACATATCGAAAAAAGTCCGGTATTTAACCGAGCAGAGTTGGCCTGCCCCCTGATGATGAGTATTCCAGCGTTCATTATGAATTCACGGCTGATGGCAAAGCCGCCGTGAAGTTCAAGGAACTCTCTAACTCGCTCAACGTGCGCACGATTGTAGGCTTTGCGCTGAAAACTCTCACTAAAACCATCAGGGAATGGTATGCTGCCACCAACCCTGCAATTGCCTGATCATGCTGCATTGAGACGAATGTGCGCAACGCGCACAGCGTGTGCAGCATTGCGAACGGCGAGCTGAAGGCCGGTCGGGGCTTGCGAACATATTTCTATAGCAAGCGAGGGTTCAGGCTATGTTGCGCCCTCGTCAGGCGGCTCCGAGCCTGCCCGGCGGGAGGCGCAAGACACTGCGGTGTCCGTATACGCGTTATCCGTGTATAACTTGCGCAGCGTAATCTCTTGTCAGCCCATTCGATTAATCCTAATTGGTCTTAAAATACGAAAAGCCTAATCAAAACAATATCTATTGGTTAACTAAAAGTTATACCATCTTCTAGTTCCCAGTTTGCCTACGCTGCGTAGCCATACAGGATTTACGTTTGGGCAGGCTTTGGTTTTTTGAGTTGAGCCACTACGGCGTCACAAGCCTCGCCCGGCTTTAAGCATTACGATTGGCGTCCAACCGGTCAAAAACTCATCTTCGGTCAAAAGCGCGTCACCATCCAGATCAGCGCGCTCAAAGTTCCAGCGCGTATTCAACCGCCACTCTCGAGCATCAATTGCACCATCACCATCCAAGTCAGCAACTGCAAACATGACACGCTTCACAGCGGCAAAGGTGTCGCCCCCACCCTCGTTCTCAGCAAGAAAGGCAAAACCAAAATCCCACGCGGTGAACTCATCCAAAGTGATCTGCTCGTCACCGTCGCTATCGGCTGAGAAAGCGATGCTCTCGGACATGTCGCTAATTTCACCGTTGTCGAGAGCTCCGTTGCCGGTCGTATCGATGTTTTCGAAAATGACCTCAGACAGCTCTTGGCCAGACTCCCAAGCTTGGGCCGAAGAAACTGTTGCCATTAGTGTGAGAACAGCTAGACGTTTGGGATAGGTCATATTGGTCTCCTTAGTGTTTTGAGGTCTTTGGATTTACGCGCTTTTTTTGCCGCAGCAGTTGAAACCGGTCTTTCCCAAGTGATCCTCGTGTAGCGTCGTGTTGCCGTCTGGCGCGACCGCTGACAAGGTTCTTGGACCCAAGGCGGCCTTCGCGTGCGCCTCGAACCGCGCGATAACCGTGGTTGGAGCCTCCGTCCGCTGCTGTGAGGCTCCAGATGCCCTTGGATGGCAAGCAACCAATCGACATTAGGCAGGCTGCTCAAGAGCGGCCGTGCTCCGATGTAGTCGTTGACTTGCCCTGCAGTGACAAACAGGTTTAGTGGGCGGCCCAGGCTGTTGCTGATTGCGTGCAGCTTGGTGTTCATGCCGCCGTTGGTGCGACCGATCGGGCGTCCACGCCCCCCCTTTTTGACGCCCAAACTGGTCGCTGTGCGGTGGGCCTTCATTTAGGTGGCGTCGATCATCACGGTCTTCTGCTCGCCGTGTTCGGCAACCAGACCGACCAACATCTGGGCGAAAATGCTCCTATCGCTCCAGCGCTTCCAACGCTTATAACGCGTCTTGTGCGGATCGTATTCCTTGGGCGCATCGCGCCATCGTAAGCCATTGCGATTGAAGAAGATAATTCCGCTCAAAACACGCCGATCATCGACGCGAGGTTTGCCGTGGGACTTCGGAAAGAAGGGCTCAAGACGCGCCATCTGCGAAGCTGTCAGCCAGAAATAATCAGACATGGTCACCGCTCGTTTTTTGAACCGTGAATCACGCAAAAAAGTGCAAATCAATGGATCCTGACCCTAGTCATTGTTTTTAATCCGAAATTCTCGATGAAGGACGAAATCGACAGGTTGATCTAAAATCAGACGATCAAAGCGCTCGCCAGGTCGGTTGCCTGCCAAATCTTCAAGGCGTGGATCAACAGAAAGTCGATATGTTTGGGCGATCCAAGGCGTGTTGGGATAAAAACGCCAGGTTCTCTCACCTTCACCCAGTTCGATACGTCCAGACACCGTATCGCCGGTCGCGGTTGTGATGCGCAGCCGGTAAGCCAACGACACATGATCCAACGGTTTCGCCAGGTGGACTTCGATCGGGTCGTCGGTCGCCGCCGCGGGCTTGTCCAATTGCCATAGGGCCGGATCAGGCGTCGAAAAATCCTCTGGTCCTGCGTGAAATGTGTGTGAAAAGGAATGCGCAAGCGGGCAGCCAGAAGCATCCTTTAGTGCCCGATCAATGCCTAATTCGAAGCTTTGGCCAGCCTGCAAAGCCCGCCCCAACGCCTCATGTGCCCGAAGTCCGGTTTTGACGCGGCCCGGATCGAACAATAACGTCAGACGGCGGCGATCTGGGGACCATAGATCAAAGCGATTTGACAGAAAGGCACCCTCTACCGGTTGCCCCGCTGCGTTCTTGAGGTGGATATGTGCAAGCACATCCGTCTCTCCGATGGGCGCTGAGAAATACACGTAGAGCCGCAGCGTGTTTTCAGGGATCTCGGCGGCAGACGGGTAAATGGCTTCCACACTAGTGTTTCCTAGGCCGGAGCATGCGATGGCATCCTGGCCGCCTACCCAAAAGGCGGCGACCAAGATCAAGCGCCGGATGACGCGATGCATCTTGTCAGCGGGCAAGGTCTGGGAACCCTTCGTCCGCTTTCAAAAGGTTCTGGAAATTGCGAGTCTGCTCAGCGAATTGATTGTCGGCATATTGGTAGTCGGGAAAATTGTATTCGCTAACAAATTCGCTCAACCGAAGGTACACACCTTTCCGGAATGAAACCAGATCCATCGTCCCAGTGTCGAGATTGCGCCGCAAGGTAGTCAGGAATTGAGTGTCTTGGTCAGCCGCCTGAAACACGCCCGCCAACGGAATAGGCGTCGTTTTAACGCCCGCCGTCGCGCCAAGATAGTCAATCGGTTCTGAAATCCCGGCGCCCTCGGAGGCGGCTTGCAAGGCAGGAAGCGCGATCAAATCGGCGTCCATTTCGCGGTTAATAACCAATACCAGCGGTTGCGCGTTGCCTTGAGGATCATAAGCGGTGAAGCTGAGCACCTCTAACGGGGTGTTACCGTATCCCAGTTCCGCGATGGTCTTGCCAGAGACCTGCGCGCCATCTTGCAAGGCATCGACCGGGATCGTGACCAGCGGTGTGCATGTATAGGCGGCCACGATGGTGGGGGTGCCCGCGAGATTGACCACGCTCATGGCGCGAATGGGTGCGCGCGTCTCAGTCTGTCCGTGGGCAGCATGGTAAATCTCAATACCCGTCGCACTGGCGCCTTCGCCAAATGGAAATGGCACTCGGCGCAGGGTTGAGGCAAATTCACCTGTCGAGAGGCCAGATACAAAAAGTTCACCATTGGCATAGTCGAGGTCGGTGACAGTGAACGTGGCGGCGGGAATGTCGCGCCAAAAGGTGACCCTCTCGTTGGGAGCGTCCACAATGTCAAAGCTGGTCGACTGGAGGCTTTCGAGATCAAGCGGCGTCACGCCTCCATCGCGCGCGATGGAGGCAACAAGGGGCTGCGCCATGCCATCGACTGTGACGGTGGCTGAGACATAAGCGACTTTGGTGACTGGGTGCACTTCAAGGTCATGGTAGATAATGCCATGTGGCGCCGCACCGATTGCCTGAGCGATCACCGCGTCTACATTCAAAAGATTGTAGGGCGCGGGAGCGTCCGGAGCACGCCCTGACGCTGGCAAGGCATAAGCATAAATCTTACCACCTTGAGAATCGGCGATGAAGAGTGTGGAGGCGTCCGCGAATTCCAAGACCGTCGCCGACGTCGGCGCCTGTGCGAAAGCCGGTAGCGCCAGAAGCGTGCCAGTCGCGGCACTGAGCATAAGGTATCTAAGACTATGCATGGGATGGTCCTTTCGTTTTGTGGGCCGGGTCGGTGTGTGGATTTTGGGGCGGGCGCGATCTGATCGGCTTTTACCTCGGCCGTGCATGGGGGAGGGTGAGGCTGGTCATTGCGACAATATATTTACGGCAAACCTGAGCTGCCAATCGAACGTATCATTCTGGGATTCCAAGAGTTTATAGGCGCCAAGATTATAGGTCACCGCGCGACCCGACTGCTGCAGCACTGTCTTGCCCGCAGTCAGGCCCAATGGCACGGTCCAAGCTTCCGCTGAATGATCGGCTGACCAATCATAGCTAATTTGGGCATTGTAGCCCAGAAACCAGTCCCCAAAGCGTTCGCTCTCGAAGTTGTAATAGACGATGGGTTGGAGGGTGGTGGTACTGTAGTCGTCTTCGCCCCAGAGATGATTGGCTAAACCGCCAAATGCCCATGACCCGGAAAATCCGAAGATGCCTCCGGCGAGGCCAGCGCCAAATCCTGCCGCTTTTTGAGCGTCGTCGGAATGCGTGCTGAGGGAAACTTGCGGACCAAAGCCGTAACTGAAGGGTCCAATCCTATCATTGGGAACGTAAAAGAGCTGCAGGACCGTGTCAGAAATGCCAAAATCTGTGCCCAAATCCAGTGTCGTTGCGTCCGGGACAGGCACGCCAAGCACCGGGACAATCCCGCGCAACACAAGTGCGCCCCATTCGGCGGACGCTAGAGTGCGCACGCCTTGGATTTCGAGGTTGTATAGCGTTTCATCGCTGCTCGACCCAAAGTCGATGGTAGTGTCAAGGAATACGCCGTTGACCTCGGCTGTGGGATCTTGGGCGGCACGCGTAGCTTGACATTGCTCGTCACAGGCCACGTTGGCGTCTTGTGCTTGCCCCGAGGTATTCCACAAGAAAGATACCAACAGAAAGCGCACCATACCAACGCGGATTACCCGATTCATAACATGCTCCATTCAAGACTTCGCACAGATTGCTGGAAAGATCTTGCTTCTGAACCAACGGTGCAAAGATCGATTTGCGCCCAAGACTCTAAGGCCCGGATCGAGGTACGGCAGTTTCAGCTTCGGGGATCAAGGGGGTCCGTGCCAGCTGCCATTTCGGTTGGGTCGTCCCGACCATCTCCGTCGGAATCCGCCTTGTAAGGGAATGTACCGTTGGAAAGCTCGGTTACATTTGGGACGCCATCACCATCGATGTCTTCGTCGGATGCGTCCTCGATCCCATCCCGGTCGGCATCTTCCCAGCGGGCCGGATCATTTGGAAACCCATCAAAGTGATCTTCCACACCGTCCATGTCGGCATCAACCGCCTTTGGCACAAAGTGACCGGTCCAATCGCTCGCGTCATCTGGGATCTTGCCAATACCCACTTCATACATCAGCAGATCAAAGAGCTGGCTCATATGGTTTGGTCGCTGCTCGCTCGGCAGGCCAAGATGAACCCCAGGCCGCCAACCTTCGGACCCCAGGTGCCGCAGCGCCCAAGACATGCTGAGTTGATCCGTCACCGTGGCCATGGATTGCATAGAACCCGAGAGCCACGCCGTGAGGACTGGCACCGCTATGATTTCCTGGATTTCCCGATCGGTGAAATGACGGCGAAGCTCCTCTATATGCGCGGCCGTGACACGCGTGGGCAATCGCCCCGCATCACGCGCGAACCGAAGGCGCGCGGCGTGCGCGGCGTCAACACCTTCGGCACGCTCAAAATCCATCAGCGATTGGATGTATGCGATGAGGGGCGCGCGCTCCGCTTCCGGGATTTCCTCGTTAAATGCGTCTGCTTCAGTGTAATCCCAGATGCCAAATGCGCCATGCGCCTGGCAGTGCCCACAGCCACTGGCGAGCTGATAGACGAAGAACATCGACCAAATCTCTTGGTACGTCATCGTGCGTTCGGCTTGAACGATGTATTCGTCCATATCGAGCGTTCCGAAGGCGGCCCCGCGGTGCCAATACGTATCAAATTGACTTCGATCACTGTAAGGCACGGAGGCCTCTGGCACGATTGGGCCGGTATAGTAGTCGTAGTCATATGCAGCGACATCAAAGGGTGGGGTATCTTCTGGCGGCAGATTGGCTTCCCGTGCGCCGGGCGCTTCCCACTCAAGATAGGTTCCGGGGAAGGCGTCGAAGGGTTGCTCAATGCCGTCACGATCTCCGTCGAAAGTGATGGGGGAGACGTCGTAGCCAGAAATGAAATTCACCCAATCCGTCGAATAGACGGGATCAACCGCCCCCAGATCGTCCCGCTCCCAAGTCGCGTTCAGCTCTGCTACAGCGCTGGTCAACGCGTCTCCAACAAAGGGGTTTTGCCGCTGTTCTTCCGGTGCGGATGGCGCGTTGTGTCCCAGCGTCCACCCGACGGTCGTCAAGTTTGCCTGAGCCCAATCCGCCGTCTCTTGATCGGTGACGATAGGAAGAACGGCATCATGGGTGGCTTTGGTCAGATTGATGGCGCCCAGTTGCATCAACTCGGCGATCTGGCGGTCAATGTAATGGGTGCGCAACAGGGCATGGAGGTCCGCTGACACTGTGATCGGATAGCTGCCCACAACATCAATGTAACGGAAGGCGGCTTGAAGGCGGGGGTTGTCCAGGTTGTCGACATAATCCGGATCAAAGATCGCATGTATCTCTTCTAGCGGCACACCTAAAAGCGAAAGCTGATAGGCCGAGCGTGCGGTGTGGTGCCCGCTGTCCGCGAGGATCATCTGGCGCAGGGTCATCCGCCACTTTGTTTCGGCGTCAAAGGTGCTGTCTGCGTGGATCATCGCGTCGGCGATGAGCATGCCTTCAAAAAAGTCACGCAAGTTGGTGATGTCGATCAGATGCCGGTCGTAGTAGGGCATCGCTTGATCTGTGGAAGGAGCGGGTGGCGCGACTTCTGCCGTGGCGGCCATGCCCCAGGAGAAAACGGCGATCGCGGTACTGGCCAAAAGACGATTAAGATGCATTGTGCATGAATCCTTCATTCTGCCAGCAAAAACATGCCGTTGGGATTGGGAGAAAAGGTGGGGACGTCTTGAAGAACGTCCCAGTGTTCTGCCAAAAGCAGATCATCGTTGAACCGATAGATGTCGACCGCCGCGATCCCCAAATCCGTCGGATCGTCATTGTCGAGGTTGCGGAAGTTCACATGGGCAAAGGCGTACTTGTCTTGCACGATGATGCGATGCACATCGATCTTGACCGGATATTGCTCTGCCGATTCCCCAAAAAGTTCTGAGAACGGAACCCGGCCGTTGGGCAAGAAAATACTGTGCTGAATGTAGCGTTCGACAACCAGATGGGCGAGGGTTTCGTTGGATGGGTTGGTCGATAACACCTGGTAAATTTCGATGATCCTGTCGGCGATCTCGCGCTCTTCTTCGGTGTCTGCCAAGATCAGCGTCTCCCATCCCTGCGGGATCGTGTTCTTGTAGATCGCGCCTTGTTGCCATGCGCGCTCCGGCGCTGCGAAGGGATCATCTTGTGCGGCTGCGCCCATCGAGAGCGCGACGAAAGCGATGCCGGCCTTTAGCATCAGGTTCGCAGTTCTGAGAGGCATTAACTCTTCCTTATGGCTTAAAGGGTTTTTCAGTTGCGATATGGTGGCGAGCGGCTTCTGTACCTTTGCTCTTATTGACAAACACATCCGTTCGCGTTCTCAGCTCGAGCCAGAACTTCCCAAAAGTCTTGAACTGCCAGTGGTTTACGCCAGAAAATGCATCGGCTTCAGACAGCTATAGCCTAACGCCACACCCACTTAGAACCAAGCCGAGCGTACGCACACAACATGAGCGCTGGTTTGGCTTGAGGCGTTTCCACACGGCTTAATACCCTAGAATTATCTGCGTCAATTTGCGTGCGAGTAGCGCCATTCGGATCTGCGCTGCTCCACAATGGGAGCAATCCAAATGTGCAACTGCCATCTCATGGCTTTGTTCTTCTGTGGAGTGATCGGAACCCTTCCAACAGCTGTACTGGCAGAAGGTCATGGGCCTGAACTGGGAGGCAATGCGATCTTCCGTCTGGGCTACAACGGTGTATACGACGCGGATGGCGCGCTGCCGACAACCAATGACTTCATTGCTATCATGATCGCGTCTCCAGAGCTCAGGTTCAGTTCTGGCGCGACAATCAAGTCTGAGCTCAGATTGGAAGATGTGGCACCACCCATGGAAGATCGATTTTTCGACGAAGAGGGTTTGTTTGTCAGAAAACTGTTCGCGGATGTGCAGGTCAGCGATCAATTCAGCGTTCAGGTTGGTAAATTCACGCCATCGTTCAGCTTTGCCTCGCTCGTGACGCCCGGAATGTATGGCAACAATTACAACAAAGAGATTGAGTTGATCGAAAGGGTTGGCTTCGGCGCAAGATACCGATTTCAGGGTATGAATGGAGGTACGCATGTCTTAAGCGCCGCAACGTTTTTCGACGATACAAGCTTATTCTCGGATTCTTTCGGAGAAAGTCGCGGTAACAAGTCGCGCGCCGATGGCGGCGCAAGCAACACCGAGAGTCTTGAATCGTTTGCTCTCTCCTTAGAAGGCAGCGAATTGCAAAACTTACCCGATTTTACCTACAAACTCGGCCTGTTGCATCAGGCAAGAGGCGAGGATGGCAGCGCTGACGAAAATGGTTTTCTTCTGGCTGCCATGCAGTCTTGGTCTTTGGATCAGGACCGTAGATTTACGTGGATCGCAGAAGCTGCTCCCATCTGGAACTTTGATGGGTCGGAAGATGATGCACTCTATCTCAGCGGCGGGCTTGTCTATGAACAGGGCCCCTGGACTGCGGTTCTGTCAGGAACGTATCGGAAAACGGATCGTATCTCGGATGATGACTTCAATGACTACAGCGTTCAAACCTCGATCGATTATCAACTGAAGAATGGTCTGTCGCTGGCCCTTGCACATGAATTTCTACGTGCCGACAACATTAGGAGCCGGCGAATAGGCGTGCGCCTTTCAAGGGTGATACAATTGGGAGGCCAATAGGTCTTTTTGTAATATCAATTTTGGGGCCTCTATGATGTCTTGGCCTTAAGAATGGCCAGAAATTCTTGCACTTTGGCGGTGCGGTGCAAATCCACATGGGTCACTGACCAGATTTGGATGGCCGTTTGGGGAAGCGCCGGCACGATTTCGACCAAGTTCTGATATTGCGCGGCCTCGAAACCCGCCATAAACCCCAGGCCTACGCCGGAGACAATCGCTTGATGGAGGCATACGCGGGACTCAGATGTTAATACAAATTGGTCTGGCGTTGTTTGTTGGCGGAGCCAATCCAAATAGGGCCGCTTTGTGCCGTCGGCTGGGGGCCCCACAAATCGGTGGTTCATAAGGCTACTTTGATGGGGTTGCCCATGTTCCGCGATGTACTCGGTGCTTGCATAAAGGCCGAAGCTCAATTTCAAGAACGGTTTTACGACGTAATCCAGCACATCTGGCTTTGCGCCTAATCGAAATGCTATATGCGCTTCGCCGTATTCCAGCCGGCTCATTTTTTCACTTGATATTACCTGTATTCGGACATTTGGGTGTTTCTCATTCATTACCCTTATGGAAGGCATCAACAACCCACCAAACCCATGGAAGATCGAAAGAATGAGATCTCCGGAATAGACTGCCTGCCTTTTTTTGACGTTGCCTTCGAGGTTCAGGAACATCTGATCCGCCTTGTGCGCAACTTCGAGGATCGCATGACCGTCTTCTGTCAGTACGTATCCCTTTGCGCTGCGGATGAAGAGCTTAGTTCCAAGCGTGGCCTCAAGAAGGTCAATGTGACGGTGCACCGTCGCCCTATGGACGCCAATTTGCGCAGCCGCTGCTTGGACTGTGCCAGCGCGGGCGACGATCAATGCGGTCCTAATTTCATTCCAGTGCTGCATTTGAGAAACATAGTGAGGCACGGTACCGCTTCAAAGCGCACACCTGATGTGCGTCACTAAATTGTGTAGGTACCTCAAGCCGAGCTGAGCTGACGCTTTGGATGTGCCTGCAGCTAAAGCTCGCTTTGTCTGCATTTCGATGGCCGGTCGGCCAGACTGCGAAGGTGCAGTTTCAGAGCGGACCAATCTTTCGCCAACAAATGACCGCTCTGGCGACAAGTGCTGCAACCGAATAGTTTTGATCCCGCGCGCGCTCGGATCGTGGATCAAAAATTGCTGCGTCAGCGCAGTGTCTCCTTCGTCCTGCCAACCGGTCCTTCAGCGACGGCCTAACCCGCCCCAGGGGTGACGACCCCGGCACAGCCATCGCCAGTCCTAAAGCAACCCCTCGCTCCGAAACGATACGGGCACATTGGCACCGACAATCACATGGTCATGCAA
>JBCDLX010000008.1:0-169681 GCA_038744785.1 Pseudomonadota bacterium
ACCCGGCCGTTCCGGGCGTCGGCGTCAGCCCATCGGTCGCAAGCCTTGGCTTCTTCAAGCCCGACGATCTCGACGCAACCGACATCGCCAACAACATTCCAAAGGCACAGATGATCCTGAACGAAGCCGGTTGGAAGTAAGCATTACCTCGCGAGGGCGAACAACCGCCCCCGCTCCGAACTCGAACCCCAGCCACCCTGACGGGAAGCCCGGACCTTCGCGAAACATCAGGAGGCTGCACGAGATGAAAAAACCAGAAGTGCAAGAGACGGTCCAGCGATTGAATGACGAGCCCAAGCCATGCTGGCAGGAAATCCTCCAAGCGTCTTTCGATGGCTTGGTTTGCAGCAGCAATTCGCTTGAGGCCTACCTTGACCGGCTGGAGAGATCGTCATGACAATGGCCCGACCGGTTCCGAGACTTGCTTCAGAAAGAACTGCAGACGATGACATCCCGACGTATGACGCGCGCGAGCTGGTGCGCGACGGCGTGCAGGCCAGAATCGTTTTGGATAATCAGTCTTACTGGCTGCGGATCACCCGCGCCGGAAAGTTGATCCTGACCAAATGACCGGGTCACGGAAAGCGCATGGTGCAGCCCTAGTGGGAACGCTCAATACGCTTGAAGCGTGGCAGGCCGAGTTCATTCTGGATTTTCGGATGTGGTGTGACGGTCCAGCAGGTCAGAACGCGGTCTGGAACAAGTTTGCCACAGCTCGGCGAACGCAGACTGCGCATGAAGATTTGCGCATGTTCGAAGAGCTCATCGGCACAATAAGCGCGCAAGCCCACCGCAAGCTTGTGCGCCGCGACGTTTCGTGCGCCTGCATTTGTTCAGACGAAGCTATCTTTTTGCATTTGGTGGACATCGCAAGCAGCGGCGATCTGCACGAGGCCGCAAAGGTGGCAAGCCTGCTTGTCGCGGCCGCGCACGCCGAACGGATCGCATTGCTAGCCGCACACGTCGGCGGAGCCGCAAGGGATGTGGCGCGTTTCGATCCACCTAAACCAAACCCGCCAGACACAAACGTCGTCCGGCTTCACTAAGTCCAAGAGTAAGGAAGGACAGCAACCAATGACCACTAAGTTTGCAATCGCGCTCGGCACGACGATGTTCGTCGCGCTACCCGCCGTCGCGGACAAGGCAGCCGTTCTGGATAACTACGCTGACATTGCCCAAGCAAAATACGAAGACAGCCTTGCCGGCGCTCAAGTGCTGCAGGCCGCGGTTAACAATCTGATCGACAACCCGTCGGCCGTCGCCTTGCAGGCGGCGCAGGCCGCTTGGCTTCAGAGCCGCCCGGCCTATCAACAATCCGAGGTCTATCGGTTTGGGAATGCGATCGTTGATGACTGGGAAGGCAAGGTTAACGCGTGGCCCTTGGACGAGGGCCTGATCGACTACGTTGATGCCTCGTACGGTGGCGCGACCGACGAGAACGAGTATGCGGTCCTGAATGTCATTGCCAACCCGAGCTTCTCGCTTTCAGGCAGTGACGTGGATGCCAGCTCGATCACGCCGGCTCTGCTCGAAGGGCAGTTGCACGAGGCGGATGGCGTCGAGGCAAACGTTGCGACCGGCTATCATGCAGTCGAGTTCCTTCTCTGGGGACAGGACCTGAATGGGTTTGGTCCTGGCGCAGGCGAGCGCCCCTGGACAGACTACGCGACGGGCGACGAATGCACGAACGGTAACTGCGACCGCCGGGGCCAGTACCTGAAAGCCGCGACCGATCTGCTTGTTTCCGACCTTGAATGGATGGCGGCCCAGTGGGCCGAAGGCGGTGAAGCACGCGCGACGGTGATGGCGGACGAAGACGCTGGTATTGCGGCGATTCTGACCGGGATGGGCTCTTTGTCTTATGGCGAGCAAGCCGGCGAGCGGATGAAGCTGGGCGTGCTTCTGAACGACCCGGAAGAAGAACATGACTGCTTCGCGGATAACACTCACAATAGCCATTTCTATGACGCTCTGGGTATCCGCAACGTCTATCTTGGCAGTTATATCCGTGCCGATGGAAGTGTCGTGAATGGACCTTCGCTTTCCGAGCTTGTGGCCGAAGCCGACCCTGCGCTTGACGCCGAAATGCGCGCCAAGCTGGATGCGACGATGTTCAGAATGCTGTCGATGAAGCTTGCTGCAGAAAAGGGCTTCTCCTACGACATGATGCTGGAGCGTGGCAACAAAGCAGGCGAGGCCCTTATCCTGGGCGCCGTAGACGCACTGGTCGACCAAACACGATCGATCGAGCGGGTTGTGGCTGCTTTGGGCGTCGATCAGATTGAGTTCGAAGGATCAGACAGTCTCGACAATCCGGACGCTGTGTTTCAATAAATAAATGTCTAACTAGGCAGGGGCAGCTTGCGCAGCTGCCCCAACCCAGACGAGGTTCTGAATGGGCAAGAAATCCAAGGTGCCGTCACCCTGCATCGACGTGTGCAAGTTTAAACGGGCTGGCCATTGCATCGGTTGTTCGATGACTAAGGCGCAAAAAACGATGTTCAAAGGACTGAAGAAGCCTGAACATCAAGCCGCGTTTGTCGAGATGCTGATACATCAACAGAACGGCATGGGGCAGTATCTGCACTGGAAGCCGCGCTATGCGCGAAAGTGCCTTAAGAAAGGCGCCCACCCGCCCCCGGTCGTGTTCGAAGAAGCCAGTTGAAGCTTTGTGCGAAAAACCTGAAGCACTTATCGCTGACTAAAATTCAAGACTTCAACGCAATAAGGGCTTCATGATGTTTCAAGCATTTCGTCGAACTCTCCAGATCCTTGCGCAGAGCGTTCCGCCCAAGGATCTACCAAGAAGGCCTTAGTTCAGATGGGACCGAAGCATCCAGGCAAACTTTTCGTGCACCTGACCTCGCGAGATACATAGGTCCTCGGTCAGCGTATCGCCATGCCGCGCTGCAATCTCGCCGCACCCGGCCAGAGTACCCGCGAGCGTTTCCTGCGCACTTTGCATGAGCGCGATCATATCCACATCGCTTGCATGTCCGTCATGCTCGTCGATTTTGGATCGCTTGAGCATGCCGGCAAGCATCCCCTCGGCATAACCATCCAAGGCTTTGATGCGCTCCGCCAAGTCGTCCTGTGCAACGAAATGATCTTCGTATATCGTTTGAAAAAGTGCGTGCAGCGGACCGAAGGCCATGCCCGTCACATTCCAATGGAAGTTCTGGGCAAGCATCGTCGTTACGGCCGTCTCCGCCACAGATTGATTCAGGGCTTCGACGATCTCTGCCTGCGCGTCGGTCGCCAGGGCGTTTGCAGTCTGTGTCATGCTCGCTTCCGCAAAAAAAGAATCATTGTGGGCTGGCTGGCGAATGCTGGCTTGCCTCACGCCAGACATAACGTTCCACCGCCGTTTGCCAAGAACTTTTTAGAAATATTCTAATTCCGAGAAAATCGCTCGGATAGGGACCGGACCAGGTATGCCAAGTTTCGGCGCGCCTGTGGTGCAACCCGCGACCGCAGCAAAAACCCAAAACTGTCGTCATCCTTTGACGACGCCGATCCCACCAACCGCATAATCCAGGCTTCGTCAAACGTCACTTCCTCGACACCAGGCCGCAAAAGTTTCACTTTGCGCCCAATTGCTTGTGGCAAGCACTTCAGAAAAGCTTCTGCATGCGCGGTTTCTGCAACCGATGGATCAGCAGACAGCAACGCACATGCTTCGAAGAGATCTGTCCGTGCCGCGCTCCGACAGCCAAGCGCGAGTATCCGAAGACGATTAAGGATCTGCCTCGCCTCGACATCTAGATCGGCGATACCTGCTGGACCTGCGGGAGTTGCCAGCGTCATTACCTGAGCGCGAAGGGCAGACATCATAGTATTCCGATTTTGTTGACCCCTGACTACCACGGGCCCTTTCAATTCCTGACCATAGTTATAAGGTATTGCGCGAAATGCAATCATGTGGCGCTCAAGATGCGTAGGATTTTTCTGACCCTGGCAGCTTTGATCGCCGGTCCCGTACTCGGCGCACAGCCAGGCGACCCGCATCTCAACCCTGTTCCAAGGACAGATGAGGAAGTCGCACGGATCGCAAGAGCCGTAGAACCGACAACAGATTTTTCGAACCCGGAAGCATTTGAGGCGAACTCTGCCGGCGCCGCGACGGTGCGCCCCGGCGTCCTCGCCAGGGCGTTTAGCGGCCGATCAAGCACAATTGATTTGGAACGCGGGCTGGATTTTGAGGTTGGACATGGCCTTTTCGAGAAGCTCTGGGTTTCTTCGCCGTCGTCCACGCTGGCGTCGGACGGGCTTGGTCCGGTCTACAACGCACGATCTTGCGAGCGCTGCCATGTGAACGCCGGGCGTGGCCATCCGCCGGAAAGCACCCGCGACAGCAACGTGTCTATGTTGGTGCGGCTTTCTATCCCTGCCGGCGGGTCGGAGGAAGACGATGCCATCAAAGGCGATCTGAATGCACTGCCAGAGCCGAACTATGGCTGGCAACTTCAGGATCTGAGTATTGCCGGCATGCCCGCTGAAGGCCGGTTTTCGATCGCCTACGAAGAGATCCCGATTAGCCTGTCGGACGGCGAAACCGCGACGTTGCGTAAGCCCAGCTATACACTCACGAACTTGGCTCACGGGCCTCTCCATCCCAAAGCGATGCTTTCGCCACGCGTGGCCCAGCAAATGATCGGCCTGGGGTTGCTCGATGCCATTCCTGCCGCCGATATCCTGGCGCAGGCCGACCCAGAGGACGCCGATGGCAATGGGATCTCGGGGCGGGCACAGTTTGTCCGATCGAGAGAGTTCGGGACGCTGATGCTCGGACGATTTGGGCACAAGGCCGGTCAACCTTCGCTTCGCGAACAGACGGCATCGGCCTTTCACGGCGATATCGGGATTTCGAGCACCCTTTTTCCCGAAGGCTATGGCGATTGCACACCGTCACAGGCCCGTTGCCGTGCTGCTCCAGACGGAAACACAGACATCCACGACAACGCTGAAATCGGGGACGAGGCACTTGATCTCGTCCTATTCTACACAGCGAACCTCGCCGTTCCGGCCCGACGTAACGTCGGCGATCCCTCTGTTCTTCACGGCAAACGCGTCTTCTACGAAACCGGGTGCATACACTGCCACACTCCAAAGTTTGTAACGCATCGGATACCGGACCGACCAGAACACAGCTTTCAGCTGATCTGGCCCTACTCCGACCTTCTTCTGCACGATATGGGCCCGGGGCTCGCCGACAATCGGCCCGAGGCCGTTGCGAATGGACGCGAATGGCGGACCCCGCCGCTTTGGGGGATCGGGCTAACGCAACAGGTTTCGGGACACACGTACTTTCTGCACGATGGCCGTGCCCGGTCCCTGCTAGAGGCCGTGCTTTGGCACGGTGGCGAGGCCGAGACCCAAAGGCAGCGGGTTGTCGAAATGCCCAAATCGGATCGTGACGCGTTAGTCAAATTCCTGGAGAGCCTATGATGCGCCAATTCCTTGCTGCAGCCCTTTTCACGGTCGTTCCTGCGGTCGGCAGCGCAGATATCGCTACGGCTGTGGATACCCATGTAATTCCCGGGTTTCAGGCCTTCGCCGAAGCGACAGCCGTACTGGACCAAGCGGCGTCGGATTCGTGTGCAACGGACGATATCGCGGAGGCCTATCACAATGCCTTTGACGCGTGGCTCGGGGTCAGCCACCTGACATTCGGGCCCATCGAAGATATGGGCTTGACGCTAAGTTTCGCGTTCTGGCCCGATCCCAAGGATCAAACCGGCAAAACACTAAATCGGCTGATCGCGGACGAGGACCCCGTTGCCCTTGAACCTTCGGCGTACGCCGAAGTGTCGGTCGCAGCCCAGGGCTTCTTTGCCTTGGAACGCACGCTTTTCGACACCGGATCGGACAGCGAGTATTTGTGTGCGCTGACCCGCGCGATCACATCAACCCTTTCGGCAAATGCAGCAGCGGTAAATGCGGCCTGGGGCACGTATGCCGAAACCGTCAAGTCGGCGGGACAAGAGGGGAATGACCGATTCCGCAGTCCGGAGGAAGCCCAAAGGGCGCTTTACACTTCACTATCCACGGGGCTTGAGTTTGTTCACGATCAGCGCCTTGCGCGTCCGTTGGGGACGTTCGACCGCCCCCGACCAAGGCGCGCGGAAGCACGGCGTTCCGGCCGCAGTCTGCAAAACGTGGCGGTTTCACTTGCCGCCCTTCGCAACCTTGCCGTTGCTTTGGGCGACAGTCAGGTCCCAGAAGCGGAAGCCGCCTTCGACAGCGCCCTTGGCCGAGCGTCGCAACTCGACGATCCCGTGTTCGAAGGTGTCGCCGATCCTGCCGGGCGCCTTCGGGTGGAGGCGCTGCAGCTGCAAGTCAGGGCCGCCCAAATCGCTGTCGCAAATGAGATCGGAGCCCGGTACGGGATCAGCGCCGGATTCAACGCCCTTGACGGGGACTAGGTCGATGCTGTCACGCCGCGCCGTTCTGTCCGGTCTTGCCTCTGCGTCCTCGTTCGCAGGTGCAAGCTGGGCAGATGCAGGAGCACCAAGCCACATCACGGCGGCGCAAGAGCGCGACCAAACGTTTTCGCTGTGTGGTTTGCGGCAGGATGGTGGCCTGGCGTTCCGCATTCCCCTGCCCGGGCGAGGCCATGCCGCAGCGGCGCATCCCGGAATGCCAGAGGTGGTCGCTTTCGCACGCCGACCGGGACGCTACGGGATCGTTCTGGATTGTATCGACGGTCACGTAATCCAACAGATCGAAGCCCCGCCAGGCCGTCACTTTTTCGGGCATGGCGCCTTCTCAGCCGATGGAACGCACCTGTTCACAACCGAGAACGCATACGAAACGGGCGAGGGCAAGATAGGGGTCTGGTCCCGATCCAAAGAATATGTTCGCGCCGGAGAATTCGCGTCGGGTGGAATAGGACCTCACGAGATCATTCGGATACCCGGCACCGAACGGTTGGCGATCGCAAACGGCGGCATAAGGACCCACCCGGCAACGGGTCGGGAGAAGCTTAATCTGGATACGATGCGGCCCAATCTGAGCATCGTTTCCCAGGACGGGCGAATCCTTGATGTCGCCGAAGTCCCCGAGGACAGCAGACAGAACTCATTACGACATATCGCTGCCCTGCCGAACGGCTTGGTCGCATGCGCGTTTCAATGGCAAGGGGACACATACGATGCCCCTTCTTTGCTGGCGCTTAGCGTGAATGGCGGTGCCCTTTCGTACGTGGATCTTCCCACGGCGCTCCATCGCGCGATGACGGGTTATGCAGGCAGCGTGGCATTTACGGCTGGTGGCCAGCGGATTGGGATCACCTCGCCCCGCGGGGGCGTTCTGGGGATTGTGGACGCGCACGGTTCTGCTGTCGACATTGTTCATCAACCCGATATCTGTGGGATCGCGCCTTCAGCAACCGGTATGATTGCCACAGACGGTTTGGGCGGGGTTGTCGGGATCACGAACACGTTCACGCGCCTTAGCACCCACCCGGTTGCCTTCGACAACCATTTGGTCCGGATCGAGCAACAGGGTACGCTTGGCACGTGAAACCTGGCGCGACAAACCCGGCGCGACGGTCCCGAATGCCTATCTGCGACCGCCAAGTCAAACCGTGTTCGCTTCACATCCTGTGAAGTCGCAGAAAAAAGCGGCTTGGCCAGCTCGATCGCATTGACCGCACCGTCTAAACACGTGCCTGCGGAGAATGCCCAGCGCAATGGCGCGAACAGATGCATCACGCAAAGCCAAGGCAAGTGCCGCGCCAACCGTTTCGGACATCGCAGGTTCAAGGATCGCGATGTGGTCGGATCTGGTTAAGACAGCGCACTAGGCACCAGCGACCAACAGAACCAATACTCCTGATACGCTGCACTCTTAACGCGGACGGGCGCGGTCAAGACTAGGAGATATTTCTACGAAAGCTGTTCGTGCGCCGGGGGAAAGACGCCCGAACTCAAGTCCAGCGACCTCTGCCGGAATAGACGTTGCCGCCTGCAATGCCCGATCAAGCGGCAATCCAATCTGCTCGACCGCCAGCTTAACGGCACGCGTCAGATCAAGATCGGCCCCGGCCAACGTTCCATCGGCAAGGGTCAAACGTCCGTTCGACCGCGTGATTTTTCGGCCATTCAATTCGAAGGCGTCCAAATCGGTCCCAGCAGGTGCCATGGCATCGGTCACCAGAAAGATGTTACCGGGTCCGCGCTTTGCGGCCAATGCAGCCCGCATGGTCGCGGGGTGTACGTGCAGCCCGTCTGCAATGATCCCAGTAGAAAGGCCGCCAAGGTCAAGCGCCGCACCAACGACGCCTGGCTCGCGGCTGCCAAGCTGGCGCATCGCGTTAAAAAGATGTGTCACACAACGCACCCCGGCTGCGGCATAGTCCCGGCAGGTCGCGAAATCAGCGTCTGTGTGCCCAAGCGACAGCAAGATACCCGCCTGGACCAGGGCCCGAACCTGCTTAAGCGATACGCTTTCTGGTGCGATTGTGACCTTCAAGCGGGGCACGACACCGGCCGAGCCGATCAGGAATTCCAGGTCCGCATCCGTCATCGGCCGGATCAAGCTGGAATCGTGCGCGCCTTTTTTGGCCTCGCTCAGGTGGGGCCCTTCCAAATGCAGGCCGGCGACCCCATCGATGCCCGCCTCACATGCGTCGCGGACCGCGTCGACCGCGGCACGGGTATGCTCGGGCGTGTCGGTGATTAGGGTCGGCAGGATCGCCGCCGTCCCCAACCGACGATGCGCCCTTGCGATTCTGGTCAGGGTCGCGACGCTCGGGTCATCGTTGAACATGACCCCATCCCCACCGTTGACCTGCAAATCCACATATCCGGGCGCCAGGATCGCACCGGCCAAATCAACTTCTTTACCGCTAGCCTTAAGCTGATCCTCCGGGGCGACGGCCGTTACAACGCCATTCTCGCAGCATAGGGCGTGATCGTCATGCAAAAGGACACCATCAAAAATCCGCCCCCCGCGATATATAATGGTCCCTTCTGTCATACCGTCTCGGTCACCTTCTTCAGGTGGCGTGGCGTATCGGGATTGATGCCGCGCCGCCCGGCTGCCTGTTCGACCATGGCGTAAAACGACACGATCAGCGCAATGGGATCGGTCAGCCAATGCCCCGTGCGCGCATGCTCAAGCCGACCGGCTGTGCGGACCGCATCCGAGGTTGCAAAAACCCGTGCGCCCTTTTGTGCGAGGGCTTCTGCAACATCAACGACCGCAGCCTCGGCCTTGTCGGCAGCGGCGAAACAGATCACCGGGAAGCCGCTTCCGACAATGGACACGGGGCCATGCAGGACTTCCGCAGACGAGTAGCTTTCAGCATGGATCTGACAGGTCTCTTTGAACTTAAGCGCTGCTTCGTTTGAGATCGCCCAGCTTGGGCCACGCCCAAGGGTGAACAAAGATCCCTCAGACAGGGCATCAAGCGGCGCCGACCAGTCGCATCGCACCGCCTGTTCCAGCGCCTCGGGCAGGTTTTGGACCGCCGCCATCAGGTCCCGATCCTGCCGCCACTCAGCAAAAAGCCACAGGCCTGCGGCAATCGATGTCACGAATGTCTTGGTCGCCGCGACGCTAAGCTCGGGCCCGGCATGAATGTCCAATGTCGCCGAAGCGGCCTCGGCCAGGGGCGAAACGGGATTATTGGTCAGCGCGAGCGCGAACGCACCGCTTTCCCGAGCATTCCTTGTAAGTTCAACGATATCAGGACTTTGTCCAGATTGAGACACCGCGATGCAAAGCGCGCCGTTTGCCTTGATCTCGGCGCCGTAGATCGACGCAACAGATGGACCGACCGACGCCATCGGAAGGCCAAAAAGCAGCTCGCTGGCATATTTAAGGAACGTGCAGGCGTGGTCCGATGTGCCCCGCGCCACGGAAAGCAGAAACCGTGGATCGCGGCGCGCAATCTCGCGCGCGGTACGGGCATTTGCGTCCCTCCCCTGCTCAAGCAACCGTGCGACGGCTTCGGGGATCTCCTCGATTTCGCGCCGCATCTGCGTTTTGGGTATCTCCATCTAGGTGTCCTACTTTTGCGTCAGGCGAAGCTCGGCGACAAAATCATAAGCATCGCCCCGATAAACCGAGAGCGTGAATTCCGCGACCTGACCGTCTTCGAGGTACGAGGTGCGCTCGATGCTGAGCGCCGCCGCGTGCGCCGGGACATTCAACAGCGCGGCTTCCTCCGGCCCGAGGTTCAGAGCGCTGAACCGCTGGATCGCCCGCACCGGGCGATTTCCTGTCTGGTCCAGCACGCGGTAAAGCGATGTTTCCACTTCAAGAGGATTTGGAAGGATGTGCAGCGGCAGCGTCGCACGCTCAAGCGCGAGTGGCCGGTCGTCGGCGGTGCGTAATCGGTAGATGCGTGCCACAGACGTTCCCGGTTCTAGACCCAGCACCTCAATCTCGCGCGGGGAGGCCCGGACAATTCCCCTTTCAAGCCAGGTCGACTCCGTCAACATGCCGCGATGCGCCATATCCTCGCTAAACGACGTGAGTTCGATCAGCGATTGCTCCACCCGCGCCGCCGCCTCGCGCACAAAGGACCCCGACCCTTGCCGCTGGACAACCAAGCCCTTGTCCACAAGTTCCTGCATAGCTTTCCGGACCGTTACGCGGGACAGCCCTGTCACTTCGGCGATCTCTCGTTCAGGAGGAAGCGACGCGCTGGCCGGCAGGACGCCCTGATCAATGGCCTCCTGGATCCGGCGGCGCAGCTGCGCATAACGCGGGCCAGCATCGGGGCGAAGCCACCCGTTGGGGAGCAAAAACTCGGCGATGCTCATGGCAGGGTCTCCATGGCAAGCATGCGTGCAAGATCAAGCGCCCCGTCAATAGGATCAGCAGCAGGCTCAACCAGGGCCGCGCGAAGACCAGAAGGCAGATAATCTTGGTAATGCGGCCCGATACCGCCGGTCAGGCAGAATTCCATCCCATCGCGCCAGCCAAGGCTGGTGGCAACCGTATCAAGGTATGCAGCCCCGCTTTCAAAGATCGGCCGCGCGACAGGATCACCCTTTTGGGCCGCGGCACAGATGTCGGGCGCAAGGGCCGCAATGTCGCCCGGCGACGCGGTTCCGCAGAAATCCACGATCGCGCCGGACGAACCAAACCGGGAAAGAAGCGCGCGCGTCAGGTCAGATGCCGGGATCAGACCATCGACGGAATCAAGCGTGACCGACATTGCCGAGCGAACCACCCAATATGCCGAAGCCTGATCACCCAATTGCCAGCCCCAGCCGCCCGCAAATCGCACGCGACCCTGGGCCTGGAATGCAAGAAACGACCCCGTCCCGCAATGCGCAAGCACGCCATCCGTTTCGCCAAGCGCCCCACGCAGCGCGATGCGTCGATCATCGGACACACGCACCCGCGAAAATGGAAGCGCATCTGTAACCGCGCGCGCTACTTGGTCGTCGGTTACCCCGGCCAGGCCAAGATACGCAGGGGTGTCAAACAAGATGTCCGCCGGGACATTTGCGTCACGCGCAAGTGCCTCGACACCCAAGCGGATCTCGGCAACCGCGCGTTCGAAACCGCTAAACACATTGGCAGGCCCGACCTCGACCTGGTGGCGACCGTTTGGACCAAACAGCGCAAGCCGGCACCGCGTGCCACCGCCGTCTACGGCCAGAACTGTAGTGTCAGCAGCACCCTTGGTCATAACAATACCTATACAATACAAATTTGCATCTGAAAAGGATTTTTAAAACCAATTAGGCCGAATTTAGAGAGTTAACATGAATATCGGACGCCTAGTAGAGTCCGCTCTAGACAAATGGTATTTAATAGGTACTGTAACTGTCATGGGGGAGATTCGCTCGATGCCATCCAACACCGAAATGATGCACGCGCAGAGCCAGGGCATTGACCTGCTCCCTCCGAACGACATCGCGCTGATCCTTCTTCGGGCCCAGGCAGAGGCCGCCGAAGCCGCGATCCGATCATCCGATGCAATCTGCGCCGCAGCCGCGGCCATGGCGCGCACCCTGTCTGACGGTGGCAAGCTGTATTACATCGCGGCTGGATCTTCAGGGTTGATGGCCGCCGCCGACGCGATGGAGCTTGGCGGAACGTTTGGGATCCACCCCGACCAAGTTCAGATTGTCATGGCCGGGGGGATTCCCACATCTGCGCAGATGCCGGGCGGCACCGAGGATGATACGGCGGGGCTTAACGAAAACCTTGCCCCGCTTTCGCCTCTGGACACGGTGATCGCGGTCACGGCCAGTGGCGGCACACGATACACCGTTGCAGCCGCAGAGATCGCCCGCGCAAAAGGCGCATCCGTCATTGGGATCGCCAACAACCCGGGGTCGCGCCTTCTCGACATCGCGGACATCCCTGTCCTTCTTCAGACGCCACCCGAAGTGTTGTCAGGGTCCACACGGCTTGGCGCGGGCACGGCGCAGAAGATCGCACTTAACACTCTATCGACTCTGATGGCCGTCGAGCTTGGGCACGTTTACGATGGGATGATGGTCAATGTCGTGGCCGACAACGAAAAGCTTATGCACCGGGCATCCGGAATTGTCGAAACGATCGCGGGAGTCGGCACCACCGTCGCTGCGGACGCGCTTCGACAGACCGGTGGTCTTGTGAAGCCCGCCGTCCTGATTGCATCCGGCGCCGGTTCGCCAGAGGATGCCAACGCCCGCCTAGACCGAGCCAATGGAAACCTTCGCGAAGCGCTCGCCATGCTCGAAACTCGTTAACAAATCAAAAAATACCCAACAGGAGAAGCAAAATGCCACGTAGATTAACCACCCTGCTTTTGTCATCGACGCTTATCGCGAGCGGTGCCGGAGCCATGGCTCAAGACGTCACGCTGACCATCGAAAGCTGGCGGAACGACGACCTGACGCTTTGGCAGGACCAGATCATTCCAGCCTTCGAGGCCGCCAACCCTGGCATCAAGGTTCAGTTCACACCGTCCGCCCCGGCAGAGTACAACGCCGTTCTCAACTCAAAGCTCGACGCGGGCTCGGCCGGCGATCTTATCACATGTCGCCCCTTTGACGCGTCGCTTGCACTTTACGATGCAGGTCACCTTACAGATCTCAGCGACCTGGGCGGAATGGCCAACTTCTCGGATGTCGCGAAGTCGGCATGGACCACCGACGACGGCGCGGCCACGTTCTGCGTTCCGATGGCCTCGGTGATCCACGGATTCATCTACAACAAAGACGCCTTCGAAGAACTTGGGCTGGCTGTCCCCACGACCGAGGCAGAGTTCTTTGCGGCCCTCGATACGATCAAAGAAGACGGGTCCTACATCCCGATGGCGATGGGCACGAACGACCAGTGGGAAGCGGCCACGATGGGCTATCAGAACATCGGACCGAACTATTGGAAAGGCGAAGAGGGTCGCCTTGCGCTGATCAGTGGCGACCAGAAACTGACCGATCCGCAATGGATCGCGCCTTATGAACAGATCGCCAGGTGGAAGGACTATCTGGGTGACGGGTTTGAGGCGCAGACCTATCCCGACAGCCAGAACATTTTCACGCTGGGCCGCGCCGCGATCTATCCTGCCGGATCGTGGGAAATCTCGGGCTTCAACGCCCAGGCCGATTTCGAGATGGGCGCCTTCAAGCCACCTGTCTCGAACGCAGGCGACACCTGCTACATCTCGGACCACACCGATATCGCGATGGGTCTGAACGCCGCCTCCCCCAACGCAGAAGCCGCGCGCACCTTCCTTGACTGGATGGGCACCGAAGAGTTCGCCACGATCTACGCCAACGCACTTCCTGGCTTTTTCTCGCTTTCGAGCCATGACGTGCCGATGGAGGACGCACTGGCACAGGAGTTCGTGTCCTGGCGCGGCGAATGCGAAAGCACGATCCGGTCCACGTACCAAATCCTGTCGCGTGGCACGCCGAACCTTGAAAACGAGACTTGGAACGCGTCCGCCCAAGTGATCAAGGGCGCCGAGGCCCCAGCCGATGCCGCCGCCCGTCTGCAGTACGGCTTGGCAAGCTGGTACGATCCGCAAAAGTAAGGCACGTGCCGTTCCACCGGGGCGCCGCTTGCGCGCGTGCGTCCCGGCACCGCCCGATCCCCAACACAGGACGGAACCATGTCCGGCTCTGGCCAAAATCCCAAGATTCGCTGGCACATAGTTGTATTCCTTGCGCCTGCCGTCGCCGTTTACACGGCTGTCATGATCTTCCCGCTATTCAACACCCTGCGCCTCGCACTGTATTCGGAGATCGAGCAGGAGCGCGTGTTCGTGGGACTTCAGAATTTCCAGAAGTTGTTCGGCGATGCGATCTGGGCCGACCAGTTCTGGAATGCGCTGGGAAACAACTTTTGGTTCTTCTTCGTCCATATGCTGGTGCAGAACCCCATTGGCATCCTACTGGCAGCGATCCTGTCGCATCCGCGCCTGCGGTTTGCAGCGCTCTATCGAACGGCGATCTTCGTGCCGACGATCCTAAGCTTCGTCATCGTGGGCTTCGCATGGAAACTGATCCTTTCGCCGATTTGGGGCATCGCGCCCTCGATGCTTGATGCTGTCGGGCTTAAATCGCTCTTCGCACCCTGGCTCGGAAAAGAGGAATACGCGCTGACCGCGCTGTCGCTGATTTCGGTTTGGCAGTTTATCGGCATCCCAATGATGCTGATCTATGCCGCGTTGCTGTCAATCCCCGATGAGATCCTAGAAGCCGGAGAGGTCGACGGGATCACCGGCATGGCCGCGTTCTGGAAGATCAAGCTACCTCTGATCCTGCCGTCGATCGGAATCATCTCGATCCTGACCTTCGTGGGCAACTTTAACGCCTTTGACCTGATCTATGTCGCGCAAGGGGCGCTGGCAGGACCCGATTTCTCGACCGACATTCTGGGCACGTTTATGTACCGGACCTTCTTCGGCTTCCAGCTTCAGCTTGGCGACCCGCATATGGGATCGGCGATTGCGGCGGCCATGTTCGGAATCATTCTGGTGGGGGTTTGTATCTACTTGTTCGGCATCCAGACCCGCATCCGCCGGTATCAGATGTGAGGGCCTTCTGATGAACCAGGCCCGCAAAAATCCGCTGAACTCCTTTGCCGCCCATGCGGTGCTGATCACCTACACGCTAATCGCCCTGTTTCCAGTCTTTGTGATCATCATCAACAGCTTCAAGACCCGCCGGGAAATATTCCGCGAACCGCTGGCGCTGCCCGATGCCGAGAGCTTTTCGCTGATCGGCTATCAAACCGTGATGAAGCAGGGTGACTTCTTCCTCTATTTCCAGAATTCGTTCATCGTCACGGTCGCCTCGTTGTTCTTTATCCTTCTCTTTGGGGCGATGGCTGCGTTTGCGCTGGCAGAATACCGGTTCAAGGGGAACCTATTGATGGGGCTTTACCTGGCCCTTGGCATCATGATCCCGATCCGGATCGGAACAGTCGCCATTCTTGAGATGATGGTCGCCACTGGTTTGGTCAACACGCTTTGGGCGCTGATCCTTGTCTATACCGCGCAAGGCCTGCCCCTTGCCGTCTTCATCCTGTCAGAATTCATGCGGCAGGTGTCGGATGATCTGAAGAACGCAGGCCGAATAGACGGTTTGAGCGAATACACGATCTTCTTCCGGCTTGTCCTACCTCTGATCCGACCCGCGATGGCGACGGTCGCGGTGTTCAACATGATCCCGATCTGGAACGACCTTTGGTTCCCGCTGATCCTGGCACCCGCCGAGGAGACCAAGACCCTGACGCTGGGAAGCCAAGTCTTCATCGGACAGTTTGTTACCGACTGGAATGCCGTCCTGTCGGCCCTGTCGCTGGCGGTTCTGCCGGTCCTTGCGCTTTATGTCATCTTCTCGCGGCAACTGATCCGCGGCATCACATCGGGAGCCGTGAAATGATCCGTGTTCTGATCGCCGGGTTGGGAAATATGGGGCTCAGCCACGCCTTGGCCCACCACCGTCTCGAGGACGCCAAGATCGTTGGGCTGGTGAACCGTTCGGGCACAGTTGCGCACCCGGATCTTGCAGCCTATCCGATGTTCGATGACTTCCATGCGGCATTGGCCAAGACGCAGCCCGATCTGGTGGTCATCGCCACCTATTCCGACAGCCATGCCGCCTACGCGTGCGCGGCGATGGACGCAGGTGCCCATGTGTTCGTCGAGAAACCGCTTGCCACAACCGTGGACGACGCCCGACGCGTCGTCGAAACCGCCAATCGCATGGGGCGCAAGGCCGTCGTCGGCTACATCCTGCGGCACCACCCATCCTGGCAACGCCTAATCGAAGAGGCGCGCGGCCTTGGCGGGCCGTATGTCTTTCGGCTGAACCTGAACCAGCAATCCTCAGGCGCTGAGTGGGAGACTCACAAAGCACTGATGCAGACTACTTCCCCGATCGTCGATTGCGGTGTCCACTACGTCGACGTGATGTGCCAGATCACCGACGCCGCGCCGGTGCGTGTGCAGGGCATGGGGTTGCGGCTGTCGGACGAGATTGCACCCGACATGTACAACTATGGCCACTTTCAGGTGATATTCGATGATGGTTCGGTCGGCTGGTACGAAGCCGGCTGGGGTCCGATGATGTCGGAAACGGCCTTCTTCGTTAAGGACATTGTCAGCCCGAACGGGTCCGTCTCAATCACCGAGGGCAACAAGGGCGCGTCGTCCGACATCGACGGGCACACCAAGGTGGGTGGTATTCTGGTCCATCGGCCCAAGGGCGACCGGGTGATCGATATGCCGGACGAGCCCGGCCACCAGGCGCTGTGCGATGCCGAGCAGGCCTACATACTGCGCGCCATAGCCGAAGACATCGATCTGACACGCCACATGCAGGATGCCGTTCAATCGCTGCGCATCTGCCTTGCGGCAGACCAGAGCATCCGCTCCGGCGCGCCCGTATCGCTTTAGGAGACTGTTCGTGACTGCATTGAGCCTTGCAAATGTGAACAAATCCTTCGGTTCCGTTCATGTTCTGAAGGACATTGATCTGAAAGTAGAGGAAGGCGAGTTCACTGTCTTCGTCGGACCATCCGGCTGCGGAAAATCCACGCTTCTGCGCGTCATCGCGGGGCTTGAAGACGCGTCGTCCGGCGAAATCCAGATCGGCGGAGACGTGGTGAACACGACACCGCCCGCAAAGCGCGGCATTGCGATGGTGTTTCAAAGCTATGCGCTATACCCGCATCTGACGGTGCGCGGAAACATGGCGCTGGCCCTGAAACAGGAAGGCACCCCCCGGCAGGTGATCGACGAGCGCATCGCTGAAGCCAGCCGAATGCTGCATCTTGAGCCTTATTTGGACCGCCGCCCGGCCGAGCTTTCGGGCGGCCAGCGCCAGCGGGTCGCGATTGGCCGCGCGACGGTGCGGCACCCCAGGCTGTTTCTGTTCGACGAACCGTTGTCGAACCTCGACGCCGCCTTGCGGATGAGCACCCGTGTCGAGATCGCGAATCTGCACCGACAGCTTGCAGCCACGATGATCTATGTCACCCACGACCAGGTCGAAGCTATGACGCTTGCCGATAAGATCGTGGTTCTGCGCGATGGCCGGGTCGAGCAGGTCGGCTCTCCGATGGAGCTATATAACAACCCCGTGAACCGGTTTGTCGCAGGCTTTCTTGGATCGCCTTCAATGAACTTCCTGCCCGCGACCCTTCTGGGTGAAACCAGCGAGCGAGTGGTCGGCATCCGCCCTGAAGACCTGGAGATTGACCCCGGCGGCCCGCTTGAGGCGAGCGTCACGCATGTGGAGCATCTGGGCAGCGACACCAACGTGCTGCTTGACGTGGGCAAAGGCACCGAAGTCACGCTTCGTTTGTTCCGTCAGCACAAAATCGGCTTCGGCGAAACGCTCAAGCTTGGGTTTCCGGCCCATAAGGCCTTCTACTTTGGTGCCGATGGACGGCGCGAGACAGCCTAAGATATCCCTGCGCGATGCGATTGAAATCAAAGAACGCGCCCCTCAGGACGCGGGGCCGCACAGCACCGCCGCAAAGACGATACGCGACCAAGCGGCCTAATCATCCCTCGTCCATTTGGGGGGCCTTTCCTCTCTTGACAGATCGGGGCCCGGCTCGAAACACTCGGCCAATGATGTCTCTGCCGCCTTCGGCCCGAAGCGACCGCATTCGGATCGGGTAAATTCAGTCTGATATCAGCTTTCGTGTAGGAGACATCTGAAGCGTGATCCAAGCCCTGCGCACCTATGTCCGCATCGTTGACCGCTTCAATCACTTGACCGGACGGGTGGTGATGTACGGCATCTTCGTGATGATGGCGATCCTTCTGTGGTCGTCGATCTCGAAGACGTTCTTCCTACCCTCTCTTTGGACACTGGAAATGGCCCAGTTCGCGATGGTCGCCTATTATATTTTGGGCGGCCCCTACGCGATCCAGATGGGATCGAACGTCCGAATGGATCTGTTCTACGGCAGTTGGAGCGAACGGCGAAAAACCTGGATGGATGCGATCACCGTCCTGTTTCTGATCTTCTACCTTTTTGTGTTGCTCTGGGGCGGATGGGACAGCTTTATATACTCACTGCAATACGGCGGCGAACGCAGCCCGACGGCGTGGCGACCCTACCTGTGGCCCATCAAATCGATCATGGTGTTCGGGATCTTCCTGATGCTCCTGCAAGCCGTCAGCGAACTGTTCAAGGACCTTCTACGCCTTCTTGGCGAAGACATGGGTGCAAAGACCTGATGTCCTACGAACTGGTCGCGATCTTGATGTTTTCGACAATGATGCTTTCGCTGTTCACCGGGCAGCGGGTCTTTGGTGCGATCGGGTTCGTCGCGGTTGTCGCGGCGCTTCTTCTTTGGGGCGACCGGGGCGGATACGATCTTGGGTTCTCGGCGGCCATGAAGTTGATGAAGTGGTACCCGCTTCTGACCCTGCCGATGTTCATCTTCATGGGCTACATACTTAGCGAAAGCCGGATCGCGGACGACCTTTACCGAATGTTCCATGTCTGGATGGGCGGGCTGTCCGGTGGACTGGCAGTCGGCACAATCGGTCTGATGGTCCTGATCTCGGCCATGAACGGGCTGAGCGTCGCTGGGATGGCAATTGGGGCGACTATCGCGCTGCCCGAGCTGCTGCGCCGGAACTATGATAAACGGATGGTGACAGGGGTCATCCAGGCCGGATCGTCCCTAGGCATCCTTGTGCCGCCCTCAGTCGTTCTTGTGCTTTACGCCATGATCGCGCGCCAGCCGGTGGGCCAGCTTTGGCTTGCCGGTATCTTGCCGGGGTTGATGATGGCGGCGATGTTCATTCTGTACATTGTTATGCGCTGCCGGATCACGCCGTCTTTGGGACCGGTTCTGCCGAAAGAAGAGCGTGACATTCCGAAGGGTGAAAAGCTGCGGCTGCTTCAGGCCGGGCTTTTGCCGCTGTTTATATTCTTTGCGATGATGGTCCCCTTTGTGAACGGCTGGACGTCGCTTGTCGAAAGCTCGGCCATCGGCGCCCTGGCCGCATTCGCCGTTGCCATTCTAAAGGGGCGAATGACGCGCGAGGTTTTCGAGAACTCGGTTCGCAAGACGTTGGGCATCACTTGCATGTTCATGTGGATCATCCTTGCGGCCCTGGCCTTCGGCGCGGTCTTTGACGGTCTGGGTGCCGTCCGGGCCATTGATGCACTGTTCACCGAACAGTTGGGCCTGAACCCTTGGATGATCCTGATCCTGATGCAGCTTAGCTTCATCCTGATGGGGACGTTTCTTGACGACACCGCGATGCTGGTGATTGTCGCCCCTCTCTATGTGCCGCTTGTCAAGGCCCTTGGGTTCGATCTGATCTGGTATGGTGTGCTTTATACGATAACGACTCAGATCGCCTACATGACGCCCCCCTTCGGTTACAACCTGTTTCTCATGCGCGCCATGGCTCCGCCCGAGGTGTCGCTGAAAGATATCTACAACTCGATCATCCCGTTTGTGTTCGTGATGGTATTGGCGCTGACACTGGTGATGACGTTCCCAGAAATCGCGCTCTGGCTGCCGGGATACTTCTATGGAAACTAAACAAGAGGCACCGGATCAGCGGGGCCCGCACATATCGAACGCAAAACAGAGAGGAATAGTGACATGACCACAAGACGCAGCTTTCTGAAGGCGACCGCCGTTGGCGCCGCCGCCGCCCCGCTGGCTGCACCGGCGCTCGCGCAATCGACGATCCGGTGGCGGCTTCAGACCTATGCCGGCGCGCCTTTGGCAGAGCACGTGCTGGATCCTGCTATCGAGATGTTCAACAAGATCGCTGGCGACCGAATGCAGATCGAAGTGTTCTATGCCGACCAGCTTGTGCCAACGGGCGAGCTTTTTCAGGCGATGCAGCGCGGCACCATCGACGCGGTGCAGTCAGACGACGATTCAATGGCCTCGCCAACCGAGGTCACAGTTTTCGGCGGGTATTTCCCGTTTGCGTCGCGCTATTCGCTCGACGTGCCGGTGCTATTCAATCAGTATGGTCTGAACGAGATCTGGGATGCCGAGTACTCGAAAGTTGGCGTCAAGCACATCTCGGCCGGCGCCTGGGACCCCTGCCATTTTGCGACCAAAGATCCGATCCGGTCGCTTGCTGACCTACAAGGCAAGCGCGTTTTCACCTTTCCAACGGCAGGCCGTTTCTTGTCGCAATTCGGCGTCGTGCCCGTAAGCCTGCCCTGGGAGGACATCGAAGTCGCCGTTCAGACCGGCGAACTTGATGGCATCGCCTGGTCGGGGATCACCGAGGATTACACCGTGGGCTGGGCGGATGTGACAAACTACTTCCTCACAAACAACATCTCGGGCGCCTGGATCGGGCATTTCTTCGCCAACATGGACCGCTGGAACGAGCTGCCCGAAGATCTTCAGACGCTGTTTCGCGTTTGTTGCGAACAGTCGCACTACTACCGGCAGCACTGGTATTGGGGTGGCGAGGCGGATCTTCGCGTGAACGGTCCAAAGATGGAACTGACGTCAATTCCGGATGACGAGTGGGCGCAGGTCGAGGCGGCCGCCCGGGCGTTCTGGGACGAAATTGCAGCAGAGTCCGATGTGAAGGCGCAGGTCGTGCAGATCTTCAAGGACTACAACGCCGTGATGGAAAGCGCCGGTCGGCCATATCGCTATTCCTGAAGACATCCACTTTCCGGCTGCGCAAAGACAGGGATGTGGGGCGCTTGGCGGACTCTCGTCCGCCAAGCTCAATGTGGACCGGTGATCTGAAGGCGTTCCCGCAGCCGGATTGATCCTCGCAGGGCTGACCTGATGGGAAGAGGCCAACACTTGCCGCGGGAAGGAGGGAACGCCCCCTCCCCGTCTATGCACTTCCCTACTCTGCCTTGCAGCCTGATCCCTTAGGGTTACTGGCGCGCAATCGAGACAGGCTCCGCCGCAGGGCTGGCCAGAGGCAGAAGCAGCCCTAGCGACCTTGAGCGTTCCAGGTTCACGATCGTGGACAGCATTAGACGGTCCTGGCTCCAATCGCCGGGGTTCCGAACGGACGCCGCAGACAAGACAACGCCAACGGCCAGCACGGCCGAGAAGCAGACAACGATGATCGGCGTCGATCGCTGGTCACGCGCATCACGCAATGCAAGCATACGAGCTTCAAGCGCGGCCCTCGCCGCGTGCGAACCAACTTGTATGAACGGCACATTTACGATCGAAGCGGTGCGCGCCCGCGCCGCGCGACCGCAGAAATCAAGAAGGCAGCGTGCATAATCCTGGGGCGATACTCGAACACGTTCCAGCACCGCCTGATCGCTGTTCAGTTCCCTTAGCTTTCCGAACGCCCGGTTCCAAAGCAGGAACGCCGGGTTCAGGAAGAAGAGTGGACGCAACAGAGCGAATGCAAGCTCCCACTCTGCGTCGCCCTGACGGACATGCTCGAACTCATGCGCAATGACGATGCGCATGTCCCGCGGTTTCGTCACAAGGCTTGATGGCAACACGACGTGCCGGCGAAAGATCCCCCGCGCAACGAAAGGAACCGATGCCGTGTCCGACAGGCGTATATCGGTCGACCGCGTGCGCCGCCAAAGATGGCTGTCTGCAACCAACCGCTGGATGTGCAAGATCACGACCGCACTGCGCAGAAAAAGCACGCCCGAGCCAAAAACAACCGCCCAAAGCACCGCCGTTAACCAAGGCAGGTCACCGGCAAGTACGGCCTCGAAAATCCGGCTTCGTGTGTTCAGTAACGCTTCAAACTGCAACGCCGGTATCCCGATGTCGCCGCGCAGGTAAGAGGCAACGATCAGATCACTGACGGTGACCGGTGTCTTCGGCCAAAGGCTCAGACTTGCGGTGACCACGACGTAGGACAGCAGCGGGCTGAGAACGACAAAGATCAAGACAGTCCGAAGCAGGCGTAACTGCAGCACATAATCCGTTCTCAATTGGCTTCGGACAATCGCGGCCTGGATCAGACGCCAAAGGCAAAATGCCAGAATAAGCACCACGTTCGCGTCGACGATGACATCAAGTACCGCTTTCATCGCTGTCATCCTGGAGCCTCCTCTCCACCAGCGCCCGAATGGTCTCAAGATCTGTTTCCGTCAATCCGGCATCATCGACAAGTCGCGCGACAAGGGTCGCCGGGGTATCGTCGAACAGGGTCCGGGACAGGTTCTGAAGCGACCGTGTCTGGTACGTATCCTTCGCCAAGAGCGGGGTGTAGGTCAGGGCTTTCCCGTCCTTGCGACTTTCGACAAAGCCCTTTTCTTCCAGAATGCGAAGGATCGTTGCACCAGACGTGTAAGCAAGGTTCCGGTCTTCCGGAAGCCGCGCAAGCACATCCCGGACCGATCCCTTCCCGATCGCCCAAAGTTCATTCATGAACTCCAGTTCAACTTCGGTCAGAAGTTTCTGGTTCTTTTTCCGTCGCATTGGACTTGTCATGTCCTCAACCCGCCCCGCGCCACTAGAGCCAGTGGACGCTCGGATGGCAAATCAAACTTTCCAGAAAACAAAGGCGCCCCATCCGATTGCAATAAAAAGAGGCGTCCAAATCGGCTGTCCCACCAGCCCAAGCCAGGCAAGAAAGATGAACGCCGATCCCAGAAGCGTAATGAACAGCCTGTCACCCAGCGTTGTGGTCAGCCCAAGTACACCACGCCGCTCAAGCCCGTCCTTGTAGCGGAACCCTTCGATCATTCCGATCACGGCGATGGCCGAGAAGATGCCGACAAAAACGGCCAAGGTCGCTGGCGTCCAGGCCATCCAAAAGTCAGGCCAAAGGGGGTCGGTCCAGGAAAACCCATTCTCTTCCTCCTGCTGTCCGACATTGCCCCAACCGGCCTGCTGCGCCAGCGCTTGCGAAGGAAATATGAGGATCGGGAAAAGAAAACGCATCTCACACTCTCCCCAAGGCAAAGCCGCGCGCGATGTAGTTTCTGACCCACCAGATGACGATTGCGCCTGGTATGATTGTCAGCGTCCCGGCCGCGGCAAGAAGCCCAAGTTCGTACCCCGCGCTCGAGGCGGTCCGCGTCATCACTGCCGCAATCGGCTTGGCTTCGACCGCCGTCAAAGTCTTGGCCAGAAGCATCTCGACCCAAGAGAACATAAAGCAAAAGAAGGCCGCCACTCCGACGCCAGCCTTGATGTTCGGAAGGAAGATCTTGGTGAAGAAACGCGGGAAGGAATAGCCATCAACATAAGCCGTCTCGTCCAGCTCTTTTGGAACACCGCGCATGAACCCTTCAAGGATCCAGACGGCCAGCGGAACGTTAAACAGCGTATGAGCCAAGGCGACGGCAAGGTGCGTGTCAAAAAGCCCGACCGACGAGTAGAGCTGGAAGAACGGCAACGCGAACACCGCCGCTGGTGCCATCCGGTTTGTAAGGAGCCAGAAGAACAGCTGTTTGTCCCCTAGGAACCGGTAGCGCGAGAACGCATACGCCGCAGGAAGGGCGACCGTGACCGAGATGATGGTGTTCAAAGACACGTAGATGATCGAGTGGACGTATCCCATGTACCACGTCGGATCGGTCAGAATGGTGACGTAGCTGTCGATCGTAAACGTCTGCGGAAAAAGCGAAAAGCCGGCGAGGATCTCGTTCGTCGTCTTGAAGCTCATCGACACCAGCCAGTAGATCGGCAGCATCAAAAATAGGATATAGAGGATCGGTATGATCGAACGCTTCTTCATTTCTGATCGTCCTTCGTCATGACGACATAGAACACCCAACTGACCAATAGCGTGATCGCGAAGTAGATCAGGCTCATCGCGGCCGCAGGACCAAGATCGAACTGACCAAGCGCAATCTTCACAAGGTCAATCGACAGAAGGGTGGTCGAGTTCCCCGGCCCCCCGCCTGTGAGAACAAAAGGTTCTGTGTAGATATTGAAGCTGTCCATGAACCGCAGAAGCACAGCGATGGTCAGAACCGTCTTCATCTTCGGAAGCTGGATGTAGCGGAACACCGACCAGGGCGACGCACCGTCAATCTTCGCAGCTTGGTAGTAGGCGTCTGGGATCGACACGAGGCCCGCGTAGCACAAGAGTACAACAAGCGACGTCCAGTGCCAGACATCCATGACAACGATCGTGACCCAGGCCGCAAGCGGATCTTGCGTCATGTCATAGTTGATGCCCAGAACATCGTTCATGAAGTATCCGAGCATCCCGATTTTCGGCAGCGCAAAGATGTTCCACATCGCGCCGACGACGTTCCAAGGGATCAGCATCGGCAGCGCCATCAGGACTAGGCACACCGGCACCCAGAACCCTTTTCGCGGCATCGATAGAGCGATGATGATACCCAAGGGCACCTCGATCGCCAGAATAATCGCAGTGAACAGAAACTGCCGCCCAAGTGCGGCGTGGAAGCGCTCAGACCGCAGGATCTGTTCGAACCAGTCCAGCCCTTGCCAGAAGAATTGATTGTTCCCGAAGGTTTCCTGAACCGAGTAGTTGACCACCGTCATCATCGGTACGATCGCGTTGAACGCCACCAGCGCAAGGACCGGCAGGACAAAGAACCACGCCTTCTGGTTTTCGGTTCTCATGCCCTCGCCTCCGTCGCGATCCAGCCGTCGCGGTAAACCCGCGTCTGGTCGGGCCGGAAATCCAAGTGAACCGCGCTTCCGGGGTCGGGGGCGCTTTCTTCCGAAACGGCCTTCAGATGCGTCTGGCCCACGACCACATCAATCACGAAATGCCGTCCGACATCGGCAACTTTGGTTACGGTCGCGGGGACACCGCTTTCTGCGATGGAAATATACTCGGGCCTGATGCCCAGCATAGTCTGCCCACCGGACCCCGACACCGGTCCTTCAAGTGCCAACTGATGCCCCTCAAACGCCGCATGGTCCCCCTGCGGCTCGCACCTGAGAACGTTCATCCCGGGTGAGCCAATGAAATGGCCGACAAACGTGTGCTGGGGCCGCTCGAACAGTTCGACCGGGGTTCCGGTTTGTACAACCACCCCGTCCTGCATCACGACCACCTCGTCGGCAAATGTCAGCGCCTCGGTCTGGTCATGGGTGACGTAGATCATCGTCGCCTTCACCCTCTGATGCAGTTCCTTCAGCTTTGAACGCAGCTTCCATTTCAGATGCGGGTCAATCACCGTCAGCGGTTCGTCAAACATCACAACGTTCACATCGTCGCGGACAAGGCCCCGGCCCATCGAGATCTTCTGTTTGTTGTCCGGCGACAGGTTCGAAGCGCGCGTGTCCAGCATGTCAGTGACATCCAGCATCTCGGCGATCTCGGCAACTCGCTGGCCGATCTTGGTGGCATCGACCCCGCGGTTCTTCAATGGAAACGCCAGGTTTTGTCGCACGGTCATCGTATCGTAGATCACCGGAAACTGAAAAACTTGCGCGATGTTGCGTTGGTCTGGCGGCAGCCCGGTCACATCCTGTTCGCCAAAAAGAACCTTGCCCTCGGACGGGGTCAGAAGCCCAGAAATGATGTTCAGAAGGGTGGACTTGCCGCAACCGGACGGCCCCAAAAGCGCGTAGGCCCCGCCATCTCGCCAGGTCACGTCGATTTCTTTTAGCGCATAGTCTTCCGGCCCCTTGGGCGATGGGAAATAACTGTGCTTTAGGTGGCTTAGCGTGATCTCTGCCATGTCAGGCCACCCTTTTTCCGTCATCGCCGAAGTAGCGGCAATGGACCGGATTCATAAAAAATGTGTGGTCTTCGCCAACACGATACGGATGAACGCCAGAGGCCAGTGAAACCCAATCGACGCCCGACATGCGGAAATGCGCGCTGGAATCCGATCCCGAAAGCTCGGTCACGATCACATTGCCCTGAAGCGCGACATCGTCCGGACCCGCGCGGTTCGGGGTCACGCGATGGGGTCGGATCGCGACCGTGTATCGACCGTCCGGCAAGTCCGCAGCAGTTCCGTTAAGCTGCCAACTCGCCGCGCCCTCAAGCGTCGCGGTCACGCCGGACTTTGTGATCGGTCCCGAGTTAATGGGCGGGTCCGAAAACACGCGGGCCGCGGTCAGGTTCGCGGGGTTTCGATAGATCTCTGACGTTGGGCCGAACTGGGTGACGACGCCATCGTCCATAAGGGCCGTGTAGCCGCCAAGAAGAAGGGCTTCTTCCGGTTCAGATGTCGCATAGACCACCACGGCACCCCGGCCCGCAAAAAGCTCGGGAAGCTGCTCGCGAAGTTCTTCGCGCAGTTTGTAGTCCAGGTTCGCAAGCGGTTCGTCCAGGAAAACCGCCCGGCTGTCCTTGGCGATCGCGCGCGCAAGCGCCGTCCGCTGTTGCTGTCCGCCAGACAGTTCCTGCGGCTTCCGGCCCAGCATCGGACGAAGTTGCAGAAGGTCCGCAGCTTCTTCCACGCGGCCCTCGATCTCGCCTTGCGACATGCCGGCAACGCGTAGGGGCGAGGCGATGTTCTCGAATACACTCAAATGCGGGTAGTTCACAAAGAACTGGTGCACCAGGCTGATCCGGCGCTTTTGTGTGTTCAGCCGCGTAACTTCTTGCCCATCCATGAAAATCTTGCCGCTGGCCATCGGGTCCAGCCCCGCCATCAACTTGATGAGTGAAGTCTTCCCCGCACCCGTCGCGCCTAACAACACGTTGAAGTGCCCGGTCTCAAGCGTCAGCGTTGTCGGCTTGATATGGGTCACCGCACCGACGCGCTTGGTGGCGTTCTTTAGCTCTATCATCCCATCGCTTTCAGAGATCGGCAAAGGCCCAGAAGGCCGAGATGGGGGCTGCCGCCGACAAGCGGCAGCCCCCTGTTCGTTCCGGGCGGCCTACTGCTGCCAGCGCGCCACAAGCTCATCGTAGTTGACGGTTTCACCCTGCGGCTTCTCGTTTTCGAGTTTCGCCTTGGGCGAGCCCGGCTGTTCGAGCCAGAAGGAAGCGTCCTGCGGTTCGTTCAGGCGCGGGCCACATCCACCGTACACACCGGCGCCTTCATCGGCCGCCTGCATCCGGGCCATGGTAATGTCCATTTCTTCAGCCAGACGGTCCATGGCTTCTTGCGGCGTAAACGCGCCCGAGTTCACGTCACCGATCTGCTGCCACCAGATCTGGGCGAGCTTCGGATAATCCGGCACGTTGATACCCGTGGGCGACCACGCAACGCGGTCCGGCGAACGATAGAACTCGACAAGTCCACCCAGCTTCGGTGCGCGTTCGGTGAAGCTTTCATGGTTGACCGAGCTGTCGCGGATGAACGTCAGACCCACATGCGACTTCTTCACGTCCACAGTTTTTGACGTCACGAACTGTGCATAAAGCCAAGCGGCTTGGGCGCGGTCGGATGGCGTCGACTTCAGGAAGGTCCACGACCCCACATCCTGGTAACCCACTTTCTGCCCTTCGGTCCAATAGGGACCATGCGGGCTGGGGGCCATCCGCCAAAGCGGCGTGCCTTCGTCGTCAACCGTGTTGTTGCCTTCGGAATTTGGCTTAACCATGTCGGCGGTGAAGGCGGTGTACCAGAAAATCTGCTGTGCGACGTTGCCTTGGCTCAGCGCCGGAAGCGACTGGTAGAAATCATAGGATGCGGCACCCGGGGGTGCGTAATTCCGCAGCCATTCGTCCCATTTCCGGATCGCATAGACCGCCGCCGGACCGTTCGCTGCACCGCCACGGGACACCGAGGCGCCAACCGGGTTGCAGCTGCCGGCTTCCATTCGGATACCCCATTCGTCGACGGGGATGCCGTTTGGTTCGCCAACATCTCCCGCACCGGCCATCGATAACCAGGCATCGGTCATCCGCCATCCAAGGTCAGGGGCCCGCTTGCCATAATCCATGTGGCCGTAAATGCGTGTCCCGTCGATTTCCTGAACGTCGTTGGTGAAGAACTCCGCGATATCTTCGTAAGCCGACCAGTTGACCGGAACGCCAAGGTCATAACCGTATTTTTCCTTGAACGCGGCTTTGTTGGCTTCGTCATCGAACCAGTCCTTGCGGAACCAATAAAGGTTGGCGAACTGTTGATCCGGCAACTGATAAAGCTTGCCGTCTGGACCTGTGGTGAACTGGATCCCCATGAAATCATCAAGATCGAGCGTCGGGGACGTGGTCGCTGCCCAATCGCCCGACATCATATCAGTCAGCGGATAGGCAAGCTGAAGCCGCGAATGCGTGCCGATCAGGTCGCTGTCGTTGACGTAGCCATCATAAAGGTTCCGTCCCGTCTGCATTTGGGTCTGGACGGCCTGAACAACTTCTCCTTCGCCAAGAATCTGGTGGTTAACCTTAATCCCGGTGATCTCTTCGAATGCCTTGGTCAGCACCTCGGATTCGTAGGAATGCGTCGGAATGCCTTCGGAGAGCACATTGATTTCCATGCCCGAATACGGTGCAGACGCTTCGATGAACCATTGCATTTCTGCCATCTGTTCATCTTTGGACAGCGTCGAAGGCTGGAACTCTTCGTCGATCCAGCGCGTTGCAGCAGCTTCGTCCGCTAGGACGCTGCTGTTGAATGCCATGACGGCGCTCACCGCCACGGCGGAAAGCAGGTACTTACGCATATTCTCCTCCCATTTTGATGCCCGAACGCGTTTGGACCGGAGCATCCGTAAACTTGGGCAGTCCGCTGGCAGGTTGTCAAACTAAATTTTTAGTAAGTTGGATCGGGCCTCCCGCGAACGACCCGCGCAACGCCGTCGGCAGGTAAAACGGTGGGCCGAAGCCGAAGGCGCGCGCGTTGCATTCGCTGCGTCGATCCTCTCGGGCAAACTTCGCCCGTTGTGCCAGGCGCCCGGCTCTTGCTTTTCTGACCCACAAACGGTTGGACTGGCTGCCGAAACAGCCCATATCCAAGCCAACCAAATGCTTGAGGAAAACCATGACCCGTTATGCAAAAACAGAAGAGGCGATTGCGCGCCTCGACGCAGAGCAATTTCGCGTCACCCAGCAAAATGGCACCGAGCGACCGGGCACAGGCACGCTTCTTAACAACAAAGAACCCGGTATATACGTTGACATCGTGTCTGGGGAACCGCTGTTCGCATCGTCCGATAAGTACGATTCCGGATGCGGATGGCCAAGCTTTACCAAACCGCTTGAGCCAAACCATATTAATGAGTTACGCGACACAACTCATGGGATGATCCGCACCGAAGTGCGCTCGACGCACGGCGACAGCCATCTGGGCCACGTCTTTCCGGACGGACCGCGCGACGCGGGCGGTCTGCGGTATTGTATCAACTCTGCCAGTCTTCGTTTTATCCACCGCGACGAAATGGATGCCGAAGGTTATGGCGCCTATCTGAACCAAGTTGAGGAGGTTCGCTGATGGAACGGGCCGTTCTGGCAGGAGGATGCTTTTGGGGCATGCAAGATCTGATCCGAAAGCTGCCCGGTGTCGCCCGCACGCGCGTGGGCTACACCGGCGGCGACATCCCCCACGCGACGTACCGCAACCACGGGACCCACGCCGAGGGCATCGAAATACATTTCGATCCCAGCGTCATATCGTACCGGGCGTTGCTGGAATTCTTCTTTCAGATACACGACCCCACAACGCTGAACCGCCAAGGCAACGATGTAGGCCTGAGCTATCGGTCCGCAATCTACTATGTCGACGAGGCGCAAAAAGCGGTCGCGCTTGATACGATCGCCGATGTGGAGGCATCAGGGCTTTGGCCCGGGCACGTGGTGACCGAAGTCGAACCAGTGGGGGATTTCTGGAACGCTGAACCGGAACATCAGGATTACCTTGAACGTATCCCGAACGGCTATACCTGCCATTTTCCGCGACCGGGCTGGATCTTGCCAAAGCGGGCCGCAGCCGAATAGCGCAGCGCGAACCGCGTGGTAATGCAAAGGGACATCGCGCTGGATCTTCTTCCGTGCGCCTATACTGGTTACCTCCGACGGCGCACGGTCTCTCTTCTCGCAATCAGCGGTCGGCGTCCCCTGCCCCGAACTGACAGAAAACTAGCGACGCGCCGGTCTTCGGTCGGATAGGATTGGCACATGGAAAACATTGCCTGGCATGGTGAGACACTCTTGCTCGTGGTTCTGGTTGGGGTATGCGCCTATGCATTGTGTTCAAACGCCCTGTCCCGGGCCTGGATCACCCTGCCCATGGTGTTCGTTGCATTCGGATACCTTCTGTCGGGCCCGGTCGGAGCCGTCGGTCAGGGGACGGATCTCGCTTATGCGCAGCAGCTCGTTGCAGAGGTCACACTGATCCTTGTTCTCTTTGCCGACGCAAGCCACGTTCGGATTAAGAGTATTCGGATGAGCTGGCGGTTGCCCACGCGGATGCTGGTGATCGGTCTGCCTTTGACCATCGGCTTGGGGACACTGTTCGTGCTTTCGGTCAATCCGGCGGCGGGTCTGGGCATGGCGCTTTTGACCGCAGCCGTGCTGACCCCGACCGACGCCGCGCTGGGTCAGGCTTTCGTCAGCGATCCCAAGGTTCCGGTCCGGATCAGCGAAACAATTAATGTCGAAAGCGGGCTGAACGACGGCCTTGTCCTACCCTTCGTTATCTTTGGCGCAACGCTTGCCTCGATGAGCATGGGGGGCACCGAGGCCGGAGGATTGCAGGCAGCCGTCCTGGGGCAGCTGGCCATTGCCGGTATGGTCGGCATTGGCCTGGGATGGAGTGTCGCGAAAGCTCTTGATTTTGCGCAAACCGGGAACTGGGTGAACGCACCGGCCCAAGGCGTTGTTTTCTTCGCAACCGCGTTTGCTGCGTTCCTTGCATCTGAAACCCTTGGCGGGAATGGTTTCATCGCAACGTTTGTCGCGGGCATGGTGTTCGGCAACACCCATCGCCACGACCCACATTTTATTCGCGAGTTCATGGAGGGCATTGGGCAGTTGCTGACCATCGCCGCGTTTCTGATCTTTGGGGCGTTCCTGTTGCCCGCAGCCATCGCGCATATAAGCTGGACAGCAGTTATCGTGGCCATCGGCTTTTTGACAGTCATTAGAATGGTCCCGATCTGGCTTTCCCTGATCGGGACAGACACAACACCAAGGGAGAGGTTTGTGCTTGGCTGGTTTGGGCCACGCGGCTTGGCGTCCCTGCTATTCACGCTGATCATACTGGACGAGTATGAGCTTCCGGCCCAGGAGGAGCTTTTGGCCTGCGTCGCGATGACGGTCACGTTGTCGATCGTGGTGCACGGATTGTCGTCGGCAAAAGTGGCCGAAAGCATGTATGAAAGCAAATCGCCCGCATAGCCCCCGGAGCCAGGGTTTGCCGGGTCGGTTCGTAGTGCGGGTCCGAATTTGGTCGTACCGTAGTAGCCAGCGGTCAAACGGTAGGTTTTTTTCGGATCAAGCCGCACGGGTCGGCGATCCGCTTCTATGTTACGCGCCCTGCCCGCACACCGTCGAGCCACGCTTGGACTAAGTATTCAGATCCGCAAACGAACGCCCGGTCTTCACAAGTTCTTCAAAAAGCGGGGCAACGGCCCAGAAAACCGGGTCCTCACTCGACAGCTGTTCGACCTCGCGCTTCACATGAAGGACCCCCGCAAGATCGGCGGCCATCATCGGCCCGCCCCGATACCGGGGGAAACCGTAGCCCAACAGCATTGCGACATCGATATCCGCCGGGCGCGCGGCAATCCCTTCTTCGATCAGCCGAGCGCCTTCATTGGCCATGGCCGCAAGACAGCGACGCTGAATATCCTCGTTCGAGAACGTGCGCCCGGGTGTCCCCCGCAGTGCGCGCATCTCGGCCAAAAGCGCGATCACATCGGGATCGGTCGTGCCTGCGCGTGATTGCGGAGCGTAGCTGTAATACCCTTGGCCAGTCCGCCGTCCGATGCGTCCCAGCCCCAAAAGTCTCCCCGCAAGGCTGGGAGCAGTCGTCTCAAAACGCGCCCGGCGCGCAAGGTCGATGTCAAGCCCTGCTAGGTCCGCCATCTCAAACGGACCAAGCGCAAACCCGTATGCCTTCATTGCGCCGTCGATCTGGGCAATATCGGCACCGTCCAGCGCCAAGGCCTCGGCCGCCTGCATGTAGGCACCCTGGACACGTCCGGCCACATATCCTTCACCGACCCCGACACCGATCGCAACCTTCCCCAGCTTTTTGAGGAACGCATAGGCCGTGGCGATCGTCTGATCTGATGTGTCGATGGCAATCACAGCCTCGCACAGCCGAATGACGTTGGCCGGGGGCACAAAATGCAACCCGATCACGTTTTCCGGTCGACCGGTACCAGCCGCCAGACCGTCGATGTCAATCCCTGACGTCGTGGTGGCCAGAACCGCATCCCGCTTCATCACCGCATCTAGGGCGGAAAAGACGCGGCGCTTGATTTCGGCGTCCTCCGTCGTGGCGTCAATCACCAGATCAGCGCCCGCAAGCGCTGCGGGATCGGTACTTCCCTCGAGCCGACCGATCAGGGCATCACGTGTCTCAGGTCCGAGGTTCCGGCGCGTGACATAGCGGTCAACAACGTCGATGACCCGGTCGACACTGGCCTCTAGCCGGTTGACCGACACTTCAACCAACGTTGCCGACAATCCAGCTTCCAAGCATGCAGCAGCGATCCCAGTGCCCAAAAGCCCGGCACCAACGATGCCGACCGTATCAACGCGATGCGGCACAGCGGGCGCCTCTAGCGGCGGCTCGCCCGCCAAACGTTCTGCCATGCGCGCATGGGCAAGGGCGCGCGCCTCCTTAGACGCCTTGAGGTCATCATACGCCGCCTTTTCGAAGGCCAACCCGGCTTCGGGCGGCAGCAGAAGCGCTGCCTCTAGGCAGTCGAGGATCTTGGCTGCTGCGGGAACGGGCAACTTGGACACCGTCTCGCGATGTGTCCGCAAAGCCTCGAGATTCTGCTTTGGCGGAGCCATTCGTTCAGAGGCGGCCAATGTCGAGCGCGGGGTAAGATCGGTGCCAAGCTTTCGCAAGATCCATTTGAGCGTGAAGACCGGCAGTGGACCTTCGGCCAATTCATCCACCAGACCTATCTTAGCCGCGACGGCGGCCTTGAACTGCTTTCCGCCAAGCAGAAGCTCGGCCGCGGCCATGGGTCCGGCAAGCCTGGGCAGACGTTGCGTGGCACCGGCCGACGGGCAAAGTCCCACAGCCACGCCGGGAAACGAAAACGAAGCCCGCGGATCGGCAATTCGGTAATGCGCCGCAAGCGCAAGTTCCAGACCGCCGCCGCACACCTGCCCGTGGAGCGCGGCGATCACTGGCGTCGAGGAGGATTCGATGGCGCGCGCAACTTCTCCCAATTGCGGGCAGGCACCTTCGTCGACGTCCGCATCCGCCGCCCTCGCAAAGTCCTTTCCGCGCGCGGCGATCACCATGGCACGGGTCTTTGGATCGGCATCAACTTCGGACACGGCTGAAATCAGCGCTGCACGTACCGGCTGCGTCAACCGGTTGGCAGAAGGGTTGTCGATGGTGAGCACCGCGATGCCCTCGGTGCGCTGTACGGTAACCGGCGTGACCATGCCAACCTCCATCCGGACGGATGGCCGGCATCCGGACCACCCGCGGCGGTTTTACCTCGCCAAGGTCAAAAGGCAAGCCAAGGCCGTACGTACATCAAGCTGCGCAGTGTCTGCAGAACGGCGTAGCGGGCAGAACATCCAGACGTTTGGCTGAGATCTCCGTGCCGCAGCGCGTGCAAAGACCATAGATGCCCGCTTCAATCCGGCCCAGCGCCGCACGGATCTGGCCGATCTCTTCGGCCCCGGCATTTCCAAGGTCTTCAAGAACCTCGTCATCCTCGCGCTCCACCGCTTGCTCTTCCCAGTCGCGCGAATGCGACGCCTCAAGCGTATGATCAATCGTCTGAAGCCGGTCTTCCAGCTCTGCGAGCCGAAGCCTTAGCTGCCGGTCGCGTTCGATGATCGTCATGGCAGAGCCTCTCCAGTTGCGTCTGGAAAGACTGGGCTTGATGGGCAAAAAGCGCTTTGATGCAAGTCAATCCGCCAAATGAGGGCGCGGTCACACCGGGACGTTGTCCCAAAGATCGTCCAGGTCTCCATCTGGTGCTGGCGGTGGAACCGTCGCGCGCTGCAACTGGGCAATACGCGACCTGAAATCTTGCTTTAAAATCTCGGCACGATCCGGATTGCGAAGCAGTCGGCTTGCAAACTGGTCGATATCATCGGCGAACTCAGGACTATTAACGGTTGATTGACTTTTCATGCCGTGGTCCTCCCTTGGGGTGCTTATGTCCCTCACGCGAAGTCATTAACGTGCTTCGATTGCTTTAGACTATACGATGATTGTGACGAGTTCACGACCGGGGCTGACGCGATGGTACGTATTCAATGGCCCGGTTGGCGAGAAGCTGCCCAGAAAGTGGGCACTTCCCCACCGAAAGGCCAATCATCCACCGCGATTCGCACAGAACTGTTCGTACAGTGTTCGGATGACCGGCGCGACGCGTTCGTCGTGAAGCCGGTAACGCATTTGCCGACCATCGCGTGTCGCGGCGACCAAACCCTCTTCGCGAAGCCGCGCGAGCTGTTGGCTGACATAAGCCTGACCAAGCCCCAACAACACCTCGATCTCCCCAACGGTGCGTTCCGATTCAACAAGTTGGCACAAGATCAAAAGCCGTGAAGGGTTTGATAGAGCGCGCAGAACGGCGGCCGCCTCCTCTGCCGCCAATGCCATTTGGTCTTGCGATATCCGCGCCGGACCTTCCATTGTTCCCCCTCGCGAACACAGGTCCGCATCATATATGTATATTGCAATATATAGCTCGGTGAGTATAACCCGAGTCATTTACAGGAGATACCAATGCGCCCCCGCGTCAAGGCCTTCTTCGACGAAACAACAAATACAATCAGCTACATCGCGCGGGAGCCCGACGGTTCAGGCGCCGCGATCATCGACAGCGTTCTTGATTTCGATCACGCCAGTGGACGGACCGACACCGCCTCTGCCGACCAAATCATCGACTACGTCAGAACCGAAGGGCTGCGGATCGAATGGATTCTTGAAACTCACGTGCATGCCGACCACCTGTCTGCCGCGCCGTATCTGCAGAATAAGCTGGGCGGCAAGATCGGAATCGGCGAAAAGATCACGGTGGTTCAGCACACCTTCGGCAAAGTGTTTAATGAAGGCACCGAGTTTCAGCGCGATGGGTCGCAGTTCGATTCACTGTTTGCTGAAGGCGACAGTTTTCACATCGGTCAGATGCGCGGTGATGTGATGGCAACGCCGGGGCACACGCCGGCGTGCCTGACCTATGTCATCGGCGACGCGGCCTTTGTGGGCGATACGTTGTTCATGCCCGACTTTGGAACGGCACGCTGTGACTTTCCAGGCGGGTCTGCAGAGGCGCTCTACGGCTCAATCCAAAAGATCCTGAACCTACCGGACGACACACGCATTTTCGTGGGGCACGACTACAAGGCGCCGGGACGGGCCCATTACGCCTGGGAATCGACGGTGGGCGAGCAGAAGACCCAGAATGTCCATGTCGGTGGCGGACAACCCGCAGAAGCGTTCGTTGCAATGCGCGAGGCTCGGGACGCCACCCTGCCGATGCCCAAGCTGATCGTCCCGTCACTGCAGATAAATATGCGGGCGGGTAACATGCCCGAACCGGACACGCAGGGCGACGTGTTCCTAAAACTGCCTATCAACAAACTCTGAGGAAGCGCGATGCCGACCGACTGGCTGTTTGGACTTCTGGGCGGGCTTATGATTGGCTCGGCTGCTGCGCTCTTTCTTCTGATCAACGGTCGGATCATGGGGGCGTCGGGTCTTTTGGGCGGTCTTGTCGATGGTTCGGGCCTGGCCAACTGGCGAGAGCGCGCTGCGTTCATCGGCGGGCTGGTCGTCGTGCCTGCCGTCTTGGCTCTTGGGAACGGAGGGGCCGAAACCTATGCAACCACGAACGCGGGCCTTCTGGTCGCCGGTGGTCTTCTGGTAGGCCTCGGCACGCGGATCGGCAATGGCTGCACCTCGGGGCACGGGGTTTGCGGTATCTCCCGCCTGTCAGCCAGGGGGATAGCCGCGACACTGGTCTACCTGCTCGCTGGTGCGTTGACGGTGGCCGCCCTGCGCCACGCCTGGGGGCTGATCTGATGCAGACGGCGTTTGGATTTCTGGCAGGCGGTTTGTTTGGCGCGGGACTATACCTGTCCGGAATGACGGACACCCGAAAAGTTCAGGGATGGCTCGATATCTTAGGGGACTGGGATCCGACGTTGGCCTTTGTCCTGGGAAGCGCGATTTTGCCGATGGCGATCGCGTGGCGCTATGCGAAGAAGGGCGCACCCGCACTTGGCGGCACCTTTCCGGCGCCACCTGAAAAGCGCATCGAAGGGTCGTTGATCATCGGGTCGCTCTTATTCGGGGCGGGCTGGGGCCTTGTGGGGCTTTGCCCAGGGCCCGCACTTGCTTCACTGACCTACGGCGGTCTTCCTGGCATGGCGTTCTTGGCCGCTATGGGTGTCGGAATGCGTGCCGCACCTGTGATACGACAACGGCTGGACGCACGTCTGGCGAACGCCTAGACCATCAATATGGACATTCGCCAGATCACGCCTGACTTCGCCGCCGCACCACAGATCGAACCCTCCGAAATGTCGGTGCTTGCCGAGCAAGGGTTCAGCACCGTCATCAACAACCGGCCGGACGTAGAGATACCACCCCCCCTTCACGCCGAGCAAATGCGCGCCGCCGCCGAAGCTGTTGGGTTGCGATATGTGGAAAATCCGGCCGACACGCGCTCGATGTCGCTCGAAACCGTTCGCGCTCAGCTTGCTGCAATCGACGCAAGCCCCGGGCCAGTTCTTGCTTACTGTGCGTCAGGCACGCGCTCGACGATCCTCTGGGCTCTTTCCATGGCAGGACGGATGCCAACGGATGAAATCATCGATGCGGCGGCGACCGGGGGATACGACTTGGCCCCATTCCGTGGGCAGATAGACGGTTTGGCCGCGACCCGCGACCTCTAGGGCCCGTCTCATGTTGGCTGGCGCAGGAACTGCCTTAGTCCGAGATCGTCACATCCAGCGGGGGCAGCCCGTCGATTGCTGGCAGGTCTGCCATCGACGTCGGAGCTGCGACATGTTCCGACACTGCAGCGGAAGGCACGGGGTGCGAGGCTGCGATGCCGCCAACCGTATGTGTGGGCGCAGGGCGTTCCGGGCTGCCCTCAACCAGGCGCAGGGCCCGCTGGCCTTGCGATTTTCCAAGCCTTGCAAATCTGACAAACCTTCCGTCTGTGTCCTCCAACTCGACCGCGGCAAGCGCCTCGGCAGGAATCTCAAGCAAAACACCCGGTTCCAGATCCGAGAGCCAGCGCAGTGGAACCGTTTTACGGTAAAGAACGGCGTGAAGTTCAGCTTCTACATGTTCGAACGCTTCGCGCGGATCGCGGGGTGGCGTTTCCGCCGCTGCGACGGCCGCACCAAAGGGCGTAACAAGCTGAAGCCGACCAGTGCGGGCGCCATCGCCCAGAGAGATCACGAGATCCAGCACCCGGTACTCGCCATCGTCGACTGCCATCTTCGCCGCTCGCACATCCCCGATGGGTTCGCCGCTTCGCCAGCCGCCATGATCCGCCCCGACTGCCGCTTCGAATCCGGCGATCCATGCGTCCACGACATGGCCGACCATAGCTGCGTCGACCGCCGTCGCGGGGCGTAGTTCCGCTGCCTGCCGCAGAACCCGGCCCAGCGTCTGGACCTCGATCAACCCTGCGCGAAGTTCGGCATCCGCCAGAACCAGACCGCGTGCCGCAGCGGGACCAGCAAGTCCCATCGACAAAGCGAACATATCCCAATTCGCCAAGACACCGTCGAGATCTGTTTCTGTCATTTCAAGACCCGAAACAGCCGCCACCAGACCCGCAGCCTGTTCTGATGCCCGCGGCAAAGACATACGCCAGGCCCGCGCATCGGTGACCGCCGCGCCGGAAACAGCGTTCGGAGCCGGTCGAAGCATTTGACGCAGGACAGACGGGGCAGAGGCTGTGGGCATTGACGGGTCCGGATCACTAAGGTTCCGACCGTTCCTGCCCCAGCAAGGTTAGGAAATCCCTTAAGGCGTTTCCATAGAACTCAGATGCGTGGGCAATTTGCGGCGTACATAGGGTCTTGTTGCTAGCCTCAGGCCGCTTCCGCCTGCGCTGCAGGCAGCTCGATCCGGAATGCGGCTCCGCCCTGCCCCGGAAGGTAATCAATGGACCCGCTCAAACGCGCCATGATCTCGCGGCTGATGGCCAGACCCAGACCGGTTCCGCCAGCCGCCCTTTGATCGCCCAAACGCGCGAACTTCTCAAAGATCAGGTCCTGGCTGTCTTTCGGAATTCCGGACCCATTGTCGACAAGATCGATCCGCACACGGTCCCCCGATTGCAGGACTTCGATCTTCAGCTTCGGATGGTCCGCATCACAATACTTTGCCGCATTCGAGATCACGTTGATCAGGACCTGGGCCAGCCGGTCGGGGTCAGTATGAACCGCGATCCGTTCATCAGATGCGCGTCGCGCGATCTCGATCTCTTGCGCACCGCTTTCAGCGGCCTGGACGGCCCGATCTAGAATTTCGTCCAGCATCGATGTGTCGTAGTCCAGACGGACCTGGCCATTTTCCAGAACGCTGAGGTCAAGAAGATCGTCCAACAGTCGGGTCAGTCGTCGGCTTTCATCGTGGATAATCGACGAGTACTTCCGACGGTCGGCATCGCTTAGCTCTTTATCTTCCATTAGAATTTCGGAGAAGGCTCGGATCGACGTCATTGGTGTCCGAAGTTCGTGGCTGATCTGACTGAGAAACCCGTCCTTCTGAATCGACAGTTGGGTCAGTTTCTCGTTGGCATCGCGCAGCTGGCGCGCGGTGCGTTCAAGTTCCCGGCTTTTGGCTTGCAACTGGGACTGTTGCTCCATCATTTGGGCAGTTTCGTCCGCCACCCGCATAAGATCCTCGACCGAAACAGTCACGCCACCGGTAATCTGACCCAACATCGCGTGCGCGGTCGCCGCCCCCACAGAGCCTGACAGCTGCCTCTCAAGCCGCTCCAGAAACTCTGGTGTTACGTCTGGCAAATAACCACCCTTGCCCTGCTCGGCCGCTGCCGCGACAAACAGCGCCTGTGCGTCTGCGGCGCCCAAAATGCGCTGGGCCATCACCAAAAGATCCTCGGCCTCTACGAAGCTTTGTCCCCAGCCCCGGGCACTGTCGGAATAGCGGTATATATTCACGAATGTCGCGCCTTGAAGGCGTTCCAATGGGCGCGGAAAGCTCAAGAGTGACCCGATGAAGAAGGCCAGCGTGTTCAATGCAAGGCTCCAGAACACGGCGTGAACCAGCGGATCCATGTCCTGAACACCGAACAGGGCCTGCGGACGCAAAAGCGCGATGCCGAACGGCCCATCGGCGAGCGTTGCGGCACTTAAAACAGAGCTGGGGCCAAGGCTTGGAAGGTAAAGCGTGTAAAGCCACACCAGAAACCCAACGGCAACGCCTAGACCCGCACCAACCCGCGTTGCGCCGCGCCAAAAAATACCGCCCACCAGCGCAGGCAGCACCTGCGCAACTCCGACAAAGGCGATAAGGCCCATCGCTGCCAGCGCGGCCCCTCCGCCCGAAAAGCGGAAGTAAAGATACCCTAGTGCAAGGACACCTGCGATGGACAGGCGGCGCGACAACAGAACGACGTTTCGCACGTCGCCCGACAGCTTTGCCCCACCGCTTTGCGCGCTGAGCCAGATCGGCAGCACAATATGGTTAGACACCATCGTAGATAACGCAATCGAGGCCACGATCACCATTGATGTCGCCGCAGAAAACCCGCCCATAAATGCCAGCATCGCAAGGCCTTCCTGACCGAATGCAAGCGGCACCGTCAGCACAAAAAGATCGGGGTTGGCCGTTTCGGGCATCACTGCAAGACCGACGGTCGCAATCGGAATGACGAACAGCGAAATTAGAAGAAGATAGGTCGGTACCGCCCATGACGCCGTCGCCAGGTGACGTTCATCGGAGCTTTCGACCACAAGGACATGAAACATCCGCGGCAAACACAGAAACGCGGCCCCGGCCAAAAAAGTAAGTGTGACCCAGCGTTCTGCCTGCATTTCCCACCCGCCTATGGGGGACGCATCAAGAATGCGTGTGGCATCCGCGATGCCACCAGCCACGCCCCAAACGACGAAGACACCAACCGCGCAAAGCGCGACAAGTTTCACCACCGCTTCAACCGCGATGGCGATCACAACGCCATCGTGGCGCTCGTTGACGTCTAGGTTCCGCGTCCCAAAGATGACCGTGAAGACCGCAAGTCCGATGGCGACCCAAAAGCCAGTCGCCACGGCGTCTCCTTCCGGGGCAAAAACCCCGAAGGCCAACGTGACCGATTGGAGTTGCAGGGCAATGTAAGGCGTTGTGCCTACGACAGCGAGTATTGTGACCAGAACCCCCATCAGGGTCGACTTACCGTAGCGCGAAGAGATCATATCCGCGATTGATGTGATCCGTTGGGTGCGCCCGATCCGGACGAGTTTTCGCAGGACAAGCCACCAGCCGATCATAACAATCGTGGGACCCAGATAGATCGTCACAAACTCAAGCCCCGACCGAGCAGCGTAGCCGACTGCGCCGTAGAACGTCCACGCTGTGCAATAGATCGAGATCGAAAGCGTATAGACTAGCGGGGATCTAAGCCACGCGGTTTTGCCCGCGCGAGCCCGCTTTTCCGTCAGGAACGCCACGAGAAACAGGAAAAGCACATAGGCCAGACACACTGCCAAGAGCAGATTGAACGACAGCATCAGTCCGCCCTGTCCGGATCATCCGCCTCGCCGGCCTGAGGATCGACGTCCCGGAGGGGCCTGGCAATCAAGTACGCCATGACAATCAGGATCGCCCACGCCGCGAACAGGTAAACCAGACCGATGGCTGTGCCTGCCCCGTCGGCCCAGAGCGTAGGCACGACAAAGATGAAGAACCCAAGGAACGGCAAAAACCGGGCCGCGTCCATTAAACGGCGGCGACGATAGGTCTCGCGCGCGAGAAACATCGGTTCGGGGCGGTCGTTCACTGCCCCGCCAACTCACGCACCGACGAAAGGACATCGGCGTTTGAAAACGGCTTTGTCATGAACCGGCTGGCGCCCGCGCGTTCCGCCATTTCGCGGTCCTTGTCCTGGCCGCGGGCCGTCAGCATCAGAACCGGCAGGTCGCGCGTCGTCTCGACGGACCTGAGGTCTGCCAGAATGTCGTAGCCGGAGCGGTTCGGCAGCATCACGTCAAGGATCACCAGATCGGGACCACGTTGCGCGACAGCTTCCGTAGCCGTCGCGCCATCCGAATGCACATCGACCGCCCAACCATCCCGCGACAGAATGAACCGGATCGCCTCGATGATGTTCGGCTCGTCCTCGATGAGAAGGACCCTCCCTGCCATGCGAACGTCCTCCCCGATCGTCACATATGCACGCACGAAAGACTATTGCGGAAGGCGGCGCGCGTGTCAAAAGGGATGGTCCGGAAACGGCATGGTGGCATCGCCAAACGTTGGGCTGCCGAGCTAGTCTAGGTTGCGGAACGTCCATCAGAATGCCGGGAGGCGCGCGTGACCACTTCAGACCGCACCGATCAAGACCACTCGCTCAGATCAGAGGAGATCGCGGCACAGAAGACGGCGTTCATCGGGCGGACGATCGCCCTGCTTGCGATCGCTCCTATCGTCACCCTTCTGTCGCCATGGCCGGCACCGATCTACACTTTTGTTCTTCTGGCGGCTTTCATCGTTCTGGGCTGGGGCGCCTGGCGTGTGGCACAGTCCAGACACGGCAGGCTTTGGCATCAATACGCATTCGTGTTTGCCGATTTCGCCCTTCTGACATTCACCCTGATCTATCCAAACCCTCTGATCCCGTTCGACTATCCGCCGCAATTTGCATTGCGGTACGGGGCATTCGTCTACTTCTTCGTCATTCTGGCGGGCCTCGCGTATGTCTATCAGCCAAAGCTTGTGATGTGGGGCGGGGTGTGCGCCGCCCTGACTTGGACCATCGGCGTTGGCTGGCTTGTCAGCCTGCCGGATTCGGTCTTCATGTGGGTTCAGTCTGACGGCATCAGCGTTGAAACGGCGCTCGCAGCGATGTCGCAGCCGACATACATCGACCTGGGCGTCAGAGTGCAGGAGCTTGCGGTCTTTCTGATTGCCGCCGGGCTTCTTGCCCTTGCTGTCAGCCGATCACGCAAAATCGCGATCCGGCAGGTCCGTCTTGCACGCGAGCGGGAGAATCTCGGTCGGTATTTTCCTGAGAAAACAGCCCAGATGCTGGCCGATCGAGCAGATCCCTTTGCAACGCCGATGGAACACAAGGCGGCAGTCCTTTTTGCCGATCTTGTCGCATTTACTACCTGGTCCGAACAGCATTCGCCGCAGGAAACCATCGCTCTCCTGCGCGAGGTTCACGGGATCCTCGCAGAAGTCGTCTTTCGCCAAAACGGGACGCTCGACAAGTTCATTGGCGACGGGCTGATGGCAACGTTCGGCACACCTGAACCGACGTCGACAGACGCCTCTGACGCGCTGGCGGCAATGGTCGCGATGCTGGATGCATTTGAGCACTGGCGATCCAAATCCGGCCCGGTAACAAGTGCTGACATACGTCTGGCGGTCGGCGTCCACTATGGTCCGGTGGTGATCGGCAACATCGGCGCCAAAAACCGTCTTGAGTTCGCTGTTCTCGGCGACACCGTGAACGTTGCAAGTCGGTTGGAGGGCGCCACGCGCCAGATCGGATGCCGTGGCATCGCAAGTGGCGCGCTCGTCGCGGCAGCCAAGTCCGAACTCCACGGCCTAGACCGCCGACCGCTCGAAAGGTTAAGCCGACACGGAATGATCACGATCCGCGGACGGACCGAGCAGATCGAGGTCTACACGATCTAGGCGGGGCACCAGCGCGCGGGGCCAACCGGTCGACGGAGCCGTGCGGGGTCTTTCTGTTGCGACCCACTCAGGCGTCCGGCAGCGTCCCTTAGGTCTTCGGAGCCATGCTGTCTTGGACAGCAGACGAGGCGGCCGCAGCCAGCTTTGCCTTGTCTTCTTCGTTGGCGGCCTCGCCGTTCTCGGAATCGGGCATCGCAACACGAACCTCGCGCCGTGCAAATGGGATGCCCGCCTCGCCCAGACGCTTGTGCACCTCGGTAAAGATGGCTTTCCGCATCGACCATTGCTTGCCTGGCTTGGCCATGAACTTGCCCCGGATCACCATACCCACGTCATTGAACTCTTTGACACCCTGGCTTTTAAAGGGTTGTAGGAAATCCTGACCGAACTCGGGATGTTCCAAAAGGTCCTGGCCGATCTGTTTAAAGATCTTGCGGACCTGCTCGGGATCGGTGTCGAAGGGCAGCGTGAAAGCCAACTTCATGATGCCCCAATCGCGGGAGAAGTTTTTCAAGCTACCGATCTCACCATAAGGTATCGTAAAAACCGGCCCGCGATGGTGACGTAAGCGCATTGAGCGGATCGAGATCTTTTCTACCGTGCCCATTGTATCGGGATTTATCTCGACATATTCATCGATGCGGAACGCGTCGTCCATTAGGAAGAACGCGCCTGAGACCACGTCGGTTACCAGCTTCTGAGCACCAAACCCGATGGCCAGACCGGCGATGCCAGCACCGGCCAGCAATGGCGTCGTATCGATGCCAAGCTCGCTCAATCCGACCAGCGTGAATAGAACGATAATGGCAACCTTGATACAGGCTAGCAGGAGCGGCAGGACCGTCGAAAGCCTTGAACTCCCGGCCCCGCCCCCTTCGCCGCCGCCCATCTCGGCAGGGTCTGCAGGCCCTTCGCCCGCTTTTTCGGCAGCGAGCTTTCTGTTGATCAGAAGGACGGCCAATTCCCAGCTTAGGTAACCCAGGATCAGGATCGCACTGACATCGAACGCAGCTTCGACGACGCGACCGGCGGCCCCTGCCCCTGCAAGCATTTCGGTCGAAAGGCCCCACGCATTCGCGATTGTGATCAAGACCAGACCAAAGACGGCCACCCGGCCAATCCGCTTGTACGAGTTCTTCGTTGTCGCATGGGCCTCAGCCGCGATGTCGCCTTCGCCTTTCATCGGCGGGACAAGATGGTGGACCAGCCCGCGGATGAACGTGTCGAACGCAGGCGCCATCAGCAACAGGGTCAGGGTCAGAATGTCGGGCCGACCAAACAGCATCTGGCCAGCCCCATAGCTCACGATGGTCGCAGCCAGCCACCACATCACAAACACCGCCCCAATCGCGAAGGCCGGATAGGCTTTGGCGACGCGTTCTTCGAACGGCGTGACCTCGCTTTCGTCGCCGCGCATCATCGTTACGATGCCGTCCCAGCAACTCCAGATGATCCAAGCCAGGTAGATCCGGAACAGAAAGTCGAACCAGAACGCGAGCCCAAGCGAGCCCATCTCGATTCCGGCAAGAAAGTTAAACCGCGCGATGACCGCACCGAGCCCACCCACGATCGCAAGCCCGACCGGGTGGATGGTGAGGAACTGTGCAGTCTTGGTGTCTGTGTGCACCATCCGGTACTCGGCAAGATGCGGTGCCAGAAGAAAGCGCGCTACGGAGTACACCAAGCGCGGCAATAGGATCAGGGAGAACAGAATCGTGCCGGCTAAAGGCAAGAGTTCGCCTTCGAGCACCTGATTGAGCGCGATCAAGGCCGCCGCATAGAACACAAATATACCCATCAGATCGCGGACAACCCGATTTGCAAGAAAGCTCACCGTTTGAACAAGTGTCGGGTCAGGCACATTTTCCTGGCGCGGAAGCCAGCGTTGGATCACCCGGTTCGCCAGCCATTCGGCCACGAGCCCGACAATCACCGCAATCGCAAGGCTTGCAAGCAGACGCCCCCATCCCGACGCACCAAAACGGTCGTTGAAGGTCTCGAACGCGTGCCCTTGCGCAACCACGGCCTGCGCCCCGTTCGCGAACCCGCTGAGAAGCGTTGTGAAGGCGCCAACTGTTCCGTGAAAAAAGAACTCGCCAAAGTTCGGCGCCGCCACCTCGGCGTCCGTTGCCGCGGCCTGGGAATGAAGCTGATCCAAAAGGACCGTTCTTAATTGTTCGTCCGACATGCGGGCGACCATCGCGTCAATCGCTTCTGCAGTCAGGTCTTCGGGGATCTCAATCGTCGCGGCGCCCTCGGCGTCTCCGGCAGGTAGCGAAAGCTGCGCACCCGCCGGCGCCATGGACGTCAAGAAGAATAGAAACGCTGCGATGAGGAACGCCCGAACCGATCCGGCTATAGCTGCCCCCGAACCGTTTCGCACGCCAAACCGTGCCAAAATCATTGACGTCATTAGACCTGTCCCCTGATCGCGCCATCGGTGCCCAGCGCATTGACGCCGCACCCGACTCCCTCGTGTCGACGAAGCTTAGCTGCAGTTCCGGACCGTGAATAGGGCTATCGTCGTCCGGAAGCGACTGCGCCCCTCGCCGCTGCACCAGCAGACGAATACAGGTGATCCGCCACGCATGAAACAATACAGGACAAAAGGGTTTATTCCATATATTTCATGGCAGTATCACGCACTTTGAGATGCGTCACCCATCTGCCAAAATTGAAGGTTCGCGGCGGGCGGCGCATGTGCCCCGAGAACAAATACGACAGCTTGTGCCGATGGGTTCGACCGGGCCTGTTTCGCGCCCCGGACCGTCATCTGGCAGAACCAGCATCGACGCCTCAAAGACCACAGGACCGTCGAAACCTGCAGGATGCGCAGGTTGGGAAATAGCGTAGGCCAGAAATCGTCGGGGTCGACGACCAGCCTGTTCCACACGGGTGCGGACCGGGCTCATCGGGCGGGCCAGTGCCTGATAAAGCGGGAGAAGAGGACACGCGGCCCCAAAACGCGGCAGGCTGAACCCATCGACCGGTTTGCGGAACGTAAGCGTCCCCGAGGCATCGCAAATCGCAAGTCCGACGGCACCAAGTTGCGGTGTATCCGGAAGCGCGGCCATGCGCCGAAACACCGACGCAAGATCCACTTCAAAAGCACGTGCAAGCGCCGCCGGATCGGGCCCATACTGTGCTAGCGCCTCGCGCATTGCGGGCAGCGGCATTGCTTCGGCATCCTTGCGATAGCGCACCAGATAGTCCCGGGCCAGCGCTGTCGCGGCAGGGCTCGTCAGAACACTTGCACTTTCGATTAGCGAACTGATCTCGGGCGGCAAGGCACGCTCCAACGGGGAAATGTGATAGCCCTGCCCCTCGAGCCACGCTTCGAGTTCCTCCTGCGGGGCAGCCACGCCCTTGTCTGCGTCTGCGCCCGCATCAAGATAAGAGACCAACGCTTGACTTGCATCTGCAAGCCGCTGGCTATCCTCGTATATATTGCGGTGAAACCGAGCCTGCCATTCAGGATCCACTTCTTCGTCGCCTGCGAGGATGCCGCTGGCGGACCGGATCGCGGTGACGGTGGACAGAATGTCGTGCAAAGAGGCTGAAAGGAATGGATCGTGCGTAAGCCTGTCGTTCAGAACTTCGACCGTCCGCTCCATCGATCCAATTCTGCGCGATTGCGCCGCCACAAGCTGTGCCCACCCCGGGAAGCGTCCGGCGAATTCCTCCAGTCTTGGGGCTTCAGCCCGTGCTTGCGGCGCGGCCCCTGCGGCATCGCGCAGTGCATCCAGAAGCGCTCCGTCTGCGCCTTCGGCCAAAATCTGAGGCGTGACCTCAAGCGCTTCGGCAATCCGGTTCAGGAGGCGACCGCCGATTCTGCGGCGATTGTGTTCGATCAGATTGAGGTAAGAGGCCGAGATATCGCAAAGCTCGGCAAGCCGCGCTTGTTTCAGACCGCGGTCAATACGGCGTTCTCGGATGCGACTGCCGGTCAATGAGGGTTTGGCCACCTGGGAATATCCTTGGCTTTCAACGGCTTTCTGCGCGCGCGAGAAAAATAATTTACAAACGACGCCACCGCTCTGTGTAATCGTTGACAAAAAAACTATTGGTTTCAAGTGCCTTGTTGCGGAATTTTCCAGCTCTAACTGATAATGTCGCAGCCTTTACTAGGCCGCCGAGGGTGGAGGCTTTCGGCAAACCTTACGGGAGGACTTACATGTCTCAATCGAAACTGACCCGTCGCGGGCTCTTAAAGACCTCGGCTGTCGGCAGCGCGGGCCTTGCTGTACCGACAATCTTCACCAGTGCCGCGTGGTCGGATGGTCACACGGGATTCACCAACGCGCCCGAGGGCGACACGGTCACGTTGGGCTTCAACGTGCCCCAAACCGGTCCTTACGCTGACGAAGGCGCCGACGAGTTGCGCGCCTACGAACTTGCGGTCGAGCATCTGAACGGCGGTGGCGACGGCGGGATGATCCCGACGTTTTCGTCCAAGACGCTGGAGGGCAATGGCATCCTCGGCAAGAAAGTCGAATACGTCACGGGCGATACGCAAACCAAGTCTGACGCCGCGCGCGCATCGGCCCGTTCGATGATCGAAAAGGACGGCGCAGTCATGATCACTGGCGGATCGTCTTCGGGCGTGGCGGTGGCCGTGCAGGCGCTATGTCAAGAGGCCGGCATCATATTCATGGCGGGTCTCACCCACTCGAACGACACCACCGGCAAAGATCGGAAGGCCAACGGCTTCCGCCACTTCTTCAATTCGTACATGTCGGGTGCGGCGCTTGCGCCGATCCTGGCCGCGAATTACGGCACGGACCGGAAAGCCTATCACCTGACGGCCGACTACAACTGGGGCTACACGACAGAGGAAGCCGTTCGGACCTCGACCGAAGGCGTGGGCTGGGAAACAGTGGAAACGGTTCTGACGCCGCTGACGCAAACGGACTTCTCGTCCTACATCGCGCCGGTTCTGCAAACAGATGCCGACGTTCTGGTTCTCAACCACTATGGCGGCAACATGGTCAACTCGCTGACCAACGCCGTTCAGTTCGGACTGCGCGACCGTGAGGTCAACGGCAAGAACTTCGAGATCGTGGTTCCTTTGTACTCGCGCCTCATGGCGCGCGGTGCGGGCGCGAACGTCAAGGGCATCTTCGGCTCGACGAACTGGCACTGGTCGCTGCCCGACGAAGGGTCGCAGGCGTTCACTCGCTCGTTCGGTACGAAGTACGGCTTCCCACCGTCGCAGGCGGCACACACCTGCTACGTGCAGACGCTGCTTTACGCGGACGCTGTGAACCGGGCGGGCTCGTTCAACCCCTGCGCTGTCGGCGAAGCTCTGAAGGATTTCGAGTTCGACGGGCTTGGCAATGGACCAACGCTCTATCGCGGCGACGACCATCAGTGCTTCAAGGACGTGCTTGTGGTGAAGGGGAAGGAAAACCCGACATCGGAATTCGACCTTCTGGAGATCGTCGAAATCACGCCGGTCGCGCAAGTGACCTATGCACCCGATCACCCGCAATTCGGCGGCGCCGACGCTTCGCTGGGCGAGTGCAACCCGGGCGCATAGTCTCCCTTCTCCGGGCGCCTTCTGGCGCCCGGACATCCCTCGGTTCCTGATACCGGCCCCGAAACGGGGTGGGGCACGGTCGGTCCAGTCAAAGCGAGAGAGCGAACCCATGGAAGCCATTATCCTTCAGGTCATGAACGGCCTCGACAAAGGCTCTGCCTATGCGCTGATTGCGCTGGGTCTGACGCTGATATTCGGCACGCTTGGTGTCGTGAACTTCGCGCATGGCGCGCTCTTCATGATCGGGGCGTTCTGCGCGGTCACGCTGAACCGTATCCTGACGCTCAGCCATGAGGTTGTGGACGAAACCCGCACCGACTTTTTGGGCAATCCCCTGAAGGTCGATGTGCCTTACATCTACGACTGGTTCGGAGAAACAACCGGGGCCGCGATCATCGACTGGGCGGTGCCCCTTTCGATCCTCTTTGCCATTCCGATCATGGTTGGCATCGGCTTTGCAATGGAGCGCGGTCTGATCAAGTACTTCTACAAGCGCCCGCATGCCGACCAGATACTTGTCACTTTCGGCCTGGCCATCGTGCTGCAGGAGATAATCAAGTATTTCTATGGCGCGAACCCGATCCCCACGCCCGCGCCGCAAACCTTTGCGGGCTCGTTCGATTTTGGTGCGATGATCGGGCTTGATCCGGGCACGCTGATCTACCCCTACTGGCGGATCATATATTTTGCCTTCGCGATGACCATCATTACCGGCGTCTTCGCCTTCCTGCAGTTCACCACCTTCGGAATGGTTGTCCGCGCCGGCATGGCGGATCGGGAAACCGTTGGTCTACTGGGCATCGATATCGACAAGCGGTTCACGATCATGTTCGGCATAGCCGCCGCCGTCGCGGGGCTAGCCGGCGTGATGTATACACCAATCAACTCGCCCAACTATCACATGGGGATGGATTTCCTGGTCCTCAGCTTTGTCGTGGTGGTCGTGGGCGGTATGGGCAGTCTTCCGGGTGCAGTTCTGGCTGGCTTCCTTCTGGGTATTCTTGAAAGTCTTGCCTCGCTGGGTTGGGTCATCGATCTGATCCCCGGCATTAACCAGATCATCATCTACCTCGTCGCCATCATCGTCCTCTTGACCCGTCCAAGGGGTCTGATGGGGCGCAAAGGCGTGATGGAGGATTAAGGACATGCTTGGACTGAACAAAAAAGACCTCTCTCTGTTCCTGCTTGTGATCGTCCTGACGATGCTGGCGCCCTTCATCCTGAATCCCTTCCCCGAAAGCTCGGGCATGGCGCAGTTCAACGCAGGCTACCCCGATCTGATGCAGCGGTTCGTGATCTTCGGGATCTTCGCCATCGGGTTCAACATTCTCTTTGGTCTGACCGGCTATCTCAGCTTCGGTCACGCCGCCTTCCTGGGCGTCGGGTCCTACGGCGCGATCTGGATGATGAAGCTGGTCACGCTGAACGTGATCCCGGCAATCATTATGGGCATGATCCTTGCGGGCCTGTTCGCGATCCTCGTGGGCTACGTGTCGCTGCGCCGGTCGGGCATCTACTTTTCGATCCTTACGCTGGCCTTTGCGCAGATGTCCTACGCGCTCGCCTACTCGGTCTTGACCCCTTTGACAGGCGGGGAAACGGGGCTTCAGCTAAAAACGACCGACCGTCCGATACTTTCGAACCTTGCGGAGGGTGAAATCGGACGGGCAAACCTCTTTGGGCTCGATATGCGCACCAGCTATGAGCTGAACGTCGGAGACTGGCTGTTTACCTTTAACACAGGCTACTACATCGCTGCGCTCGTTATGCTTGTGGCCTTCTACGTGTCGATCCGGATCTTCCGCTCGCCCTTCGGCATGATGCTGCGGGCGGTGAAATCGAACCAGCAGCGGATGAACTATACTGGCCTGAACCCCAAGCCCTACACGCTGGCCGCCTTCGTGATCTCTGGGATGTATGCCGGTCTGGCGGGTGGTCTGATGGTGGCGATGGACACCCAGGCCGGACCCGAGCGGATGTTCTGGACGGCCTCTGGAGAGGTTGTGCTGATGACCATCCTCGGCGGTGTCGGCACGCTCATCGGTCCGGTCCTCGGCGCGGGCATGATCAAATACATGGAAAACATCATTTCCAAGATCAATTCGACGATCCTGCACGAATGGTTCGCCTTCATGCCGGACGGGATGGAAGACGCACTGGTGACTATGGTCTACCCGTTCATCGGCAAAGGCTGGCACCTGACGCTGGGCATCGTGTTCATGCTGGTCGTGATCTTCCTTCCAGGCGGCCTCGTCGAAGGCGGTCAGCGGATCGGTCGATTGTTCGGGCGCAAAAAGAAGAAGCCCGGCGCCGAGACGGATACCGCCTCTGCCAAAACGCCCGCGGAATAAGGAGAAAGACCGATGGGAATTCTCGAAGTCAAAGACGTGGGCAAACGGTTCGGCGGCCTTCAGGCTCTGGGAGATGTGAACCTGAGCGTCCAGGAAAACACGGTCCACGCGATCATTGGCCCTAACGGCGCAGGTAAGTCGACGCTGCTGAACGTGCTCGTCGGCAAGTTGATCCCCGATAGCGGTTCGGTGATGTTCGATGGCCAGTCCGTTCTGGGACGTAGCCCACACGAGATCAACCAGATGGGGATCAGCCGGGTGTTTCAAACGCCTGAAATTTTCGGCGACCTGACGGTGTTCGAAAACGTCATGATCCCCTGCTTTGCCAAACGCGACGGCGCCTTCCGCATGCACGCCTTTGAAAGCGTTGGCGCCGAAGCCGACATCGTCGCGCAGGCCGAAGAAATCCTCGACGATGTCAACATGCTCGAGAAACGGGACATGCACGCAGCCTCCCTGTCGCGCGGCGACAAGCGACGGTTGGAGATGGCCATGTGCCTTGTCCAGAACCCCCGCCTTCTGCTGCTTGACGAACCGACCGCCGGGATGGCGCGCGCCGATACCAACAACACGATCGACCTGTTGAAAGAGATCAACGAGAAGCGCGATATCACGATGGCGATCATCGAACACGATATGCATGTCGTCTTTTCGCTGGCTGAACGAATTACCGTTCTGGCACAGGGCACACCACTTGTCGAAGACACGCCAGAGAACATCAAGGGCCATCCCAAGGTCCAGGAAGCCTACTTGGGCACGACCCATTAACGGGAGGCAAAGGACATGAACGAACGCCCCGACTTTTCCGCCCACGCCAACAAGGCGTCAACGGCGCCGGCCTTCTTCTCGGTCTATGACATGCACGCCTATTACGGCGAAAGCTATATCGTTCAGGGGGTCAGCTTCACTGTGCACGAGGGCGAAATCCTCGCCCTGCTCGGTCGGAACGGTGCTGGCAAAACCTCGACCCTGCGTGCGGTCGCGCGCGTCGGTAGCCCGGCGGTCACGCATGGTGAGATCTGGCTTGATCACCAGCCCCTGCACAACATGTCGTCAGCACAGGCCGCACAGGCCGGTCTGGCACTGGTGCCCGAAGACCGCCGCATCATCCAGGGCCTGACGGTGGAAGAAAACCTGAAGCTCGCCCAGATCGCGCCGCCAATCGGCTGGACGCTGGATCGGGTCTACGACCTGTTTCCCCGCCTGGGCGAGCGGAAGACGCAGGAAGGCACGACGCTTTCGGGCGGCGAACAGCAGATGCTTTCGATTGCCCGCGCGCTTTGCCGCGATATTAAGGTGCTGCTTCTCGACGAACCCTACGAGGGACTTGCACCCGTAATCGTTGATGAAATCGAGAAAACGCTGGTCCACATCAAGGAACAGGGGATAACCACGGTGATCGTCGAACAGAACGCCGTGCGCGCGCTGCAACTTGCGGACCGTGCGGTGATCCTTGACACCGGCAGCATCGTCTATGACGGCGACGCCGAAGAGGTGCTGAACGACGAAGCGCTGCGCGCCGAGTACCTCGCGATCTAAGGGCGAACGCCCACGCATCTACCAGCCACGACCTGAGGGCCAGTTAAGCGTTCGCTGGCCTTAACGCTCTTTCGTCTGCAGAGTGATCGTTTCGAACGGGACGCGGCTGTCCGAACGCGGCGCCGCAAACGACGGCCATGAGCCCACCTTACCAAATGCTGCGTTTCAAAATAGCAGACAGCTCGTCCGTTCCATCCCAGAGGACTGCCTCCCAACCCGCCGATTGAGCTGCTTCTACATTTGGCAGCGTGTCATCAACCAAAAGCATCTCGTGCGGCTGGCGCCCTGTCTCGCGCTCAGCAAAGCAATAGAACTCGATTTGGGGTTTCCTGCTACCCGCTTTGGCCGAGTACACGATGCCATCAACTTCATGACGCAGGCCCATCGTTTGCATTAGGTAAGTTGCCCTCAAGTGCTCTTGATTTGTTGCCAGGTAAACAGGAAGTCCCTGCTGCCGCGCCTTCCTTACATCTGAGAGTACTGGTTCCACGATGCGAGAATCCATCTGAAACCAATAAGCTATGAGGTCTTCTGCCTCCACAGACGGGGCGATACGTTTAAGCACCGCAGAAAGAGCAGGCCGCATATCCTTTTTGCCGATGACAATATCTTTCCAATCACGCTTGAAGAACTCATCGACAAGAGCCTTGGCCGAAACTCCCATGTCCTTGCTCAGATCAATGTCCCAACGCAATCCATCACGAGGGCGACCGTCTACAAGCACTCCATCGACATCGAGCATCAGACATTTGAGCATCAGCGCACCCTTCCTTGAAACAACAAGGTCTAACCACTTATCGCCCGTCAATGTTGCGGATTGAAGCTGGTCGTGCTTCGGGCAAGCGCAATTGATCAATGCCAGCAAAGTCCCGCAATACAGCCGTCCATATTCACCAAACAAAGGTCCGCGGCCGCGACTCTGCGCCATGCATATCTAGGACTTCAGACGCTGCCCTCGGGATCATAGAGCGGCTCGGTGATCAACCGCGCGGGGCGCAAATCGCCTAGAATTTCAATCTCGACTTCGAGCCCCGCTTCCGCGCGGTCACGTGGCACAAACCCCATGGCGATGGACTTGCCCGCATAGTGGGAAAAACCGCCCGACGTGCAAAATCCCTGCACGCGGCCGTCAAGCCAGATCGGTTCGTACGCCCAGACATCTGCGTCGTCTGCGTCAACCTCAAACACCGCAAGCACGCGGTCGGGCGGTTGGGTGCGCTCTGCCTCCACCACCGCGCGGCCGATGAAATCGGCGTTCTTCTTCCAGGAAATGAAGCGATCAAGCCCCGTCTCTGCCGGGGTGTAATCCGGCGAGAATTCTCGCATCCAGGATCCGAAGAACCGATCGAGCCTAAGGCTCATCATTGCGCGCATCCCAAAGGGTTTCAGGCTGAACGCCTGCCCCGCCTGCCAAAGCGCATCGAAAAGCGCCCTTTGCCCCGTAGCGTCGCAAAAGATCTCATAGCCCAGATCGCCGGTGTAGCTGACGCGCTGAACGATGCAATCGACCAACCCCACTGTCATCCGGCGCACATCGAGGAAGCGGAACGCATCGGCGGAAACGTCGGACGATGTCACGCTGGACAAAAGCGCACGTGCTTGGGGGCCAGCGATTTGAAAACCCGTGAAAGTGTCCGAGGTATTCTCGACCCGAAGTTCAGGGCTTGCGTGCGCTTCAAACCAGCGCAGGTGGTAATCCTGCGCGCCGTAGCTTGCGGTCAGGCGAAACTCGGTCTCGCTTAAGCAAGACACTGTGAAATCGCCGATGATGCGGCCCTTGGGCGACAGCATCGGGGTCAGGGACAAACGGCCGGGCTTGGGGATGCGGCCCGCCATAATCCGGTCGAGCCAGGCACGGGCGCCCTGCCCCGTGACGCGAAACTTGCCGAAGTTCTGGGTCTCGTTGATCCCGACCCCGGTCCGGACAGCCATCACCTCGCGGCGTGTGGCCTCCCACGCGTTCGACCGTCGGAAGCTTGGGGTTTCGAACCTGGGCTCGCTCTCTTCCGCAAAATAGTTAGGCACCTCAAGCCCGTATTGCGCGCCCCAGACCGCGCCCATGCGGTCGAAGACGTCATACATCATGGTCCGGCGAAAGGGGCGCGCGGCTGGAAGTTCTTCGTTGGGGTAACTGACCGAGAACCGGCGCTGATAGTTTTCGGTGACCTTGGGCACCGTATAGCCCGGCGTTGTCCAGCGCCCAAAGCGTGCGACATCCATGGCAAACACGTCGCGTTCCGGTTCACCGTCCACCATCCACTGTGCAAGGCTTAGCCCGACCCCGCCGCCCTGACTAAAGCCCGCCATGACCGCGCAGGCCGACCAATAGTTTCTCAGGCCAGGCACCGGACCCACCAACGGGTTTCCGTCGGGCGCAAAAGTGAAGGGGCCATGGATCACGCGTTTGACCCCGGCACGCTCGAGCACCGGGAAGCGCTTATAGGCAAAAGCAACAGAATCTTCGATCTTTTCGAAGTGATCGTTCAAAAGCTCGTGCCCAAAATCCCAAGGTGTCCCATCGACCGCCCAGGGCTCGCATGGCTGTTCGTAGAACCCGATACATAGGCCCCGGCCCTCTTGCCGAAGATAGCTTTCGCCGCCGGGATCCATCACATGTGGAAACTCGGTCCCGCGTTCGTAGATCTCGGGAATATCCTCGGTCACAAGGTACTGGTGCGCCATCGGCAGAAGCGGCATGTAGACACCGGCCATGGCGCCCACCTCCCGCGCCCAAAGCCCGGCAGCGTTCACCACATGCTCGGCATGGATCGTGCCGTTTTGTGTCACCACCTCCCAACTGCCATCGTGCTTAGGGTTGGTTTCGATGACCCGGCAGTGGGTCTCGATCTCTGCCCCGCCCATCCGCGCGGCTTTCGCATAGGCATGGGTCGTGCCAGAAGGATCGAGGTGCCCGTCAAGCGGGTCGTAAAGCGCGCCCAGAACGCCATCGGTATTCACCAGTTCAGCCTTCTCGCGCACCTCGTCCGGCGTCAGAATATCCGTCTCCAGCCCCATGAACCGGTGCTTCGCACGCTCCGCCTTTAGCATGTCCAGCCGTTCGGGCGTGTCAGCCAGCGTCACGCCACCCACGTGGTGAAGCCCGCAGGACAATCCAGTGATCTCCTCAAGTTCGCGGTAGAGCCGGATCGTGTAGCCCTGAAGCGCTGCCATGTTTGTGTCGCCGTTTAGCGTGTGAAACCCGCCAGCCGCATGCCAGGTTGATCCGCTGGTCAGCTCGGAACGTTCGATCAACATCACATCCGACCAGCCAAGCTTAGTCAGGTGGTAGAGCACCGAACACCCGACCACGCCGCCTCCGATCACGACAACCTGCGCTGCGGTTTTCATGCGTTGGCCCCCTTGCCCCTCTTTGGTTTCGTCATTGCCGCGCGACACGGGCCCGAGAGCTTTGGTTCATACCTCGCGGCCCGCCTCGCGGAGCCGGGCGTGCAGAGCGTTCGCTTCCGGCAACCCGCCATCCAGCGCCCAGATATAGGCATGGGTCAGAAAGAACATCGCTGCATCGGTTTCGCCCAGTCTTTCAAGCCGGTTCGCTTCAACCGTATAGGCGCGCATCAAGAAACCTGCGTCCGAATCTCGAGACGCCTCCTCAATTTTTCGGTCGGTGTCGGCATCGTCATTCGGCGGCAATCGAAGTCCCCGAAAGCCGTTCCGCGACCCAGGTGTGAAACGCGTGGGTCGGCCCATCCATCGCGGGCGAAAACCGACCGCCATCATACCCGTAAGACCCGCGCGCGGCCTGCATGCCTTCGACGACGCCAATGTCCTCGACAAACACGACCCGCCACTGTTCGGCATTTTTTTGGCGCAGGCTTTCCGGGGTTGCGGGCGACGCGTAGTAGAGGTGAATGTGTTCCAGTGTCCGGCCTGCCCCCTTGGGCTCCAGCACGATGGCGAACACGTGGTCACGCTGAACCCCAAGCATCACGTTGGGCGTGACAGTGATGTACTCGCCCGCTTGGTCCCACTTCGCCGACAAGCCCGGAAAATCGGGAAAGCGGGTTCCGTCCTGATCCTCGATCTGGCGGTAAACTTCGGTTCCCTGTCCGCTGAAGCGGCCAGGCTCGATAATATGATAATGATCTTCGAGCCGAGAGTAGCTGTTCAACCCCGGATGGACCCAAGGCAGGTGGTAGCTTTCGCAATAGTTTTCGACCGCGAGCTTCCAGTTCGTTCCGCATTCGAGTGTGAAGGTGCTGTCGGCGCCCCCATGATACAGTGGGACATCGAATTCGCACCACCGTGCGATCAGGTCCGCATGGACGTCTTCGAACGGCGGCGCATCGCCCGAGAGGTTGATAAACACCACATCCATCCAGACATGTGCGCGTACCTCCATCAGCCCCATCTCGTCGCGGTCCATATCGGGGTGCGTGTTCTGTCCCGGTCCTCCGACATGGGGCGTTGCGACAAGCTTGCCTTGATGGCTGTAGCACCACGAATGATATGGGCAGCGGATTGCCCCTTCGATCTTGCGGGGTTCGTTCACAAGAATCATGCCACGATGACGGCAGATGTTTTGAAACACCCGCACAATGCCATCCCTGCCGCGGAGCACGAAAAGTGGCACGCCAAGAAAATCGACCGGCCGTGCATCGCCCGGTTCGGGCACATCCGAGGCGGTGCAAATACCAGCCCAGGTCTGGAACCACAGCGGTTCGCGTTCCTGTTCGAAAACGGCCTCGGATATATAATGCGCATTCGGCAACCCCCGGGCCTCGGCGACGGGTTTCAAAACGGCGGTCAGGTCTGTCACGGTCATGGCGATGGCTCCGGAACGCGGAATTTCGTGCTCGTGCTATGTTGGGCGGAAGGTCCGGGCCCCGCATCTTCAAATCCGACATGCCTATGTCGCGGCACGGCGCTTCTGCACATCCACGTGATTGCCCAAGGCCATCGGGCAGATTTCTTGGACGAGTCACCGCATCGGAGCGTAGAGTTTTGGGACGTCGAAACGGGAGAACGCCATGCAGCGCAGGACACTGATTCTTTCTTCGATCGCCTTCGCCGCCGCGCCCCCGGCCGTGGCCCAGTCGTCGCGCCTGACCGCGGCCGAGATCGAAGAATTGCTTTCGGGTCAGCGCATCAAGGGAGATTGGAACGGAACCCAGTACGACCAGGTTTTCTGGGAAAACGGAGGGACATTGTACACACCCCAAGGCGCGCCGTCCGACCACGGCAAGTGGCGGGTCAACGCGGCGGAAAACACCTATGAAAGCTGGTGGGAAAACTCTGGCTGGTCGTCTTATGCCATCGAGCAGGAAGACGGCGCTTTGTACTGGGTCGATTCCCGTGACAAGCGCTACCCTTTCGAAGTGCTACCCGGGGAGTAGCCCAACCGCTTGCTGCATCTGAGGTGCGCGTGAGGAAAGCGCGCGCCCTTCTAAAGCTCGACGACCTGACCGGTTTGCGCCGCTTTCTGCGCAGCAAGGCCCATCGCAACAGCACATGCGCCGTCGTTCAGCGTGACTGCCGGGACGCCGCCTTCGTCTATCATGCGCTGGAACAGGACGTGCTGATAGAATGTCGAGCCGTTGTGATCGCCCGCGTCCAGAAGCGTTGGATCCACTGGAATGTCGACCGCCATCGGGCCCTTCGGGCTGCGCGGGCTGACAATGACCTGCGCCACCGGCGGCGCGCCCAGATGGGTCGGCCAAAATCGGCCGGGACCCGGGACGAAGCACTCGATCTTGCCATCCGGGCCGGTTGCCGTCAGCTCTTCCTGATAGCGTGATCCTTCGGCATACATGCAAAGCTCAAGCATCGCCCGCGACCCGCGCGAGAACTCGGCAATGACATAGGCAGTGTCCCAGATATCTGGCACCTCGCCCTCGTAGCGTTCGCCAAGATGGTTCACTTCCTGTCCGCCCGAAGCCATGATCCGCACCGGCTCGTCCTTAAGGATCAGACGCATGAGATCAAAGAAATGGCAGCATTTCTCGACGAGCGTTCCGCCAGAGTAGCGGTTGAACCTGTTCCAGTTGCCGACTTTTTGCAGAAACGGAAACCGGTGCTCGCGGATCGTCAGCATCTTTACGCCACCGGTCGCCGAATGCACCTCTTCAATGAATTTCGCCACAGGCGGCATGTATCGGTACTCCATCGCCACCCAAATCGGCGCGGGATAGGACCCTTCCAGTTCGGCAATCCGCTGTGCGTCCTCGGGATCCGTGTAAAGGGGCTTTTCGACCAACAAAGGCAGCGGCCGGCGCGCGGCAATCTCATGAAGTTGCGGAACGTGAAGATGGTTTGGGCTGGCGACCAAGAGCGCGTCGACACCCGGATCCTCAAGAAGCGACCAGACGTTGTCGTGGACACGGGCATTGACCGCCATCGACTTCGCGGCCTGCGCCATGATTTCATCCGGCTCAAAGATCGCCGCAACTCGCGCATCCGGCAGAAGCGCAATGTTGCGAATATGCTCTTGCCCCATCATCCCGCACCCGATGATGCCGTAGTTAAGTGCCATGCCCTGTCCCTATTTCAAGCGCGCAACATACCGGGCCCTGCCCGGGTCGAACCAAGTGCGCGAAAACTCGACCGGGTGACCGTCTTGATCGCGCGCAAGTCGCTCCACGTATCCTGCGTTTTGTCCAGGTTCCAGCAAAAATGGCGCCGTTGCCCAGTCCGGTGCAGGAGCGACAGACACACGATCCTCAGCATGCGCGATCCAGAATCCAAGTCTCTGGCGGTAAAAATAGTAGAGCGACTCGCTTAGATCGTCCGGTGTGATCACACCCGCTCGGTCGCCGTCGAGCCAAATCTCTTCCAAGGCCGCAGGCACACCGTCAAGACGCCTCAGACGGCGGATCCGGTGGCCTTCAACCGACGGTCCAAATGGGGGTGCATCCACGGGCTTTGTCCGACGATGAACGGCAAACGTCTCGGCGGTCGGAAGTCCACCACCCTCCTTATGTTCCAATCTGAAAAGCGCATAAATTCCTGATGCTTCTGCCCCTGCTCGAACGTAGTTTCCAGAGCCCTGTACGCGGTCCAGAAACCCGCGTTCCTCCAGATCGGCCAGTGCTTTGCGCAGGGTTCCGACCGCAATTCCAAGCCCGGCCGCCATATCTCTCTCTGGAGGCAGGCGTTCGCCATCAACCAGGCGACCAGCCGCGATGTCGCGCATCAACAGTTCAGCGGTCTGCACGTATTTTGGCAGGGCGGTTGGGTCGGACATCGGGATCGCGCATCAAATTGATACACTATTGATGCACATCATGGCGAATGCTACGCAAGGGTCAATTCGCCCGTTCCGAGAGATTCGATGACCATCGTTCCCGTGACATCCGCCGATCTCGATGCCGCAGAGGTATCTTGGTTCTCTGCACTTTGTTCTGACGATTATGCCTATCTGGGCGTGCCGGACGGTGCATTGCGGTCAAGCTGGGCGCATTGCCGGGATATTCTTTTCGAAGCCGAGGCCCAAGGGTTCCGGAACATCCTGTGCCCTTCATCGTATCAGGTCGGTCAGGATACGCTGTCTTTCGTCGCGGGCTGCGCGCCCTTGACCGAAAAGATCAACATGCTGGCCGCCGTCCGCTGCGGAGAAATGCAGCCGATCATGCTGGCGCGCACGATTGCGACGCTGGACCACATGCTTGAGGGCCGGCTGACGATCAATATCATCTCGTCGGATTTCCCGGGCGAGGTTGCTGAATCGAAGTTTCGCTACCAGCGGTCGCGCGAGGTGGTCGAGATCCTGCGTCAGGTCTGGACCCAGGACGAGATCAATTACGACGGCGAAGTCTATAATTTCAAAGGAGTAACAGCGGGGCCTGCGAAGCCTTATCAGCAGAACGGCGGGCCGTTGATGTATTTCGGCGGTTATAGTCCTGCAGCTCTGGACCTTTGCGGGCAGCACTGCGACGTTTATCTGATGTGGCCCGAACCCAAGGAACAGATCGCGCAGCGGATGCGTGACGTCAACGCAGTGGCAGAGCGGTATGGCCGCACCCTGGATTACGGGCTGCGGGTTCATATGATCGTTCGCGATACCGAAGCCGAAGCCAAGGAATACGCCGAACACCTTGTTTCCAGGCTTGATGATGAATACGGACAGCTGATCCGGGACCGGGCGCACGATTCAATCTCGCTCGGTGTGGCGCATCAGGCAAAGGCACGCGAACTGGCCGACAAGTTCGGCTACGTCGAACCGCATCTGTGGACCGGGGTCGGCCGGGCACGGTCGGGCTGCGGCGCGGCGCTTGTCGGATCCACGGATCAGGTGCTGTCCGAAATTGAGGACTACAAGAAGATGGGCATACGGGCCTTCATATTCTCCGGCTACCCGCATATCGACGAATGCATCTCGTTCGGGCAGCGCGTTCTGCCGCAGCTAAAGACCTGTTCGCTGCCGCATGTGTATGGTCGCGTGCCCTCCGAGACACCGGAGACGCCGCTCGGCGCAGGAGCGCGCACGTAATGGACCGGATAGACCTGACCAAAGAGGTTTCGCTGTCGCGCCTGATCTATGGCATGTGGCGGCTAGGCGATGACGAAGACACGTCGCCCGCACATGTGCAGGCAAAGGTCGAAGCCTGCCTGGCGCAGGGCATCACAACGATGGACCAGGCCGACATTTACGGCGGCTACATGGCCGAAGAGATCTTGGGCGCTGCACTCAATGCCGCGCCCGGCCTGCGCGACAAGATCGAGATCGTGACAAAGTGCGACATCGTGGCCCCCGCCGGGCGGCACGCGGATGCACGCGTAAAGTATTACGATACCTCGCGCGCGCATATCGAAGCGTCCGTCAACCAGTCGCTTTCCCTGATGGGCACTGACCGGATTGATGTTCTTCTGATCCATCGGCCCGACCCTTTTATGGATGCCTGCGAAACCGCGTCCGTGCTTGATGATCTTGTCGTCTCCGGGAAAGTTCGCGCGGTTGGTGTTTCGAATTTCAAGCTGCACGACTGGTCGCTTCTACAATCGGCGATGAAAACACCGCTTGTGACAAACCAGATTGAAATCAGTCTTGTCTGTCACGCGCCATTTACCAATGGCGATATCGCCTATCTGCAGGAGCGTGGGATCGCGCCAATGGCCTGGTCTCCTCTTGGGGGCGGTGCATTATTTGCAAACCTTGACAGTGATCTACGCGCCAAGCTTGATGCGATTTCGGACGCCAGTGGGACCGACCGTGCCGCCGTTGCCATAGCATGGCTTTTGGCGCACCCCGCCCGGATCATGCCAGTTCTGGGAACCAATCGGCTAGACCGCATTGCACGGATTTCAGACGCGCTAAAGGTCGAAATGGATCGCCAGATCTGGTTTGAACTTTATACGGCCGCCCTAGGTCACGAGGTTCCCTGACATGGCCGACGGAGGAGCCTGCCATCCCATGACATCCTTCACCCCCTCGAAGGAGACCGAACGCGAGTTTCGGGACGCGCTTGGTCGGTTCGCGACCGGTGTCACAGTTGTGACATGTGCGACAGAGCTTGGACCGCTCGGGATCACCGCAAACTCGTTTGCCAGTGTGTCGCTCGATCCGCCGTTGGTTCTGTGGTCGCCCGCGCGTGCCTCGCGCCGGTTCCCGGCATACGAGGCAGCAGAACGCTATGCCATCCACATTCTGGGTGATGATCAAACCGATATGTGCCGCAGGTTTTCGCGTGACGGGTACGATTTCGAGGGGCTCGCTTGGTCGCCAGACGACGCTGGCGTTCCGCAGATCGCAGGGTGCCTTGCGCGCTTTGATTGTGTGCGAATTGCGTCCCATGACGGTGGAGATCACCTCATTGTGGTCGGTCGGGTTTTGGAGGCGGAGCATCGGGAGGGCGCACCGCTTCTATTCTCTTCTGGTGTTTACGGGCGCTTTACAGACGCGTCCTGACCGCCGAAGGTGATTGAACAAGGCGCGGGAAAACCGTGCCGAAAGGGAGGAGGACGCCATGGGCGTGCTCAAGGGTATTCTGGTGCCATTCCAATTGTGGAATGACACGGTGCTGAAGATCGGTCGTTGGATCGCGATCTTAGCCATTGCCCTGATGGTGGCTGCGATCCTCGTTCAGGTGTTTTTCCGCTACGCGCTGAATAACCCCTTGCCCTGGCCCGAAGAACTCGCTCGTTTCATGATGCTCTGGATGACCGGGCTGATCGCCCCGATGGCGTATCGGCGTGGTGGTTTCGTGGCAATCGACATGCTCTTGGTGGCTCTGCCGAAGAACCTGGGCGCCCTTCTTTCGCTAGTACTTTTGATTGTTTCGGGTGCGGTCCTTGTGCTTGCCGTGCAGATCGGTTGGGCAGAGGTCACGGGTTTTGGCGGCCGGTTTGCAACCTCGTCCCTCTATTACCCGACCGGGGATGGCTGGGAAAAAGTCCCGAAGGCGTGGATGATGGCATCGCTCGCCATCGGAGTCACGCTACTCCTGATCGTCAATGTCGAACTGATCCTTCGCACGCTGATCAAGATGCTTGGCGGTGGCAAAGGTCTGCGCCCGATCTCGCCGGGCGAAGAAGAGATAATGGCGGAGTGAGCCCATGCTGATCTGGTTCCTACCCGTCTTTCTGATTTTCTTGATGATTGGTCTGCCTGTGTTCTTCGGGTTGCTGGCGGCGCCAGGGATCTTGCTGTGGCTGAACGGACAAGAGCGAGACATAACGCTTCTTTACCGTAACGTTTACAACGGGATGGACAGCTTTCCTTTGATGGCGATCCCATTCTTCATGCTCGCCGGAGAGCTGATGAATAAGGGCGGGATTACGATCCGTCTGGTCGAGTTCAGTCAGGCGTTGATGGGGCACCTGCGAGGTGGTTTGGCGCATGTGAATGTCTTGTCGTCGATCCTGTTTGCCGGGCTATCGGGGTCTGCTGTGGCTGACACCTCGGCCCTTGGGTCGATGCTGATCCCGGCGATGGAAAAGCAAGGCTACACACGGCGTTTCGCCGCCGCGATCACGGCCGCTTCGTCGGTGATCGGGCCGATTATCCCGCCGTCGGGCATCATGATTATCTACGCCTACGTCATGGGCGAAAGCGTGGCGGCCCTGTTCCTTGCCGGCATCGTGCCGGGTGTCATGGTGGGTCTTGGCCTGATGCTGATGGTGCGGGGCCTGGCGGACCGATATGACCTGCCCAAGGCCGAGCGGATTGTGCGCAAGGGCGGCGACATCCGCAAAGGCGAATACTGGGCATCGTTCATCCTGCTGCGGCTGAACCTGGGCTGGCTGTTCTACGCCATCTTTACGGCGTCGACAGGCTTTGGACAGGCGGCCGAGGGCGCCGAGGATGGCGGCGCCAACACGCTTCTTCTGGCGACCTTCGCCGTGTCGGTCGTTGCGGCACATCTCCTGCTGATGGCGATGCGCAAAAGGGTGAGCCAAGACTTCAGGCTCGTCTGCAAGCGCGCTGTCGTTCCCCTTCAAACGCCGATCCTTATTCTTGGTGGCATCCTTTTGGGCGTCTTCACGCCCACCGAAGCCGCCGCTGTGGCCGTGTTCTATGCGCTTTTGGTTGCCTTCCTGATCCTCCGGACAATGCGGCTTGAGGATTTGCCCGATGTCCTCAGCCGTGCGGCCATGACCTCGGCCGTTGTGCTGTTGCTCGTCGGCGCGGCGATGGCCTTTAAGACCGTTGTATCACTATCCTACGCTCCGCAAATCCTGGCAGAGTTCATCCTGTCACTGTCAGAGAACCCGTTGATCCTTCTGTTCCTGATCAACCTGCTTCTCTTCATCGTCGGCATGTTCCTGGATGCCGGTCCCGCGATCATCATCCTTGGGCCGATCCTGGGCCCGATCTTTGTCGATCTCGGCGTGCATCCCGTGCACTTCGCAATCATCATGAGTGTGAACCTGACTGTCGGGCTCGCAACTCCGCCCATGGGGCTGGTCTTGTTCGTCGCCTCGTCGGTCTCGGGCGAGAAGGTCGAAACGATCTCGAAAGCGATTCTGCCGTTCCTCGCCGTCGAGGTACTAGTGATCTTCCTGATCACCTACATCCCCGAAATTTCCATGACTGTGCCTTATCTGACCGGGTTCCTCGGCTGCGGCCCAGACATTGGGTTCCAGGCCTGCATCAATCCGGCCCCACCAACGAACTGATCTGACAACAAGGGAGACTTCAATGATCAAAGGGATCACCAAACTGCTTCTGGCGACGGCGCTTGCCGTGACGCCTGCCGCCGCGTTGGCGCAGGATTTCAAGCTTCGCGCAACCGCGAACTCGAATGAGAATGACGAGGACTACGACGGGCTCATCGTCTTTAAGAACTACGTCGAGGCGGCATCAAACGGTGCAATTGGCGTCGAGATCTTTATGGGCACTCAGCTTTGCTCGAACGGGACAGAGTGCACACAAGGTGTGGCCGACGGAACGATCGATATCGCGATCGTCACCTCGGGCGGTGCAGCAAACATCTTTCCGTACGTCCAGGTCTTTGACCTGCCGTACCTGATGGCCGACGACCGCGTTGCCGAAGCCTCGCTGCAGAACGACACGCCAATTATGAACCTTCTTCAGGAAAAGATCCTGGAAGATTCCGGCGGGGCCGTACGCCTGATGACCATTGGGAACACAGGCGGTTGGCGGAACTTCGCAAACACCAAGCGCCGTATTCAAAGCCCGGGTGACATGGAAGGCCTGAAGATCCGGACCGTTGTAGCTGATCTTCCTCAGGAACTGGTCAAGGCGCTCGGCGCGTCGCCGACCCCGATCCCATGGCCAGAACTCTTCACGTCGTTCCAGACAGGCGTCGTCGAAGGGTCGAAGAACGGCATCACCGACATTATGGGCATGAAGTTCCCCGATGCAGGTCTTCAGTACGTGACCCTTGACGGCCATGCCTACATGGGCGCCCTCTGGATGATGAACAACGAGATCTTTGCGTCGATGTCCGAGGACCTGCGGCGGGTCGTTCTTGACGGGTTCTATCAACTCCAGCAGGCCACCTTCGCGTCTCCGAAGCGCAAGTCTATCCAGGCCTATGAAGACTTCGTGGCCGGTGGTGGCGACCTTTATGTACCGACACCGGACGAGAAAGAGGCCTTCAAGCAGGCCGCGGCACCGGTTTACGATTGGTTCAAGGAAAACGTTGATGGCGGCGAGGACGTGTTCAACGCCCTCACGTCGACCGTTGCATCGGTCGAGGAACAGTTGAACGCCTCGCGCGCAGGTGATCTGAACTAGTCGCAGTTCTTCGAAGGAACACCGGGGGGCGCCTCAGGGCGCCCCTTTTTTTGTGTGCACAAAGATCTCTCGCGGTCCCGCGCCGTGGGTGGCAAAACAGGCGCGGTAAAACTGCGAATAGCTGCCAAAGCCCGCATCAAGCGCTGCGGTCGTCATGTCGCTGCCTGAAACCCGGATCGCTTGTCCGGCACGTTCAAGCCGCTCTGCCGTGCGAAATGCGACAATCCCCTGCCCCATCTGGGCGCGAAACAATACACCAAGCCGCCCCGGGCTTAGACCCGATCGCCGCGCAAGCGTCTTTCCATCCAAATTCGGATCATCGCGCAAAAAGCGCGCGGCCCGGTCCACAGCCGGATGCAGCACATGGGACGCCCCGGCACTTGCGTCGGTCCAGTGCAGATGCGCACGGACAAGCCACCACGCCAGCCCGACCGGCATGGCCGCACCCGCGTGCCGCACTTGGTGGGCAAGGTCTGACAGCTCTCTCACAGCCTGCGTCGGGATAACGCGGGCCTCAGGCGCCGCCCCATTGCCGGCGACCGACAGCCCCGGAACCCGATCCGCGAACCGCGCCGACACCAGCGCCACCCACATGTCGAACATCTCGGTCTCGCCGACCAGAAAATGCGCGGCCCCAGACCACGCAAACAAAAGCGCGCCCGGGGCAAGCGGTAGAACACGCCCATCGACAAAATACTTTGCCGTCCCTCGAACGGCGAACAGAACCACCAATTCGGCGTGAACAGAGGGGCGATAGGCATGGGCCCGCCGCTCTGACCTCTGCCAAAACGCGGCCCAGGGTGGATCTTGGACCAATGGATGGGCTTCGATCATTTTTGCAATCTATTCGACTTCGGATGCGAAGACACTGAGCGATTTGGACGCTACACGATGTTTATTGCAAAGGATCCAGAAATGACCGCTACCGCAAGTTTCCAAAGGCAAGGCTACACAGCGTTCCCCGGGGCGCTTGAACAAGACGAATTGCAGATCCTGCGGTCTGCCTGCGACACGCTTCTTGCCGAGCCCGTCGACGATGGCGGCGGTGACCGGCACAAGATTGGCCTTGGCCACGCCCGGCGCTTCCTTGCGCACCGGCACGAGGAGTTCCCGGACGTGGAACGCTTCCTTCTGGGCCCCAAGGTTGAGCGGATCGTCCGCGCCTGCCTTGGAACCGACAGTTTTTTGTTCAACGAACAATTCGTGGTGAAGGGACAGGGAACAGGCGCCAGTTTCGCCTGGCATCAGGACGGCGCCTATGTGGGCTACGATCACCGGCCGTATTTGACGGTCTGGATCGCGCTTGACGACACGACGGAACAGAACGGATGCGTCTACATTTTGCCGCGCGATCTGGACAAAGACCCGGGCATCGACCCCCACGAATGGCAGGACGAAACGAGCGAGATGAATGGTTATACTGGCGACGATCCTGGACTACCAATGATCTGTGAAGCGGGCACCATCGTCGCGTTTTCGAGCCTGACCCTGCACCGGTCCGGTCCGAACACGACCGGTCGACCGCGCCGCGCCTATGTTTGCCAGTACTCTTCCGAACCCCTGCGCGATCCCGAAACGGGGGTGCTAAAGCGGTTCGCCAAGCCCCTGCCACAGCCAGAGACGGTGTAACGCCCCCCGTGGAGACACACTTGTGCCGATAAGGGCCTGGCCCTAGGGTCCGGCCCCATGGATCGCCGCCCCTTACTTGTTCTTTCAGTGCTCGTTCTTGTAGCCTGCGAACCGCGCCTCGAGATCGAAGAGCTTCTGGGACCGGAGCCAGAGGACAACACGTTTCCCGCGCTTCTACCGCTTGGGCAGGTTCCAACTCCCTCACCTGCGCCCATCGAAGAAAGCGAAAAAGAAAACGCAGCACTTGAAGCTCGGGCTGACGCACTTCGCCGCCGAGCGGATCAAACCCGATGATCGCGTAGATCCATTGTCGTGCCTGCGCCGTTGCGATAAGCCGCGTGGGCCGACACGTAACATTCCGGAGCGCCTCAAATGAACCCACCTCTTCGGCTTGGCATTGCAGGTCTTGGCACTGTCGGCACGGGCGTTGTCCGGATCGTCCAGCGGCATGGCGATCTTCTGACTGCTCGGGCCGGTCGGCCGGTCGAGATTTCTGCTGTTTCGGCGCGCAGCCAGCACAAGGACCGAAGTGTGGACCTTGCAGCCTATGCTTGGGAAGACGACCCCATCGCACTGGCCGCACGCGACGATGTCGATGTCTTCGTCGAACTGATCGGTGGCAGCGATGGCCCGGCCAAAACCTCGATCGAGACGGCGCTTGCGGTGGGCAAGGACGTGGTGACAGCGAATAAAGCGCTTTTGGCGCTGCATGGCCAACCGCTCGCCGAACAAGCCGAGGCGCAGGGTGCGTTGATCCGGTTTGAGGCAGGGGTTGCGGGCGGCATTCCGGTGATCAAGACACTGACCGAAGGGCTTGCCGGAAACGAGATTAGCCGAGTCATCGGCGTGATGAACGGCACGTGCAACTACATCCTCACACGGATGGAAGCCGCCGGTCTAAGCTATGACGAGGTCTTCGCCGAAGCCGACGCTTTGGGATATCTGGAAGCCGATCCGACGCTAGACGTGGGCGGCATCGACGCCGGCCACAAGCTTGCGCTTCTGGCCGCAATCGCTTTTGGCACGCAGGTCAATTTTGACGCTATGGAGATCGAAGGGATCGAACGCATCTCGATCGACGACATCCGTCAAGCCGCAGATATGGGGTTTCGGATCAAGCTTCTCGGTGTAGCGCGGATGACAGGCCGGGGTCTGGAAAGCCGGATGTCGCCGTGCCTTGTGCCTGCCGACTCGCCACTGGGCCAGCTTGAGAACGCAACGAACATGGTCGTTCTCGAAGGAGATGCCGTCGGCCAGATCGTGCTTCGCGGCGCAGGCGCGGGTGAAGGACCCACAGCCAGTGCGGTGATGGGAGATATCATCGACATCGCGCGCGGCACCCGCCTGCCGACCTTCGGCCAACCGGCTGCCGGGCTTCGTCCCACCCGCGGCGTCCGATCCACGGCGCCAGCACCGTTCTACCTGCGCATGGGACTTGTCGATAAACCGGGTGCGCTTGCCAAGATCGCTGCGGTGCTCGGAGAGGCGGGTGTTTCGATCGACCGGATGCGCCAGTACGGCCACGAGTCAAGTGACGCGCCGGTTCTGATCGTTACCCACAAAACCACCCGCACCGCGCTGGACGAGGCGATTGCCGCGATGAACGCCACCGGCGTTCTTGCCAGCCCTCCGGTCGCGATCCGGATCGAAACGGTCTAGGCGGGTCCACACGTCCGGGTCCAGTGGAAAGGCTGCCTAGCTGCGGCCCCGACCACGATCGGCGAAGACGGTTTTGCATCGACCTTACCCTTGCAACGTACCAACTCTGGACCTCTGGCTTGTCCCGTGCCCAAGCGCGCGGTACTCGTCGGAGGGAATCTAGTCTGAGGGAGACCGGCGCCATGGCCAAGAAGGTGGATTTCAGCGACAGGATGTTGTCACTCGGGCTGGCCCGTGTCTCCGAAGCCGCCGCAATGGCGTCGGCGGGCCTCATCGGGCGCGGCGATGAAAAGGCCGCTGACCAAGCGGCAGTGGACGCGATGCGCACCCAGCTCAACAGGCTCGATATCGCGGGTGTGGTCGTCATCGGTGAGGGCGAACGGGACGAAGCGCCGATGCTTTACATCGGCGAAGAAGTGGGATCGGGTTCGGGACCGGCCGTCGATATCGCGCTCGATCCACTAGAGGGCACGACGCTGACGGCAAAAGACATGCCGAACGCGCTTGCCGTGATCGCTATGGCGCCCCGCGGCACGCTTTTGCACGCGCCAGACGTGTACATGGACAAGCTCGCGATCGGCCCAGGTTTCCGCACAGGGGTTGTCACGCTCGACATGACCCCCTCAGAGCGGGTGAATGCGCTAGCCTCGGCCAAAGGCTGTTCGACAAATGACATTACGGTCTGTGTCCTCGAACGCCCGCGTCATGAGGACCTGATCACCGAAATCAGGACTACGGGTGCAGCGATCAGGCTGATCACCGATGGCGACGTTGCCGGGGTGATCCACTGCGCCGAACCCGATCTAACCGGCATCGACATGTACATGGGTTCGGGCGGCGCGCCCGAGGGGGTGCTGGGTGCCGCAGCGCTGAAATGCATGGGCGGACAGATGTTCGGAAAACTGCTGTTCCGAAACGATGATGAAAAAGGTCGTGCCCAAAAGGCTGGGATCGCCAACCTCGACCGCGTCTACACGCGCGACGACATGGTGACATCTGACGTGATTTTCGCCGCGACCGGCGTAACCGACGGGTCGCTCTTGCCGGGGATCAAACGCGAACCGGGCTTCCTTACGGCTGAAACGCTACTCATGCGCTCAAAAACGGGGTCGGTTCGGCGCATGACCTACCGCAACCCGGCGTAACGGCCGCGCGTGGAGGTGGTTGGAAATTTCCTTGGGGTCGAGGCGTCGTTAACGGGACGCCGCTGGGTGGGCCCCGATGAACAGACCGAACGCCACGCCACACGACTTGCCCAGGACACGGGGCTGCCTGGAGCCGTTTGCCATGTCTTGGCGCGCCGGGGCATCGACAGCGCCGATGCGGCAGGTTTTTTGACACCAACTCTGCGGGACCTCTTGCCCGATCCGCGCAGCGTAAAGGACATGGAAACTGCTGCCGCACGCCTCGCGCGCGCCGTGGCCGGGGGCCAGAGAATTGCGATCTTCGCTGACTACGACGTCGATGGCGGGGCGTCGGCGGCGCTTTTGATCACTTGGCTGCGCGACCTCGGCCAACCGGCCAAGCTTTATGTCCCGGACCGGATCGACGAAGGCTATGGCCCGAACGCCCAAGCAATGGCGGCCCTCGCAGCAGACCATGACCTAATCATATGTGTCGACTGCGGCACGCTTAGCCACGATCCCATCGCAGCGGCCAAAGAGGCCGACGTTCTTGTGATCGACCATCATCTTGGTGGCGACACGCTGCCACCGGCGCTTGCGGTGGTGAATCCAAACCGACAGGACGAGAATGGCGCACTTTCGCACCTTTGCGCTGCGGGTGTGGTGTTTCTCTTGCTCGTCGAGGCCGGTCGACAGCGCCGCGAGGCTGGTCTGCGGTCGCCCGATCTCTTGGCACTTTTGGATCTTGTGGCACTCGCCACCGTGGCCGATGTCGCGCCGCTCGTCGGGGTAAACCGGGCTTTCGTGCGTCGCGGGCTTGAGGTGATGAGCCAAAGAACCCGGCCGGGTCTGGTCGCACTGGCAGATATTGCGCGGCTCGACACGGCGCCCACCGCCCATCACCTGGGCTTCGTCCTTGGTCCTCGGGTCAACGCCGGGGGCCGCATCGGGGCGGCTGACCTTGGCGCACGATGCCTGTCCACGGCAGATCCACACGAAGCAACCGCACTGGCCGAGAGGTTGGACCAGCTGAACACGGAACGCCGCGAGATCGAAGCAGCCGTCCGCACCGCGGCGCTCGCACAGGCGGAAACGCGGGGTCTTGATGCGCCATTGGTCTGGGCTGCCGGCGAAGGATGGCATCCCGGTGTCGTTGGAATCGTTGCCGCCCGCTTGAAAGAGGCGACGGGCAGGCCAGCCGTCGTGATCGGACTGGAGGGTGACGAAGGCAAAGGATCAGGTCGTTCGGTGGCGGGCATCGACCTTGGCGCCAGCGTACAACGCCTGTCGCAGGAAGGCCTGCTCTTGAAGGGCGGCGGGCATCCGATGGCTGCTGGGTTGACAGTCGCGCGCGACGGATTGGAACAAGCGATGGCACGGCTCGGCGAGCTATTGGCGCGTCAGGGTGCGGGAACGGAAGGACGCGCAGATCTGCGGCTTGACGGGTTGCTGATGCCGCGTGCCGCGACAACAGAACTGGTTGAGCAAATTGAAACCGTAGGCCCCTTTGGACAAGGCGCCCCCGCCCCGCGTTTTGCCTTCCCCGACCAGCGCATCCTCGACGCGCGCCAGGTCGGCGACACGCATCTGAAACTGTCGTTTGGCGACAGCTCGGGTGCCCGGGTCGACGCGATTGCGTTCGGTGCCTTTGACGGCCCGCTTGGCCCGGTGCTTGCCGGGGCGCGGGGCAGCCGCTTTCATCTTGCGGGCCGTTTAGAACTGAACCATTGGAAGGGCCGCACCCGCCCCCAGTTGCGCCTAAGCGACGCCGCCCCCGCGACCTGACCGCCCGGCAGACACCGCACCCGAAAAAACCGCTTGCCCTTCGAAAGCGCTTTGCCTAATTACCCCCGCACGGCTGACGTGGCCCGTTCGTCTATCGGTTAGGACGCCAGGTTTTCAACCTGGAAAGAGGGGTTCGATTCCCCTACGGGCTACCACCTCCAAACAGTCCTTGCACCTTCCGGATGCCTTTGCCGAGAAAGTGCGTTGCGTTGGAATAGGTTGGCGCCTTTTGGATCATGATCGCTTCGCCCCGCGTCTCGTAGGCACCGCGAAGGCCGTCCCCGCCTTGCCCGCCGAAACACGGTGAACGACAACCGCATGCGAATATCCCTTGGTTCGACGCGCCGGTTATGGTCGCATGTAACGGACCTGTATTCAGTTTGGCGCGCAGCCTCTTTGAAGCTGCTCCGTTAGAAGATGAAGCTCCGAAGGGACAAGAGAATGAACGACGTTGTAAACCCGGACACCTACGAAACCCTCGCGATCTCGGAACGCGCGCACGGTCTATACGTGGTGACACTAAATCGTCCCGACAAACGCAACGCGCTTGATGTGACAACCATCGACGAGTTGATCCGATTTTTCGGCGGCGCGCGTTTGGCCGGTGTAAAGGCAGTCGTTCTGGCAGGAGCGGGAGATCATTTTTGCGCCGGGCTTGATCTGATCGAACACTGGAAAGAGGACCGCAGCCCGGATGAGTTCATGCATGTCTGCCTTCGGTGGCATGAAGCCTTCAACAAGATGGAGTACGGCGGGGTGCCGATCATCGCAGCCCTCAAGGGTGCTGTTGTCGGCGGTGGTCTGGAACTGGCCAGTGCGGCACATATCCGCGTGATGGATGACAGCACTTATTTTGCTCTGCCCGAAGGTCAGCGAGGGATCTTTACCGGCGGTGGCGCAACGATCCGCGTCTCAGACATGATCGGAAAGTACCGGATGATCGACATGATATTGACGGGCCGTGTTTATCAGGGCCAGGAAGCGGTGGATCTGGGGCTCGCGCAGTACATCACTGACACACCAAGTATGGTCAAGGCAATGGAGCTTGCAGAAAAGATTGCACAAAATCTTCCGTTGACCAATTTCGCGATCTGCTCTGCCATCAGCCACCTAAACAACATGTCCGGTATGGATGCCGCCTATGCCGAGGCGGTGGTTGGCGGCATGGTCAACACCCAGCCCGCGGCCAGAGAGCGCCTTGAAGCCTTTGCCAACAAGACGGCGGCGCGCGTCCGCCCCGACAACTGACCCGCGATTCAAGAGAAGACGGCATGCGACAAACGTATGAGACCCTCAAGAAGTCGGCCGCGAACCACATAGCGCTGTCACCGATTTCCTTTTTTGAACCGGGCAGAGGCGTTGCATGGTGCGCGACCGGCAGTGACCTAAGGAGAGACGCGGCGGTCGCGGTCCGAAACCGCCAGTCGCATTCGGGCGGTCGCTTCGGGCTAGATCGGTCTCGGGATCAAAAAACGGGGGGGCACGGTGTGTGTTCTGGCCCCGAACGCGCCAGAGCTGTTCGAACTGCACTTCGCCGTGCCGATGATCCGTGCGGTGCGCAACACCCTGAACACCCGGCTGAAACCCGAGACATCTGCATACATTTCGGATCATGCGGACACCTGTTTGGTGATCTTTGATCTTAGGCTGTAGCCTTTGCTGAAAGATGCCTTTGCCCTTTTGGGGCGGCAGGTGCCCCGTGCGGAAATCGCCGAACGAAATGCGTTTCCGGACGCCGCGGCAAGCGAAACCTCTTACGAGGAGTCGGCGTCAACCGCGCTGATGCCCTTGGGAGTGTCGTCGGACGAATGGGACGCCATTGTGCTCGACTAAACGTCTGGGACATCCGGGCGACCCGAAAGTGTCGCCGTCATCAACGTGGCGCCTACCTGATGACGCTCGGCACGAGCGCCGCATGGCAAGTACAGCCCTACCCCACCTTTCTGTCCATTGTGCCAATGTTCTACTGCAATGAGTGGGGTCATCCGTGACCAATGGCGATGCAGGGGGCAAAGCAGTGGAATTTGGCGAATAACCGAAGACGTTCACAGGAGAGATTCAGAAATTTAGGCTCCGAGAGTGTGTCAAAACGGCCAAGACGTGAGCGCGCCGTCAACGACGTTACGGGTTGCACATGTGAGACGCAGGAAACGCCTGGAAACGGTCCCGTCCGATCACTCGGTCAGGGACGCGCCCTCGGTCCATTGCATAGCGACGGTTGTCCCGGGAAGTTCGAGGAACGTGTTGTGATGCCAAGTCACCCCGAACAAGATCGCACCTATCGCGATTACGCTCATCGAACCCGCGAAACGCGTGGTCAGCGCGAACCTTGCCCGCCGCTCTTGGTCGGGGCCCAAACGACGTTCCGCCCAGTCGCGCCCCCATAGCGCGGCAATCCCAATGGCCGCCATCGCCACTGCCATGCCGACCGAGATGGCCACAACCATCGCAACAGCAGGCCATATCAGGTTGTTGGCCAGTCCAAAGAGCATGACAAGCAACGCGCCCGTACAGGGCACAATCCCGACGGCGGCGGCCAGCCAACCGCCACCGGCCTGTGCGGAACCCGCGGCACAGGCCGCACAGCCCGCATGATCGTGGCCTAGGTGGTTATGTGCGTAGGGATTGTTGTGCCTATGGTCATGGGTGCGGTCGTGCGGAAGCCCCCCGGAAACAGCCGCAGACACTGTCAACCGATAGGATGACACTGCTTGCCAGAACAAGTAGACGCCGATCACAATGATAAGTGAATAACTCGCAAGCCGGATCGCACGGTAATCGGATGGGGCGGCACCTGTTGCCTGCCGCACTGCGAGATCAAACAAGAAAATCACGGCAACAGCCGACAGCACGTGGAAAACCGCGATGCGGGTGCCCATGGCCAATCCACGGTGCAAACTGCCGCCCGTGCCCACAAAGTAGGACACGACGACCGCCTTTCCATGGCCGGGTCCAAGCGTGTGAAGCGCACCATAGCCGAATGCGAGCAGGAGAGCCCACACCATGGCCTGCAATGACCGGCCATCAGCAATCGCGGACATTCCAGAGGTGAAAAGCCCGTTCACCCAGATCTGTACCCGGGCGAGCAAGGGCAAATCAGTCGAAGAAGACGCGACAATCTCACCGGGCACTCCGGTGATTTGGACATCCTGAAGGCTGTAGGCCGCCGGTACTTGCCGGCTTCCATCGATCAGGAAAAGGTCATGTACCTGCGGTTGATGCCGCAAGGTTCCGCCCAACCGCAATGGCTCGAAATACGTCTCAAAGACAATCCCTTCGGGATAGATAACATGCACGATCTGATTGGGTGGCGGCCGCGGTGTATGGATGCAGGCCCCGATCCATGGAACCAGTAAGAACTCGGTCACGCGACCGTTTTCGGACGTAAGCGGTAGCGCATAGCCGTCGATCAGCACCTCTTGATCGAGATAGCGTGCAGTGACCCCCGTCGCTTCTTCCCGGCGGCGTTCCATCACGACCAGACGCTGCGCAAGCAGCTGGTCGGCGTCCAGCCCCGCAGCGTCAAGACGTTCCAGCGCTGCCGCCCCGACATCTTGCAACGTCGGGTCTTCTGCACCTGCCGCGCGTGCATCCCGCGCCCGAAGGACATCCCTCAGATCATCCAATGCCCGGTAGGACATGTCGACGAAGGGATCATCGTAAGGCTCCACGGAAGGTACCAGATTGTCCCAAAGGACCAGTTCCGGAGTGTCCGCATGCACCCGTATCGCACCGATCGCGCACATGAGGATAAGTACGGGCAGCAGCAACTGCGCTAGCTTAGGTTGCCCGGATGCTCCCCGGATAAGGCAAGGTGCCTGCATGATCTCTCCAACTTCGACCAGTTTTTCGGTCGCGTGTGGGGGGCGTATTGCCCCGTGACCCCTTCAATGGTCATTAAAACACCGCGCGCGTGCGCAGTCCAATAATCCACACGTTTTCTCCGCCGGACGTCAGCAGCGGATCGGATATGTACTGGACCGATGGCGTGATCTGTAAGCCCGGCGAGATCGTGAAGCGGTAAAACGCCTCAGCCGTAAACTGGTCGCCCTCGATCCCGTTCGCTTCGGCCCAGTTCAACCCAACGCCCGCAAGATCGGTGTTCCGGCCATAGTAGCCAAGACCAACGGAAACAGACCGGTCATAAAGCGCCGTGGTTCCATCGGACCACCCGGCACGCACGAAGGGCATCCACGTATTGTCGATAAACCAGGACGCCGACAGAGCCACCCCCTTGTCCTCGGCCCGGCTGCCGTCGCTTGCCGCGTCAGAGTGCCAGAAAGTCAGGTGCACATTGTCGAAATAGATCCGGTCGGGCCCGCTCGTGTATCCAATCTCTACACTCTTGAAGAAATCGCCATCGTCGAACACATCAAGATCCGGCGAAGACGGGTCGGCATTCGCGTCTGCAATGCTGCCGACCACGTAGATGTTTTCGCCAAGCATTGCACCACCCGCTATTCCAAGCCCTGCGTTTGGCATGTTGATCGTCGGGTTGGTGTTGAACGCGAGATTTTGGAAGGCTGTGTAGGGGCTGACCAGACCGTACACATCGACAAAGTCCGTCACGTCAATCTGGCCGACCTGGATTGTCCAGGATCCGTCGGCCGCACGCTCTGTCCAAAAAAGGTTCGTCAACGCGCCGCCAATGTCGTTGAACGCCGTTCCTGTGATTGACAGCGCACCAGTGTCGAACCCAAAGAACTGGGGCGCGACATCGGTGTAGCTGTGGCGATGTTCAAGCTTGAACGTCAGACTGCCGGTCTTGGTCGCCTGCCAGGTTCCATAAAGCCGCGCGATCCCGCTGGCGGCATCGCTAGCGCCAAGATCACTGTCTGACCATTGGCCCAAAACCAAATAGTCGAAGGTTAGCTTCAGACCGTTTTCGGCAAGCCTGTCCTTCCACTCGAAGTATCCGGGCAACGCAGCCCGCGGAAAATCAGAGCGGAACCGCGGATCGGTCAGGCCATCGCCCGGCTGAAGATCCGCGGCCGCTGAAGACGGACCGGACAGACCTTGCGCCGACGCGCCAGTCGCAAGCCCGACGAAAACCGCAGCGGCGAATACCGGTGTGTCCTTCATAGGAACGTCCCTTTCATCGGATCGGTGTCAGCCGCATCGCCCGGTCAACGGGCCTTGGGAGTGTGCGTTGGAGCGGGTTTGTCGCCACCGGGCTGATGGTCGGCATAAAGGTCGTGTCTTCGGCGAATGCGTCTGGCGCCACCACGTTCCGCTCTGCCAAAAGGTTGAACTTGACGACCTGCGTTCCAGAGATCGCGGTTTTTGAGATGGCGATTTGAAGCGGCACCATCCACGCGCAATCTCTGGTTGCCTCCCAACCGTAAGTGATCGTCGGCCCGGTGCGGATCTGCCACCCATTCCCAAGCCCGTAGAACAGGAAGCACTGAAGCGATGTAATCAAATTATCCGGTCCGCTCCCGTCAGGTGCAGGATGATCGTCGATATAGACGAGTGCGGGCCTGAAAATCAGGTTGTTGCCCTTGCGTAGCTTGAACGGAAACACGGGCTGAAAGATCAGCGTGGTGCTGCCTTGGTCCAAGGCCCCGTGCAGATCACTGTCAAACCCGCGATACTCCAGCTTGAAGTTCAGCGTCACATTGGCCGCGCCGGGGTTGGCAAGCTCTTTCGCCAATTCCTCGACATTCGAGCCCGTGACCTGCGCGGCAAGCGGCGAAGCCGCAAGCGACGGAAGGCCCAGTGCAGGCAGGGTGTTACGCACCAACATTAATCCTTAATCAGATCGGGACGGCCCGAGGGAGAGCCGCCCCGTTTGAGAGCAACGATCGTGCTCACAGCCGTCCGTAATACGCATCGCGATCATGGCCTGCAGGCTGGAACGCAGGCGCGTTCTCGTCCGGCAACCAGTTCTTGTAGACAAGCCCGTCCTTCATGACGAAAGCAACGTTCTGGCGTAGGACCGCGTCAAGGTCTTCAAGCGGGTTGCCGTCAACCAAAATAATGTCCGCATAGGCCCCTTCTTCGATCACGCCGAGCGGCCCGTCCTTGTATTGGTTCATCTCGCCCGACCAACCAAGAACCTCGGCCGCGTTCGACGTTGCGGTTTGAAGCGTCAAAAGGTTGTTGTTCGCGATCTTGTTGAACCAGATCAGGTTTTCGGCTTGGCGGTTCACGTCCGGGCCGAACATGTCGCCCCCGGTGACGATCAGTAGATCGTGCTTTACAGCCCATTCGAACATCTGCTTTGCGCCGGTATTGACGGCACTTGCCTTCTTCTTCTGGTCGGCTGAGAAAAACGTGATGCTCTCGGGATCGGCAAAGGCCTCGAGCGACATCACCGCCTGCGCCGATAACGCCACACTCTCTTCCTTCATCCGGATGATGGTCTCTTCCGACACGAGGAAGTTATGCTCGATCGTCCGAACGCCCGCGTCGATGGCGCGGTTTACGGAGCGATCGTGATACGCGTGGACTGTGACGTAGCTGCCATAATCGCGGGCCACTTCGACAATGGCTTCCATCTCTTGCACGGACATCTGCGTCATGTGTAGCGGGTCGAACTCGCTTGCAACGCCGCCTCCGGCCATCACCTTGATCTGGGTCGCGCCGCCACGAAAGTTGTGGCGCGCGGCGCGCCGCGCCTCGGTCACGCCATCTGTGATGTAGGACCAGCCATGGCGTTCCAGATCGTCCATATCGCCCGGTCTGTCATTGAAGAACCCGATGTCGCCATGTCCACCTGTCTGGCTGATGACGCCGCCACTGGGAAAAATCCGTGGTCCGGGGATGATCCCGTTGTTCACACCCTTGGTGATCCCCAAAACGTTGCAGCCAGTGTCGCGCGTCGTCGTAAAGCCCTGATCCAGGTAGTCGATCAACACTCGCGAGGTGTAGGCACCCGCAAGCATCTGATCATAGTCCGTCCGCGCCCATGGAATGCCGTCGCGCAGGCAAAGATGCGAATGCATGTCGATCATACCCGGCATCAATGTCCGACCCTCGCCGTTGACGGTGAAGGCATCAGGCGCGTCAATCGGATCGGACGAGACGGCCTTGATCAGGTTCCCTTCGACGAGAACTGACCCGTTCTCGATCAACTCTCCATCCATTCCATTGAAAATGTTGACGTTCGTGAACAACACCTGACGCGGTTCGTCCTGAGCGTGCACCGACGTTGTACTGGCTCCGAAGAGAGCAATGACTGCCGCAAGGGCGAGGTTCTTATTCATTTTTGCCTCCAATTGTTTGCCTCCAATTGGGTCGTCCCATCGGTGGCAACATATCATCAATTTTCTGCGACACCTGTCTTTTTGGCGCATCAGCCGCCAAAACCTGATCTATTGAGACTGGTAGCAAGAAGATTTTCTTTGGGACACGCGGCATGTCTTGTACCGCGCGTACGGCCCGCCCCAAAGAACCGTAGGGGATCACAGTTGGCTGCGCACAGTCTGCCTTTGGTGAAAATTAGTTTGCTACGCCCCTTTGCGGCAGAGTTGCGCCGTCGCGGCGTAGAGCCCCAGCGTGTTTTCGAAAGTGTGGGTTTGCACGAGGACATGGTTCACGACCCAGAAGCGTCCGTGCACGTCATGGTCATCACACAGTTCGTCGAGAATGCCGCGATCGAAGCCAAAGATGTTTACTTTGCAAGCCGTGTCGCCGCCCGGGTAGAGCTTGACGGCTGGCCGCCCCTTGCGATGGCAGAAGCGCAGGCGGCAACAATTTCGGAGTACCTGACCATCTTCGTGTCCACAGCAAACGAAATTGCATCATCTGCCGAAGAATACCTTCACATCGATGGACAAACGGCCGTTTTGGGGGAACGGCGAAAGTTCTCTCTGACAATCGCTCCGGCCCAGAACGATGCGTTTATGGCGTCGCTTGGCTGGGCAATCCTGCGGCGCGCGCTGCACGACGACTTGGACCCGTCCAAAGTGACCGTGATAGTAAGCGACCCTCGGGCTCTTCCCCCAGAGTTTGACATGATGCACCCGATTAAGGGCGATCGCAGAGGGTTCAAGCTTCGGTTTCCGTCTGCGTGGCTGACCCGATCGTTCAACAAGGCGCCTATTGAGGTTCATGATCGGGCGCCAATGCGCGACGAAACGCCCGAGTTCATCACCTCCTTCCGTCAGTTCCTTCGCGCGCATGTTGGCCGTGGGCCTTTAACGGCCGAGGACTGCGCAAGGCTAGCCGCCATGAGCCAGTCAAAGCTGAAACGGCGGCTTGCGGAGTACGGCACCAGCATCACCGCCGAGATTTCCATTGTTCAGCGGGACTATGCTCGTCTCGCGCTCGCGGACACCGAGAGCTCGATCTCGGACATCGCATCGGCGCTAGGTTACACAGACCCGGCCAATTTCGCACGGGCCTTTCGCCGTGCGAACGGCGTATCGCCGACCGCCTTTCGCCAGGGCAACGCAAACTACAAGTGAATGCCTCTCGCCACCACGCACGGGTGACCGAACAAACCCGCGTTCCGGGTGTTCAAGCGCTCCGTCATTAAGGTCCGCTCCGTCCTACTCGGTCGTCGCTTCGGCGCCCGCGATTTGACGGCACACGGGACCGCGTGTGATGCTGCGAGCATTGTTTTAAGGAAAGTTGGAGGGATCCAAATTGGAGCGACAAGTAATTGAGCAAAGGCTGACCAGCTACGCGCATTGGTATGCGGCGTCTCAGGGATTTGTGTTCGGCCCGGGCGCAAAATATGACATCGAGCAAATGGCCACCGACGCCGTCGGCAATATGTTTGGGCAGGACATGCCGACGGACCTGCAACCCCGGCATCAGGCGATGATCGCCCAGGCGGAAGCCAGTCTTGCAATGATGGTGTCGACCATGATCCAAGGCAGCGAAGAGATATCGGGCTACGCCGCGCGCAACCCGGACACCATTGGCGAAGAGACCCTGGCCTGGGCCCGAGATCGCCTGTGCCCCCTGTTCCCAATTTGCTGATCTGGAGAGCCAAAAGCCTATGTCGGACAAAGTGACCACGCACGGGCTCGATGCAGCGTTCGATTGCATGAAGCACATCACGACGCTTTGCACAGGCGTCATCGCCCTGACCGTAACCTTTGCAAAAGAGTTCAAGCCGGCCGGTACCGATCTGACAGTGCCTTTTGAGCTTAAGACTGCTTGGGCGTTCCTTGTCCTTTCCCTGCTCTTTTCGCTTTGGTCCCTACTGGCGGTCACCGGGTCTCTCAACGCCGTGGACCGGGACCCAAGCCAAAATGACGCAATGTCTTCAAACGTCAGGATACCTTCGTTTTTGGCCATCCTGAGTTTCCTCGTTGGCATTGCGCTCACGGTCTACGCTGCCTTGTCCATCGCGGGTTAACGGTCGAAGGTGCTGTGTGTCATGACACCATGCCATCGCGCGAGCCGTGGGCGTTGCGTGACCACATCAAAGCCATCGGAAAATGACAGGCCGTCTGCTGCCTGAACCGTCCTTGCGGTCCTGACGCTTTTGGCCGCCGAACCGTCCCAAAACCAAGAGCACGCGATCGCAAAACCGCTAGCCTCTGTTCCAGAATTTCGGAGGACGGTCGATTGGTTACACGAGGTCATTGCTTGTGCAAAAGAACAAGCTGGGCATTCAAGGGTGAACGAAGGTGGGCCTGTTACTGCCACTGTGACGATTGTCGCAGAAACTGCGCGGCGCCCGTCGTGGCATGGTTGGGCGTCCCGTTGCAGAACTTCGAATGGACCGGCGACAAGCCGTCTGTCTTTGAGAGCTCGAAGGGCGTCTACAGGTATTTCTGCGGAACCTGCGGGTCCCCGGTTGGATTTGAAGCAGATCACTACCCCGGCGGGATGCATCTTTACGCTGCGTCGCTTGAAAACCCTGAGGATTTTATGCCCAACTTCCACGTCAACATGCAAAGCAAGCTGCGTTGGCTTCAGCTGAAAGACGACCTGCCCGCGTTCGAGGGGACGCTGTTGCACACCCCGAACGACCCGAATGGCTATCGCTAGGGCGTGATCATTCAGCATGGGATATGGTTGGGCCGTCCTTCGAACCGATCCTGCGATGGCCCAAGCGCAATAGAATGCGTGATCCCAAACACCGGTTGGTTCAGGTAGATTGCGCCGCGCCCAGAACGACCAACCCAGGTCGACCGCCAAGATCCCTCATCAAGAAGGCCGCTCTGTCCACCAGAGCGCCGACGGCGCCAAACCTGTTCGGGCAGCGGTGGCGCAATCCGCCAAACTTCCAAACCGGACACCTTTGCCGCAAAGCCCTGGCGCATAATGCGCATACTTGCCGGAATTGGTCATCAAGGCCTTCGCATCAGGCGGAAGCATCGGCTCGGTTATCGAACACCAGCACAGATCGGAATAGAACTGTACTCCGGCCGACTGTAGCCCTTCAACCAGACCTTCGGCTTGGGCAGTCGCAAATACGTCTCGTCCAAGGGTCACGATCACACTGACATCGTGTCCTTTGGGCTGCCCCGCCATCAGGGCCGCGAAGTGGCGAAGCTCTTCGAGCGACAAATGCGGGCTTCCTAAGGCGACCAGATCAACCGTTTCAGGCCCGGAGTTCAGGCTACGCCACGCATCAGCGAAGTCAGACCCGGTGACGGTCACACGGCGGGCGCCATCTTCGGGCGGGATGTCACCTTCGGGGGTAACCCCGGCGATGTGCAAGAGCGGCATGGCCGATGTCGTCCCAAAGGCTGCGCAGAGTGCCCGAAGGTCATCGCGAGACGGGTTGGCATCCTCCAGCCCCCTCAGAAGCGGAATACGGTCCGGCGAAAGCCGCCCGACGATCCACCCCAGTAGCGGCCACAGGGCATCGTCATATGCCGTCGGCAGATCAACATCGACCGCCAGACCTGCACGTCGGTTCCTGGCCAAATACACACCGGCCTCTGCCACCCGCCCCGTGATTGCAATAAAGAGGTCCAGGTAGTCTGGATGCTTGGCCGAGCGCGCGCCCAGCACGCTATTGGCAAAGATCACGGCATTCGATTCCGACCAGCCAATGTCTTCGCCGACTTTTGGAGCATCGTCGGCAAGGTAAGGCGCGCACGTGAACGTCGCATGGGCACCCATCCGGACATACGCGTCCGCCAGCCGACTTGCGGCCTGCCCAAACGTGCGTGGGACACCGTGCCCTGTCCAATTCTCTCGGTCGACCGAGATCGCGTTGATCGTGGTCGGGATTGCAACCCGGGCGCCCATCTGGGCCATCGCTTCAGCGAAGATCAGATTCGCGTCATGGGCGTAGATGCAGCCGTCGATATGGCCCCGTGTGACGTCGATCAGCCGCGTGGCGCCTTGCGCCGCCGCCATTGCGCAGATCACGTCCATGGCCAGTGCGGCGGGCTTTCCCAAGCGTCCGTCCAACTTCGCCCGATCTGCGGGTGTCAGGTCCAGATCGCTCTCGCTGACCGGATGCAGTTTGACCGAATGTCCCGCAACCGACAGTTTCCGCGCATCAAGTCTTGCGGTCTTCGCTGCGGCCAGGACCCCGTAGTCGGTTGCCGAAAGCCGCACGACGCCAACGGTCTTGCCGAACATCTTCGATGCGATCAGCGCGCCGAGGGTCAGAACCTCTTCCTCTTCGCGGAACACAAATGCAGCGGGGGCGCATCCGTTTAGGGCGAGTTGCAAAAGAACACCGCTGCCCGAACACGACCCCCGGCTGGTCGGCATCAGAACAATCTTACCGGCAAGCAGCTGACCATGCAGCGGGTGGTGTGTGTCGATGATGCGGCCCGTGTCCGGATCAACCCCTCCCCAAAAGCTCAGGCCCTCGGGACAAACGACGATATCCGCCTCGGCATCAGCCGCAACGATAAGCCGCGCGGCACTCCGTTTCACTCGCTGCTTTCCGCAAGGGGCAAATGTTTGAATGCCCAGTCATTGTAGCTTGTCTCGCCGCGGTACCAAACAACGTCCGATCCCGGCGTTTCCCCGTGGTTCCATCTTGGACGACGACCTTGCAGGTCACTCGCCAACACGAGCCTTCTGCGTTTTTGGCTGAGACGTATGCGTTCGGACAAGCCATCGCTGTCCCACCGCTGCATGACAATGGCCCGCAATTGCGCCTCTGGTTCGGCATAGGCGGGCATCCCGGCTAGGTTCGTGCGTTCGGCCGGATCGTCTTCCAGATCGAACAACAACGGCGGATCTCCAGCCGAATGAACATACTTATATCGTCCGCGGCGAACCATGAAAATCGGTGACGTAGTTGCCTCGGCCAGATACTCGGCAAACACCGGACGCTCGGATTGGTCCGCAAGCTTCGTGGCAAGGTCCTCTCCGTCCAACGCCTCAATTGGGGATGTCCATCCAGCACCTTCCGCAAGGCCCATGAAAGTTGGCAATAGATCAACAAGGGATGCCGGAGTTGCCGCACGGCCAGCGCCGAACGCCGCGCCCGCTATGATTAGTGGCACGCGTAAAGACGGCTCGAAGAAATGCTTCTTAAACCACATGCCCCGCTCGCCCAGCATTTCGCCATGGTCGGACGTGAAGATGATTACGGTCCTCTCGCGCTGCCCCGTCCGCTCAAGCGTGTCCAGAAGTTCGCCAATCCTCGCGTCGAGATAGCTGATCGAGCCGTAATAGGCCCGCCTTGCTGTCTGAACGTCGGCATCCGCAAACCGAACATTCAGCATGCCAAAGTCCGACAAGAGGCGAACAGAGTGCGCATCATGCTTGTCTGCTGACAAGGGCGGCACATCCGGCGCAGGTATGTCGGCATCCTCGTAGAGATCCCAATACGGCTTCTGACAAAGGTAGGGCTCGTGGGGATGCGTGTAGGACACCTGCAGAAAGAATGGCCGATCATCGTCGGATCTTGCCACATCGTAAAGGTGTTGGACGGCATGGAATGTCACCAGATCGTCGAAGTCTATCTGCATCGAACGTTCGCACACGCCCGCGATGGTAACCGATCTGGGATCGTTTGTATCTCGCTCGCCCTCGTCCCCCCAGTTCGGCACCCAGGAAAAATCGGCCGGGTAAAGGTCGGGGGTCAGGCGGTGTTCAAAACCATGGTGCTGATCGGGCCCGATGAAATGCATCTTGCCCGAAAGCGCGGTCTGATAGCCAGCGGCGCGCAGGTAATGCGCGTAGGTCGGAATAGACGCAGGCAATTCGGCGGCGTTATCGTAAGCCCCTATATTTGAACAAAGTTTCCCCGTTGCCATCGACGCGCGCGACGGCGCGCAAAGCGGGAAGTTGCAATAGGCCGTCTCAAAAACCATCCCTTCGCTGGCGAGGCGGTCAAGGTTCGGGGCATGGCAAACGCTGTCGCCGTAACACCGTAAAAACTGCGCTGCCAATTGGTCCACCTGGATAAAGAGGATGTTCGGTCGCATTGGCCCTCCGAGCGAAAATTGTCGACAATCATACTATCTGGTGCTTACGTTACGGCAAGGTGGAATCGGAAAACAGGGGAACGGACAAAGATGGAATGGAACTTCCTCGCCGTTCTCAACGATTTCGACCTTCTTCTTCTGGGCCTTATCAACACGCTCAAAGTGACCGGTCTGGCGCTGTTGTTCGGTATTCCGCTTGGGCTCGTCCTGGCGCTTTCTCGTCTGTCAACCGTGCGCGTCCTTTCTGGCATCGCCGGGTTCATCGTCGAGTTCTTCCGGACGACACCGCCTCTTGTCCAACTCTTCTGGTTTTTCTTTGCCTTGCCGATCCTGGTCGATGTCCGAATGACGCCCTTGATCGCGGCAGTCGTCACCTTCTCAATCCAATCGTCGGCCTTCTTTGCCGAGATCTTTCGGGGCGGCATCCTGTCCGTCGACAAGGGCCAATGGGAAGGCGCAAAAGCGATTGGGATGACCTACACGCAAAGCCTGCGACGGATCATCCTGCCGCAAGCTGTAAAGCGTATGATCCCGGCCTTCATGGAACGCTCAATCGAGCTTTTGAAAACCACGACGCTCGTGTCGACGGTGGCCTACACCGATCTGATGTTCCAAGCGAACGAACTGGCGCAAAAGACGTTTCGGCCGCTTGAGGTCTATACGGTTGTCGCACTGATCTACTTTGTTCTGATCTTTGTGTTCAGCCAGTTTTCAATCTGGGCAGAGCATCGTCTAGCGCGGTCGGGCGAAGGGACGGTACGCTGATGGGGCACAATTGGGATTTCGCAACGATCCTACAGAATTGGCCTGTGCTTTGGGTCGGGATCAAGGGCACCGTCTTTATCTTCGTCATCACCGTGGTCCTGGGGCTTGGCGGCGGCCTGATCGTCGGCGTCGCGCGCTACGCGAAGTCACCCTTTATCAGCTTCCCCGCACGGGCATTTGTCGAGATCTTCAGGAATACACCCGTTCTGGTTCAGATCATCTGGTTCTTCTACGCCTTCCCGATCCTTACGGGGATTGAGACAGATCCTTTCCTTGCGGCGGTGCTCGGCATCTCGCTGAACACTATGGCGTTCTCGGCCGAGATCTATCGCGCAGGTATTCAGTCGATTGACCGTGGACAATGGGAAGCCGGCAAGGCGATCGGCATGACCTACAATCAGACGCTTCGCCGGATCATCCTACCCGTCGCTGTGAAGCGTGTCCTCCCGGCCCTGACCAATCGCGGGATCGAGGTTTTCAAGATGTCCACGCTGGCGTCGGTCGTAGGTTACGTCGAAACCCTGAACCAAGCCAAGCTGATCGCGGATCTGAATTTCAATCCGATTGAAAGCTATACCGCTGTGGCGCTTATCTTCTTTGTCGTGCTCTACCCCGTGGTCCAAGGGACCTATGTGCTCGAGCGCATGCTGCGAAAGGGCGACTGATGTCCGAGATCCTCCGCATCGAGAATCTGAACAAAAGCTTCGGGGATCTCGAAGTCCTGAAAGGGATCGACTTGACCGTAGAGCCCGGTGAGACGGTCGTGCTTCTGGGGTCTTCAGGATCCGGGAAATCCACCATGCTGCGCTGCGTGAACTTCATGGAGACGCCAACATCGGGGAAAATTAGCCTCAAGGGCGAACTCATCGGCTCCGAGCGCGGCGGGCAAATGCAATACAAAGAGGCCGAGCTTTGCGCGCTTCGTTCCCGGATCGGAATGGTGTTTCAGCATTTCAATCTGTTTCCCCACATGACGGTTCTGGAAAACGTGATGGAGGGGCAGGTCATCGTTCTAGGCCGAAGCAAGTCCGAGGCCGAGGCAAAGGCCATCGCACAGCTGGAACGGGTGGGTCTTGCGGAGAAGGCTTCCGAATACCCAGCGCGACTGTCAGGGGGCCAAAAACAGCGCGTGGCCATCGCGCGGGCTTTGGCGATGGACCCAGAGGTCATGCTCTTTGACGAGGTTACTTCAGCGCTCGATCCCGAGCTTGTCGGCGAAGTCCTGAAGACGATGCGGCAACTGGCAGACGAAGGAATGACAATGCTGTGCGTCACCCACGAACTGGGGTTTGCCTATCATGTCGCCAACCGCGTCCTGTTTCTGAACGAAGGCACGATCCTGGAGCAGGGCGAACCACAGACTGTGTTGAAGGCCCCTAAAACAGCCCGAATGCGCGAATTCCTGGATGGGCATTCGCTTTTTAAACTGCCCGATTGACGGCGGACCAATCTCAACAGGGAAAGGACAATAACATGAGACTACTGCAACGACTGGGGGCGGCCCTCTTCGCTGTCCTTGCAATGCTGTCGCTGACGTTTTCCGCAGCTTACGCGCAATCGACCTGGGACAAGATCCAAGAAACCGGCACACTGCGCATGGGCGTCACGCAAGCCCCGCCCTGGTACTCGAAAAATCCGGCCACCGGTGAATGGGAAAGCGGCCTGATCGTCTCTGTCGGCAAAGCCATGGCCGAGGAACTGGAAGTGGAACTTGAGATGGTCGAGGTCACATGGGCCACGGCAATCGCCGCCCTGCAGGCCGATAAGATCGACATGATGTTCCTCGATGCCACGCCTAAGCGCGCCATGGTCGTCGATTATCCCAAGCAACCGCTTCTTTACATCTCGCTTGCGGTCCTCGCCAATGACGACCTGGAGGTTTCAACTTGGGAAGACCTTAACAATCCCGACGTAACCGTAGGGGTGCCCCAGGCCACCTCGATGGACGCGTTCCTGACGCGCACAATCCCGAATGCCGATATTCAGCGATTCCCCGACAACGGCGCGGCCATTGCAGCGTTCCAGTCCGGCCGGGTCGATGCGGTGTCGTTGTTCCATCCGCCACTGTTGGCTGCCCGCCAGAAACTGGGCCGCGGACAGTTGATCATTCCGACGCCGGCGTTTTCTTCGCCATCTTCGATTGCAGTGCGTCGCGAAGCCGACAAAACCTTCCGCGACTGGGTCGACCATACGATCTTCTACTACTATGAAACCGGTCGCACGCAGCGTTGGTACGAGGAGTTCCTGACCGAGTTTGGGCTTGATCCGAAAGCATCGCCGGTTATCCAGCGCGAACTACTATTCAACAACTGATCCAAACCGGCGGCGGCCTGCGGAGCCGCCGCCCACCCAAAGGCCCGCGCATGAACACCAACCCTCAGATCTCGACACATGATGCGGCCACCGACGATCGCAACAACGATATCCTTATCTACGTGGACGGTGAGATTGTGCACCGCGACGCGGCGAAGGTGTCGGTGTATGATAGTGGCTTCATGCTGGGCGACGGTATCTGGGAGGGGTTGCGCCTTTACGACGGGCAGATCCCTTTTCTGGATGAGCATCTGGACCGGCTTTACGAGGCCGCGCTTTTTATCGATCTGGAGATCGGCAAGACGCGCAAGGAACTGATCGAAGCCATCCAAGCTACGCTGGATGCGAACCGGATGGTCAACGACGTCCACATTCGCCTTATGGTAACGCGCGGGCGAAAGCGGAAACCCTTTCAGCACCCGCACCTGTCCGTTTACGGTCCGACCATCGTTATAATTGCCGAACACTCTCAGCCGGACCCATCGGTGATTGATCGCGGTATTCGCCTTGCCTCTGTTCCCCATCACCGGGGCCTGCCACTGACGCAGGATGCCAAGCTAAATTCGCACTCGAAGCTCAATTGCATCATACCGTTGACTCACGCCATTCGCGCGGGCGCGGACGAGGCGCTGATGCTTGACCCGTTCGGGTTCGTGAACACAACAAACGCCTGCAACTTTTTCATCGTGCGAAAGGGCGAGGTTTGGACCTCGACCGGCGACTACTGCATGAACGGCATCACGCGGCAGAAAGTGATCGATCTGTGCCGGGCGAATGACATCCCCATCTTCGAAAGAAACTATTCGCTCGTCGATACCTACAGCGCGGACGAAGCGTTCTTGACCGGAACGTTCGGAGCGCAAACGCCGGTCTTCGAGATTGACGGACGCGTCATCGGCGGCGGGAAAGCAGGGCCGCTCTTTCACCGTATCCGCGGTCTCTATAAGGCCGAGATTTCCAAAGGGGCGGCATGAACCGCCCAACCATCGAGCTTAGTCCCATCGAGGATCGGACGCTGCGCGCCCAGGTCCGTCGGCAAATTCTGGATCGTGTGCTGGGTGGCCAGTTCAAACCCGGCGACAAACTGGTGGAAACCGCTCTTTCATCGCAGCTGCAGGTCAGCCGTGCACCGCTGCGTGAAGCGCTTCGTGAACTTGTGGATCAGGGCATCGTCGTCAGCGAGCCTTATAAGGGGTTCCGCGTCCGCCCGGTGTCTGAAGCGGATTTGACGGAATTGTTCTCGATGCGGACGGCTTTGGAGAAGTTCGCCTTTTCTCTGACTTGGCCGCTTCGCACGGAAAGCGCCATTGCAGAACTGGACGGCCGGCACGACCGTCTGATGTCGGTGCGGGCTGTCGGCGACCAGGCACACGCGATCGAGCGCGAGATTGCGTTCCACGGATGGGTTTATGAGACGGCAGCACATCGGCTGTTGATGGATCACTGGGTCCGGCTTTCGCACATCGTGCGAATTTACATGTCGCTGCACCATAACCTACATGGGTCACATGGTGTTTTTGGAGAAATGACAACACGGTACCGCGATCTTGCGAAGGGCGACAATCTGGACGCAATGCTGTCTCATATCGACGAACACATGGTCCAAGGCTTCGATTCGGTCGTCAGATCCTTGAGTTGACGGCTCGGAGGGTTTGATACCGCGCTTCGGACGCGTACCGACTCGCTAGCGGAGGGTCTGCCGCCAACTGCGCAAGACGGCCCGAACCGCAGGATCACCTGCTAGAAGTGCGCGACTTAGGCTACGTGGGGACGCCGCGCCACATGCGAGTCAGGCACGGCATTTCCGCCGTTCGCTTTAGGCTATCGAAGCCACAGCACGTTCCGTCAGGACTCTTACCAGGTTCTGTCTGTAATCCGCATCCGCGTGAATGTCCGACAGCATCTCGACGCTACCAAGATCGGCACCGTCCAAAGCATTGGACGAGAAGTCCGACGTCAGCCGGTTTTCTGCATCCGTCCACCGGAACACGCCGTCGCTCGAAGCGCCCGTGATCGCCACTCGGACGGCATCGGCAAAGCGTGCGACGAACACACCCACCATCGCAAACCGGGACGCGGGCTGAACGAACTTCTGGTAGGATGCACTGCCGGGCACCGGAAACTCCACCGCAGTGATCAGTTCCCCCTCGTCGAGCGCCGTCGTGAACAATCCGTCAAAGAAGTCATCCGCCGAGATACTGCGGCGATCGGTAACGACAGTCGCGCCCGATGCTAGAACCGCCGCGGGATAGCAAGCTGCTGGATCGTTGTTGGCCAGTGAACCGCCGATGGTCCCGCGGGTGCGCACCGCAGGGTCCCCGATCCTTGACGCAAGGCTTGCAAGCGCCGGGTAGTCGGTCGCGAGGTCCTTGGCCACGACTGCGTGCGGCGTCATGCCGCCGACGCGGATCGTGCCTCTCGTCCGCTCTATTCCCTGAAGCTCTTCGATGGCCGAAAGGCTCACAAGTCGATCCGGCGACGCGAGCCTTTGCTTCATCGTCGTCAGCAGTGTCTGTCCCCCCGCCAGCACCTGTGCATCACCTGAAGTCAGGGCTGATTTCGCATCAGAAAGGTTCTTGGGGCGGACGAATTCGAAGTCATACATGACAATCTCCGTGTGTCTCAAGACGGGGGCGTCGCCGCCCCCGCTTCGCGTTAACCAGCTTGCATTGCCTTCCAAACGCGCTGTGGCGTCAGGGGCATATCGATATGCGTGATGGCGTCGTGACCGCCGCCTCGCAACGCATCGACGACCGCGTTGACCACGGCCGGCGGCGACCCAATCGCCCCGGCCTCACCACATCCCTTGACGCCAAGCGGATTATGCTCGCACGGCGTCTGGCAGGAGTGATCGACGACAAAGCTTGGCACGTCCGAAGCGCGGGGGATCGAGTAGTCCATGAACGAACCGGACAGCAGCTGTCCGGACGCGTCATAGACCGTGTGCTCGCGCAGCGCCTGGCCGATTCCCTGGGCGACGCCACCATGTTGCTGGCCCGCGACAATCATCGGGTTGATAACCACCCCGAAATCGTCCGCAGCCCAGAACCCCACAACGTCTGTTTCGCCGGTGCCGGGATCAACCTCGACCTCGCAGCCGTAAGCACCGGCTGGATAGACGAAGTTCTCTGGGTCGAAGAAAGCGGATTCTTCCAGCCCTGGCTCCATCTCTCCGGCAGGATAGTTGTGCGGAACATAGGCGGCGAGCGCTACAGAAGACCAATCAAGGCTCTTGTTGGTGCCCCGCACAGTAAACATGCCGTCCGAGAACGAGACGTCAGCTTCATCGGCTTCCATCAGATGGGCGGCAAGACGCGTGGCTTTGGCGACAACCTTTTCTGTCGCCTTTAATATCGCCGCGCCGCCGACTGCCCCCGACCGCGATCCGTACGTCCCCATGCCGAATGGGATCTTGGCGGTGTCGCCATGCGAGACTTCGATCAGGCTTTCGTCGATTCCAAGCTGGTCGGCGACGATCTGGGCAAAGGTTGTTTCGTGCCCCTGTCCGTGGCTGTGCGATCCGGTAAAGACCGTGACACCGCCCGTGGGGTTCACGCGCACAATCGCAGATTCGTATAGCCCAGCGCGCGCGCCAAGCTGACCGATCAACTGTGACGGCGCCAGACCTGAGCACTCGACCCACGTCGTGAAGCCGAACCCGCGCAGCTTGCCGCGCTGGGCTGCCGCAGCCTTGCGCGCTTCGAAACCGCCGAAGTCCGAAATCTCCAGCAGTTTGTCGAGCGTCGCATGATAGTTTCCGGAATCGTACAGAACCGCCAGCGGCGTCTGATATGGAAACTCATCCGGCTTTATGAAGTTTTTGCGCCGGATGTCGACCGGGCTTAGCCCCATCTCGTAGGCTGCTTTGTCGATCACACGCTCTAACTGATACGTGCCTTCGGGCCGGCCCGCACCCCGATAGGCGTCGACGGGGATCGTGTTGGTGAAAACGGCCCTGACCCGAACATAAGCAAGTGGGGTTCTGTACGGCCCCCCGGCAGCAGGACCATGCAGGTAGGTTGGTGTCACGGTCGAGAAAAGACGCAAATACGCGCCCATATTCGCCAGCGTGTCGGTTCGGAACGCAAGGAACATGCCCTCTTCGTCCAGAGCCAACTCGATCTTTGTCACGTGATCCCGCCCCTGGGCGTCGGTCAGGAACGCTTCCGACCGGCTCGAGGTCCACTTGACCGGGCGACCTAGGAGACCCGCAGCGCGGGTCACAAACGCCTCTTCACCGTAGTGGTAGATTTTTGATCCGAACGCCCCACCGACATCGGGCGCCACGACACGCAGCTTGTTCTCGGGGATACTCAGGACGAACGCGCCCATCATCAGACGGATGACGTGCGGGTTCTGAGTTGTGGAGTAAAGCGTGTATTCTTCCGTACCCTTGTTGTACTCGGCGACCGCGCAGCGCGGCTCCATCGGGTTTGCGACACACCGATTGTTCACGAGCTCAAGCGTGGTGACATGATGCGCGTCTTCAAACGCGGCATCGACGGCCGCCTTGTTGTCCTCGATGAAACCCCAATCAAAGCACTGGTTCGAGTTTAGGCTTTCATGGACCGGACGGGCATCATCCTTCAGGGCCTCGGCCATATCCAGAACGGGAACGTGTTCGGAAATCTCAACCTCGATCGCCTCGGCCGCGTCCATCGCCTCGGCCTGGGTTTCTGCAACAACGCCGGCCAGCGCTTCGCCGATATGGCGGACGACACCTTCGGCCAGAATCGGATGCCTAGGTTCAGCTTGCTTTGAACCGTCCCGGCTGGTCACTTCCCATGCACACGGGAGGCTGCCCGCATCCTTAAAGTCATCTCCTGTAAAAATGCGGATGACGCCGGGCATGGCTGCCGCGCGGCTTATGTCAAGCCGCGTGATCGTCCCGGACGCCACATCTGATCGGCGGAAGGCCACATAAGCTTGGCCCGGAAGGTTGATGTCATCTGTATACCGGCCTTTTCCCATCAAGAAGCGCGGATCTTCGCGCCGCTTGGAAGGTGCCCCGATACCGTGGTCCTTTGGCATGATCTTTCTCCTGTTCGGGGGCTATTCTGCCGCGATCGGCGCGACGTCCTGGCCAGAGGCCGCTAGGATCGCCCGGACGATATTGTGATACCCTGTGCACCGACACAGGTTACCCTCCAGGTGTTCGCGGATTTCGGCCTCGCTGGGCTTTGGATTCTCCTGAAGCAGAGCAGCGGCGGCCATGATCATGCCTGGCGTACAAAAACCGCATTGAAGCCCGTGATGTTCGACGAATGCCGCCTGGATCACCGAAAGTGACCCGTCTGCATTTGTCATGCCCTCGATTGTTGTGACGTCTGCACCGTCGGCCTCGACGGCAAGCATGGCGCAAGACTTAACGAGCGAACCGTCCAAATGTACGGCGCAGGCACCGCACTGGCTGGTATCGCATCCGATATGAGTTCCGGTCTGATCCGCGATCTCGCGCAGAAACCCTGAGAGAAGGGTTCGTGGCTCGACATCCGCGGATACAGCGTGACCGTTCACGCTGATCGTGATCTCTGGCATAGATTTCCTCCCAAAGGCGTGCATGGGGAATGGAGCCCGCTGCCGCCACAGTCCAAGAGGACTAAATGCCCTTGCACCTGTCAAGCGCCCTGTCGAAACGCGAAGTAAGCGCCACGCCCGAAGTGGTCTTCCGATGAAAGGGCCGGAACTAAGAAACACGTATGTGGCTTTGCGTCGGCAAGGCGGGCGCCCATGCACCTCGGCAGATGGATCGGGTTTTCCCCGCGATCACAATCGAGTGTGGTTCTTCACACAGGTCAGGAATCGAAGCGCAGTCGATCAAATCTAGGCCCACCGCATGCATGCGCAGCGCTTTGGACTGCCGGACCTATCTCAATTTTTCTTGGTACCGCCTCCCCGGCTTGAACGGGGGACCTCTGGATCCACAATCCAGCGCTCTAACCAACTGAGCTAAGGCGGCGCCCAAGAGCCTCCAATTACCGGCGACACCCTCAGATTGCAAGAGGTCAGAGCACGCGTTCCCAGCTTTGCTCGACAAGGTCTTTCCCAAACGCACGCGCGGGCCAGCGCATGGTGCATTGAAACCCATTTGCCGCATAAAGCGCACAGGCGGCACGGTGTTCTTCGTAGGTCGATACCTGCATCTTCTGGACGGGCACCTGGCGGGCAAACTCGATGCACGCCTGAAGAAGCTGAACACCGATACCCCGACGCCGGGCCTCTGGAAGCACCAGAAAAAGCCGCAACCGCGCGGCATCCGGCGCGTCGGACCGCGTGCAAAAGATCGAGCCGACCCGGATCCCTTCAATCAATGCGATAAACCCGCATTCTCGCGCTGGATCGTGATCCGATGCGAAGGCGGTCACTGCATCGGCCACGACCCGTCCGAATGTCGCGTCAAACCCTTCATCACGGGCATAAAGATCGCGGTGACGGTCGATCACCCACTCTGCGTCACTCGGATCGAATGGTCGTAGGATTACATCGGCCATTGGTGCAGCCTGCCCCCTTGCGGCATATCCGGCAAGGCGCTAACTCCGCTTCGATCCGCGTGAAAGGACCCGCTATGGGCATTAACGACGAAAGTGATCTTGCCGCGAACCTTCAGATCGGCCCAACTTCGCTGGGAATGGTTCGGCTCTTTCTAGAGGGGGACGGCTTCGAGATCCCCCTGGATTTCGACCCGGACGAAGCCGAAGAAATCGCCGAAGAAATTCGTGCCGCCGCGCAGCGTGCCCGGGCAATGGCGGCTAAAGGCCCCAAGACGAAAGGCTAACCTCGGGATCGCGGGCCACGTGCTGACGCAGGGCGGCATGGCGCGCGAACTTGCGCATCATCACCTTGCGCCGCGCCGCGGCAAGCCGCGTTTCAGGCCCCATGCGCAAAATCTCTGCATCATAGGCGTCCGCGATGATCAGGCCGGTGTCCAATGGCAAGAGCTCGGTCGGAAACGCCTCGTCCACTGCCCAAAAGAAGCGGTCACACCACTCCAGGTACCCTTGCCATTTCTGATCCGAGGTGAAATCCGCGCGGCTGGATTTGCATTCGACGACCCAGACCTCATCCTTTGGGCCAAGCGCCATCACATCGACCCGAAGCCCGCGCGTCGGCGTCAGTTCCTCGACAGTGACAAAATCGTGCGCCAAGAAGTGGCGGCAGACCCCGCGGGCCAGAAGCTGGCCAGGCCGAACATCATTTGTAGCAGAGTCCCCAAGCATCCCCAGATGGTGAACAATAGGTGAACAAAAATCAAGCGTTCTGTGGCGTTCGCCCCCTGGGATCACTTTTTTTGTTGAAACGGAAACGGCGACGCGTGGCCCTGTCCTAATACCTCGGCCCTCGCCCACCAGGAACTATGGGCGCCGCGGCTTCGGCAACTTGCAAAACGTGCGCACTCGCTTTTCTCGGGCCCTCAACGCTTGGGGTTGTCGGACCAGATGCGAAGCCTTATCTGTCCCCGGTGGCGGGTTCTGCCCCTCTTGTGAGCGGTCTATTCCGGTGGCCTTACTCAATTCCGAGGGAGCTGGCTCTGTTTGGATCCTGGTCCACTTACCTGGCGCCCACCTGTGTAAACAGGTCCTCGGGAATTCAATCCCGACACGGTCCGGGCGGTCCCGCCACTTTCAGCCTCAGTACCCTCTTGTGCGATCGACGTAGCCTGGCGGACGCTCGCCCGCTTCGTAGGCGCTGATTGCCTGCGAGACCACGCGCGCCACGCCCGCCGGAGACGGAGAGCTGGCCGCATGCGGCGTGACCATGACCTTTGGATGCCGCCAAAGGAGATCATCCTTGGGGAGCGGTTCGGTCTGAAAGGTGTCGAGCGCGGCGCCACCCGGGCGCCCGTCATCCAGGGCTGCGATAAGGTCTGCTTCGACAACCTGTCGTCCGCGCCCCAACTGAACAAACAGCGCATCGGACCGCATCGCCCGAAAGGCGCCGGCGTCAAACAACCCTTCAGTCGCCGGTGTCAGGGGCAACGTATTGATCAAAACCACGCTTTCGCCAAGAAGCGCATCGAACGCGTCGGCACCGGTCCGGACGTCAATGCCGTCTTCCACGCGCGCCAGGGATGCCCAGCCGGAGACCGGATACCCCAACGCGTGCAATCCGCGACCGATCGCTGCCCCCATGCGGCCAAAGCCCAGAAGGCCGACCGGCACCTCGCTGTTGGGCGTCCAGTTCACGATGTCCCAGTTTCTTTCAGCCTGTTGTGCGGGGTATTGGAACAGCCCCCGGTGCCAGCCCGTTACATAGTGCGCCGCGAACGCCGCCATCATATGGGCCTGACCCGGGTCGACCATCCGGTTCAAAACGACCTCTGGCCGCAGACCGCGATGTCCGACCAGCTTGTCCACCCCTGCCCCCCAGGAGCAAACCAATTCGAGGTTCGGGAACCGGGCCAGCGCCTCGGTGCTTGGCGCGTGGACAAGGGCGTAGCGGGTCGTCTGCGGGTCGGCGTTGTCCGGGCGAACCAGCCGTAGTGCCTCTGGTACAAGCTCAAACGCGGCACCGAATTCCGCGACAAGGTCGTAGGCGTCGCTCAGGGCGACCACGTCGCGCATCGATACGTCCATGTCAGTCGGCCTTTTCGCCAAGCCGCATAATTGCGATGCCAAACTGCGCGCCCGCGAAAACGATACCGTTGAACATGAACAACAAAAACGCCGCAAGCAGACCCACGTCGCTGCCACTGACCAGCCGCCAAAGACCGGCAACATCGAACCAGAACAAAAGTCCGACAAACACCGCCGACAGCCCAAAGCCGATCAGCGTGTGACGAATGTAAAACCGAACGAGTTCAGGCATCGGCAGCCTCCTTTGCAGCGATCACATAGCACATCGTCTGAAAGTGGCGAGGGGCCGTTCAAAGCCGCGCATACTGCCCGGCAATGAATTTCCACATTAATCAGGGCAGGCAAGCCTTTCCAAGTCTTGGTACTCGATGAACTGGTCGGCCTGCCGGCGCACGGTATCCGCGACCAATCGCGGCCGCTTGCGGGCCGATGACAACACGCTGACGCGCAGACCCATGCGTTGCACCATCTGGACGAGTGGTGTCATCGCCGCGTCGCCGGAAACCAAGAGAATATGGTCCACACGATGCGAAAGGTTGACCATCGCAACGGCCGTTTCGGCAAGTTGCTGTTTCGACCAGTCGCAGCGCCCGTAGCTTCCGCTCCATACCGCAGGTGGTTCCACGATCCGAAATCCCGCAACGGACGCAGCCGCTTTTGTGTCCGCGGACTGCGGAAACTCTGGATCGCCGGGCAGACCGGGAAAATAGACAAGCGCCGAAACGTGAGTGAGACGCGCCAAAGACCGGCGCAGCGCGAGCGGATCGGCGTCGCGCCCTTGCGCTGCGGCGCAAGCTAGATACGTCGGCTCGTGGACCAACACGCCGGTACGTTCGCCCGGCGGAAAAACTGATACTGTCATAAATCAAACCTGGACTTCGCAGGATTACCCTTTTGTTTGTGCGTCCCTGTGACGCCTCTGACGGGACCAATCGCAAAACCCGACGAGCAAAAACCGGGTAAGCGCGCGCGTCGCGGGGCTTTAGCACCGCCGCGATGGCTCGACAGCCTGCTAAATTTGCACCACTCTTGCCGGATCAGGTGGCGCCTTCTAAAGGAGTGCCGCCATCGGAATGACCGACGAGAATGGGGGAGGGCAGCGTGTATTCGAGCTTTCTGCGGTTCTGGGAGGCTGCGGTAGAATCCTATACCGATCACGGTCCTCCGCCTGAGCTGTCGCGGACGACACCACAGCGTTTTATGATCGGGCTTGCCGTTCTGACATCAACGGATGCGTTTTCGGAGAGGTCACTTGCCCACCGGCTTGGAATCAACCGCAGGACCGTTCACAACACGCTTCTGGATGCAGAACGCATGGGGTGGGCGGAAAAAACCGACAACGGTTGGGTGTCGACCAAGCTTGGTCGCGACCGCGCTGTCGCGCGCCTGTCGGACATTTTTCAAAGGCTGAACGAACACGAGGTTCGCGCGCTTCGCGATGCGCTTGATCGTAGCGGTCGCGGCTAGGGCGCGCCGCCGAACGCAGACGGCTTTGCTTCCCGCGCCATGTGATCTAGCACCGCATTCACAAATTTGGGCTCGCGACTGTCGGGAAAAAACGCCTTTGCCACGTCGACAAACTCGCTGATCACCACCCTAGGCGGGGCATCGCCCTCGATCAGTTCCGCACCCGCAGCACGAAATAACGCCCGAAGCGTCGGGTCGATACGATCAATCGGCCAGGCTGCAATAAGTGCCCGATCGGTCAGCTGGTCGATCTTGGCCTGCCAGTTCACAGCGTCATCGACAGTTTTTCGAAACAGGTCCACATCGCCTTCGGCCAGTTCGCCCTCGTCCAGGGTTGCACCGAACCTGTGGTCTTCGAATTCCCGCATGACCCGATCGGCGGGCGTATCCGATTGCTCCATCTGGAACAGCGCCTGGACCGCATAAAGCCGCGCGGCTGACTTCATCTGACGTGCGAGGTTCATGCTGTCGGCGTTCCCGGATCGCCCGCCACGCGGTAACTCGCCGGGCTGAAGCCGACCTCCTTCTTGGGGTTGCCCCAGCGTCGGGCCAGCGCAATCAGGTGAAGGGCCGCCGCCGCAGCGCCGCCTGCTGTGTTCAATCGGGCGGCGTCCGCCCGTTCCTCGGCTTGCGCGATATTCTCGACCGTGATGATCCCGTTGCCGATTGCCACGCCCTGAAGACCCAGCATCGTCAGCCCCCGCGCGCTTTCACTCACCACAATATCGTAGTGGCTGGTCGCGCCTCGGATCACGCATCCAAGCGCCACGAACCCATCATAGTTCGCCATTCGGTTGGCTAGTGTTATGGCCCCCACGATTTCGAGCGATCCCGGAACTTCGACCGTTTCGTGCGCTGCACCCGCACGGTCAAGCACACCGCGCGCCGCGGTAAGCTGCGCCTCTGCAATTTTTGTGTAGTAAGGCGCGATCACGATGGCGACCTTTACCGGCTCGGTAAACTCCGGCAGGCCAAGGTCATTGTCAGAATGTCCAGCCATCAGCCCACCTCCGAAATCTTGCGTGTGCCCACGATTTCCAACCCATACGCGTCCAAACCGACCACCTTGGGCTTCGGGGAGTTCGTTAAGAGTATCAGCTTCGACAATCCCAACGACGACAGAATTTGAGCCCCAAGACCATATTGCCGAAGCGTCTGTGGCGAGACCTCCCCTTCGGCGCGAAGTTTCATTGTGGTATCCCGCAACAGCACCACGGCCCCGCGGCCCTCGTCCGCGATCAAGCGCATCGCATCACCGAACTCACCGGCGCGGCCCGCGGGTCCAAGGCCGATCACGTCAAGCATCGGATCAAGCGCATGCATACGCACCAGGACCGGCGCGTCGCCTGACAGGTCCCCTTTGAAAAGGGCGATGTGTTCATCGCCATGGGCCGTGTCGGAGTAGACCCGCATTTTCCAGTCACCGCCGAATTCCGATGTTACCGTTTCTTCCTTTGCGACCCTGACAAGGTTGTCGTGGCGGCGACGGTACGCGATAAGATCGCTGATCGTTCCAATCTTCAGGTTGTGGCGCTGCGCAAAGGCCACAAGGTCGGGCAGACGGCTCATCGATCCGTCTTCATTCATGATCTCGCATATCAGGCCCGAGGCGTTCAAACCCGCGAGGCGCGATATATCAACCGCCGCCTCTGTATGCCCTGCGCGCACCAGAACCCCGCCGTCGCGCGCGCGAAGCGGGAAGATATGGCCCGGGGTCGCGATATCGGACGCAGTCTTGCCGGAATCGATTGCAACCGCGACCGTGCGCGCCCGGTCATGCGCCGAGATTCCCGTGGTCACGCCCTCACGCGCTTCAATCGATACGGTGAATGCCGTTTCGTGCCGCGAGGAGTTCTGTGACGCCATCAGCGGCAGGCCCAACGCATCGACACGTTCCCCTGTCATCGACAGGCAGATCAGACCGCGCCCGTAGGTGGCCATGAAGTTCACCGCCTCAGGCGTGGCCATCTGGGCAGGGATTACAAGGTCGCCTTCGTTTTCACGATCCTCGTGATCTACCAAGATGAACATCCTCCCGTTTCGGGCATCCTCGATGATTTCGTCGATGGACGAGACGGCATCGGAATAATCGTGGGACATATTGCTCGACCTTGGCGCGATAGGCGTTCGAGGCGCACATAGTCCAAGGGCGCGCCATTGGCCAGAGCCAGCAGTCCGAACACGACCCGTACGATTTGACACGGTCGGTGCATTGAACGGACCCGAAGGTGAACACGAGCTGGTTTAGTGCAATGACGTTGCGACGTTGACGCCGGACGGAAAGAACCCAAGCAGGTCCAGGCGACGTGGCGCCAGGCTCGGCTTTTAAGTACGACCTAGAAGGCCTGCCCGATATATAGATAAACGTTCTTCTCGCCTTCGGAGTTTCCCGCGTAGTCCAACGAAAGGTCCAACGGGAAATCCCGGGTTACCTGATATCGCAGGCCAACGCCCCCGGCATATTGCGATGACGCACTTCCAAGATCGCCAAAATCATCGCCAACGGCGCCAATTCCGCCAAAGACGGCGTACCCAAACCGGGACCCAATCCGCCCACGGTATTCCGCCTGAAGCGAGGCGAGCGCCTCGCCACGAAACTGAAAGCTTGTGAACCCGCGAAAATCGTCAGTCTGTCCGATCGAGCATTGCAAGAAGAAGGGAGTGGTTTCATCACTCGCACATATCGTTGCTCGGGTCGCGATGGTATCGCGCGGCCCAATTGGAAAGTACTGGTTCCACAAGGCCACCGCTGTAGTGAAGTCTCTGTCATCGCCAGAGATCTGCCCGAAGCTTAGCGTTCCATCGACCCATGTGCCCTTACGTGGAAACAGATCGTCATCGGTGCTGTCGAAAGTCGCAAACAGACCCGTTTGCACAACACTGAGATCCAGATCGCGGAGAATCGGGCTGTTTTCGGGTATGAAGGGCAGACTGATCTTTGAATCAAGGTAAGACAGCTCCCCGCCTACCGCGACACGCCCTGAAACTGCGTAGCCTAGCTTACTGAAATAGGCCTGACCCGTTTGTTCGACCGGGACCGCAAGCGGGCCGAAGAACACGTCGTAGGTCACCGATGCATCAGCAGCCGCCAAGGTGGCTTGCCACCTGTCCTCGTCGAACGAGATCGATCCAGCGAGCCCCAACCCTTCGCTGCCATTGTCGGTTCGGAAGGCTGCAACGCCAAGAAACGACGTGTCCGAACCTTCGTCCATTTGAAATAGATACCCGCCCACGGCCAGAAGACCGCTCCCGATTGTCGGGTTGGAAAGTGGAATGGGTGCCGCGAAGAAGGATCCCGCCATAAACCCCAGCTTCCGTTCGGTCAGTTCGGTCGTGGTGTCGGCGATCTCAGCGGCGTCAAACCCATCGACCGACTGCGCCATTGCGCCGGTGCATCCAACCAGCAGGCCCGCCGCCGCAAGGCCTGAACACCTCATCCCGTTTCTGCAAGCCGTGCGACGTAGCGTGCCAGCGTGTCGATCTCAAAATTGATCGTATCTCCTGTCTTCACATCTCCCCAAGTGGTCACGGTTTTGGTGTGTGGGATAATGTTCACGCCGAACTCCGCCCCTTCGACCTCGTTTACAGTCAGCGAGGTCCCGTTCAATGCAACTGACCCCTTCGGTGCGACAAACCGCGCCAACGCCTGAGGCACGCGAAACCGCATGCGCGTGCTTTCCCCTTCATCCAGAAGCGAGACAAGCTCGGCGACGCCGTCGACATGGCCCGACACGATGTGACCGCCTAATTCGTCACCGACCCTGAGGGCGCGTTCAAGGTTCAGCCGCGTGCCGATCGGCCAACCGTCCTGCCCGATGTTCGATTTCGATAAGGTTTCAGCCGAGATATCGACCGAAAACCACGGCTCCGGGTCCGATCCAAGCCCCGTGACGGTTAGGCATACACCGTCGCAAGCGATCGAAGCGCCAATATCAATGCCGTCGACATCGTAAGAAGTGGCGATCCGCGCGTGCAGATCGCCGTCTCGCCGCGCGTCGAGCACCCGTCCGATATCGGTGATGATCCCTGTAAACATGTCCTTGAGGTAGCTGCGCGCGCGCCAACAAACAAGCGGCGGATCGGCAGCAGTCGGGCAATTGGCGCAATCGCCCCACACAGTGGCTTGGCGGATCCATGCTGCTCGTGACACAGAGGATATTGATGAGACGCCGCTTTCTGTTCCTCCAGGGCCCGCATGGTCCCTTCTTTGGTCAGCTCGCCCACGCGCTGGAAACGGCTGGGGCCGAGACGACACGGGTGTTATTCAACCGCGGCGATGCGATGTTCTGGCCACGCGAGCTCGGAAGTGCGCGGTTTACCGGAAAACTGGACGCCTGGCCGAATGAGATCGCCCGCCGTATCGACGCATTTCGAGCCAGCGACTTGGTGCTCTACGGTGACACACGCCCGGTGCATCTGGAGGCGCGGAAAGTCGCTGCGTCGTCGGGCGTGACCGTGCACGTCTTCGAAGAGGGTTACTTGCGGCCCTGGTGGGTGACCTACGAACGCGACGGCGCCAATGGCGGTTCCAAGATCGCTTCGATGTCGGCGGACGAAATCCGCCAAGCCCTGGAACACCCCCCCGCCGACCCTGTGCAGGCGCCCGAAGGATGGGGTGCGCTCTACCGTCACATGGCCTATGGCGCCGCCTATCACGCCGCGATCCTGAGCGGCGGGCCGCGCCTGCCATCGCATCGCGACACCCCAGTGGCGCGCGAAGCGTGGCTGCACGCCGTTCGCCTCGCAGGATTGCCGTTCCATGCGCTGACCCGTCGGGTTGCCACACGAGCGCTTCGCCGCGCAGGTCGACCGTACCATCTGGTTCTTTTGCAGCTTGATCATGACGAGAATTTTCGCAGACACGGACCGTTTCCGGGGACCGAGGCGTTCCTTGACTGCGTACTTCATGGATTTGCGGCCGGGGCGCCCTCCCACCATCTGCTGGTCCTGAAGGCGCATCCGCTGGAAGACGGGCGAGTTCCTTTATCGCCGCTGATCCGAAAACTGGCGGACCGCCATGGTGTCCGTGACCGTGTTCGGTTTCTGCCGGGCGGGAAGCTTGGTCCGCTTTTGAACCAATCGCAAAGCGCCGTCACGGTGAATTCCACCGCCGCACAACAGGCATTGTTCCGTGGGCTCCCCGTGAAGGCGTTCGGTCGCGCCGTCTATACCCGACCCGAATTTGTCTCGCCGCAGCCCTTGCCGCAGTTCTTTGCCAGTCCCCACCCCCCCGACCGTGCGGCCTATGCAGATTTCCGCCAGTTTCTTCTTGAAACCTCTCAAATGCCTGGCAGTTTTTATTCTGGAACCGGCCGACTTCAGCTTTGCCGAAGGTTGCCGGACATCATGCTTTCGGAGCAGGATCGCTATGCTCGGGCGGCAACGGTGGGCGCGGCAGCACGGCAACACATTCGTTCGGGAACCACTCAAATCTGAACGGTTGCTGGCGCCGACGCACGGTCTTCATTAACTAATCGATGAAAAACCGGTGAGGCAGACCAATCGAGGAGTGGCGTTCGTGTCAGGCAAATTTGTGCGCTTCGTCCGGCCAGTGGGCCTGGCGGTTGTCGTGTCGCTTGTGGCCGGGTGCGGGCTTCCGCGAAGTGGTCCGAGCCGCAATGAAATTTTCACGTCGTCGGAACTGCGTGGTGGAGAATCCTTCGTCGTCGCTGTTGACGATCGTGTCGTTCGTGCGACGACTATGGACCCGTCGCTTTCGTTCGGAAGCGCTTTCCTGAATGCAGGAGTCGTCGGGTCAGACACGGTCCGCCCAGGCGATGTTCTGGGTCTTTCGATCTGGGAGAACGTCGACGATGGCCTTTTGGCGGACGATGGTCTGAATGCGTCTAACCTTGAGGAAGTACAGGTCGACGGCCAAGGTTTCATCTTCGTCCCCTATGCCGGACGCATAAAGGCAGAGGGCAATACGCCCGAAGCGATCCGCCGCCTGATCACGGAACGGCTGTCGGCACAGACGCCGGATCCGCAAGTCCTGGTGCGTCGCCTGGCTGGTGACGGCGCGACGGTCTCGCTAATCGGCGGTGTCGGCGCCCAGGGTGTTTATCCGATCTCTCGGCCCACGCGAAAGTTGACAGCGATGCTAGCGCAAGCTGGCGGCGTCACGATCGAACCCGAGATTGCGCAGATCACGGTGATCCGCGGGGCGAACACTGGCACAATCTGGCTTTCTGATCTCTATGAAAATCCGTCGCTTGATATCGCGCTGCGCGGCGGCGACCGCATTCTTGTTGAGGTTGACCGTCGGTCATACACATCTATGGGTGCAACCGGTGCACAGAGCCTTGTTCCGTTCCAGTCGCAAAGCATCAGTGCAATTGAGGCGATTGCAACAGTTGGTGGCCTGAACCCCAACCTGGCCGATCCGACAGGCATTTTCGTGCTGCGTGATGAGCATCCCCAAATCGCTTCGACTGTGCTTGGTCGCAACATCAGCCACCCAACGCGCGTGGCCTATGTCATCGATCTGACCCAGCCAAGCGGTCTGTTTATCGCAAAGGACTTTCAAATTCGCGATGAAGATACCGTCTATGTGACGGAAGCGCCCTATGCGAGCTTCGTTAAAGTGCTGTCCTCTGTGGTTTCGCCCGTCAACACGGCAGCGTCCATCTCGACCCTCGCCGAATAGTGTAGGTGCATCGCTCCGAACGAAAAGGCGCCGGGTCTTCAGAGACCCGGCGCCTTTTTGTTTACAATGGCCGACTCCTGACGGATCGACACCTCCGGCGCATCCTTTTCCTTGCCGGTTGGCGCGTGCGCTTTGGTCTTCCTGGACAGCAGGACGCTGTCGGCATCTGGGGCGGTGCCCCAACAGCATGGCGCGGCGCGCACGTGTCTCGCGCGCGAGCAGCCCCGCTGATCAGACTTGAAGACGCGCCCATCCGATCGCTTTTTCCCGGTCGGTCCGGCGAACCGACCCTAGGGTTGACGATAGACACACGCGGCTTGCATTTCGACCCTGCCGCGCCTTCGGACCTAGAACTGCTTCTCTCCTCCCATCCTCTGAACGATCCCAGGCTCCTTGCGCGCGCAACGGATGCGATGGACTTCATCGCACGCCGTCATTTGTCGAAGTACGCCGCGACCGACCCCGGCTTGACCGCCCCGGGTACCGGCCATGTCGTGGTCATAGACCAGGCACAAGGCGATGCCTCGCTGACCGCGACGGGTGCGGACGCAGCGCTTTTTCGCGATCTTCTGGAGCGCGCCCGCCACGAACATCCAAATGCACCGATTATTGTAAAGGCGCATCCCGAAACGGCCTTGGGTCACCGCCCTGGTCACTTGGGCCCTGGCGATTTGTCCGCGGGGATGACCCTTCTGTCTGAGCCGATCAGCCCCACCAATCTGTTCTCGGGCGCGCGCGCGGTTTACGCTGTTTCGTCGGGTCTGGGCGCGGAGGCCATTTACCACGGGCACAAGCCTATTGTCGCCGGCGGCCCTTTCTATGCGGGCTGGGGGCTCAGTGAGGATCTGAACGCGTTCCCGCGACGGGGACGTGCCCTGACGTCCGCGCAGCTTTTTGCAGCCGCGATGATCTTGTTTCCGATGTGGTACGATCCCATTGGTGACCGCCTGACCGAGCTTGAAGACGTCCTTTATTCGCTTGACGCCCGAGCGCGCGCCTGGCGCGAAGACCGCAGCGGTTGGCACGCGGAAGGAATGACCGCCTGGAAGCGACCGCATATCAAGCGGGTCTTCGGCCAGTTTGGAAAGCTCTCCTTTGGGCCGCCGAGAGCAAACGCGAAAAAGCGCATCGTTTGGGCCCGTCGGGCCAACCCAGAGGATCGCGCCGCAGTCCGCGTCGAAGACGGCTTTTTGCGCTCGCGCGGACTGGGCGCGGCGCTGACCCCACCCGTCTCACTTGTGGCCGATGATTTGGGTATCTACTACGATCCGCGGCGTGAAAGCCGACTTGAACATCTTATCGCGGCGGCCTGCGCCCTGCCCGAGGCCGATCTCGCCCGGGCCCGCGCCCTCTCCCACCAGATTATCGAACGCGGGCTGTCGAAGTACGGCGTGGGTGCGGCTGCCACGCCCCTGCCGGACGGGCATCGCATCCTAATCCCGGGTCAGGTGCCAGACGACGCGTCGGTCCAGTCGGCGGCGGGCGAGATCACAACCGACGCCGCTCTTCTCCGTCTGGCTCGGCAGAAGAACCCAAATGCCACTCTGATATACAAGCCGCACCCGGACGTCGTAGCCGGATTTCGAGAAGGCACGCGCGCGCTCGACACTGCCGATGTCGTCTTGGCCGATGTTGACCCCGCGTTGCTACTGGACCAGGTTCAGGAAGTCTGGACGATGACCTCGCTCTTGGGATTCGAGGCTCTTCTGCGTGGTGTTCCGGTCACCACGACGGGCGCACCATTCTATGCTGGCTGGGGTCTGACAACGGATCTTGGCGCAGTTCCGGACCGCCGCACGGCGCGGCCATCACGTGACGCGCTGGTCCATGCGGCATTGGTCGACTACCCCCGCTACTCTGATCCGGTGACCGGTCGGGCGCTGTCGCCGGAGGCTGCCGTGTATCGCTTGGCGCACGGGCCCTGGCCCGGACCAAGGGGCGGGCTTGCCCGGCTTCAACACCTGCGGGCCGCGTGGCTGCGCTAAGTGCGCACCCAACGGGTTAGCACGTCGGCGCCCACCGGTTCCGCGCGAGCAAGCTGAAACCGCGGGGCTTCGGCCAGAACATCGACCCCCATCGCGCCAATCGCCGGACGGCCTTCGGCGCCAAGGATCAGCCCGGCTTGAAACCCAAGGATCTCATCCACAAGGCCGGCATTCAAAAGCGAAGACGCAAGCGTCCCACCGCCTTCGCAAAAGACCCGGGTCAAACCGCGTTCGCCCAGCGCGGACAGCATCGCGGCAGGGTCGATCCGACTGCCAGGGCCAACCGGTACGCCGATCAAATCGGCCCTCAGGCCTTCCCACATCGCCCTCCGATCGGGGTCGATATCGCGTGCGCCGTGCACCAGCCAAAGCGGGACGTCGCGCGCGCTTGTTGCCAAGCGGCCATCGGCAGGAAGATCAAGCTGACGCGCGGCCACGATCCGCACCGGCTGGCGCACCGGTCCGAACCCGCGCACTGTCAGGTCCGGATCATCCGCTCGCGCCGTGCCACCGCCAACCAGAACCGCGTCATGTGACAGCCTCAGGGCGTGAACCCGCCGGCGCGCCGCATCACCAGTGATCCAGCGGCTTTCACCGGTCGCTGTGGCGATCCGGCCGTCAAAACTGGTCGCGAGCTTCAGCGTTACAGCCGGACGGCCGTGCCGGATAAGCGTGAAAAAACCCTTATGCACATCCTCTGCGAGGCTTTGGCCAACGCCAATCTCGACATCGATCCCGGCCGTGCGTAGCTTCCCGATCCCGCGCCCTGCAACACGGGGGTCGGGGTCTTCGACCGGAACGACGACACGCGCCACACCTGCGTCGATCAGAGCTTCTGCACATGGCGGTGTCTTGCCGTAATGCGCACAAGGCTCAAGCGAGACATAAGCCGTCGCGCCCCGCGCAGCCGGGCCTGCGCGTTCAAGCGCGCGGACCTCGGCATGGGGGCGTCCGCCGATCTCGGTACGGCCCCGGGAGATGACCCGCCCGTCTTTGACGATCAGACAGCCTACCGCAGGGTTTGGCCAGACGCGGCCAAGTCCACGCGCGCCATACGCGATCGCCGCACCCATAAACCGCGCGTCAGCGGGGTCGGTCACTCGGCGTCAGGCTCTGGCGGCCGAAGGTCGTGAATGAAATCTTCGAAATCGTCGGCGGCCTGGAAGTTTTTGTAAACGCTAGCGAACCGGACATAGGCGACCATGTCGATGCGCGCGAGGCTTTCCATCACAATCTCGCCGATTGTCTTTGAAGGAATATCCGTCTCGCCCATCGATTCAAGTCGACGCACAATGCCCGAGATCATCTGATCGATCCGTTCGGGATCAATTGGGCGCTTCTGCATCGCGATACGGATCGACCGCTCAAGCTTATCCCGATCAAAATCCTCGCGTTTCCCGGTCGACTTGATCACTACCAAGTCGCGAAGCTGAACGCGTTCATAGGTTGTAAAACGCCCGCCGCAGGCCGGACAAAACCGTCTGCGACGAATTGCAACGTGGTCTTCCGCTGGCCGCGAATCCTTCACCTGCGTGTCGATATTTCCGCAAAACGGACAGCGCATGTCTTTCCCCCGATGCTCCCAAATCCTGCCTCTTGGGGGCCATTGCCCCAATCTCGCCGTCACTATAGGGGGTCGCCCATACTTTGGGTAGATGTGAATCGCGGGCACTAGATCAGGGGTTAGTCCAGATGCGCGGCAACCTCACGTCGGTGGGGCCAGTCGCGATGCTCCCACAGGTAAATCCCCTGCCACGTCCCGAGGCGCAGGGTATCGCCGCTTACAGGAATGGAGACCGAGACCGGCAACAGGCTGGCGCGAATATGGGCTGGCATATCGTCGGGGCCTTCGAAGGTGTGGGTCAGGTAGGACATCGCCGGATCATCGGCGCGCGGGGCCAGACGTGAAAGGTAAGCCGCCAGATCGCGTTGGACATCCGGATCGGCGTTCTCTTGGATCAGAAGCGAGCAGGAGGTGTGGCGGACGAAAAGCGTCAGAACCCCCTCGCCTTTCACCCAAGCCGCAACATCGCGGGTGAACTCATAAAGCCCGGGACCATGGGTTTCGATCACGAATGTCGTCTGCATGGACCAAACGTCTCAAGCGATAGAAAACTAGAGCTCGATCGCACCATCATCGGGCACTGGCGCGGGATCGGTGTCAGGCTCGGGCACCGGATCCGTTTCAATGGGCGTCTTGCGGCGCAGGATTATATCCCCGTTGGGCAGGATCTCTGGCGGGTGATATGCATCAAGGCGCCCGAGTTGGTCCTGCAAAGCCTCAAGCGCTGGTCCAATCTCGCGTTGAAGGTCTTCAAGCGCCGGATCGAGCCTGTTCAGAAACTCTTCCAGCAGCATACGAGAACCGCGTTCGATCAACCCCATCGGGTCGTCTTCGTCGCCCGCGTTCTGTGCTGCAGCGGGCAAAGCGGCAAGGCAGATGGCAAATGCAACGGCGATACGCATATCTGACTATACCGCAGATCGCAGGCGGCGGCCATCAGAAGTCCAGATCAAGCGTCACTGGAAAGTGATCGGACGCTGTCAGCAAAGCATCGCGCAGTTCCGGCAGCCGGTAGCATCCGGGATCGTCGAACGGATGCCAGATGCGCCAGCGGCCCTGATCCTTCAAACCGGGCGAGACCATGATGTAATCAAGAAGCGTCTGAAGGTACCGGTTTTGATCCGTCATCCAGAACCGTGCGGTCGACGGCATCGCGCCAAACCGACGATGGAGAAGCGCTTCTGCATGCGGGTCGTAAAGGCGAGAAGCGGCGTCTTCGCCAAGGACGATCTCGACCCCGGATCGGCGGAAGAGTTTTTCATACTCATCAAGGCCCGGCCCGTCATTCAGATCTCCAAGGACGATCAGTGTATCGCCATTCGCCAAATGGTTTTCAACCCGTTGCCTAAGCCAGATGCACTGGGCCAGCTGCTTGCGGCGGTTCGCGATCGCCTCTCGCATAATGGCTGCGCGTCCACGTGCGCCGTGCGGTGCCTTGGATTTGGCATGTACACCGATCATCCGAAAGCGCGCACCGCTGGCCGTTTCGACCGCAAGTTCCAGGGGCGGTTTCGACCATCGGACAGTGTCGAGCGTGCTATCTATATCCAGATCGATCCGAAAAACGCCGTCAAAGCGTGGCGCATCCTTGGCCCCGCGCTTACCGGTTTCTTGCCCCAATGGATCATGGTGCGGGGTCAAAGCGTCAGGATCGTAGAGGAACGCAATTTCCTGCTGCGTGTCATTGACGAAGCCCATAATCGCGCGCCGCGCCCGAAGACCCGCCCATTCTGCAAACGTCTCGAGCGCCGCAACACCGTCCCGGCGACTGTGGCTGTCGGGCGCTTCGATCACCATCACCGCATCGGCATCAAGTGCAGTGAAGACTATTCCCAATGCCTCAAGCTGCGCCGCGCGCGTCACGTCGTGGCGGCCCGACCAAGCGCTGTCGGCCAGAAGTGCCCCTTGATCGTCGAACAGGTTCGTCATCCATTCGACATTGTAGGTTGCGATCCGCATGGCCTATTCGGTCCGGGAGGCGCTGATCTCTTCCCACGCGCGGTTGATCGCAATCAGCCGCTTCTCGGCCAGCTTCACCGCTTCTTCGGGGACGCCGCGAGCGATCATCCGGTCCGGGTGGGTTTCGCGCACCTTTTGCCGCCAGATCGCACGAATTTCGTCAAGCGTGGCACCGGGCTCAATCCCAAGCACGCAATAGGGATCTTCGACCGCACCGGCAACGTGACGGGCGCGCACCGCCCGAAAACCACGCTCATCAATTCCAAAGATGCGGGCAACTTCACGCAGAAACTCGTCTTCGGCCGGGTGATAGTCGCCGTCGGCTACCGCAATGAAGAAAAGCCCTTCCATTAAATCGTCAAGCGCCGCGCGATCTTGACCAAACATCCCGGCGATCCGGTTGGCGTAGACCCGAAAACCCGCCACGTCCTGCCTAGCAAGGTTGAAGACACGCGCGGCATTCGCTTCTTCGCTGGCCGGTATCGTAAAGACCTGGCGGAACGCCGCGACCTCGTCTTTGGTGACAAGCCCATCTGCCTTTGCCATTTTCGCACCAAGCGCAATCACCGCGATTGTGAACGCGATGGACCGTTCGGGGGGCGTTCGCAGTCGGTCAAACAGCGTCGAGAGCGCTTCGCCAGAGGCGAGCGCCTGCAACACAGCACCAATACGGGCCCAGATGGACATGGGTTGAACTGTAACGGCTATGGACAAGCGGGGACAGGACATTTGACCCCATTCGCCCCTCGTCTCTCGCCGGTCCCACAACGGGCGCTAGCTTGCACAAAATGACGGCGGACACCCTGCCTCGACTTGCTCTTTCTGTACGCCAGCCCTGGGCCTGGGCCATTCTGCATGGCGGCAAAATAATCGAGAACCGCTCCCAATCCGCGATCCGCGCGGGTCGTATGGAACCGGGAACGGTGTGTCTTCACGCCGCGCGCGGGATGAAGCGGGACGAGTATGATTGGGCCGTGTGGCGCCTTGCCCGTCACGGGGTTCAGGCACCAAGGCCGGACGCGCTGGTCCGGGGCGCGATCATCGGAACGATCGAGGTGACCGGGATCATCACTCAAAGTGACAGCGAATGGTTCGGCGGTGAGGCAGGCCTGACCCTTGCAAACCCAGTCACGATCACGCCGATCCCGTCAAGTGGCGCATTGGGCTACTTTCCGTGGACGCCCGGCGGTGAGATTGCCAATCCGGCAGCATGGATGCTGCGGTGGGATGCGCCAGCGGGTGACACGCCCTCTTTGTTCCCCGAGACCGCACCGGCCTACGAAACACCGCCCGAGAAGCCCTTTGGCCGCAACCGGCGGTCGACGCGCTAAACCTGCTTCTGCATCAAAATGAGGTCCCACCACCGGTCGAATTTCCAACCCGCCTGCGGGATGCTGCCGACCTGGGCGAACCCAAGGGCCGCGTGAAAGGCGATGGCGCCGGAATTGGCCGAAGACAGCGCACCGATCAACGAGCGGTGGCCACTGGCACGGGCACATTCCTCAAGCGCGGCCATCAAGGCACGTCCCACGCCACGACCGCACGCGGCTGGCGCAAGCATCACCGTATGCTCCATCGTTCTGCGGTATCCCGGCCCTGAACGGAACGGTGCGAAGCTTGCAAACCCCGAAAGCGCGCCGCCCTCATCCGCGGCAAGAAACGGATAGCCGTCGTTCGTCCGGTCCCTAATCAGATCCGCGAGGCCGGTCGTGCTCTTCTCTTCCGTAGTAAAGGTGATCGCCGTGTCACGAATATAGGGGTTCCAGATCGCTGCGATTGCCGCGGCATCTGACGGTTCGGCAGCCCGCATGATCATTGAAGTATGCGGGTGCCACCCGGCGTTTCAATCAGCGCCCGCAATTCGACATTGGGGCCTTGGGTGAGGTGCAAGATCTCTAGACGGCCAAGCGCGGGGAATGCCGCGCGCAAATCGTCTGCGGCGGGATGCGCGACTTCCAGCTTGGAAAGCCGAATGCCGTGGTCGGGCAAGTGGTCAGCAGGATGAGCCGCGCCATCCCATTGTATCAGCGCTGGCGCCGCGCCTTCGAACGGCAGACGCCCGGTTCCAGGCACCGCCATTGTCCAGGAGTACCGGCCGCGCTGAAACGCGACCGGCACGCCCATGCCAGCCGGAGCGATTGCGAGTTCCCCACTCAAATCGGCGGTGCGCGCGATCCAGTTTGACAGGCGTGGCGCACCCGAAAACCGGTCCAGATCAAACCAGCGTGGACGGCCCGGGTCGCGACCCGCAGGATTGATGGCAATGGCTTCAAGATAAATCCCCGGACCCAGCGACAAGAGCCGGTTATGAGTGCCCATCTCGACATGAACGCCACCGGGTTCCAGCGCCTGACCAAGTGCGGCTTCGACATGGGCGGTCGCCTCCGCAAGCGTCTCGCCCGCGACAGCGAGATGGTCAAGCTCCAGCGTCATGCAGGTTGCCAAAGCTCGATCGGATTGCCCTCTGGGTCGTGCACCCGCGCGAAACGACCGATCTCTGGCATGTCCCAGTCGGGGTTGGTTTCAACGGCGATCCCGGCACCTTCCAGGCGTGCGGTGACCGCATCAAGATCATCGACGCGGATATTGAACATAAAGCTGCGGTCCGCGGGCCAATAGTCGCTGTTGCGATCGAAAAGCCCCAGGACCGAAACACCCTCTGACTGCGGCCAGGGGCCGTTCGCCCCAATGCCGAAATGCTGCAGGTACCATTTGGCCAGCAGTTCGGGATCATCGGCCCGGAAAAACAGCCCGCCAATGCCTGTTACGTTATGTGTCATAGCGCCCTCTCAATGAATGAGGTCAGCCGCGCCCAAAGCTGCGGCTCGGTATCGAAATCAAACGCATGCCCCTGCCCCGGCGCAAGGAAAAGATCGGGCGGGTTGCCCGCCGCGTCGAGCCGCCGGGCCAAAGACAGTACCGCGTCCGGCGGCGCGATATCATCTTGATCGCCAACGCTAAGGAAGACCGGCCCCCCGTATCGTTCGATCTCTATCGGGGTTCCGGGCGTCAATTGCGCGTCCCGACCCGGCCAGACCCAAGCACGCGGGCCGTCGGCGCGAATGGGCGCGCCCCACCCTTCGGACCTCATGCGGGCGGGATCGAAGGCTTCGCGTATGACGGCAGAGGGCGCATGCGCGGCGACATAGGAAAAAGGTGCGGCGCTGCCTGACAACGCTGCCGCAAGAAGCGCAAGCTCGCCGCCTTTCGACGCACCGAACAGGCCGACCCCCCGACATCGGGGATGACGGGCAAGCCGTTCTGCTGCATCCAGAACGCCCCGGATGTCGACATTTTCGATCTTTCCCGCAGCCCAGTAATCGCCGTCCCCATATGCCCAAGGCAGCGCAAGGATCCCGTGCATTGCCATGATCACGCAAAACCGGTGTCCCCATCCGGCCATGGGCCCTTCGGACCCATGCAAAAACACCATGCCCGCCAGGTTTTCGCCGTCGGGCGGGCCATAGACCGGCCCTGCCCCGTCAAGAACCTCTAGCGTGGGCCCGCTCACATTTTGATCTCCGAGAATGCGTCGCGCAGCGCTTGGCTCCACGCGCGGCTCATCTCTTGGAAGCCCGCGTCATCGGCTTCGATCCGGCGCGCGATGCCGACGGCATAATGGTCGCAAGGGATTACGGTAAGATCGAGCGGCATGCCCACGCTTAGGTTCGAGCGCAACGTCGAATCCATCGACAAGAGCACCGCCTTTGTTGCGTCGGGAAGGCTGGTTTCCGGCCGCACCACCCGGTCCAGAATGGGCTTGCCGTACTTATGCTCACCGATCTGCAGGAACGGGGTGTCTGCGGTGGCCTCGATGAAGTTTCCTTCTGGGTAGACCAAGAACATACGCATGCCCCCGCCCTTGCGTTGGCCGGCCACGATCATCGAAGCGGACGCATGCTGCGCCGCCCGATCCATCCGTTCGTTGATCTCTGCTGAGACCTCGGACAACACGCGCCCGACGATTTGCGCAACCTGCAGAATTGTCGGTGCGAGCATGATGGACTGCTCGGGATCGGGCTCGATATCCGAGATTGCCTCTTCCAGCCGCGCCAGCGTGGTCTGCGTGACCGACAGGCTGCCGGCGGTCATGATGGCCACGATCCGTTCGCCCGGCTCTTCGAACACGAAAGTCTTGCGATACGTGGCAATGTTGTCCAGCCCCGCATTGGTCCGCGTGTCTGACAACAATACCATGCCTTCGTCCAAAAGAAGGCCCACGCAATAGGTCATGAGGTCGTTCCATCCGCTCGTTCCGGAGCAACGTTAAGCCCGGCTTCCGGCGGGGGCAATGGCGGTCTGTGCCACGGCCAGGGCGCAAGAATTCCTTTCAAGCATCTCAAATTCGTCACGAATCCCGAACATAACGAAAGCGTGAGAGTACGTGTCAATGACACGGATGTTGTGAGTGAAAGGAGCGTCCCATGAGCGACGTGATCGAGATTGCGCAAAACAAGCGCGCGCGCCTGATGAAAGAGATCGAGGCACGCATGGACCAGGTCGAAAAGCTGGACAACTTCATCATGTTTGGAGCGCAGCTTTCGACCGAGGAAACCCACGAGAGTGCAGAGACCGCGATCGCTGCCGAGTGACGTGTCGGGTCCGGAACACGATGTCGGACCCAAGAACCGAAGCCGAAACTGCGCGGGACATCCCTGCCCCGCGCGAAATGCAAGCGTGTTAGTCTAGCGCTGCGTCCGTGATGGCGTGGGTCCACGCACCTTCTGGCGTTGCGGTGATCACAGGGTCCGAACCGCCTGCCAAAAGCGTTTCGACCGTCCGGTCGAAGTCTGCCGGATCAAGTGTTCCGTTCGATCCTGCCGTAAGCTTCGCAATCTCGCCCATCATCCGTTTTTGATGGGTTTCGGTCTGTGCGCCCGTCTCATCGTAATCAAGCACGATCAGCGCCGCCTCATCCGGGTTTTCTTCGGCGTACTTCCAACCCTTCATCGAAGCACGCACAAAGCGTTCCATCTTTCCGACAAAATCCGGGTCCGCCAGATTCTCCTCAAGCACGTAGAGCCCGTCTTCAAGTGTCGCCACGCCCTGGTCTTCGTATTTGAAGGTGACAAGCTCTTCGGGTGTTACGCCCGCATCGATGACCTGCCAGTATTCATTGTAGGTCATCGTCGAAATGCAGTCGGCTTGCCGCTGCAAAAGCGGATCGACGTTAAAGCCCTGCTTCAGGACCTCGACCCCGTTTTCGTCCTTGCCGTCGGTTTCGATCCCAAGGGTGCTCATCCACGACAAGAATGGGAACTCGTTGCCGAAGAACCAGACGCCCAGCGTGCGGTTCTTCAGATCCTCCGGCGACGCGATACCCGCATCCTTCCAGCAGGTCAGCATCATGCCCGACGACTTGAAGGGCTGCGCGATATTGACAAGCGGCAGGCCTTTTTCGCGCGCCGCAAGCGCAGCTGGCATCCATTCCACAGTGACGTCCGCACCGCCGCCCGCGATCACCTGCGTTGGCGCAATGTCTGGACCGCCCGGTTTTATCGTGACGTTTAGGTCCTCTTCGCCGTAGAACCCTTTCTCAAGCGCGACATAGTAGCCTGCGAACTGAGCCTGGGTCACCCATTTCAGCTGCAGGGTTACGTCGTCCGCAGCCTGCGCAGCAGCCCCGGAAAGACCCAGCGCGGCCATCGCCGCGCCACCAATTAGATGCTTCATCCCCATCTCCCTGATTGGTTTTATTGGTTTCATCTGACGGCATCCTTTCCGAATTTGACCAACCATTCAAATATTTCTTTGGCCCAGATGCCTCCGAGTCGGCCATTTGCCCAAGCGTTAAGCACCAAAGCCGCTGTCGATGAGTTCAGGCTAAGGGCTAGTGACGCTGGGACGGATGCCAGAACGTCACGCGGCGCTCGGCAGATGCCACAAGCCCATACGCAAGCGAACCGGTGATCGCAGCGACTGCAATCTCTGCCCACACAAGATCGATCGATAAGGATCCCACACCTGTCGATATTCGAAACCCCATGCCGCGTGTGGGTGATCCGAAGTATTCAGCAACGATCGCGCCGATCAACGCAAGGGTTGTGCATATCTTAAGCCCATTGAAAATGAACGGCATCGACGCCGGTAGCCGCAGTTTCAGAAGCGTGGCCCAGTATCCTGCCGCATAGGTGCGCATCAGGTCCTTCTGCATGGCGCCCGCTTCTGCGAGACCCTGGACGGTGTTCACCAGCATCGGGAAGAACACCATGACCACGACCACCGCAGCCTTTGATTGCCAATCAAAGCCGAACCAGGCCACAAGGATAGGTGCGATCCCCACAATCGGCAACGCGGCGACGAAGTTCCCGATGGGCAGAAGACCCCGGGTCAGAAACGGCGATCGGTCGATCAGGATCGCCACACCAAAAGCCGCGCTGCACCCGATCAAATATCCTGACAGCGCGCCTTTCAGCACCGTCTGACGGAAATCCTCCCACAGTGTCAGCGTCTCGGCGGCGAACCGGGCGGCGATGGCCGACGGTGACGGCAGGATCACGGGTGAAACCTCAAAATGCGTGACTATCCCTTGCCACAACACCAAAATCGCCACACCAAACAGCACTGGCACAAGGATGCGGACCCCGCGCGCCCGGTTCCAGCGTGACCGGGCAAGCCCCGTGTTCACCGCCCAAAGTGCCAGCCAGATCGCCAGGGCGGCCCAAAGCCCGATCAAACCCATGTCATGGCTCCATCCGTCGAACATCTGCATTCGGCCCGCATTGGGCGGACCCAGCGGCGATAGAAAGAGCGTTCCCCACTGACCGAAGAACCGCGGTCGGCAGGCCCCGGCCTGCCGTGCCGCCTATCTGACCCGGACCGGTTCGCGTCAGACAGGCTCATGCCGCCATGCCCATTCGCCGAAGTGTCATGCCTTGCAGCCACCCAAGAAGTGTTACCAGCACACCGGCCAAGATCGCCGCGGCAAAAAGCGCAGCCCAGATGGCCATCGGATTGCCAAACTGGTCGCCGATCAAAATACGCGCGCCGAGACCAGAGATTGCGCCTGTTGGAAGCTCGCCGACAATCGTACCGACTAAGGCGGCAGCGATCCCGATCTTCAGCGATGTGAAGAGATAGGGCACCGAGGTCGGAAGCCGAAGTTTCCAGAAACCCTGGCCGCCGCTTGCATTGTAGGTCTGCAGCAGATCAAGCTGCTCTCGAGTCGGCGCGCGCAAGCCTTTGGTCATGCCCACAAGCACCGGAAAGAAGCACAGGTAGGCGGAAATGATTGCCTTGGGCAACGCCCGACCATCGATGCCGATCTGGGCCGACAAGACGATGATCATCGGAGCAAGCGCAACGATCGGCACCGTCTGGCTAATGATTGCCCAGGGCATCAGGCTCATTTCCAGCGTTCGGGAATACACGATCCCGACAGCCCCCAAGATCCCGACCGCTGTCCCCAAAGCAAAGCCAAACAGTGTCGACTGAAGGGTAACCCAGCCATGGTAGATCAGGCCACGCTTCGACATTGCTCGGCCCCGGAGGGCAAGTTCGCCTGTGGTTTTCCACAGCTCTTGCGCCACTTGTCCGGGCGTCGGAAGCCGCGGCCTGTCAAGCGAATAGGTTGCGGGAATCCCGCCAGGGTTGCGCAGCATTAGGGCCAAAACGCCCACGTCCTGACGCGCAATCGGCGTTGGGGGCAAGACCGTTTCGCCAGCCCGTTCGGCCTGATCAAGGGCCACGCGAATGTTCATCGGCGCAACCGCCGCAGACCAAAGCGCAACAAGAGCGGCAAGAACAACTAGGACCGGAAGCACCCGTCGCATCAACACGCCTCCCATCTAAGCAGGACATCTGGCAGGCCTTCCTCATTATCGCCGGGCGAGGTGCGCAGCTCGCGAAACCCTTCGCGCGCATAGAAACGCCGCGCCCCGTCGTTCGCCAGGAAGGTCCAAAGCTCGAGCGCGGTGCGCCCGACCTTGGCGTGATCGAGAAGCCGTTTGCCGATCCCTTGGCCAGGCGTCCCGACATAAAGTGCTGTCACTATGTCCGCGTCGGTATCCGTCGCCATGAACCCGGCGACAGGGTCGCCTGATACCCAGACCTCTCGGCACTGAAATACAAAGTCGCGGTAGAACGTCAGAACACCTTCCGGCGTGTGCACTCTGGGCATCCATTCTCGATCGTCGATCCACGCGTTCAAAATCGCCGCGCATGCTGGGGCATCCTCGGGCAAGCCTCGCCTGATATCTCCGGAGCCCGTCATAGGTCGGGGCCATGGCCTGCGCGAAGCCCTTCGCGTACCCGGTGGGCGATCTCGATGAACTCCGGGCTGTCGCGGATGTCGAGCGGGCGCTCGTTCGGCAGCGGGCTTTCGATTACATCCGTAATCCGGCCGGGCCTTGGCGACATCACGACGATCTTGGTGGACAGATACACCGCCTCGGGGATCGAATGGGTGACAAACAGCATCGTCTTCCCGGTCCGGTCCCACAGGCCCAAAAGCTCTTCGTTCAGCCGGTCACGCACGATCTCATCCAGCGCGCCAAAGGGTTCGTCCATCAAGAGAAGATCTGCGTCGAACGCAAGCGCGCGCGCAATCGAGGCACGCTGCTGCATCCCGCCCGATAGCTGCCAGGGGAACTTCGCTTCGAACCCGGACAGGTCCACAAGCTCCAGAACCCGCTGTACCCGGTCGGCCTGTTCGGCCTTCGCGTAGCCCATGATTTCTAAGGGTAGCCGGATATTGCCACCAATCGTTCGCCACGGGTAAAGCCCCGCAGCCTGAAATACATAGCCATAAGCGCGCATCCGACGCGCCTCGTCAGGTGTCAACCCGTTTACGGTCAGCGCACCGCCTGTCGGATGTTCAAGCGCGGCCACGCAGCGCAAGAAAGTGGTTTTGCCGCAACCCGACGGCCCGATGAAGGAGACAAATTCCCCCTTCGCCACACTCAGGTTCACATCCCGCAACGCATGAACTGGTCCATCCCCTGTCTGAAAGGTCAGATCGAGCGTCCTTGCCTCGACCACCACACCCTCGGTCATAGCCGTCCCCGGTCCTGTCGTTCTTGACAGGCCACCTGCACGGCCCGCCTGATCGGTTTATCCGAATCCAGGGGACATACCATGCCAAAGGCAAGCGCGCTGCAATGCCGAAAGCTCCGCCCGGGCGACAGCTATATGGGCAAACAGGGGTTTGCGTATTTCGAAGGCATCTCGAGAGAGGCGGTTGGAAGCCAGTCCATATGCATGCACGTCCTGCGCGTACCGCCCGGCGGCCGTGCAAAGGCGCACAAACACGAAAGCCACGAGACCGCGATCTATATTCTTGAGGGCAACGCCATCATGTATTGGGGCGAAGAGCTTGAGAACCGGATGGAAACCCAGCCGGGCGATCTGATCTACATTCCGGCGGATGTCCCGCACCTGCCGATCAACACCGGTTCTGTTGACGCCGTCGCCGTCATAGCTCGAACCGATCCGCACGAGCAGTAAAGTGTTGTCTTACTGCCGGAGTTAGAAAGGTTGGTCCTGTAATACACTGCTTTTCCCGGGCGTATCCGAACGGGCGGTGCGAAAGCGAATTTTCTGCCCGGCGCGAAAGACATGCTTAGTTTTGGCCGGCTTTCGTTCTTGCCGGATGTGAGCAATGCCCAGATTTGCTTCCCAACTACGCCGCAGAAATCTGTGCCATCAGCCCGGCGACGTCTTCTGCATGTCGCTGCTCGCAGAACTTCCCGTCTTTTAGCGTGTAGATGTCGATGCCGTTGCAACCGGCAATCTTGTTTGTCGCCGACGCGCCGTAGAAAGAGCCGATGTGCGTGCCTTGGAACGACCAGTAGACGATCCATCTTCCTTCTTTTGTTTCTTCGACCAGGTTCAATTTGTGGCTGAAACCCGTGAAGCCGCCCTTAAGCTCGTCAAAGAATCCAAGGTGGGCGTCCTTATCAGACAGGAACACAGGGGCTAGGGGATGGCGGTCATGGTCCTTGAAGTCATCGGTAAAGTAATCAGCCAGATCATCTTTGGTTTTGTCTGGGTCGTCGACGTTGGCATAAAATTCAGTGATCAGTGCTCTAATATCGTTCATCATTTTGCCCTTCGTGTTAGGCTCTAGAGGCCAAATCGGTCTTTGGTCTTGGCGTAGAAAGTGAGGTCGTCGAGCGTGTCGCGGTCGGCCAGCGCGTTGTGAGCCGCACTGCCGGCCGGATAGCGCAGGGTTTCGGTTCCGTCTGTCGCAGCGCACCACACGGCCTCGGCGACAACCTCTGCGGGCTCTGCCATTTCGGCGAACTTCGCCGCCATTGACCTCATCGCGTCGACCAACGGCTGGTAAGCTCGCAAAGCAGGATCGTGGGCAAATTGCATAGACCGAGTACCGAAGTCCGAGGCAATCAGACCCGGTTCCACGATCTTGATCCTAGCGCCAATTGCCTCAAGCTCAAACCGCAATGCTTCGGAAAAGCCCTCAATCGCGAACTTCGAGGCGTCATAGACGGTCCCAAGCGGATAGGTGAACCGACCAACGATCGACGAGATGTTGACGATCACACCTCCGCCCTGCCGGCGAAACAGAGGAAGGACGGCCTGTGTCACGCCCATGGTGCCAAATACGTTCACGGCGAACTGCTGTTTGATCTGGTCGGCGGAGATGGCTTCGAGCGCGCCAATAGCGGCGTAACCGGCATTGTTCACCACCACATCGAGGCTGCCGAATACGTCCACGGCGTCTGCGACGGCTTTGTCGATGCTCTCGCGCACCGTCACGTCCAAAGGCAATACAAGCATGTCACCTGCAAGGTCCCGAGCGTCATTCGGATTGCGCATGGTCGCGGCGACGTTCCAACCCTTCGACGCAAAGTGCCTTGCGGTTGCACGCCCGATGCCAGACGAGGTCCCAGTTATAAGAATGGTGGGCATGGAGATGCTCCAAAAATGATATGGTACCGTACCGTACTTATTAATTCACTCTGGTCAACCCCTTGTATAGTTGAGAGAGTGTAAGCCCGACGGAAGAAAGCACTGGCTTTGGAAAACACAAGAAAAACCGTTAGTTACGGCCGCGCTAGTGTCGACCCCAAGGGTCGGATTCTGTCTGCGGCAAAGAGATTGTTTTTCACCGAAGGATTTGACCGCGTCAGCGTGGAGCGGCTCGCAAGAGAAGCAAGCGTTTCAAAAACGACCCTGTACAAATACTTCGGCGACATGCCGGGTGTGCTGAGGGCCATTGCTGAAGGCGAGGCCGACCAATTCGACTTTTCAATCGGATCGGATGAAGCATCGGCAAATGATCTGGAAGAGCGTTTGATTGATATTGGCGCGCAGCTGCTCAAAGAGATTGACGCCCCGGAGAAGGTGCAATTCGACCGTCTGGTGCACGAACAGGCACGGCACCATCCGGAACTGGCCGAAGTCTATTACTCGGCACTGTACAAGCGAACCCAGGACTACCTTGCCGCCCTGATCGCTCTGGGCCAAAAGAAGGATCTGTTTAGATCGGATGCGCAACCCGAGCTTCTGGCGGATCAACTGCTGAGTATGTGGCTTGGCCTTGGTCGGACAAGGACGGTCCTGGGTTTGAGGACGACTGCCACCCAAGACTATTTCGAGCGCAGTCAGCAGGCCGTCCGCACGCTCAAGGGGATCGGAACTTCACGCTGCAAATGAACTTGGGCCCGACGCGGGCATCATGTGCAAAGTCAGCATCGATTTCTCACACAGTCCGCGCCCGTACTGGCAATCCCGCGTTTCCGCTCGGGGCGGCTAGACCGACCGCGTGATCCCGGCATCCACCCGGATGTTCTGCAAGGTGATGTACCCCGCCAGGTCCGAGGCAAGGAAGGCGACGGCCACGCGATCTCGCCGAACGAAGACCCGTACCGTCCCATGGGGATGCGGGTCCGAAACTCCTCCTTCTCGGGCAGGCTGTCGATGAACCCCTGCAGAACACTGTTCATCCTCACGTTGTCGGTGGCATACTTGTCAGAGAAAAGCTTCGTATAGGCCGCAAGCCCAGCCCGTAAGACGCCCGATGTCGGAAAGACGGGATCGGACTCGAAGGCCGCAAAGGTCGAGATGTTGACGATCGCCCCACCCTTTTGGTCAATCATCATCCGTGATTTCGAGGATCGGGTCGAAGGGACCATGTCCGGCCGAATTGACCAGAACGTCGATCCGGCCCCACTCCTCCATTGCTGTATCCCGAATTGCGTCGATGTCCGCAGCGTTCTGGTTCGATCCGGTCAACCCAACCGACCAAGCTCTAAAGCCAATGCCTCGCCCCTGCCCAACGATGACATTACTCCTATTGCAAACCCGTCGTCTGCAAGCCGGCGGGCGCAATCCGCGCCTATTCCGCCGCCGCCGACAATAACAAGCGCGACGGGGGTCATACCGCTGCCTTTTCACGTGCCCGAACCGCCCGCCACGCCGCTATGATCTCTTCCGTTAACAGGTCTATGTCGGGCTCTTGTGTCGCGTAGTTGATCACGGACACCCGGATGATTGCGCGCCCGCGCCATTCGCCATGCGTTGGATAGACCCGCCCGCGCTTTTGCACGATCTCGAGGACAGCATGGGTGTCGTCGTCAGACCCGCCGATGGCCACCGCGACCTGATTGCAGTGAACCTCGTTCAGAACTTCGATCCCAGGCTCGGATGACAACGCGGCGGCCGCCCGCTCTGCCAGACGACAGTGGCGCGCCACCATTTCCCGCACGCCTGCGCGTCCCAAATGCCGAAGGATCGCGTAGCTTGGCACGCCCCGTGCCCGCCGCGACAACTCCGGAGTCGAATCCGTGGGTTCCCAATGCCCCGAAGCATCGGGCAGATAGGCACCCCGCGCCGACATCGACGCCACCAGAGGCTCGCGGTCACGGCAAATCACAATGCCCGCATCAAACGGCGCGTTCAGCCATTTGTGAAGGTCCGTTGCCCAACTATCAGCCGCTTCAACACCGGCCTGCCGGGCGCGCAGCGCGGGCACCGCGCCGACCCAAAGACCGAACGCCCCATCGATGTGAACCCAGCCCTCGCGCGCATGAACGTCCGGGATAAGCTCTGAGAACGGGTCGAAACCACCAGTGTTGATCTGACCGGCCTGCAGGATGACAAGCGGCGGCGCCGTGCAGGCCTCAAGCGCCTCGGCAAACGCGTCGGGACGGATCCGGCCCTCGCTGTCCGTGGGAACCCGTGTCACCCGCGCCGCGCCGAAGCCCGCATACCGAAGGGCTGCAAACGGCGCCGAATGAGCGTCCTCTCCGATCAGAACAGGGATCTCGGGCGCACCGAAAAGTCCGTCTGCCTCCACATCCCAGTTGCAGCGTTTCAAAAGCGCGTGCCGCCCCGCCATCACGCCCACCGTGTTGGCGACCGTTGCCCCGGTTACGATCCCCGCGCCGCTTTCAGCAGGCAGACCCAGCAAGTCGATCACCCAATCGCAAACTGCGCGTTCCATGCCGGTCATTGCGGGTGTTTCGCGCGACGATCCAACGTTCTGCCCCCAGGCCGAGACCAGCATGTCAGCCGCAACACCGGCCGGATGCGATCCGCCCAGAACGTAGCCGTAGAAGTTGCCAGACGCCATCTGGTTGATCCCGCCATCGGCATCTACGATGAGGCGCTCAATCGTTGCATCGGCGGGCTGCCCTGCTTCAGCAAGAGGTGCACGAAACCTGTCGACGACATCATCCAAAGCCGCGACCGGGGGAACGGGCATCTCGGGCACCGCATCACGATAGGCGATCGCTACCTGTGCTGCGCGCGCAAGCGCTGCGCGCTCATCCTCCGTCAGTCCTGACACTGCTCCCCCCCTGATGCGCTATGGCGCCGCTGGCCTTGGGGCGGACTGCCCTAGACCCCGCTCACTGGTATGCCGGACCGCTCGATCTTCCTCGGCGCGGTCAGTTCCTTCCAGGTAGACAACGCCTTTGTTACGGGCTGGCCCGGCTCGCGTGCAACGAAGCTGCCGTGCCCCTCTTCAGTCCGGATCTCGCCGTCGTGGATCGCAACCTTGCCGCGGGTCAGCGTAAAGCGCGGCAGCCCCTTCACATGCTTGCCCTCGAACACATTGTAGTCGATCGCAGACTGTTGGCTCGCGGCTTCGATTGTCTTTTCCTTCGTCGGATCCCAGACCACGACATCGGCATCGGCCCCCACAAGGATCGCGCCCTTCTTTGGATAGACGTTCAGGATTTTCGCAATATTGGTTGAGGTTACGGCGACAAATTCATTTGGCGTCAGCCGTCCGGTTTCAACCCCATGCGTCCACAGCATCGGCATCCGGTCCTCAAGGCCCCCGGTCCCGTTCGGGATCTTGGTGAAATCGCCAACCCCGGTGCGCTTCTGCTCTGTCGTGAAGGCGCAATGATCGGTGGCCACCACCGACAAAGACCCCGACTGAAGTCCGGCCCACAAGCTGTCCTGGTGCTTCTTGTTCCGGAACGGCGGGCTCATGACCCGGCGCGCAGCATGGTCCCAGTCGTCGTGGAAGTACTCGCTCTCGTCCAGCGTCAGGTGCTGGATCAGCGGCTCGCCCCAGACCCGGCGGCCGTTCTGGCGCGCCCTCCGGATCGCCTCATGCGCGTCTTCGGACGAGGTGTGCACGACGTAAAGCGGCACACCCGCCATATCGGCGATCATGATCGCGCGGTTCGTGGCCTCGCCCTCGACCTCCGGGGGCCGCGAATAGGCATGCCCTTCAGGTCCGTTATTGCCCTCTTCCAGAAGCTTCGCCTGAAGGTCGGCGACGATATCCCCGTTTTCGGCATGCACCAGTGGGATCGCCCCCAATTCGCCGCAGCGCCGGAAAGAGGCGAACATTTCGTCATCGTTCACCATCAGGGCGCCCTTATAGGCCATGAAATGCTTGAACGTGTTGATGCCCTTCTGGCGCACAACCGCTTCCATTTCGTTGAACACTTGCTCGCCCCACCAGGTGATCGCCATGTGGAACGAATAATCGCAATTGGCGCGCGTCGATTTGTTGTCCCACATCTGGATTGCGTCCAGAAGACCCTGACCGGGCGATGGCAGCGCAAAGTCGACAACCATCGTCGTACCCCCCGCAAGCGCGGCGCGCGTGCCACTTTCAAAATCATCCGACGAATAGGTGCCCATGAACGGCATCTCCAAATGCGTATGCGGATCGATCCCGCCCGGCATCACGAAGCAACCCGTCGCATCCAGCACCTCGTCGCCCGAAAGCCCCTGCCCGATCTCGACTATCTGACCGCCTTCGATCAGAACATCCGCCGCATAGGTCAGGTCCGCCGTGACGACCGTGCCGCCCTTGATCACCGTGCTCATTCTATCTCTCCCGTCTGGACCGCTTGGGGGTCCTTTCATCCTGGCACAAATACTTCGGGGGTCCGGGGGCTGGCCCCCGGTCCCGCTGTCTCACTCCGCGTAGTCCGGCGCCTCTTTGTCCAGAAGACGCTTCATCTCATCGAAATGGGCGATCTCAGCCTCTTTGTAGACGTCCCAGCCTGCCGCCGTCTCCGCGGCAAGCGCGTCGTCCATCACGGCAAGGGGCTGCCCGGTCTGATAGGCCAGAACCATCGTCCGCGCGGCCCGTTCCAGATGGTACAGCGCATCCCAGGCTTCGGCCACGGTGGGCCCAAAGGTCGTAACCCCGTGGTTCTGCATCATAACCGCGCTGTGATTGCCGACGGTCGAGGCAATCCGCTCGCCCTCTTCGGCTTCATGCGCGATCCCGCCAAAGGACAGATCATAGGCCAGCCGCCCATGCCAGCGGGCTGTCACCTGATCGACCGGCAGGATGCGCGGATTTTTCAGCGCCGCAAGCGCCGTGCAATAGGGTGGATGGATATGAAGCGCCACCCGGGCTTGCGGCAGGGTGCGGTGGATCGCCGAATGGATCGACCAGGCGGATGGATCGGGCGCGCCCTCGCGGTTCATCGTTTCGGGATCGTCGGCATCGCAGAGGATAAGACTGGATGCGGTCACCCGGCTCCAGTGTACCCAGCGGGGGTTGATCAGGAACTGCCGCCCGTCGGCAGAGACCGCGGCCGAGAAATGGTTCGCGACGCCTTCGTGCCAGCCCTCGCGGCACGACAAACGGATCGCGGCGGCCAAATCGACGCGAAGCTGGGCTTCATCGGTTGTAATCGTGTCATGTTGGGTCATGTGTTGCCTCCGCCGACTCCATCTACGCGATCCTTGGTCTGTTGGGCCTCGTGAAATGCGCGGCCCAGAACAAGAAGAAAGTTGGACGCCTCGCCATACGTCATAGCATGCTTGAAGTGCGGTGGCGCACTACCTTTCCTATCGGTAAACTCGACAACATTGCCCGATAGTACCACTCGCGAATGAGCGACAGCATTTCTGATCGAACGTATTGCAACTGTTGTCATTAGCTCTTGATTACTTCTCAATAGATCCTTGTCGGCACGACCGCTCGCGATAACGGCGTCGAGCAATCCATCGCGCTTCCACAACTCAGTCGGATACACCAGCAGGCAGTAAAGCCAGCTCAGTAGCCGAATTTCTCTTGGCGGGTACACTTGGTCGCCTTTCACTCCAAACTGATCGAAAACCTGCCTCGTCGCGACCGACAACGGTTCGTTTCTTGCCAGCGCGCGCTCGAGGACGAAGTGGCTTAGAAACGCTGCCGTGGGAACATATTCAGAGCCAACATCCCTCACTCCACGATCCCCGCCGTTTCCACAACGGCGTGAAAGAGCACGTTTGTCCCTTTCTCTGCCCATTCGGGGCTGATCTCTTCGGCTTCGTTATGGGACAGACCATCGACGCAGGGACACATCACCATCGCCGTGGGCGCGACCCGGTTGATCCAGCAGGCATCGTGACCGGCCCCGCTGATGATATTGCGGTGCGAATACCCCAAACGATCGGCCGCGCTTCGGACAGCGGTGACGCAGCCTTCGTCAAAGGCCACGGGATCGAACCCGCCGACCTTTTCGAACGCGACGGTCAGCCCCATCTCATCGCAGATCTCTTGTGCCCCCGCTTTCATCCGCGCCTCCATGTCTTCGATCACCGATAAGGTAGGCGACCGGAAATCGACAGTGAAAACCACCTTGCCGGGGATGACATTCCTCGAGTTTGGGAAGACATCGATATGTCCCGCCGCGCCCACCGCGTCGGGTTTGTGGCTCCAGGCGATCTCGTCAACGAGTGTCAGGACCCGCGCCATGCCAAGGCCCGCGTTTTTCCGCATCGGCATGGGGGTAGAGCCGGTGTGGCTGTCTTTCCCGGTGATCGTCACTTGTGTCCACGACAGCCCCTGCCCGTGGGTGACGACGCCAATGTCCTTTTCTTCGGCCTCAAGGATCGGCCCCTGCTCGATGTGAAGCTCAAAGAAGGCATGCATCTTGCGCGCGCCGACCTCTTCGTCACCGCGCCAGCCGATCCGCTGCAGCTCGTCCCCGAATTTCAAGCCCGCCGCATCTTCGCGATCGTAGGCCCAGTCCTGCGTGTGAATACCCGCGAAGACGCCCGAGGCCAGCATTGCAGGCGCAAACCGGGTACCTTCTTCGTTCGTCCAGTTGGTAACAACGATGGGATGCCTGGTCTTGATGCCAAGATCGTTCAGGGACCGAAGGATTTCGAGCCCCCCAAGTACCCCGAGAACCCCGTCGTACTTTCCGCCCGTGGGCTGGGTGTCAAGGTGACTGCCTACATAAACCGGAAGTGCATCGGGGTCCGTCCCCTCGCGCCGGGCGAACATGTTGCCCATCTGGTCAAGACCCATTGAACATCCGGCCGCCTCGCACCAGCGCTGGAACAACGCGCGCCCCTCGCCATCTTCGTCGGTCACGGTTTGCCGGTTGTTTCCACCTGCAACGCCCGGGCCGATCTTGGCCATCTCCATCAAGCTATCCCACAGCCGTGATCCGTCGATTTTCAGGTTTGCGCCCGGTGCGGCCATGTCCTGTTCCTTTCTGTCATTCCGCTGTTCTTGCCAGCGTTTGAAGTATCTCAAGCGCCCGCTCGGCATCGGCCTCCGGCACGAACGCGTGGTCGTGATGGTGCGCCGCGACCATGTTGCAGGCAATCCCCGCCTCTGCGAGCGCACCGGCCACGGCCGCTGTCAGACCCACCCCGTCCAACGAAGAGTGCAAATCAAGCGTGATCTGGCGCATCGCCCCCGCCTGACCCGCGTGCGCCGCTTCGATCACCGACACGCCCTCGTCCTCGCGGAACCAGCCGCGCGCGGATCGGGGGACAGGCTCGCCAGGACCAAGGGTCCGGAACGCCACGCACCCTGGAAGCAATCGGGGCGACATGCCCCGGATCATCGCCAACCGGTCGGCAACCACAGTCATGCGCGTCGGTCTTCCCCTTGCACCTGCATCGGGCGTCCAGGCCGCTGCGCACCGAACGCTAAATTGTTTGACCAAACGGTCAGGATCACGCTAGCAGCAAGGTATGGCCCGTCAAGGCGTTCTGTCGCCGGCACCCGGCGTATGACCAAACGATAGGCGCATGAACACGCACTTGCCGAAAACCCGTATCCAGCGCCGCAACTCGCAGGCCATTCTTAACGCCGCGCTAGACATGTTTTCCGCGCATGGCTTCAGGGGCGCAACGCTCGACCAGATTGCCAAGGCAGCCGGGCTGTCAAAGCCCAACCTGCTTTACTATTTCCCGTCGAAAGAGGCGATCCACGCCACGCTTTTGTCGGGCCTGATGGACACCTGGCTTGACCCCCTGCGCAGGCTTGACCCGAACGGCAACCCAGTTGCCGAGATCGTGGGCTATGTCCGTCTGAAACTGGAAATGGCACGCGCATATCCGCGCGAAAGCCGTCTGTTTGCAAACGAGATTATTCACGGTGCGCCGCGCATTCATGATGAGATCGTCGGACCGCTGAAAACCCTTGTCGACGAGAAGGCCGAACTGATCCGAAACTGGGTAGAGGCCGGGCGTATCGCACCGGTTGACCCGCATCACCTGATCTTCTCGATCTGGGCGACGACCCAGCATTACGCCGACTTCGACGTGCAGATCCGAGGCATCCTGAACCCTGAAGGAAGCCAGCATTTCGATGCGGCGGCGGAATTTCTAGAGACACTCTATACCCGGACGTTAACACCGCGCTAACCACATCACCGCATTCTGGCCTATCTTAACGTTCCGGTAAGACGGCGTTCCTATCTTAATACTGGATGAACCTGCCCAAAGGACCCTCGCCATGACTGTCCAGCTTGGGCCCGTGCCGCCCGTGGCGGCGGGTCTGCAATCGAACGAAACACTGGAACCGCGCGACGCCCCGAGTGCGGGGATCGACCGACCTCCATTCTCGCCCGAAGCGGTGGAGACCGCGCGTGCCGTCGATCCTCCACCATCCGTTGCCCGGACGTCGGGTCCTCCAGACCGTGATCTGCCACCTTTGATCCCGCCTGATCCGCAGGCGCCCGCTGGCCCGCCGCCCGCGTTTGAGGCATCCATACTGGATCGCGCCCGGCAAGATGTCTCGCAACTGGACGCGCCACGTACCGAAGCCGCGCAACCCGCGCCGCCGTCACGCGATCAAGGTACGGCGCCCGAACCATTGGCCCCTGAGGCGAGCGCGGAAGCATACAGCGTTCCTCCATCGGCGGAGCTGCGTGCGGAAGTGGAACTTGCAACAGTTCGCAGGATCGAAACCCCCTACGACACCGCAACTGTGGATGTCAGCCGGTAGGCCATCGACCCTGGCTCCGAACCTTTCCCGTGCGCAGAACAGGCGCACAAAATATGCCGGTCGCCGGCCCTTCCCCAAATGGATCAGGCGCGCCGTCACTCCATCGCACGTGCGCCGGAAAAAACGCAAGGTTTGTCCGCCGTCAGGCCCCTCCTACTCTGCCGCCTTCGCCGCTGGATTGTTCGGATGAGTGGTCCAGTTGGCGTAATCCGCCTCAACCACGCGGCCCGTGCGTTCATCTGTGGCGCCTGGCAGAAGTTCTTCCATGGTGATGCATCCCTCGACCGGGCAGACATCGACGCACAGGTTGCAGGCCACACATTCGGCATCAATGACCTCGAACACGCGTCCTGGCTTCATGGCGATGGCCTGATGCGAGGTGTCTTCGCACGCCGCATAGCACCGCCCGCACTTGATGCAGGCGTTTTGATCGATCCGCGCCTTGGTGATGTAGTTGAGGTTGAGGTACTGCCAATCCGTCACATTTGGAACGGCCCGCCCGGTGACCTCTTCGATCGACGTATACCCTTGTTCATCCATCCAGTTTGACAACCCTTGTGTCATCTCGTCGATGATCTTGAACCCGTAAGTCATCGCGGCCGTACAGACCTGGACCGAACCTGCCCCAAGCGCTAGAAACTCGGCCGCGTCGCGCCAGGTTGTAATCCCGCCGATGCCCGAGATCGGAAGCGACGCAGTTTCGGGATCGCGCGCGATCTCGGCCACCATGTTCAGGGCGATCGGCTTGACCGCAGGGCCGCAGTAGCCGCCATGGCTGCCCTTCCCGTCGATCGAAGGTTCGGGCGACATCGTATCCAGATTCACCGACGTGATGGAACTTATCGTATTTATTAAAGAAACGGCGTCAGCTTCACCGGCATTCGCGGCCCGGGCAGGATAGCGAACATCGGTGATGTTGGGCGTCAGTTTCACAAGGACCGGCATCCGCGTGTTGGCCTTGCACCAACGCGTGACCATCTCGATGTATTCGGGAACCTGACCGACGGCAGAGCCCATTCCCCGCTCGCTCATTCCGTGCGGACAACCGAAGTTAAGCTCAATCGCATCTGCGCCAGTCTCTTCGACCTTTGGCAGGATTTCCTTCCAGGCCCATTCCTCGCACGGCACCATCAAGGACACGATCATCGCGCGGTCCGGCCAATCGCGTTTCACTTGCTTGATTTCGCGGAGGTTGGTTTCAAGCGGGCGATCCGTAATCAGTTCGATGTTGTTCAGACCCAAAACGCGCCGATCAGACCCGTAGACAACGCCGTAGCGCGGGCCGTTCACGTTAACAATATGCGGGTCGAGACCCAAGGTCTTCCAAACGACACCGCCCCAGCCGGCCTTGAATGCGCGGACGACGTTGTACTCCTTGTCGGTTGGCGGCGCCGACGCCAGCCAGAACGGGTTCGGAGATTTGATACCAACGAAATTTGTTCTGAGATCTGCCATGCCGGCCTCCTTCAGCCCATGAGGGTTTTGTGTATGTCTTCAGCCGCGTCGCGACCCTCGGCCACGGCGGTGACAGTCAAATCGTCGCCACCGGATGCACAATCGCCACCTGCCCACACACCTTCGACCGAGGTGCGGCCCGGGCCAGTGACAGCGATCTTGCGGCCATCAAGCACCAATGCTTCCGGTGCGCCCGCCAGAGTCTGGCCGATTGCCTTCAGCACCTGATCCGCGGGCAACCGGAACCGCTCACCCGTTCCGCGCAAACCGGTTTCGCTTTCAGCCGTATACTCGAACTCGACCTCTCGGACGGTACCGTTGCCATGCACTGAAACGGGCATCGCGTTGGTGATGATCCGCACGCCCCTTGACGCTGCAAGATCCTGTTCGAACTCGGATGCAGCCATTAGGTCGCGGTCGCGACGATACACAATCGAGACATTTTCAGCGCCCAGAAGCTTCGACTGAACCGCAGCATCGACTGCCGTCATGCCGCCACCGATGACAACGACGTTTCGGCCCACCGGAAGATGCGCAAGGTCCCCGGCCTGGCGCAGGTCCGCGATGAATGTCACCGCATCCCCGACGCCGCCGGTCTGTTCGCCGTCCGCGTGCAAGGCATTGACGCCCGCCAAGCCGATGCCGAGAAACACGCCATCGAAATCGGCCCGAAGGTCCGCGAGCGTCACACCCTCCCCCAGCGGCGTTCCGGACGCGACCGTAATCCCACCGATCCGCAAAAGCCAGTCCACTTCGACCTGCGCAAAGTCATCGACGGTTTTGTAACTTGCGATGCCAAACTCGTTCAGCCCGCCGGGCTTGTCGCGCGCATCAAACACTGTCACGTCGTGACCATACATTGCCAGCCGGTGCGCACAGGCCAGCCCCGCCGGACCTGCCCCCACAACTGCGATGCGCTTGCCCGAAGGACTTGCGCGTTCAAACGGATGTTCGCCGGTGGCCATTAACGTGTCGGTGGCGTGCCGCTGTAGCCGCCCGATTTCTACCGGTTTGCCCTCAGCGGCCTCGCGAACGCAGGCTTCTTCGCAAAGCGTCTCGGTCGGACAAACACGCGCGCACATGCCCCCCAGAATGTTCTGTTCGAAAATCGTCTTCGCCGCCGCCCCGGGGTCGCCAGCTTGAATCTGACGTATGAAAAGCGGAATATCGATCTCGGTCGGGCATGCTGCGATACACGGCGCATCATAGCAGAAATAGCAGCGGTCCGCCGCGACAGCTGCTTCATGCGTATCGTAAGGGGGATGCAGATCAGAGAAATTTTCGGCCAGTTCCTCAGGCGGCAAGCGGCCCGGCACGACCCCCGGCGTCATCGGTGTGTTCGTCATTGTCTTCTCCCGGCTGGCTCATCGTGGCTCGCGAAAGGATTGATAGAAACGATGCCACAGTTGGAATTTTTATCAACTGGTAAAAGTTCGAGATCTTCCGCTCTCTACTGGACGCCCAAATCCTTGGCATTGCAGGGACGGACCGCTGCAATCCGCATCAACAGGAAACTCTGACGCACGGCGATAACCCCGCCCGGAGGGTGCAACTGCCGCTTTCCTCGCCAATCCGCCTGACTTATAAGCCGACAAACGACCGCGCGGCAGGTGAGGACAGGATGACGAAACAGCATGAGACGGATGTCGAGTTTATCGAGGCGCTGGCAAAGCTCTTGCGCGACCAGGATCTTAACGAGATCGAGGTCACACGCGACTACGGTGAACACGACAGTCTCAGCGTTCGGGTTGGACGCGGTGGCCAGGTCCCCGCGCCGGTCGCGGTGGCACCCGTGGCGGCGGCCCCTGCTACGGCACCGCCCGTGACGGCCGCAGCACCTGTCGCCGAAACCGCTGCACCCGAAGACCCCGCGCACCTTCCCGGTGCCGTGACTTCACCCATGGTCGGAACAGCGTATCTGTCTCCGGAGCCCGGTGCAGCCGTTTTCGTGTCGATCGGCGACAAGGTTGCCGAAGGTCAGACGCTGTTGATCGTCGAAGCGATGAAAACAATGAACCATATTCCCGCGCCCAAGGGCGGCACCGTCAAACGTATCCTTGTGGAAGACGGCGCACCGGTCGAATTTGGTGCGCCCTTGATGATCGTCGAATAAGATGTTCGACAAGGTCCTTGTCGCGAACCGGGGCGAGATCGCCCTTCGTGTGATCCGTGCCTGCCGCGAAATGGGCATCCGCTCGGTCGCCGTCCATTCGACAGCCGACGCCGACGCAATGCATGTTCGGATGGCCGACGAAAGCGTCTGCATCGGCCCGCCGCCCGGCGCGCAGAGTTACCTTTCGATGCCCGCAATCATCTCGGCCTGCGAAATCACAGGCGCACAGGCGATCCATCCCGGCTACGGCTTTCTTTCGGAAAACGCACAGTTCGTTCAGATCGTGGAGGACCACGAACTGACGTTCATTGGCCCGTCCGCCGAACACATTCGGGTGATGGGTGACAAGATTACCGCGAAAGACACCATGAAGAAGCTGGGCGTTCCCGTTGTTCCGGGATCGGATGGCGGCGTGCCGGACGTGGAAGCCGCGCGCAGGATCGCCAAGGACATTGGCTATCCGGTGATTATCAAGGCGACCGCTGGCGGCGGCGGACGCGGTATGAAATTGGCGCGCGGGGCATCGGAGATCGAGAATGCCTTTCGGACAGCCCGGGCCGAAGCCAAAGCGGCATTTGGAAATGACGAGGTCTACATCGAAAAATATCTTGGCAAACCGCGCCACATCGAGATTCAGGTATTCGGTGATGGCAAGGGCCGCGCGGTACATTTGGGCGAGCGGGATTGCTCATTGCAGCGCCGGCATCAGAAGGTGTTCGAAGAGGCCCCGGGCCCTGCGATCGACGCTGAGACGCGCGCAAGGATTGGCAAAGTCTGTGCCGACGCTGTCGCCTCGATCGACTATATCGGCGCGGGCACAATCGAGTTCTTGTATGAGGACGGTGAATTCTACTTCATCGAGATGAACACTCGGCTTCAGGTCGAGCACCCGGTGACGGAAGGCATCTTTGGTGTCGATCTGGTGCGCGAACAGATCCGCGTCGCGGCTGGTTTGCCGATGGAGTTTCGGCAGGAAGACCTTGCGCTTAGCGGCCATTCGATAGAAGTGCGCCTGAATGCCGAAAAGCTTCCGAACTTTGCGCCTTCGCCCGGGAAAGTCACCCAATATTACGCGCCGGGCGGTCTGGGTGTGCGGATGGATTCGGCGATCTACGACGGATATTCGATCCCCCCCTACTACGACAGCCTTATCGGAAAGCTGATTGTCCATGGCCGCGACCGGCCGGAGGCGCTTGCGCGGCTGCACCGTGCGCTGGGCGAGTTGATTATCGATGGGATCGACACAACGATCCCGCTGTTTCATGCGCTTCTGGAAGAAGACGCGATCTTGGACGGGAATTACGATATCCACTGGTTAGAGGCTTGGTTGGAAACCCATCTTTGATGGAACTTTTCTAGAATTCACGCACGTTTGAAAGATGTGGTCTATCAGAGGGGCTCTGCGCAACCCCTGATCTTGACCTTTGCCCCCGAAACGCCAAGTCCGGGCGTCAGGCAACACCCGGACACGGATCAATGGATATCCTGCTCGACTTCGCGCTGAAGGTCGTGACGCAATTTCAATCACCAACGCTCGCCTTCCTTTTGGGCGGCGTGGCGCTGGCAGCCTTTGGGTCGCGCCTTCAGATCCCTGACGCGGTGTACCAGTTCATCGTTTTCATGCTGCTTCTTCGCATTGGGTTGAAGGGCGGCATAGAGATCCGGGATGCCGAGCTTGCCGAAATGGCGCTTCCGGCCTTGGCCGCCGTCCTTTTGGGTTTCGGAACTGTCGGGCTTGGCCTTCTGACGCTCGCGCGCCTGCCCGGCATCAACAAAGAGGACGCGCTGGCAACGGCCGGTCTTTTTGGGGCGGTTTCGGCCTCTACCCTGGCCGCGGCCATGGTACTCTTGGATGAAGCGGGCATTTCTTATGAGGCTTGGGTTCCCGCGCTTTACCCCTTCATGGACATTCCCGCGCTTGTGCTTGCCATTGTGCTTGCAGCGCGGCACCGCGCCCGGCGGACGGGGGAAGCGCTTGAACGAGTTGCCATATGGCCCATTGTGAAGGAGAGCCTGCAAGGGGCCGCGCTTTCTGCACTTTTGCTGGGTCTGGCACTTGGCCTCCTGACACGGCCCGAACGCGTGTTCGACAGCTTCTATGATCCGCTTTTCCGGGGGTTCCTTTCGGTTTTGATGCTGATCATGGGGATCGAAGCCTGGCAGCGACTGGCCGAGTTGCGCAGGGTCGCGCATTGGTACGCCGTTTATGCCGCGATGGCACCTTTGGTACACGGGCTGGCGGGGTTCGGGCTTGGCTATCTCGCCCATCTGGCGACCGGCTTCAGCCCGGGCGGGGTCATCCTTCTTGCGGTGATCGCCGCGTCGTCGTCGGACATCTCCGGCCCGCCCACACTCCGGGCGGGGATCCCCGGTGCAAATCCGTCGGCTTATATCGGTGCATCGACCTCGGTCGGAACGCCCGTGGCGATCGCGATCGGAATGCCGCTTTTTATTGCACTTGGTCAGCTAGTCTTCGGTGTTTGAACGCGTCGTTGCGCGTCAACACCGCCCCGCAATAGGCCAAACCCGCCGGTACACGAAATGCATCCGGTGGGATGCGCCCAAGGTCCGAGGCGCAAGGTTTCCCGCATAATCGCCTAGCCGTTGAACTTGTGCGGCCGAAGGATGTCCACATCTTCCAGATACGTAATCCCCGAGTAGTCGCCAAAGTATCTGGCCGCCACCTCTTCAGCGATTCCTTCGGCCATCTCGGGAGTTCCCGCGATTACTTCGATCTTTATGTTCGACAACGCATCGACGACCTTCGCGCGGTTTTCGGCCCTGATCCCCCGGCTGCCCTTCCCGCCTGCTGTAACGACGGTATAGCCCGTGGCACCGTGGCGTTCGATCACATCGGCGATCCGTGTCACAAGCCCGCGCTCTGTGATGATGACAACTTTTTTCGCCTTGTGCGTCATGGACCTCTCCTGACCGGGCCGACGGCTGCAAAGAAACGTCACACGCGGTGCCGCGTCAACCTTCCCGCCGGCGCCGGGACACCGTAGTCTGGCGGGACGATGCGCGACTTAAGCCTCACCCCAGATTTGCTGCTGCACGCCTACGCGTCGGGCGTTTTTCCAATGGCCGAATCGCGCGACGACCCCGAAGTATTCTGGGTCGACCCGCGCCATCGCGGCTTGATCCCGCTTGACGGGTTTCACATTTCGCGCAGCCTTGCCCGCACCATCCGGCGGGGGCAATTCTTGGTGACCGTAAACCAGGCCTTCGACGCAGTGGTCGAGGCTTGCGCCGACCGGCCCGAGACGTGGATTAACCCCACAATTTTAGACCTTTACAGCGAACTTCATGCCCAAGGCGATGCCCATTCACTTGAGGTTTGGGACGGTCAGACGCTCGCCGGCGGCGTTTATGGCGTCGCACTCGGCGCCGCGTTCTTCGGAGAAAGCATGTTTTCGCGTCGAACTGACGCGTCGAAACTCGCGCTCGCCTATCTTGTGGACCGATTGCGTCAGGGGGAATTTCGCCTGTTCGACGTTCAGTTCCTGACACCGCATCTTGCCAGCCTGGGCGCAATCGAGGTGTCGCGCACCGACTATCGCGGACGCCTGGCCGACGCCTTGCAGGGAACGCCGGGCGATTTCGCGGCCGTTGGCAAGCCGCCCGATGCTCAGCTGCTCATGCAGCGAATGACCCAGACATCGTAGCGCGGATGATCAAGGGCTGACAGCGCCGGGCTCGAAGCAACCATCCAACCTTCGAAAGCGGGACGGTCCAGGCCCGCCGCACGCACCGTCAAAAACGCGAACGCATCCCCGTTAGGGTTGTCCGTCGGGAAGCGGCATTCGCCCAGTTCGACTGTCAGGCGGCCAAGGGTTTCTTGTCCGCCAGCGGCAAGTTCGATGTCGCGGACTTCGCCGGACACCTTGTCGATCCCGCGCAATAGCGCGCCCGCGGCCGTTTCGACCCGCACGACGGGGGCTTCGCGCGGGCGTGCCACGCTCAGATATTCCGGTTCGCCCGGGCCCACGTCCAGTGTCTCGTTTTCGATCTGACGGTCGATCAACTCGTCAATCTCCAGCGAAAAACCGGGAAGCGGGGCAAGCTCTTGTCCGATTTGCCCGGTATCTTGCGCGACGACTGGCGCGGCAGCCAGCAATGCGGCAGTGGCCAGCAGCTTCATGACTCTTCTCCGCCAATAAACCTTAGAAGCAACGAGATGATCGAGACCGAGCTTTCGGTGTCCAGTATCTCGTCGCCCGCGACATAGGTGAATTCCGATCCGCCCGGCAGCACCTCGATATAGGTCCCGCCCAAAAGGCCCTCGGTCGAAATCACCACAGCCGTATCATCGGGAAGCTCAATCCCTTCGGCGATAGCAAAGGTGGCTTCAGCCCGAAACGTTTCGCGGTCCAAGTTAAGGGCGGTCACGGTGCCGATTTTGACGCCGGCCAGGCGGACATCCGTCCCGACGTTCACCCCTTCGGCTGATCGAAAACTCGCAGTCAGCGGGTAGCCTGCGCCCGAAACAGTCCCGCTTCCAGATTGGGCTGCGTAGACAAGAAACCCTGCGGCAGCAAACACGACCGCAGCGCCTGTCAGAACCTCTGCCGTCTGACTTGCCATGGTGCCTACTCCGGGCTCCACGCGTCGTAGTCGCGGCGGGGTTCGGGGCTCTCTCGACGTATGGAGCCGGGCGGCGCATAGGCCAGAGATGTCCCAGTCAGGTTTTCCAGATGAGGCTTTTCCCAGGACTTCTTGGGCAAAGGCGCCTTAGTCGGCGGCGTTTCCCATGTGCGATGCAGCCAGCCATGCCACTCGGGACTGATCCGGCTGGCCTCGGCTTCGCCATTGAAGATCACCCAGCGGCGGCTGCCGTCGCGTGTCTCGTAGAATGTGTTGCCTTCATCATCCTCGCCCACCTTTACGCCTTTGCGCGAGGTGTAGATCTGAGTGCCCAGCGTCTGGCCGTTCCACCAGGTTACGGCGCGCAGAAAGGTTGTCATCAGGCCCATGGGGGTCTCCGGAACTGCCACGCCCTGTTCTGCCCCAAGACGCGCGCCGCGTCCAGCAGCCAGCCGCTTCTGCCGTAACCATAGCACTGCCTAGCGCATGCTGATCGACTTTCGGGCAATCGCCCGCCGATAGCGTGCTCGGGCGACCTCGGCTGACAGTCGCGCACCAAATCCTGTCCGCTTCCTCTGTGTGCTGCCGCCCAGAACCGCCGAGATCTCGCCCACCCCACTTGGCCAAATGCTCAGGATGTCGACGTCGTGCTCCCATGTCATTTGCAGCCAGGTATCGACCGGTCGGTCGAACTTTTCGGTGGCGGCAAGAAGCGTTTGCGCAGCCTCTCTGTCTACCAGACTGGCCTGTAGGTTCAGGCCAACGACCCGCGGACGAACGGCCCGGATGCCGTTCTCGCGGGCCACCTCGTCGCCTTTCCCCTCGCGGTCCTTCATCGGCAGGCGGATGAAACGTCGTGGGCCAAGAACATCGCGCGCGAGCCGCAGTGCTGCCGGAAACGCGTCGGGGTCCAGCATGACGTCGTCTTCCAGGATCAGCCCTGCATGCCAGCCCGAGGCGACAATCCGCGCCCAGGCGCGGCGATGGCTTAGAAAAACCGCAACTTCGGTGTCGCTCAGGGGAAACGGGTAAGCCGGATCAAGCCCCAGGTCCGGTTCGTATCGCCAAACCTTGGAGTTGGGGTCCTTCGCATCGACTGCTGGCAGGATCTCGGACGGGACCGGAAGCCATTTCGACATGTGTTTGACATGCGCTGCCCTGTCCGCCGCCCGCTCTAGGTGGATGATCAGTCCGCCGATGCCATCAAGGTCCGTTGCCATGGGCCTGCTTATGGCGCAGCCACGCCGCGCGCACCAGCACCCGCTATACTTTCGTTGCGTTTGCGATGGGCGTTGTCATCCGCCGCTTCAGCACATGCTCACGCCATGTGATAAAGGTTACGGAGGCTAGGATGACAGTGCCGCCGAATATCACCCAGCCATCCACGGCCTCACCGAACATCAACGCCCCTAGAAGCACAGCCCAGAGAAGCTGCAGGAACGTGACCGGTTGCGTGACGGTTACAGGTGCTGCCGCGAAAGCAAGCGTCATTGTGTAATGACCGGCCGTCGCAAAGCAGGCGACAAGAAATATCCATCCGATTTCAGACCAGCTTGGCGGCACCCAGACCACAAGCGCCATCGGCAAAAGCCCGATTGTCACTGTGACCGACAGCATCCCGACGACGACAGCGGGGCTGACCTCGCCTGCCATGAGTTTCGCCAGAAGGTAGGACGCCCCAAAACAAAGCGCCGCAAGAAGCATTGCAAGATGCCCGGGCGACAGTTCGCGGAACCCCGGGCGCAAAATCACCATCGCCCCCAGAAACGCCACCGCGACAGCCAGGATGCGCCGGGCCGCAAGCGTTTCACCAAGAAATATGGCCGCGCCAAGGGTGACATAGACCGGAGAGAGATAGTTCATCGCCGTGACCTCAGCGATTGTGATCTGGGTCATCGCGTAAAACCACAACACCACCGCAACGGTATGCGCCGCGCCGCGCGCCCCGAACAGCCAATATTGCCTGCGGCTCAGCCGCGCCCGGATCATCGGCCCCAGCATAGGAACCAGAAAGACGGTCCCCAGCGCATAGCGCAGAAACGCCGTTTGCGCGGCGGGCAGCCCGTCGCCCACATGTTTCACAATCGCAGTGACCGAGACAAAGCAAAGCCCGGTGACAAACATCCAAAAGATCCCAGTGATCGGGCGAGGTGCATCGGTGCGCATGCGGCGCACCTGACCGGAAATGACCCTCAGCCGCAACCCGCGATCAGCTTAGGATAAGGCCCGCCGCAACGATCCACATAATACCGGCAACCACCGCGTCGAGAACGCGCCAGGCCGTAGGACGGGCAAAGAACGGCGCCGCGGCGCGGGCCCCATATCCCAGCGCAAAGAAGAAACAGAAACTTGCCGTCACCGCGCCAAACCCAAATGCCGCCCGATGGTCGTACTGCGTGCTGACCGACCCCAGAAGCACAACCGTGTCCAGATAGACATGCGGGTTCAGCCATGTAAGAGCAAGGCATGTCAAAAGCGTCGTACTGAGCGGGCCCGGCGCCCCCTGCGCCGCATCCAAGGCTTCGGGCGGTCCAAGCGCGCGGCGCAAGCTAAACGCTCCATAGACGATTAGGAACGCCGCGCCACCCCAGGTCATCACAGGCTCAATCCAGGGGAAATGGGCTACAAGCCAGCCAAATCCGCCAACTCCAGCAACGATTAAGGCGGCATCGGACACGGCACAGGTCAGGCAAACAGCAAAGACATGCGCCCGCCGAAGACCCTGCCGCAGGACGAACGCGTTTTGTGCCCCGATGGCCAAGATCAGGCTCAGGCCCAAAGCAAATCCATTGGCGGCGGTAAAGAGAATTTGTACGGACATGGCGCTTGCCTGCCGGAGCAAGTCGCATTACGCAAATGAATTGAGATGTTTGTGCATAAGAGGTTCTAATGTTTGACCACGCGGGCCTGACCGCGCTTTCCGCGATCATCGTGCATGGTTCGTTCGACGCAGCCGCCCAAGCGCTAGGCTTAACCCAATCTGCTGTTTCCCAGCGTATCAGAGCGCTTGAAGAACGGGTCGGATCCCCGGCCCTTGTCCGCGGCACACCTTGTACACCCACAGCAATCGGTCTGCGCCTTTATCGTCATGCGGAAGAGGTTGCCCGGCTTGAGGCCACACTGACGACCGATCTAGGGGCCGCATCGACCGCACCGCTGTCGGTAAGGATCGCGACAAATGCTGACAGCCTGGCAACGTGGCTTTTGCCAGCACTGGCGGGTATCGACGAGATCCTTTTTGACCTTGTCGTCGACGACCAGGATCATTCCGCCGATCTTCTGCGGCGGGGCGAAGTTGCCGCCGCGATCACCGGGCGCGGCGCACCGGTTCAAGGCTGTGACGCGCATCCGCTTGGCGCGCTTCGGTATATCGCCACCGCCAGTCCCGAATTCGCGCAGCGCTGGTTTCCCGATGGCCCGACATCCCAAGCACTGACCGCTGCACCTGCCCTTGTGTTCAACGAAAAGGACCGGCTTCAGGCGAGCTGGGCAGCCAACGCAGCCGGGCAACCTGTGTCCTTGCCACGGCACCGGTTGCCCTCGACCACAGCGTTCGTCGAAGCGGCAGAGCTTGGGCTTGGCTGGGGGATGAACCCCGAACCTCTGGTCCGTCAGGCCCTAAAAGACGGGCGACTTGTGGCGCTGTCGGACGTGCCGCTTGATACGCCCCTGTTCTGGCAGGTCTCGCGGGTCGGTGCGGGGGCTTTGTTGCCCTTGACCCGCAGCGTCAAGGCCGCTGCAAAGGGCGCGCTTGTCACCTGACGCCCGACTTGGTGCGCAACGTGTCACTGATGCGCGCCGCGTCCGTCAGAGCGGCCAAACCAAAAGGATCGCAGGGATGCTCACCGCCACGACCAGGATCTCCAGCGGCAACCCCATCCTCCAGTAATCCCCGAATCCATAACCACCGGGGCCGAGGATCAGCATGTTGTTCTTGTGACCGATCGGGGTCAGAAACGCGCAACTGGCTGCCACTGCGACGGCCATCAAGAACGGGTCCGGGCTAACGCCCAGGGTCTGCGCCATCCCGATCCCGACAGGAGCGGCAACAATTGCTGTCGCTGTGTTGTTCAGCACGTCCGACAGCGTCATCGTCACGACCATCAAGATCGTCAAGACCGCCCAGGCAGGCCAGCCTTGGGTCAGATCGACCAGTCCCTTCGCGATAAGGTCCGTTCCGCCAGAGGCGTCAAGCGCAGCCCCAAGTGGGATCATTGACCCGAGCAACACCACCACCGGCCATTCGATGTGGGTATAGACCTCTGCCAGGGGCAAAATTTTCAGGAGAACATAAGCCACCACGACAAGCCCCAGCGCCACTGGCAGATACAACACCCCCAGCGCCGCGGCTACGATCGCAGCAACGAAGATACCGATTGCCAGCCAGACCTTGCGTTGATCGGTGACCGCCAGGCCGCGATCCGCCAAAGGAAGGCACCCCAGCCAGTCGGCGACGTCCGACGCTTCCCCTTCGGGCACTAGAAGAAGCAAGATGTCACCGGGTTTCACAACGGTTTTGCGAACGCGGGTAGTGATCCGTCGCCCCTGCCGGGAGATGCCCATCAAAACCGTGCGCCGCCGCCAAGACAGCCCAATCGCCTGTGCCGTCCGTCCTGATATCCGTGCCCCGTCCGGCACCACAACCTCAACGACCTGGACCCCTGCCCCTTCGCCGCCAAGATGCTCAACGGCTTTCCCGTCGGCGAGCGCGAGGTCCAGTGCAGCACGGAATTCGTCCAAAGCGTCGGGCGTAGCCTCGAGCACCATGGCATCGCCGGCGTGCAAAACAGTATGGCGCTGCGTGCCGTAGCGTCGCTTGCCATCGCGCACCAGGCCAAGGATCGCTACGTCATTGGCCTCTGCGATGTCATATTGGTCGCGCAACCGCTGCCCGATAAGCTTTGATCCCTCGGGCACGGTCAGTTCCGCCAGATAGGGGGCGAGGTCAGACAAGTGCTCTCCCCCCGCGCCATCTATCGGCATCGGGATCAGCCGCCACCCCACGAACGCCACAAAAGCCAACCCTGCCAAAGCGGTGATCCCGCCCACCGGTGCGAAATCGAACATCGCAAAGCTTTCGCCCAGCCGGTCTTCCCGGATCGCTGCAATGATGATGTTCGGCGGCGTACCGATTAGCGTGACCATCCCGCCGAGGATCGTCGCGAAGCTGAGGGGCATCAGGCTCATCCCCGGAGCGCGACCGGCCTTGCGCGCGGTCTGGACATCCACCGGCATCAACAGGGCAAGTGCTGCGACGTTGTTCATAAACCCGGACAGGATGCCACCCACGCCGCCCATTATAGCGATATGGGCGCCAAGGGGCCGGGCCGCATCGACCATGGTGCGGGTGATCAGATAAACCGCGCCCGACCGGACAAGCCCCGCCGAGACGACAAGCACCAGGGCCACGATCACGGTTGCAGGATTGCCGAAACCCGAAAATGCCGCGCTTGTCGGGACAAGGCCAAGCACCACCGCCACGAGCAAAGCCGAAAACGCGACAAGGTCATATCGAAACCGCCCCCACAACATCAGCGCAAAGACCACGGCAAATAGGCCGAACAAAAGCGCCTGGTCCGTCGTCATGCGCGCCTCCTGCTGCGTCGGTTAACCAAGCCAAGCGCAAGAATGCCCCGGGATCAATGCGATCGTCACGCAATCCCGAACACCGCCCCAACATTTTCACGCCACACACCCAAGGACGCCACAGCGCGCCGGGCATATCGCGGCCTCGGTTCCGAAAAATCGGCGAATGTTGAGGGTGTGGTGCATGACACGCGGATTTTTGTTTTTGGCGGGCGTCTTTTTGGGGGCGGTAAGTTTCGCAGGCGGGTTTGGCCTCGGGCTGGCGCAGATAGGCAATGGCCCGTCTGACGACAACTTGCGTGCGGTGATCCAATCCGAACTTGCGCAACAGACAGAAGACCTTGCAAGCGCGCAGACGGCAGAGAACGCAACACAAGCGCAGCTTGCCGCAGACCTTGCCGCACTGCGCGCGCAACTTACGCATGGCTTTGTGACACAAAGGACCGTCGAGGTTACCGAAGCCCGCGTCGCCTACCACCTTATCGAACCGAAACTGATGCTGTCGGTTGAAGGGTTGCCCGGCGGCGCGCTGATCGTGAACTTCGCGAACCAGACGCGCAGCATGCGGGTCGCCCAGACCGTGGAATTCGCATACGGACCTTGCCGGTGTTACCTTTTGCTGACGGCCAGCACGCGCGGCCAGGCTGTTTTCGACTTCGGGTGCGAAGAGGCCGAGGGAACTCCGGGGTCGACCGAGCTCTGACCGGGCCGCCCTGGACTTGCGGCGCAGCCCGCCAAATCCTATAGAACCGCCGCAGCAACGAAAATCGCGAGATATCCGATATGGCAGGCCACTCAAAATGGGCGAACATCCAGCATCGCAAAGGGCGTCAGGACGCCGCGCGATCAAAGCTGTTTTCCAAGCTCGCAAAGGAAATCACCGTTGCGGCGAAAATGGGGGATCCGGACCCGGACAAAAACCCGCGCCTGCGGCTTGCGGTGAAGGAAGCAAAGTCGCAATCCGTCCCTAAGGACGTGATCCAGCGCGCGATTGACAAATCCCAGGCCGCGGGCGGCGAAGACTACAAAGAAATTCGCTACGAGGGGTATGGCCCGGGCGGCGTTGCCGTCATCGTCGAGGCCATGACCGACAACCTCAATCGGACGGCCTCAACCGTTCGGTCGACCTTTGGCAAGCACGGCGGAAACCTTGGTGAAACCGGCTCGGTGTCGTTCATGTTCGAACGCAAGGGCGAAATCCTGTACCCGGCCGATGCAGGCGACGAAGACACGGTCATGATGGCGGCGATCGAAGCCGGTGCCGAGGACGTTGAAAGCTCTGACGAAGGGCACGCGATCTATACCGCAGACACCGACCTGAACGATGTGTCAACCGCGCTTGAGGCCGACCTCGGGGAAGCCGAATCCACCAAACTGATCTGGAAGCCCACAACCACGACCGAGCTTGACCTGGACGGCGCGCAAAAGCTTATGCGGCTGATCGAAGTACTGGAAGACGACGATGATATTCAGCGGGTCACCGCAAATTTCGACATCTCGGACGAGGTGATGGCGGCGCTTTGATCCCCCTTCCCATATTGTTGCGATCAGGTAGCATCGCAGCCCAAGGGGAGGATCTTACATGGAAAATTCAGGACTTGGGGCCAGGGTGCGCTCGGCGCTGATCTGGGCTTTGACCACGGCGCTTTTTGCCGTTGCATTCGCGCTTCAGGACGTTCTGACAGCAGAGGCCCCGACGGCGGCTGGATTTTTCGGGACCGCCATATTGGGCGTCTGCCATGCGCTCGGCGGTGCGATTGCCGGCTTCCTTTTGGCTGGTCTCTTCGGGCGTAACGGCGCGGCCGGCTGGATTATGGCGCTTGTCGGCGGAGTTGCCGTTGTCCTGCTGGGCGGGCTCTTCGGTGGCGCGTTTGCTGCAATCTACGGCACCGTGACAGGGACTGCCGATCTGACCGTTGACCTGATCCGTATCGGACTTGGGGCCGTGACGGCCCCCCTCGCCATTGCCGAAGGACCCGCGCTGGCGTTGCTTTGGATCCTGTCGGCGATCGTGGCCCACCTGACCTGTGCGAAAGCCCGCGCCTAAAGCGGCCAGATCACCGGGATCATCGCCGAGGCGAGAAGCCCGACGCTGAGGTTCAGGGGGATGCCCACCTTCATGAAATCCGTGAAACGGTAGCCACCCGGACCGTAGACCAGCATGTTTGTCTGATAGCCAATCGGCGTCGCAAAGCTCGCGCTTGCTGCCACCATGACCGCGATCACAAGCGGCCTTGGATCTACCCCCAGCGCCCCGGCCAGCCCGATTGCAATGGGCGTTACCACAACAGCGACGGCGTTGTTCGAAACAAGCTCTGTCAGAACAGAGGTCAACAGATAGACCGCCCAAACCAGCAGGAATGGCGGCAACGCGCCAAGGGCTGGCGCCAAGCTGTCAACGATCAGCTTCACGGCCCCAGAGGCTTCCAGCGCCGCGCCGATGGCGAGCATCGCAAAGATCAACGCCAAAAGCCTACCATCGACGAAACCGAACGCCTCGTCCGCATCTATGCAGCGCGTGAAGAGAACGACAGCCACCGCAATCACCGCCAAAAGAAAGATCGGCGCGACATTCAGCGCCGCCAGCCCGACAATCCCCAGAAGCGCCGCAATCGCGATCGGGGCATGTCGCCGACGATAGGCGCGCGCCGAAGGGTGCGACACATCAACAAGCTCCATATCCGAGGCCAGACGTTGGATGTCCGCGGGTGCGCCTTCCAACAAAAGCGTGTCGCCAACCCGTACCACAAGATCGTCAAGCTGCCGGCCGATGTTTTGGTTTCGCCGGTGGACCGCCAAAGGATAGACACCGTAGCGTCGCCGAAGCCGTAAATCGCCCAGCGACCGGCCCACCATCCGCGCGCCCGGTGTGATCAAAACCTCCACCGTCGACGTCTCAACCGATGACAATTTTTCGATCGCGCGCAGCGCTTTGTTCTGTTGAAGCCCCAGGATCTCTTCCATCTGGGTGCGCACGACAACGCGGTCCCCGGCCTCCAGCGTAACGCCTTGCATGTTCCGGCGCAGCGACGCATCCCCTCGCAATACATCGATCAGCCGCACACCATCGCGGCGAAACAGATCGACCTCAAGCACCGCTTCACCGATCAGCGGGCTGTCCTCGGGGATCGCGACTTCGGTAAAGAACTTCATCTTGGCCTTGCTTGACAATAGGTCCGCCATCGAGTCTCGATCTGGCAACAGCCTTGGACCGAAAACCCGTAAGTAGATCATGCCCCACGCAACCAGCACGACAGCAAGGGGTGTCACCTCGAAGATCGAAAACGCCTCAAGCCCGTTGGCACGCGCCACGCCATCCACGAGAAGGTTCGTCGACGTGCCGATCAAAGTCAGCGTCCCGCCCAGAATCGCGCCATAGCTGAGCGGGATCAGCAGCTTCGAGGCCTGCACGCCCAGGCGCCGGGCAAGCTGGACAAAGACCGGGATCATGACGACGACGACCGGCGTGTTCGACACGATCGCCGAGGACAGGACGACAAACCCCAGAAGCGCCGCAATCGCCGTACGGGGTCGAACAGCAGCCTGGCTTTCGGCACGCTGGGTGAACCAGTCCAAGGCCCCGGTGCGAACCAGTGCCCCCATCACCAGAAACATCGCCGCAATGGTCCAAGGTGCCGGGTTCGACAGAACTTCCAAGGCCGCGCCGTAGGGCAGAACACCTGTTGCCAACATCACAGCCGCACCGCCGATTGCAACAACCTCGGCCGGGTAACGCTCACGAACGAATAGGAAAAACATTCCCAGCACGACGCCCAGCGCAAGCACAGCCTGCGCCGTCGAACTTAGCGTCAATGCCTCCATGCCGTCCCTCCGGCCGCTTCTTCAGACGCCATCTTCGCCTGTGCGGGTCAAGGGGGCAACCGCATCGACCCGCCGGGGCTGCACGAGAAACAACCCGGCCAGCATGACAACAAGCGCCGCCCAGACCCAGCCAGAGTAGCGCTCGCCCAACAACAGCATGGCCCATACCACGCCGAAACCGGTCACAAGGTAGCTGACCTGTGCTGCAAAGACCGATCCGGCCCGGCCCACGAGCCAGACATAGGTCGTGTAGACGACCGCATGGACGGTCGCGCCCGCCATGAGGGCGAGATCCGGGGCGCCCCAAGGCGGTCTTGGATCGATGAACTGGCCTGTGACAATCGCGAGCGGGAAAGAGACCACGACGCCCGCCAGCGACGCCCCGTACAGCAGCCGGACGGGTCCGACCCCTGCCGTGCCCCACTTCGCCACAACGTTGCTTTCGAGCGCATAAAAGAATGGGGCGATCAGCGCGAGCGGGATAAAGGCCACCATGGCGCGTTCGGGCAAGCTGGCTTCAGGACCGATGATCAGCAGAACACCTGCCAGCCCGCAGCAAAGCCCCCCGAACCGGGCCAACGAGAACCGGTCGATATGCATCATAAGAGCAATCGGAAATGCGATCATCGGCACCAGCGACAGAAGGATAGAGATCAGCCCGGCCGGAAGGCGCGCCGCAGCGGCGTAAGAGGCCGAGTTGGGCAGGACAGTCCCGATCAAGGCAATGACAATATACAGGCGAAGCTGGGCAGGGCCGAGTGGCAGCTGGTTGCCCCGGAGATGTGTCACTAGTCCCAAGATCACCGCTCCGATTGCAAGCTGCCAGAACACCAGCCCCAAAGGCTGATAACCTTCGCTGACAGCAATCTTGGCCAAAGGCTGGGTAGATCCCCATCCCGCGCCAAGAACCACCAGGATCAGAAGGAGGCCGGCAGTATCCCGGTTCAAGGTTGTGCCGCCGTCAGTCGCCCGCCATCGCGCACCGGCACGACCCGCACGGCAGCGCCCGTACGATCGTCGGTTTCAACAAACAGTCCTGACACGGTTGCCTCTCCCATCGCCGGGCTGAACCGGCCCTTGGGCATCCCGGTCACAAAGCGGCGCATGGGTTCGGATTTCTCCATACCGATCACGCTGTCGTAGTCGCCGCACATCCCGGCATCGGTCTGGTATCCGGTGCCTCCAGGCAAGATCATCGCATCGGCCGTTGGAACATGGGTATGGCTGCCGACGACCACGCTTGCCCGGCCGTCGCAATAGTGCCCCATCGCCATCTTTTCGCTGGTGGCCTCGCAATGGATATCCACAAGGCTTGCCTGTACCAGCCCACCGCGCGGATGTGTCTTTAGCACCGGTTCAATCGCAGCGAACGGGTCGCCGAAAGGGCGCTTCATGAACACTTGGCCCAGGACCTGGGCAACCAGAACCTTGCGCCCGCGCGCGTCCTGAAAAACGGACGCGCCTTTGCCTGGCGCATCCTTGGCGAAGTTTAGAGGTCGGATCACCCGAGGTTCTGACCCAATGAATTGCAGCATGTCCTTTTGATCAAACGCGTGATCGCCAAGAACGATCACGTCCGCACCAGCCTCTAGCAACGCCTTTGCGTGTCCGCCCGACACTCCGGCACCAGAGGTTGCGTTCTCCGCGTTAACAACACAGAAATCGATGCCCCAGTCCGCACGAAGGCGCGAAAGCCGGTCGATGACGGCAGTTCGTCCTGCGCGCCCCATCACATCGCCAAGATACAGAAGCTTCATATCTCAAGCCCTAGGATGCACCCGCTGGCGGAGCAAGAAGCAAATCCCCTACATCCCAGCAAATCAGACACACCACCCGCAGACGTTGCCGGCACTCTGGGCGGCCAAGCCCATCGGTCGTGGTCCCAAATCGGGTGGCGGGCACGCCGCTCAAGTGAAGATGCGCGCTCCGCTCTCAGTGACGACAACATCAAGCCTTTGGTCGGTGGCGTCGACAGGCAGATCCTCTGCCTCTTGCGCGCCATAAGCGAAGCCGATGGCCAGCACCTGTCCCCGCGCCCGCAAATTATCCAATGTACGATCATAGAACCCACCGCCATAGCCGAGGCGGAAGCCGTTCCCGTCAAAGCTTACAAGGGGCACGATCAGCACCTCTGGTTCGACCTCGACACCCGTCTCGGGCACATCGGTTCCAAAGGCTCCTGCGATCATTCTGGTGGCCGAAGTCCACGCATGAAATAAGAGCGGCTCGCCTGCTCCCTGAACCACCGGGACGCAAACGGTGGACGACCACGCTGCCATGACCGGAAGAGGATTAATCTCAGTGCGAATCGGGATGTATCCCGCCAGGGTTTTGCCCGAATAAGGCGCCAAAAAAGCTGCCAGCGCGTCTTGCGCGGCAGCGTCCAGCCCGGCGCCATGGGCCGCCCTGCGGCGTTGGAAAGCGGCCTTGCGCGCCGCCTGTTTTTCGTCTGTCACAACAACATCGCTCCCGCGAGGCCCAAAAAGGCAAAGAACCCGACAACATCCGTCACGGTCGTCACAAACGTGCCCGATGCAAGCGCGGGATCGATGCCTGTCCGTTCCAAAGCGATCGGGACAAGAACACCCGCGAGCCCCGCAACGATCAAATTCACAACCATAGCTGCCGCGATAACCAGCCCAAGCACGGGCATCCCAAACCACAAAACGGCAACGACCGCCATTACAATCCCGAAGACAATCCCGTTCAGCAGTCCTGCCGCAGTCTCGCGCATCACGACGCGCAGCGCGTTCGAACCGGTCAGGTCTTTTGTCGCGAGCGCGCGCACGGCCACCGTCAAAGATTGCGTGCCAGCGTTCCCGCCCATCGACGCGACAATGGGCATCAGAACAGCCAGCGCCACAACAACCGCAATTGTGTCTTCGAACTGCGCAATAACCAGACTGGCCAGAATTGCCGTCAAAAGGTTGACGCCAAGCCATGGAAGACGCTGGAAAAAGATCTGCATCGTTCGGTCCGATAGCGATTCATCCCCGACGCCGCCAAGCCGCAGAACGTCTTCTTCATGCTCTTCGTCCAACACCACCATGGCGTCGTCGATAGTGATGACGCCTGCCAGCCGTCCATCTTCGTCGACAACCGGAGCCGAGATCAGATGGTACTGATTAAACGCATAGGCGACATCGCCTTCGTCCTGGGTCGCAGGTATGGTGCGAAAGCTGTCTTCGCAGATGTCGCGCAAGGGCACCAAGCGCCGCGATCCCATGATCTTACCCAGCGTCGCGTAGCCCGTCGGCCGGTGCCGCGGATCGACGAGGATCACATGGTAAAAGGCCTCAGGCAGATCGTCGCGGGCGCGCATATGGTCAATCGATGTGCCGACATCCCAATGCTCGGGCACCGCCACAACCTCGCGCTGCATCAGCCGCCCGGCCGAAAACTCCGGATAGGACAGTGCCGCCTCGACCGCCGCCCGGTCCGCATCCTCAAGCGTATCAAGAAGCGCTTCCTGTTCGTGCTCTTCTAGGTCCTCGATCAGGTCGACGACGTCGTCGGATTCAAGTTCGCGCAGCGCCTCGCCCAATGCCTCTGTCGGAAGGAAGGCGATGATTTCTTCTCGAAGACTCTCGTCAAGCTCGGACAATACCTCGCCATCGACCACGCCCGGGGCCAAAAGCATCAGTTCGCGCCGTTTCTCGGGCGCGAGTTGTTCCAGAAGGTCGGCGATATCTGCACAGTGCAGAGCGTCGGTCAGCTCAGCAATCCGCGCGGCGTCCCCCGCCGCAATCCCCAGCAGGATCGACGTGACGAACCGAGCGTCCAGGGCGTAGTCGTCAGCGTCGGCAGCAGGCTCTTGCGCAATTTGGTCGGTCATCACGTGGCCCCTGCTTCTAGGTGACCCGGACCATAGGCGAAGGACTTTCAAAGAAACAGAGGCCACCCCAGCGATTTACGCCAGACGGAGCGGGGCATAACGTGCAGAACATGCGCGACGTTACCCTTCTTTTTGGTCAGACCCTAAGCTTTGCGTCCTCGCCGTTTGAGGATGGACCAGATGCCGCGCAGCACGACAGCCATAGTGGCATTGCGATTGAAGACGGCAAGATCCTGCAAATCGGATCGCGCGCGGCACTTACTGCCGCATTTCCAAACTCTAAAACAGTGGATTATGGGGCCAACTTAATCCTTCCGGGTTTCGTAGATGCGCATGCCCATTATCCCCAGACCGCGATCATCGCATCCTGGGGCAAGCGCCTGATCGATTGGCTGAACACCTATACGTTCCCCGAAGAGATGCGATTTTCGGACCCTGCCTATGCTGCGGAGATCGCGGGACGGTACCTAGATCTCTTGCTCGCGAACGGGACGACAAGCGTTGCAAGCTACTGCACCATTCATCCCGCGTCGGTAGCGGCCTTTTTCGAGGCTGCCCAGAGCCGTGATATGCGGGTTGCTGCAGGCAAGACCTGTATGGATCGGAACGCCCCCGACGGGCTGCGCGACGATGCGAAAGCCGCCTACGATCAATCGAAGGCCCTTCTTCAGACATGGCATGGGACGGGACGCGCAAGCTATGTCATTACACCGCGCTTTTCGCCCACGTCTTCGGTTGAGCAGCTTGAAGCTTTGGGCGCGTTGTGGGCCGAATACCCGGACTGTCTGATGCAGACGCATCTATCCGAGCAGACCGACGAAATCGAATGGGTAAAGCGGCTTTTCCCAAACGCGCATGACTATCTGGACACCTATGAAAAATTCGGATTGCTCGGGCCGAATGCGATGTTCGGTCATGCGATCCACCTGACCGAACGCGAGCGCGCGCGCCTGGCCGAGGTGGATGCCGCACTGATCCATTGCCCGACCTCGAACACCTTCATCGGTTCCGGGCTGTTTGACATGTCACTGGCCCATACCCTGCGCGTCGGTCTTGCCACGGACACCGGTGGGGGGTCGTCCTTCTCGATGCTGCGGACGATGGCGGCCGCGTACGAAGTGTCGCAGCTACGCGGTCAAACACTGCACCCTGCAGAACTCGTCTGGCTCGCGACCGAAGGCTCCGCGCGGGCGATGCGGATGGAAGACCGCATCGGCACGCTGAGGCCAGGGTCAGAGGCGGACCTTGTGGTCCTTGATCTCGCCTCGACCCCGGCGATTGCACAGGCCGCTGCGCATGCCGACAATCTATGGGAGGCGCTCTTTCCCACAATCATGATGGGCGATGATCGGGCAGTTGATGCCGTCTGGGTCGCCGGGCGGGAGCGGGTCAAACCCTAGAAGCGGCGCGCCCATCTACGCTCAAGCGTTTCCGGAGGTCTTCATTCCGCGAGGCGGCGCGCAAGCCCTGTCGCCTTTCTGGCCAGCGCAGAGATGTCCAGAGGCAGGAAACGTCCTGCCTCGACGACCTGGCGCCCCTCAACAAACAGGTGGTGAACACGGCGCGGCCCCGCAAGGACAAGGGCTGCCGGATCCCAGCTCCCGGCGCTTTCAACACCCGACACATCCCATAGCGCGAGGTCCGCACGAAACCCCGGCGCGATCTGGCCAATATCGTCCCGGCCAAGCACCTCTGCCCCGCCCCTTGTTGCAATCTCCAGCGCCTCGAACGGCGACATTGCATCAGCCCCGCGCGCAACCCGCTGCAACAGCATGGCCTGCCGCGCTTCGTCCAACACATCCGCCCTGTCATTCGAAGCGGAGCCATCCACCCCAAGCCCGACCGCGACACCCGCGTCGCGCATCGCACGCACAGGCGCGATCCCGGAGCCCAAACGACAATTCGAAGAGGGACAATGCGCGACCCCTGTTCCGGTGCGGGCAAAAAGACCGATCTCTCCCGGATCAAGCTTTACACAGTGGGCGTGCCAGACATCGTCACCGGTCCAGCCCAGATCCTCGGCGTATTGTCCCGGACGGCATCCGAAAGTTTCTAGGGAATAGGCGACATCTTCGTCGTTCTCGGCCAAATGGGTGTGAAGTCGGACGCCCTTGTCGCGGGCAAGAAGCGCGGCTTCGCGCATCAGGTCGCGACTGACCGAGAACGGAGAACATGGCGCTATCCCAACGCGCATCATTGCACCCGGTTTTGGATCGTGGAACGCATCCACGACGCGAGCACAGTCTTTCAGAATTGCCTCTTCACCCTCGACCAGCGCATCCGGGGGCAATCCGCCCGCGCTTTCTCCAATGCTCATGGCGCCGCGCGTCGGATGAAAGCGCAGACCAGTTTCCATCGCCGCGGAGATTGTGTCGTCGAGCCGCAACCCGTTCGGAAACAGATAGAGATGATCAGACGTTGTTGTGCAGCCCGAAAGGGCCAACTCGGCAAGCCCAAGCTGCGTTGAGACAAACATCTCTTCCGGTCCGAACCGAGCCCATATGGGGTAAAGCGTCTTGAGCCACCCGAAAAGAAGCGCGTCTTGGGCACCCGGAACCGCACGGGTCAAAGACTGATAAAGATGGTGATGCGTGTTCACGAGGCCCGGCGTCACAACACACCCGTCGGCCTGGATCACGGCCGCGCCCGGGGCCCGCAGGTCAGAGCCAAGAGCCGCAATAACACCGTCCTGGATCAAAATATCGCAAGCCTTGAGAACCCTTCGCTCGACATCCATCGAAAGGACCAGATCGGCCCGCCGGATCAGGGTTTCGGTCATCCGTGAATAAGACCCATCGCCTCGGCGTGGATCGCGGGGTTCGCAGCCGCAATCACTTGACCCCCGCCATGCGCAGGGCCACCGTCCCATGTCGTCACGATCCCGCCCGCCGCTTCGATCACCGCGATTGGGGCCGCAATGTCGTAGGGGGCCAAACCTGCCTCGATGACCAGATCGACCTGGCCCGCCGCCAGCAGCGCGTAGCCGTAGCAATCCATGCCGTAGCGAGTGAGTCGCGCAGCACCGGCGACACGGTGAAAAGCTGCGCCTTCGGCAGTCGTTCCAACTTCGGGAAAGGTTGTCAGGACGGTGGCGTCGGCAAGACTGCGCGGCGCCCGGCATTTGATCGCGGTATGGCCCAGCGGGCCGGTCACGAACGCGCCTTCTGGCCCGCCCGAAAATCGTTCGCCGATATAGGGCTGGTCAACAACCCCAAGTATGGGGGAGGACGACGACGAAAGCGCCACCAGCACACCCCATGTCGGCGTACCGCTTACAAACCCGCGGGTTCCATCGATTGGATCAAGAATCCACGTCAAACCTGAGGTCCCAGCGACAGCCCCGTACTCTTCCCCTAAGATCCCATCATCGGGCCGCTCCTTCGCAAGGATATCGCGCATGGCACGCTCGCCGGCGCGATCAGCCTCGGTGACCGGATCGAAGTCGGCGTCCTTGCTGTCCACATTGAGATGAGGGGACCGAAAATGCGGCAGAATCGCCGTCCGGGCCGCGTCCGCCAAGCGATGCGCCACGGCCATAAGCCGTTGCGCTTCGCCCCTGTCGATTTGTTGCATGAAACGGCTCCCGGGATACTGTCTCCTTCAGCCGCTACGCGCCTTCATCGGGCCGGTCAAGACCGGCCCGGCCTATCTGCTGCAGCCAATCAACCGGCGTCGCTGAGAACCCGTGCAAGCTCAAAAAGCCGACGCCTCTGCGTTTCGGGAATGGCATAGTAGGACCGGACAAGTTCCAACGTTTCTTTGTCAGTCAGCAGATCCGGAGATGCCTCTGCACCTTCAGCGGACTTGGTATCCTCAAGCCCATCAAAGAAGAAAGACACCGGTACGCCAAGGGTGGCCGCAATATCCCAAAGCCGGGACGCGCTGACGCGGTTCATGCCCGTTTCGTATTTTTGTATCTGCTGAAACTTTATTCCAACTTGCTCGGCGAGCTGCTGCTGTGTCACGCCAATCATCCAGCGACGATGGCGGATTCGCTTGCCCACATGTACATCGACCGGGTGTTTCATTAATTTACTCCTGCTTACTCGCGCCTGCGCGATACTTATTCACGAACCCGCAAGGGTTGCACAACCTGTTCTTTTCGCCATATCGCGCGAAGCCGAGAGGGGGCCAAAAAAATCCAAGACATAAAGAATGACTCAGGCATAACACAACTTTAGGCAAACCGCTTAGTGGAAAATTCACCGATAAGCTTCTGCACGTTAAACGGGTAGCTTGTAAAATCGTTCCAATCAAAAAACTCCATGGTTGTAGGGAAAAATTGCACTCCCGTCCATCCCTAAGCGTGGCAGAGAAGTAGATGAAAATGAATGAAATCAGTGCTTTCCGGCTTCATTCTGTTGGGCAGCCGCCGTGCATTCTGCGGGTTAACCGCCCTGTACCCGGTCCGGGCGAGGTCGGAGTTCGCGTCGCTGCCTGTGGGTTGAACTTTGCGGATCTTCTAGTTTCCAAAGGAAAATACCAAATCAAGCCGTCTTTGCCGACTACCCTGGGCATGGAGCTTTCGGGCACCGTAGAGGCCGTTGGGACCGGTGTGACTACCTATGCACACGGTCAGCGGATTGCCGCTTATTGCGGGTTTGGCGGGCTTGCCGAGTACGCGGCGGTCCCGGCGAACCGGTGCGTTCCGATACCGGATGCTATGACGTTCATCGAGGCGGCAGGTTTTCTGGTTGCCTATGGGACAAGCCACCTCGCGCTGGGTCACAAAGCGCGGCTTACCGCTGGTGAAACCCTTTTGGTGCTTGGCGCGGCAAGCGGTGTCGGGCTGACGGCGGTCGAAATCGGCAAGCTCATGGGCGCCCGCGTTATTGCTTGCGCCCGTGGCCCGGAAAAGCTCGAAGCCGCGAAGGCTGCTGGTGCAGATCATCTTGTCGATGCGTTGTCGCAGGACATCAAAGAAACGGTCAAGGCACTGGGCGGCGCAGACGTTGCGTACGACCCGGTTGGCGGCAAGCAGTTTACGGACGCTCTTGGGGCCATGCGGCCAGGCGGACGTATTATGGCCATTGGATTTGCCAGCGGCGAAGTGCCGCAAATCCCTGCCAATCATCTGTTGGTCAAGAACGTCGACGTGCTGGGATTCTGGTGGGGCGGCTACGCAGAATTTGCTCCCGATGTGATGACCGAAAGCCTATCAGCCCTTATGCGCTGGTATGAGGCTGGAAAATTGCGCCCGAAGATCGCCCACACGTTGCCCTTGGACCGTGCAGCAGACGCGTTCGACCTGTTACGCAGCCGTGGGGCGCCCGGAAAGATTGTTGTAACGACTTGAAGCCTGGGCGACGTATCCTTTGCGCACCAGGTCAGCCAGCGCGTCGAACGGGGCGGATCTGGCGGCCTTGGCTCCGTAAAGGTTGATTTCCTTCTTCGACAGGTCCGGCAGACCGCCACCATGGGGGATCGGGGCAAGTTCCGGGGGACAGTGCCCCTCAAGGACCGCATGAACGGCAAGGTCGGCGCTGACCGTCGCCTCGATGGTGCGCGTGCTAGTCGACTCGACGGCCATGTCCCAGTCGATGCCAGCCGCATCAAGTGCCGCCTGTGCCCCGTACCGAAAGATGCAGGAGGTTTCGAACGCCAACCTCAAAGGCCGCTCGCGCCATGCCCGACCGCCGGGTGCACCGACCCAGATCAACGGCACCTCGGCTAGTGTTTCTCCGCCTTTGTCGCAGCTTTCTTCGGTGGTCAGGATGAGGCTCGCCTCCCCCTTTGAAAACATCACCTTCAGGTCGCGGGTGTTCGACGAGACCAGGTTGACTTTCATGCGCGGGTACTCTGCCGCGAAACGGCTAAGCACTTGCGGAATGACAGGATACACAATGTCATGGGGGACCCCGAGTATGATCTCGCCTTCGTGGCCGGGATCCGTCATCCGCCCGATAACCTCGTCGTTTAGGGCCAGCATGCGCCGCGCATAACTCAAAAGCTGCTCGCCCGTTGCGGTCAGTGAGATCTGTCTCTGGCTTCGGTCCAGAAGTTGCAAGCCAAGCGATTCTTCAAGACGCTTGAGCTGCATTGAAACTGCGGATTGTGTCAGGTTCAGATGTCCCGCTGCACGCGTCACACCGCCTTCGTCGGCCACTGCAACGAACGAGCGAAGTGCCGTAAGATCGAGATTTCGCGCCATATCACAATTCCTGATACTTAAGTTCATAAACATTCGTTTTGAGAATGAAGCACAATACCCCATTTAGATCAACATATGAAATTGGATGCGCAGATTGCATCACGGAACGGAAAGGATACGCCATGTTCGCCCATACGCGCCCGACCCGGCTTAGTGCCCCCCTGCCCCGGCCCGCTGCACGGCCTTGGCGTTGGATCGACGCCGCCTTTGCGACGTACCGCCATCGCGACCGGCTGAAACAACTGGAACCGCATATGTTGCGCGATATCGGGCTGTCAAAAGATGCAGCAACTGAAGAAGCGCAACGCCCGTTCTGGGATGTGCCCAACTGGTGGCGCTAGGACCTTTGGGTTCCTGATAGAAACAGACTATCTTGATGGCCTTCAGCCTTGAATTGCGCGGCTCTTCTGCCAATATCTGCGCCAAGGGTCGGGTTCCGAAGGGGGCCCGGCGCACCTTGGGTTCAACTGGAGGCTTTTATGGCTGACTATCAGACGGCGCGCGTACAGCAGGGGCTTGGTGCCCGGACGCGTGCCGAGATCGACGAGGGCCTTCGCGCCCATATGAATAAGGTTTATAGCACCATGTCGGTTGGCATGGTGATCACGGCCCTGGCAGCATGGGCAATCGCGGGACTTGCGGTCACAGCCGATCCATCGGCCACCGGCATTGCCATCCGCGAAGGTGAATACCTGTCCTCGCTCGGTGCACTGATCTACACCACGCCGCTACGCTGGGTGATCATGTTCGCGCCACTTGCCTTCATCTTCTTTGGATGGGGTGCGCTGATGCGTCGCGCCTCGGCGGCGGCGTGCCAGCTTGGCTTCTTTGCCTTCGCCACAGCCATCGGCTTGTCGCTGAGCTCGATCTTTCTTGTCTACACCGACTTCTCGATCGTGCAGACATTCCTTGTGACGGCGATCGCATTCGCGGGCCTGTCGCTTTGGGGCTACACCACGAAGAAGGACATCTCGGGATGGGGATCGTTCCTGATAATGGGCGTGATCGGCCTGATCGTTGCTATGGTGATCAACATCTTCCTGCAGTCACCCGCGATGTTGTTCGCGATCTCTTCGATCGGTCTCTTAATCTTCGCTGGCCTGACCGCTTGGGACACCCAGCGCCTTAAGTCAGAATATGTGGCCCACGCCGCCCATGGCGATCAGGAATGGCTCGACAAGGCCGCCATCGACGGGTCGTTGTCGCTCTACATCAACTTCCTGAACATGTTCCAGTTCCTGCTGATGTTCCTGGGCAACCAGGAATAGCGTCGAACCTGAAGCCTTTAGAAAAAGAAAAGGGCCGGCGGAAACGCTGGCCCTTTTTCCATGTGAACTTGTCAGAGTAGCGGTCAAAGGGTCGTCGTGCCCACCAGGGCGACACCGGATCAGAGCACGCGCACCATGCGGATCGCTGGGAAATCAATGCCCGGACGCAGGCCAACGGTGACATTGGCTTCAACGTCGAAGCCCATCGCCTCGTAGAAAGGGACGGCCGTGCGCGTGGCAAGGCAATCGAGCCGGGTAATCCCGGCAACCCGCGCTTCAGAGAACACTCCCATCATCACAAGACGCGCGATACCGCGGCGCAGATGCCGATGGTGCGTGACCACGTGCCGGATGTCGGCAATTGCTGGACCTTTGATCGATCGTGTCCAACCCCCAGCGCCCAGAATATTTCCGTCGCCATCCTCGGCCACATAGTACGTGCCGCTCGACAAAAGCGTCGGGTTCGCACGGCTGATGATAGGCAAGGCCAAAACCTGTACCGACGGCGGATAGCTGGATTTCAAGAGCTTCGTGTAGCTCTGGGACAAGAGGCGGTCCAAAGCGCCGGTGTCGGCGTCAGTCGCGATCCTAAGGGTGATGACAGGTGCCGTCATAACAAGAGAACTAGGTCGAATGCCTTCCGGGGAAAGGCATCGTCCCGTTCCGCCCCGAAAAGAAAAGGACCACGCTCGAAGGTGTGGCCCCTAAACCCAAGAAAAGGAACGATCTTACTTGATCTTGCCTTCCTTGTACTCGACGTGCTTGCGTGCAACCGGATCGTACTTTCGCACGCTCATCTTCTCGGTCATGGTGCGCGCATTCTTCTTAGTCACGTAGAAGTGGCCCGTGTCAGCGGTCGAGTTCAGGCGGATCTTGATCGTGGTGGGCTTCGCCATCGTCGTTCTCCCGTCAGGGGTCCCGCAGGCCCCGTGAAATCCTTCGAAGCCCGCCTTTTACTGCTGCGCGCGGCCCTGTCAAGCGCGAAGCGTCAGCTTACTCCCATTGCGCGGTGCACGGCCTCTCGCGTGGCGTCCGACAGTCCGAGCGCTGCGGCCAATCCATCAAGATATGAGGCCTCTTGTTCCGTATCGACGCGCACGGCGGTCAGGGACATCGCATAGACCTGCGCCTTCATCGCGTCGCCCGTATCCATCGCCAGTGCGTGCAGGTCCAAAGGCTTTGCAAGTTCCTCCTCTACAAAGGCCCGTTCTTCCGGGTCGATCTGGCCAAGGTGTTCGAGGATGCGGGCCCGTTCGCCCTCGTCAATCTCGCCGTCGGCCTTGGCGGCCTGTATCATTGCGCGGATCATAAGCTTGGCATTCTCTTCCATGCCTTGGGTAGCTGCCGTGGTCCCCGTCAGCGTATCTAGCATCTGTCCAGCCTGTTCCGCACCAGCTGCCGCACCGCCATTGAGCGCCGCCAAGAGACCACCAAAGCCCGCCATGGCCTGATCGCCCATCGCACCGGCCGTTCCGGTCCATTGCTCCATCATCTTCTGGACCCCGTCAGCGCCGCCCGGCACGCCCAGCCTTTCCATCATCTCGGTCATCTGGGCCTGCATGCCGGCCATCGCAGGATTGTCCTGCATAGCGGCCTGTATGCCGGCCATTCCGCCCATCTTCTTGTATTGCTCAACACCCTTCGCAGCAGCGAAACCTGCGGCCAGCGTGGCCAACGTACGTACAAAGCTCATGTCTACTCTCCCGAAAATCTGGTTCTGAATATCCGCGTCAGACACGCCGAGTGTAACACCTCTTTGGGAGCGCAGCGGATTTTGAGGGCGAAGCAACGAAATATTTGGTGCGCGGAGGGCCTGTAAGCCGGATTCTGTCAACGGGCCGAAGCCCGATGGATGACCATTCCTCTCGTCCCGCCGTTGCCGACGGGCTTTAGCTGCCAACCCGGGACCCGAACCGAAGCCGTCCATGGGGGTCCCCTATTCGGCATTGCTCCCGGTGGGGCTTGCCTTGCCACCCCTGTTGCCAGGGGCGCGGTGGGCTCTTACCCCACCGTTTCACCCTTACCCCGAAACCGGGGCGGTCTGTTCTCTGTGGCGCTTTCCGTCGGGTTGCCCCGCCCGGGCGTTACCCGGCACCGTCGCTTCGTGGAGTCCGGACTTTCCTCCTCCAGATCGGCTGGCGCCGTCCGGAAGCGGCCATCCGGCCCCCCGCGCGCCAGCCGACCTAAGCCTCTTGGACGTCCCGGTCAACGCCGAAGCGCGCAGCAAGTCCGGCGGCCAGGGCACGATCTTCATCGGATAAGGGTCCGCTGGCTTCTGGCCTGAAGCGGGCGCGAAATGCCGAAAGCAGGATTTCGGGATCGGTGATGTCCGGGTAGCCGAAGCATTGTAGATCACGCTGGAAATCGCCCGGTGTGCATACATCTGGCCAGATCGCGCGCCCCTGTGCTGCTAAACGTCGCCACGGAAAGAACGGCCCCGGGTCGGACTTGCGGCCAGGCGCCATGTCCTGATGTCCGATCACACCGTCCGGGCCGATATCCCAGCGGGCCATGATGCCATCCAACAGGATTTCAAGCGCCGCCATCTGCGCGTCCGCGAACGGCCCGGACCCGTCATTATCAAGCTCAATCCCGATCGAGGCCGAGTTCACATCATGGCATCCCTGCCACGATCCCGCACCTGCGTGCCAGGCGCGCATCGCCTCATCGACAAGCGCGTACACCGTCCCATCGTCGTCGATGAGGTAGTGGGCGGATACTTCTGCCGCCGGATCGCAAAGCCGATCCAACGCGGCTTCTGCGCTTTTCATGGCCGTGAAGTGCAGCACAATGAGCCTCGGCACCGCCCCTTCGCGGCGCTGCCCGAAATTCGGCGAAGGGTGGCTGAGCCGCCCGATCGGGGTCGTCACTGTCCGATGGCCGTCAGGGCTTCAGTTGCGATGGCACCCGCATCGCCTTGCCGCCCGGCGCCACCGCGCGCTGCGCGGAACGGCTCGGGGTTCCAGCTGCAGGCAAACCCGTCCCCATCAGGGTCGAGCCCCTCACGGTCCCTCGACGGGCCGCCTCCAGCCAAGAACGCCTGCTGTGCCCGGTCCGGCGAGTTGTAGCGCGCGCAATTGCGCGCCGAGCGCGATTGCGATGCGCCGACCCGGCTGTAAACCGGTTGTCCCACAGCATTGGTCGTGGCCAGCGCATACTCTACGATGTTTGGCCCTGAGGCTCCCGACCGCGTCGGCAGCGCCTGCGGTTCGATCACCACCCGCGCCTCACGCTGGCGGGCGATGCGCTCGGCATCGCTTTCAATCGTCTCGCGCCCCGAAACCGCATTGAACTCTTGCTCGTCCGATATACCGGGATTGTTCAAATCGACAGGCGCCCCGGTTGCCACTGTGACCGGCCGAGGTCCCGTCGCCACAGTCCCAGTCGTCTCGCTAGAGACCACAGGTCCCGTGACCAGCGGCTGGCCGGCCAGTTCCGCCTCACGTGCGGCCTGATAATCGGCGTAGCTTCCAAACCCGATTCCTGCGGCGGAATCGGGAACCGAGGGGGCGCAGGCAGCAAGTGCTGCAAGACCCAGGCAGATCGGGATAACACGTTTCATGGGGTTCTGAATTACCACCATTTTGACGGCTTGGAAACAAACCCGGCCGCTGTTTCCAGCGCCTGCGCAGTATTCAGCAGATCAGCCTCGTCCCAGGGGCGCCCGATCAACTGAAGCCCAAGCGGCAGCCCCTGTGGATCGAGGCCTGTGGGCACCGCGATCCCGGGCAGTCCGGCAAGGTTCACCGTGACCGTAAAGACGTCGTTGAGGTACATCTGCACCGGATCGTCCTGCGGCATCCCCAGGGGAAACGCGGCCGATGGCGTCGCAGGGGTCAAAATCGCGTCGACCCCTTCCGCGAAAACCTTCTCAAAGTCCCGTTTGATCAGCGCGCGCACCTTGCGGGCACGGTTGTAATACGCGTCGTAGAACCCCGCCGACAGCACGTAGGTTCCGATCATGACCCGGCGCTTCACCTCGTCCCCGAACCCTTCGGCGCGCGTTTTTTCATACATCTCGGTCACGCCGTCGCCTTGGGCCAGCTTTGCACGGTGGCCGTACCGGACCCCGTCGTAGCGAGCGAGGTTTGACGAAGCCTCCGCTGGCGCAACCACGTAATAAGCGGGCAAGGCGTATTTTGTGTGCGGCAACGAGATGTCGACGATTCTCGCACCGGCATCTTCCAGCATCTTGCGGCCTTCGCTCCACAGCGCTTCGATTTCATCGGGCATTCCGTCCATGCGGTACTCGCGGGGGATGCCGATGGTCTTTCCACGGATGTCACCGGTAAGCGCTGCCTCGAAATCGGGGAGCGAAAGGTCGGCAGAGGTCGAATCCATCGGATCATGCCCGGCCATCGCCTGAAGCATGATCGCCGCGTCCCGCACCGATTTTGTCATCGGTCCAGCCTGATCCAGAGATGACGCGAACGCCACGATGCCCCAGCGCGACACGCGACCATAGGTGGGCTTCAGGCCGGTGATGCCGACAAACGCCGCCGGCTGACGGATCGAGCCGCCGGTGTCCGTGCCAAGTGCCGCAAGGCAAAGATCGGCAGCAACCGCCGAGGCAGACCCACCGGATGATCCCCCCGGCGTTAGCGCCACGTCATCATTTCCGCGCCGCCACGGGTTCACCACGTTTCCATAGACGCTTGTTTCGTTTGAAGAGCCCATCGCGAACTCATCCATGTTGAGCTTGCCGAGCATAATGGAACCCGCGTCGAAAAGCTGGCGGGTGACAGTCGATTCGTACTCGGGCCGGAACCCTTCAAGGATGCCGGAACCGGCCTGGCCTGGGACGCCCTTGGTGCAAAAGAGGTCTTTCACACCGATTGGGATACCGCACATCGCCGGGGCGTCGCCCGTCGCAAGCCGCGCATCGGCGGCCTTTGCCTGGTCAAGCGCAAGCTCCGGCGTGTTGTGAACAAAAGCGTTCAGCGCCCCTGCCCCGTCGATTGCGGAAAGACAGGTTTCGGTCAGTTCGACCGCCGTCACGTCACCAGCGCGCAGGGCGTCGCGTGCCTTTGAAATCGTGAATTCGTTCAGGCTCATTCGACCACCTTCGGCACCGCAAAGAAGCCTTCGCGTGCATCGGGGGCGTTGGACAGTATCTTGTCCGGCATGTCGCCCGTCGTCACGACATCCTCACGGCGCTTAAGCCGCATCGGTGTCACAGATGTCATCGGTTCGACCCCCTCGACATCGACCTCATTCAATTGCTCGATGAAGCTTAGGCAGGCGTTAAATTCGCGGGCCATCGCTGGAAGGTCTTCGTCTTCAACCTTTATCCGGGCAAGCTTTGCGACCCGGCGCGCGGTTTCCGTGTCTATCGACATTCGGGTGCCTCGTTCATGCGTCCGGAACGGCTTTACTCAAGCGTCCGGGCGCCCGCAACCATATGGCGGCGGTAAACCTCGATCATCCAGCCCAGCATGATGCCGTTTAGGATATGCCACCACAGGTGCGTGCCCATCGGGATCACATCGCAAAGTGGTTCGTCGATCGACCGCAGCGTCAGCGACAGGCAAAGGATCGCCGCCCCGATCAAAAGACCCTGCCCCGTCTCGGGCGCGCGTCTGCGCAGCAAGAACCCGTAAACCCCGATCAAAAGCGCTACCGGCCAGTAGCCCGCAGAGATGGTGAAGAACGGAAGCGAAGAGAATACTGGCACCGCCGCCGCCGCGTAAGGCACAAATCCCGCCGTTCCAAGGGCCGCGACCCAAACGGGCCAGCGCCAGAAATGTCGGTTCGCGGCAAATATGTAGACCAGTATGAATATCCCGATTGGCGCGACGTCAGCGAGCGCCGCCCAGGCCGTGGCGTGTGTGTGAAAAAGGTAGGACCCAACCCCAATTGCCGCGAGGACAATGCACATCAGCTCTGCCAACGGCATCCCCTGCCCTCTGACACGCCGCCACATGAGGAAAGCGGCGATCAGAAACGCGGCATTCGTCACTGCGTTCAGGGGTTCGGACCAATACGTGAAATCGATCCGCTCGCAGTACCCATCGAATTGTTCGGCCCAATTCACGTGACTGTCGTTCCGCGATTGATATGGTTCCCGTGACAGATAGGGAGGTCATCATGAAAATCACTTGGCTCGGCCACGCAGGGTTCCGTATCGAGATCGAAGATCAGGTTCTGCTGATCGACCCTTGGATGACCGGAAATCCAGTGTTTCCTGAAGACCGCAAGGCCGAAGCCGTCGCTGGGGCCACTCAAATCCTCGTGACGCATGGGCATTTTGACCACGTTGGCGATGTGGTCGATCTGGCAAAAACTGCGGGTATTCCGGTGGTTGGCCAATACGACCTGGTCTCGTGGTGGGCGGACACCGAAGGCATAGAAGGGGTGCCATTTCACAAGGGCGGAACGGTGTCTTTGGGCGATGTCACCGCGACAATGGTTCCAGCGTCGCATTCGTCCTCGCTTCCGAATGAGGCTGGCCCAATCTATGCAGGCACGGCCGTCGGCTTCGTTGTGCGTGGTGAAGGTCGCACGATCTACGTCTCAGGGGACACCGACATTATGGCCGATATGGCCTGGATGGGCGAATACTACGCGCCAGATATCGGGATCCTGTGCGCTGGCGGGCACTTTACAATGGATATGAAGGCCGCGGCTTGGGCGGCCAACAAGTACTTCGATTTCAAGACGGTTATTCCGTGCCACTACAAAACGTTCCCGCTTTTGGCGCAGGACGCCGATGCTTTGCGTGCCGGCCTGCCAGATGTTGAGGTGATCGAACCCGAGGTTCTGCAGTCCATTGAACTTTAGGCGAGCGGCCGCCGAACCCGCATCTTGCTTTCAAGAAAGCGTACCAGTGCAAAGCCAATGGCCCCTTCGGCAACCGCAAAACCCGCGATCTCGATCAGATCGCGGGCAAAGGGAATCAGAAGTAACTCATAAAATGTCATACTTGGCACCGGTCTTCTCTTGATTGGATCAATCTAGCGGCAGGATTCGGCGGCAATTGGCCCTGGCCAAGGTATTTCCGGGCGGGTTTGAGGCACGTGAGCGCGCGGCAGCCGGGCTGCGAAGATCCCGCCCCAATCCCGGCGACAGTCGGTTTTCCCAAGTTTTCGACGTTTTGGGCCGGTCTTTGGCGCTTGCTGGCAGATTAAAAGATGGTTCAAAGATGGGTATTCGTAGACACCTTGGCCAACTGTAGGCTAGGTCAGTGTGTCAACCAGTCTCACGCTGCCAGAGATCACGCCCCCCTTGGAATTGCAGCGTCAAAGGCTTAGTTTTCCGGTCAGAGGAACGGAGACCCCGATGTTCGGCATACCTGGCAAGCAAGCAGTATCCCTGACACCGCGCGCGGCGGCTCAGATCGCAAAGCTCATGAATAAGGATGGCCACCAAGGGCTTCGGATTGGTGTCAAGAAAGGCGGATGCGCAGGCATGGAATACACCATGGACTACGCCGCCGAGATCGACCCCAATGACGAGACAGTTGAACAGGACGGCGCCCGCGTGATGATTGCGCCGATGGCGCAGATGTTTCTGTTCGGTACTGAGATCGACTATGAAGTGTCGCTTCTAGAATCCGGCTTTAAGTTCAAGAACCCCAACGTGGCTGATGCCTGCGGTTGTGGTGAATCGATCAAATTCAAGGACGTCGAAGAGCTCGCGGCGGAACGCGGGACCTGACACGTCTCGACCGCAGCAGCCCCCCGCCGCGCGGGACCCGGGCGACTTGGCACGACATCCCCCTACCATAGCTTTGACACGCGAAGGTGTGGGCAAGCTTTCTTGACCTTGGTCTGACCGCTTGCGACAGGGAAGGAACAGGTTTGGTTTCGGAGAACGGGATGCGGCGGAAACTGGCGGCAGGCAATTGGAAAATGAACGGTGACGGATCCGCACTGGGTGAGGTCACGACGCTTATGGAGCGCTTCCCTACCCCACAGAGCGAGCTTCTGATCTGCCCGCCGGCGACATTGATCGCGCGGATGGCGGGAATTGCGGATGGGAATGCGCTGATGGTTGGCGGTCAGGATTGTCATCAAGACCCATCCGGCGCGCATACCGGTGACATCGCAGCCGCGATGCTGGCCGAGGCCGGGGCAGCCTATGTGATCCTTGGTCATTCAGAACGCCGCGCGGATCACGGTGAAACGGACGCCCTGATCGCGGCAAAGACGCGCGCGGCCTGGGACGCCGGGTTGACCGCTGTTGTTTGTGTCGGAGAGAAGCTGGAAGAGCGCGAGGCGGGGCGCACGCTTGAGGTCACGGGCGGCCAACTCGAGGGATCGGTTCCCAACGGAGCGAGCCCCGAGCGTCTTGTCATTGCCTATGAGCCCGTATGGGCGATTGGAACGGGAAAGGTCCCGACCCTTACGGAGATCGGCGAGGTGCACGAGTTTTTGCGTTCCGAACTGGCTGAGCGTTTTGGGGAACCTGTGGCACAGGGGGTCCGGCTTCTCTACGGAGGCTCGGTGAAGCCTGGCAATGCGGCAGAAATATTCGCGGTTGCGGATGTGGACGGCGCACTGGTGGGTGGTGCGTCCCTGAAGGCGGCCGATTTCGGCGGGATCGTCGCGGCGCTCGACGCATCCGGAGATGGCTGACACCACGATTGTCCTATCCAGGCGTTCATCGCGCTGGTTGCCGAAGGTGCTGAGGGGCGGTGCCCTGCTGGCGGCGGGACTGTGCCTGTTGCCAATGACTGCGGTCTTGCTCGCTGCGCTGATGGGGGGCACCGGGACAGTCGAACACCTCGCAGACACTGTGCTTGGCCGATATATCCGCACAACACTTGCCTTGGTACTGCTTGTATCGGCCGGGACGATCGTCCTCGGGACTGGTGCAGCCTGGCTTGTAACAATGACCCGTTTTCCAGGCGTTCGGGTCTTCGAGGTGGCGCTGGCCCTGCCTTTGGCGTTTCCGGCCTACGTGTTGGCCTACGCGTACACCGATTTTCTGGACCATCCCGGTGCCGTTCAGACATTGCTTCGGGACCTTACGGGTTGGGGTCCGCGCGATTACTGGTTCCCCGAAATCAGGAGCTTGCCGGGCGCAGCCGCCATGCTGACACTGGTTCTTTATCCTTATGTCTATCTTCTGGCGCGAGCTGCCTTTCTTCAGCAATCTGCAACCGCCTATCTGGCGGCGCGGGCGTTGGGACAATCTGCCTTTGGGGCATTTTTGCGGGTCAGCCTGCCTATGGCACGACCTGCGATCGCCGGCGGGGCACTCTTGGCGGTTATGGAAACGATCGCCGATTTCGGCACGGTCAGCTATTTCAGCGTCCAGACCTTTGCCACGGGGATCTACACATCCTGGTTTGCGATGGCCGATCGGGCTGCAGCAGCACAGCTTGCAGCCGGGCTTTTGGCTTTTGCGCTTCTGGTTGCAATGCTCGAGCGGATCAGCCGTGGCGCGGCCCGCCACCACTCCACAGGACGCCGGTTCGAGCGGATGGCGCCGATCCAGCTTACCGGGCGGCACAGCGGTGCAGCCATTGTACTTTGCGCCATTCCTGTCACGCTCGGGTTCCTGCTGCCGGTCGTCATACTGACCGAAATGGCGCTGGGATCCGAGCAGGATCTGCTTTCCGCGCGCTACATCGCATTTGTGACAAATTCGATTACCCTTGCCGGGCTTGCGGCGCTGACAACGGTCTTTGCCGCAATCCTGATCGGTTTCAATCAGCGGCTAAGTCCCGGACCCGTTGCACGGTCAGCCGCCCACGTTGCGCGGCTGGGCTACGCGGTGCCAGGCGGCGTCATTGCGGTCGGGTTGCTCGTGCCCTTTGCCGCCTTCGACAACGCGCTTGACGCGTTCATGCGGGAGCGTTTCGACATATCGACGGGCCTTTTGATAACAGGGACAATTTGGCTCTTGGTGCTGGCCTATATGGTGCGGTTTCTGGCCGCGGCGCTTGGCGCCTATGACGGCGGGCAGTCAACGATCCACACCAACATGGACGCGGTCGCACGAACGCTTGGACACGGGCCAGGCTCGATGCTGCGGCGCGTGCACTTGCCGATACTGCGGCCCTCGGTGCTGACAGCGGCTTTGATTGTGTTTGTCGATGTGATGAAAGAACTTCCGGCGACATTGATCATGCGACCGTTCAATTTCGATACGCTGGCTGTGCAGGCACACCGGTTGGCCGCAGATGAACGGCTGTCGGGCGCCGCTGTCCCGTCGCTGGTGATCGTTGGAGTGGGTCTTTTGCCGGTAATCTTGGTCTGTCGCGGTCTTAGACGTCGCGACAGCAGTGCGGCGCACAGTGGAGTCACACCCGAAACCTGACGGCGCGGCACTTCAGTCGGCGGTCTGCGGAATGCTACCTATCGGCATCGACACGCAAAATTCGAAGGTTTTTGTGCAAACGCCAGCGGGCGACCATACCAACGCTTGATCCGAGCCGGAACAAAAAAGCCCCCGAAGTACGTTCGCACTTCGGGGGCAGGTAGGGAACTGCGCGCCGCTTCCGGGGAAGGAAGGCTCAGTCGGCGCGCATTCCGAAGACTTACTTCCAACCGGCTTCGTTCAGGATCATCTGTGCCTTTGGAATGTTGTTGGCGATGTCGGTTGCGTCGAGATCGTCGGGCTTGAAGAAGCCAAGGCTTGCGACCGATGGGCTGACGCCGACGCCCGGAACGGCCGGGT
>JBCDLX010000009.1:0-161132 GCA_038744785.1 Pseudomonadota bacterium
CTTGCCGGTGTTAGCGGCCTGCCATCCCTTGACGACAGGCCGCTTGTTCCGGGCGTCCACCGGAAAGGCTGGCAGACCGGCAGCGATGTAGTCGCCGACATGCTCCGCGTATATCCGGTGGACCGCGCTCATTACGCTGCCCTCCCGATGAAATCGTAGAGGGTGGTCCGTTCGTGCTGTTCCACCTTCTTCAGATGTTCCAGTTCATCGCGGGGAAGGTGCTGTTCGATGGCGTCCTGAACCATGCCGCGCAGTACATCCGGGGGAATGGCGTCGAGTTCGGCAGCGAAGGGATAAGGCCAGCGCTTGTCCGCCGCTGTGTTTCGCTTTGCCGGTCGCGTGGGTAGATCCAGTTCTTGTACCTGATCATGCGTCAGGCCGAGTTGATGGAAGTTCACCACCACATCGAACTCGGCACCGAACCGCTCGACCTTTTCCCGTAGCGAGTTCGCGGCGTCCCGGCCGGATCGGTCGAAATCGTAGAGGGCATAGACGGTCAGCGCCTTGCCGACCCCGCGCAGGGCATCGACGGCGTTGTGGGCGAAGGTCTCGGACGTGTAGCCCCGGGTGGGTGCAAGAGGGACGTCGTACTGCGACGTGATCGGCTGGATCACCCCCGCCAGAGCATCCTTCTCGAGCCAGATTTCAACACGTTCCAGACGATCCGACCAAAGAGCCTTGCGATAGGTTTGGGCCGTCGCCTCGAGCGCGTCTTCCCAGCCGTCGTGGGTATTTGGCCGGATCATCCACCGTGTCCCGTCCGCGATGTTACCATATGGCATCTGCCCGGCGCGGCGCAGGCCCAATACCTGCGCCTGCACCTTGTTGTATCCGGCCTCGGTCTTCTCGATGCCGGGAACGCCCGCAACTGTAGCGGCATAGAACAATTGCCGGACGGTGACCGGGGCATGTCGGGCCGCGTAGTCGATTAGAAACGCCGCCCGTTCGGACATCTCGGCGCGGGTGGCACGGCGCTTTATCGGGCTAGCCTGATAAACCATCACACTTCGGCCCTCCCCGCGAGAAAGGCTTCCTGAATGACGGCCAAAAGGTCTGGCAGGCGTTGCGTTCTGATCGAAAACCCACGCTCAGTGCAAAGATAGTCGCCGTAGGTCGCCTTGGTCCAAAGGCGGATGTCCAGTGCGTCCTGACCGCCAACCTCCACGCGTTGGACGCATACAATATCGGTATCAGAAAGGTGAAACTCAGCCATCACGCCGCCTCCATCACGGAGACGGCGCCGTGAATGGCGTCCAGAAGGTCCGGCACCAGTTCCGTGCGGATCGCGAGACCCTGCTTGCCGGGGCGGTATTCACCGCTGCCGTCGTCGTAGAAAACCCTGACGTTCAGGATGTCATACCCACGGAAATCCTGGCGCTCGATGCGGATGACCTCGCGGCTGTTTTTGGTGACCTCGATCATGCCGCCGCCTCCAAATCTGAGACACGCTCAACGCAGCTTTGAAGGAAGTAGATGCCGTACCGCTGACGCCCGGTTTCCGGGTCGTTGCTGTACATCTCGCATTCGATGTTGATGCCGTGGTCCCGGCGCAGGGGCAGCACCTGGTCGGAAATTCTGCAGTAGCTGGCGGCGTAGATTGGCGACTGCATCAGGCCTTCCAGAACCTGGCGTTGGTGGCGCGATACGACGACCTCGCGCGGGTCCTGACCGTCCTCGTGGACGCGATAAATCGCCTGTTCGGTCGCGCCGGGTAAGTCTGACCAGCGGTAAATGCGCTTTGCGTTGGCCGGCGGGGTAAGTTTTTGGGTTTGTTCCATATTCTGCTCGATTCTTTGTTGAAGAACCGGCGGACTAGCGGTATCGTTCCAGCGTCACCTAAGAACAATTCCACCCCCGCCGGTCGCCCCGATGGGGGTTTTCTTTAGGCGGCCTGCGCTTCGGCTTCAGCCTTGCTGACAACGTCCTGGATTACGCTCTGACGCCAGCGGGCCATGCCGCCGATTTTGAGCGGTTTCGGAAGCACGCCGTCGCTGGCCCAACGCCAGATTGAGCTGCGTGCACAGCCAAGCATCGCGGCTGCTTCTCTGTCGGAGAGTAGGGGGTCAGTCATTGCGGATGTCCTACGTTGTGTTTCGTAGGTGCAATCTGACCGATGGCAACAAGCCAGAAAACTCAGGCAAACTTAAGAGTTTGGTTTACTCCTGCTTTGCGCGCGGTTTGCCTGATACCGAATTCCGGCATACTCCATCGAACTCTCAAGCAAATTTGGGTGGGCCGGCCGAATTCCCTCGATTATTTCGTCACCATTCTTTCTCCACGCCCTGACGGTCACTTTTGAAACGTCGTAAGCCTCGGACACGGCTGCAACTGGCCGTGGCGACTGAACCGTTCCATTGTCAACACCCCGCAAGAAGTAGACCGCTGGTGCAAGGAGGCCCCTTTCGGTTCTGAGGCGGGGAGCACCACCTCCACTGTTGCGCGCCGCATCAATCAAGACCGATACGTGACCGGCGCCGAGGTCTTCTAGAATTGTTGAGAGATCAAAGAGCAAACCTGAGGCGAAGCCGTCAAGCGGTCCACCATTTTGGCTCCAGAAGAGAGAGAGTTCTCGCAAGAGCACAGCTTCGTCTTTCCAGAGTGAACGCAAAAGTTCGCGGTTCTTTGCCCCGCAAATCTCGGGATCCGTACGCCTCGACTTTCGGAGTAGCAGAGAACGCTCTTGGTGCCTTTTCCATCGCGCAATCCAACGTTCTTCCGCTTCGCTTGGCCAATTCCTCACACCCGCGGCTGAACGAGTTTTCGAGTCTTCACTCACCCCACCATCCTCACGACCTTGCCGGATCCACCGGTAACAACATCAGCCCACCGCTCAAGCGCAGCGGCACGTTGCGGTAGCATTTCGGCCTGATTGTATACCCGGGCCACTGCGCTTGGCGCCGACCCGCTGGCAGAGTGGTTCAAGACACGGTCAGCGACACCCTCTGGTACTCCTGCTTCAGCCATTGCGGTGGCAAACGCCGTACGAATGTCATGCAGCCGCCACGGCTCGAAATCGTCACCGAGTAGTCCGTCCAAACGGGCTTTTGCCTTGCCGATGCCGGATACAGGTGTTGTTCCCGTCGTGGTGAAGACAAGGTCGCTGATCCGGCCTTCATGCAGACTGGTGAGCTCGGCAAATGCCGGATCCGAAAGGTGCGTGACATGCGGTTTGCCGTTCTTCGTCCGGGAACCGGGCAGGGTGATCCTACGCTTTTCGAGGTCGATATCCTGCCAGCGCAGGTTCAGGATTTCTCCGCGCCGCTGGCAGGTCAGCAACATGACGCGAATGAATGGACCCCATAGGTCGCCCATTCCAGCGGTTGCAGCCCAAACTGCCTGTACCTCTGGAACGCTGAGAACGCGCTCGCGTGCTGTCTCGGTGGTTGCCTTCGGTAACCCGGCGGCGATGTCCTCTGAAATGTACCCGCGCTGCCAAGCCCACCGCGTGAAGGCCATGATCGCCGCACGCAATCGGTTCGCGTACGGCTTTCGGCCTTCTTTGGCCTTTGCGTCGATTGCGGCCTGTAGATCCTTTCGCTCTAGTGACGTGATCGGCACGTCGTGAAGCGGTCCTAATATTTGGGTGAGCTGACGACGACGTTCGTCACGGGTGCGAAGCCCTGAAAGGTGCAGAGTATCATAGGTGTCCAGGACTGCGCCGACGGTTACCAGCGCTGCCTTCGCCGCCTCTTCCGCTAGTTTTTGCTCCCGCGCTTCCTCCACGCGGTCAATACCTTGAGCCGCCTCTGCAGCGAGGATCAGGGCTTGCGACCTGGCGTCCGCCAGGCTCACAGGTTTGGGCCATGCCCCAAGAGTGTGCTTCCGTTTCGGGCCGTCCTTGATGCGTTTCTCGAACATCCACGACGCCTTGTGCTTGGAGAGGCGAAGCGTCAGCCCCGGCGTCTTGGCGTCTGGATGCTCGTCTCGTCCGTCCTCGGGAGGCGAAAGGGATTTCAGGTATCGGTCGCTGAGGTCTTTCGGTGGGTGTCTCATGGCCTTCTGCTGGGGGACATGGGGGACATATGGGGGACAAAATTCATGCGCAGTCCTGCGACTTTCTGCGACGACAATAGACAACTACGGATTGGGGGACAATGGAAACATCTGGAAACAAGGTGGAAATTTTCCGTTGGTGCTACGGGAAGCGACAACATGCGGCGGCATGAGAATCAGCGTGTTACGGAATCATAATCCGCGTGTCGGGGGTTCAAGTCCCTCCTCCGCTACCAATAATCTCAAGAATTTACGCCAATTCTCTTGGTCCTAATGGCCGCCACAAAACTCTTTCGGGGACATATGGGGGGCAAAGTTCGTTGTGGAGCCATGTCCTTATAATATAGGGAGGAATCACGCCACTAATTCCTGTGGCTATGGCTCTGGTGGCACGCGATGTTTCCGTAGTCGCAAATCTGCTTTTAGGGAACGTTGCTTTGTCTGACGTAGTGCATGTCGCGGCAGCCTATGACACTGTCGATGCTTTGCCCGGTCTGGCAGCGCGTCTCCTGGTGTTCATCGTCGTCCGACTGGAGGCCGCAAATCAGTGACCTCGCTTTGAAACCATTGATGGTTTCGAAGCGGGGGTTAGTTTCTGCCGAGGCGGGCCGATTGGACAAGATTACTTCACTCGGATCTGAGAAAAATGGCTGCCATGGGCCCAAAGCAGATATTCGTGCTGCCCCACACGGCGGATCCAAATGGTATCGTGACAGTGTCCTTCACACCTAAAATGGTCCGCTCCGCTGGCCGGGAGAGGGGGATTAGGCATGTCGAAAACACCATTAATCAAAGAGTTAGGTGCTGTCTTAGCCGAGAAGAAATAGCACGTGGTGTTGTCTAACCACTTGGGTCGAGACCATCGCGGAAATCATTCCAGCCACCGTCGACGGATGACGGCGCGTCATGCCACTGGTGAATGACCTCGCCAGTCGCCGGATCGCGGTCTGGAATAGGCAGCATCATGATACGCTTGCAGGCTTGATAGTACAGCTCCGGCGTCAGGAAGGCTTCCTGGATGTTGTCCCAATCCCTGCCGCCGGCGTAACCGCCACACATCATGATGTCGTCCGAGGCGCCAATGTGCTCGTGACTCACTCCGGCAGGCATGACGATCACGTCTCCTGCTGCGACACGCAACTTCATCCATCCTTCCGGACCCACCGAGAGGTTGAACTCCATCCAGCCGTTTGCACATCCAAGACACTCGTGGCTTGTCGAGTGAAAGTGCGCATAATGGTACACGCCCGGGTACTGCCAGTTGTTGCCCCAGCCATTCTCACGAAACCGCGCCTTCACCGCGTCAACCCCGCCTCCGGGGACTGCGCCGCGGTGCACAAGCAGCGGAAAACGGCTGTTCGGGATCATGCCCTGCGCTCTGGAGGTGTAGCTTTCGGTAGTCATCATGTTTGCTCCCTCACTGGTTGGATTTGTTCTGGGTCAGGGCCGGTAGGCGGCCCTAGTGTTGAGATAGACAGCGCGCAAGGTGGTGGTCGCGCAGATAAAAAGACGGTTTCGTTTGATCCCACCAAACTCGACGTTGGCGACAGTTTCACCCGTCAGGATCTTGCCGATCAGATCGCCCTCCGGCGTATAGCAGTGAACGCCATCACCGGCTGACGTCCAGATGTTGCCGTGGATGTCAACGCGAAACCCATCGAACAGCCCCACGCCGCAGGTCGCAAAAAGCTTCCCTCCAGAAACCGTCCCGTCCCCTTCAACCGAGAACGCGCGAATGTGCCGGGGGCCATCTTCAACATGCGTGGCACCCGTATCGGCCACATAAAGCAAGCTCTCATCCGGCGAGAAGGCCAGTCCATTCGGTTTGACCATGTCAGTAATCACGGCCGAGATCGCTCCTGTATCGGGGTCGATCCGATAGACGTAAGAGCCATCGATTTCTGGCTGCGCCTTGTCGCCTTCGTATTCGCTATCGATCCCGTATGTTGGGTCCGTGAACCAGATCGAACCGTCGGACTTGACGACAAGGTCGTTTGGCGAGTTCAGGCGTTTGCCTTCAAAGCTGTCGGCCAGAATGGTCACACTGCCGTCGAATTCGATGCGACTGACGCAGCGCTCACGGTGCTCACAGGAAACCAGTCGACCCTCGCGGTCGACCGTATGTCCATTGTGGTTGCCACAGGGCTTAAGGAAGTCTGAAACCGATCCATCGGTCTCGTCATAGCGGAGCAAACGGTCGTTGGGGATGTCCGACCAGATGAGGTATCTACCTGCTGGAAAATATGCCGGGCCTTCGGCCCATCGGGTGCCCGTGAAAAGTGTCTCCATGTACACGTTCATCATCGCATAACGCGTGAAGCGAGGATCGATGATCTCAAAAGCGTCGGTGTGCATATCGGATCCTTCCTAGCTTGTGACCTTCCGACCGCGTCCATAGACCAGCAGCATCAGGATTATGACGCTGCCGTAGATCACCTGACGTCCTGACTCCGGCATTTGCATGATCGAAAGGACGGAATTCAGCAGGACAATCAGGATCACGCCGATCAACGTGCCTAGGTATCTTCCCCGCCCCCCTAGTATGTGGGTGCCCCCGATCACGACGGAGGCGATCGCCGGCAATAGGTATGCGTCGCCCATGCCCTGATACGCCTTCGTCGAGTATCCAGCGAGCAGCGTACCCGAAAGACCAGCGGCCATACCGCAAAGGCAAAAGGCAATGATGATAACGAACCGCGTTGGAACACCGGCGAGATACGCGGCGGCTTCCTTGTTGCCAATTGCGTAGATGCTCTTTCCCACAGCAGTACGCTGCAGAAGAAGCGTCATGCCGATTGAGATCGCAGCCCAAACAAGCAGAGCCACGGGGATGCCCAAGACCTTTCCAACCGCAAGGAACTGCATCAGGTCCGTCGCGGCGGTCTGAGGCGCGAACCCGCCCGTATGCGCAACCATCAATCCACGCATCACCGCATTCATGCCGAGCGTGAAAATCATAGACGGGATACGAAGGTAGGCCACACCCATGCCATTGACGAGGCCCACCAAAAGGCCAACCGCAAGCCCCACAGGTATCGCCATTGGCCCGCCAACAGTCGTGGCCATCATCGCTGCGGCCGCGATGGTCCAAGGCACCGACAAATCAATATGGCCCAGCAAGATCACGAGCATCATTCCGGCCGCAACGATCCCGAGGAACGCTCCGACCTGCAGCTGCTGCAAAAGATACTCTGGCGACAATAAGGTCGCCGTACCTTGGGTCGTCAAAGTGTAGGCGGTGCCGACGCCTAAGATGACAACGATGAACATTGCCGCAACTGCGATGGGCTTGTCGTCTTCTTCCAAACGGAACCGTGCCGGATGTCTTTCGTCAGAGGACGTCGTCATCGGAATAGCTCCAAGGTATTCTTAACCCTTAAGACCCTAAAGGCGCCAAGACTGACTGCGGCCAGCAGAACGACACCTTCAAAGAGCGGCTGCATCAGGGGATCGATCTCGAAGATGCGGAAGTTGAAAGAGATCGTCCGCAGGATCAGAGCGCCAAAGATCGATCCGATCGCCGATCCTATGCCTCCCAATAATGATGTGCCGCCGATAACCACGGCCGCGATTGAATTGAGCGTGTAAGCACCAGCCTGCGGAATATCGGCATTACCGGATGAGGTTTGCAGTGTCAGATAAAGCCCTCCAATTCCAGCGAAGAGGCCCCCTAGAGTGAAAGCTGCTATTTTAGCGCGATCGACGGAAAGGCCAGACATAAAGGCGGCACCTTCGCCGGAACCGACCGCATACACCGTGCGACCCGTAACGGAGCGCGCGAACGGAAGCCAAATGCAGACCGCGACTAGAACGAGCAGCACAAGGGGAACTGGCAGCCAGGCGATCGGCTGAAACCATGCAGCTTCGCCATCTTGTGCAAAGCCGTAGGTCGCTGCGATTTCATAAAGATCGTTTGTTGCCGCCCAAGAAAGGTCATCGTCCACATTGCCGCCAGGGGACGGGCGCAGGAATAGTGCAAGCCCAAGAAAGATCGCACCTGTCGCGAGTGTCGCGATGATCGGTTGAATACGTCCATAGACCACGACACAGCCGTTGATGAAGCCGCAAAGCGCCCCTGCCGCGAGGCTGACAATCATACCAAAGGCAATCTGTGCGGGGCTGCCATTTAGAAGATGGCTGGCGATCGTGTTGACGAGTGTCATGATCGCACCGACCGACAAATCAAGACCGCCCAGAAGAACAGGCAGCGTCTGCGCCATGGCAACCATCGCCAGTGTAAAGACTTCGTTCGAGTTCTGGATGAGCACTGCGACAGAGAACCCGCGCGGGTGGTTCATGTTGTAGAAGACATAGAACACGAAGAAAATGATAACCGCTGTCAGCAGCGCCGCGTTCTGTGAAGTCCGAATTCGCAGATCACTCATTGCGCTGCCTCCTCCATGTTCAGCGCCGACGCGATAATATTGCGCTCAGTGATTTCTTCTCCCTCGAGCTCGCGGACCACAGCGCCGTCGTACATGACGGTTACGCGGTCGCAGCAGCCGATCAGTTCTTCATAGTCGGTCGAATAGAGAATGATAGCAGCACCCTGTTCGGCCAGACTGCGCAAGAGGCGGTAGATCTCTTGCTTAGTGCCCACGTCGATCCCCCGTGTTGGATCATTGAGCAGGATGATTTTGGGGTCGGTCATCAACCACTTGGCAATGACCACCTTCTGTTGATTGCCGCCTGACAAGGTCGACACAGCGTCGGTCTCTGATCCGATCTTGATTTGCATACGCCGGATACCATCTTCGACGGCCGCGCTTAGCGCCTCCGGATTGACAAGCCCGCCACGGGACAACCGTGAAAGCGACGCAATGGTTAGATTGTCAGCAACCGACATGGGCAACAAGAGCCCTTCGGTTTTGCGATCTTCAGGGATCAGAGCCAGGTCGATACCTGATTTTTTGGCATCCCTTGGCGTCCGGATAGAGACCTCTTTGCCTTGTACCACGACCTTGCCACTGGTGCCCTTCAGAACGCCAAAAAGGCCTAAAAGAAGTTCCTTCTGGCCCTGACCATCAAGGCCTCCAAGCCCGACGATTTCACCAGCGCCAACGGATAAATCGATCGACTTAAGCCTATCACCCCAGCTGTACTGCTGCAGTTCAAGCATTGGCTTTGCTGCCTCGGGCGCAGGGGGTTTGGGCGGGAAGTGCGCCGTGATCTCGCGTCCGATCATCATCTGCACAATCTCGCCTTCCGACCGCGTACCTTGTGCGAAGGTTTCGATATGCTGGCCATTGCGAAAGACCGAGCACATATCGGCGATCGCTTCGATTTCATGCATGCGGTGCGAAATCGTAAGGATAGAGATGCCCTCTGCACGCAACCGGCGCAAAATATCAAAAACTGTATCAACGTCGGCTGCTGTAAGGGCGGACGTCGCCTCATCCAGAATAAGGACTGTCGGGTCCTTTGCGAGCGCCTTGGCAATCTCGACCATCTGCCGACGGGACAACGGCAGATCGCGGACGCGCGATAGTGGATTGACGTCTTCACAACCGATCCGTGCCAACAGCTCTTCTGCACGCTTACGCTGCTGTTTTTGATCAATAAGACCAAAACGGCGAGGCGGGTCCGCAATCGAGATATTGTCTGCTACCGACAGATCGGAAAGAAGCGACAATTCTTGGAAAATACACACTATTCCAGCCGCGTTTGCCGCTGCTGGATCAGAGAAAGTAACCGGATTTCCGTCAAGCCGGATTTCGCCCTCGTCTGGTTGCACGACGCCCGACATGATTTTGATCAATGTCGACTTGCCGGCACCGTTCTCTCCAAGGACCGCGTGGACAGAGCCCAGGTTGCAGGAGAAATCGACCGAGTCCAGAGCCGTGACACCACCATACCTTTTGGTGACGCCGTTGAGTTGAACATGCGCCGCAGACGCAGTGCGCGTTGGTTGTGTCATTCAGGTCCCGACTACGTAGGCAGACCATGGTGAAATGCTGCCGGGCTGCGAGAACCCGGCAGCTGCGAGACCGAGTTACTCGAGATTCTCAGCGTCGTTGGTCATAATCTCTGTAGCAGTGATGTTGACGTCACATGCCGGAAACTCATTCACGGTGAAGAAGTTGTCCGTCAGGTCCGGCCAGTAGTTTTTGCCTGCTTCCAGTTCGTCATACCGTGTTGCCGGGATCGGGATGGAGATGAGTTGTGGCATCACCTGGCCATCAAGAGCGGCAAGCGCAGCCTTCATAGCAACCGATACCATGCCCGGCGATTGACCGATTGAAATAGCCTTCAACCCATTATCTGCCTCTTCGGCAAGGATCTTCCGGAAACCATTTTCCGCCTCACCTGCCAGTGGCACCATCGGATGGCCGGCATCAAGCATGGCGCGCACGGCACCTGTCGTGCCACCCTGAACGACCACGCCATCAAACTGACTGTGCACGGCGATAGCGTCGGCCGTCACTTTCTGCGCTGTGCCGTCGTCCCAGTTGCCAACAACCTCGACGATATCCCACGAACCGCCGGACCCATCCATCACTTCACGGAAGCCAAGGTGACGGTCACGGTCAACCGAGTTTCCAGGCAATCCACGCACCTCAAGGATCTTGCCTTCGCTCGTATCTCCAAACTGGTTGAGCAGCCAGCGGCCATACATGCGGCCCATCTCAAGCTGGTCTTTGTTGACCTGCATCACCTTGTCGGTGTCCAGAACGTTGTCGAAGGGCACAAGTACAACATCGTTCCGATCGGCCAGTCGGATGACCCGATCAAAGCCTTCCGGCGAAACGGCGATGGTTACGATTGCGTCGTAGCCTTGGTTAATGAAGTCCTCTATTGCACCGAGCTGTGCGGCCACGTCCGTGCCGGTTGAGACCACCTTGAACTCTTCGATCTGCGCTGCGATTTCGGGCTGCGCTGCATAGGCCTTGGCGGTCTGGATCATCTGGATGCGCCAGGTGTTGCCAACGAAGCCGTTAACGATCGCAATCTTGTGCGGACCATCACGCTTGTCCCACTGAAAGTAGCTGATGTCATCGTTCCAAGGAGCAAAGCATCCGGGATCAAATCCTGGGCCGGAAACGACATTCGGTGCAGCCGCGGCTGCGCCGCTGAGTGCGACCGTTGCCAGGGCAGAAGACACAAGAAGACTGGTAAGTTTGTTCACGATTTTCCTCCCAAAATTGTCATGGGCATCACTGGCCCGTTACTTCTTTTTTGTTATCAAATACACAGCATCGTTGGGTTCAGCTTAACGCTTCATATTCGAGTGACGATATCCACTCTTTCAACAATTGCAACTGTTTGGACCTGCGACTCCGCTCCATTCAGCGCTGCGAGGACACGTCCAGATGAAGGGTGCCTGGTCTCGCATGTGATTATGGTTTTCGAAGGGGCCCGCTCCGCTGGTGGCCAACCTGGTTACGACATGGCGTAGTCATGACTGGCTGCTCACAACTCATCGAAGGGCGCAGGTATCCATTTCTGCCTACAGCTGTGGCCGCTTTGGTGATTGGTCCATCGATGGCCAATACCGCCATCATTTCGAGAGCCACCGAGGGCTCTTGAGCGGGACTTTCCAAGTACTAGGCAACCGGAGTACCGCTCAACTCCGGGGGGGGGGGGCTGGACGATTATCGACTTCGCGCTTGACCGGCAGATAGGTGTAGGCTTCAGCCCCATTGCGGTTGCTGATCTGTTCGTTCTCACACTCTTAGTCCGGGGCTCCGATCGCTTGCCCGCGCTCTTGACGAAGCTTGCGACTGACCTCGCCGGTTGAGCGTTGTTGGCGGCTAGTGCGGCTTTGGGTCTCGACAGACCCTTGAGGGAAGCAACTAAGGTTGGCGTTCCTGCGATTACGCCGCTCGCCATCGAAACGCTTTTATGCGCCTTGATCATGATCGTTGGATTGATCCGGTTGGAATCCTAATTAATCCATGGATGATAGGATTTTACGCTGAAATTGCGAACCCGCCGTTGTAGTTTTCGCTCTTTCTGCGGACTTGCGAATGTTCGACAATTCTTTCGCGTGCAATCCCGCGGAACTCTTCGATAGAGCTATGCCCTTTGTGATCCAGATAGTCTCTCAGATCGTCCTTCAGTTCCTGGATGAGCTTTATGCCAACACCGCCGCTCCCCTTTTCTTCCATAGCAGCGGTACAAACCTGCAGATTTCCGGCGCCATGCACAATGAAGTTGAAGGCTTCGCGAAAGCCGCGAATACCGCCGATGCCCGAAATTGATTTGTCTGGAAACGCGCGCGAGATATCGGAAACGCGTTGCAGGGCCTGATGCAAAATCGCCAGACCACCCAACCCACCGGATGTCACAAGGCCGTCGACCTCAACCTCGAACTTCAGAGTTTCTGGGTCCATCAAGGGGAGCGATGGAAACGTATTGCACAATGATATGGAAGCTGCGCCGGCCCCATAGGCGGCGGCCGCCCCGTCAACAAGTGACGAACTGGCGGGCGTAAGCTTCACCCAGATCGGAACGCTGACAGCGCTTTTGACGGCCTGAAGGATTGATCTGATAATCTCTTCGTCATTTGCCACATTGGCCCCCATGTCTTTCCGGTCCATGTGAGGGCAGGAAAGATTAAGCTCAATCGCGTCGCAGCCAACGTCGACGACCGACTTTGCCAGCTTCTTCCAATTGTCCATCTCTTCCTGGTTTCCGGCACCGGCCATGATCGATGCGATAACCATGCGATCCGGGTAACTGGATTTGATTTCTTCCAGATCGGGCAGCCAAAGGTCCAACGGCTGGTCCGAAATCAGTTCCCAATTCCAGGAGGAATGCGAAACGGTGTCGGGCCGTTTTATACGCGAAACATAAGGCTTTGTCTCGCTCGTGCGTTGATAGATGGTCTTGGGCCCGGCCACGTTTTCGACCGGGTGAAGGCCGATGGTCTTTGTTACAACCCCGCCCCAACCAGCCTCGAAAGCCTTCATTATTTTCCGTTTGCTCTCTGTCGGTGGCGCAGACGCCAGAATGAAAGGATTGACGAAGTCGAGGCCGGTGAATGTGGTTGAAAGCGTACTGGCCATTGGGGGATCTCCAAGTTGGTATCTTTCATACGGGGAATTTTTTGACCAGTTAGTCAATAATTTTCCCATCAACTTCCCGGAACTCCTGCAAAGTAAGGATTTGGGGGCAACAGTTTGCTCAATTCAAGGGCACTTCTTCGGCGGGTTCGCACAAATCACTCTCTCATACGTTGACCTTATTGGTTCATCTCAGTATCCGATCCCGAGCCTCCCAGCAGGTGCCTAGACACATGGCAAGGCCGGCCCGCATTTAAGCGAGGACGCGAGCATTGCCTGCGACAAACGGACAAAATAGCGAAGTTCTGAAAGCGGTTGCCGACCTACCAATCGACGAATTTGAAGCCGCTCTTCTTCCGCTGCTTCGCCACTTCACTTTGGTTCTTTCAGGTAAAAACCCCAATGGATGGCAAACAGCTTTTGGGCTGGCAGCAGAGCGTTGGGGTGCGCCGATTGGGCTTCCAGTTGCACATGAGATCGGAAAACTGGTGGCCGCGCTTGAGGAGACGCGCGGGTCACTACCTCGTGTGCAGGACCCGTTTTGCACTGATGCACGTCTGCTCGTTACGCGGGACGAAGAGCGCTTCCTGCTTTTGATCCATCATATGCGACGGGACAACACTGCAGGCGCCCGAGATGCCGTCTGGGCTTTGACAGATGGACACGCTTTATCGGCCTTTATCCGACAAGCGCTTAGTTTTGCAGCCAAACATACCCTGGTCGCGCCCCTTGCGTCTGGGCGGGCACCAGTTCTGCGGGTTGTTTAGTAAGCAACCCTCTTCAATGGTGTCACTCAGCGAAGTATCAACAAAGCCTTGCCTTGGGCTTATCGGCGACCTTATGCGCCAAAGTTAGTCTCAAATACCTGCCTTAGCGCAGCGTCGAACTAGCCAAGATCCACGGCGGGAACAAGATGCGGGTCTTTCTCCGCGTCTGCGAAGCCTAGCCGCCCGAGTTCATTTTGGAGGAGTATCCAGAGCCTCTACGGATGCGGCGAGAGATGCAGCAGTTCTTCTATTCAAGCTGACGCCAGGCCCAAAATTTCCGAAGACGACATTGAAATCTGGCCATCGTGTATCCGGTCGCAGACGACGCGGGTGATCTGGGCGCGTGCATAGGCCGCTGGCCGTCTTCCGTTATTCGACCTGTTTGAGATAGGTCGAGATGGCCGCGCGGCTGCCTTTATCCCAGATCTCTGCAAGTGCGGCGGAGAACAATGGAGCAAATGTCCCGTCATCAGCGAGATCGCCGTAGAACCTGCTTTGTTCCAGCCACGCCGCCGGCCGGCGGCGCGCCGCAATTGCCGCCCTCTGCAATTCGCTCCAATACGGGTCGTTTGGCTCTATGGCGCTGCCATCCTCGCGGGTTCCTTCGCACATGCGGGCCCACAGGGCCTCGACAAGCGCGAGACCCGCAACAGGCGTACCTGCAGACAACGCATCGCGGATCGTTGGTAGCAAGAAGCCTGTGTGCCGGGATGATCCGTCAAACGCCACCCGGCGAACGGTGTCGACGATGCGAGCATTGGCGAAGCGCTGCAAGATCAACGTGACATATCCGTCCGGCGTCATGTCCGGGACGGCTTGCACGTGTGGCACGATTTCGGTCTGCTGCACGCGCGAAAACAGTTGGCTGATTTCTGGGTCGGCCATGCACTCTGCGATCGTCGGCACGGCAAGCACCTCACCTGCATTGGCAATGATCTGGTGGCCCGCGTTCAGAATGCGCAGCTTCATCGCCTCGTAAGCGGGAACACTTTCGGAGAACACCGCGCCGGCCTTGTCCCAATCCGGACGCCCGGCGCAGAAATCATCCTCGATCACCCATTGCCGAAAACCCTCGTGTGTAACCGGCGCGCGGTCGCTGAGCCCGAAATCGCGGACCAGCGCGTGTTCAGCCGGCCCCGTGGCCGGGACAATGCAATCGACCATTGAATTCGGAAAGCTGCAGGTCGTATCGATCCAACCAGCCAGATCCGCATCGGTTTGTCTGGCCAGTTCGACCACATTCTGGCGCAGGATGGCGCCATTGCCTTGCAGATTGTCGCAGCTAAGGCCCGTGAAAGGCCCTGCTCCAGTGGCGCGCCGACGGGCCAATGCCGCAACGATCGCGCCGAATGCAGTGCGCGGCGTATCCGGGTTTTGGATATCGTGCTGGATTTCCGGATGGCCTGTATCAAACCTGCCCGAGGCTGTGTCGGTGAAATAACCGCCCTCTGTCACGGTCAGCGAGACGACGCGGATTGCGGGATCTGCCATCTGGTCGATCAAAGCCCCGTTGTGTTCCTCGACAGGGACATACCCGATCATCGACCCAACGATCTCAGCCGAAACATTGTCCGGGTCGAGTTCAATAAGCGTGGTAAGCCAGTCCTGCGCTGCCAGCCGATCACGTTGCACCGCGTCGCCCGGACGGACGCCCGCGCCGATGATTGCCCAATCAAGGGCCAGCCCGCCTTCCATCAGTCGGTGCAGGTACCAGGACTGGTGCGCCCGGTGAAAATTCCCAAGCCCTATATGGACGATACCAGGCGAAAGGGACGCGCGGTCATAGGTAGGGCGTTTGATTCCCACAGGAAGCTTGCTAAGCGTCGCGTCAGAAATTGGGGTCAGCTCATCCATTGGCCACCGTCCACGTTGTAAGTCTGGGCCACAATGTAGCGAGCTTCGTCGGAGGCAAGAAAAACGGCCATCCCGGTCAGGTCCTCTGCGACACCCATGCGCCCGAATGGGACACCTTCGCCGACCTCCTTGATCTTCTGCCCGTGCTCTTTCCCTTCGTACCTTGCAAAGTACGCGTCCACGATGTCCCATAGCTCGCCCTCGACGACGCCGGGCGAGATCGCGTTCACGTTAATGCCATGGGTAATCAGGTTCAGGCCCGCAGACTGGGTCAAGCTGATCACCGCGGCCTTTGTGGCGCAGTAGACAGCGACAAGGGGTTCGCCTCGTCGTCCGGCTTGGCTGGCCATATTGATGATCCGGCCCCTGATCCCGCGCTCGATCATGTGCCGTGCAACCGCCTGCATCGTGAAAAGCGTTCCTGCGACATTGACATCGAACACCCGGGCGTAATCCGCCCGCTCGATTTCAACAATCGGCGCGGCGGTAAAAATCGCCGCGTTGTTGATCAAGATATCTATCTGTCCCAGCGCATTAACGGTCGCCGCAATGGCCTCGTCGATGCTGTCTTGCCGTGTCACATCCATCTCGACCGCTATTGCTGCGGACCCGATGTCAGCCGCCGTATCCTGGGCACGGGCGATGTCGATATCAGCGATCGCAACCTGCGCGCCTTCGCGCACATACGCCTTGGCAAAAGCGCGCCCGATGCCCCGGGCGGCTCCGGTGATCAGCGCGTTTTTGCCTTCGAGCCTCATCCCAGCCTCATCCCCTTGGCATCGAAGCGGTGAACCTGATCAAGGCGCGGGTTCAACCCGATCGTGTCGCCGTGCTTGTACGACACTTCACCTGGCGCGCGAACGGTCAGCGTTTCAGCAAGTCCGGTCCCGTGGATGTGAAAGAAGGTGTCCGAACCCAGATGCTCGGCCACACCGACCGTGCCTTGCCACATCCCGCCTTCGGTCGCGACGTCGATATGCTCGGGACGGATGCCGATGGCATGTGCATCATGTTTTGTGGCCTCATTACCTTCGATGAAATTCATCTTGGGCGAGCCGATGAACCCTGCGACGAACAGGTTGCGAGGGGTGCGGTATAGTTCGAGGGGCGAGCCGACCTGTTCGATATGACCGGCCCTTAGAACCACGATCTTGTCCGCCATTGTCATGGCCTCGACCTGATCGTGGGTCACGTAGATCATGGTGGTGGCAAGCCGTTCGTGCAGTTCGCTGATCTCAAGCCTCATGCCAACGCGCAGTGCGGCGTCGAGGTTCGACAAGGGTTCGTCAAAGAGAAACGCGGCCGGCTCCCGGACGATGGCCCGCCCGATGGCGACCCGCTGGCGTTGGCCGCCGGATAGCTGGCCCGGGCGGCGATCAAGGTAATCGGTTAGGTTCAGCGCCTTGGCAGCGGCGTCGATCCGCCGATCCTGCTCGGCCTGGTCGATCTTTGCCATCCGCATCGGGAAGGCAATGTTCTTGCGGACGCTCATGTGCGGATAGAGGGCGTAGGATTGGAACACCATTGCCAGCCCCCGCTTTGCCGGTGGGATGTCGGTGGCGTCGTTCCCATCGATCCGGATCGTGCCCGTGGTGATATCCTCAAGCCCGGCGATCAGCCTTAGAAGCGTGGATTTGCCACAGCCCGACGGGCCAACAAAGACCGTGAACTCGCCATCCTCTATCGTAAGGTCCAGGGGCGGGATCACTTCGACGTCGCCGAAGCTCTTGGTCACTTTTTCGAGTGTGATCTGTCCCATTTCAGGGGCTCCTTATTTGACGGCGCCGAAGGTGAGGCCACGTACCAGTTGTTTCTGGCTGAACCAGCCGAGGATCAGGATCGGTGCGATGGCCATTGTCGATGCGGCCGACAGTTTCGCGTAGAAGAGACCTTCGGGGCTTGAGTAGCTGGCGATAAACGCCGTCAGAGGCGCTGCTTTCGCGGCGGTGAGGTTCAATGTCCAGAACGCTTCGTTCCAGGCGAGGATGAAGTTCAGAAGAATGGTCGACGCGATGCCCGGTATCGCCATGGGTGTCAGGACGTAGAGGATTTCGTCCCGCAGGCTCGCCCCGTCCATCCGCGCGGCCTCAAGGATCTCACCCGGTATCTCGCGGAAGTAAGTGTAAAGCATCCACACAATGATCGGCAGGTTGATCAGCATCATGACGATCACCAGCCCGCCCCGTGTGTCGAGAAGCCCAAGCTGAATGAACATCAGGTAGATCGGGTAGAGCACGCCGACCGCAGGTAGCATTTTGGTCGACAGCATCCAGAGCAGGATGTCCTTGGTGCGCTTTGAGGGCACGAAAGCCATCGACCAGGCTGCAGGGACCGCAATGATAATCCCGAGAACGGTCGATCCACCTGCGATGATGACCGAGTTCCACAGAAACCGCATGTAGTTGGAGCGTTCCTGGACAACGGCGTAGTTTTCCAGTGTCCAGTCGAACCCTAGGAACAGGGGCGGGTTGTTGATTGCCTGCGCCTCGGTCTTGAAACTTGTCAGAATAGTCCAGAGGATCGGGAAGAAGATCAGAAGTCCGATCCCCCAGGCGATGGCTGTGTTGATCGTCTTGCGTTGAGTTGTGACGGTGCGGGCCATGGTTCTATCTCCTCACGCGTCCAGGTTCTTGCCGACGATGCGCATCAAAAAGAGCGCAACGACATTGGCGAGGATGATGGCGTAAACGCCGCCAGCAGATCCAAGGCCGACATTCTGGCTTTCCAGCACCCGCTGGAAGATCAGGTATGTGAGCGTCCGGGTGCCGAAGGCGCCGCCGGTGGTCACAAAGATCTCTGCAAAGATCGACAGCAGAAAGATCGTCTGGATCAGGATTACGATGGTAATGGCGCGGCTCATGTGCGGCAGGATGATGAAGAAGAAGCGCGCAAACGGGTTCGCGCCGTCCATTTCGGCGGCTTCCAGCTGTTCGCTGTCGAGCGATTGAATAGCAGTCAGCAGAATCAGTGTCGCGAATGGCAGCCACTGCCAGGACACAATCAGGACGATTGAAAAGATCGGTACGTCGCTAAGCCACACCAACGGCTCGGCCCCGAAGAAGCGCCAAACATAGGACAGAAGCCCGTTGACAGGATCCATGAACATGTTCTTCCAGACCAGTGCTGAAACGGTGGGCATTACGAAGAATGGTGCGATCACAAGGATGCGGACGACGCCCTGGCCCCACATCGGTTGATCGAGAAGAAGCGAAAGAAGTGTTCCTAGGATCACGGTGATGATCAGAACGCCGAGGACGATCACCAACGTGGTTTGAACGGCCGGCCAAAACGCGCTGGACGTTACGAACCGGGTGTAGTTCTCCAGTCCGACAAAGCCCTGGTCGCCGCCGCGAAGGGGCAGGAACCGCCGGAACGAAAACCACAGGGTCATCGAAAGCGGCACAAGCATCCAGACGAGAAGGACAAAGACCGCGGGGGCCATCATCAAGCGGGCTGCAGAGCGGGAGTGTTGGGTCGCCATGACGCAAATCCTCTGGGTTCGGACGCAAGTGCGCGCCCGTGACAAACCGAGTTTACGAAGACACTAGGGTGTTTGGGAACCAGCGGGCGACGAAGCTGTCGCCCGCTGAAGGAGGACGAAGCCTTACCGGTAGCCGGCAGCTTCCATGGCTTCGTTGGTGATGGCCTGTGCCTTTTCAAGCGCTTCCTCGACGGACTGCTGTCCGGCGTAAACGGCTGAGAACTCTTGGCTCACTTCCGATGCGATGCCCGCAAACTCCGGGATCGCCGCGAACTGAATGCCGACATAGGGGCTTGGTTCGACGGTCGAGTCGTTCGGGTCGGCCGAAAGGATCGAATCGAGTGTCATCTTTGCGAACGGAACCTCGGCGTAGTTCGGGTTCTCATAAAGCGAGGTCCGCGCACCCGGCGGAACGTTTGCCCAACCTTCGTTTTCGGCCACGAGCTCAATGTAGTCCTTCGATGTCGCCCATTCGATGAACGCCTTTGCGGCATCTGCTTTCTGAGTACCCGCCGGGATCGCCAGCGCCCAAGCCCAAAGCCAGTTCGACCGCTTTCCAAGCCCAGTGTCCGGTGCCAGCGCGAAGCCCACGCTGTCCGCGACAGTCGAGTCGTCGGGGTTCGTTACGAACGAGGCTGCAACGGTCGCGTCGATCCACATACCGCACTTACCCTGCTGGAAGAGCGACAGGTTCTCATTGAACCCGTTGGTGGCGTAACCCGCAGGACCGGACTCGCTCATCATTCCGACAAAGAAGTTCAGCGTGTTTGCCCATGGCTCGGTGTCGAACTGCGCGTTCCAGTCCATGTCAAACCAGCGCGCGCCGAACGAATTGGACATTGCCGTGATGAAGGCACCGCCTTCGCCCCAGCCGGCCTTCCCACGCAGGCAGATGCCGTTAATCTCGTTCTCGCGGTCGGTCATTGCCGCAGCCGCTTCGCGGACAAATTCCCATGTCGGCGCATCGGGCATTTCCATGCCGGCGGCTTCCATCAGGTCGGAGCGGTACATGATCATCGAGCTTTCGCCGTAGAACGGTGCCGCATAAAGTGTGCCCTCGTGGCTCAGGCCGCCTGCCATTGCGGGCAGGATGTCGCCCACGTCATAGTCCTCGGACAGATCGTCCAGCGGAACAAGCCAGCCATTGGCGCCCCAGATCGGCGTTTCGTACATGCCGATGGTCATGATGTCGAACTGTCCACCTTTGGTGGTGATGTCTGTGGTCACACGCTGCCGAAGAACGTTTTCCTCCAGCGTTACCCACTCGACGGTGTGACCCGTGGCTTCGGTGAAGGCGTCTGTATAACCCTGCATGCGGATCATGTCGCCGTTGTTCACGGTTGCGATCACGATGTTTTCGGCTTGGGCAGCGGCGCCCGCGATCAGTGACAGCACAGTGGCCGCACCGAGTGCGTTCCTAAGGTACATCCGATTCCTCCCTTGGCTTGTTGGATTACCTGTCGGAAGTGAACACCAAAACATTTACCCGCGTCAACATAAATTTTACGCGCGTTAATTTTGATGGCACTATGCCGATTCTCGCATGATCAATCGCGCTGCAAACAGCTGTTCCGAACGATGTTCCAGCCGCCCGCCGCTCTCAATGAGTCGGAACAGTGTTTCGACTGCGTGTTCGGACACCGCGGTGTAGTCATGCGCTGCGGTTGTAAGCGACGGACAGGTGAATCGCGAAAACGGATGGTCGTCGTGCGATGCAACGCGCAGCACGCAATCATCGGTCCGCCCGACATTCAGGCCTTTCTCATAGCATGCGGCTAAGAAGCCGATTGCAAGCCGGTCGTTGCTGCAAAGGACGGTGTTCGTCGTAAGCTTGTCTTCTTCCAAAACCTTAAGGCCGCCCTGATGTCCTATCTCCTCAAAGCCCCACCCAGTACCTTCGATTTTGATAACCTCCGGGGTGCGGCCAAGGCGTTCCATCATCTTGAGATAGGCAGCGCGGCGTTTATTGGCGTTTGGGTTTGCCGGGTGACGCATTTCGAAAAACGCGGGGGGCGGCCCGGTCCGGTCCAGATATTCGACGGTCTGCGAGACAAAGCTGAAATTGTCTGAGCCGACGAAGGCCTCGCCCATGCCATCGATATTGCTATCGAACAGCACGGTCGGAACGTTGCGACAGAACGCCTCGATAGCCAGTTTGTCGGAACCTCGTCCTAGCGGGGCCATAAGTACTCCGGCGGGTTTCAGCGACCTCAAGGTGTCCAAGATATCGTTTTCCAGCGACTGTTGGCCATGCGAGCTGAAGAGCGACGGGGTGAAGCCCGCGTCGATACAGCGGCGTTCGATCACGCGCACAATTTCGGCAAAGAAAGGGTCGGCAAGGTAGGGTACAACAATCCCCACATTCTTTGTCAGTCGACGGTTCTGATTCACGGCGTAAATGTTCGGCCGGTAGTCGAACCGTTCAAGCGCGTCTTCGATCTTGCGCCGTGTGGACGCGCGCACGCTGGACGGGTCATTGAAGTACTTCGAAACCGTTGGGCGCGAGATGCCGCTGACGGCGGCAAACTCTTCCATATTCCGTATCTTGTGCACGCACACTCCCTGCAATCGCGACGCGCCGGTTTCGTAGATGTTTACGCATTTTGGCGCGCGTAAAGTTCGATCTTTACCTTATTGCGCGTGGATTGCGGCGGTCAAGTCCGGCCCCCTGGTCTTGCGCGGGCTATGTTTTTGCGACGAACTGATAGCTCGAACGAACGATTCCGTGCGCTTCGTAAAAGCGATGTGCATCCGTGCGAACAAGCCCACTGGAAAGGCGCAGATGGTCACACGTCCCCGCAGCAATATCCTTGGCGCGCTTCAATAAGGCCGCGCCGATACCTTCACTTCGATGATCGGGATCCACAACTAGGTCGTCTATGAACAGACTGCGGCCCCAGCACAGGTCGTCGACAACTCTGTAGCCCAGAGCTCCGATGACCTGATTGTCCTTGCGAGCGACGATGACCTTGTACCCCTTGGCCGCGGCGCGTGCGAGACGACGGTCAAACGTGGGCTCGTCGACTTTGTTCCGAAGGATGCGTAGCATTGGTTTAGCGGCCCCGGGATCGTCGAGCTCATGCACCGTAATCATCTTGCGCGCATCCGTGTGCCATTGGGATCAAATAGCGGGCCGATCTTCACCGTGGCGTCAAACATGGACCGTCCGATATCGACTTGAACGATCTGGCCATCGGTTAGGCCCTTGCCATGCCCCAGGGCAATGGGTGCCCTGACACGAAAGCCATAGGCCGCCGATGTGGTTTTCCCGACAATTGCTCCGGCGGAATAGATCGGTTCATGACCCAATGGCACAGCGTCGTCCGAAGTGAACCGAAGCGACAAGACGCTCGGTTGCGAACCCTTTTCCTGCCGCGCTTGAACCGCATCCGCCCCGATAAACCCGCCCGACGTTCGCGTGGCAAAGCCCAGCCCCGTGTCGACCGGGGTGATATCACTATCCAGTTCGTGCCCCATGGCGCAGAAGCCCTTCTCAATCCGCATCGACGTTTGGGCGTAAAGGCCTGCCGGGCGCGCGGCGGCCCGGATCAGTGCATCGTAGATCGTTGGCGCGTTCTCGGACCGCATCGTGATCTCCCACCCTGCTTCGCCGACGTAAGACATCCGCGCGGCGCGGACATTATGGCCTGCAATATGCCCAGGTCCAATTTTGAAGTATGCAAGATCGTTGAGTTCTGGCGCGCCGACCTCGGCTATGATCCGCGCGGCCTCTGGGCCCATGAGGCCCAGGACCGCGTACTCCGCGGTACTGTCCTCAATCCTGACGTCGAAACCGTCGCTGTGACGCGCAAGCCACGCGAGGTCACGCTTGATCGCTGTCGTGCCGACGAAGAGGCGGTAGTGATCCTCGGCAAGGCGCTGGGCAGTCAGATCGCTCTCGAACGTTCCGCGCGCGTTCAGCATCGCGGTGTAGATCACCGACCCGGGGGCGCGGCCCATGTGACCGGCGCAGACGTGTAGCATGAAAGCTTCCGCGTCAGGTCCAGTAACCTCGATCTTCCCAAATGGGGATGCGTCGAAAACCGCCGCCGCTTCATGGGCCGCCCGAACCTCGGCACCGACCGCCGTGTGCCACGCGGGGCGGCCGAACGTCAGGGAGGGCTGCTTCGGACCGCCGAAATATAGCGGGCGTTCCCAACCGTAGAACTGGCCGAAGACCGCGCCTGCCTGCACATACTCTTCGTGTAATGGGAGCTTTCGCAGGTCCCGAGCCGTCTGGAGCTGTCGTCCGGGGAAGGGGATCTCATAGTGCGTCCCCAGTATCTCTGGCGCGCGCGCCATAAGATGCTCGACCGAGTTGAACACGGGCGCGAACCGTTTGGCATCGGCTTCGGAAAGGTCGTAGGCGGTGTGTTCATGAACAATCTGATGGGCCAGGTTCATGCCCGCTCCGCCACCCGCGGCAACACCCATCGAGTTCATGCCGCAGCCCAGGTAAAGGCCGCGTGTCTCGGCCGTTTCGCCAAGCATGAAAGACCCATCAGGCGTAAAGCTCTCCGGACCGTTCAACAGCATTTTCACCTCTGCCGTCTCCAGCGCGGGCAGGCGGTTCAGGGCGTTGATCATCATCGGCTCAAAGTGGTCCCAGTCTTCGGGCAGAAGACCAAACGCAAACGTTTCATCCAAGACGCCGGGCGCGACGGGTTTTCCCATCGGTTCGAAGCAGCCGACAAGAAGTCCGCCGGAATCGTCACGGATATAGAGATAATTATCGTGATCGCTGAGCGTGGGCATGTTGCCTGAGATCCCCTCGACCGGCTTGGTCAGAAGGTAGAAATGCTCGCACGCCAAAAGCGGGACCTCTGCGCCCGCAAGCGCGCCCACGTCCCGCGACCAAAGCCCGGCACAGATCGCAACCGCGTCGCACATGATCGTGCCCTTCGATGTCTCGACCCCTTTAACCTTGCCGTTTTGGGTGAGGATGCCGGTCACGCCGGTGTTCTCAAAAATCTGGGCCCCAAGCGATTTGGCGCCCTTAACAAGCGCGGCGCAAACGTCCGATGGCGATACCCGCCCGTCTTCAGGCGACCAGACCGCGCCGATCACATCATCGACATTCATCAGGGGCCAGCGCTCTTGCGCTTCGGAGGCTGAAATTGAACTGGCTTTGATCCCGTAGGCATGCGCCAACGCCTCTTGCCGCCGGATCAGGGTCAGCCGGTCTTCGTTGGTTGCGATCGACAGTGACCCTTCTTGGATCCAACCGACCGATTGCCCGGTCTCTGCTTCGAGCTGGCCGTACAATTCGACCGAATATTGGATCATGCGCGTCAGGTTCTGCGATGACCGTAATGCGCGCACCTGAGCGGCAGAATGCCAGGTCGTCCCCGAAGTAAGCTGGTTGCGTTCCAACAGGACGGCGTCAGCACCGAACGTTGCCAAGTGGTACAGCGTCGAGCACCCCATGACGCCGCCACCGATGACGACGACGGACGCGTGATTGGGTAAGGGCATGGTCAAATGCGCTCCGATTGATATCGTCTTGAAACATGCGTTTCAGCAATTGACAATCCGCAAGACGATTGAAACATTTCGTTTCATTACGCTTGAGGGGCTTTGGGGGGAGATAGTCGGCTTGGCCACCGCCGCGACCATCGAGGAACGGATCAGTCAGCACTACGCGGGTCTAAGTGGTAAGCTTCAGGTCACGGCCGACTATGTGGCGGAAAATCCTGTCGACATCGCCACGCGGTCCTTGCGGTCGTTGGCTGCGACAAGCGGTGTTTCGCCCGCAACGTTTTCGCGCCTGGCCCGCGCGCTTGGGTATGACGATTACGAAGGTATGCGCGAGGACGCGCGCCGCGCCATGGGCCGCAGGATGTCATCGTTCTCGGAGCGTGCGCACGCGCTTTTGTCCGCCGCCTCGCCGCTTGATGGCGATATGCACCTGCATCGTCAGGCTGCCGCCTGCATGTCAAACATTGCGCGACTTGATCGCGATGTATCTGGCGAAGCTTTGGAGCGCGCCGCCGATGCGTTGCACGCGGCCCGCAGTGTCCTGCTTGTGGGGTCCTTGGGGTCCTCAGGGATCGTCGACTATTTCGCCTATCTCGCGCATTGGTTCAGCCCAAACTGGGCAGTTGCCGGTCGGAACGGCACGACCCTGGCCGCAGCGGTTGCGCGGATGAACCCGGGCGATGCCATGCTTGCGGTCTCAAAGGCGCCCTATGCACATCGGACCATTGCGGCAGTGAAGGCTGCGCAAGAGCGGGGGGTCAGCGTCGTAGTGATCACCGACAGCCACACCTCTCCGGCGCTTGCCTTCGCGGACCACGGCTTTGTCGTTCCAACCGAAAGCCCGCAATTTTTCTCGTCCTACGCCGCGACACTTGTATTGATCGAGACAATCGTAACTATGCTTTTGGCGCGGGCAGGGGAAAGTGCCGAAGATATGATCCGCGAAGCGGAGAACCAAATTCACGCTCTGGGGGAAACCTGGGCGTCGTGAAGTAAACCGCAGACACCACAAAACAGGGAGATTGATATGTTTGCAAAATTGAAGGTGACGGCAGCAGCGATTGCTGTCGCAGCCGTGGGTGGCATCGCCCATGCGGACCAGACCTTTATCACGATCGGCACCGGCGGTGTGACCGGCGTCTACTATCCGACGGGCGGCGCGATCTGCCGGCTGGTGAACAAAGACCGCAAGGTCCACGGCGTCCGGTGCTCGGTCGAATCGACGGGTGGTTCGGTTTACAACACCCGCACGATCCGCGAGGGCGAACTGGACTTTGGCGTCGTGCAATCCGATGTACAGTCGGCAGCTATGGAGGCCGTCCGCGCCTTTGACGGCGACGAGCCATATGGCGATCTGCGCGCCGTCTTCTCGGTCCACCCCGAACCGATGCACGTGATGGTGCGCGCCGATGCGGGCATCAATTCGGTTTCGGATATGAAGGGCAAGCGCGTAAACATTGGCAACCCTGGATCCGGGACCCGGGTTCTTGCGGGTGTTCTGATGGATGCCGCTGGCGTCACGCCGGATGATTTTGCTTTGGCCGCAGAGCTGAAGTCCTCTGAACAGTCGGCCGCGCTTTGTGACGGTAAGCTTGACGCAGCGATCTGGGCGGCTGGTCTTCCGAACGGCTCTTCAATGGAAGCGACATCGACCTGCGACATCAAGCTGTTGGATCTGACATCCAGTGGGACCGACAAGGTGCTTGCCGAGAACTCGGCCTACGCCGCTGCGACCATTCCCGGTGGCCTCTACCCGGGCAACGACGGTGATGTGGCGTCCTGGGGTCCGAAGGCGACCTTTGTCACCGATGCGGGGACCCCTGAACTGGTTGTCTACGTTCTGGTAAAGGCGGTTTTCGACAACTTTGAAGACTTCAAGAAGCTGCACCCCGCTTTCGGTCGTCTGACGGAAGAACAGATGATCAAGGACGGCCTGAGCGCACCACTGCACCCCGGTGCCGTGCGCTACTACAAAGAACGTGGCTGGATGTAAGTCCGTGGTCGGGCGGTTCCGACTGCCCTGACCCAAGACAAAGCGATTGGCGGATGGCCCGCCAATCGCATCTGACACGAAGGGGGCTTCCATGACCGACGCAAAGAGCCAGACCGGCGCAGACCCGGCCCTGGAGGACATTGTTGCGGATGCCGATACCGGCGGACGCGCACCTGCGGACGCCTTTGGTCGCCGGGCCTTGTGGGTCCTGCCCCTTTGCTGGTCGATCTACCAGCTGTGGATCGCGTCGCCCTTGCCGTTCATGGTCGGATTTGTCTGGAACGACACCCAAACCCGCTCAATTCATTTGGGCTTCGCGGTGCTTCTGGCTTATCTGGCATTCCCAGGCCTCAAATCGTCGCCGCGGACCCGTATTCCCACCATCACATGGATCGTTGCTCTGATCGGGGCGGCCACGGCATCATATCTTTGGTGGGACTATCGCGGTGTTGCCGATCGCACGGGTGCACCAAACACCATGGATCTGATCATGGCCGGTGTGGGCCTGATCCTCCTTCTGGAGGCCGCACGTCGGTCGCTTGGCATCCCTTTGATGGGCGTGGCCTTGTTCTTTCTGTCTTACGTCTTCTTTGGGTCTTGGTCGGGCCTGCCGGAAGTCGTGCAGTGGAAAGGGGCGTCCTTCGAGAAAGCGATGAGCCACATGTGGCTCACGACGGAAGGGGTCTTTGGCGTGGCCTTGGGCGTTTCGTCGGGTTTCGTGTTCCTGTTTGTGCTGTTTGGCGCCCTTCTCAATCAGGCGGGCGCGGGCAACTACTTTCTGCAATTGGCCTTTGCCGCGCTTGGGCATCTCAGGGGCGGGCCGGCCAAGGCCGCGGTGATTGCCTCGGCCGCCACGGGCCTGATCTCGGGCTCATCGATTGCCAATGTTGTCACCACCGGCACGTTCACCATCCCGCTCATGAAGAAGGTCGGCTTCCCGGCCACCAAAGCAGGCGCGGTCGAGGTGTCGTCCTCGATCAACGGTGTTCTGACGCCACCTGTGATGGGGGCGGTCGCCTTTCTTATGACCGAGTATGTTGGCATCTCTTATGTCGAGGTGGTGAAGACCGCGATCGTGCCAGCGGCGATTTCCTATGTGGCGCTTGTCTACATCGTGCACCTCGAGGCCCTGAAGTCGGGCATGACCGGGACCTCGCGCATGCATCCGGTCAAGTTCATTCTGGGCGCCATCTTTATCATCGCCATCTCAATCGTGATCGCTGGTGGGCTTTTGTTCCTGACGGGTGTCGTGGTCGATGCCATCTATGGCGCCGCAGGTGGCGCCTCGATGCTTGTGATCCTGGCTTTGATGCTTGTCGCTTATATCGCGGCTGTGCGCTTTGCCGCCCAACAGCCGGACCTCGAAACAAGCCTCGACAGCATGCAGCACCTGCCGCCGGTGCGCGAGATCTTCAAAACCGGCATCCACTATATCATGCCGATCCTTCTTCTGATGTACCTTCTGATGATCGAGAGGAAGTCGCCCGGCCTGTCGGCCTTCTGGTCGACCATCGCGATGCTGTTCATCTTGCTCACGCAAAACCCGCTGAAGGCCGTTTTCCGGGGCGAGGGGCATGCGTTTGCCACCAAGGTGCGCGAGGGCGTCACCGACATCGCCGATGGCATGATCGCTGGTGCGCGCAATATGATCGGACTTGCCGCTGCAATGGGTGTCGCTGGCATTATCGTCGGTGCGGTGACGTTGACCGGCATCGGGCAGGTTATGGCCGAGTTTGTAGAGTTCCTGTCGGGCGGCAACCTTCTGGCGATGCTGTTCTTCGTAGCGCTAATCTCGATTGTTCTGGGGATGGGGCTGCCGACCACAGCGAACTATATTGTCGTGTCGTCCTTGATGGCGGGCGTTGTTGTTGAGCTTGGCTCGCAGGCCGGGCTGATCGTGCCCTTGGTCGCGGTGCACATGTTCGTCTTCTACTTTGGCATTATGGCGGACGTGACGCCGCCCGTGGGTCTGGCAAGCTTCGCGGCTGCGGCGATATCGAAAGGCGATCCCCTTAAGACCGGTTTCCAGGCGTTCTTCTATTCGATCCGGACTGCGCTTCTGCCGTTCCTTTTCATCTTCAACACCGATCTGTTGTTGATCGACGTGGGTCCGGTGCAGGCCGTATTCGTTTTTGTGATCGCGTTGATCGCGATGCTGCTATTTGCTGCGGGGACAATGAACTACTTCATGGTCAAGTCGCGCCTATACGAAAGCGCGCTGCTTCTATTTGCAGCATTCGTCCTGTTCCAGCCGGGATATTTCCTAAATCAACTCGCCCCAGAGTTTGACACGCGCCCAGGCAGCGCGCTGTTCGAAATGGCGGAATCCGCGCCTGATGCCGCGTCGCTGCGGGTGCGTCTGATTGGCGAGAACCTGAACGGGGAAGCCATTGACGCACGCTATCTGTTGCCCCTTGGCGCATCTGGCGCGGATGGTCCAACCCGGCTTCTGGATGGCGCGGGTATCGAGTTCCGCGACGAGGACGGCCAGATCTTTGTCGATAACCTGAACTTCGGCGGACCGGCCGAACAACTTGGCATCGACTGGGACTGGGAGCTTGTTGAGCTGGAGGTCCCAGCAGACCGGCCCCCGAAGGAGATCTTCTATCTTCCCGCCCTGTTGCTCGTCGGAGTGGTGTTTCTTCTGCAGCGCCGCCGCCAACCGAAGGAGGCCCTTGCATGAGCAGACATATTCTTTGCGCGGTAGACCTCAGCCATATGGATGATGCGCGCGCCTTGGTTGCCGAGGCTGGTCGTATTGCGGGTCTAGAAGGTTCAGAGCTTAGTCTTGTGACGGTTCTGCCGGATTACGGAAGCTCGTTCGTCGGATCGTTTTTCAAAGAGGGCACCCTGAAAGAAGCCGGGGAAGCCGCGCGCAAGGCGCTTCACGCTTTGGCGGACGAAACCCTGCCGGGACACGGCGCCATCCAATGCATTGTCGAGATCGGGCCCGTCTATGAAAAGACGCTGGAAGCGGCAGAGCTTTGCACGGCCAGCTTGATTATCGTCGGGGCGCACAAGCCCGACCTGGCAGACCGGCTGATCGGGCCGAATGCTGCACGGATCGCGCGCCATGCGGATGTCTCGGTCCTGGTTGCGCGACTGTAGTCTTTGGCGCAGCACGGTCAGCTTAAGGAGCGTCTTCGATGAACCACGTCTTTCCCCGGCATGCCAAGGCAACCCAACCCGTCGCGGTCGGAGGGGAGGGGTGCTATCTGATCGATGCAGACGGCAAACGGTATCTGGACGCTTCTGGCGGGGCGGCGGTGTCCTGTCTTGGCCACGGAGACCCCGAGATCATTGAGGCGATCAAGGCCCAACTTGAGCTGGTGGCCTTCGCGCATACCGGCTTCTTCACCTCTGAACCTGCCGAGGCGTTGGCAGACCTGCTGGTCGAAAACGCGCCGGGGGACCTCGACCGGGTTTACCTTGTGTCGGGCGGGTCTGAAGCGACCGAGGCGGCGATTAAGCTGGCACGTCAATACTGGGTCGAGAAGGGCGAACCAAACCGAAGCCGTCTGATCGCCCGGAAGCAAAGCTATCACGGCAACACCATCGGCGCCCTTTCGGCGGGCGGAAACGAATGGCGACGCGCGCAGTTTGGACCGCTTCTGCTGGATGTGAGCCATATCGACCCCTGCTACGAATACCGGCTCCGGCGCGATGACGAGAGCCCTGAGGAGTACGGTCATCGTACGGCGCAAGCGCTGGAAGATGAAATCCTGCGCCTTGGGCCAGAGACTGTTATGGCGTTCATTGCAGAGCCGGTCGTCGGCGCGACGGCGGGCGCGCTGGCCCCGTCTCCGGGCTACTTCAAGCATATCCGGGAAATCTGCGACCGCTACGGCGTGCTTCTGATCCTCGACGAGGTGATGTGCGGCATGGGTCGGACCGGCAGCCTGTTTGCTTGCGAGCAAGACGGCATCGTTCCCGATATTGTCTGCATCGCAAAGGGTCTGGGCGCTGGCTATCAACCCATCGGCGCAATGTTGTGCACCGCTGAGATCTATGGGGCGATCGAGGCAGGGTCCGGGTTCTTCCAGCATGGTCATACGTACATCGGCCATCCGACGGCGGCAGCCTGCGGTCTGGCGGTTGTCAGGGCGTTGCTGGAACGGAACCTCATTCCAAGGGTCAAAATGCAGGGCGACAAGCTTGCAGCCCGGCTGGTCGAACGGTTTGGTCAGCATCCGCATGTCGGTGATATCCGGGGGCGCGGTCTCTTTCGCGGGATCGAACTTGTCGAAGACCGCACAACGAAGGCACCTTTCGATCCGTCGTTTGGTCTGGCAGGCAAGATCAAAAAGGCGGCTTTCGCGGAAGGCCTGATCTGTTATCCGATGTCCGGCACAATAGACGGGAGGCAAGGCGACCATATCCTTCTTGCACCTCCTTTCATCATCGAAGACGAGCAGCTCGACGAGGTGACAGACAAGCTCTCAGCATCGCTAGCGGCAGTGATCTGAGAGATGTAAGGCAGATCGCTATCTTGGACCTTTTCCAACGCTAGAAGGATGCAAAGTTCCAAGGCTGGCCGCCCTTCAAGCACTTTGGTTTAGACCGCTGCCGAACGGATTGGGCAATTGTAAATCTGCCAATTGAAACTACCTGTGTCATCGATAACCTTGCGAGAGTGACCGGCAGCAACGTGACGAAGAACTTGGTTTTGACTGGTGCCAGCCGTGGCATAGGCCACGGGACAGTCAAGAAGTTTTCTCGTGAAGGATGGCGCGTGTTGACCTGTTCCCGCCAAGCTTTTGACGCGTCGTGCCCTTGGCCAGGTGGCGAGGAAAACCATATTCAAATCGATCTGTCCGATCCAGCTGACATCATCAATGCCGTCGAGGTCATTCGCGAACGATTGGATGGCCCACTTCATGGGTTGATCAACAACGCCGGTATTTCGCCGAAAAGTGCCGATGGATCGCGTTTGAATACGATGGATACAGATCTGATGGATTGGGGCAAGGTCTTCCACGTCAACTTCTTTGCGCCGATAGTGTTGTCGCGTGGACTGAAGGACGAGCTTGTCGAGGCCCAGGGCTCCGTCGTGAACGTGACTTCAATCGCGGGGTCTCGGGTTCACCCGTTCGCGGGGGCAGCCTACGCAACTTCAAAGGCTGCACTGGCCGCTTTGACCCGAGAGATGGCGCATGACTTTGGCCCGTTGGGCGTCCGTGTGAACGCCATTGCACCCGGCGAGATCGAAACTTCGATCCTGTCTCCCGGCACGGAAAAGATTGTGCAAGAGTTGCCAATGCGCCGACTTGGCAGTGTCGAAGAAGTCGCCGACGTCATTTACTTCTTGTGTTCGGATGCCGCTACGTACGTGAACGGGACGGAAATCGAGATCAATGGCGGCCAACATGTTTGACCACGGACTGTCAAACGATGGACTGAACTGAACTTAAGACAGAGGGTGCTGACAGAGTGATCTGGCAACCGATTGGCCGCCCTGACAGCCGCCGATTATCCCGATAGCAACCGACTTTTCCCAATCTGGCAGATGGTCATCGTGATTATGTTCGGCGCCTTGGTTCACGCTGAAAGGGCTGCCCCTTGGCAGGATCCAGCCCGCGTTCCTGCAACGCCGGCGGCGCGCCATCCTGGCTCTGGTATCGCCATCCGGATTGATCTGCGAGCGTGATGGCAACATGCCACCAACTGCTGAAAAAGGAGTCATCTCAGGCTTCGAGCGCCACCGCCGGCGATCGTCGACAGGCATTTAGCATTGCACGTTGGGTTATATCACGCTCAGAAATCAGGCGCGAAGACCTGACCTGCCAATAAATTGAGCGATTGCGTCCGGGCGAGGGATCAATCCACCTCATCGCCTTACGCCTCTCCCGCCGATCCCCTTAAGTCACGACGGGCGGGCGATCCCGCCCGAACGAAGCGTGCGATGGTGCTGGCCTTGGAAACCGAAACACCACCGCACTCCGCAAATAAAATTGCGTGGGAGTGATATGGAGCGTTTGCCTGCATATCGCAACATCCCCGCGCGAAAGGGGATGATACATGTCCAACAAACTACTTGGCACGACCGCTGCCGTCCTGCTTGCTAGCGCCACCGCCGCCATGGCTCAGGATTGCCCGATTAAGGTCGGTGTCCTGCACTCTCTTTCCGGGACCATGGCGATTTCGGAAACCACGTTGAAGGACACGATGGAAATGCTGGTGGAGCAGCAGAACGCCGCAGGTGGCGTCTTGGGCTGCGAGCTTGAGGCCGTTGTCGTTGACCCGGCCTCGGACTGGCCGCTTTTTGCAGAGAAGGCGCGTGAGCTTTTGACCGTGCACGAGGTCGACGTGATCTTTGGCAACTGGACATCCGTTAGCCGCAAATCGGTGCTGCCGGTTATCGAAGAACTGAACGGTCTTCTGTTCTATCCGGTTCAGTATGAGGGCGAAGAAAGCTCCAAGAACGTGTTCTACACCGGCGCCGCCCCGAACCAGCAGGCGATCCCGGCAACGGACTACTTTCTTGACGAGCTTGGGGTCGAAAAGTTCGCGCTTCTGGGCACCGACTATGTTTATCCCCGGACCACCAACAACATCCTGGAAGCTTATCTGCAGGACAAAGGCATCGCGGCTGAAGATATCTTTGTGAACTACACGCCCTTCGGTCATTCGGACTGGTCCAAGATTGTGGCCGACGTCGTGGCCCTTGGCGCAGACGGCAAGAAGGTCGGCGTAATCTCGACCATCAACGGCGACGCGAATGTGGGCTTCTACAAAGAGCTTGCCGCCGCCGGTATCTCGGCTGACGACATCCCCGTCGTGGCATTTTCGGTTGGGGAAGAAGAGCTTTCGGGTCTCGACACGGCAAACCTTGTCGGGCACCTTGCAGCCTGGAATTACTTCCAGTCTGCGGACACCGAAGCCAATGAGGAGTGGGTCGCCGCCTGGAAAGAGCGGATGGGTGAAGAACGTGTCACCAACGATCCCATGGAAGCGCATTACATCGGCTTCAATATGTGGGTAAACGCTGCAACCGCAGCTGGGTCCACCGATGTCGACGCGGTGCGCACGGCGATGTACGGGCAGGAATTCCCGAACCTCACCGGCGGCACCGCTGTCATGCTACCCAACCATCACTTGGCGAAGCCGGTTCTGATCGGTGAGATTCAGGAAGACGGCCAGTTCGATATCATCAGCCAGACCGAAGAAGTGCCGGGCGATGCCTGGACCGACTTTCTACCGGAATCGGCGGTGCTAAAGTCCGACTGGGCTGATCTGGGCTGCGGCATGTTCAACACGCAGACGGAAAGCTGCGTGCAGATCAAGTCGAACTACTGATCCTTCTGGGGGATCGCGTAATGGCGGGTCTTCGGACCCGTCATTGCCCTTCGCGTTAACTACCTTTGACAAAATGTAGGTGTGGGTATGATCCGTGCGGCACTGATCGCTTGGTTGATCTGGGCGGGGACCGCGTCCGCGCAGAGTGCCGACGCCCCGATCCAGGCGCTGTTGCAAGAGCACGGCGACATCATCGCCAAGAGTTCGCGCCGAACGATCGGCCCAGCGATCGATGCTCTGGCCGCAAGTGGCCTTCCTGCGGCGCAATCGGTCCTGGAGCGCTGGCAAGCCAAAGAGATGTGGCTGAACGAAGAAACGGGCCTCTTCGTCTACGCTGAAGAGTTTGACCGGGATACGCTACGCATCTTCGATTTCGCTGACGGGTCCGAGATTGGCATTGTTGCCGACGACCCGTTCAAACAGCTCAAACCGAACAGCGGTATTCGCGGCATGATCGGGGCGGCGCTGGTCACGTTTCAGCTCTCCGACCCAGAGCCGGTCGTCCGGATCACTGCGCTCGATGCGATCGGCCGTGACCCTGAGCCATCGCATTTGGCCGCTCTGCGGACGGTTCAAGAGGATGAGGCCGATCCGACGATCGCGGCGCGGATCGCCCGTCTTGAGCGGCTATTGACCATTCGCTTTGGCGTGGAAGAGGCCGAGCGCATCGAGGCGATTCGGCATTTTGAGGGCGATTTGGGTGTGGACGTCCGCGCTGTTCTCAACCCTCTATTGGCGACCGAACGCGCAGTGGCTGAAACGGCTCCCGAAGGTGCCGATGTGGCCCGGATACTGACACCCGGAACAGAGGCTTTGACGCGCGACGATGCCTACGCGCTTTTGGTTGCACAGGGCCTGGCCGCGCCGCGCATGCCTGCCGAAGAGAAGCGGGACATCCTGATCTCGAACATCGATGGAACCCAGGTTGCTGGCATACAGGTCGCTTCACTGAACACCATCGACGCCCGGGACGCGGCCTATGCCGCGCTGGTTTCGGCGGGATTGGCCGAACCGGCGGCGACCGAAGGAGAGGTCGAACGCGCCCTTGAAACCCATGTGTTCTACGACCGGTATATTGGGGCACCTGGCCTCGTGGTTGCCGCGCTGGGTGTCTTGAACGGGATCGAAACCCGTGTTGCGCTCAACGAGGCTGCGGACCTTACCCTTGATGCCGTGTCGCTTGCCTCGATCTATTTCCTCGCCGCCATTGGCCTTGCCATCACCTTTGGCGTGATGCGGGTCATCAATATGGCGCATGGCGAATTCATCATGATGGGTGCCTATACTGGCTTCGTCGTTCAGCAGGTGATACCGGATCATACAATTTCGATCCTTGTTGCGATCCCGCTTGCCTTCGTTGTGACCTTTGCTGCTGGTGTCGCGATGGAACGGCTGGTCATCCGCTGGCTTTATCACCGGCCGCTTGAAACGCTTCTGGCGACCTTCGGCGTTTCGATTGCGCTTCAACAGATCGCGAAGAACATTTTCGGCACGCAGGCGCGGCCCCTGACGGCACCCGGTTGGCTCGACGGGTCGCTCGTCGTGAACGACATCGTGTCGATCAGCTATATCCGGATCGCCATCTTTATTCTGGCGCTTCTCTTTTTGGCGTTGTTTCTCTTTGTCATGAACCGCACGCGGCTGGGGCTTGAGGTGCGGGCCGTCACCCAGAACCCCCGCATGGCGGCGTCGATGGGGATCAACCCCGACCGGATCAACATGCTGACGTTTGGGTTCGGGTCTGGGATTGCCGGGATCGCGGGCGTGGCCATCGGGCTTTATGCAAAGGTCACGTCCGAAATGGGATCGGATTACATCGTGCAGTCGTTCATGACCGTCGTGGTTGGCGGGGTGGGGAACATCTGGGGCACGCTTCTAGGCGCGGCACTCGTGGGAACGATGCAGAAGGGGATCGAATGGCTGAACCCCTCGAACACGTTGGCCGCCCAGACCTATATGATCCTCTTCATCATCCTCTTCATCCAGTTCCGGCCGCGCGGGATCATCGCGCTCAAGGGCCGGGCTGCGGAGGCATGAGATGACCGAACAGACCTCTTCTTCATCCTGGCAAAAATACTCGCGGGGGGCGCGGGGGACGGCCGCCCCCCGGGCGAGCGGCGCCAAGCCCTTTGTCGTGCGCCACCCCTCGGTTCTTATCTTTCTGGCGTGCCTTGCGGCGTTCACCCTGGGCGTAACGATCCTATCCGAGGCGTTCGGGATTGGTGTGATTTCCACCTCTTTTGTCAAAACGCTGGGCAAGACGCTGTGCCTTTGCCTCGTTGCCCTGGCGATGGATCTGGTGTGGGGCTACACAGGCATTCTGTCGCTTGGGCACATGGCGTTTTTCGGGATCGGCGGCTACGCGATCGGTATGTGGCTGATGTATGCCCGGACCGAGATCATTGTGGCGGAAAGCCTTGCCCAGGCGCCATTGCCTCCGACGCCGGAAGAGATTTCGGACGGGATTGCCACACAGATCTTCGGGTTCGTCGGATCGTCAGAGTTTCCCCCGATCTGGGCTTTCGCGCATTCCCTGCCGCTGCAACTCGCGGCCGCCGTATTGGTGCCTGGCCTCATCGCATTTGTCTTTGGCTGGCTTGCGTTCCGCAGCCGGGTGACGGGCGTCTATCTCTCGATCCTGACGCAGGCGATGACACTGGCCTTGTCGCTTTGGCTTTTTCAGAACGACAGCGGGCTTCGGGGCAACAACGGTCTTTCGGGGCTGCAGAACCTGCCGGGTTTGGATGACGTGCCGCAATCGGTTGTGTCGATGTGGTTTTTCTGGGGATCAGCCTTCGCCCTTGGTTCGGCCTATCTGATCTGCGCTTGGGTCGTGTCGGGTAAGTTCGGGTCCGTCATTCGTGCGATCCGCGACGATGAAGCACGCGTACGGTTTCTGGGCTACCCGGTCGAGGCGTTCAAGCTCTTCGTGTTTACCTTGACAGCTATGCTGGCGGCCATTGCCGGTGCCCTCTACTACCCGCAGGCCGGGATTGTGAACCCGGCCGAAATCTCGCCCATTGCCTCGATTTATCTGGCCGTTTGGGTCGCTATTGGTGGGCGCGGACGGCTTTACGGTGCCGTGATCGGGGCTGCGTTCGTTTCTCTTCTGTCGACATGGTTCACGGGCGGACAGGCACCGGATGTTAATCTTGGGTTCTATACGATCCAGTGGGTCGACTGGTGGACCGTGCTTTTGGGCTTTTCCTTCGTCGCGGTCACGCTGTTCGCCCCGAAGGGTATCGGCGGGCTTTTTGATTTGATCGCAGACCGCCGCACACCAGAACGCCATGGTGCCGACCTTGGTCCGGATCCAGGGGCACTGCGCGAGAAGGAGGCAGACCAATGAGCACGCTGCTTGAGGTCTCGGGCGTTTCGGTGTCGTTCGACGGGTTCAAGGCAATCAACAACCTGACCTTCCAGATCGGACCCGCAGAGATGCGCGCCGTGATCGGCCCGAACGGCGCTGGCAAAACCACGTTCATGGACATCATTACAGGTAAAACACGGCCTGACGGGGGGCGCGTCGTCTGGGGCGCGCGCTCGAAATCACTGTTGTCGATGTCCGAAAGCCGTATCGCGCAAGAAGGTATCGGACGGAAGTTCCAGCGGCCCACAGTGTTCGAGGATCAGACCGTGGCCGAAAACCTGCTTCTGGCACTGAAGAAGCCACGTGGCCCGTTTTCGGTTCTGGGTTTTCGCACCTCTCATGACGACGCTCTGCGTGTCGAGGAACTTGCGAACGAAATCGGACTAGCAGGCGCGCTGACCCGAAAATCGGGGGAGCTTAGCCACGGACAAAAGCAGTGGCTGGAGATCGGGATGCTTCTTGCCCAGGATCCCCGGCTGCTTCTGGTTGACGAACCCGCAGCCGGGATGACCCCGTCAGAGCGCGAGCATACGACTGATATTCTCGTGGAAGCGGCAAGGACCCGCGCCGTTGTTGTCGTAGAGCATGACATGGAGTTTGTCCGGCGATTGAGTTGCAAGGTCACGGTTCTACATGAAGGCTCGGTTCTGGCCGAAGGATCGATTGACCACGTCACGTCCGATCCGGATGTCATCGAGGTGTATCTTGGCCGGTGAACTCTTGAAGATCGAAGGGCTGACCCTGCACTATGGCGGCAGCCAGATCCTGAACGGGATCGACCTGTGGGCCGCCAAGGGTGAAGTGACCTGCATTATGGGCACAAATGGCGTCGGGAAGACGAGCCTTCTGAAAGCCATTTCTGGCTCCCATCCGCGCTCGGGTGGCTCTTACCGGCTGGACGGCGAAGACATCGGCAAGGCTGGCGCGCATGTGCTTGCCCGGAAAGGTGTGGCTTACGTCCCGCAGGGACGGGAGATTTTTCCGTTCCTAACGGTGCGCGAAAACCTCGAAACGGGCTTCGCCTGCCTCGATCGAAACGAACGCGGCGTGCCGGGCGAGATCTTCGAGCTTTTTCCGATACTGAAGGATTTTCTCGGGCGGCGCGGGGGCGATCTGTCTGGTGGTCAGCAGCAGCAACTTGCCATTGCGCGGGCGCTTGTGACGCGACCAAAGCTTCTCTTGCTGGATGAGCCGACCGAGGGCATCCAGCCGAACATCATCAAGCAGATTGGTCACGTTATCGGCGCGCTCCGTGATCGGGGCGATATGGCGATTGTGCTTGTCGAGCAGTTCTTTGATTTTGCCTTCGAACTTGGCGACCGGTTTCTTGTTCTGGAACGCGGCAGCACGCGGATGTCCGGCATCGCTTCTGAAATGGAACGAGAAAAACTGCTGGAGGCGGTGTCAGTCTAATCGCCGTTAAACCGGCGATACTGTTGCGGCTGAAGCACTTCGTTTGATACGTCGGTCAAATACCCAACGCGGCAAGGGGTCTGCCGGATTCTTGCCAAAATCGATACGTATCCACCTAGGGACATTTTCACGTCTCTCGGAGGCCACATGCTTAAAAGACTTCTCTGCGCTGCATTTGTCTTGCTCCCCCTTGCTGCTTGCAATGAAGATACCGGGCCAATCTCGTTGGGCGAAGTTTCTTCGGCCTCGTTCGAGGAAATAACCGGCGCGCCATGGCCCCTGACTGTTGAGGGCGGAGAGCTGTTTTGCCAGTATCGCGAGGTCAGCCTTGGGGACAACTTCCTTCTTTGGATACATGCGGATGGCGAGGATTACGCGCTGAACACCACAGCGTGGTTTCTATTGAACGACGGGGATGCAAAGAACTGGGAAGATATCTGGAAACGTCGTCCAGACGGCGAAAGGTACATCTCTATCGAACCCTTCCAGACCTACGTGCCAGAGGCCTGCCGGACCGCATAGCCCGTGCCTGCGGGCCCAACCGTCAGGGATCTGGCGCAACTGCATGCTCTTGGTCCGGCAACGACGGCGTCACCTTGGGTCGGCGCCTAGCCCGACCAACGTACCCAGGCTTCTGGAGACTGGCTAAAGACGTTCAGATCGACCGGGCCTTCAATTCCAGGAACCCGGCCCGTGCCGGAGTATTGCCAGAACGTCCAAGTCTTCCCCGGGTAGGCTTCGCTTGGATGACGCGCGACGGACCGAAGCCAGTACTCGGTCCCCCTTAGCTGGCCGATCCCGGTGTCCTCGTAGAAATCAATTGTCGTATAAATGATCGGTCGGCGCCCATAGTGCGCCTCGAGCAGATCGAGGAAGCGCCGGGCTTCCGCCCGAACTGTCGCACCATCAGGCCGGATGCGGCATGTTGGCGAATGGGGGTTCCATTCAAGATCCAGAACATGTGGCAGAGCGTTCCGATCCCGGGGAACGTTTCTGATAAACCAGCGGGCCTGTTCGACCGCGGGCCTGCAGAAATAAAAAAAGTGGTAGGCACTGCGCTGAATGCCCGCATCCTTCGTGCCGCTCCAATACGTCTCAAACATCGGGTCCGACAAATCGCCGCCTTCGGTGGCCTTCAGAAATGCAAAAGACACGCCCGCATCGCGCACCCTGTGCCAATCAACATCACCTTGCCAACGCGAGACATCCACCCCGTGAATTGGATAGGAATGCGGGGTTCTCCCAGCCCAGTCCGATGGGTTGCTATCGCTGAAACGAGGGTACAAGGCAGATTGGGAAATCGAGGGAGGTGCCGCGATCCTTTGAACAGACGCGCGGTCCGAGACGCCGCAGCTTGCGGCTGTCAGCGCGAGCGCTGCAACAATGAAAAAAGCCCGCATTCCGAACCTCACGACTTTATAATTGGCTGCCCGAGTTCGTAATCATTCGTAATCAAAGGATACGCCCGAGAACCCGCACTGCATACAGCGCATGCGTTAACCAAGCAAAAAGCCGCCAGAAGGGGCCCTGCGGCAGGCGGAAACAGTGCTGTTGTATCTAGCGTTGGCCGTAATAGAGCCCGACCACGTGCTCGGCCTCGGCGAAGAACAGCCATCGGTTCACAAGACTGCCAGCGATGTGAGACAGCACTGCTATTCCTGCCAGAGCGTGGCTGAACGGCAGAAGTGCCAGGATTGCGGCGGGCAGGATCACTGCAAGGCTCAGCCCGATGGCGCGCAACTTGCGGGCATGCCGCCGCCCGACCACATGGATCATCTCGCGCGTCAGGTAGTTCGGGCCTGTGTGCGGTTGCTCGAAGGCCCGCAACGCCCCGCCGGTAAGTCTGGTTGCGGTCGCAAGCGTCGTGCTCGACCGTTCGAACCGTACGTCACCATCCGACCAGACCCAGAGTTGAAATGTGCCAAGGATAACAAGCAGCAGGATCGCTGCGGCGCTCTGCCCGGCCAACAGCGCACCACCTGCGACGGCGTGCAGAAGGAACAAAGAGGGCGTGGACCAGTGGTTCCACCGGGGGACGGTCTTGAGCTGCGCATAGATCATTGACGTTGCGAGAACGGTGCCTGCTGCGCCAAGTGCGCCCAGCCAGCCCAATGGTGCGATCCGTTCGCCGGCAAAGACAAGACCCGCGCCAAAGACCGCCATCACCGACAAGACGCCGGATGCCGCCCAGGCTTCGCGCGAGAGCCAGCTTGAGCGCCATTGCGTGAACGCCTTGAGCGCCCTTTCGGGGTGGCCGAGATGGAAGACCGACGACAGAAGCCCGCCCACGGCAAGTGCGTAAGCGATGGCGAAGAACGCGAAAGCCACCCAACCTGTTACAGGCGGCATCCCGAGTCCCAGGAAAATCAGTAGCCCAAAGCCAAGCCCCGAAAGCGTGGTGAACAAGATAAGGGACGTAGCAGGATGCATTAGCCGATCCGATCCAGGGTCTTGTCTAGCCAAACGAGAAACCCGCGCGGTTCCTCGGCAATCGGCTCCAATAGCGGGGCCAGGACGTTCGAGTCCTTCTCTCGGGGCGGAAGGTAGCGGTTGACTGGTGCCGTGCCCTGCTCTGGCATCAATTCAAGTCCGCCGCGGGCGGCGACCGATTGTGAGACCGCGCTGTCTGGGTCCGCCAGATCGCCAAAGGCGCGCGCGCCCGTGGGGCAGGTTCGAACGCAGGCAGGAACGCGATCGTCCTCAGGCAAGTTGTCGTTATAGATCCGGTCGACGCACAGCGTGCACTTCTTCATGACGTTCTCGACCGGATCCATCTCGCGCGCGCCGTAGGGACAGGCCCAGGCACAGAGCCCGCATCCGATACAATCGCTTTCGTTGACCAACACGATCCCGTCTTCCACCCGTTTATAGCTTGCGCCGGTCGGACAGACCGTCACGCAGGGCGCATCTGCGCAGTGAAGACAGGATTTCGGGAAGTGGATCAGTTGCGCCGTGCCGTCTTCAGGCTGAACTTCGTAGGAATGGATGCGGTTCAAAAAGCTGCCCACAGGTTCCGCCCCGTACGGGTCATCATCGCCTAAGGGCGCGCCGTAGTTCTCTGTATTCCAGCCTTTGCATGCGGTGACACAGGCGTGGCAGCCCACGCAGATATCGAGGTCGATGACAAGTCCAAGCTGTTTGTCGGTTCTGGTGGGCAGCGACGTCATGCGTCGGTCTTTCGAGCAACGGTCTCGGGGGCCTTTGGCACCGGAGAATGGATCGTTGGTAGGGCAGGCTTTGATTCTCTTGGTGCAGAGACCTTCTTGATCTTTACCTTCAGATCGAACCACGCTGCCTGTCCTGTCACCGGATCGGAATTCGACCAGCGCAATCCGTCACCCTTCGGGGGAAGAAGTTCATGGATCAGATGGTTGAGAAGGAAGCCTTTGGTGGCCTCGGGCGCGTCTGGGTCGAGCGCCCATGCCCCTTTTCGCTTGCCGATCGCATTCCAGGTCCAAACGGTGTTTTCGTTGAGCGCCGCCATATGCGCGACAGGAACGGTGATCTCGCCGTGTGGCGATGTCACTTGCGCCCAGTCGCCATCGGAAAAGCCGTGCGCCTTCCAAATCTTCGTAGGGACATAAAGCGGGTTTGCGCCATGGATCTGTCTGAGCCAGGCATTCTGTGTACCCCACGAGTGGTACATCGCCATGGGCCTTTGCGTCAGTGCGTGGACCGGGAAGCCGTCATCGGCGTCTGTTCCGGTCGGGCGCCAGATGGGAAGGGGATCAAGCTCGGTTAGGATACGGTCGCGCAGATGCTCGGGCGGCTGACGGGGGCCCTTGCCTTCGGCAGCGAGTTGAAAGCGGCGCAAAGGCTCGGAGTACAGATTGAACGTATAGGGCGCGGGTGCATCGACCAGACCGATATCCACCGACCAATTCTGATAGGCTTGGTTCCAGGGCTTATAGAACTGTGCGTTATCCGGGATCTCCGCTGTCCAGAAGCCGCCATTCTCGATGTATCGGTCGATCTGTTCGGAATTGGGCAACCCACGCCCGTCCGTTTCCGACCCATCTTCCGCAAGGCGCCAGCCGGAAAGCGGGCCAACGCCCGGTCGGCGTTCGTGATTTGTGATGTAACCGGCATAGTCGGCGAAAGCGGGTCCGCCGCCCGGCGCGACAAATCCCGGCAATCCCAGCCGGTGCCCAAGATCGCAAAGCACTGACTGAAACGCCCGCACGTCGCGGTCGGGTTCAACCACAGGCCAGCGGATCGCATCGGCGGCCCGCTCGGCGTCCGAAATCGGGCGATCCAAAAGAGAAATACAATCGTGGCGTTCCAGATAGGTCGTGTCCGGAAGGATCAGGTCAGCATAGGCCACCATCTCGGAAGAATAGCTGTCGGAGTAGATGATGTGCGGGATCTTGTATTCGCCGTTTTCATCCTTCGCCGTTAGCATGGCCATCGTTTGGGCAGTGTTCATCGACGAATTCCAAGCCATGTTCGCCATGTAAAGCATCAGCGTATCGATTTTGTATGGATCGCCTGCTGCCGCGTTCGAGATCACCATATGCATCAGCCCGTGGGCTGACATCGGGTTTTCCCACGTATACGCCTTGTCGATGCGTTGGGGCGTGCCATCGTCTTCGATACACAGATGCTCTGGCCCAAGCGGGTAGCCCAGATGTGGCCCGCCCAAAGGCTCGCCGGCGCGGGCGTCGGCGTGGGGCTTCGGGTGGGCCTCGGGCGGCTTTGGATAGGGCGGCTTGAACCGGAACGACCCGGGTGTTTCCACCGCTCCTAGAAGGATCTGCAACAGGTGCAGGGCGCGGCAAGTCTGGAACCCGTTTGCATGCGCCGAGATTCCCCGCATCGCGTGCATCGACACCGGGCGGCCAACCATCGTTTCGTGTGTCTGTCCACGAAAGTCTGTCCACGGCTGCTTGATCTCGATCGCCTGGTTAAACGCGACATCGGCAAGCTCGGCGGCGAGCGCCCGAATGCGAGGTGCGGGAATGCCCACTGTCGAAGCAACGGTTTCAGGAGCATACTCTTCCGCGAGATAGCGCTCGGCGATCAGGTGGAAGACCGGTTTATGGGTCACACCTGCATGACGCCAGGTTGCGGCAAGGTCCGGTTTCACGTCCGGCTTGTCGAAGCAGCGGGGCCGGTTTTCGTTGGCATCCCAAACAAGATCGCGCCCGTCATCGTCCTTCAGGATCAGGCCGAACTCGTTGCCGCTTTCATCCATGTTCACAAGGCACGGGGCGTTGGTGTACCGGGCGAGGTAGTCGAGGTCGATCTTCCCGGCCTCCAGAAGACAATGCACCAGCGACAGGATGAACAGACCATCCGTGCCGGGCGTGATCCCGTACCAGTCGTCGGCTACCGCGTTATAGCCAGAGCGGATCGGGTTGATGCCGATCACTTTCGCACCGCGTGCCTTGAGTTTGCCAAGGCCGATCTTGATGGGGTTCGAAGAGTGATCCTCTGCAACCCCGAACAAGAGGAACAGTTTGGTATGGTCCCAGTCTGGTTCGCCAAACTCCCAGAACGCGCCCCCCATCGTGTAGATGCCGCCTGCGGCCATGTTGACCGAGCAGAAGCCCCCATGGGCTGCAAAATTCGGCGTTCCAAACGCTTGCGCCCAGTAGCCTGTAAAGCTCTGCGATTGATCACGTCCGGTAAAGAAGGCGAACCGTTTGGGATCGCTCTCGCGCAGGGGTTTCAGCCAGCCGGTTGCTGTCTCCAGTGCCTCGTCCCAGGTGATCTCTTCGAACGCGCCGGACCCGCGGGGGCCGACACGCTTCAGGGGCGCGCGCAACCGCGACGGGGCAGTGTGCTGCATGATGCCCGCCGCGCCCTTGCCGCAGAGAACACCCTTGTTGACCGGGTGGTCGCGGTTCCCCTCAATATACGCGATTTCGCCTTTCTTCATGTGAACGTTGATGCCGCAACGGCATGCGCACATGTAGCACGTCGTCCGACGGATTTCGTCGGAAACGCGAGGGCTTGTATCCAAGTCCGGCTGTGAGTGCATTTGTCCTCCCAGAGCGCAAACTAGACCGGGCGCAGAGCGAGCGGTAGAGGCGAAATGCGGGTGCGGCGGCGTGTCATTCGGCCTTGCCCGTGTGTCTTAAATCGATCTCAGGTGCGTTCCGTGCCAGAATACCCGCGATGATTGCAGCAAGCTGCTGGAACTCGGTGTGTCGCGAGGTGCCGCGGCGCCAGACCATACCGATCAGGCGCGCAGGTTCCGCGCCCTTGATCGGGCGATCGACAACAAGGTTTTCACGCGCGACCTCTGATCGCACATAGAGCGCGGGAAGAAGCGAGATCCCAAGCCCCATAGCCACCATCTGTCGCAAGGTATCAAGCGACGTGCCTTCGTAGTCGTGGGACAGGTTTGCCTCGAACGCGTTCGAGAGGTTGCGGACCTGATCATAGAGCCGGTGGCCGGGCTCAAGCGTCAGGATCGTTTCACCTTTGAGTTCTCCAGGCGGGATGGCCGTCAGCGACGCAAGCCTGTGTTCGTGCGGCATCACCACGCGCAATGGCTCCGAGAACAATGGAATCGTCACAATTTCCTGTCGGTCCACCGGCAGCGGGTAGAACAGCAGGTCGAGCCCGCCGGATTCCAGCTGATCCAGAAGATCGTCGGGCAGGGCTTCGCGCACATAAAGGCGCAGGTCGGGGTGGCTGCCGTGCAAGTCACGCACGATAAGCGGCAGCAGGTACGAGCCAAGCGAGTGCACGACCCCGGTGCGGATCGTAGATGCCAGCGGCTGGGTTCGGCGTGCCAGGTCTCGGATATCTTCCACATCGCGTAGAACGCGCCGCGCACGGGCGGCAATTTCCCGACCGACCGGCGTCAGGATCACGCGCGAACGGGACCGCTCGACCAGCTGAACACCTAACCTGCGCTCCATCTCTTTGAGTTGCGCTGACAGCGTGGGCTGCGTGACGTTCACAGATTCCGCGGCACGTCGAAAGTGCAGCGTGTCTGCGACGGCGGTCAGATAGCGCATTTGCTGGAGCGTCGGCATTCACACTGAATGATAGCGCACATCTATCAAGTCAACGCGTTTTCTTGATATTAACATTCCACTGCTGCGCCCTATGTCCCATACCAAAGGGACGGACCATGACGCGCAACGCACTCTTTCAAACGAATGTCGAAATTATGCAGGGAACGCGCGAGGCCAATCCGTTAACAGATCGGTTTGCCCACAAATACCCATTGCCTGTTGCGCTGGCAGGTTTGAAACTGCGACCTTCCAAACGGAACTGGACCCCGCCGATGGCGCCCGAAATCGGTTCGGAAAGCTAGGTCACACCACATGGCGGCACGATCCGAACAAACCGGGCCATGGCTCAGGCCGGCGGGGGTCATACCCGTCTTACTGGCCGGTTCACTGTTCCTCGCGTTTGCACAGGCGCTTGGTCCGGTCGGAGCAGGTGACGTGCTGCGGTACGCCCAGCCATGGGTGCCGTCGCTTGGGATCAGTCTTAGTTTTCTGATCGACGGGCTGAGCCTGACCTTTGCTTTGCTGATCTCCGGCATTGGGACGTTGGTGTTTCTCTATGCCTCGAAGTATCTCCAGGGGCACTCGCAATTCGCCCGGTTTATGCTTTTTTTGACGCTTTTCATGCTGTCAATGCTTGGTCTAGTGACAGCGGATAACCTTCTGACGTTGTTTGTGTTCTGGGAACTGACAACGATTACCTCTTATCTTCTGATCGGGTTCGATCACGCCACGGCGAAGGGTCGGCGTTCGGCCTTGCAGGCGCTTCTTTTGACGGGCGCTGGCGGGCTGGCGTTGTTGGCGGGTTTCATCCTGATCGGCGCTGTCGCGGGCACGTTCGAGCTGTCAGAGCTGCGCGCGCAGGGGCAGGTATTGCAGGACCACACGCTGTACCTGCCGATTTTGATGCTTGTGCTCGCAGGAACGTTCACCAAATCGGCCCAGTTCCCGCTGCACTTCTGGCTGCCGAACGCAATGGCCGCGCCGACCCCCGTGTCGGCCTACTTGCATTCTGCGACCATGGTGAAAGCGGGCGTCTACCTGATGGCCCGCATGCATCCGAACCTTGGAAGTACAGATGTGTGGCTTTGGACGCTGACGATATTTGGTGCGGTCACGGCTGTCTTTGCAAGCGTGATGGCGCTTAAGCAGTCTGACCTGAAACAGGCGCTGGCCTACACGACGCTGATGGCGTTGGGCACCCTGACGCTGTTTCTCGCCACCGATATCGGCTACGCGCTGACGGCGGCGATGACGTTCTTGATCGTGCATTCTTTCTACAAGGCGGCGCTGTTTCTGGTCGTCGGCATCATCGACCACTCGACCGGTACGCGCGAAGTGCATCTTCTGGGCGGCTTGGCCCGGTTCATGCCGGTGACGACCTTCGCCGCCGCGCTTGCGGCGCTTTCGATGGCAGGGTTCCCACCGTTCTTGGGGTTCATCGGCAAGGAACTGAAATACGCTGGTGCGCTAGCCGTGCAGTCCGAGCCCATTCTTGTCGCGGGTGCGATGCTTCTGGCAAACGCGATGATGCTTGCCGTAGCCGGGATTGTCAGCTTTTCGCCGTTCTGGCGTCGGCCGCACTTGGCCGAGCCCCTTAAGCCCCATGCGCCGCATTGGGCGATGGTGGTGGGTCCCGTGGTGCTTGCCGCGTGCGGGGCCTTGTTCGGCATCTTCCCGGATCTCTTGGCTTACACGCTGGTCAATCCGGGCGTCGCGGCGATCCTGGGACCGGATGTAAAGCCGGCGGAACTTAAGCTTTGGGCCGGGGTCAACATGCCGCTGGTTCTTTCCATCGCCACCTTCGCTCTGGGTCTCCTGACCTATAATATACGGCATGGGATACGGGCGTGGCTTACCGCGATGGGGGAAAGGGCGCCGAACTTCGACCGTGGTTGGGACCGCGTCCTTGACGGGCTGAAGGCGCTTGCGGCCTGGCAGACCCGGCTGGTTCAGGGTGGGGTGCTGCGTCACTATCTGTTCATCACGTTTGCGACGCTTTTTGTTGGTGTCGCCGGAACGCTCTTGGCGCGCACTGGATTGGCTGCGCCGTTCGAATGGCCCGCGCTTCTCGTCAAGCACTGGGTCGTCATCGCGCTGATTGTCGCGGGCGCAATACTGACGCTTGTTACCTCTTCGCGGGTCGCCGCGATTGCGGGGCTGGGTGCTGTCGGGATCGGGGTGGCGCTGATCTTTATCATCTTCGGTGCGCCCGACGTGGCGATTACCCAGCTTCTCGTCGAAACGCTGATCGTCGTTCTATTCGCGGTCGCCGCGCTGAAGTTGCCGTTTCTTGACCCGACTGGTCAAAAGACCCATCGCCCGCTCGACGCGACCCTAGCAGTCGGGATCGGCGCCGTGGTCACGATCGTTATGCTTATGGTCACCGACGGTCCGATCGACCGGCGACTGACCACATTCTTCGAGGAAGCCGCCTGGCCCGAGGCGTTCGGACGCAACATCGTAAACGTGATCCTGGTAGATTTCCGGGCGCTCGACACGTTCGGCGAGATCGCGGTCGTCGTGATTGCTGCGCTCGGCGCCTTTGCGCTTCTGAAAGGGAGGCGCGCATGAAATCGGTTATTCTGATCGCCGCGACCCGGCTATTGCTGGCGCTTCTTCTAGTCTTCTCGATTTTTATGCTTCTGCGCGGGCACAACACCCCGGGTGGCGGGTTCATCGGCGGGCTGATCGGAGCCACAGGTTTTGTGATGCATGCCATCGCCTGCGGCGCGGCCGAGGCGCGCCGCGCCTTGCGCGCCCCGCCCGAGCGGGTGGCCATGGCGGGGCTTGGCATCGCACTTTTTGCCGGTGTGATGGCAGTCTTCTTTGGCGATCAGTTCTTTGTCGGGCAATGGCTGTTCATCGGAGGCACCGAGACAGAGAAAGGCCTGCCGATTTCGTCGGTGCTGGTCTTCGACGTCGGCGTCTATCTTGTGGTTCTGGGGTCGATCCTGTCGCTGACCTTTGCTTTGGAGGAAAGCGTCTGATGGAGGTGATGCTGTCCATCCTAATCGGCGTTCTGGTCGCCGCTGCGGTGTACCTGATGCTGGCGCGGAACGTGCTTCGGTTCCTGTTCGGACTGATCCTGATTTCGAATGCCGCTAACCTTGCGATCTTTGCCTCGGGTCGGGTTGGCGATACCCCACCGCTGATCCCCGAAGGCTTCGACGCGCCGGTTGCGGTGGCCGCAAATGCGTTGCCGCAGGCCCTGGTGCTGACCGCCATCGTCATCGGCTTCGGGCTTTTTGCCTTTGCACTTGTGCTGGCGTTTCGGGCCTATGACGCGCTTGGAACGCTCGATTCCGATGACATGCGGGTGGCCGAGCCCCGGGAGAACGCCAAGTGAGCTGGCTTCTGGCCCTTCCGATCATCCTGCCATTTTCCACCGCGGTCGTCGCCTTCTTCTTCAAGGACGGTCCACGGGGACGCTGGTGGTCTGTGCTTGGCAGCCTTGCCACGCTTTTTGCGGCCATGGCGTTGATGTCACGCGTCCTGAGCGACGGGGTCGTCGCCGCTCAGATGGGCGATTGGCCCGCACCGTTCGGCATCACTTTGGTCGCCGATTACCTAAGCGCGGTAATGGTCGTGATTACCGGCATCACCGGGCTGGCCGTATCGGTCTACGCCTTGTCCGACATCGATGCCGAGAAAGAGCGCCTTGGGTACCACGCCCTGTTTCAGGTTCTGATCGCGGGTGTCATGGGGGCGTTTCTGACCGGAGATCTGTTCAACCTTTACGTTTGGTTCGAGGTTATGCTGATCTCATCCTTCGGACTTTTGGTGCTGGGCGGATCGCGCGCGCAAATCGATGGCGGCATCAAATACGTTACGCTGAACTTGGTTTCGACGGTTCTGTTTCTCGCGGGGGTGGGCCTGCTTTACGGTGTTACCGGAACGCTCAATATGGCCGATCTGGCCGGCGCCGTTGCCGAAAGCGATCGGCAGGGTCTGCTGACGGTCATCGCGGTGATGTTCATGATCGGCTTCGGCGTTAAGGCGGCGGTTTTCCCGCTGTTTTTCTGGCTGCCTGCCGCGTACCACACGCCCGCGTTCAGCGTCTCTGCCGTATTCGCGGGCCTTCTGACCAAGGTCGGCGTCTATGCGCTGATCCGGATGTTCACGCTGGTTTTTGATCATGACGTTGGCTTTACGCACACCATTCTGCTTTGGGTCGCCTGTTTCACGATGGTCGTGGGCGTCCTTGGCGCAGCGGCACAGAGCGACTTTCGCAAGATCCTAAGTTTCCACATCGTTAGCCAAATTGGCTACATGGTCCTTGGACTTGCGCTTTACACGCCGCTCGCACTGGTCGGCGCGGTATTCTATCTAGTTCACCATATCGTTGTGAAGGCGAACCTGTTTTTGGTCGCGGGCGTGGCCGAGAAGCTAACGGGCTCGACCGAGCTATCGAAGATCGGCGGGCTATACAAATCCGCGCCTCTTCTGGCGGTTCTGTTTCTGGTTCCCGCTTTCTCGCTGGCGGGTTTTCCGCCGCTTTCGGGCTTTTGGGCCAAATACCTGCTTGTCAAAGCTTCGCTCGACATCGGCAACTACTTCGTCGCGGCGATTGCGCTTGCCGTGGGACTTTTGACCATTTTCTCGATGACGAAGATCTGGGCCGAGGCTTTTTGGAAGCCGCATCCCGACGGTATCGAACCTTCGCTGTCGCGGATCGACCGTCGCACGCTTTTACCGTTGATCCTTCCCATCGCCGGATTGGCGACACTGACATGCATCATTGGCCTTTTCCCGGAACCTTTCGTGCAGTTTGCTGAAACAGGGGCCGCGCAGCTTCTGTCACCAGATGCCTATATCGAGGCTGTATTGGGGTCAGGGACATGAACCTTCTTTCACTGAACCTTCTTCTAGCGGTGGTCTGGGCCGGGCTTTGGGCCGACTTTTCCATCCTTCAGCTTGTCGTGGGCTTCCACGTGGGTTTCGTGGCGCTTTGGCTAGCGTCGCCCCTTTTCGGCGACCCCAGCCCCTATTTCCGCCGGGCGTGGCGCACGCTGCGCCTTGTCGGGTTCTTTCTCTACGAACTGATCGTATCGTCGCTGCAAGTCGCCTGGGATGTGCTGACCCCACGACACCTGTCGACGCCGGCGATCGTGGAAGTGCCGCTTGATGTGAAATCGGATCTGGAAATCCTTCTTGTGACAAATCTGATTTCCCTGACGCCCGGCACGCTGAGCCTTGATGTGACCCCGGACCGTAAAACGCTGATCGTGCATGCAATGTTCGTCGATGACCCGGACGCGTTGATTGCGAACCTGAAAGGCGGAATGGAACGCATGGTAAGGGAGGTCTTCGAATGACCCCAGAATCATTTCTTTCGATTTCGATCGACGTGAGCTTTGCGCTTGTGATGATCTCGATCGGGCTTGCCTTTTACCGGATCGCGCTTGGACCGTCTTTGGCGGACCGCGTGGTCGCGCTTGATATGATGACGGTTACAATTGTGTCCTTCTGCGGGCTTTATGCGATTCTTTCGGGGTCTGACGCGTTTCTGGATGTTGCGTTGGTCGTTGCATTGATCGGTTTTCTGGCCACGGTTGCGCTGGCGCGGTTTTCGGAACGCGCGTCGGCCCGGAGAAAACCGTCGGAGGACCAGACATGATCGAGGTTGTGGCTGGTGTTTTTGTGCTGCTGGGCGGGTTCTTTTCGTTGATTGCAGCTTTGGGGATCATCCGTCTGCCGGACGTGCTAACACGGATGCACGCGTCAACAAAGGCAGGCACGCTGGCCTCAAGCCTGATCCTTGTGTCGGTTGCGCTTCACTTCGGTGACGCAAGCGTCGTGGTGAAATGCGTTGCGGCGGTCCTGTTCCTGATCCTGACCGCTCCGCTGGCCGCGCATATGATCGGTCGCGCCAGCGTCGACGACAAGGACCGGGGATAGGGCCCGGGTAAGCACCCCAAACGGTTCAGCCGGTGATAAGCTCTGACTGCCGGACGATCACCTCGGCCTGACGGATGGAGGCGAGGTCGACCAATCGGCCTTTGTAGACCGCCGCCCCGGCACCTTCGCGCTTTGCGGTTTCCATAGCGGCGAGAATTTCACGGGCCTCGGCGACCTGCGCCTCGGAGGGCGTAAATACCTCATTTGCAAGCGCGACTTGCTTGGGATGGATCGCCCACTTGCCGACCATTCCAAGGGTTGCCGAGCGGTGCGCCTGTGCCCGAAACCCGTCGTCATCCGAGAAGTCGCCAAAGGGCCCGTCCACAGGCAGAACGCCGTGCGTGCGGCAGGCTGCGACAATTGCCGTTTGGGCCCAGTGCCAGGGATCGGACCAATGCCGCGCTCCATCTTTGAGCATATAGTAGTTGTTCTGCGTTCCGCCGATGCCGGTGGTTTGCATCCCCATGGATGCGGCAAAGTCCGCCGCCCCAAGGGACATTGCCGCCAGCCTTGGCGACGCGGCGGCGATGTCTTCGACATGCGCGATACCCGCGGCGGTTTCGATGATAGCCTCAAGACTGATGCGCTTCGTGCGGCCCGCAGCCGCTTCTGCAGCCGTCACAAGGGCATCGACGGCGTAGATATCGGACGCGTTCCCGACCTTGGGGATCATGATCTGATCAAGACGCGGGCCCCCAAGTTCGAGAAGGTCCACCACGTCGCGGTACCAATAGGGCGTGTCCAGGCCGTTTATCCTGACCGACAGGGTTTTTGTTCCCCAATCGATGTCGCCAATCGCCTGAATGATGTTTTTGCGCGCCTCGGCCTTGTCGTCTGGTGCAACAGAGTCTTCAAGGTCGAGATTAATCACATCCGCCGGAGACTGAGCCATCTTCTCGAAGATCGCAGGTCGTGATCCGGGACCAAACAGTTGGCATCGGTTTGGTCGGGCAGGGGGCTGTGGCTGTATAAGGAAGGACATTATTCTGCAACTTTGTTTCGCATCGGAACGCCATACCGGTAGAATATTGCGCAGCGGTCAGCAAGGCTGATTTTGCAGCCGCAGCAAAATTCGACCGGGATCGTCATTTCTTGCGCAATCTTTTTCCATGGCAGGCAATTCTTCGAATTTCCAGAGTGTTCCCAATGAGATTCGAGAGACATTCCTCGGCGATTCGCAGATAGTCGCGCGACGGCGCTTTTGGAGGTCACAATGATCGAAACCCCCTATCTCCTCTTTCTGGGCGATGCGCCCGACCAGCTTGCCGCAAAGGTCGCCCAGGGCATTCGCGACTGGCGGCCCGAGCATGTCGTCGGTCAACTGAGGTTGCAGGGATGTCAGGCCGACGTGGGTGCACCGGATATGGACCTTGCCATGGCGCGCGCGGCGGGGGCCAAGACCCTTGTTATTGGGGTGGCGAACCGCGGTGGCGTAATCTCAGAGGCTTGGAAGGCAGAACTGCACACGGCGCTTGAGCAGGGCTTCGATTTGGCAAGCGGGCTTCACAACCTTCTGCGTGACGAGCAGGATCTGGTGGCCACAGCGCGGGCGCATGGCCGGACCCTGCATGATGTGCGCGTGCCCGAGGTCGCGTTTCCGATTGCGAACGGCAAGCCACGGTCCGGCAAGCGTTGCCTGGCGGTTGGCACCGACTGTTCGGCAGGCAAAATGTACACTGCCCTTGCGATGGATGCGGAAATGCGCAAGCGCGGCGCCAAGTCGACTTTCCGCGCGACGGGTCAAACAGGCATTCTTGTGACCGGGGACGGGGTGCCCCTAGACGCGGTTGTGGCCGATTTCATGGCAGGTTCAGTCGAGTGGCTGACCCCGGACAATGACAACGATCATTGGGACCATATCGAAGGGCAGGGGAGCCTGTTCCACCCGTCCTATTCTGGCGTGACCATGGCCTTGATCCATGGCGGACAGCCCGACGCGCTGATCCTGAGCCACGAGCCGACGCGCACCCATATGCGCGGCTTGCCGGACTACACGCTTCCGACACTCGAAGCGCTGCGCGACACTGCGCTGCCGCTTGCGCATGTGGTAAACCCGCGCTGTCAGGTCGTTGGTGTCTCGGTCAACACAAAAGCCATGGGCGAGGACGAGGCCTTAAGCTATCTCGAAAGTGTTGAGCGCCGGATGGGCCTGCCGGCTGTTGACCCCTTCCGCCAGGGCGCGGCACGGCTTGTCGAAGCGCTGGATGGGATCTGAGAGCGGTTCGGACGGGGTGATATGCGTCCTTCCGACGACATCCCACCCACCCGAAACCATCGGGGTTCGCGGCGGTCGCGATTAAAATGCGAGGGGAAGAACGGTGCGATGGACATTTCGGTGAAGGCAGAAACGTTCCGGCTGGCCGAAGCCTTCACGATCAGCCGTGGGTCGCGGACCGAGGCGCAGGTTCTGACCGTTACCGTGTCCGAGGGTGGACACATTGGTTGCGGCGAATGCGTGCCCTATGCCCGCTATGGCGAAAGCCTTGACAGCGTTGCCGACCAGATACGAAGCGTGGCCAATGGGTTGGCAGACACGGGCGCGGGTTTTGATCCTGCGGCGCATCTGCCGCCGGGAGCGGCACGGAACGCGGTGGATTGTGCCCTTTGGGACTGGCGTGCAAAACGGGCAGGGCAGCCGATCCATACGCTCTTGGACCTTCCGGCGCCGGGTTCGGTCGTCACGGCCTTTACCCTGTCCCTTGGTTCGCCTGATGCCATGCGCGCGGCAGCCGAGCGGGCGGCGCACCGTCCGCTTCTGAAGATCAAGCTTGGAGGAGAGGGCGATATGGCGCGGCTCGAGGCCGTGCGCGCTGGCGCGCCCGACGCAAAAATCATCGTCGATGCAAACGAGGGCTGGACGGCAGAAACCTACACCGAGCTTGCCCCGCACCTTATTCGCCTTGGTGTGGCAATGGTCGAGCAACCCTTGCCTGCAGGAAAAGATGATCTGCTGGCCGCAATTTCTCGCCCGCTTCCGGTCTGTGCCGACGAAAGCTGCCATGATCGGGCGTCGCTGCGGGGGCTGGCCGGCAAGTATGACATGGTCAACATCAAACTCGACAAAACGGGGGGCTTAACAGAAGCGCTTGCCTTGCGAGAGGCGGCCGAGGCGGCCGGTCTCGGGATCATGGTCGGTTGCATGGTCGGCACCAGCCTAGCAATGGCACCGGCCATCCTGGTCGCGCAAGGGGCCGAGGTTGTCGATCTGGACGGCCCGCTTCTTCTGGCCGAAGATCGCGATACACCCTTGCTTTTCGAAGGGTCTGACGTTTATCCGCCTGAACCAGAGCTTTGGGGTTGAGGAGTTTGAAATGAGCCGGATCGTTTACGTCAACGGAGACTACGTGCCCGAAGAGGAGGCCTGTGTTTCCGTTTTCGACCGCGGCTTTCTGTTTGCTGATGGCGTTTACGAGGTGACGAGCGTTCTTGGCGGCAAACTGATTGACTTTGTAGGTCACGCACGGCGCCTGCAGCGATCGCTTGACGAACTGGAGATGGACAACCCGATGTCCGAGGACGCCTGGCTCAGCGTCCATCGCGAGCTTGTTCAGCGGAATGAGATTGAGGATGGGCTGGTTTATCTTCAGGTCACCCGTGGCGCGGCTGACCGCGATTTCGCTTACCCCGAAGGTGCCAAGCCCACGGTTGTCTTGTTTACGCAGGCGAAGCCAGGGCTTGCTGAAAGCCCGGCCGCGAAAACCGGCATTCGGGTGATCTCGCTTCCCGATATGCGCTGGGGTCGGCGTGATATCAAAACAGTGCAGCTTCTCTACCCGTCGATGGGCAAGATGGCGGCGAAAAAGGCGGGCGCCGATGACGCCTGGATGGTGCAGGATGGGGCGGTGACCGAGGGTACGTCGAACAACGCCTACATTGTGAAGGGTCGCAAGATTGTGACGCGTCAGCTTTCTACAGACATCCTTCACGGGATCACCCGGGCCGCCGTGCTCCGATTTGCGCGTGAGGCGCAGATGGAGGTTGAGGAACGTCCCTTCACCATTGCCGAGGCTCAGGAGGCGGACGAGGCATTCGTTACCTCGGCATCGACTTTCGTAATGCCGGTTGTGGAGATCGACGGCGCGGCGCTTGGCAACGGCACACCAGGCCCGATCGCCACCCGGTTGCGCGAAATCTACATCGAGGAAAGCCGGAAGCTCGCGCTTTGATCTAATGACCGGGGCTCGACTTTGCGAACGCAGCTTTCTGGGCGTCCGTGGCTTCGGTCTGATATTTCTCGCGCCATTCGCTAAAAGGCATGCCGTAGACGATCTCGCGGCCTTCATCCTTTGTCATCTCAATCCCGCGTTCGCCCGCCGCTTCCTGATACCAGCGCGACAGACAGTTCCGGCAGAACCCGGACAGATTCATGAGGTCGATGTTTTGCACATCGGTGCGCTCGCGCAGATGGTCGCGCAGGCGGCGAAAAGCTGCGGCTTCAAGTTCCAGACGCGTCTGTTCGTCCATGTTGGGCATCCCTTGGTTTGTTTTGTCTGATATAGACTGGCTGCGCCAGTGCCACCAGACGACGCTTTCCGCCCGATCCGTCCCGCTGTCCCCAATGCCGGCCGAAACCGGGCCCATACCGGTCAGTCCTGATTAAAGCCCTGCTTCTTCGCGTGCCGATTTGAGAAGAGGTGCAAGCCGGGACGCCCAGGCCACCTGATCTTCCGGTGTTTCGATCAGATCGTGCCGAAGTTCGATCAGCGCGTTCGGTCGTCCGGGGATCAGCCCGTGACGGTCGATGGCATCGCCGGGCAAGTGGCCCGCATAGGGTTCGTTCTCGCCCACCACCAGATCCGGTTCTTTATGAAGCTGGTCGAGAAAGGGGCGCGACAGACGCTCGTCGCGCGGGTCATAGAGGATCCCGACGTGCCACGGACGGGGGGACCGGCCCCAAAGCCGTGGCGTGAACGAATGGACCGCGACAACAAGGGTGTCACGATGGCGCGCGGCAAGCTCGGCGTAGGCCGCATGATAGGGACGGTAAAAGGCGCTAAGCCGTCGCTCAAGCTCGGCGGTATCTGCGTGGCGGTTGCCGGGAATGATCGTCCCGTCATAGACCTTCATCAGGATGGTGGGGTCGTCCTCTCCGCGGTTCGGATCCACCACGAGGCGCGAAAAGCCCGACAGGATCGTCGGAGCGTTCAGACGCTCGGCGAGTGCGCGTGCGACCCCGGCTGCGCCGATGTCCCATGCGATATGGCGTTCCATTTCAGCCTTGGACAGGCCCAAACTGCCGCCATTTACCGACGCAGGCACGTGATTGGTGGCGTGGTCGCAGGCAACCAGCCAGGGGCCGGGCCGATCCGCTCCCAAGATCTCGAACGGTACATCTGTCATGGCCATGTCGTGGATGTCATTTCAGAGCCGACATATGCCAGTTCTCACGGCGATGCCAGTTGTCACAGTTAGCGGTATCAGTCATAACGCCCGGGACTTAAGGATGATGTGCTGCGAGGGCCTATGAGACGACTGCGCAATATCAAAATCGTTGCCACGCTGGGACCCGCATCATCGGACCATCAGACCATCAAAGCGTTGTTCGGGGCGGGCGCGGATGTGTTCCGACTGAACATGAGCCACGGAAGCCATGACGAGATAGAGGCGCGCCACCGGATCATCCGGCAGGTCGAGAAGGAAACCGGTCGTCCCATTGCGATCCTTGCAGATCTTCAGGGGCCGAAGTTGCGCGTTGGTACGTTCGCGAAGGGTTCCGAAGATCTGACGGAGGGTCAGAAATTTCGGCTTGATCTGGACGATACGCCTGGCGACGGCGACCGCGTACAACTGCCGCATGTCGAGATCTTTGAAGCGCTGGAACCCGGCGCCAATCTGCTGGTTAACGACGGCAAGATCCGCCTGAGAGTTGAGGCCTGCGGAGCCGATTATGCAGACTGCGTGGTGACCGTTGGGGGGACGATCTCGGACCGGAAAGGCGTGAACGTTCCCGACGTGGTGCTGCCGCTCGCGGCGCTGAGCGAAAAGGATCGGGCCGATCTGGAATTCGTGTGCCAGCTTGGCGTGGACTGGCTGGCCTTGAGTTTCGTTCAACGTCCCGAGGACGTGTGGGACGCGCGCGAGCTTGCCAATGGGCGCGCCGCAATCCTGTCGAAAATCGAAAAACCGGCTGCTGTTGCGGCGTTCGACGATATCCTGAAGGTGTCCGACGGGATCATGGTTGCGCGCGGTGATTTGGGCGTGGAGCTTCCGGTTCAAAACGTTCCGCCGATCCAGAAGCGCCTTGTGCGTAAGTGTCGGGCAGTTGCGAAACCTGTGATCGTGGCGACCCAGATGCTCGAGTCGATGATCGAAAGTCCGATGCCGACCCGGGCCGAGGTATCGGACGTGGCGGCTGCGATCTACGAAGGGGCGGACGCGGTGATGCTTTCGGCCGAAAGCGCGGCGGGTTCCTACCCGATTGAGGCCGTCACAACGATGGACAATGTCGCCCGCGAGGTCGAGAACGATCCAACCTATCTGGACGTTATCGCGGCAAGCCGGGGCGGTCTTCGCGAAACCTCCGCCGACGCAATTGTGGTTGCCGCCCGCGAGATCGCGGAAGCAACTGATATCAGTGCGATCTGCTGCTTTTCGCAATCAGGCACCACCGCGCGCCTGATCGCCCGCGAACGCCCGCGCCCCCCGATCATCGCGATGACACATATGCTGGCCTCGGCACGCCAGCTGAGCCTGACCTGGGGCCTGCACTGCGTCATGACTGGGCGGCTTGAACGGTTCAAGCAGGCCGTCGTCAGCGCGGCCCGTGCCGCCCGCAAGGATGGTTTTGCCGAAGAATCCGACCAGATTGTCGTGATCGCGGGGGTGCCCTTTAACGTGCCTGGATCGACGAACATTCTGCGTATAGCGCCATGTGAAGAACGACTTATCTACTCGACCGATCCGGAATAATCGGCGGAGCCCCGACGCGCTGGTCACAGTCGGGCGCGACATACCGGGCAGAGGGTTGATTCGCGGCAAGGGTGATTGCAAGCTGGGCCATCAGCGGCTGTTGAGGTGCGCATGAACCCGGATTTGTTCTTTCTTTTGGGGCTGATCGTCACTGGGCTTGCAATTCCTGCGACCCTGTCGGCGTTCTCGACATCCGGAAAATCTTTCCGCCCGGCCATCCTTTGTGTCGTTATCGGTGGCGCGATGCTGGTCTATGCCACATCGCAAAACACCGTCGGCTACAGCGCCAATGACATCCCGCGCATCCTAGGGGAGCTCTTCGGCTAAGCGCGGGTCTCACGGTTTTTGCTTGCAAGGCGTGCCGACCGATCCTATACGACCGCTTCGTTCGCGCGGCCGGCCGGTGTGGCATGCCGAGTCGCGCATGGAACCGACCCGATGAAGGAGACGGAAATGCCCAAGATGAAGACGAAATCGAGCGCCAAGAAGCGCTTTAAGGTTTCGGCTGGCGGCAAGGTGATTGCCGCTCAGGCCGGCAAGCGGCACGGCATGATCAAGCGGACGAAGAAGTTCATCCGCGACGCGCGTGGAACCACCACCCTATCCGCCCCTGACGCCAAGATCGTCAAGGGCTACATGCCCTACGACCGTTAAGGAGACCTGATATGTCGAGAGTTACCAGCGGCAAGGTCACCCACGCCCGCCATAAGAAAGTTCTGGATAACGCCAAAGGCTACTACGGTCGGCGCAAGAGCAACTTCAAAACCGCAAAGCAGGCGGTGGACAAGGCCAACCAGTACGCCACGCGCGACCGCAAGGCCCGCAAGCGCAACTTCCGTGCGCTGTGGATTCAGCGGATCAACGCAGCCGTGCGCGCCAATGACGAAGCGCTGACCTATTCGCGCTTCATAAATGGCCTATCGCTGGCTGGCATCGAGGTCGATCGTAAGGTCCTGGCCGATCTGGCCGTGAACGAGCCCGAGGCGTTTACCGCGATCGTCGACAAGGCGAAGGCTGCGCTGGCCTGACCTGGACGGCATTCGAATGAGAAGCGCCGCATCCCTCGGATCGCGGCGCTTATTCTTGTGCGGCGGGTTGAGTGGCTGACACCTTTCGCGCCGGCGATCCGCCGTGTCCGGCGAAGCTTCCGGCTCCACGGCGCATTCAGGAACCCAGTGCCGCACCTGCCCGCACCATGCTTTTGTCGATTGCCTGAAACCCCGGCGGCGCTCTTTGTGGTTTTGGCGTACGCCCTAAGCCCACGGTGCGGGAGCCGCCGATTGCGCGGGCGCGAAGCGGCGGGCGGGGTTGCAATCCGCTCGCGCGCCCCCTAACCGAGGCGCGCGCACAGGAGGCGGACCATGGACGAATTGCGACAGAAGTACCTTCAGGAAATCGCATCCGCAGAAGATGTGGATACGTTGGAGAGTTTGCGCGTCGCCGCGGTTGGAAAGAAGGGCGAGGTCAGCCTGAAGATGCGTGAGCTTGGCAAAATGACGCCCGAAGAACGTCAGGTCGCGGGCCCGGCGCTGAACGCGTTGAAGGACGAGATCAACGCCGCCCTTGCCGCCAAGAAGGCCGCGCTTGCAGACGCAGCCCTAGATGCGCGGCTGAAGTCAGAGTGGCTTGACGTGACGCTGCCAGGCCGTCACCGGCGCCAGGGCACGGTGCATCCGGTCAGCCAGGTGACCGAAGAAGTAACGGCAATCTTCGCCGATATGGGATTCTCGGTGGCCGAAGGCCCGCAGATCGAATCGGATGCGTTGAACTTCGACGCGCTCAACATGGCGCCCGATCATCCGGCCCGACAGGAACATGACACGTTCTATATGTCGCTTCCCGATGGTGCCAACCGGGCGCCACATGTTCTTAGAACACACACATCACCGGTACAGATCCGCGCAATGCAGGCGCAAGGTGCGCCCTTGCGGGTGATTGCGCCGGGCCGTGTGTACCGGTCAGACTATGACCAGACCCACACGCCAATGTTCCACCAGGTCGAAGGTCTTGCCATCGACCGCGAAATCTCGATGGCAAACCTGAAATGGTGCCTTGAGGAGTTCGTTGCCGCGTTCTTCGAGGTTGAGGCAGCCGAGCTGCGCTTCCGAGCCTCGCATTTTCCGTTCACCGAACCCTCAGCCGAGGTCGATTTGCGGTGCTCTTGGGTCAACGGCCAATTGAAAGTGGGCGAGGGCGACGATTGGATGGAAATCCTTGGAAGCGGCATGGTGCATCCTAAGGTCCTAGAGGCCGGCTGGGTCGATCCCGATGAATGGCAAGGCTTCGCCTTCGGGATCGGCATCGATCGTTTGGCAATGCTAAAGTACGGAATTCCTGACCTGCGCGCCTTCTTCGATAGTGACCTGCGATGGCTACGGCACTATGGATTTGGGGCGCTCGACGTGCCGACCCTTCATCGGGGCTTGTCGCGCTGAGCCCGAAAGCCGGGCCATTGGCGGCGTTCAGATCCTTGCGTGGCGCGGTTGCGGCTTCTAGCGTCATGAGGTCGCGCGTTTCTGTCCTTGGGTGCACCTGGATGATGAAAGATACCGTGGTTTTGATGCCTGTCGGGACGGAGGCATTCTGTTGCGTATCATAGTTGTCGAGTCCGATACGCCAGAGTTGGCAGAAGTCGCACGGCGGACCCGCGGGGCGTCGAATTCCGACCGGTTTCAGGCCGTTTTCGCGGCCGCACAGCCGGACATCCAATCACGGGTTTTTTCCCCTTATGCCGGAGAAACCCCCGACTACAGCGATGCCGTTGGGATCGTCTTCACTGGGTCTGCAGTCGACTGGCGCGTTGACGATCCAAAGGGCGCCCCGATCACGCAGGCGATGGAGCGTGCCTTTTCCTCGGGCCTGCCCGTCTGGGGCTCATGCAACGGGATGCAACTGGCAGCCGTTCTTCTTGGCGGGACATGCCGCGCCGCGCCGTCTGGCTTCGAGGCTGGAATTGCACGCGCGATAGAACTTACCGTTGCGGGCGAGGCGCATCCGATGATGGCGGGCCGCAGGCATGGTTTTGCAGCCCCGTGCATCCACCGGGACGAGGTGGCGGATCTGCCGCCCGATGCCGTTCTGTTGGCCTGCAATGCCCATTCTAGGGTCCAGGCGTTTGCGTACGAGGCGCACGGCATTTCGTTCTGGGGTGTACAATACCATCCCGAATACACGGCCGCTTCGATGGCGGCGGCGCTCTCAGATCGGGACGGGCAGGATCCCGGGTTCATTTCAGACCTGCGCGCAGCCGATACCGACCCCAAGGCAGCAGAGCGGCTTGGCGTGCACGGCGGCACGTTCGGGATGCGCAATCGCGCAAATGAACTCTTTAACTGGCTTGCGATGGTCGAAACCCGTTCTGACGCGGTTTTGATCTGACAATCCATGCCGTGCATGGATAGGACACGGTCATGCACCTGATTGCCCTTGTCTTCTTCCTTGTTGCGGCGCCAGCTTTTGCCGAAGCGGACTGCCACGATCAGACGCCGTGTTTCGTTGGCGAACGATCCTACCACGTGCTCGAACCGGATGGCTGGGACGGGGTGACCCCGTTGCCCGTTCTCTTACACTTCCACGGCTGGCAGCGCCAGGGAACACTGATCGTGCGGCACGGTCGGATCGCAAGCGCGACCCGCAAACGCGGGGTCTTGCTTGTTGCGCCCAACGGGGCCCGCCGAACCTGGGATTTCTGGCGTAAAGACACGCCGGACAGACCCTTCGCTGAGGCGGTGCTTAAAGACGTTAAGGCGCGTTGGCCCATCGACGAAGCACAGATCTATGTCTCGGGCTACTCGTGGGGGTCCAACATGGCCTGGAGGTTCGTGTGCCACAGCGGCGATGGCATCGCCGCGCTTTTGGCAATATCGGGAACACTCGATCAGAATGAAGACTGTGGCACTGCGCCGGGCGAAGTACGGCAGGTCTACGGTCTTGACGATCAGGTGCTGGCATTTCCCTTCGGGCCCGAGGGTGACACGACGTGGCCCGTAAAGCTATGGCGCGACAAGTACGATTGCGGCGAGGCGACGCCAGAGGCGCCTTGGAGCGCGCGTGATTTCCTGACGTTCGAACGCACGACCTGGACCTGTGCGGGCGGAGATGTAAGCCTGGACGTTCATCCCGGCGGGCACTTCATCCCGCATGGCTGGATCGCGCGCCAGCTTGATGAGCTGCTGGGATTGCCCCCGTCCTACCCCTGACACCTTGCCCTCCGCGCCTGAATTTGACATGTCGCGCGGGACTTGAACGCAAGGGGGCCGCGCCTCATGAAATTTACGCTGTCCTGGCTGCACGACCACTTGGACACGAACGCTCCGGTTGATGAGATCGCCGAAGTGCTGACCGATCTTGGGCTGGAGGTTGAAGAGGTCTCGGACCCGGCTGCGCGGCTGGCCGATTTTACCATTGGAAAGGTTCTGACGGCTGAAAAGCACCCAGACGCAGATCGCTTGCGTGTCTGCCAGGTGGCGACCGATCAAGGCGAAAAGCAGATCATCTGCGGCGCGCCAAACGCGCGCGAGGGCATCACCGTTGTCGTCGCCCATCCCGGCGTCTATGTGCCCGGCATCGACACGACGATCGGCGTGGGCAAGATCCGCGGGGTCGAAAGCCACGGCATGATGGCGTCCGAGCGCGAGATGGAGCTTTCGGACGAGCATTCGGGGATTATCGAATTGCCCTCGGGCGAAGTTGGCGACCGGTTTGTCGACTGGCTTGCAGCCCATGACCCGGCCAAGGTCGATCCTGTGATCGAGATCGCGATTACGCCAAACCGGCAGGACGCGCTGGGCGTTCACGGGATTGCCCGCGATCTTGCCGCACGGGGCATCGGGACACTGAAACCTCTTCAGATCTCCCCTGTCCCTGGCACGTTCGAGAGCCCGATCAAGGTGCGGATCGACGATAAACTGAAAGCCGAGGGTTGCCCGCATTTCGCCGGTCGCGTGATCAGGGGCGTCAAGAACGGTCCGTCGCCAGCCTGGTTGCAGGATCGTCTTCGGGCGATTGGGCTGCGACCGATCTCGGCGCTTGTGGACATCACGAACTTCTTCACGTTCGATCAGAACCGGCCGCTTCATGTGTTCGATGCCGATGTGGTGAAGGGCGATCTGACCGTTTACCCGGCTGCGGGGGGCGAGACGTTGATGGCACTCGATGACAAAGAGTACACTTTCGAGCCTGGCATGATGGTGATCGGCGACGACGCCGGCCCCGAAAGCATCGCAGGGATCATGGGCGGTGCACCATCAGGGTGCAGCGAAGACACCGTGAATGTGTTTCTGGAAAGCGCATACTGGACGCCCGAGGTGGTGGCCGCCACCGCGCGGAAGCTGAAGATTAACTCGGACGCCAAGTATCGGTTTGAGCGCGGGGTTGACCCCGCGCACACGCTGCCGGGGCTGGAAGCGGCAACGCAGATGATCCTTGATCTTTGCGGCGGCGAGGCGTCTGAAGTGACCTTGGACGGTGCACCTGTGGATTGGGAACGATCCTACACGCTGGACACAGACCGGGTGCAGTCGCTGGTCGGTATGGAAATCCCGGCGGCCACTCAGGTCGCAACGCTCGAAGCGTTGGGTTTCCGTGTCGACGGGGATCAAGCGCATCCACCGTCCTGGCGGCCTGATGTGAAGGGCACTGCCGATCTGGTAGAAGAGGTTGCCCGTATCGCCTCTCTGACGAAATTGCAGGCCAAGCCAATGCCGCGTGTGCGCCCTGGTGTCCCGCGCCCCATTCTGACGCCCTTGCAAAAAGCGGAACAGATCGCGCGCCGAATGGCAGCCGCGCTGGGGTACAGTGAGTGCGTCACCTATTCCTTCATAGACCGGACATCTGCCGAGATGTTCGGCGGGGGCAGCGCTCAACGGCTTGAGAACCCCATCAGCCAGGATATGAGCCACATGCGTCCTTCGGCCCTGCCCGGGCTGTTGCAGGCGGCAGCGCGCAACCAGTCGCGAGGGTTCATGGACCTCGCGATTTTTGAGGTCGGCCCTGTCTTCGCGGGCGGAGAGCCGGGTGAGCAAGAGGTTTTGGTGACCGGACTTCTTACAGGACGAACCGGTCCAAAGGATGTGTACGGTATGGCGCGTGCTACCGATCTGGCCGACGCCAAGGCGGATGTCGAAGCGGTGCTGGCGGCCCTCGGTGCGCCCGCGAAGCTGACATACTTGCGGGATGCGAAGCCTTGGTGGCATCCGGGCCGTTCGGCGCGCTTGGGACTGGGTCCAAAGAACGTCCTTGCAAGCTTTGGCGAGGTTCACCCAAAGGTCGTGGACGCCTACGATCTGAAGGGGCCGGTGCACGGGTTTGCCATCCATCTGGAAAAAATCCCGGCCAAGCGTGCCACCTCGGCCACGCGCCCTGCGCTGCTTTTGAGCGACCTTCAGGCGGTTGAGCGCGATTTCGCTTTTGTGCTGGACGAAGGAATCGAGGCGGTGACTGTTATCAACGCTGCCGCCGGTGCGGATAAGGCGCTGATCGAAACAGTGCGCGTTTTTGATGAGTTCGTCGGCGGCAGCTTGGGGGACGGCAAGAAGTCACTTGCAATCACGGTCCGGCTGCAACCAAAGGACAAGACCTTGACCGAAGACGAGATTGAAGCCGTCGCTAAAAAGATCGTTGAGAAGGTCGGAAAAGCCACAGGCGGCGTCCTGCGCGGGTGACACAGAAATTCGGGCTTGAACCGAATCGGCGTCCCGGGCTACCCGGGCGCTCCATTCCCTTGGGAAGGGTCCATCATATGATTCAGTTCGATCCGGGCACACGCCCCATTCCATTGAAAATCTGACGGTCCCTACCGGTTTGTCGGCGGGGACAACCCTCCGCCTTGGACAGACCAATGCTTCCAGAAGACATCGACTTGATCCGGCGCACTGTGCCGGAGGCCATCCAACTCGACTACTATGCCGGTCGCGAGCATCCTTGGATGTTGGCCCAACTTATGGCGGGCGACGCCCGGATCGCCGATTTGCGTGCAGGACCTTTGGCAAAGTTTCTGACGCGCCCGCTGGTGCGCGATGTTGCGGCGCTTTCGGGTGATGGCCGCCTCCGGCACATGGATGTCCTTGCTGCGGGCGACGCGGCCCGTGCAGACGCGATACCGGGTATCACCGCTGCTGGGTTCGCCGCGCTTGATCGCGTCTATGCGTCGGCCTGGCACGACTATCTTGTGACGTTTGCCGCCTGGGGGACCGGTCCCGATGATTGGCGCTGGGGTCAGATGAGCCGTCCGGGCGGCAATCTTGTCATCCAGATCGGGTTCCCAAGCGATCATGGCCCGCTATTTGGCCAGTATCTTGGCGTGAAGGACCGGAGCCGGTTCGAGTTTCCTGGTCACCCGGTACGTACCACCGGTCGTCCAACGCTGGCATGGGTGCGGGTCGATATAGATCTGGCCCGCGGCATTGCTTTGATCGAAGAGGTCCAATCGGACTGGATCCGGTTCGTCGAAGAGGAAATCGAATGGATCGCCGGCGCGCAGCCAAGATCGCGCGAGCTTCGAACGCTTCAGGCATACAGAACGCGACTTGTCGCCCGGTACGGGCGCGAGTGGGCCGGGGTTGCGATGCTTGCGGCGCTGATCGTGCTCCGGGACGAAATCGGTGTGCATCAGGTCTACATGCACACTTATGGTGGCGGTCAGCGCCTGAAGTCCTGCGGAGGTCCGCGGTCGCTTTACGAGCGGTTGCCAAAATCCTTCGGTTTCCGGGCTGTCCAAGATGCACCGCCTTTTCTCGAGCGGGTTCGCCGTAAGGATCTTGGTCGGATGCGACGGGGTGATGCGCCAGCGTTTTGGCGCTTGAGCTTTGGACAGGGAGGGGCGGCGTAGGCGTCGCCCCTTACCTTTCTGTGTGTCCGCCCTAACTGCCCAGAAAGCACACTGCAGAAGGATCTCGGCCATGCCGCTCAATGTCTATCTCTCGGGAGAAATCCATACCGACTGGCGCGAACAGATCATCGCAGGTGCGGCAGGGCTTGATGTGACATTCAGCGCACCTGTCACAGATCACGCTGCGTCCGATGATTGCGGGGTCGCAATCCTCGGGGCGGAAGACCAGAAGTATTGGCACGATCATAAAGGCGCCATGGTCAACGCAATCCGCACCCGCAAAGGCTTGCAGGATGCCGACATCGTGGTCGTACGCTTCGGTGAAAAGTATCGGCAGTGGAACGCGGCATTCGATGCAGGCTTTGCCGCCGCACTTGGCAAATCTGTCATTGTTCTAAGCCAGCCCGACCACCAGCACGCGCTGAAAGAGGTCCATGCCGCAGCGCTTGCTGTCGCGGAAGAGCCGCGCCAGGTCGTCGAAATTCTGTGCTATGTACTCGAAGGAACGTTGCCCGCGTGACGCAGCGTTCTGTGGCTCTGGCCTTGTGACGCCGGGCCGAGGGATTCTATGCCTCATGCCGGAGATGATCTGCCAGGATGAGGACCGCCCAAGGTCTCTCAGGCCGGAGGAAGACCGACCATGACCCAGTATCCCCATCTGCTTGCACCGCTCGACCTGGGCTTCGTTACACTACCGAACCGTGTCCTGATGGGGTCGATGCACACCGGGCTCGAGGAAACCAAGGATTGGAACCGTGTCGCCGAATTTTACGCCACCCGCGCCCGCGGCGGGGTTGCGTTGATGGTAACGGGTGGTATGGCACCGAACCCAGAGGGCGGTGTTTTTCCGGGAGCTGCGGGTCTTTACTCTGCCGAAGACATAGCGAACCACAGAACCGTGACCGACCGCGTACACGAAGCGGGCGGTCGGATCGCGATGCAGATACTGCATGCGGGACGCTACGCCTATGGCCCCGATTGCGTGGCCCCATCGCCGGTGAAATCCCCGATCTCGCCCTTCCCGCCCAGGGAACTGGACGAGGCAGGGATTGAGAAGCAAATCGCCGACATGGTTACAGCAGCGGCCCGGGCGCGTGACGCGGGGTATGACGGCGTCGAGGTGATGGGATCGGAAGGGTACTTCCTGAACCAGTTTCTCGTGCGTCACACCAACAAGCGCGATGATCGCTGGGGCGGTGCTTACGAGAACCGGATGCGACTTCCGGTAGACGTCGTGCGTCGCGTGCGCGACGCCGTGGGTGACGACTTTATTTTGATCTACCGGCTCAGCATGATCGATCTGGTCCCGGACGGATCGACCTGGGACGAGGTCGTGGCGCTTGCACGCGCGATCGAGGCGGCAGGCGCCACCATCCTAAATACAGGGATTGGCTGGCACGAGGCACGTATCCCCACGATTGCAACCTCGGTGCCGCGCCGCGCGTTCAGTTGGGTCACTAAAAAGCTGATGGGGGAAGTCGGCCTGCCGGTCATCACCTCGAACAGAATCAACTTGCCCGACGTGGCCGAGGCCGTTCTGGCCGAAGGTTGCGCAGATATGGTGTCGATGGCGCGGCCGTTCCTCGCTGACCCAGACTTTGTGGCGAAGGCAAGGACTGGGCGCGCGGCGGATATCGCACCCTGCATCGCATGCAATCAAGCCTGCCTTGACCATACGTTTTCGGGCAAGGTCAGCACCTGTCTTGTCAATCCACGCGCCTGTTACGAAACTGAGTTGATCTATGATCCGGCAACTGTGCAAAAGCGCATCGCGGTCGTTGGCGCCGGACCGGCGGGGCTATCGGCGGCGCTTGTTGCGGCAGAACGGGGCCATCAGGTCACGCTCTTTGAAGCTGCTGATCAGATTGGTGGGCAGTTGAACATGGCCCGTACCATCCCTGGAAAGGAAGAGTTTCATGGGTTGGTCGACTATTTTGCGGGACAAGTCGCACAATCCGCGATTGAGCTGCGTCTTGGAACGCGGGCCACCTCCGGCGCGTTGTCTGCATTCGATGTCGTGGTCGTTGCAACGGGCGTAACGCCGCGCGACCCTGGGATCGACGGTCAGGACGCTCCGAACGTTGTCTCGTACGTCGATATTCTGACCGGACGGGTCGCAGCAGGCGACCGTGTCGCCATCGTGGGGGCGGGCGGGATCGGGTTCGATGTCGCGACTTTCCTCGTGGACGAGGGTGAAAGTACAACCGAGGATCTGGACGCCTGGCTTGATGAGTGGGGCGTTGCCGATCCGGCAGAAGCACGCGGCGGGCTGGCACGCGTTGGTCCCAGGCCGTCGGCACCCAAGCGCCAGGTGACGCTCTTGCAACGCAAGGAGGGACGTCCCGGCAAGGGACTTGGCAAGACCACAGGTTGGATTCATCGCGCGGGCCTTAAGATGAAGGGCGTTCGTATGCTGGGCGGCGTGAACTACGAACGGATTGACGCCGAAGGGCTTCATATCTCTCACGGCACAGGGCGTGAGGCCCCGACGGTTATCCCGGCCGATACGATCGTTCTGTGTGCAGGTCAGGTGTCGTTCCGCCCGCTCGCCGAAGACCTTGCAGAAACCGGGATGCCGATTCACGTCATCGGCGGGGCCGAGCTTGCGACGGAACTTGATGCCAAGCGCGCGATCGATCAAGGTGCCCGCCTGGCAGCAACCCTATGATATAAAAACGGAAATCCCACCACTTCGCTGCGTTTACCTGGGTATAGGGCGCTGCGATCTGTGTTTCGGGCCAGCATACGATCCCGAAGATACCAAAGTATTGTCTGCCCGCGTCCCAATTGTCGCCCGATTTCACCGCGAGAACCGCCCTTGAGCTGAGGGGTTACGGTAAGAAGGTTGATAAATGGACCGTTTGACCGAGATGGAAGCCTTCGCAACCGTGGTGGATCAGGGCGGATTCACGGACGCTGCCAAGAAGATGGGGATTTCCAAATCCGCCGTTTCCAAACATGTGTCGTCGCTAGAGGCGCGCCTAGGGGCGCGGCTTCTGAACCGGACGACGCGCCGGGTCAGCCCGACAGAGATCGGGCTTGCATACTACGACCGTGCGCGCCGCGTTCTGAATGACGCGGGCGAGGCGGATGCGCTTGTCACCTCGATGCAGTCCGCGCCGTCAGGGTTATTGCGGATCTCGGTCGCGACCGACTTTGGTGTGAACCACCTGTCGCCGGTTCTTGGCGAGTTCCTTCAAGAATTCCCCGAGATCACGGTGAACATGGTTTTGAACAACCGCTACGTCGAACTGATCTCGGAAGGGTTCGACATGGCGATCCGTACGGGCGAGCTGGAAGATTCGACTTTGCGGGCGCGAAAATTGTGCGAGACGACAAAGCGGATGATCGCAAGCCCGTCCTATTTCGAGCAGTACGGAAGACCCGCCAAGATCGACGATCTGAACGAACACAAGCTACTGCACTACTCGAACCAGTCTTCTGGCAATGTGTGGAAGCTGACCGCACCGTCAGGCGAGAAGCGCCAGGTGCGGACAGCGGGCTGGCTGACCGTAAATGACGGTCAATCCCTGTTGAACGCGGCGATCTCTGGTCTCGGCATCGCCTATTTGCCGAGCTTCCTCTACGCCGAAGCAATGGCAGAAGGACTTGTTGAGGAAGCGATCCCCGATCTGCCGGTCGAGATGCAGGGTATCTACGCGGTCTATCCACCGGGCCGGTTCACCCAGCCCAAAGTGCGTGCGTTCATCGATTTTCTTGTCCACGCCTTTGCCGAGAAAGGTCCGGACGCCTGGTAAGATACCCGTTCGATTGCAACGTATCGCAGCGCCCCAACGGGGCGCTGTTTCGCGTTTGGCTATCCGGGATCCATCAAGATCGCTTCAACGCGGCGATTAAGGGCGCGGCCTTCGGGCGTCGCGTTGCTTGCCACAGGTGCGAGGTAACCCACGCCCTCTGCGCGAAGCTGACCGGGCGCCACGGTGTGGGCCGAGACTAGACGATCGGCGACGGATTCTGCCCGTTGCCGGGACAAGGCGATGTTGCCATCCAGCCCACCCACAGCATCGGAATGGCCGACAAGGACCAGTGCGGCGTCCGGCGTTTCGTTTAGCCACGCAGCCAATTCGACCAGAGATGGAAATGCGCGCGGCTCAAGCGCGGCCGATCCGGTCGCAAAGACCAGATCATCCAGAACCACACGACCATAGGTTTCAAGGCGCGCCGTTAGTGTGTCGCCGTTCCGCCCTGCGATCACGGGCACGGGATTGGGCCGCGTGTTTTCGGCATCTTTGGCGGGTTCCGGCGAAGGGTCCAAGACCCGCGGCTGCTCCGGGGTTTCAGCCGACCGGATTTCATGGATGTATAGGTCTCCTGCGCCTCGACTGATCATGATCCCAAGCGCCGTTTCCGGATCCGCGCGGGTGGCGGTTATGAACCGAAAATCGCCCAGGTTCACATGCATCTCAGGCTCTGGAAGCAGATCAAGTGCATAGCGGAAATCGAAACCGCCGCAGTCGCTTGTGCTGCAATCGAAAAGGACCTTGAAACCCCGTTCTTCCAGGTCGCGGCGCACCGGTCCCGCTGCCTGGAGCGTGGTCAGGCTGGTTTCTGGAACGCGCCATGCCCGCCGGGTGATAGTTCCGTCGCGCTCGATCATTTCCATCCCACCTTCCGACCATTCTGAAACCGGCAAGGCGAGTGTTGCGAAATCGGTTGTGTCCTCGCGTGTGATCCGGGCTCCGGGGGGAAGGTCCAGCGCTGAAACAGTGCCTGCCCAAAGACCCATCAGCGTACAGGTGGTCACGCGTATCGCGAACCGCTCGATTGTGGCAACGCCTAAGGATGAAGGGACCGCATTGCGGTTCGCGATACGGGGCTGAGTTCGGATCACGTCGCAGCGCCTGTGGATTGTTCGCGGTAATGATATCGGCCGCAGGCCTTCATCCCAAGCGCGGTGTAAACTAAGTTTGCGGCCGTGTTGCCTTCGGTCACCGCAAGTGTCAGATGCGCCGCGCCTTGGAGACTGGCCCACTTTGCCGCCCGGTGCAGCATCGCGCGGCCTGCATTTCGGCGCCGCATGTGCGGTCGAACCTCCAAAGCGTGAACCATCGCCACAGTGCCGTGAAGTGCAACGAACCCGGTCCCAGCCGCACGATCGTCGAGCCGCGCAACAAGATAGGCGCGCGGGCTGCAAACACGGTCCATCACAGCAAGACGGTCAGGGCCGATTCCGCCGCCTGACCAGATCTCAGCCGCAATCCCCAACAGGGTTTCGCTTGTCACCGCGTCAAGTGGCTGCTGTTCACCGTTCAAAAGAACCTGCGGCGGGGCCGTATAGAAAAGGGTTGGATCGATTACGCGGTAGCTGCGCGCCGCAAGGACCTGGTCCAGCTCTGCCTGATCCGACCGGACGCGAAACAAGGGGGTCTGGCCCGCCATTTGCATCGCCGTTTCGGCCTGCACGATATCCCATGGGCCGTGGTCGCATGTCGCCGCGGAAACACGTTTACCGCCGCCATGTCCGTCGCGCAGAGTGACCCCTGCGACCTGCCAACTGCGCGCGGGTGGCCAGGTGGCCTCCAATGCCGCGTCCAGCATCTGGCCAGACGGCATAATCACGGAACCGAATCGGGAAAGATGTCTGACAGCGCGGCTGACGCCGCATCAAGCCGTGCAACATCCGTTCCCCGGATGACGATGTTCGCGCCGAATCTGCCATCCCGGATGAATGGGTAGCTGCCAAAGGACAGGTCCGGGTATGTCTCGGCTAACTCACCAAGCGGACCGGCCAACTCGCCTTCAGGTCGGTCGACCCGGACGCTACGCGACAGAAGCGGTGCCCCGCCAGTAAGCGTTGGGAGCAGCGATGCAACCATCGCCTGGAATACCGACGGAACGCCCGCCATGACATGCACATTCCTGAGCGAGAATCCCGGGGCGACAGAGACCGGATTTTCGATAAGATCTGCGCCATCGGGAATACGGGCCATCCGAAGCCGCGCGGCGTTTAGCGAACTTCGCTGCTTGTCGTAATGCGCTTTCAGCAACGCGCGCGCATCGTCGCGAATATCGATTGGGGTGTGCAGGGCTTCGGCCACGGCGTCGGCGGTGATGTCGTCATGCGTGGGACCAATGCCGCCAGATGTAAAAACCTGATCGTACTGGCTGGCCAGCGCACGCACTGCAGCGACGATCGCGTTATGTATGTCTGGCACAATCCGCACCTCGCGCAAGTCAATGCCGCGCTCTGTCAACTCTCGCGCCAGGTGATGCATGTTCGCATCCCGCGTACGTCCTGAAAGGATCTCGTCCCCGATGACAAGCATCGCGGCGGTGGGGTTGGGCATCTGAAGCTCCAATGCGAATCAGCGAGCTGACAATGCGGCTGAACTACCTGTGATTCAAACATCTTTAGGGCGCGCGCTAAAAGGTTCAGATTGGAACTGGCAAGGGTCTATGCTGAAGAAACAAACGGAAAAGCGCCGCACCGAAGAGCGTTTGGGATTTTGGATGGATGGGATCGTCCGAGAATTTAGGCCTTACCAAGCGGCAATGCACCGCACCCACAAACTTCTTGACCGGGTCGCAGTTGGCGTGCCGAACGACATTATGGATCGTGTCGACTACTACATCAAACGAAGGAAGCCGTTTGGATACCGACCCCATGTCGAAGTTGGCAACTTAAGCTGGGGCAAGAGCGACATATACTATGTCGATCTTGTGCAGATCGCGAAGGGGTTCGGTCGCGGGTTCGCGATGAACCCGATCTTTGGCGTTGTCCTTGATATTCCCCCTATAGCTGCGATCGTTCGAAGTCGGCCCTTGGCGGGTAACCACGACAATTCGATCCTGTTTCCGTTGAACCGGTTCCGGCACTTCTATTTCCCCGATGATCCTTACACGTGAGAGGAGAAGCGCCCAGGCATGGCGTGGCTGGGCCGTTCGAACGAGCGACCGCCGCGGATCAAGCTTCTGGAACGTTACCATGACCATTCCGACCAAGATATTGGCCACATCCGCGAACAACACCCTCACCCCGGTGTCAAGCCGTTCCTGAGTTCCTTTGATCACATGAAGTATCGCTACATCGTTGCGTTCGAGGGCGTGAACGAGGCGACAAATCTGAAATGGGTTATGGGAACGAACTCGATAGCGATCTGCCATCCGATGGAATACGAGGGCTGGTACATGGAAGGCCGGTTGAAGCCGGGCATCCACTATGTCGAGGTCCGCCACGATCTCGCAGATCTCGATGAGAAACTTTCGCACTACGAGTCTCATCCGGAGGAAGCAAAAGCAATTGTACGAAACGCGAATAAATGGGCCGCCAAGTTCAAGGAACCCGAGCGAGAAGATCTGATCGCAACGCTGGTTCTGCTGCGCTACGCAAAGCTCACCAACAACAACATGCCCTCGCACCTTCGAGAGTATCTGGATCTGGTGTAACCGAAGCCCTGGGGTGTGCCGTACTTAAAGCGCATGTCCAAGGCCGCGGCCGGTCATCCGATGCCGGCCCAATTGCGTTCCCGCCCCGGACTTTCGTTTCTTGTCCCAGCTTGCTAGGGCGCAGGAATGCAGTTTCCCTCGCCTTTGATCCCCGCCACGCTAATCCACCGCTACAAACGGTTCCTCGCCGATGCGCGGCTTGAAACAGGTGAAGAGATTACGGCCCATTGTCCGAATCCAGGGTCGATGATGGGCCTGGCAAAGCCGGGTATGCGTATCTGGCTTGAACCCAATGACGATCCGAAAAAGCGGCTGAAGTACGGCTGGCGGTTGGTCGAACTTCCCGGCGGCCACTGGTCGGGCATCGATACTGCTGTGCCAAATCGCGTCGTGAAAGAGGCGCTTTCCGCTGGGCAGATCGCGGAATTTACGGCCTATGAAACAGTACGACCCGAAGTGAAATACGGTGCCAAAAGCCGTGTCGATTTCCTGTTAAGCGGGCTAGATCTGCCGGATGCCTACGTCGAAGTGAAGAACGTGCATCTGCGACGGGATGCGGATTGGGCAGAGTTCCCCGACAGTGTCACTAAACGCGGTGCACGGCATCTGGACGAGTTGTCAGATATGGTCGCACAGGGCCATCGGGCCGCAATGCTTTACTTGGTGCAGCGGACCGATTGCGCACGGATGAAGCTTGCCACCGATCTTGATCCGGCCTACGCGGTGGCATTTGCGCGGGCACGCGATGCGGGTGTCGAAATGCTCTGCTACGGAACACAGATCGACCGAACTGGCGTTTGGATGGGTCCGCGCCTGGAACTTGAGCCTGCGACCTGAGCACCTCTGGCGATTTCCGCCGCACTCACCTATCTAAGAGCCGACCTTTGTGGAGCGTACTGTGGACGAGACCCGTGGCCGTCTGACGAAAGACGGCATTCGCATTCATGAGACCGAAGATTTCGCCGGAATGCACCGGGCGGGGCGGCTTGCAGCCGAGATACTCGACCGGATCTCGGTCGAGGTGTTTCCAGGTCAAACCACAGGGGTTATCGACGCTGCTATTGAGCGAATGGTTGACGAGGCTGGTGCCACAAGCGCCACGATCGGCTACAAAGGCTATCAGCATGCGTCCTGTATAAGCGTCAATCACGTTGTCTGCCATGGCATCCCCGGTCCAAAGATCCTTAAGGATGGCGATATCCTGAACATCGATGTCACTGTGATCGTTGATGGCTGGTATGGCGACTCGAGCCGGATGTATGTTGCGGGTAAACTGAACCGCAAGGCCGAACGGCTGATCCAGGTGACCCATGATGCGCTGATGGTCGGCATTGAAGCGGTGAAACCCGGGCACACGTTTGGTGATATCGGAGCGGCGATCCAAGGCTACGTGGAAAGCCGCAGGATGAGCGTCGTTCGTGATTTCTGCGGTCATGGGCTGGGGCGGGTGTTTCATGCGCCGCCGAATGTGCTGCACTACGGGCGCCCTGGTGCAGGCGCAGTGCTGGAAGAGGGAATGTTCTTCACGATCGAGCCTATGGTGAACCTCGGCCGACCGGAAACGAAAGTGCTGGCCGACGATTGGACGGCAGTCACACGGGACAAAAGCCTGTCCGCCCAATTTGAGCATTCGGTCGGCGTCACATCCGACGGTGCAGATATCTTTACGTTATCTCCCGGGAACCGATTCCACCCGACGCAAGTGTAGCGGGCCCAGTCTAGCCTTCACGCCGTGGGACATGTTTAGGACGGATGCGGGTCAGACGTGGGGATCGAGGTCGTCGGCACCTTCGGCGCGTCGCCACTGGATCAAGAGTTCCGGAACCCCCGCGCGGGCCGAGGCGATATCCCCCATCAGCGGCCAAAGGTGGCGGTGCAGCGGCCCTGGCGCGCTGTCTTCTGCCGCCGGCGCATCAAGATCGAACGGTAGCGTGCGAACTGTGTCCATATCACCATGCTAGCGCGATCGGACGGCTAGCGCGAGATGGCGTTCAGGAACGTGATATGGGTGCCACCGAACCGGCGATGCTCGGTCAAGCTGTACCCCTGCGGCGCGGTCTGAGGTGCGGCATCCTCCCATATGATCAGGCTGTCCGGCGCCAACCAACCCTGTGCGGTTGCCGACGCCAGCGCCCGTGCACCCAACCCTTTGCCGTAGGGGGGATCGAGAAAGATAACCGTGGCGGGCGGGTAGGTGTTTTGGGGCAGCCGCGTTGCGTCCGCACGCAGAACCACGGCGCGCGCATCGGCGCGGGTTCGCGCGATGTTGTCTGACAGAATCTTTTGGGCCGCGCGCCCCTGATCCACGAACATCGCACGTTCGGCGCCACGTGAAAGCGCCTCGAGCCCAAGCGCGCCGGTGCCGGCAAACAGATCCAGAACACGTGCACCGTCAAGCGCGCCCCGGTACGCGCCGTGTTCGAGGATATTGAACAAGCTCTCGCGCACGCGATCCGAGGTCGGGCGCAAGTGGCTTTGCGGATCGCCCTTGCCCACCTCGGCCAAGCCCAGACCGCGCCATTCCCCGCCCACGATCCGCATGACGGGACCTTAGACTTTCAGCAAGGATTTCAGAACGACACCGGGATCAGAGACCTGTTCAGGCGCCGGGGACTGGCCAGCTTCCAGAAGCCTCTTGCCAACCATATACGCCCGCGGATCGTTCAACGCATCGACCGCGACAAGGTCTGCATCGCGATAGTACCAGTGCGACTGGGTTCCGGCACGCTCGCCCGGTCGTACGACCACGTGCGTGGCGTCGCCTCCAAGCCCTGCAATCTGAAGCTTCAGGTCATATTGGTCCGACCAGAACCAGGGATGGGGCACATACGGCGCTTCGGCGCCGAGCATGTTTTGGGCCACGGCCTCTGACTGATCAATGGCATTCTGGACGCTCTCAAGCCGCAATCGTCCGCCACGCCACGGAAACGAGGCGCAATCGCCCGCCGCCCAGATCGCCGGATCCGATGTCCGGCCCATTGCATCAACCGCAATGCCGTTGTCGAGTGTCAATCCGGCATCTTCGGCAAGGGACGTTGACGGGGTGATGCCGATACCGACGATCACGATGTCGGCCGCAAGATCAGTTCCGTCCGCAAGTCGGGCCGCCGTCACGTGTTCGTCGCCCAAGAGCTTTTCGACCCCTACGCCTTCACGGATGTCGACCCCATGACCCTGGTGCATCGCACGAATGAAGTCTGCGGTTTCGGGGCAGGCTACGCGACCAAGGATGCGGTCTGTCGCCTCGATCAACGTTACATCTAGACCCTTCTCGGCGGCGACCGCTGCTGCTTCAAGACCGATGTATCCGCCACCAACGATCACAGCGCGTTTGCCTGGCACGAAGGCTGGGGCCATTTCATCAATGTCCTTGAGCGTCCGCACGACGTGTACGCCCGAAAGGTCGCCCCCGATTGCGCCCGGCAGACGGCGGGGAACCGAACCCGTGACAAGGGCCAATTGGTCGTAGGGAAGGGACGCGCCGTCCGCGATCAAGACTTTGTGCTCGCGATCAATCGCCTTGGCGGTGGTGTTCAGACGCAAATCAATGCCGTTTTCTTCGTAAAAGCTCTCGGGGCGCAGGAATAGCCGTTCCAATTCCATCTCGCCCTTGAGGTACGCTTTTGACAGGGGCGGACGCTGATAGGGTGGCACGCTTTCTTCACAGATCAGCGTGACCGGACCCTGATGGCCCGACGCGCGCAGCTTTGCGACCAGCGAGGCCCCGGCCTGCCCACCACCTACGACGATAATTCGTTCCAACTGCGCCACCCTTGATTGATGCTCCGGCGCCGCACGCTATGTCAGGCCTAGCAATCAATGCAACACGAAGGAGACGGGCCAGATGTCGATTTCTGAAGGGGCGAGCCTGCCGAACGCGCAACTAGCGCGCCTTGGCGACGCCGGACCAGAAACTGTGGACCTGAACGACTACATTAAAGGGCGGAGGGTCATCCTGTTCGGTCTGCCCGGCGCATTCACCGGTACGTGCAGTACAATCCATCTGCCAAGTTTTATTGCGACAGCCGACGAGTTTGCCGAGCAAGGCGTGGACGAGATCATATGTGTGTCGGTGAACGATCCCTTCGTTATGAAAGCATGGGCCGAAGCATCAGGCGCCGATGCGGCTGGCATTACGCTGCTCGCGGATGCGGATGCTGCTTTCACCAAGGCAATCGGTATGAACTTCACAGTGCCAGCAATTGGATTCTTCGACCGTTCAAACCGTTATGCAGCAATCGTCGAGGATGGCATTGTGACCCATGTCAATGTCGACGAACCCAATACTTGCAACGTGTCGACCGGCCAAAGTCTTCTGGAAAGACTTGCCGCTTGATCGGACCGGGTGACCGATTGCCAGAGGCGGCGCTTGTGGAAAAACAAGACGACGGGCCGATCCGTGTCGATCTTACCGGGCTTTTGAAGGGCAGAAAGGTTATCGTCTTTGGCGTGCCAGGGGCTTTCACGCCGACGTGTTCAAGCGCCCATTTGCCAAGCTTTGTCAGAGCCGCGGATAGGCTTCGGCAGAAAGGTGTGGACGAGATCCTTTGCCTTTCGTTGAATGACGTCCACGTCATGCGTCTTTGGGGCGAACAGTCAGGCGCGATTGCGGCGGGTATTCGCATGCTGGCGGACAGTGACGGTGCTTTGGCGCGCGCCATGGGCCTGGCGTGGTCCAATCCGGATGTGGGCTTTCACGACCGCTTTCGACGCTTTGCCATGCTGGTGGAAGACACCACGGTTGCTGCATTCCACCTTGATGACATGGGGGTGTGTGCGAGCACAACCGGCGAGGCGATGCTCGCCGAACTAAAGTGACATCCAGACCGGTATTGCGAAAATAGTAATGGGTCTTACTATTCCATACCTAGACTTGGGAGGAATGGTATCATGCTCGACGAAGTCGGGAGGTTCGATCTGAATGCCATCGGGCCGGAATTCATCGAGAATCCGCACCCTATTCTGCATCGTTTGCGAGCCGAGAGCCCGGTGCATCCAAACTCTGACGGGTCGGTCTACCTGACGCGCTACGAGGATGTGGTTCAGGTCTATCGATCGCGCGATATGTTGTCTGACAAGACAGAGGCTTTTGGGACAAAGTTCGGTGAATGCCCCCTGAAGACGCATCACACGACAAGCCTGATATTCAACGATCCCCCCTATCACACGGTGGTCCGAAAGCTGATTTCTGGTGCGTTCACCCCGCGCAAGCTGGCCGAAATGGAACCTTTGATCGACGGTATCGTCGATCGGCTTTTGGATGAGGTCGAAGATCGCGGAGAATTGGATCTGATTGCCGATTTCGGGATGATGCTCCCGACCGAGATCATTTCCTTTATGCTGGGCATTCCCGAAAGCTACCGCTCAAAGCTACGAGGCTTCTCGCTTGCGATCCTTGGCGCTCTTGACCCTGTCGTTCCCATCGATCGGATCAAGGCAGGAAACGCGGCAGTCACCGAATTCGGAGAGATTCTGTCGGATCTGATCGATCATCGCCGCGCCCATCCGGATGGTGCCGCGCAAGGCGAAGTGCTTGAAGCGCTTGTCTTCGGCGAGCATGAAGGTCGGCGGCTGACCCAAGAGGAACTCGTCCAGAACTGCATTTTCCTTCTGAATGCGGGTCACGAAACAACCACAAGCCTGGTTGGAAACTCAATCGGCCTGTTGCTCGACAATCCCGACCAGCACCGTTTCCTGATCGAGGCGCCCGAATTGATTGCACCGGCCGTGGAAGAGTTTTTACGCGTTGAAAGCCCTCTGCAAATCGGGAACAGGCTGGCGGGCGAGGATATTGCGCTATCCTCCGGCACCATCCCCAAGGGCACCTACATTCACACCTCGATCGGTGCAGCCAACCGCGATCCAGAAGTGTTTGCAGATCCCGACCGATTGGATATCGCCCGTAAACCGAACCGCCATATCGCGTTCATTACAGGCATCCATGTATGTCTGGGGGCGACCCTTGCCCGGATCGAAGGGCGCATCGCGCTGGGCAAGCTTGTTCAGAGGTTCCCGAAACTTGCCGCAAACGGAACCCCCGTAAGGATGCCGCTTGCGCGTTTTCGTGGATATCAGTCGCTGCCCGTTCGCGTGATCTGACTTCAGGCGCTGGCCGGTTCGGAAAGGATCGTCCGTGTCGGGAACGGGATGTCGACCCCGCCGGTGTCCAGCGCTTCTTTGACTTGTCGCGTCATATCAGTCTTGAAGCCCCAGAAGTCTTCGGCCCTGCACCAGACACGGACCATGAAATCGACGGAGGATTCGCCAAGGTTTGCAACCTGAATCCAAGGCTCCGGATCATTCATGGCACGCGGATCGGACAGGATCGTGTCGCGAATGATCCGCTCAGCATCGGCCAGGTTTGCTCCATAGCCAACACCGAAAACCCATTCGACCCGACGCGTGTCGTATATCGAGTAGTTCGTGATCGTATTACCCCAAACTTGGCTGTTGGGAATGATCACCTGCACATTGTCGAGCGTCGCAAGTTCGGTGAAGTTCAGGGTGATTTCCTTGACCGTCCCCATCTCGCCCGCGACGGAAACGAAGTCGCCCTGCTTGATCGGGCGGAAAAAGACAATCATCACGCCGGCCGCAACGTTCGACAGCGTTCCCTGCAGCGCCAACCCAACTGCAAGACCGGCGGCACCGAACACAGCCACGATCGAGGTTGTCTGAACTCCGAACGTGTTGAGGACAAAGAGCACGGCAAACGCAATGACTGTGTACCGCGCGATGTTTCCCAGAAATGAAAACAGGGTGGGGTCCAGATGTTCGTTCCGACCGCCGATGGCCCTGATGCGTCGGCTGACCCAGCCTGCTAGGATCAGGCCAAGGAATAGAATCAGGGCCGCTGCGACAATATCGCCGACAAATCCAAGCACGACCTCAGGCTCAAAGAGCTCGCGCAGGGTCGTTTCAAAAAATTCCATGCTAAAGAAGCTCCCCTCTGTGCTGCCTATAGCAGCGCTTCCATGCGGCTGGCGAGCTTGGCGTCAAGTTCGGTCAGCCCACCACAATCATGCGTCGTCAACGTCACGGTGACGCGATTGTAAACGTTGGACCATTCGGGGTGGTGATTCAACTTCTCTGCGTGGATCGCGGCCTGTGTCATAAACCCGAATGCTTCGACAAACGTCCCGAACGTGAATGTTCTAGTAATTGCATCCCGCTTTGCATCATGCGTCCAACCCTTGTCGATCAGCGGTGCGATCAATTCCGACCGCCTATCGTCGTCCAGCTTTTCTGCCATTACTCTTCCCCCGTCGTTCGCTTGAATGGGCCATAGCTTGTAAGTACTTCGATTTCCTCATCAACCGCATCGCGTTCGGCACGCAGGTATTGTGCGACTGCGCGCGCGAAACCGTCTTCCGCAAACCAGTGCAAGGAATGCGTTTGCACCGGCAGATAGCCGCGCGCAAGTTTATGCTCCCCTTGCGCACCCGCCTCGACCCGCGCCAGACCATGCGCGATCGCGTAGTCAATGGCCCGATAATAGCAGGCTTCGAAATGCAGGCAGGGATGATCTTCGATCGCACCCCAGTACCGGCCATAGAGCGTTTCGCGCCCGATGAAGTTCAAGGCCCCCGCTACCGGGCGTCCCCGCTCGGCAAGCACCAGTAGGATATCGTCGCGAAGCGTATCGTGCGCGATCTCAAAGAAAGCACGCGTCAGATATGGGGTGCCCCATTTGCGCGCGCCCGTGTCCTGATAAAATCGCCAGAACGCGTCCCAATGCTCTGGCTGAATCGCGTCGCCAGTGTACCCAACGATCTCGCCGCCAAAGTTCTGCGCCGTCGCACGTTCCTTGCGAATATTCTTGCGCTTTCGGGAAGAAAGCGACGCCAAGAACGCGTCAAAGTCAGCATAGCCTGGGTTCTGCCAGTGAAATTGCTGGGTGACGCGGTGCAAAAGCCCGATCTCGGCCCCAAGCTCTGCCTCTTCGGGAGTACAAAAGGTGACGTGCAGAGACGACACGCTGTTGTCGGACGCAATACGCACGGCCCCTTCTGTCAGCGCGGCGACAGCGGCAGCTTCGTACCCTGGCCGGGCAAGAAACCGGCGACCCGTGGCTGGCGTAAAGGGCACCGCAATCTGAAGTTTGGGATAGTACCGCCCGCCTGCATTTTCGTAGGCGTGGGCCCAGTTGTAATCGAAGATGTATTCGCCCTGGCTGTGGCCCTTGGCATAAAGCGGCGCGACCCCAATCAGTTCGCCGTCCATGCGGGCCGCCAGATAACGGGGTTGCCAGCCCGTGCCGCTTCCGACCGACCGCGACTGTTCCAGCGCGGAAAGAAACCGATGGGTCGTAAACGGGTCGATGGGCCGGTCGCCATCTTCGGTTTCCGGGCACGCGCAAGCGTCCCACTCCACCTCGCTAATGGCATCGAGCGTGCCAAAGGCCTCGATTTCGATCTGAGCCTGATCCATGCGGACCCTTCTTTGACGGGATAAGACTTAGGTGGGGCATACCCTTCCCGCGTCAACCGGGGGTGAAGCCCTCGAACGTGATTTGATCGGCGATTTTCAGTGCCTGGTCGGCGACCTTTTGCGACCGGACGGTCCAACACAGAATAGGCAACCCCCGATTGCGCACCGCCGACACCGCTGCGCTTGAAAGGTCTTCGACGTCATGGCTGATAAAGCAGGCCCCTGTTTCGTCCAGCATCGTCATTTCGGTCAAAGCGAGCAGTGCCGCATCGCTTGCGCCCGGCGCGGTGTCCGAGGTGAAGGTTTCGGTCGTTAGCCCACGTGGGCATTCCGGGGCGAGGTCCCGCATCCGCGCAACCGTATGCGGATTGAACGACATGATTGCGAGGGGACCGTGGTAGGTTTCGATCGCTTGCGCAACGGCCGCTTCAAGCATCCCGTCCGTCGGGCCGAACAAGCCGGATTGATCCTTGATCTCAATCACCAGCGGAACCTGGCCCGCGACCTCATCCAAGATCTGCGTGAGGGTCGGAACTGTATCGTCTGACCCCATCAACCTGATGCGGCCAAGCTCGCTGGCATTACGGTCCTGGATGGGCCCTGAGGCCAAAGTCATTCGATCGAGAGCAGCGTCGTGAAATACCATCGCACGATTGTCGGACGATGGCTGAACGTCAATCTCAATCCCGTAGCCCGCGGCCACGGCCGCACGGACCGCAGACAAGCCGTTTTCGGGCCGCCCAGCCCCGTGTAGCGCGCGGTGGGCAAAGGGCCGCTCAAAAAAGCCCTGCGGAAGCCATCTCATTCGATTTCAAAGATTCCTTCGATTTCAACCGCCACCCCAAATGGAAGCGACGCAGCCGACACGGCGGAACGCGCATGGCGTCCCCGGTCTCCTAGTGCTTCGACCATCAGATCCGACGCGCCATTGATCACTTTGGGTTGATCTGTGAACGCGGGGGTCGAGTTCACGAAGCCAACCAGTTTGACGACCCGTCGCAGACGCGACAAGTCGCCGTCGCACGCCGCCTTGACTTGGGCGATCAGCGACAAGGCGCACAATTGTGCCGCTTCCCTGCCGCCCTCGACATCCATCGTGTCGCCAAGCTTGCCGATGATTAGCGCTCCATCCTTCATTGAGATCTGGCCAGAGACATGGAGAAGGTTGCCTGACCGCACAAATGGAATGTAGTTCGCGGCGGGGGCTGCCGCCTCTGGTAGGGTCAGGCCCATCTGGGCGAGTGATTCTTCGACGGACGCAGACATTGGCGCAGACATGAGCATTGTGTTCCTTCGGCGATTTCTCTGTGCCACCCTTAGCGCCCGGGATGCAGCCCGGGAAGACAGTATGGCCACGCGAAAGGTTTGTTTCGCACACAAATTGGGCAATACCGGATTTCGTTGGCATTTCCTTCGGGAAAGCACACCTATCTTCTATAGAGAGGGCTCGTGTGACCGTCGGTGGAGGATTGAATGAAGTACGGGGTATCGACGGTGGGTGTAGCTGTGGGTCTTGCTTTTGGGCTTGCCGCCTGCACCACGCCCGACGAGTCCGTCGAAATTTTTGATCCCTACGAAGAACGCAACCGGAAAGTCCACGACTTCAACGTTTCGCTCGATCGCAACCTGGTGCGGCCTGTCGCGCGCGCTTACGGTGAAGTCTTGCCTGGCGAAATTCGGGCGGGTGTGTCCAACATGAAGGATTTCGTTTCGACACCCAGTTACATTCTGAACGACGTTTTCCAGGGCAGCTTCGAGGATGCCGCCCACAACACCCTAAGGCTGGCGTTCAATGGCGTGTTCGGTTTCGGTCTGTTGGACTCTGCATCGGCTGCAGGTGTTGAACGCCGCCCGTCTGACTTCGGCCAGACACTGCACGTGTGGGGAGCTCCCGAAGGTGCCTATATCGAAAGCCCGTTCATCGGCCCGTCAACCGAGCGCGATACGATTGGTACGGTTGTCGATATCGTGACGAACCCGACCGCCTACGCGCTGGACCGGTCGATCATCTGGGTCTCGCCGGGTGTCACAGCAGGCGATGTCCTTCAGCAGCGATATGAGTTTGGCGACACGGTAGACAGCTTGCTCGACGACAGCGCAGACAGCTATGCCCAGACCCGCAGCATCTACTTGCAGAACCGGCGGTTCGAATTGGGCCAGGACGACGAGTTTGAATTCGACCCCTACGAGGATCTTTTCGATGAATAGGATTTCCCGCCGGATGGCCCTGATGACAGGCGCTGCCTTCGTCGCACACGCTGCCGGACCGGCGTCTGCCTTGTCAGATGCGCAGGCACGCGCACTTGTTCAACAGGTCGTCGATGACATCAACCGCGTGATTAATTCCGGCAAGTCTGAACGCGCGATGTACACAGACTTCGAAAGGATCTTTCGCCGCTACGGTGATGTCGGGGTGATTGCCGCGTCCGTCCTGGGTCCCGACAGGCGGCGCGCAAGCCAGGCGCAGCAGCGTGCTTTTGCCGACGCGTTCGCAGGCTATATGGCCCGAAAGTACGGCAAGCGCTTTCGCGAGTTCATCGGTGGTCGGATAGACGTGCAGGGCACCCGCAATGCCGGGCGCTACCAAGAGGTGCAGACTGTAGCCCGGCTTCAAGGAAGTTCACCGTTCTCGGTTGTCTTTCGTGTCTCGGACCGGTCCGGTCAGGACCGGTTCTTCGATATCGTCATCGAGGGTATCAGTCTGGGAAAAACCGAGCGAACCGAGATCGGGGCGCTTCTGGACCGGAACCGTGGAAACATTGACGCCATGATCGCCGACCTGCGCCAGCGTGGCTGACGCGGATCTGCGGACCTAATTGCCAAAGATATCCTGGAATACTCGCCGCAAAACGTTCTCAAGCTCGCCGGCGCCATTCACGGGCGGCGGTGGACGTTGCGATGCGGAGCTGTCCTGGGCGATCTGTTGGCCCGGCTCAGGCGGAACCAGCGGCAATGGCCGCGTCGGTAGCCCGTCATGGACGCGTAGCATGGCCTCGGCAAAAATGTCGGCGGGCAAACCGCCACCTGTGACACCCCTCAGCGGTGTGTTGTCGTCATAGCCCATCCAGACACCCACAACGTAGTCGGCCGAGAACCCGATGAACCACGCATCGCGGGCCGCTTGTGTAGTACCGGTCTTCCCGGCGACCTCGACCCCTTGGACTGTGGCGCGCCCGCCCGTGCCCGACAGAACAACTTCGCGCATCATGTATACAAGCTGGCCCGCCGCGCGGTCCGAGATCACCCGCTCACCGATCCCGCCTTCCTGTCCGATGATCGGAGTTGAGTCGTTCTTCAACGACAGCTCGATCATGCCATAGGGCCGGACGGATGATCCGCCGTTCAGAATACCGGCGTAGGCACCGGTCATTTCCAGAAGGGTCGATTCCGACACGCCAAGTGCCAAGGCGGGACCAGCCGCAAGATCGCTTTCGACGCCGAACCCTTCGGCCACAGAGCGTACGTTCTCCCGCCCGACATACTCCGAGACCTTCACTGCCGGAATGTTCAACGACCATTTCAGCGCTTCGGTCAGCGTCACAGGGCCGCGGAACGTTCTGTCATAGTTCTGTGGCGTCCAGGGGCCCGAGCCGGGCACATTGACCGTCAAGGGTTCGTCCCGGACAACGCCCAACGGGCTGTGGCCGAGATCCAGGGCAGCGGCGTAGATGAATGGCTTAAAGGACGATCCGGTTTGACGCTTCGCCTGAATTGCGCGGTTGAATTGTCCGGCGATCCCCTTGAACTTCCGACCACCGACCATGGCACGCACCGCACCGTCCGCGCTCATGACCACAATGGCCGCTTGCGCTTTGGAGCCTGCGCTGACCTTGGTGTCGAACACATACTGCAGTGCGTCCTCGGCCGCTTTCTGGATACGCTGGTCAAAGGTTGTGCGGACGATCACATCTTCGGTCGTGTCGCGCGTAAGGTAAGCCGGGCCCTCGTCCATCACCCAGTCGGCGAAGTAGCCGCCCGCGCTCCGCTCTGCGGCTTCCGACAAAACTGCAGGGTTGGTCTGCGCGTATGCAGCTTCGCCCTCGCTCAAAAGCCCTTGGGCTTCCATCAAACCAAGGATCAGGTTCGCCCGATCCTGACTACGCTTAAGGTTCGCCGTCGGTGCGTAGCGGGTCGGCGCTACCAGAAGCCCCGCCAACATCGCGGCTTCGGACGGCGACACTTCATTCGCCGATTTGCCGAAGTAGCGTTGTGCGGCGGCTTCAAAACCGCGCGTGCCGGCACCTAGGTAAGCGCGGTTGAGGTAGATCGTCAGGATATCGTCCTTGGAGTACCGCGCCTCCATCGCAATCGCGTAGATCGCCTCTTTGATCTTGCGCTGGATGGTTGTCCGGCGGCAGTCGGCTTCGTATTCGGCCTCGCTCATGCCAGAGGCAGGATCGTACGGATTACCAAGGCAGAGCAGCTTCGCCGTTTGCTGCGTGATGGTCGAACCGCCATGTCCCGACAACGGTCCGCGTCCTTCGCTTAGATTGATCCGCACAGCGCTTGCGATGCCGCGCGGGCTGATACCGAAATGGCGATAGAAACGCTTATCTTCGGTTGCGATGACCGCATTGCGCAAGTGCGGGGACACCGTGTCAGCGGTTATCTGGCCACCGAACTGCTCGCCCCGCCAGGCAAAGACCTGGCCGTCCTGATCCAGAAGTGTAACCGACCCGCGCGCGCGGGCATCCAAGACATCAGTGACCGCAGGCAGGCCAACAGCATAGTAGCTGACGACCACAGCCAGAATGATCGCGCAAACGACACCCGCCCGGATTGTGAGGCGCGTCAAAAGCCGAAAGAGCCAGACAAACGGACGCAGCAGAAGCGGGGTTCTGCGGGCAGCGCGTTTTGGGGCGCGCCGCTTCTTCCGACGCGGAGCGGGGGTTTTCTTTTGCGGAGCCGCCGTCCGATAGCGTCGCTCGGCCTTAAGAGGCGGTTTGCCGCCGCGTGCCTTTGCCATTGTGTCTGCCGTGCCTGCCTGTTTTGCGGATCATACGCACTTCGCACAGGTTTGTAGACCCGGAACAGCGTTGCTGTCGGATTCAAAACAGACTAAAAAATAAGCATTGCCTGTAATTTGTGCAAAAAATGTGCAACTCCTTTGGAATCCGAACGGAATCCCAGCGCGCGTTCCTTGAGTTCATGTTCTCTTCGCCTCCCTTCTCGCGAGCGTGAATAGCGGGGGCAGGCCCCGCAAGACGGAAGGGGATGCATGTGAAACTCATCATCGCAGCAATCAAGCCGTTCAAGCTGGAGGAGGTGCGCGAAGCGCTCACCGCCATTGGCGTCCGCGGCATGATGGTCACCGAAATCAAGGGATTTGGTTCGCAATCGGGCCACACCGAAATTTATCGCGGCGCAGAATACGCCGTGAATTTCGTGCCCAAGGTGAAACTCGAGATCGTGGCGCCGGCGGGGATGGCCGAGCAGATTGTCGAGACCATCGCTACGACTGCCAAGACCGACAAGATCGGTGACGGCAAGATCTTTGTACTCGACGTCGAAAGCGCCATGCGGGTCCGCACCGGTGAAACCGACGCGGACGCGCTCTGACGCGGGCTGAGACAAAAGGACTATAGGTAATGAAACTCAGAAACTTCCTTCTGGCTGCCGCTTTGGGTACCGCCGCGCTGGTCCCGGCGACCGGTTATGCGCAAGAGGCCGCGCCAGACATTCAGCCCTACATCTTCACCACGCTGCTGTTCCTTGTGGGCGGCTTTCTTGTGTTCTGGATGGCCGCGGGCTTTGCGATGCTCGAAGCCGGCCTCGTGCGCTCGAAGAACGTTACGATGCAGCTTACAAAGAACATCGCGCTGTTTTCCATCGCGTCGGTTATGTACTGGCTGGTTGGCTTCAACCTGATGTACCCGGGCGATTTCAACGGATATTTCGCCTTTAACTTCGTACCCACGGTGCTGGAGCCTGTTGGCCTTGCTGCGGAAGATGCGGCACTCGACTATGCTTCTGTTGGATCGGACTTCTTCTTCCAGCTGATGTTCGTCGCGGCGACGGCTTCGATTGTTTCGGGCGTTCTGGCAGAGCGGATCAAGCTTTGGCCATTCCTTGTGTTTGTCGTTGTTCTGACCGGTATCATGTATCCGATCTCGGGCTCGTGGCAGTGGGGCGGCGGCTGGCTGTCGGAGATGGGTTTCTCTGACTTCGCCGGTTCCACCATCGTGCACTCCGTCGGTGGCTGGGCAGCGCTTGCTGGTGCGATCATCCTGGGCCCCCGTCTTGGCAAGTACAAGGACGGTCAAGTGCACCCGATGCCTGGTTCGAATCTTGCCCTTGCAACTTTGGGTACGTTCATTCTGTGGCTCGGTTGGTTCGGCTTCAACGGCGGCTCGCAGCTTGCGGCCGGGACCGTTGGCGACATCACCGACGTCAGCCGGATCTTCGCCAACACGAACATGGCGGCGGCTTCGGGTGCGATCGCTGCGCTGATCTTGACACAGATCGTGTATGGCAAGGTCGACCTGACGATGGTCCTGAACGGAGCTCTTGCAGGCCTCGTGTCGATCACCGCGGAACCACTGGCGCCGTCGCTGTTTGGCGCGCTTTGGATCGGTGCAATCGGTGGCGTCATCGTGGTCTTCACGGTTCCAATGCTGGACAAGATGAAGATCGACGACGTGGTCGGCGCCATCCCGGTTCACCTTTTTGCGGGGATCTGGGGCACTATCGCGGTCGTGTTCTACAATTCGGACGCCAGCCTCGTGACCCAGCTGACCGGTATCGTGGCTTACGGCGTGTTCACATTCGTCGCGGCGCTGATCGTTTGGGTGATTCTGAAGGGGATCATGGGTCTGCGTGTCGACGAGGAAGCGGAAATCAACGGGCTCGATACGTCCGAGCTTGGAATGGAAGCTTACCCAGACTTCACCAAAGGCTGATACCCCTTCCAATCGGCCTTGATGTGCAACTGACCCGGGCGCTCGCGCCCGGGTTTTTTGTTTGGACTGTTCCGTGGATACAGCGCGGCGTCACGGCGCGATGATTGCCGCAGTTACACGCCAGCTGCCACGATTGCCTCGGCCAGGATCGGAATGGTTCTGGCGTTCAGGCCGGCCACGTTGATACGGCTATCACCGACCATATAGATCCCATGGCTTTCGCGCATCGCCAGAACCTGGTCCGGCGTGGCCCCCAGCCGCGAGAACATCCCGCGATGGCGTGCGATGAAATCGAACCGGTCAGAGTTGGTGCGCTGGCGCAGTTCCCCTGCAAGGTCTTCACGAAGCTTCAGCATGCCAAGCCGGACCTCTTCCAGCTCTGTTTGCCAGTCGGCGCGCAGGGCGTCGTCATCGAGGATCATCTGCACCAACCGCGCGCCGTGATCGGGCGGGAAGGAATAGTTTTGTCGGTTCAGATAGGCAAGCGTGCCTTGGGTCGTCTTCGTTTGCGCCGCGGTTTCGGAGATTGCGATCAGGATGCCCGTCCGCTCGCGGTAGACACCAAAGTTTTTAGAACAGGACGCGGCAATCAGAAGCTCGGGCATGCGGGACGCCAGATGCCGAACACCCGCTGCGTCGGCCTCCAGCCCATCGCCGAAGCCCTGGTAGGCGATGTCGATCATTGGCGTTGCACCAGTTTCCAAAAGCAGATCAGTGACAGCGCGCCATTGGTCGGCCGTCAGATTTGCACCGGTGGGGTTGTGGCAACAGCCGTGCAAGAGAACCAGATCACCGGCCCCGGCGCGTTTCAGGTCTGCAATCATTCCGTCGAAATCGACGCTGCGTGTGGCCCCGTCGAAGTAGCGATACTCGGCAACGGGGATCCCAAGGTATTTGATGATAGAGAGGTGGTTTGGCCAAGTCGGAGCCGACACGTGGATTGTGCCCTCGGGATTGGCCATCTTGAACATCTCAAGGGCTTGCCGCACAGCCCCTGTACCACCGGGCGTGGCGGCAGAAGCCAAACGATCCTCGGCGACCGCACCATCAAGGATCAGCTGCCGCATCGCGGTGTTGAAGGCGCTGTCGCCGACAAGGCCAACATAGGATTTGGTAGTCTCGGTGTTCCAAAGGCGCTGTTCGGCGGCCTTTACGGCGCGCATGACCGGCGTCCTGCCTTCGGCGTCCTTATAAACGCCGACACCCAGATCAACCTTGGTCTCGCGCGGGTCATCGCGATAAAGCTGCATCAGTTCGAGGATCTTGTCGGCGGGCTGTTCGGTCAGGGTCTGGAACATCGGGTTTCCTCATTCGGGGATGCGCGACAGATCGCGCGATCGGGTGAGCGTGCGGGTAAAGTCCTCGCGCCGGACCGGCGTAAAGCCACCGGCCTGGTAGGTTTGCAGCGCGCGGGGATGATCAAGTGTGCAGGTGTTGACGGTCAATTTTGTGATGCCGCCCCGATCCCACGCCGTATGGATAGCGGTTCGAAGAAGGAACTTTCCAAGCCCGGTCCCGACCGCCTCGGGCACCAGCCCGAAATATGCCAGATCGGTGATGTCTTTCGTGGTTGCGTCCAACAGAAAGAATCCATGCGGCCAGCCATTCATCATCAGTGTGAACAACGCAACTTCAGGTCTTGCGAGCCAGGCCGTCAGTTCCGCCGGATCCTCGGAATGCATATCTTCCCAGGCGTAATCGCGCCCCACGGCATCATAGAGCGATAGGAAATACCAAAGTGGCGGGGTCTCGGCATGCAGAAGCGTCGCGGGATGGGTCGCGGGCAAGGCCGGCCACGGGTAAGTTGGCCGCTCTGTCATATGAAGCCAGGTGACGGTGTAGCGAAGCTCCGTTCCCGCAGGCTGGATCTTCATCCCGTCTCTACCTTCAGGTCGTCATACATCCCCCATTCCGCCCATGAGCCATCGTAAAGTGCGGTCCGCGAGACCCCCAGTCTTTCCAAGGCCAGCGCAATGATCGCAGCCGTCACGCCCGAGCCGCAGGTGGTGATAACCGGCCTTGCAAGGTCCACACCCGCGGCGCCGAAGACGGTGCGCAGGTCCTCTGCAGATTTCATCGTGCCGTCTCGGTTCAGCAATGTCCGGTAGTGGATGTTCTTGGAACCGGGGATATGGCCCGACCTAAGGCCTTTGCGGGGCTCTGCCTCTTCCCCGGTGAAACGCCCGGGCGACCGGGCGTCGAGTATCTCGTGGCTACGCAACTTCGACGCATGCGCCACTTGCGTTACATCGACCACCATCTGGTTTTGCCGCGTCACCGTCATATGGCGGTCGCGCATGACCGGGGGCATATCCTCGACCGGGCGGCCTTCGGACAACCATTTTGGCATGCCGCCATCCAGAACGGCGACATCTGTTTTTCCCATTGCTCGAAAAAGCCACCAGACCCGCGCAGCCGAAAACAGCCCTGCGCCGTCGTAGACGACCACCTGGTGCCCGTCGCCCACGCCCATTGCGCGCATCCGACTGACAAACTTCTCGGGCGGCGGCATCATGTGCGGCAGGTCAGATCGGTGATCGCTGATCTCGTCGATGTCAAAAAACCGGGCCCCGGGAATGTGCGCCTCGCCGTATTCTTCGCGGGCATTCCGTTCCATATCGGGCAAGTAGAACGATCCGTCGAGTATCCGCAGATCGGGATCGCTGAGGTGCGCACCGAGCCAATCGGTCGAGACAAGTGTTTTGGGATCGTCGGCCATGGGGGTCCCCGGTGATTTGAACGCCCATTCTGCTACGCCCATGTTCAACGCGGTTCAAGGGAAACACCCCGCCGACTGACCTGACCGTTAGGTTTTCCGGGCGACGATGAAGTGATTTCTGGCCGAGGGGTAGCCACCGGTTTCGACGATCTGAAGCCCGGCCGCCTCGATCATTCCGTTCATCTCAGTGCGGCGCAGAAAGCCCACATACGGGGCTTTGCCGACCAAGCGCATCGCCGGGATCAGCAGGCGCAGCGGCCAGCCGCCATGCGCCAGGCAGACGGTTTTTGAGATGAAGTAGCCGCCGGGTTTCAGACGCACGGCCAGTGCATCTATGGCGGCGGGAACGTCTTCGATAAGGTGCAAGAGATTGAAAGCGAGGACGGCATCGTAGGTTTGATCGTCGGGCTCTGACAGGCCGGCCTGCCGGAAGGTGACGTTTCGAAGTTCTTTGTCGGCGCGCTTCCCTTCTGCGATATCAATCATACCCTGGGCGTAGTCCGTCGCCGTGATGTGCCGAACAGCATACGCGAGGTGGAGTGCAGTGGTCCCGGTGCCGCAGCCGACCTCAAGAACGTCGTCGTCCGCGGACAAGTAGCTTTGCGTCCGTTCCAATGTCTCGGCGTAGGCGTTCGGATCTTGGACGGGACGTGCGGCGTAGCGGGGAGCGATTTTGTCCCAGAAGGCAGAGGTTGTCATGGTGTATCCTTCGCGGTGGCGCGTCTCGAAACCGGTAAGCTCATTCGCGCATTAACTTCTGCAGCCGCATATATCCCCGGTATTTCTAGGGTGGAATTGCCAGTTTCTGCCGAACGTTTATACATATATGCATGAATTGGGCGGCTGTCGGATTTGACTGGAACCAGGTGCGCGCCTTCTTGGCGACGGCCGAAGAGGGTTCTCTCTCCGCAGCGGCGCGGGCGCTTGGTCAGTCGCAGCCAACCATCGGTCGGCAGGTCGCCGCGCTGGAGGAAGACCTGGGTGTGGTTCTGTTCGAACGGGTTGGTCGCAGCCTGGAGCTTACGCCGACAGGACGGGATTTACTGGACCATGTCCGAGCCATGGGGGATGCGGCAGGGCGAATCTCGCTTCTCGCCTCGGGTCGCAGTCAAGCGATCGAGGGCCGGGTTTCGATCTCTGCAAGCGATGTGATGTCGACGCTGGTCCTGCCGCCGATCCTTGCGCGCCTGCGCGAAGTTGCACCGGGGATAACGGTTGAAGTGGTTGCCTCAAACGCGGTGAGCGATCTGCAACGGCGCGAGGCCGATATCGCGCTGCGCCATGTCCGGCCCGAAGCGCCGGAATTGTTCGCTCGGCTTTTGCGCGAGATTGACGCGCATCTCTATGCCTCTCCCACCTATCTGGAACGGCGTGGACGCCCGGCTACGCTGGAAGATATCGCGGACCATGATTTGATCGGGTTTTCAGACAATGTCCGTTTGATCGATGAATACCGGGCGCGCGGTCTGCCCGTATCCCAGGACCAAATTCGGTTTGGATCCGCCGATGGGAACGTCGCATGGTCGATGACGCGGGCGGGGCTGGGGATCAGCCCAATGGCGGATACGATCGCCGGGTGCTTGGGCGGCGTCGAACAGGTTCTGCCAGATTTCGTGATTACCTTTCCTGTTTGGCTTGCGGTCCATCGTGAGGTTCAGACAAGCAAACGTATCCGGCTGGTGTTTGACCTTCTTGCGCGCGAATTGCAGGTAGTGTGAGCGCGGGGCCAAGGTCTAGCCGTGCTCTTTCAGCAGGCGCTGCTTTTGGCGGTTCCAATCGCGTTTGGCCGATGTCTCGCGCTTGTCATGAAGCTTCTTACCCTGCGCTATTCCGATCTTCAGCTTCGCAAGGCCCCGATGGTTGAAATACATCACAAGCGGCACAAGAGTCATGCCTTTCCGCTGTGTCGCATTCCACATGTCCGACAGCTGTTTGCGCGATACCAGAAGCTTGCGACGCCGCCGGTCTTCGTGCCCGAACGTCTTAGCCTGTTCGTAGGGTGCGATGTAGCTGTTGATCAGCCACAGTTCCCCGTTCTCGACGGCTGCATAGCTTTCGGCGATGTTCGCACCGCTTTCGCGCAGTGACTTAACCTCGGATCCCATGAGCTGAACGCCACATTCCACGTCGTCTTCGATTGCATAGTCGAAGCGCGCCCGCCGGTTTTCGGCGATGACTTTGTAGTTCGGGTTTTCCTTGGGCTTGGCCATTGCGGGGATTTATCTGGGTCGGACGGCGCTGTCCATCAAGACCCGAAGGCGCGGTGCTTGACGTCGCTTGCTGGCCAGTGATGATCGCAGCCATGTTCGACCAACTTCTTCTTGGCGCCGGTGTGACCCTGCTGTCGCTGATTTTCGCCACGACCCTGTGGTGGAGCTTCACTGAATTGATGGAATCGATGGATGGCTGGCTGCGCAAACCGCCGCAACCGTTCAAATATTTCGTGATTATGGTGATGGTGGTCTTCGCGACGATGTTGATCATGTCGTTTGGAGTTTGGCTTTGGGCCATCATCTTTTACCAGATGGCCGTATTCCCGACCCTGGAAGAGGCGGTCTATTACAGCCTTGTCGCCTATACGACCTTGGGCCTAGGTGACGTGGTGGTTCCGCAGGAACAACGGCTTCTAGGTGGAATGACCGGTGCCAACGGGTTCATGATGTTTGGACTTATGACGGCGATGCTGACTGACACGCTGCGCCACGTCCGGCGGGTGCAACACAACATTCAGGACTGACGGCTTCGGAACAGAATGAAAAGACCCGAGGCGACGACGATGGCGCTTCCGACAACCGTTGCCGCGTCGGGGCGTTCCCCGAAGACAAGGATGCCCAACGCCACGCCGAACAGAAGGCGCGTATAGCGGAAGGGTGTTACCGCCGACACCTCGCCCGTGCGCATGGCATGCGTCAGCGCAGTATAGGCCGCCACGCCGAACAGGATCGCGCCGCCCAAGGCCGCCATCGCGGTCCTGTCCGGTAACAGCGCGCCTTCGCCGGTCCAAGCGCCGTATCCAAGCCCGGCGACCACAATCGCGGCAAACCCATAGACGCCCAGCGTGTAAGTGCCCAATCCCGCAGGTGCCGCGCGCGTGGCTAAATCGCGCCCGGCAAATCCAATCATCCCAAGAACGGCGAGCAGGGACAGAGGCGAAAAGGCCTCAGCCCCCGGACGAATGATCACCAGCACACCGCCAAGACCGACAAGGATCGCGCTCCAACGACGCCAACCGACGGTTTCGCCAAACATCATGGCTGCCCCTGCGACAACGACGATGGGAGTTGCCTGTAAAATCGCGGTTGCCGACGACAGCGGCGTCAGAACGAAAGCGAGCGTGTAGAATAGCCGTCCGGTGATCTCGAACACGGTTCTGACCCAAAGCGACGGACTACGTGCTGCGGGCGGAAAAAGCGCTTCGCCCGATGCTAGCGCAAGCGCCGCGAAACACAGGACACCGCCAAAACCAAAAATGACCATGACCTGGCCTACAGGCACGCTTGCGGCGGCCGCTTTCAGAAACATATCCTCGACTGCGAAGCCCGCCATCGCGGCAACCATCCAAAGGCTGCCAATCAGATTGGCGCGCCGGGCGCCAGAAACCGTGGTCAGTTCAACAATCCCGCATGGCGCATCGCAGCATCGATCTGTGCCTTGGTGTCGGACGTGATCCCCGTCAGCGGGAGCCGCACTTCTTCGCTGCAACGGCCAAGCCGGGAGAGCCCGTATTTGGCACCGGCAAGTCCTGGCTCTACGAAGATCGCGCGGTGCAGCGGCATCAGCCTGTCCTGATACTCCAGCGCCTTGGAATAATCCCCGGCCAACGTCGCCTCTTGAAACGCTGCGCAAAGGCGCGGCGCAACGTTCGCGGTAACCGATATGCAGCCTTTACCGCCATGCGCATTGAACCCAAGAGCCGAGCCGTCTTCACCCGACAGCTGAATGAAATCAGCGCCGCAGGTTTCGCGTTGATCGGACACACGGGTCACATCGCCTGTTGCATCCTTCACGCCGATGATCCGAGGCAGCTGTGCAAGCTCTCCCATCGTTGCGGGGGTCATGTCGATCACCGACCGGCCTGGGATATTGTAGATGATGATCGGCAAATCGCAGCAATCGTGCATCGCCTTAAAGTGGGCGATCAGCCCGGCCTGCGTCGGTTTGTTATAGTATGGAGTCACCACTAACGCGGCAGTTGCCCCAACCGATTCGGCATGGCGCATCAGGCGAATGCCTTCGGCGGTGTTGTTCGATCCGGCACCCGCAACAACCGGAACCCGACCGGCGGCTGTTTTGACGACAGCCTCCACAACCGCTTCGTGCTCGCCATGGCTTAGGGTCGGGCTTTCCCCTGTAGTGCCGACCGGCACCAGTCCGTGGCTGCCCTCAGAAATCTGCCATTCGACAATTTTTTCAAGAGCTTGATAGTCTACGTCGCCATTTGACATGGGCGTGACCAGGGCAGGGAAAGACCCCGTGAACATGGGTGTAGTCCTTTAGATGCGTTGCGCTTCGGGCACCCCCGTCAGCGGATCGCCGCGGACACTAGCCGGTTGCCTTGCGAAAGCCAAGTTTGTGTGGTGACCGTTAACTTCGGGGCGCTAGGTTACTGAGCCATGATTACGCGCGTTCATATCTTCTCCGCTGTCCTCCTTGGGATGATTGCAGCGGCAAACATCCCTACTCATGCGTTTGCGCAAGTCTCGCCAAAGGCACGTCCATCGGCTGGCGATGTCCCGGATGCAACCGCACCCACCAGTGAAACGCGGCCCCTGGCTCGTCCTGAAGGTCTGTCCAATCGGCCGGTCGCAAACCTGTCCAGCAAGGCGGCACCGCTTGGTGCGTTACCTGATCGCGCGCCGCTGGCCAACGCGATGGCCGCGATGCGGTCCGGCGATTGGGAAGCCGCGCTTCGGATCGCGTCACGCGCAGGCTCGGTCGAACGCGATGTGATCGAATGGCATTGGCTGCGCGCCGGCCGCGGCGATTTCGACACCGCCAGGGCGTTTCTGGACCGCCGGCCGGATTGGCCGGGCTTGCCGTTTCTTCTGGAAAAGACCGAGGGCAAGGTGCCCTACCGGCGGCGGGTGGATGAAGTGCTGAGCTTCTTTGAAGCTTGGCCACCGCAAACCGGGGCCGGACTGATCGGCCTTGCCGCCGCCTATGAAGAAAGCGGACGCGCCGACGAGGCGCGTGATCTCGCAGTCCGTGCCTGGACCGAACATGATCTTTCCACGAACGATGAACGGTACTTGCTGGAACGCTACGGCGACACGTTGCGCGCCCATCACACCGCCCGCCTGGATTACCTGCTTTGGGAAGGTGAGGCGGCGGCAGCCCGGCGGATCATGCCGCGTGTCTCCGACGGCTGGCAGGCACTGGCTGAAGCAAGACTTGCACTGCGGGCCCGTGCGCCCGGTGTCGATACGCTGATCGAGCGTGTGCCAGCCAGCCTGCAGGGTGATCCTGGCCTTGCCTATGAAAGGTTTTCGTGGCGGCTGGACAAAGGCCGCCGTGACGGAGCGCGGGAAATCCTGCTGGAACTTGCAGAGGCTGGCACCGATTTGGGCCGCCCTGCCGCGTATGGGAACTGGCGGCGCATTCTGACACGCGCGTCCATGCGTGCGGGAGACCCGGATTTGGCCTATCGGCTTGCTGCCCCCCACGGTATCGAACCCGGTTCGACCTATGCCTACGCCGATCTCGAATGGCTGGCAGGGTATCTGTCGCTGACGTATCTTAATGAGCCTGCCCGGGCGTTGGAGCATTTTAAGAACTTCCGCATCGTTGTGGATTCGCCCATTAGCTTGGGCCGTGCGGGCTATTGGGAAGGTCGCGCGCACGAGGCGCTTGGGAATGCAGAGCCGGCCGCGTTGGCCTATGCCTTCGGGGCAGAGTATCAAACGAGCTTTTACGGGCTCCTGGCCGCTGAACGCGCGGGGTTGCCGATGGATCCGGCGCTGACCGGTCAGACGCACCGACCCGACTGGCGCGAGGCAGAGTTCCGCGACAGCTCTGTCCTGAAAGCTGCCGTCCTGCTGCATGAGGCGGGTGAGGCGAACTTGGCGGAACGGTTCCTGACGCATCTGGCAGAAGGATTGTCCGAAGTCGAAGCCGGTCAATTGGGCGATTTCGCGCTGGACCTCGAAGAGCCGCACCTGGCGCTTATGATCGCAAAACGGGCGGCGCGGCGTGGGATCATGATCCCGCATGCCTACTATCCGGTTGTCGATTTTGGCCTCGGCGGTCTACCGGTTCCTGAAGAGCTTGCACTTGCCATCGCGCGCCGGGAAAGCGAATTTGACCCAGCGGTTAAAAGCCCCGCGGGTGCAATTGGGCTGATGCAGGTCATGCCGGGAACCGCCCGCGATGTGGCAGGAGAGCTGAACATCAGCTACAGCGCCACACGCTTGCAGAACGACCCGGTCTACAATGCCCGGCTTGGCGTGACCTATCTTGACGGTCTTATCGACAGGTTTGGGCCGAACATGGTCCTTGTCGCGGCGGGCTACAACGCCGGGCCGGGGCGTCCGATCGCTTGGATGCGCGAACGTGGTGACCCCAGGACAGGCCGCATCGATGTCGTTGATTGGATCGAACATATCCCGTTTCGGGAGACGCGGAACTATGTAATGCGGGTAATGGAGAGCCTGCCGGTGTACCGGGCCCGACTAAGCGGGGAGACGACCCCAATTCGGCTGACGGAAGAGATGACAGCGCGCTAGGGCATGTCGTCAGAAGCCGATCATCATGGTGGCCCTGACATGGTTCAGGCGGAAGCCTTGCTTTGCGCCTCGCGCCAAAGTGTGAATACGCCCGCCGCAACAACGATACCCGCCCCAAGCGCGACGTTCCATGCCAGCGCTTCGCCGAAGACCGTGATTCCGATTGTGGCGGCAAAAACCAACTGCAGAAATGCAAAGGGTTGAACCGCACTTGCCTCGGCCACTTCGTAGCAGCGGATCAGCATCCAATGCCCAAGGGCACCTGTCACACAGAGCGTCGCCATCCAACCCCAATCCGGGACTGTCATGGGTTCCCAGGCCCAAAGGCCAGGGGGCGTAATCGCAGCCGCACCTGCCACGCCGGTCCAGAAAAACGATGTCGCGGCACTGTCAAAGCGCGCGGCATAGCGGGTCAGAAGCCCGTAGAGTGCGAACATGGTGGCCGATGCGAGCGGCACGAGCGCCTCGGGCGAAAACACCGCCACCCCTGGCCGCAAGATCACCAGGACACCGACGAAACCCACCCCAATGGCCGCCCAACGCCGCCAGCCCACACGCTCACCAAGCACCGGGCCTGACAACGCGGCCACAAGAAGCGGGTAGCAGGTGAAGATCGCGTGGCTTTCCACGAGCCCCAGAAGCGTGAAGGCAAGAACCATCACGCATATCTCGGCCACCAGAAGCAGGCCCCGAAAAATCTGAAGCGGCAAATGCGCCGACCGCGCTGTTCTTGCAATCCCGCCTTTGTTTCGCTGCGATAGCGCCACGACGAACGCGGCAAAGAACCAATAGCGGAGCATCACCACCATCAACACGTTGTATTCGGCCGCAAGATGGCGCGAGATTCCGTCCTGCGCTGCAAAGACAAGCGTCGTGCAGATCATCAGGACGATCCCGAAACGATTGTTGGTTTGCATCATAAACGGTGCGCCACGGTCATGTGTCGCTTACGGCCAAACCCCGGTCGCCGGCTGACCGCAAACCCGGCAGCAGCCAATGCGCGGCGCACGTGACCCGCTGCCGTATAGGTCGCTGCCGTTCCGCCCGGCGCGGTATGCCGCGCGACCTCGGCCAACAGCAACGGTTCCCAAAGCTCAGGGTTTTTTGCTGGCGCGAACCCATCAAGAAACCAAGCGTCGGCGCGGCCTGGCCAGAGTGGGAGCGTTTTCCGCGCGTCGCCGAGGATTACATGCACGTCGACCCAGTCAGAAGAAAAGGTGTTGCCATGTGCCCAGGCATCCACCATCCAACCGGCATCATCGGAAAGCTCGGGAAACGCCGCCAAGGCTTGGGTCATGTCGGACGGCGCCATTGGAAAGGCCTCAAACGCCGTGTACCGGATGGGAATACTCCGGGCTTGGGCCGCGCGCAGGGCGACAAGCAAGTTCAACCCTGTGCCGAAGCCCAGCTCTGCAATATGAAATCCGGGCGCGAACCGTTCGGGAAGGTCGTTGCCGGCGAGAAACACATGCGCGGTTTCGGCTGGTCCGTCATCCAATGAATAGTACGGATCGCCGAACCGCGCCGAGGCGGGAACACCCCCCGTCCACGTGATTTGGGCCCGCTGGTCTGTCACCGGTTGCTGTCCTAGAGTTTGTGGCGGGACCATGAAGGAGCGCTCTGGCCTTGGCAACGGCGGAAATTACGGTGCGTGGGGCAGGGATATTCGGGTTGTCGGTGGCCTGGGCTTGCGTCCAGCGCGGCGCACGGGTGCGGGTTATCGACCCTGCCGGTCCCGGGGGCGGGGCCTCGGGCGGGATCGTCGGTGCCTTGGCGCCGCATGTGCCCGAGAACTGGAACACCAAGAAGGCCTTCCAGCTTGATAGCCTTCTTGCGGCAGGTCCGTTTTGGCGCGATGTCGCGGCGGCGTCGGGCATGTCACCTGGCTACGCGCGGTTCGGGCGGTTGCAGCCGATTTTGGACGTGGACGCGCTGACCCTGGCCAGGGCGCGGGCAGAAAGCGCCGCTAACCTTTGGGGGCGGTCCGCGGAATGGTCGGTCGAAGAGACTGGTCTTGTGGACTGGTCGCCGATCACGCCGACAGGCTGGCTGATCCGTGACACTCTGTCGGCGCGGTTACACCCGGCGCGCGCCTGTGCAGCGCTTTCAGCGGCTCTGATCGCACGCGGCGCCGAAATCTGCCCCGAAGCGTCAGAAGAAGGCGCCGTTATCCACGCAACCGGTTGGAAAGGCCTCGAAGACCTTTCGGCCGCGGCTGGCAGGACTGTGGGCGTGGGCGTGAAGGGACAGGCCGTGCTTCTGCGCCACCGTGCGCCTGAGGGGGCCCCTCAGATATTCTCAGACGGGCTTCACATAGTTCCGCACGACGATGGCACGGTCGCGGTGGGATCGACCACCGAACGGAACTGGGACGATCCCGGATCGACGGACGATAACGCCGATGCGCTGGCCGAGCGCGCGACCGAGGCCTTGCCGATCCTGCGGGGGGCACCTGTCATCGCGCGTTGGGCGGGGGTGCGCCCGCGAGCAAGAAGTCGGGCGCCGATCCTTGGGTCATGGCCCGGCCGTAACGGTCACTTCGTGGCCAATGGCGGGTTCAAGATCGGCTTTGGGATGGCGCCCGGGATTGCACGCGTGATGGCAGATCTTACGCTCGACGGCGTTGACAGCATTCCCGATGGATTTCGGGTTGAGGACAACCTTTAGGCCGTGGTCGATCCTACCATGCATGTCCGCCCGTCCTCGCCCACTATCCAGTAGGTTCCAACCCCGTCGGCGCAAAGGCGCGCGGTTTCCGGAAGGCAAAGAGGCGCTGTGGCCCGAAACTCAAACCGGTTCAGCGGACCTTCGCGGCGCGCAGCGAGCCCCATCAGAAGCGTTGCCAGAAGGGGGCCATGCACGACAAGGCCCGGATATCCTTCGGTTCCGCGCGCATAGTCGGCATCGTAGTGGATGCGATGGCCGTTCATCGTCAGCGCCGAATACCGGAAGAGGAGCGTTTCGTCGAACCTTGCAATCTGCGCCTCGACCGGGCGACCGGGCGGATCCGGTGCCTTGGCCGCGTGGGGGGCTGGTCCGCGGTACACAAGATCCTGGTCCTCGGTCAGAACGACCCCCCCGCGTTGACGAACGGTATGGCGTAAGGTGACGAAACCCAGTTCCCCAGATCGTCCGCTTTTGCGAGTGATATTGGCGACCTGAGATGTCTTTTCGGCGCGGACACCGCAAAGAAGGGGCGCGTGCCATGTCAGCCGTCCACCTGCCCACATTCGGCGGGGTAGACCAAGATCGGGGATCAGACCGTGACCTGTTGACCGATGCCCGTCCGGGCCAAGCGCCTCCGGTGGCTGGGCGTCCCAGAAATAGATATGGTGCCAAAATGCCGGGAGAGGATCACCGGCCGCAGGTACCACTCCTCCGAGGCCCAGCGCGGCATGAAGCGCTGCAGCGCGGGCCGGATCCATCCGATCGTCGGCTTCTTGAACAGTTCTCCCCATCCGCGCCACGCTAGCGGTCAGGGCGGGGGTTTCAAGGTATCTTGTCTAGCGTACGGCTTCGCTGCGCAACGCCTCCATCAGCTCGACCAGAGCCTTTTCATAGCGGGCCTCGATCAGATGCCCATTTTGGTCAAACTGGTCGCCGCTCAGCGCGATCAGGACTTCGGGGCCAGTCAATAGTCTTGGCCGAAACGGGGTCAGGGCCAACCGCAGAGCATAGTTTGCCCGCGCCCCACCGGCGCGACCGGCTGCGGCCGACATTATCGCGACCGGCTTGTTCGCCCAAGGCGATCCGTCGGTTCTGCTGACCCAGTCCAGAGCGTTCTTTAACACACCCGAAAACGACTGATTGTACTCGGGGGAGGCAATGGCCACTGCCTCTGCAGATGCGATCTGGTCAGATAGCGACTGAACGGCTTCCGGTATTCCATCCGCTTCCTCGGCATCGCCGTCGTAAAGCGGGAACCGGATATCGCCCAATGCGTGGGGTCTACCATAGTGCCGCGCGGCTTCGCGCAGAAGTTTCGTGTTGGTGCTATTGCGCCGCAAGGCGCCGGAAATGCAAAGCAGCAAGTCGGGTGCTCCAGTGGGTCTTTATTGGCCGAAGACGCAGCAACGACCCTAAAGCGCCTTCTCCATCCACGCCCCGTCCGCCGGACGATAGCCGCTGGATTGGAAAGGGCGCAGCGTATCGCATAGTGCGGCGGGCTGATCTATGCGGATCTGACGCAATCCAATGTCACGGGCGGCCGATTCCAGAGCTCTTAGAAGGGCGACTGCAATTCCTCGGCCGCGCATTTCTTCAGCGACGAACAGCCCGCGCGCCTCGCCGTAGCGGAGGTGATCGACGAGCGCGACGCAGCCGATTGGCACGCCCCCTAAACGAGCCACCAGAACTTCGCAGTTTGGGGCCGTTAGGTCGGCGACGGCGTCGCCAGCGGTCTGGCGGAACAGATCCTGTGTCGCTGCTGAGGAGGCGGACTCGATACCAATGCTGAGGTCGTCCAAATCACTGATTTCGGTTGCCACTTGTGCGGTGGCGTGGGAGGCCAACTGCCCCGATACCGATTGTGTCATTCAACCCCCTGTCGCTCGGTTGGTCTCTCCCCGAGCGCGACAGTCAACACCCTGTCCGATTCGGTCAAGCGAAAGACGGGACCTGTGGATAAAGCCGGGGCCATGCGCCCGAGAACGTCAATATCTTGTGGATATTCTGCCCATACTGCGTATCGATGGTGTTCGCGATTGACAACACGGTATACCCGGCGGAAGCTTCCCGAGGGCAAAGAACAACACAGGCAGGCTTCCGTAAGTGCAGTTTTCGCGCATCAGGCTAAGCGGTTTCAAAAGCTTCGTCGATCCGACCGAAATGGTGATTGCCGACGGGCTAACGGGTATTGTCGGTCCCAACGGGTGTGGCAAATCGAACCTTCTCGAGGCCTTGCGTTGGGTCATGGGCGAAAACCGGCCCACCGCGATGCGCGGCGACGGCATGGAGGACGTTATTTTCGCTGGGACCTCGCGACGCCCGCCGCGCAATCATGCCGAGGTCGCCGTGTTGATCGACAATGCCGATCGCCTGGCGCCTGCGGGGTTCAACGAAAGCGATCTTCTTGAGATTGTCCGGCGGATAACGCGCGACGCCGGATCTGCCTACAAGGTGAACCAAAAGGATGTGCGGGCGCGTGACGTGCAGATGCTGTTTGCGGACGCGTCGACCGGTGCCCATTCGCCCGCCTTGGTCCGGCAGGGACAGATTTCGGAGTTGATCAACGCCAAGCCGCGCGCGCGGCGGCGGATCTTGGAAGAGGCTGCCGGGATCTCGGGCCTTTACCAGCGCCGCCACGAGGCGGAACTGAAGCTGAAAGGCGCGGAGACGAACCTTGCCCGCGTTGATGATGTTATCGAGGCTTTGGCAAACCAACTTTCACAGCTTGCCCGGCAGGCCAAACAAGCGGCGCGGTACAGGGCGATCAGCGAAGAGCTTCAGCTTGCCGAGGGTATCCTTCTTTATCGACGCTGGCGTGAAGCAGACGACGCACTTCAAGAGGCCGAGGCAGAGCTGGCCGAAAAGGTGCGCAGCGCCGGAGAGGCAGAACGTGTTGCCCGCGAAGCAGCGACGGCGCGAATAGGTCGGGATGAGGCGCTGCCGCCCTTGCGGGAAGAAATGGCGATTGCCGAAGCGGTGCTACAGCGCTTCGCGGTTCAGCGCGACCGCTTGACGGACGAAGAGGCCCGAGCGGCCGAGAACATCCAGGCGTTAGAGGCCCGGGGATCACAGCTTGCCCGCGATATCGAGCGGGAAGCGGCCCTTGGTTCTGACGCGGGAGAAACAATCGCGCGACTGGACGCTGAGGCGACCGAGTTAATCGATGCCGGAAAAGGCCATGCGGATCGGGTTGATACAGCCGCTGAAGAAGCCGCTGATGCGGCAGAAATCCTGAAGGACCGGGAGGCGACCTATGCGCGCTTAACCGAGGACGCGGCGCGTCTCGCGGCCCGGCACCAGTCAGCGCAGCGCCTTCTTGAGGACGCGCTGCGCACAGTCGAACGCGGAGAAGGCGAGGCAGCGCGCGCGCGCGACGCGGCCACGCAGGCCGAGGCCGCAGAGAAGGCCTCGGGTGAGGCCCAAAGTGCAGCGTCGACGAGTTTGGCCGTGGCACAAGACGCCGCTGCACAGGCAGAAGCGGCCTTGGAAGAGGCAGATGCCGCGCGCGGCGCAGCCCAGGCCCGCGAGGCCGAGGCCCGCGCCGGGCGCTCCGAGGCTGAGGGCGAAGTTGCGGCGTTACGGGCCGAAGTCGCCGCCCTGGCCCGGCTTGTTGATCGCGATACAGCCGAGGGTGGTCAGGTGCTTGATCTCCTTCGCGTCGCATCCGGCTATGAAAAAGCACTTGGCGCGGCGCTGGCCGATGACTTGCGCGCCCCTGCGATTGAAAACGGGGCTGCGACGGGTTGGGCGCTGTTGCCGGGGTATCCGCAGCCACAAATTCTGCCTGATGGCGTCGCCGCATTGACCAATCACGTCAGTGTGCCCGAAGTTCTGGTGCGCCGTCTTGCGCAGGTCGGGCTTGTGGACCGGGCTGACGGGATACGGTTGCAGCCGTTCCTGCTGCCTGGCCAGCGGCTGGTCAGTGTCGAGGGCGACCTATGGCGGTGGGACGGCTACCGCGCGGGTGCCGACGATGCCCCATCCGCCGCTGCGCTTCGGCTTCAGCAACTGAACCGTCTTGAAGAGCTTAAGCAAGATCTTGAAGGGGCGACCGCGCGGGCTGACGGCGCGGTGCGCGCGCATGATCTGCTCAAGCGGCAATTGGCCGAGGTGACCGAAACGGATGCGCAGGCGCGCGAAACACGTCGCACGGCCGATGTGCGCGTTACAGAAGCCAGCCGAGCCTTGTCGAAAGTTGAGGCTGAACGCTCGATTGCGGCTGGAAAGCTCGAAAGCGCGCGGCTGGCCGAGCGCCGTCACGAGGACGAGGCCACAGCGGCCCGTTCTGCCGCGCGAGAAGCCGAGGCGGGTCTTGCGAGCCTTGGCGATCTGGATGCGGCCCGTGCCGATGTCGAGGATTTGCGCCTCGCAGTTGAAGCGGCGCGCATGACGATGATGACCCGGCGGTCGGGCTATGATGAACTGCGCCGCGAGGGTGAAGAGCGGACCAAACGATTGTCTGCGATTGAACGCGAGGTCACGGGTTGGCGCAGCAGAGCTGAAACAGCGGGGACGCGCACAGCAGAACTGAAAGCGCGCTTGGCGGAAACGGAAGAAGAGCTTGCCACGGCACGCAGCAAACCGGCCGAGTTTGAGGCGAAGCGTGAGAGCCTCGCAGACGAGATTGACGCGGCAGAGCGGCGTCGCGCAGACGCATCCGACACCCTGGCCGAAGCCGAAACAGCGCAGCGCCGCGCGATTGAGGCCGAGCGCACGGCAGAACGCGATGCGTCGGCGGCACGCGAAGCCCGCGCCGGGACCGAAGCGCGCACTGAAAGCGCACGCGATGCGGTTGCGGCGGCGGCCGCCCGTATTCGTGAAGAGCAGGGCGCCACGCCAATCGCGCTTCTGGAAAAGCTTGCAACCGATCCCGACGCAATGCCGCGTGCCGAAAAAGTCGAAGCGGATGTTGTTCGGTTGAAGCGGCAGCGGGATGCACTCGGTGCCGTAAACCTTCGCGCCGAGGAAGACGCGCGCGAGGTCGAAGAGGAGCACAGCACGCTCGTCGCCGAGAAGGCGGACCTTGAAGCTGCGATCCGGGCGCTGCGCAATGGCATCCAAAGTCTGAACCGTGAGGGCCGTGAACGGCTATTGACTGCTTTTGAGCAGGTGAACTCAAACTTCGCGATGCTGTTCACACATCTTTTCGGGGGCGGCGAAGCCAAGCTTGTAATGGTTGAAAGCGACGATCCACTTGATGCGGGTTTGGAAATCCTGTGCCAGCCGCCGGGCAAAAAGCTTGCTAGTCTTAGCCTTCTGTCTGGCGGCGAACAGACGTTGACGGCGCTTGCGCTTATCTTTGCGGTGTTTCTGGCGAACCCCGCGCCGATCTGCGTCCTGGACGAAGTTGACGCACCGCTTGACGATGCCAACGTCAATCGGTTCTGCGATCTTCTGGACGAGATGACACGCCGGACTGATACGCGGTTTCTGATCATCACTCACCATGCGGTCACCATGGCCCGAATGGACCGGCTGTTCGGGGTCACAATGGGGGAACAGGGCGTCAGCCAGCTTGTATCCGTCGATCTGCGCAAGGCCGAAGCGATGGTCGCGTGAAGAAAGTATTAACCTTAACCACCTAGCCCATGACCTTAGGCAGGTTCGGAGATTTAAATGAACGAGATGGTCGTCGCGGCAATCGGAATGGCGCTTCTCGCTTTCGCGGGTACGCTCGGGGATTTGGCTGCGACACTTCCCACGGCGGCGTCCGACCAGGTGGTCGCCACGCATTAAACCGTATCGCCTTCAGACGCGAGTACGGCGAAAGGCAAGTGACTGGTGAAGCGACGTCGAAAATGCTTGTCCGTAACTTTAGGAACTGCCGTTCTTTCATCACGTCCTAAAGGCTGTTCAGAAGCTCCACCGTTGGCCAGGCATCCGCTGGAAGCCCCAATCGTGACTGCTCTTTTTGCACGGCGTCCCGCGTCATGCGTCCAAGAATCCCATCAATCCCGCCCACATCATGGCCCCGTGCCGACAGCCTTTCCTGAAGCGCCTTCATTTGCCCTTCGCTTAACGGGGGTGTCGGATCGCCGGCATTGAAAATCGGGCCTCCTTCAAGCCGCGTAGCGAAATACGCCGCCGTCATCACGTAAACGAAGCTTTTGTTCCACTCGAAATAGACGTTGAAATTCGGATAGGCGAGAAAGGCGGGGCCATTTCGTCCCTGGGGCAGAAGAAGTGCTGCTTCAAGATCCGCCGGACCCAGGTTGCCTTGTCGGGGCTGCACCCCAAGCTGGGACCATTCCGATACGGGCATGGGTTGTCCAAGCCCAGACACCGACCAATCCAGGTCCCCTGGCACGTCGACCTCTTGCAGCCAGGGTTCCCCCGGGCGCCAGCCGAGTGACGATAGCATCTGGGCCCCAGACATAAGCGCGTCGGGCGGTGACGTTTTAAGGCTAACCGTCCCGTCGCCGTCGCCATCAACGCCATTTTCGATAATGTCACCGGGCAGCATCTGTACCATGCCGATTTCACCGGCCCAGGCGCCGGTTGTCGTACGCGGATCCAGATCACCCCGCTCGTAAAGGTCGAGGGCCGCAAACACCTGTGGCCGGAAAAGATCTGGGCGGCGGCAATCGTGGCTAAGGGTCATCAACGCGTTCACGGTGTTGAAATCGCCCTGTACCGCGCCGTAGTCGGTTTCGAACGCCCAAAATGCCAACAGAACCCCGCGCGGCACGCCCCATCGGCTTTCGATCGCGTTGAAAACGTCGCCGTAGCGTTGCCCGTTCCGCACCCCATTATCGATCCGGTTTTGGCTGATCAGTCGTCGGGCAAACTGAGTGAATGGCATCTGAAAGATACCTTGCGCCCGATCGGCCCGGATGACGTTGGGATCTTGCCGGACCGCAGCGAAGAATTGGTCCACGGTCTCTGATGCGTGCCCGCGCGCGATAGCTTCTGCTTTCATGCGCGAAACGAAATCACCGAATGACCCGCCGCACGCCACGCTGGCAGCGGCTGCACCCAAGGTTGAAACGAGCATGGCAAATGCAAGGAAAATGGTACGCATCTGGTCTCCAATCCTGTAGGCTACGAACCATACCCGCGAGAGCGAGTCGTGCAAGCACGGCGGTACGATAATTTCGCGTGTATACTATGCAGTCTTGGTCGGTATACCGGTTTGCATGGATGGGGATTGGGTCCCGTCAAGACGGGACCGGGCGACGACATATGAAGGGGGCTTCCGGGCGCACGCGTCTGGCGCCAATTGCGAATGAAGGTTCTTATCGTCGAAAGTGATCCGGAGCTTTCCCGCATCTGGCAGCGCCACTTAGAGCGCCAGGGTGCAACTGTTCGGTTGGCCACTTCGCAGGCCGAGGCCGTCGCCCGGCTTCAGAAATGCGATATTCAGGTTATCGTGCTAAGCCTTGACCTGTCGGTCGGAAGCGCGCTTGCGGTCGCCGACTTCGCAAGCTACCGCCGCCCCGAGGCGCGCGTGGTCTTTGTGACGCGCAGCGGGTTCTTTTCGGATGGATCCATCTTTCGTCTGGCTCCCAATACGGCCGCTTTTGTTGCGGCGGAGACGCCACCAGAAGATCTCGCTGCCATCGTCGAACACCACGGCAGCCATCACCCGGCATAGGGGGCGACGTTAAACCGCGGTCCGATCATGGGGCGTGCTCCAATCAAGAACAGGATTGATCGGGATGATCCGGTGCGGATTGATCGTCTCGTGGCTATAATGATAGTGGCGGACGATATGATCGAAGTTCACGGTTTCTGCGACGCCGGGCAATTGATAAAGTTCTCGCGCATAGGCCCATAGGTTCGGAAAGTCGATCAGCCGTTTCCGGTTGCATTTGAAATGCAAATGATAAACCGGATCAAATCGGAATAAGGTTGTCGCAAGGCGCCAGTCGGCCTCGGTCACGCGATCTCCGACAAGGTATCGGCGGTTAGACAGACGGTTTTCCAGCCATTCGAGCGCGTCGAACAGCGCTGTGACGGCTTCGTCGTATGCCTCCTGAGATGTTGCAAAGCCCGATTTGTAGACGCCGTTGTTGACGTCACGGTAGACGCGCGCATTGACCTCTTCAATCTCGTCACGCAGTTCTTCCGGCCAGAAATCGTCGTTGTTTCCGGTGAGGTGGTCGAAGGCTGAATTGAACATGCGAATGATTTCAGAGCTTTCGTTCGACACGATCGTTTCGCGTGACGTGTCCCACAGGATCGGCACCGTAACGCGACCCGAAGTGTTGGGATCAGCCTTTGTGTAGATGTCGCGCGCGAAGGGAAGCCCATAAAGCGTATCGCCCGTCGCCTTGGGATAGTCCGACTGAAAGCTCCACCCGTCTGACATCATATCCGGATGCACGACTGAGACGCCGATCAGATTTTTCAGACCCTTAAGTGACCGGAAGATTAGGGCGCGATGTGCCCAAGGACACGCGTAAGAAACATAAAGATGGTAGCGGTCCGCCTCGGCCTGAAACCCGCTTTCGCCCGAGGGGCCAGGTTCGCCGTTCCTGGTGATCCAATTGCGGTACTTCGCGGTGCTGCGGACAAATTTTCCACCGCTCGCCTTGGTGTCGTACCACGTGTCCTGCCAGACGCCATCAACCAACTGACCCATAGCCCTGTCTCCTTCAAGCTGCGGCAAAACTTAAGGCGTCGCGGACATGGAGAAAGCCCGATGCGGGCGCAACCGAGGTGCAAAAATGCACAGCGATCTGTCTATAGTCCCGTGCAAGAACCGTAGATTGTTCACACTAGGGTACGAAAATCTCACGATCGTGCAGGTTCATCTTGATTTTGCACCGGTTCCCAGCATCGTCCGACGAGCCAGTTGGGGGCGTAGAGATGTCGGAATTTTTACCGAAAGAAGTGCGTGCGGGCATGGAACTGGCCCGCAAACGGGCACAGCGCAATGCGTCGCGCTTGCGCCTTCAGGTGGGCGATCAGTCGTTCACAATCCTTCGACTTTGGGACAAGGGTCTATCGCTTGAAGAAGATGCCGACGCACCCGCACGCGGGTATGCCGACATTTACGACGGGCAGCGGCATCTGACGCAATGCCTGATCGTGGCGTCAGACAATGAACCGGGCGAGCGGTGTTTTGAGTTCAAGCGAGCGACCGCAGCACATGATAACGCACCACGCGACTACGCTGTCGAAAAAACCGCGCCAGCGGGTCTATTGCCGCCTCGCTAGGAGCTACTGCAAGTCGCCGAAGGCACGCGAAAGACGCGACAGCGCCTCTTCGATCCGCGTGCGCTGCGTCCCAAGGTTGAACCGAAGAAATTGCTCGCCGCCTGGACCGAACGTGACGCCCCGGTTGGCGGCAATTCCAGCGTCGCGTTCGACCCGGGCAGTAAACTCCTCGGTAGTCATACCGGTGCCAGAAAAATCGACCCAGGCCAGGAACGTTGCTTCGATCGGTGTCATCCGCAGACCGGGTATGGAGCCGATGCCATCGGCGAAGGCTTTTCGATTGCCATCCAGATAAGCGACTAGAGCGTCAGCCCATTGCGAACCTTCCGGCGTCTGCGCCGCCGTCGCCAGCGCCGGACCCATCGTCGTTGGTTGAAACTTCAGCGCCCGAAAACGGGCGGCCATGGCCTGTCGCAGGGTCGGATCGTTGATGATGATGTTTCCAACCCGCATGCCAGGCATGGGGAAGGTTTTCGTCACAGCTGTCAGCATAATCAGCCGCTCGGACAGGTCATCAATCAATGTCAAAGGCGTGTGATTGGCCCCAGGGTATACAAGGTCTTGATGGATCTCATCCGACATCAGAAGAAGATCGTGACGGCGGACAAATTCGGCGAGCGCGTCAAGTTCGGCCCGATCCCAGACACGGCCGACAGGGTTGTGCGGCGAACAAAACAGGACGGCCTTCTCGTCGCCCTGAAGCTGCTCTTCCAAAGCGTCAAGGTCCATCACATAGCGTTCACCATCCAGCACCATTTCAGACTGGACAAGCCGCCGGTTTGCGCCAGTGACGGTGGACTCGAACTCGGGATAGACCGGGGTGAAGACGATCACCCCGTCGCCCGGATCGGTGAATGTATCGAGACACAGCGCGATGGCATTGCACAGGCCGTTCGCTGTGAAGATGTCAGACGGATCCGGAGACCAGCCATGGCGGCTGTCTAGCCACCAGGCGGTCGAGGCAAGGTAGGCATCATTGTCGAACCCATAGCCAAGGATGCCATGGTCAAGCATTCGCCGACCTGCATCCAGTACGAAATCCGGCAACTCAAAATCCGTATCCGCCACCCACATTGGCAAGCAATCGTCTGGGACATTGTATAACTTCTGGGCTTTGTCCCATTTGTTGCAGCCCGTGCCTCGCCGCTCGGTGAGCTTGTCGAAATTCATGACTGTCTCCGCCTGTGTCAGGGCGAACCTAATGATCCCGGGCAGGCCTTCAAGCTGATTGCAGCCCGAGACCGGGTCACTTAAATGACAGCTATGGCGTTGAAAGAGATCATACTGCATCCAGACCCGCGACTGAAGAAGACTGCCGCACCGGTAGAGGATTTCGGCGCCGAGTTGCGGCGCCTGGCCGACGACATGCTGGAAACCATGTACGACGCGCCAGGTATCGGGCTTGCGGCGCCGCAGGTCGGGGTTCTCCGGCGCGTCCTTGTGATGGATTGCGTCAAAGAGGAGAGTGAGCCCGCGCGGCCGATGGTACTTGTTAACCCAACCGTGACGTGGGCGTCAGATGACCTGAACACCTATGAAGAAGGCTGTTTATCGATCCCCGAGCAATATGGCGACGTGGACCGTCCGGCCGAGGTTAAAGTCAGTTGGACGGATCTGGACGGCAAGGCACGGGAAGAACAGTTCGATGGGCTGTGGGCGACGTGCGTTCAGCACGAGATCGACCACTTGGATGGCAAGCTTTTTATCGACTACCTCAAGCCGTTGCGCCGCCAGATGATCACCCGAAAAATGGTTAAGCTGAAGCGTGAGCGAGCGCGGGCGTGACCGCGCGACCGATCCTGCCTTGGCCGCACCCGGCCCTCAAAAAAGCAGCCGCGCCCGTAGGCAAGATCACTGATGACATTCGCACCCTCTGGGACGATATGATCGATACAATGGAGGCTATGCCGGGCGTGGGACTTGCAGCCCCCCAGATCGGGTATGGTTTGCAGCTTGCCGTTGTTGATGCATCGGACGACCGGGGCCACGCAGTTCGGATCGCGGATCCCGAAGTTCTGGACGTCTCGGACACGGCCAACGTGCATCCCGAAGCCAGCCCAAACCTGCCCGGTGTGCACGCCAATATAACCCGCCCGGCAGAGGTTACAGTGGCCTTCACGGACCAGACGGGCACACGTGTAACCCAGACGTTCAAGGGACTTTGGGCCACCAGCGTTCAACATCAGATTGACCATCTGAACGGACGAATGTTCTTCGACAATCTCAGCCGGACGAAGCGGGCGATGCTGTTGAAGCGGGCTGGGAAACGCACGCGATGAAATTGGTGTTCATGGGCACACCGGCATTTTCGGTTCCCGCGCTCGACGCGCTTGCGAGTGCGGGCCATGAGATTGCCGTGGTCTATACGCAACCGCCGCGCCCGGCAGGCCGTGGGCAAAAGGAACAGCGTTCACCTGTCCATGCGCGCGCCAAAGAGCTTGGGATCACCGTGCGGCACCCCAAGTCGCTACGGGACGCGGATGAACAGACGGCGTTCCGGGACATTGGGGCAGAGGTTGCGGTCGTGGTCGCGTACGGGTTGATCCTGCCTCAGCCGGTGCTTGATGCGCCCAAGCGTGGATGCCTTAACATTCACGCGTCGCTCTTGCCGCGCTGGCGCGGGGCCGCCCCCATCCACCGGGCCATTCTGGCAGGCGACGCTGAAACCGGTGTTTGCATTATGCAAATGGAGGCGGGGCTGGACACTGGCCCTGTACTTTTGCGTCAAGCTACGCCGATCAGCTCGGATGAGATCACGGCAGACCTTCATGACCGGCTAGCGGGCATCGGGGCCGATTTGATCGTTCGGGCGCTTCGACATTTGCCCGATCTCGAGCCTCAGGCTCAGCCTGACGAGGGCGTGACCTATGCACATAAGATCGACAAGGCCGAAGCACGAATTGACTGGACGAAACATGCAGATGCGGTGGATCGGCATGTCCGGGGGCTGTCCCCGTTCCCCGGCGCGTGGACGACGCTCGGCGGTCGGCGGCTGAAGCTTTTGCGCTCTACGATGGTGGACGGTTCGGGTCGGCCGGGCGAGGTGCTGAATGACCTGACGATCGCCTGCGGCAAAGGCGCCATTGCAGTCACCGAGGTGCAGATCGAAGGTCGCGCCCGGCAGGGGATGCGTGATTTTCTGAACGGGACGCCGGTACCGCCCGGCACGATAGTGGGAGGCTGAAGCCATGTTTCCAAGTATGATCGGCGCGGTGGTGATCGCAGGCATCGTCGGCTACCTGAGCGAAAAATGGGGGTTCACCCATAACGGGATTCTGCAGTCGATCATTATCTGCATCGGCGGCGCGTTCCTGTTTTACTTTGTTACACTGATGTTCGGGGTCAGTTTCGGAAGCCGTGGCATCAACGCAATCATCGCATCCATCGGTGCATTGGTGATCGTGCCGACGCATTGGCGCAAGTGAGCAGGGCCAAGGACAGGTTCCGATCGCTTTGGGATGCCACGCGGGCTGTGGCCGACGGTATTCCTGCAGTTCGGCTGTTTGCCGCGAACCTGCCCCAAGACCCCACATTCGTCGCGCCCAAGGCGAACCGGTTACCGGTCCACCCAAGACTTCGGGGCATGTTGGCACGGTCCGGGGTACAAACGCGCGATCTGGCGAACGCCGTCGTTGATGTGATCGACGATGCCGAGTGGCAGCAGACCTACTCCGAAGCGCAGGTGGGCCGTACATTTCTTGACGCGTATGGGTGGTTCAACATCATGTCGCCCGATGGCCCCTTCCTGTCAGAACACTGGCGCATCGCGCTGGCTGTCTGGGGAAAGGGGCTGATCTACCCGGCCCATGCGCACATTCCCGAAGAGCTGTATTTTGTCGTTGCGGGCGGCGCCCTGTTTCATGCGGCTGACCGTCAGTCGGAATGGCTTGGTCCCGGGGATACCCGTCACCATCCCTCGAACGTGCAGCATGGCATGGAGTTCGGCGACACCCCCCTTGTTGCGCTCGCATTCTGGAAGGGTGAGGCCTTGATGGAGGCTTCGACACTCGCACCTGAGTAGTCCCGCGATCGGGAACGTTTGCCGCCTGGCGCCCGCCCACAAGAGTTAGACCCAGTTGCACAGCGAAAAGTGAGGTCCCTATCGCATACAGCGGGCAAAGCGCCATCGAGGAGTTCGCGCCGCATCGCCTGAGCTGGTCCATGCATGAGCGGTGCTAAGTCTTCTTGGGCTTGAACGGCGCCATGCCAGCGCGCGCCAGCGCGTCGGCTCTTTCGTTTTCAGGGTGGCCTGCGTGGCCTTTCACCCATTCCCAGGTAACGTTGTGGCGTTCCTGCGCGGCATCCAGCCTTTGCCAAAGATCCACGTTCTTGACGGGTTTCTTGTTCGATGTGCGCCAGCCGTTCCGTTTCCAGCCGTGAATCCAACCGGTCACACCATTCTTGACATACGCTGAATCGGTCACAACCGTGATATCCGACGCACGTTCCAGAGTCTCAAGCGCTGTGATCGCGGCCAGAAGCTCCATCCGGTTGTTCGTCGTCTCGGCTTCGCCCCCTTTAAGCTCGCGTTCGCGCAGAACACGCTCGCCATCGCGGGCCTGCAAAAGGGCGCCCCACCCGCCAGGCCCCGGGTTTCCCGAGCAGGCCCCGTCCGTATAAGCGAGAAGTTCAGGCACGCACGGTCACAACCATCCAGGGATCGAGGTTGCCCGCCAGGCCGACGCCTTCACCGTAGGCACGGGCTTCGACCCGGAATCCTGCGTCCAAAAGCAACTGGCTGATCTCGGGTTCTGTGTAATAGGTGTAGCGGCGGCCAAGCGCATCGCGTGCTTCACCCGTGCCGGTCTTCAGTCCAACAACGAACAAGCCATCCGGTACAAGTGCCGCGTGGACCGCCGCCAGATGCGCCGGCATGTCGCGGCGCGGGGCGTGAAGCAGACTGAAACTGGCCCAAACGCCGTCATATGCCCCGGCCTCGAGCGGGTCCGAGAAAAACGCCAGTCGCGCGGAAACGCCACGGTCGCGCGCCAGCGCCACCATTGCTTCCGATCCATCCAGCGCGTCGACGGAAAGCCCGGCCGCCTGCATACGTGCAGCCGCATCACCGGGACCGCAGCCCAGATCGAGAACCCGCGCACCCCTGGGCAGCGCGGCGATAAAGGCGTCAAGCCCCTGCTGATCGCGGTTTGCGAAACGCTGTGCATAGTCGTCCGCTCTACAGTCGTACACTGCGAGTGTTTCGCGATCACCGCTCATGATGCCGTGGCAGCCAAACAAGCCACGACCACAAGCGTCAACAGGGTGCGCAGGTGCATCCACCATGATGGGGCAAGCCCTTGACGCCAGTACATATAGTCAAGACCCAGGAGCGCGATAAAACCGGCGCCAAGGTAGATCGCGGCAGAGACCGGGCCACCGCCCACAAAGAAGAACGCCCAAAGCGCGGGAAGAACTGACAGTGCGTATCCGCTTGCTGCAACGCGACCTTTGGCCTTTGTCGAGAAGCCCCAGAGAACGCCGGACATGAACGCCAGAATAATTGTCCCATACGAAAGCTGCACGTAAGGACCGATGAAGCGGGGCCCCAAGACTTTCGTGCCAACCGCGGCAAGATCTGGCGACCAAAGCGTGGCGACGCCCCAAAGAAATGGGATCAGCCCCGCGAGGCCAAGAAGAAGGGCAGAGCGAGGAACGTCAGTCATCATCGACGCCCAGGCCGGAGATCAGGGCGTCGATCCGTTTGGCTCTGGTTTCTGGGCGCTTTGCTGTCGAAATCTGATGCAAAAGACCGCGTTGCTTTCCGGCTGTCAAAGCCGCCCATTCTTCGCTTAGACCGGCTGCGCGAAGCCGCGCAGTGACATCATCGGGCACATCGACGTGATCGTCAGGTGCTTTCCGTAGCCTGACATCCAGTTGTTGTCCTGGAACCACGTCAAGCTGATCGAGAAGGTTTTTCCCGGCCCATAGAAACACGCCGTCAACGACCGGTGCCCGCGACATTGCAAGGTTAACCGGATGTTCCTCTATCTCGCCTTCCACGCGTTTGGCGCCTTGGGCGGCGAGTTCCCGGGCGACCTCATCTGGAAGCCGCAGAACAGTGTACGTGGATTTTCCCCATTCCATGGGTTCGATCCGACCCTCAAATGAAATGTAGCCGGTCATGGGTCCTCAGACCGGCTCTCGCAGGGCGCGGGGTACCTTGAATTCCACGTTCTCGACGGCCGTCTCGACCGTTTCGACCGTTACATCAAATCGGGCGCGGAACGCATCGATCACCTCGTTCACCAGAACTTCTGGCGCACTGGCACCCGCCGTCACACCAACCGTGCCAATCCCTTCAAGTGCACGCCAGTCAATGTCTTCGGCACGTTGTACAAGTTGCGCGTAACTACACCCCGCGGCGCGTCCGACCTCGACCAAACGCTTGGAGTTTGACGAATTTGGTGCGCCGATCACCAGCATCGCATCTGCATTTGGTGCCATTGCCTTCACGGCTTCCTGCCGGTTCGTCGTGGCATAGCAGATGTCTTCTTTATGGGGTCCAACAATCGATGGAAACCGCTCCCGAAGCGCCTCAACGACCCCTGCGGTATCATCGACCGACAGCGTTGTCTGTGTGATGTAGGCGAGTCTATCGGGATCGCGCGGCGCGATGGATGCGACGTCCTCTGCCGTTTCAACCAGAATAACTTCGCCGTCCGGCAGTTGACCCATGGTGCCGATGGTTTCCGGATGGCCCGCGTGGCCGATCATCACCATCTGAAGCCCGTTAGCGTGATGGCGTTCGGCTTCGATATGAACCTTGGAAACCAAGGGACACGTGGCGTCAACAAACACCATCTCACGCTCTGCCGCGAGGGCGGGCACGGCCTTCGGAACGCCGTGAGCCGAGAAAATCACGGGCCGGTCGGTTGGGCAGTCTTCTAACTCTTCAACGAACACCGCGCCTTTTTCCCGGAGACCGCCTACAACAAAGGCGTTATGAACGATCTCATGCCGGACATAGACGGGCGCCCCCCACTTTTCGAGCGCAAGTTCAACAATCCGTATTGCCCGGTCCACGCCCGCACAGAACCCGCGCGGTGCGGCAAGAAACAGGGTCAGCGGGGGTTTGGTCACGGGCGCGCCTTATTCATTCGCTCGCGCCCGAGGATAGCCGCACATGCGCGCGGCGCAACCGTTCAGGTATCGTCCTCGACCGTCTCACGCTCAGGAAGATCCTCGCGAGGTTCGCGAGGAGGGCGCCCGACGACTTCTTTCAGCTCGTCAAGCTCGATAAAGTTATCGGCCTGCCGACGAAGCTCATCGGCGATCATGGGCGGCTGCGAGCGGATGGTGGACACAACGGAAACCCGAACACCTTGCCGTTGAAGGCTTTCGACCAGCGGGCGGAAATCGCCGTCACCCGAGAATAGAACAATATGATCGACGCGGGGCGCAAGTTCCATCGCATCGACCGTAAGCTCGATGTCCATGTTACCTTTTACCTTGCGGCGACCCTGACTGTCGGTGAATTCTTTTGCTGGCTTCGTGACCATCGCAAAGCCGTTATAGTGCAACCAGTCGACCAGAGGTCGGATTGGCGAGTAGTCGTCATTTTCAAGCAGCGCTGTGTAATAGAAGGCGCGGAGCAGTTTGCCGCGCCGCATAAACTCCTGACGCAATAGTTTATAGTCAATATCGAAGCCTAGCGATTTGGCTGCAGCATACAAATTCGAACCGTCAATAAACAGTGCGAGCCGCTCGTCTCTATAGAACACTATTCCTGTTCCTTTTCTTCTTCGCTATCGGATCGGGCGTTGACGCCCGCCGAATGTCATGTCACCGCGACCACGTTCCATTTGGAAGGCGTCACCCCTTGGTTCAACCCATCACCCTGGATACGAACACCGTGATCGGCTATGTCGCGCTGGGCTCGAACTTGAGCTCCCGAACCCAAAAGCCGACCGATATACTCGACAGCGCAATCAGCGCAATGGCCGAATCCGGTTTGGACGTTACGTCACGAAGCAGTTACATTCAAAGTCCTGCATTTCCGCCGGGCGCGGGCCCCGAGTACATAAACGCCGTCGTTGCAGTAATGACGCAGTTATCGGCAGGCGAAGTGCTTGAGCGTTTACACGGTATCGAAGCGGCCTTTGGCCGTGTGCGACGTGAAAGATGGGGCGCACGCATTCTAGACCTTGATTTACTTTCTCTCGGTCAGCAGATCCTGCCGGATCGTGAAACCCACGACGTTTGGGCGGCGGTACCCCTAGAAGACCAGAGACGCATGACCCCGGACCGCCTGATCCTTCCTCATCCGAGGATTGCAGAGCGCGCCTTTGTCCTTGTGCCTCTGGCCGAGATTGCACCGGATTGGTTACACCCGACGATTGGGCGTACCGCGACCGAGCTAAGAGATGCGCTTCCCGCAGAAACCCTGGATGCTATTAAACTGCTTTGAACGAATTCTGTTTGGCCTTGTCATTCTGTGGTTCGCCGCTTAAGTAACTGCCTTCACGACTCCCCTGCGACAGATATGTGGAGAAGACGATGGCCCGCGTTACGGTCGAAGACTGCGTTGACAAGGTTCCGAACAGGTTCGAGCTGGTGATGCTCGCCGCCCATCGGGCGCGCGAAATCTCGTCCGGTGCTGCCCTCACGATCGACCGCGACAACGATAAGAACCCCGTTGTCAGTCTGCGCGAAATCGCCGACGAGACTCAGCAAGCCGAGGATCTGCGGGAGCGGATGATCGAAAGTCATCAGACCCAGATTGAAGTCGACGAGCCGGAAGAAGACGCCATGGCGCTGTTGATGGGCCAATCCGAGGCGGACAAGCCCGCCGAAGACGATCTGTCGGAAGAAAAACTCCTCCGCGCGCTTATGGAAGCGCAGGAGAGGGGCTAAAGGGGACGCCCCAATCCCGGGCGCGGGCCGGATGATCGATGCAGACGACCTGATCACGCTGGTCCGCAACTACAATCCGAAAACTGATGCGTGCATGCTGCGCGGTGCCTTCGACTATGGTGCGGCGATGCATGATGGTCAGTACCGGCATTCCGGCGAACCGTACTTCACGCACCCCGTTTCGGTCGCGGCCATCCTTACGGAAATGTACCTCGACGACGCGACAATTGCGACCGCGCTCTTGCATGACACGATCGAAGATACCCGCTCGACGTACAAGGATGTCTGCGACAGGTTCGGCGCAGAGATCGCTGAACTTGTAGACGGCGTGACGAAGCTGACGAATCTTCAGCTTTCGTCTTCAGAAACCAAGCAGGCCGAGAACTTCCGCAAGCTTTTCTTCGCGATGTCGAAGGATCTGCGCGTGATCCTCGTGAAGCTTGCGGACCGTTTGCACAACATGCGCACAATCAAGTCGATGCGCGTCGATAAGCAGGCACAGAAAGCGCGCGAGACGATGGACATATATGCGCCCCTCGCTGGCCGCATGGGGATGCAGTGGATGCGGGACGAACTGGAAGATCTGTCCTTTCGCGTCCTGAATCCCGAGGGCCGCAACTCGATAATGCGTCGGTTCATCACGCTTCAGCGGGAAACCGGTGATGTTGTTCAAAAGATTACCGGTGACATCCGCAAGGAACTGGAAAAGGCAGAGATCGAGGCCGACGTTTACGGTCGTGCCAAAAAGCCGTACTCGATCTGGCGCAAGATGCAGGAGAAAGAGATGGGGTTTTCCCGTCTCTCTGACATCTACGGGTTCCGCGTGATCACCGGTACCGAGTCCGATTGCTATGCTGTCTTGGGTGCGATTCACCAGCGCTGGCGAGCTGTACCAGGGCGGTTCAAGGACTACATCAGCCAGCCAAAGACAAATGGATACCGGTCGATCCACACCACGGTATCAGGACGCGATGGCAAGCGGGTTGAGGTGCAGATCCGGACGCGCGAAATGCACGAGGTTGCCGAAGCGGGCGTCGCAGCACACTGGGCGTATCGGGATGGGCAAAGGGCAGAGAACCCATTTGCCGTTGACCCTGCTGAATGGGTCGCGGGCCTGACCGAGCGGTTCGAGACTGCCGACGACCACGACGAGTTCCTCGAGCACGTCAAGATGGAGATGTATTCGGATCAGGTCTTTTGCTTTACGCCGAAGGGCGAGGTCGTGAAGCTACCGCGTGGCGCAACGCCTTTGGATTTTGCCTACGCTATCCATACGCGCATCGGCGACAGCTGTGTGGGTGCGAAAGTGGACGGGATCCGGGTGCCGCTTTGGACCCGGCTGAAGAACGGACAGTCGGCGGAGATCATGACGGCCGAGGGCCAACGCCCGCAAGCGACATGGATAGACATCGTTGCAACCGGGCGGGCCAAGGCGGCGATCCGGCGGTCTTTGCGCGACGAAGACCGGGAACGGTTTGAAAAGCTTGGACGTGAACTGGCGCGCGTGGCGTTCGAGCACGTGGGCAAGCGCGTCACCGACAAGGCGTTATCCACCGCTGCCAAGCATATGGGGGTCGGATCTTCCCGCGATCTCTTGGTACAGCTCGGCGCATCCGAGATTACCGCGCGCAGCATTGTCGAGACGCTGTATCCCGATCTTGCCTTAAAGAAGGGCGACGAGATCGATGCAGGTCATGCCGTGGTCGGGCTTGAGGGCGACCAGAGCTTCACGCGTGCAAAATGCTGTCAGCCGGTGCCGGGCGAACGGATCGTTGGAATAACATTTCGCGGCAAGGGCGTGGTCATACATGCGATCGACTGCCCGGCATTGGAGGAATACGAAGACCAGCCGCAGCGTTGGATCGACCTGCGCTGGCACCAAGGAATCCATCAACCCGTCTACGATGTGTCGCTGGATCTGACGATCTCGAACGACGCGGGCGTTCTGGGACGGTTGTGCACACAAATCGGGGAACAACACGCCAATATCGTGGATCTTCGGTTCGTTGACAGAAAGCCGGACTTCTATCGCCTTATTGTCGACGCCGAGCTTCGCGATATGGAACACCTACATGCGGTGATGTTGGCGCTTGAGGCCGATAGCGATGTCGCCGCAATTGAACGTCACCGGGACCCGGCCCGGAAAGAGTAGCACAAGTCGAGGACTAAGGCGGTGTTCAAGCGGCGCAATCCCAAGACCTACGCCCGGTCGCTTGCGGAGTTGTTCTACCCGCGCGGCGGCTGGACGCGGGCGTCGCGCTATATCATGCACCGGCTGCGCCGTTTGCCGGATCCTGCCCACAAGATCAGCCGAGGTATTGGTGCAGGCGTGTTTGCATCGTTTACGCCGTTCTTCGGGCTGCACTTCATAACCGCCGGTCTGATCGCCTGGGCATTGCGCGGAAACATCCTCGCGGCAATGCTCGCGACGTTCTTTGGAAATCCGATTACATTTCCGGTCATCGCGACGATTTCTGTCGAGCTAGGAACCTGGATACTGGATCTTCCGCCTGTTCCGCCAAAGGATATCTTGCTGGGGTTCAGCCTGGCCTCGGTCGAGCTTTGGGGAAACTTTGCTGCGGTCTTCACTCCGGCCACGGCCAGTTGGGCCGAGACGGGCGAGTTCTTCAACCGCATCTTCATTCCCTACCTCGTGGGCGGGATTGTGCCGGGGATCTGTGCGGGTCTTGCGGCATATTTCATGGCCAATCCGATCATCGCCTCGTATCAGAGAGGTCGGATAAAGAAGATGAAACAGCGATTCGAAGCGCGCCGGCGGGCGCTTGAGTCGCAGAAAGCGGCTGATAGGTCGCACCGGAAGGATGCGGTACGCCATGACTGAGACTCCACTTCGCCTCGGTGTGAATATCGACCACGTGGCCACAGTGCGGAATGCACGTGGCGGCGCCTATCCCGACCCGTTGCGCGCTGCAAGGCTTGCAGAAGAGGCGGGCGCTGACGGCATCACGGCCCATCTGAGGGAAGACCGCCGTCACATCTCGGACGCCGACATAGAAGGGTTGATGGACGTTTTATCGGTGCCCTTGAACTTTGAGATGGCAGCGACCGAAGAAATGCAGGCCATTGCGCTTCGCCACAAACCGCATGCTGTCTGCATCGTGCCGGAAAAACGGGAAGAGAAAACGACAGAGGGCGGGCTGGAGGTCGCCCGAGATGAAAACCGCCTGGCGCATTTCATCGCGCCCTTGCGCGAGGCCGGAAGCCGTGTGTCCATTTTCATTGCCGCCGATCCGCGTCAGGTTCGGGCAGCGCATAGGATCGGCGCAGAAGTGATCGAGCTTCACACGGGCGGATACTGCGATGCCCATGCAGAAGGCCGTATTGAAGAACGCGATGCAGAACTGTCGCGCTTGCGCGAGATGTCTGCCCTGGCCCATTCCTTGGGGCTCGAAGTGCATGCCGGCCACGGTCTGACTTATGACACGGTTGCCCCGGTCGCCGCATTGCCCGAAGTGCGCGAACTTAACATCGGGCATTTTCTTGTGGGCGAAGCGATCTTTTTGGGTCTTCAGCCGGCGATCGAGGAGATGCGTCGGATCATGGACGCAGCCCGCGCCGAATAGGCCACTGACCACCCGTCCATGTGCTTTGAGCGATCAGGCACGTCGCTGGCGGTTTTCACCGTCTCTGATTGGCCGGGCCCGCCTTGCCCTTCGGGGTGTAACTGTCGTCTGAGATACTGCCCCCACTGACGGCGTCCCGGCACGCCCCGATCAGCTCGACACGGGTGGGGTTGTCAAACGTGTAATTTGGCGGGCGTGGCGCAAATGTGCCCCGGCACAGGATTTCGTCCGAGGTCCGCACACCGATGGCCATCCCGTATTGGAAGGTCACAATGACATAACTGGTGCTGCTTCCAAACTGAGCCAGCGCGAACGAACCAGCTGGATTGCGCATATCACGATAGATGAAATCAGTCTGCGCGCCGCGGCGCACTTTTTGCACCGGATTTCCCCATCGCGTTGTCAGATCAGTTTCCGTGGTATGACCCGGCGTTACAAACGCGGCCATCGCGGCGCGGGCGCTGGGCGTTGAGGCGACGGTGGTATTCTTTGCCACGCCGGAACACCCAGACAGTAGCATTGAGATAAGAACAACGACAATTCGACCACGTGAGGACACAGTTGACAGGCTCCGTTCTGGATCGCGGATTACCTAACCCAAAGCCCTCACCAAATCCTGAATGCTTGCAAACCCTGGTCCTTGGCCCCAAGACGGGGTCATGATCCTGGGTATCGGTACCGATCTTTGCAATATCGAACGGATCGAGCAGACGCTCGAACGGTTCGGGGACCGGTTTCGCAATCGCGTCTTCACCGAGACCGAGCAGAAGAAGGCGGAACGCCGTACGGACGCGCCGGGAACCTACGCCAAGCGCTGGGCCGCGAAGGAAGCGTGCTCGAAGGCGCTTGGAACAGGTCTTCGCATGGGGATTGCCTGGAAAGACATGGCGGTGTCCAACCTACGCACTGGGCAGCCTGTGATGCATGTGACCGGCTGGGCCGCAGAGCGGTTAGCCGCCATGACGCCTGAAGGACACGAGGCAATCATCCACGTCACATTGACTGACGATCATCCTTGGGCGCAGGCCTTTGTCGTGATCGAGGCACGTCCCCTTGGATTGCCCTCAATAGGGCCGGATCATCGCGGCCCACTCAAGAACCAGTGATGGCCACGAAGCGATAGGTTTGTGTCCGCCTGGGTTCTCGGCAAACAGGATCAAACCTTTCTCTCAATCCCGCCACCGCGTCATACGCAGGGCTATTGCATCGTTGACCGGTTCTGCCGCTTCAATGCAGCTAAGGCTTTGCCACCAGATGCCGAGCCATTTCGGGATATCCCCCTGCTCGAACGGCTCGCCTTGCCATTCGAGCTTGCGGCCTGCGATTGACACCGTCTTGTCTTCGACGCCGTGCGAATGAAATAGGTGCGTACCGCCCGCGCACGTCTCAGCCATCGGGTCCCTGAACACGCCGAAATAGGATGCAAAGGCTTGCGCCTGACCAGGACTGGCGCATACCACATCCCTAACCATGGACCCGCCGCGCAAATTGCCGGCAAGAACGATCTTCTCGTGATCGACACCTAAACGCGCGGTGGCGTCCGCGATCACCCGAGTGATGTAATCGGTATCGTCGCGCGGCTTGTCTGCACCGTCCGCAACACTCCAATCGAAGCTCTTCGTCAGAAGCGGATCCGGTTGCCCCCCGGGTCGCGATAGAGACAATCAGTTCATTCTTGACCCGGCGCACCATTTCGGTGTTCCGAAGCGCTGCGGCGGAAATGCCGCCATACCCGTGAAGCTAGATGAAAGCGCCCGGATCGGAGTGTTCCGTTTCGGGCAGAATCGCCCGGCAACCGCCGCCATGGACGGGACAGATCTCGGTGCCGCAGATATCGCTGGTTTGCGGCTCCGCGGCGGTCGCGGCAAGGCAAAAGAGTGCGACAATAAACCTGGGTAGTCGGCGCATGTCATCGGCAGGACGGGCAACCTTGCGCGCGCCCGTCAAGCCTCGTTGCTTGACACGCTGCCTGCACCCTTTCATGAAGCGCCGGACCCAGAAGCGAGGCAGGACCATGGCGGCGAAGGCGGAAACGGGCGGCGGGCTCGTCGAGACGATCAAGACGATCGTCTATGCACTTCTGATCGCCGGTGTGTTCCGGACATTGTTCTTTCAACCATTCTGGATTCCGTCGGGGTCTATGAAAGACACCTTGTTGATCGGCGATTTCCTGTTTGTGAACAAGATGGCCTATGGCTATTCACAGCATTCCTGCCCGTTTTCGATGTGCCGCTTTATCGACGGGCGCTGGATTGGCTCGGAACCGGCGCGGGGCGACGTCGTCGTGTTCCGGCATCCGGTGAACGGTTCGGATTTCATCAAGCGCGTCGTGGGCATGCCAGGTGATCGCATTCAGATGCAAGACGGAGTTCTTTACATCAATGGAACCGCCGCGTCGCAGACCCCGGATGGGACGTTTCAGGAGGTCTTCGAACGGCAGGGACCCATTGGCAACGTGCCCCTTTGCCAGAACGCCGGAGTTGGTTTTGGCGGCACGTGCGAGAAGGAAAAGTTCATAGAAACTTTGCCCGAAGGGACCGCACATAGTGTTCTGAATGTGCGCCGAACTGGGCTTGATAGTACGCAGGTCTACACGGTGCCGGAAGGGCATTTCTTTTTTGTGGGCGACAACCGCGACAATTCCACCGACAGCCGGGTCGCGCCGCCCAACGGGGTTGGCTACGTTCCGTTCGAGAACCTTATCGGTCGGGCTGATCGCGTGATGTTCTCATCTGCGGGAACGTCACTGTTCTTCTTTTGGACCTGGCGCCCGGATCGTTTCTTCAAGAAGGTCATCTAGTGGCGCTTTCGGGCGCGCTTCGAGAGTTTCAGGCCCGGCTTGGGCACGAATTCGTGCGGCCGGACCTCCTTACCGAAGCGATGACCCATGGTTCTGCCGCCGGGCAGGCACGGACCAATAACCAACGACTTGAATTTCTTGGCGACAGAGTGCTTGGTCTCGTGATGGCGCGCGCGCTTCTGGCAGCGGACGAGGCAGCAAGCGAAGGTCAATTGGCGCCGCGCTATAATGCCCTAGTGCGGAAGGAAGCCTGCGCCGACGTCGCCCGCGAGATCGGTCTGGGCGATGTGCTGCGCCTGGGTCGGTCCGAAATGGTGTCGGGCGGTCGCCGCAAGGACGCGCTTTTGGGCGACGCGATGGAGGCGGTGATTGCCGCTGTGTATCTCGATGGTGGTATGGAGGCAGCGGAGGCGCTGGTTCTGCGGCTTTGGGGCGACCGGATAGGTCGTGTCGACGCCGACGCCCGTGACCCCAAGACAAGCTTGCAGGAATGGGCGCAGGCTCAGGGTCAGGCGCCGCCGGATTATGTGGAACTTGCGCGAACCGGACCCGATCATGCGCCCGTCTTCACAATTGAAGCGCGGCTTTTTGATGGGCGTACGGCGCGTGCGGAAGCAGGGTCAAAGCGCGAGGCGCAGCAGGCCGCAGCGCGGGCATTGCTGCAGAAGGTGGGACCGTGAAAAGGCCAGGCGACAGATCGCGCGGCGTTGCGCGGGGGAGAGGGACGTGAGCGAAACGCGCGCTGGTTTTGTGGCGCTGATCGGTGAACCGAACGCAGGGAAATCAACCCTTCTCAATCTTATGGTCGGCGCAAAGGTGTCGATCGTCACACACAAGGTGCAGACGACTCGTGCACGTATTCGGGGTGTGGCGCTGGAAGACGATGCACAAATCGTCTTTGTCGATACTCCGGGGCTTTTTCGCCCGCGTCGAAGGCTGGATCGGGCAATGGTTGCGGCGGCTTGGGGTGGTGCTGCGGATGCCGACGTCGTTGTTCTTCTGATCGAAGCGCACAGGGGTATCACGGACGGTGTTGAAGCTATTCTCGAGACCCTAGCGGAACGGGCACAGGGCGCCCGCGTCGCGCTTGCTATCAACAAGATTGATCGGGTCGAGGCACCGGTCCTCTTGGGCCTGGCGGATGCAATGAACGCGCATTTCGATTTCGCCGAGACATTTATGATCTCGGCCGAGAAGGGCCACGGGGTCGACGATCTGCGCCGCTGGCTGGCCAAACAGCTGCCTGAAGGCCCATGGCTTTACCCGGAAGACCAGATCGCCGATCTGCCAATGCGCATGATCGCCGCTGAGATGACCCGGGAGAAGCTGACACTGCGACTTCACCAAGAGCTTCCTTATCAGCTTACGGTCGAGACAGAGGGCTGGGAAGAGCGTAAGGATGGTTCGGTCCGCATCGACCAGCTAATTTATGTGGCGCGCGATGGGCACAAGGGCATCCTGCTGGGCAAGAAGGGGGAAACCATCAAAGCCATAAGCCAGGCGGCCCGTGCGGAAATCGCAGAATTCCTTGGCCAACCCGTTCACCTGTTTCTCCAGGTCAAGGTGCGACCGGGTTGGCTGGAAGAGGCAGAGAGATACAGCGAGATGGGTCTTGAGTTTCGGGACGGCGACGGATGAGCCCAAGGCTTGCAGCGCGGATCTGGATTGATGCCTATCTCCGGCGGCTGCAGGCCGCGAATATTCCGGCCTATATCACGCATAAGGGCGACCCGACGGCGGGCGTGGTGATGGTCAAGCTTGCGACCCTCGACGGGCAGGCCGTGTGCTATCAGCGCAGCTACGATCTGATGTCGGGGGACCGGGCCTGGGTCGTGCTGGCCGAAGGGGCCGAGGCCGATGTCGATCAAGCGATTGCCCGGCAACGCGGTTTCGACCGTGACCTTTGGGTGGTCGAGGTCGAAGATCGTGCCGGGCGCCATCTTCTGGACGAGGACGGTCTCGCCTAGCCGGGTATGTCGACGACGACCTTACCGGTCGCGCCCCCGCTTTCGGCTCTTTCATGGGCGGCGGCGATATCTGACAGGGCGAAGCGTTCGCTATCGATTAAAGGCGTGAGTTTTCCGTCGTCGATCAGTGCACGTGCGCCATTCAAGATTTCCTGATGCGGCGCGCCACTTAGTCCATGAAGCATTGGGATCAGCATGAACACGACGTGGACACTGAGGCCTTTCACATGCGCCGCCGTCAGATCGGCTGAGAACAGCGAAACGGTTGTGGCCACGTGCCCGTTCGGGCGCGCTGCCGCGAATGCCGTGTCAAGCTCGTCGATGCCGGTTGTGTCAAACACGATGTCGAACCCGGTGCCACCCGTGATGCGGGCGACTGCGTCCTCAATCGTTTCAGCGCGGTAATTGACGATATGGTCGGCGCCGAGCCTGCGGACGATCTGGGCCTTTTCGTCTGAGCTAATGGTGGCGGTCACTTCGGCCCCCCAGATCTTGGCAAGCTGAACCGCCACGTGGCCAACGCCGCCTGTGCCGCCCCGGATCAGGACCTTTTGGCCGGGCGCGATCCCGGCACGCTGAAGGCCTTCCCAAGCGGTAATCGTGACCAGGGGAAAGGCCGCGGCTTCGCGCGCGGTAATCGTGTCCGGGCGCTTCGCCACAAGATCCGCGCGCGCGGCGATCAGTTCGGCATAGGCACCGGGTTGACCCGCGACACCCCCTGCGGCGCCCCAAACCTTGTCGCCCGCGACAAGTTCGGCGACGCCGTCACCAACCGCAACCACGGTGCCCGCAATATCGGCACCCAGCACGGCGGGCAGCGCAGGGGCAAGACCCAGCCCAAGCTGGCGGATCTTGTAGTCGACAGGATTAACGCTTGTGGCCTCTTGCCGGATCAGAACCTGTCCCGACCCGGGCACCGGGTCAGGAAGCTCGGCGGTTTCGAACACTTCGGGTCCGCCGTGGGCGGTGATGACTTGGGCTTTCATGGGGCTCTCCTGACTGCTGGCAGACAGCTAAGCTATCTTTCCATTTGTGATAATACCTGGAATGTTGGCCGTCATATTCGGAGATCTTTGATAATGGATATTCGCACACTACGCCTCGTGCAGCGCGTCGCAGCGCTTGGTGGGCTTAGCCGCGCGGCGCGCGATCTTGGGATGTCGCCCGCAACGGCCAGCGCTCGGCTGGGGGCACTGGAAGCAGAGCTTGGTCACAGGCTTTTCCACCGCTCGACCCGAGTCGTGGTCCCGACGCCGGACGGGGAACGTCTATTACCTTATTTTGAGGCTGCAGTGGATGCTGTTGATCAGGGCGTGGCGACCTTGGGGGGCGCGGACGCGCCCATTCGCGGAACCCTGCGGATGACGGCGCCGGGATCTTTCGGGCGGAAGTATCTGATCGAGCCGCTGGCGGCGTTTTCCGCCCTCCATCCGGCGCTTGACCTTGATCTGCGGTTTTCAGACGAGGTTTTGGATATTGCCCGAGGCGCGTTCGATCTGATCATCCGCGACGCGGCGCTGGCGGACTCGACCCTGATCGCGCGAAAGCTTGCCGTGGATCGGCGCCTTGTCGTGGCAAGCCCGGACTATGTTGCCCAGTGGGGCGCGCCGCAGACGCCCGACGGTTTAAGGGACCATCGGGCGATCGTGCTTGGAGCAGATGATCGTTGGAAGTTTGCGTCTGGACATAGTGTGCGTGTGCGTGCGGCGATGCGCGTCAATGACGGGGAGGCAGCGCTATTGGCGGCGGAAGCCGGTCTTGGGGTGGCAATCCAGTCTACATGGAACGCGTCGGACGCCCTAAAGGCGGGCCGTCTGCGGGCCGTGTTGGACGAGCATCCGCTTGCTGGCGGCCATGCGATCTGGGCAATTTATCCCGCGTCGCGGGTCATCGCGCCCAAGCTGCGCTCGATTGTCGATTTCCTGGCTGCCGAGTTCGCAGGACCCCCATCGTGGGACCAGGGGCTTGCCCTGGCGTCATTGGACGGTCACTGATCACGTCAGGAGGTCTGGTGATGGAGTGGCGGGACGAAGGCGCGCTTTTGGCGGTCCGGCGGCATGGAGAAACCGCCGCGATCATTGAAGTTTTTACAATCGAGCACGGCCGGCACGTTGGTGTCGTGCGCGGAGGGACGTCGCGCAAGATGACACCCGTACTTCAGATCGGGGCGCAGCTCGATGTCACGTGGCGCGCCCGGCTTGACGAGCATATCGGGACCTACGCGGTCGAACCGATCAAGGGTCGTGCCGCGCAGGCCATGGGTGACAGGCTTACGCTCCTTGGCCTTGGGGCGGTCTGCGCACTATTGTCGTTCTCGCTTCCCGAACGCGAGCCACACCCCGACCTTTACCGGCAAAGCACGGCGCTCTTGGACATGATCGGCGAGAACCCGGTTTGGCCGCTTGCTTATCTGCGCTGGGAATTGGCGCTTCTCGACACGCTTGGGTTCGGGTTGGATCTGGCCACCTGTGCCGTGACGGGGACAACGGACGACTTGATCTATGTGTCACCGCGCACTGGCCGCGCGGTCAGCCGTGTCGGGGCCGGTGCGTGGGCCGACAAACTTTTGCCCCTGTCACCTGCGCTTTTGGGGGAAGGAGACGGCGACCCATTTGAGGTTGCTGACGGACTGCGGACAACGGGCCATTTTCTTGCAACCCGCCTCGCGCCTTCGCTGGGTGACCGCCCGCTGCCCGAGGCGCGCCAGCGTTTTACAGATCATCTGGCCCGGCAATCCTAGCCGTCGGACATGCGCCGGAAAATCATCTCGCGGCCTTCTTCGTTCGACAGGATCAGGATGTCCCCTTGCGCCTCGGACAATGTCATCGCGGACAGGGCCGTGAAGAAGGCCGTCTCAGCCGGTAGGTCGGGGCAGGCGCGCCGTGTCGCTGCGATAGAACCCGTATCAAACCAAGGATAAGGGGCCGATTGCGCCCCAGAAAAGCTGTTGCAAGGTCCCTCGCCTTCGATGCGCCCCTCTTCGGGGAACCGGATCGTGGCGTGGGCGCCAAATGGCGCGCCATCGATATCAGTAAGCGCATACGTTGCAGAACTGTCAGCATATCCCGATATCGTCTCGTCCCCCCAGCAGTTCGGGAGCGCGAACACCAAAGCCAGCACGGTCGGTTTAAGCATCGTATTCCCCGAGTGGTTTCGGGCGACACTAGGAAGATCCGTCCGTGTGTGTCCAGACCGCTCAGGCGATGCCGTTCTTGTCTAGCCACCGCGCAGTTTCACCTGCGGCCGCTAATGCGTTACGAAACTCAAGCCCGAGGATACGGCGGGCTTTGCTGTTCGTCACGTCTTCCCGGCGGCCAAGGATCGGCACGATCGTCCGCACCTCGCGGTCGAAGAGCGCGAGTGTGCGGATTACGAAATTCGGCGCTTCGCGTGTGACAATCCGGCGGTCGGGCAGCGCCGCTTCGATGGCCTGGGCCAAATCCAGAAACCACAGAAACCGATCACCCACCAGGATGCGTTCGCCCTCGGCTTCCGGTGTATCCAGCGCACGGATATGCGCCTCGGCGACGTCGCGCACATCAACGGTCGGAAACCCGAAGCGCGGCAGCATCGGGTCCTTGCCCTTTAAGAGCCGCTCAATCACGCGGATCGACGTGCCGAAACTGGCATCAAGCGGCGGTCCCACGACGAAACATGGGTTGATGACCGTAAGTGCCATTTCCGGATGGTCGGTCGCAAAGTCCCAGGCGGCCCGTTCGGCGAGTGTTTTGGATTTGAAATACGGTGTAGCGGCTGGGTGGTTGAGGTCGGTCCAGTCGTCTTCGTCAAAAGCGGCGCCGCTGCCGGGGGCGTCCTTTACAGTGATCGCGCCCGAGGATGAGGTTAGGACGATCCGCCGAATTCCCGCATTTGACGCCGCGGTCATCATCCTGCGCACCCCGTCGACCGCGGGCCGGATGACTTCGTTCTCGTCTTTTGGCGAGGCGAGCGGAAAGGGTGAAGCCGTATGGATCACTGCATCGACACCTGACATTGCGTCGGCCCAGCCCACGTCCGACGTAAGGTCGAGCGCTTTGGTCTGGAAACGTTCGAGCGCGGATTTCTCGTCGAGCGCGGGCTCAAGTGCGCTGCGCATTTCGGCGTCACGCTCGACAGAACGGGCGGAACCCACAACAGAATGGCCACGGTTCAACAATCCGGCCACGATGTGTTTCGCGATATACCCGGTCGCGCCGGTGACAAGGACAGTGCGCGGCATTTGGAAACTCCAAGTTAGAAGTGCTAACTAAATTAGAGTTTCTAACTTTTTGGTCAACCCGTCATCCTCCGCCGCGGGGTGATGAAATCGCCTTGGCAAGTTCCACGGCCTGATCGGACGGAGTGTTGCCCTTGCCGAATTCCACCTTGTCGGCGGCCAGGCTGTCGGCCAGCTGCACGGCCTGCGCCAGTTCCTCCTTGGTGAACTTCGCATCCGCCTCGCGGCCCATCGAGATCAGCTCCAACAGATCGGCGCGGGAATGGTGGAACCCAGCCATCCGCATGTTGTAGCGGTAAAGCCCGCCCAGCGTGGCGAGGAGGAACAGAAGCAGGATGCCCGGCGGCACTTGCCGGGCCAGCGTCTGCCACCAGTTCGCATCCTCTGCTTGCTGTTCGGCCTGCCAGCCGGTAAGGCAGGTTTCTGTGAGTGATGCGGGATCGTCTGCGCTTTCTACAGACCGGCAGACCTCCATGTATGCCGAGAATCCAAGCCTCAGATCCTCTTGCGCCAGAAGCGCAAAGGGAAGCTCATCAAGCCGGGACATTCTGGCCTCCGTTTCGGCCCGGACCTCAAGAAGCCCCGCACGCAGCGTGGCGATCTCTTCTACCTGGTCCGCTGCCACCGAAACGGAAGACAGTGCGCGGACGGCGGACGAAATATCTTCCGCAATGAAGCGGGCAAGCCGCTCGTCCCCTGCCACGCTCGGCTCAAGTTCCATGGCTCCGGCCATGACCGCCCAATCGTCACTGGAGCGCAGGATTGTGCCCCTAGAGCCCGTCACGAGGATCGCGCCGCCCAAGGCGATGGGCGTGTTGAGCCCTTCGCCGTCTGGGTTGCGGACCAGCGCAAAACTTGTACCGGCATCTGCCGAACGCAAAACCGTTCCGCGCCCGCCCGTGAGGAAGATCGTGTCGCCGAGGGCCATCGGCGGGTTTAGCGCCTCGCCATCGGGATTGCGGACCGTCTGGAAGCTCGCGCCGCCGTCGGTCGACCGCAGGATCGTGCCGTCCTGACCCGTGATGAAGACTGCTTCGCCAACAGCTACTGGCCGGTTGAGCACCTCGCCGTCGTGCTCGAATACCACCGCGAATGATGCGCCGCCGTCGGTCGAGCGCAGGATTGTGCCCAACCAACCCGTGACCAAGATCACGTCACCTAAGGCCACAGGCGGGTACAGCCCTTCCTCGTGGTTCGCGTACACTACATCGAATGATGCGCCTCCGTTGGTCGAACGTAGAATCGAGCCGTGCTCACCGGTGACGAAGATCATGCCTTTGAGGGCCACAGGTGGGTAAGACTCCTGACCATCGGGCGCGCGAACCGTCTCAAACGAGATGCCATCGTCAAACGAGCGCAGGATCGTGCCGTGTCTCCCTGTGATGAAGATCGCTTGGCCGAGAGCTGCTGGTCGATTTAGCCCCTCTTCGGGGCGATTGAGTACTCTTTCGAATGAGGCGCCGCCGTCGGTTGAACGCAGTATCGAACCCCATTCACCTGTGACGAAGATCGCGTCGCCGCGGGCCATCGGTGGGTTAAGCGTCTCACCGTTGCGCCTTTTGACCATCTCGAATGAGGCGCCGCCGTCGGTCGAACGCAGGATCGTGCCCCAATAGCCTGTGACGAAGATCGTGTCGCCGATTGCCACTGGCGGGTTGAATCCCTCGCCCGTGGGATCGAGGACGGTTCCAAAGCTGGTTCCTCCGTCGGTTGAACGCAGAATTCTACCGCGTCGGCTAGTCACCAAGATCGCGTTGCCAAGAGCCACCGGAGGATTGAGCGCCTCTTCGTCGGGAGCGCGAACTGGTAGAGGGATGCCGCGTAGGAATGCGACGAGACCGCTCTCGGGGGTCACCAATGAATCCCGGTCCCGGTCAAGCTGGCCCAGGCGTTCGTCGATAAACGCGATCTGCCGTTCCAGCGTGGCCTTGCGGCTGTCCACGAACTGCTCCCAGAACGGGAGGCCAAGATAGAAGGCAAGACCCAAGAGGATCACCAAAACCAGAAGCGAGAACAGCCCACGCCCCCGGTTCGTCGCGGTCAGTCCGCGCAGGCGCTGTTGCCGTACAAGCCCGCCGATCCGGCCTTCTGGAATGTCCCATTCGGCATTGAGCGCTTCACGCTCCAGCGCTATCCGGCGAAACCGCTTCGGCCGATCCCCAAAATCCCACGCCACTGGTCAGAACCCCTTCAACCAATGGGCGAAGGGTAGTGCGGCGGGGCGGGAGCTGTAAAGACGCTAGCGCAGCAGCCGCCGGGCGATCACCTGTGCCTGAATTTCGGCAGCACCTTCGAAGATGTTCAGGATCCGCGCATCGCACAGGACCCGGCTGATCGGATATTCCAAGGCAAATCCATTGCCGCCATGGATCTGCAGCCCGTTATCGGCCGCGGCCCAGGCCACGCGAGCCCCCAGAAGCTTGGCCATCCCGGCCTCCAGATCACAGCGCCGGTTTTCATCCTTCTCGCGGGCCGAAAAATAGGTCAGTTGCCGCGCGATCATCACTTCGACCGCCATCATCGCGATCTTGCCGGACACGCGTGGAAATTCGATCAGCGGCTTGCCGAATTGCTTGCGGTCCTCCGCATACCGCAGCGAGATGTCCAGCGCCGATTGCGCGACGCCGACGGCCCGCGCCGCAGTTTGGATGCGCGCGCTTTCGAAGGTCTGCATCAGTTGCTTGAACCCCTGACCTTCAACCCCGCCCAGAAGGTTTTCACCCTTTACTGGAAAACCGTCGAAGGCCAGTTCGTATTCCTTCATGCCCCGGTAACCCAGCACCTCTATCTCGCCACCGGTGATCCCGGTGTCGGGGAAGGGTGCTACGTCGGTTCCAGGTGTCTTCTCGGCCAGAAACATCGACAAACCGCGGTAATCAGTGGTGTCTGGCACCGTCCGGGCCAACACCGTCATTACATGCGTCCGGGCGGCATGGGTGATCCATGTCTTGTTACCTGTGATCGTCCAGTCGTCGCCGTCCCGCGACGCGCGGGTTCGGAGTGCCCCTAAGTCAGACCCAGTGTTCGGCTCGGTGAAAACTGCGGTGGGAAGCGTTTCACCAGACGCAAGACCCGGCAACCACCGCGCCTTCTGCTCCTGTGTGCCTCCGCAAAGGATCAGCTCGGCAGCAATCTCGGACCGGGTGCCAAGCGAACCGACGCCAATATAGCCCCGTGATAGTTCCTCACTCACCACGGCCATCGAGGTCTTTGATAACCCCAAGCCGCCATTCTCTTCGGGAATGGTCAGGCCAAAAACGCCCATCTCGCCAAGTTCCGAGATGATCTCCATCGGGATCAAATCGTCCTTCAGGTGCCATTCGTGGGCGTGGGGTTCGACCTTATCAACCGAGAACCGCCGGAACTGGTCGCGGATCATCTCCAGTTCATCGTCCAGACCGGCGGCCCCAAATGTCGTGGCACCCGCCTGGCCGCGTATCAGCTCGACAAGCCGGCTGCGCGCCGCTTGTGTGTTGCCGTGCTGGGTCAGCGTCATGACGGCAGGTAGCATCATTGCCCGCTGGTCGTCCTGGCTAAGCCCCGCATCCTGCGGGCGCAGAATCTCGCCCTGGCTCATTGGTAGGCCGCCATAGAGTTGCCAGAGGTATTCACCGAAGGCGATCTGAAGGATCAGTGCTTCTGTCTCGCCGAACGCGCCTTGCGCCTCCAGCCGTTCTGCCCAGCCCTGCATCTGGCGAAGGGCCTGCGCGTAGGTGGCAATCCATGCAAGACCGTGCGCCGCCGTCTGTTCGTCTTCCAGTGCGGCGGCCGAGACCTCTCCATCCACAAGAACGCGGTCGCGCACAGTGCCCTGGGCACGCTTCAACAGCGCCTCTGCCGCGCCGACCGCCTCGCCGGTAAGGCCCAATAGATCAGCAAGAAGCACCTGAGAGCCGTCTGTCATATCCTGTCCATCATGGGCCACGGGATCATACTCCGATTTTCTGCACCTGCGAACGGCTAGTTCATTTGCGCCCGCAGCGCAACATCATTTCTTTTCCGGGTCAGATGTAGCACAAAGATTGCGTCATGAATTAACGCGTGCGCCGGCGGCTGCGCTGCGGTAAGTCGCCGGATTATGCCACAGCTTGCTTGGGAGATCTGGGTCTTTGCGGTCGCCGTGGCTGCTTTCGCGGGCTTCGTGAAAGGGGTCGTCGGCTTTGCCATGCCGATGATCATGATTTCCGGGCTAGCGACGCTGATTGCGCCGGAAATCGCCTTGGCGATGTTGATGCTGCCCACGCTCGCCACAAACCTGTGGCAGGCCGGTCGGCAGGGGTTTGGCGCTGCTATCAGTGCCGTGAAGAAGCACTGGCGATACCTCGCGGTGCTTCTTGTCATGATTGCCTTTAGCGCGCAGCTTATCTTTGTGCTTCCAGAAGCTGTAATGTTTCTTACCCTCGGCATCCCAGTGACGCTTTTTGCCGCTCTTCAGCTTGTCGGGTTTCAGCTTCGCTTCCCGCCTACGGCGCATCGCAAGGTTGAGGTTGTCGTTGCCCTATTCTCGGGCTTCGTGGGGGGGCTTGCGGGTGTATGGGGGCCGCCGACAGTGATGTATCTGACGGCGCTCAACACCGAAAAGTTGGAACAAGTACGGGTCCAAGGTGTGATCTACGGGACCGGGGCGGTTATGCTTATGCTGTCGCACATCAAATCGGGCCTGGTGACGGTCGGCACAGCGCAAGCTTCGGCCCTTCTTTTGGTTCCGGCGATCGTCGGAATGGCGATCGGGTTTCGGATCCAAGACAAGCTGGATCAGGCGCTCTTCAGAAAGATGACGCTGTTCGTGCTTGTCGTGGCGGGGCTAAACCTCGTGCGCCGCGGCATATTCGGGTGATGGCTGCCTTCTGCCCTGCGCGCGCGGAAGGGTACTGCTCAGCCCGTCGAGGACGGTGCGCGAGTCAGTTCGAGGAAGACATCCTCTAGATCCGCCTCTTTTGTCGCAACGTCGCGGATCGTGATACCTGCGCCTCTGACCGCGTCCAGAATCGCACCGGGCGACAGGTTGCTGCGGCGATAGGTGATCGCGAGCGACCCGTCGTCACGCCGATCAAGTCGCGCGCCCTGGGGAAGCTGTAAATCGGCGGGAGGCGGGTGATCTGGCACGATCAGCAACGTCTTGGCGTCGATCTGGTCCAAAAGTGCGTCCGTCGAATCTTGTGTCACGAGGGTTCCGTGATTGATGATCGCGATCTCGTCGCACATCTCTTCCGCTTCGACGAGGTAATGTGTCGTCAGGATGATGGTCATGCCGTCGGCGTTCAGCTTGCGGACATTCTCCCACAGCATCTGTCGCAGCTCGATATCGACCCCTGCGGTGGGTTCGTCGAGCACCAGGACCTGCGGGCCGTGGACCAGCGCCTTGCCAAGAAGAAGCCGACGCCGCATCCCGCCCGATAGTGAACGGGAGTACGCATCCGCTTTGTCGGTCAATCCGATCATCGACAAAATGTCGTCTGTCCGGCGCTCGGCGCGCGGAATGCCATAAAGCCCGGCCTGCACCTCAAGCGACGCGCGCGGCGTGAAAAACGGGTCGAGGTTCAACTCTTGCGGCATGACGCCTATGGCCGCGCGGGACTGGCGGGGGTTCACATCCTGATCGAAGCCCCAGATCCGGATGGTACCCGAAGACTTAAGAACAAGCCCTGCAAGTATGTTGATCAGCGTGGATTTGCCCGCGCCGTTCGGGCCCAAAAGACCAAAGATCGATCCTGTTGGAACCCTCAGATCAATACCCCTCAGCGCGTCCTTGACAGGAGCCGCGCCGCGCGCGGGATAGGTCTTGAAAAGGCTCTCGATCTCAATTGCGTGCGCGCCGCCCATATGTCTTCCAAACTCTTGTGCCCAAATCGGGCAACGCTATCATACTGGCGATGTACGCCGGGGGTGTCCCGGCAGCAAGCCGGAGAGGCCCCTATATGACCGACAGCCCCGCCCAGGAAGCGCCTGAAACCGAGGTGGTGACGACTTGGCGCGTTGCGTGTGATGGTGGTGAGGGCGCTCTTGGCCATCCGCGCGTCTGGCTGTCTTTGGACCCGAAGACGGGCTGCGTGACCTGCGGATACTGCGACAAGCTTTATATTCACGCGAGTTTCGCCGACTAGGCCGCCACGAGCGCTGGGATAAACTGCCCAAAATTCGCCGAAATGGACAGATAGGTGTCTGCTCCGATTGATCGGAGGTCAGATATGTCTGAAACTGTGGAACGACCGGCAGCGGCAATGGGCTGGATTGGGTTTCTCGTCGGAGCTGCTGCCCTTTTCATGGCGGTCACCATATTTTGGGCCGGGCCTTTTGCGCCGCAGCAAACCACCAGCGTCAGTCTTGGAGAGCTTGCCGCCGAAACCGTGAAGTCAGCGGCGCGCAACGTCGCGGGGCTTGAGCAACCGGAACCCGCGCCGGTCGTCCGTGACCTTGACGACTATCTGAGTATTGCTGTGGGTGTGATTGGGTGCCTCGCCGTCGTCTTGGGCGCCGCCGCGCTGGCGCGCCACGAAGCCCGTCGACCGGCGATTGCCGCGGCAGTTCTTGGCGGCACGGCGATCATGTTCCAGTTTTTTGCCTGGTACGCGATGGCGCTGCTGGGTGTTCTGCTAATCAGCGCGCTTCTGTCCAGCCTGAGCGAGGCATTCGGCGGCATCTTTGACGGGCTTTTCGGCGGCTAAAGCCAAACTGTCCGCGCCTCAAACGCTGGACCCCCGACGGCCTCCGCGATACCTGTGGTGCATTGCGGGAACGGGAGTACAGGATGACATTCGGCAAGGGCAGTCATCTCAGCCTGATCGATGGATCGGCATTTATCTTTCGTGCCTACCATGCGCTGCCGCCGCTGACCCGGAAATCGGACGGGTTGCCGGTCGGTGCCGTATCAGGATTCGTCAACATGCTGTGGAAGATGGTCGAGGACAACAAAGGCCCCGATGCGCCAACCCACGCCGCCGTCGTATTCGACAAGGGCAGCCATACCTTCCGCAACGATCTATACGACCTCTACAAGGCAAACCGGGACGAGATGCCCGAGGATTTGCGCCCGCAGATCCCGTTAACGCGCGATGCCACCCGCGCCTTCAACATCGCTTGCCTGGAACAGGAGGGTTTTGAGGCCGACGATATCATCGCCACGCTTGCCGCGCGGGCGCGCGCTGCCGGCGGCCGCGTGACAATCGTTTCATCTGACAAGGACCTGATGCAGCTCGTGGGAGGCGGGGTCGAGATGTTCGATGCTATGAAGAACGTGCGCATCGGGGTCGATGGCGTTGAAGAGAAATTCGGTGTTGGCCCGGAACGGGTGATCGACGTTCAGGCGCTTGCGGGCGACAGCGTGGACAATGTGCCCGGCGCGCCGGGGATCGGCGTGAAGACTGCGGCCCTTTTGATCAACGAATATGGCGATCTGGAAACGCTTTTGGCGCGCGCCGAAGAGATCAAGCAACCCAAGCGTCGACAGACCCTTATCGACCATGCCGATCAGATCCGCCTTTCGAAGCAACTCGTAACGCTCGATACAGGCATGACGCTCGAGTACGGGCTGGAAAGCCTTGAAGTGAAAGATCCGGTGGCCGACGATCTTTTGGTCTTCCTCACATCGATGGAGTTCCGGACGATCACCAAGCGGGTTTCGGATGCGCTGGGGGTCGAGGCGCCTACGATGTCCGAACCTGCGCCAGCGGATGTCCAAATGCCCGAGGCACCGGCCATTGATCCCGAAAGCTATGAATGGGTGAAGGACGAACGTGCGCTCCGGGCATGGGTCGCGCGTGCCGAGCGGCGTGGCTACGTCGCGGTGGATACCGAGACAACGGGGCTGAACGAGATGACGGCGGGGCTTGTCGGCGTCTCGTTGTGCGTCGACGCTGGCACGGCTTGTTATATTCCGCTCACACACCGCGCCGCTACGTCGGACGACCTGTTTGGCTCCGACGCTTTGGCCGAGGGTCAGATCGGGATAGACGCTGCGCTCGCCATTCTGAAACCGATGCTCGAGGACGATGCGATCCTCAAAATCGGGCAGAATATGAAGTACGATGCAAAGATCTTTGCGCGTCATGGCATCAGCGTCACTCCCATCGACGACACCATGCTGATCTCTTACGCCAGCCATGCGGGGCTCCATGGCCACGGGATGGACCAGCTTTCCGAACGCTACCTGAGCCACACCCCCATCCCGATCAAACCGCTTTTGGGAAGTGGGAAATCGGCGATCACGTTCGATCGTGTGCCCATCGAAGACGCGGTGAAATACGCGGCCGAGGACGCCGACATCACCCTGCGTTTGTGGCAAACTTTGAAGCCGGGTTTACATCAGTCCCAGGTGACGACGGTCTATGAAACGCTTGAACGGCCGATGGTGCCCGTGCTCGCGGGGATGGAGATGTCCGGGATCAAAGTGGACCGCGATACTCTTTCACGGATGTCGAATGCGTTCAGTCAGAAGATGGCGGGGCTAGAGGACGAAATCCACGCGCTTGCCGGAGAGAAATTCAATGTTGGATCACCCGCACAGGTGGGGGAGATCCTGTTTGACAAGATGGCGCTCCCCGGCGGCAAGAAGGGGAAGACCGGAAAGTATTCGACCCCAGCGGACGTGCTTGAGGATCTTGCGACCGAACATGACCTGCCGGCCCGTGTGATCGACTGGCGGCAGCTTTCCAAACTGAAATCGACCTATACCGATGCGCTGCAGGAACATATCAACGCAGAGACCGGACGGGTCCACACGTCATACTCGATTGCGGGGGCATCGACCGGCCGACTTGCATCGACCGACCCGAATCTTCAGAATATTCCGATCCGGACAGAGGAAGGCCGCCGCATCCGCGAGGCGTTCGTGGCCGCGCCGGGTCATGTGCTTGTCAGCCTGGATTACAGCCAGATCGAATTGCGCATCCTGGCGCATATCGCCGATATTGACGCGCTGAAGCAGGCGTTCCGCGAGGGCCAGGACATTCACGCCGCAACCGCATCCGAGATGTTCAACGTTCCATTGGATGACATGACTCCCGAAGTGCGCCGTCAGGCCAAGGCGATTAACTTCGGCGTCATTTATGGGATCTCCGGTTGGGGCTTGGCACGGAACCTGCGTATTCCGCGCGACGAAGCTCAGGGGTTCATCGACAGGTATTTTGAGCGCTTTCCCGGTATTCGCGCCTACATGGACAACACCGTCGCCTTCGCCAAGGAACACGGTTTTGTGCAAACGCTCTTCGGCCGCAAGATCCACACGCCCGAAATTAATGCCAAGGGACCGCATGCCGGTTTCGCCAGACGGGCGGCGATCAATGCGCCGATTCAAGGAACGGCGGCCGACGTGATCCGCCGGGCCATGATCCGGATGCCATCCGCAGTTAAGAATATCCCGGCGCGGATGCTGCTTCAGGTTCATGACGAGCTTCTCTTCGAGGTGGAGGAAGGGGCCGCGAGTGCACTAATTGAGGTGGCGCGCGGTGTTATGGAAAGCGCGGCCGATCCGGCGGTGAAACTCGCTGTGCCACTTACAGTAGACGCGGGCCAAGGGATGAACTGGGCTGAGGCGCACTGACACTGGGTCACGGGGCAGTGCGGTGACGTGATTTGGCGATCCGTGCTATGGTTCCTAGGTGTGCTCTATTGATGAGTTTCCGCAGGAGGGATGACCCATGCGTCTTCTTAGCTTTACAACAGTCGGCGCGTGCCTGCTTCTATTGAACGCGGCACTGCCCTTGACCGCGCAGACCGCGACCGAAGCCGGGGCGCCGATAGCGGTGGATATGCCGGGCAGCGATGGGGCAGTTGGATCACCCATACGCATCAATCGCGGCTCTGGATTTGCCCCACTGCCCGTCTCGACGGTAAAACGCGGGGTGGTGGCCGATGCCAGCCGCCCCGTGGTCGTGTCCGACGAACCGTCCAGTCGGGTTGGGCGACCAGTTTCACAGCACCGTTGGGGGGTGTTCCAACGGTCGCGCATCGGATCGAGCGATCGGTATTACGTCTATTCGCGCCCCCGCTACCGGCATGACACGTACTATGGGCGCTACAAGCATGAATTGAAGAAAAGTAAGACCTCTGGTCCGTCTTCTGGCAGGCTTCATGCACAGGGCGGCAGTGTGCGGGGTCTTGGACGCGGCGTTTCCGTAAGAACGGGCGGATCCAAACTGCGTCTTGGTTTCTGATCTTTGGCCATGGCGGCCACGCGCGCAGGCGAGCATTTGGACCGGGTCGAGGTCGTAAGCCGTTCCGAATTGCGCGCGTGGCTGGAACAAAACCATGCCAGCGGGCGGTCAGTTTGGCTTGTGACCTGGAAAAAACACAGCCCGCATTATTTGCCATATCCCGACATGATCCAGGAACTTTTGTGCTGGGGCTGGATCGACAGTAAGACCCGCAGTGTTGACGCGGATCGTACCAGCGTTCTTGTGGCACCCCGGAACCCTAAATCCGCGTGGTCGGCGATAAACAAGGCTCATGTCGCCGAGGCACGGGCTGCAGGGCTGATGGCAGATGCAGGCGAGGCCCTGATCCAAGCGGCAAAGGCCAACGGGATGTGGACGTTTCTGGACGATGTTGAGCGGCTGGAACGGCCCGCCGATCTGGAGGCCGCGTTGGAACACCGGGTAGAGGGCTGGGAGGCGTGGCCACGGTCGGTAAAGCGCGGGACCCTTGAATGGATCAAGACGGCAAAGACCGAGGCAACGCGCACAAAGCGCATTGCCAACGTCGTTGCTTCACTGGATGCAGGTCTACGGCCCTCTCCCTTCCGCCGTTAGGTGGGGCGATCCGATATCAGGACAGGGCCGACGATGTCGCAACAAGGTCAGCCCGCCTATCAAAGCCCCGCTTCGTACGCGGCCTTGCGCTGCTTCTCCTGTTCAACAAAGGCATAAAGCGCCACGGGGTCGATCGGTCGGGGAACCATCTCGCCCCCGCGGTTCGCTAACTCGATGCCTTCCGCAGCAACCGACTGATTGTAGTTGCGGACCGTAACCTGCGCGCCGACGGGAACGCGCGCGTACAGATCGATGACATCCTGATTGAACATCCTGATGCAACCGGCGCTGCCCTGGTTGCCGATCGTCGCGGGGTCATTGGTTCCATGAATGCGGAAATACGTGTCGCGTCCACCCCGGAAAAGGTAAAGCGCCCGTGCCCCAAGCGGGCTTGCTTTCCCGCCGGGAATTCCGCGTGCGAAGGGGCCATACACATCGGGTTCTCTGCGTACCATGTTCGCGGTCGGGGTCCAGCCCGGCCATTCGGCTTTTCGGCCAACAATGGCTTGGCCTGAGAACCCACGCCCTTCTCGGCCGACGGCAATAGGGTAACGCATCGCGGTTTCTGGGCCTTCTACGAAGTATAGAAACTTGGCGTAGGGATCCACGACAATGGTTCCCGGCGCTTCGCCCCCGTAGTATGCGACCGATTTCCTGCGGTTCGGCTCTTGCAAGAACTGCGGGTCGATCGCAGCGACGGTGATATAGCCTTCCTGAACTTCGCCGTAGTCTGGGTCGTTCTTTGGAACACCGACCCCCCCGCCGGGGACGGTCCCGGCACAAGCGGCCAAGAGCAGGCACGAAGCAATCAGGACAACAGCTTTCAGAGCGTCAATTCTCATGTTTCACCCCAACGGCGCCAATCAATTTGCCAACATCGTACGATATTGCGTTCAAATCGCAATCGTCGGGTGAAAACGGATCTGCGTGTGGGCCTCTCGGGCAATCCTGGGAAATCATCCGATCACGGAAGGTTCCTGCGATTCGTGCGCCCAATTTTCTGACAGTGTCTCAAGCCAAGGGCGAAATGATCAGTGCATCCAACCCGCGGGCATGTTGCGACCGTAGAAGTCGCGCAGGCTTTTGCCGCGTTCCAGACGGAAGGCGTCGCCGGTCCTCATCTCGCGGATGCGGTCGACCCGGAACATGCGAAAATCTTCGCGCAACTCGCACCAGGCCACCAGTGTCCAAACCTTGCCCCAGAACCACAGTCCAAGGGGGCGCACGGGGCGTTGGGTGACGACGCCTTCCGCATCGGCATAGGCAAGGATCAGCCGGGTGCGTTCGTCCACCGCGCGTTCGATCCGGTCAAGCCGCGCGCGCGTTGCGTCATCAAGCTGAGGCATAGGGAACGCATGGACTTGCACCGCCTCAGCTCGAGCCCGTTCGGGCTCGGGCAGGACCGCCCTGATTTTCACCAGCGCCTCCTCGGCGGCCTTCGCCATGTCGTGGCCTCCCCAGGCGCGGATCAAGCGTGCACCGGCGACCAGGGCTACGATCTCTTCTCGTGTAAACATAAGCGGCGGAAGTTCGAAACCCGATTGCAGGATGTAACCGACCCCCGCTTCGCCCTCGACGGGGACGCCTGAGCCCTGGAGATCGACAATGTCGCGGTAGATCGTCCGCTCCGACACTTCGAGCTGCTCGGCCAATTGGCGCGCCGTCACCAGTCGCCTGCCACGAAGCGCTTGAACAATCTGGAACAGGCGGTCGGCACGACGCATGGGATCTCACGCCGCTGGCTCAAAGAGGCCGATAGAGTTGCCATCCGGATCGGTTGCGTAGACAAATCGCCCGAACGGGATCGGGATAATCGACCCGTGCAGAATGCCCCCAGAATTCCGGCAACGGTCCATTGCCGCCTCAAGACGATCTGGCACAGCAATGTGGACCGTTGGTCCTGCTGCAGATGCGGGGACGCCAGGGTATAGATGGCCGCCGACACCTGCGGTGCTGTTGGCGAAGGTTGCCATCGGGTTTGGACCGGTTTCGTCGATCTTCATCTGCCACCCAAATACCGCGTCATAGAACGCGACGGCGCGCTCCATGTCGGTGACGGGGATTTCTGTCCAGACGACCACCGGACTGGCTGTGTCGGGGTTCTGTAACATGGTATCGTCTTGGCGATCGGGCATCTGTTGCTCCTCTCTGGATGTGGTGGGCCCGGACGCACAGCATTTGCAACACAGTAGTGTCGGGCCCGCGTCCAGGCCAAGCGACTTAGGCCGCCGCCGGCTCAAACAGTCCGATGGGGTTGCCGTCGGGGTCCTGCACGTAGGCAAAGCGTCCGGGCGGAATACGCACTGGCAGACCACGGACCGTACCGCCGGCTTCCCAGGCCCTTTGAACCGCATCTTCAAGCTTGTCCGGAATAGCGATGTGAACGGTTGGTCCGTTCCCATCGCCCGGAACGCCGGGGTACAAGTGACCACCGCCTTCTCCACCTCCGCCGAAAACGGCCATTGGTTCGTGGCCCGAATCGTCGATCTCAAGCGTCCAACCGAAAACGGTGTTGTAGAACCTCACGGCGCGGTCGAGATCGGATACGGGGACTTCGCTCCAGACTAGGGTGGGTGTCGCGGGCATTTTCGGGCTCCTCTGCGCGGGTGGGACACCGATCTTATGCCACACCCCTCCTGACAGCCTGCTGTCAGGAGGGGTGCCCAACGAGCCGATCAACCAGTTTTCTCGCCAACGGCGCGACGACAAGCACCGTTGGAAATGCGACCGCCCAGGACGTCAGCCATCCGCTGAGCCACAGAGCGGGGAACTCGGGCGACAGACCTGTTACGCGTAGCGTCGAAATACCGCTTACGATCAAAGACATAAGGCCAGACAGGAACAGTCCGAAAAGGACCGGCGCTAGCCGGCGGGGCAGCATCAGAACCCTTCGACCCAAGGTCGAAGCGATAGCTCATGCGACCAGGTTGACCGATCCTGACGCGCAAGATCCAGATAGGCGCGCGCAATCGCGTCGGGGTCAAGCATCCTGACATCGCTGTCATTTGTGCCCGACGTTCGAATTCCACCGTCGATATTAACCCAGGCAACGTGGATGCCTTTTGGATGCAACTCGCGCGACATGGATTGTGCCAGCCCGCGTTGTGCGAATTTCCCCATCGCAAACGACGCCGATTGCGGAAATCCTTTGACCCCGGCCGATGCCCCCGTGAACAGGATGGTGCCGCGCACCGGTCCGTCCTGGGTCAGCATTCGCCGCGCCGCGGCCTGACCCAGCAGGAAAGATCCATAGGCAGTTACGCGGACCGCCTTGTCGACCTCGGCCGGGTCAAGATCGACGATTGGCCCACGCACCCGGTACGAGGGGTTATAGACCGCGATGTCGAGCCGGCCGTCGATGGACGCCACCGCATCATTTATGGCCTTCGGGTCGGTGGCATCCGCGGGGATAAGCGTTCCGTCCACCTCGTCACGCAGGGTCCGAAGCTTGTCGATGTTCCGAGCCACCATGTGCACGCGGTACCCTTCAGAGGCCAGCAACCTTGCCAGCGAGGCGGACAGGCCGTCACCAACACCTATGATAAGCGCATTGTCTTCTGCCAAGGCAAACCTCCAGGACCGGAAACTCATTTTGCCCCAAGTGCTAATCGCGAACGTGATTTCACATGGTGCAAGAGGAACATATTCGGCTTTGTTGCCCGCACAACCCTAGGCCGCTGGCAATTCCTTCGACGGAATCATCGGGAAGAACACCCCACTGGACCAAAGGCCAAACCACCCATCATGATGCGCGCCGATCTCGACCAGCCGATAGAAGCTTTTTCGGTCGATCAGTGCTTCGAGATTTGATCGCACCAACACGTATGGAGACGGTTCCCCAGTGTCTTCATGCCGTTCCACGCGGATCGGGGCGTCTGCGCCCGCGTCGACATGATCGCCAACGTTCGTAACGAACGTCAAAACCTGCGCCTCGCCATTGGTCCTGGCATCGACGTCCACCGCGACAAACGGCGCGTCGTCGACGGTGATTCCAACCTTTTCGACAGGCGTAACGAGAAAATAATCTTCGCCTTCGCGCTTCAGAATTGTCGAGAACAGGCGCACAAGCTCGGCCCGTTTGATAGGCGCGCCAAGGTAAAACCAGGTCCCGTCCCGCGCGATGCGCATATCCAGGTCGCCGCAGAATGGCGGGTTCCATAGATGCACAGGCGGTAATCCGCCTGAGAAAGCGGCACGGGCGCTTGTTGCAAGGCTTTCCGCTGAAGGCGTGTCTGTCATGGTAATCTACACATTTTTGCCATTTGTCCTTGGCGCGATAGTTCCCCAATAATATCTCGATATAAACCGACCGGGAGCACATTCATGGATGACGGGCAGGATCTTGTGGCCGAGATCGAGGCGCTGGGCGGCAAACTCGCCGAAGCCAAGGCCAGTATCGAGCAGCGCTTTATTGGTCAGCCCCGTGTCGTAGACCTTGTTCTGTCAGCGATTCTGTGCGGTGGGCATGGGCTTTTGATCGGCCTGCCGGGGCTCGGCAAGACGCGGCTTGTCGACACGCTGTCCACGGTTTTGGGGCTTGATGGCTCGCGGGTTCAGTTCACGCCTGACCTTATGCCTGCAGACATTCTTGGTTCAGAAGTCTTGGAAACCGGCTCAGACGGCAGCCGGACCTTCAAGTTCATTGAAGGGCCAATCTTCTGCCAGCTCTTAATGGCAGACGAGATCAACCGCGCAAGCCCAAGAACTCAGTCGGCTCTCTTGCAGGCCATGCAGGAGAAATCGGTGACGATTGCCGGGCAGCCGCATGCCCTTCCGGTCCCGTTCCACGTGCTTGCAACCCAGAACCCGATTGAGCAAGAAGGGACGTATCCCTTGCCCGAGGCGCAGTTGGACCGTTTCTTGGTTCAGATCGATGTGCCTTATCCCGACAGGGACACCGAGCGTGATATCTTGGTCGCCACCACGGGGGCCAGCGAGGCGCAGGCGACGAGCGTCTTCACGCCCGAAGAATTGATCGCTGCCCAAGATCTTATCCGACGCATGCCGGTTGGTGAGGGCGTGATGGAGTCTATTCTGGACCTAGTCCGTGCCTGTCGACCCGAAGATGCGACCGCGCCCGAGATCGTGCGGGACAACGTCGGTTGGGGCCCCGGTCCAAGGGCGGCACAGTCGCTGATGCTGACAGTGCGCGCACGCGCACTCTTGGACGGTCGCCTTGCGCCGAACGCCGAAGATGTTGCGGCTATGGCTTCGCCGGTCCTGTCGCATCGCATGGCGCTTACGTTCGCCGCCCGCGCGCGCGGCGTCGCACTTGGCTCAGTTATCGAGGAGGTGGCCACTTCCGTTACGCGTGCCGAGGCCGCCGCGTGATCCAGCCTGCGGACCTTCGCGCCCGTGCGGAAACGCTGGCTGGACCGTTGCCACCGCTTTTGGCGGCGGCAGAGCATCTGGCCGCGACCGTCCTTTTGGGGCAGCACGGTCGGCGGCGTCCCGGAACAGGTGACGAGTTCTGGCAGTACCGCCCGGCTCAAACTGGAGACGAGATGCGCATGGTCGACTGGCGCCGGTCAGCGCGGTCGGACCAGCACTTTGTCCGCGAGAAAGAATGGCAGGCCGCGCAGAGCGTGGTCTTCTGGACGGATCGGTCACAATCCATGCAGTTTGCGTCTTCCGGTCGGGTTCAGGCGAAGTCGCTGACTGCACGCACTCTTGCGTTGGCGTCCGCGGTGCTCTTGGTCCGGGGGGGCGAACGGGTGGGCCTGTCGGACCGGTCCTTGCCGCCACGCGCGGGCGAGCTTCAATTGCTTCGCATGGCCGAACTGCTATCGGCCCCCGATGCCGAAGCAGAGTACGGGGCACCGGAAACACGGGGCATGGTCGCAAACTCCCGCGCCGTTTTCCTGTCGGATTTTTTGGGCGATATCGACGGCGTGAAAGCCGCCCTTACGAAGGCTGCGGACCGAGGCGTGAAGGGGGCATTGGTCCAGATCCTTGATCCCGCCGAAGAGGCGTTTCCCTTCGACGGGCGCACGATTTTCGAAAGCATGGGGGGCACGATCCGGTTCGAGTCGCAAAAGGCGCGCGACCTGAAGGATCGCTACCTTGACCGTCTTGCAGCCCGGAAGGCTGAATTGCGGGCCTTGTCGCAACTGACCGGCTGGCAATACGATGTTCATCATACGGACCGCTCCGCTTCGGCGGCGCTCTTATGGCTTTTTCAGGCGTTGGAGCGAGATCACTGATGCTAGCGCTTGGCCCCATTGGATTCACAGCACCCTGGCTGCTACTTGCTCTGGTCGCCCTTCCGATCCTTTGGTTCTTGTTGCGCGCCGTTCCGCCTGCACCCATCCGGCGCCGGTTTCCTGGTGTGGCTCTGCTCCTCGGGCTTGAGGATGAAGAGAATGAAACGGATAAGACCCCTTGGTGGTTATTGTTGCTTCGCACCCTGGCGGTCGCTGCTGTGATCGTCGGATTTTCGGGCCCCGTTCTGAACCCCGAATCCGAAGAGGCGGGCGACGGCCCTTTGTTGGTGCTTATTGACGGGACATGGTCGGACGCGCGGGACTGGCAGCGGCGGATTGACCGGATCGACGCGCTCTTGTCAGAAGCATCACGGGCGGGGCGACCTGTTGCGCTGGCGCAGCTTACCGACCTGCCGCAAGGGGCGCTGCAGTTTCAAGCGGCTGATGCCTGGGCCGCGCGCCTTCCTAGCCTGGCTCCAAGGCCCTGGGTACCGGACCGTGAGACGGTTCTGACGTGGTGGAACGGGATCGGTGCTGACGGTTTCGAAACCTTCTGGTTATCGGATGGCCTAGAGCATGTCTGGCGCGCGGAGTTATCAGAGCGCGTAGAGGACGCTGGCCGTCTGACTGTGTTCGAAAGCCTACGTCCCATCCTTGCGTTACGCCCAGCTGCATTCGTTGACGGTGTGCTCCAGCTTGAGGGGACACGCGCATCGGCAAGCGGCGCGATTGAGGCTGCCGTATTGGCGCATGGCTTGGACCCGGCAGGAACGCCCCGCGTCCTTGCACGCGGGCCACTTCGGTTCGCCGAGGGAGAAGGCGAGGCACAGATCGACTTGTCATTGCCGCCCGAGTTGCGCAACCGCATTACCCGCTTTGAGATCGAGGGAATTCGCTCGGCAGGCGCCGTGACGCTTGCAGACGACGCACTGCGCCGTCGCGAAGTGGCGCTTATCGCAGGGCGCGATGACCGCGCGGGATTAGAGCTTCTGGCGCCGACCCACTACCTTGAACAAGCTTTGGAACCGACAGCCGATCTGATCGAGGGCGCGCTCGAGGATATCGTCCTTGCCAACCCGGATGCGATCATCCTTGCCGATGTGGCGACGCTTTCGCCTGTCGAAGCGACCGAGCTTCTGACCTGGGTCGAGGCCGGTGGTCTGTTGGTGCGTTTCGCCGGACCGCGGCTTGCGGCGTCGGATGTTTCCCGTGGCGAAGAGGACCCGTTGATGCCAGTTCGGCTTCGCGCCGGAGGGCGCAGTGTCGGCGGCGCGATGAGTTGGGGCGAACCAAAGGGCTTGCGTCCTTTCTCCGAGGAAAGCCCGTTCTTTGGGCTCGCGGCTCCGGAAGAGGTCAATATCACGGCACAGGTTATGGCACAGCCAGACCCAACACTTGCCGAACGGACCATTGCATCGCTCGCCGATGGAACCCCCTTGGTGACACGAAAGCGGGTGGAACAAGGGCAGATCGTTTTGTTCCACACCACGGCGAATGCCGAGTGGTCGTCTCTGCCTTTGTCGGGGCTTTTTGTGCAGATGCTTGAACGGCTTGCGGTGTCGACACGGCCCGCGACGCCGACCGAGGCCGAGATGGCCGGGACGACATGGGTTCCCGATCAGGTGTTGACCGCGTTCGGCGAGGTCACGGATGCGGGTACCCTTCCTGGTGTCCCTGGAGAGTTGCTCGCGGGTGCTGTGCCTGGTCCTGGGCTGCAGCCGGGGCTCTATGCAGGTGAGGATCGGCGCCTTGCCGTTAACGTTATCGGGCCTGAGACTGAGCTTGTGGTGTCAGCCTGGCCGGAGAGTGTGAGCGTTGAAGGGCTTGATGTAGCTCGCGAGACGCCACTGAAGGGGCACTTCCTTTCCGCTGCACTTTTGGCACTGATGCTGGATATTCTCGCGTCGCTCTGGCTTGCCGGTCGCCTGACGGGGCCGCGCGCGCCCGCGGCCGCAGCCGTGATCGCAATCTTTCTGGCGACGGCGGGGCCCGAAACGGCGGCGGCGCAAGACGACAGCTTCGCCCTTGCCGCGACGAGCGAGGTGGTGTTGGCCCATGTCGTCACCGGTGACGCAGGCGTGGACGCAATGGCGGTCGCCGGGCTTCGTGGCCTTGGGGAGATCCTGTTCCGCCGGACGTCGATCGAACCGGCAGACCCCATTGCGGTGAATCTTGAAACCGATGAGCTATCGTTTTTTCCGATCCTTTACTGGCCGGTGACGCCCAATCAGCCGATCCCGTCGGCGGAGGCCTATGCCCGTCTCAACACCTATCTCAGATCGGGCGGCATGATCGTCTTCGACACCCGCGATGCCGATATCGCACGGTTCGGCTCTGCCAGCCCTGCCGGTCGGCGTTTGCAGGATCTTGCCCGCCCGCTTGATATCCCACCCTTAGAGCCGATCCCGGAAGATCATGTGCTAACCCGGACGTTCTACCTTCTCCAGGACTTCCCGGGCCGCCACGCAAGCACAGATGTCTGGGTCGAAGCAGCCCCCGCCGGGGCCGAGCGGGCTGAAGGGATGCCGTTCCGCAACCTGAACGACAATGTCACGCCGGTGGTGATCGGCGGCAACGATTGGGCAGCGGCTTGGGCCGTCGATGATCAGGGCAGGTATCAGTTCCCCGTTGGCCGAGGCTTTACGGGTGAACGGCAACGAGAGATCGCCTACCGTTTTGGAGTGAACCTGATCATGCATGTGCTGACAGGCAATTATAAGTCGGACCAGGTCCACGTGCCTGCGCTTCTCGACCGGTTGGGGCAATAGATGGACGGCTCGGTCATCTTCGATCCGCTTCTGCCGCTTTCGATTCTGTGGACTGTAGCCGGGCTGGCGGTCGCGTTTTTGGCGCTTGCAATTTGGCGCGGCCTATCGGGCTGGTGGCTTCGTACACTTGCAGTCGCAGCGCTTATGCTGGCCATCGCCAACCCTTCGCTTCAGACCGAAGACCGGGACCTTCTGAGTGACATCGTGATCGCCGTGGTCGACGAAAGCGCGTCGCAAAGAATTGCGGACCGGCCAGAGCAGACGGAAGCCGCGCTTGCCGCGCTAGAGGTCGAATTTGCGTCTTTGGGGAACACCGAATTGCGTGTGGTCCGCGTTGGGGATGGAGATGGCGACCAAGGCACATTGTTGATGTCTGCGTTGGCTGAGGCGATGGCCGAAGAGCCACGCGCGCGCCTTGCCGGGGCCGTTCTGATCACGGACGGGCAGGTCCATGATCTTGAACGGATGCCCACTATGCCTGCACCGCTTCAGATCCTGCTCACCGGTCGGGAAGACGATTGGGATCGTCGTTTGATTGTTCGGAATGCGCCGGCCTTTGCTATTCTTGGCGAGCCGGTGACCCTGACACTTCGGGTCGAGGACCAGGGGCGTATCCCGGCAAACTCGCAAGCCACGGTGCCCCTGGAGATCGCCGTTGACGGCGGCGAGCCGGAGCGTTTTGAGGTTCCGGTCGGCCGGGATCTGGAACTGCCGGTCACGTTGCCACATGGTGGGATGAATGTCCTGCAATTCACGGTTCCCCCCGAGGACACGGAACTGACCGACCGAAACAACACGGCGGTCGTCCAGATCAACGGGGTGCGGGACCGGTTGCGGGTTCTTCTGGTCTCGGGCGCACCCCATGCGGGCGAACGAACGTGGCGCAATCTTTTGAAGTCCGACAGTTCTGTCGACCTTGTCCACTTCACGATCCTGCGCCCGCCCGAGAAACAGGACGGGGTGCCTGTGAACGAGCTTTCACTGATCGCGTTTCCAACGCGTGAGCTGTTCCTGGAGAAAATCGACGAGTTCGACCTAATCATCTTCGACCGCTACCGCCGTCGGGGCATTTTGCCATCGATCTACTTGGACAACGTGCGGACCTATGTGGAAGGTGGCGGTGCGGTCTTGATCGCGGCAGGGCCGGATTACGCGACCGCGAACTCGATCTTCCGTTCGCCGCTTGGAGAGATCCTTCCAGGCGCGCCGACAAGCCGGGTGCTGGAGGAAGGGTTCACGCCCGAGGTGACCGAAATCGGTGAGCGGCACCCGGTGACCGAAGGGCTTGCAGCGCACTCGCCGCTGGCGGGGCTGGTTGACGATGATGCGCCGCCGTGGGGGCGCTGGCTGCGGCTGATCGACGTTGAACCGGTTTCAGGCGACACCGTCATGGCGGGCATTGACGGACGCCCGCTGCTGATGCTGGACCGCGTTGGAGAGGGCCGTGTGGCCCTGATGGCGTCGGACCATGCGTGGCTTTGGTCGCGCGGATATGAAGGCGGCGGTCCCCAGTTGGAGCTTTTGCGCCGTCTTGCCCACTGGATGATGAAAGAGCCGGAACTTGAAGAAGAGGCATTGTCGGTTTCGGCCGTCGGTCAAACCATGACGATTGTCCGGCGAACGCTCGGAGAGGCGGCGGTTGATGTGGACATCACCGGGCCTGATGGAGAAGTGGTTACGGTGCCCCTGGAGGAGGCATCGCCCGGGCGATTCACAGCGACCTATGACGGTCCCGAGATCGGGCTCTATCGTTTATCCGATGGCGACAGAGAGGCAGTGATTGCCCTTGGTCCCGCGGCCCCGCGCGAGTTCGAGCAGACGATTGCAAGCGCCGACGGCTTGTTGCCCCTGGCGCGTGACACGCGCGGCGGCGCGCTTGCCTTGTCGGATGGCGCGCCCGATGTGCGCCGCGTGCGTGCAGGGCGCCCGGCATCAGGCAGGGGTTGGATCGGGATCACACCCCGCGATGCCTATTTGACGGCCGACATCACTGTACGCCCGATATTGCCGGCATGGGTCTTCCTGCTGGTTGCAGCGACGTTGGCCGTGGGCGCGTGGCTATGGGAAGGACGGCGCGGCCGAGCCTAGGCGACTGCGCCTCTATGGCAGTGCCACCGCCATGCGAGCATCATCCCAGCCATCTGTATTGGTGCGCGCCTCAATGTAAACCTCTTCTGTGCCATCGGGGATCGAAACGCCTGAAAGCGAACGAGTAAATGGCTGCTCTTCCACGTGAGGATGCAAAAGCTCGCGGGTTCCCAGAACCGTTCCGTCGGCAAGAACCACGCGCCAACCGTCCGCGTAGTCGTCCCATCCGGTGTCGCCGTGGGATAGTGTGACCGAGAATGTCCAGGTGCTACCCGCCGGGCGCGCCTCGACAGATTCGACGACGGCAGGGTCGGCACCTGAAATGGCAGGTGCGATAGCAAAAAGGAACGTGACCAGGGCTCGCATCGGATATCTCCATATTGCTAGGCACCATACTTTAGGCCGAAGCGCCCGCATATGCGATCACACTTGCGTTCTCTGAAAATTGGTAATATCTTTTTACCAATTTAGGAGATGCTGCCATGGATATGCCGCCGCCCGACCCGACAATCCTTGCCCGCAAGGCTCAGATCGTTGCCCGATTGCAATCGGTTCTTCCGGCGGATGCAGTCATCCATGACGACACCGAGACGCGCGCGTACGAATGCGACGCCCTGACCGCATATAAATGCCCACCACTGGCAGCGGTTTTGCCAGCGGACACCGAAGAGGTCGCTGCTGTGCTGAAGGTTTGCCACGAAGAAGGTGTGCCCGTGGTCCCGCGTGGCTCTGGTACGTCGCTCGCCGGGGGTGCGCTTCCGACTGCAGACTGTGTCATCCTGGGCGTCGCCCGACTGAACGATGTGCTTGAAACAGACTATGACAATCGGTTCATCCGGGTTCAGACCGGACGGACCAACCTGTCAGTAACCGGCGCTGTCGAAGCCGACGATTTCTTTTACGCGCCTGACCCCTCGTCCCAGCTGGCCTGTGCGATCGCGGGCAACATCGCGATGAATTCTGGCGGGGCGCATTGCCTGAAATACGGCGTCACCACAAATAACCTTCTGGGCGTTACCCTCGTAACGATGGACGGGACAGTGATGGAGATTGGTGGCGCACATCTTGATGCCGCCGGGCTCGATCTTCTGGGGTTGATCTGTGGCTCGGAAGGCCAGCTTGGTGTGGTTACAGAAGCAACGTTGCGCATTCTTCGGAAGCCGGAAGGCGCTCGGCCGGTTCTTATGGGATTCCAGTCGGCAGAGGTCGCCGGCGCCTGCGTCGCTGATATCATCAAGGCCGGCGTGCTACCGGTCGCGATCGAGTACATGGACCGGCTGGTGATCGAGGCGACGGATACCTTCTCGGGCGCGGGTTACCCTGATTGCGAGGCGCTTTTGATCGTCGAGGTCGAAGGATCGGAAGCCGAGATCGAGGAACAGTTGGGCGTGATTCTGCAAATCGCCCGTTCGCATGACCCCATCGAACTTCGAGAGGCGGCGGATGCCGCTGAAGCCGCGCGCATCTGGGCGGGCCGCAAATCTGCCTTCGGGGCAATGGGTCAGATCAACGATTACATGTGTCTTGATGGCACGATTCCCGTGTCGTCACTGCCACGCGTGCTCAACCGGATCGGCGAGCTAAGCGCCGAGTACGGCCTGCGCGTGGGCAATGTGTTTCACGCGGGCGATGGCAACATGCACCCGTTGATCCTGTTTGACGCCAACAAGCCGGGCGATTTGGAGACCTGCGAACAGATGGGTGCCGAGATCCTGAAGCTGTGCGTCGAGGTCGGCGGGTGCCTGACCGGCGAACATGGGGTCGGGATCGAGAAGCGCGATCTTATGAACACGCAGTTCGATCCGGCGGACATGGAGGCGCAGATGCGGGTGAAGGATGTTTTTGACCCGGCCTGGCTTCTGAACCCTGCAAAGGTTTTCCCCCTCGACGTCAGCGCGGCACGGCGCTCGGGCGTCGCGCAGGCGGCCTAAGGACCACCCGCGGCAACACCGAATCGGTAAACGGAAACACCATGAAGGAAGGGCTTGTGGCTGGACCGAGCGACGAGAATGAACTTGCCGAAGCAGTCGCGAACGCGGATGGTCCGCTTTGCATCAAGGGCGGCGGAACTCGCCGGATTGGTGCGCCGGTCGCAGGGACAGAGTTGTCCCTTGCGGGCCTGAGCGGGATCACCCTTTACGAGCCCGAGGCGCTGACCATCGTGGCCCGGGCAGGCACCCCGGTCGCCGAGATCGAGGTGGCGCTGTCTCGCGAAAACCAACGCCTCCCGTTTGAACCAATGGATCACCGGCCGCTTCTGGGGACGGAGGGCACACCGACCATCGGGGGGGTCGTTGCTGCCAACGTATCAGGTCCACGCCGGATCGCCGCGGGTGCTTGCCGCGACAGCCTGATCGGGGTGCGATACGTGGATGGCGCGGGCACGATCGTCAAGAATGGCGGACGCGTCATGAAGAACGTCACCGGCTACGACCTGGTGAAGCTGATGGCTGGCAGCTACGGGACGCTTGGGGTGTTGAGTGAGGTGAGTTTCAAGCTTCTCCCGGCCAATGCCGCTGGGGGCACTGTTATGGTTGATGGTCTATCGCCAACAGATGCGGTGTCGGCGTTGGCGACGGCACTGGGGTCACCATTTGAGGTGTCGGGCGCGGCCCATATCCCCGAAGGCCCAGATGGCGCGCCCGTGACGATGCTGCGTGTCGAGGGATTTGAAACGCAGGTCACCTATCGAACTGCCGAGCTTTCGAAGCTTTTGTCCCGATTCGGGGTGGCAAGGATCGACACGGATCCTGCGTCGGTCGCCAAGACCTGGGCCGACATTCGGGACGTGACCGCGCTTGCCGGAACCCTTCAAGATATTTGGCGGATCTCGGTCAAACCGACGGACGGGGCGCGGGTGGCAGAGGCGTTAGAGGGTGCAAAGCTGCTTCTTGATTGGGGAGGGGGGCTTGTTTGGGCCGGGGTCGCGCCCAGAACAGACGTGCGCGCCGCCCTTATGGGCATTCCGGGACATGCTACGCTCATGCGCCCGGCACCCGGAACCGCTGGCGCGTTCGAAGCGTTTCACCCGGAGCCCCCGGCGGTGGCTGCGATTGCATCTGGGCTAAGACAGAAATTCGATCCTCGGGGCATTCTGAACCCGGGGCTCATGGGGTAGACGATGCAGACGACTTTCACCGACGAACAGTTGCGCGATCCAGGGATCGAAAGATCGAACGAGATTTTGCGATCCTGCGTGCATTGCGGCTTTTGTACCGCGACCTGCCCGACCTATCAGGTTCTGGGCGACGAGCTCGATAGCCCGCGTGGACGGATCTACCTGATCAAAGACATGCTCGAGGCGGGCCGACCGGCCGATAAGAAGACAGTAAAGCACATCGACCGCTGCCTGTCCTGCCTTGCGTGCATGTCCACATGCCCATCGGGTGTGCACTATATGCACCTGGTCGACCATGCCCGGGCCTGGATTGAAAAGACCTACAGGCGGCCCCCGATGGAACGCGTGTTGCGCTGGACCTTGGCGCAGATCTTGCCCTACCCGGGGCGCTTCAGGCTGGCACTGGCCTTTGCCAAGATGGGGCGGCCGTTTGCCGGGCTGATGCCCGACGCGCGTCTACGCGCAATGCTAGAGATGGCGCCGAAACAAGTTCCGCCCGTCAGCCGCAATGACGACCCACAGACCTTTGCGCCGGTCGGACCGCGCAAGATGCGGGTGGCCCTGATGACCGGCTGTGCTCAGAAGGCGCTGAACACCGATATCAACGATGCAACGATCCGGCTTCTCAGGCGGCTCGGGTGCGAAGTGGTGATCGCCGAGGGTATGGGGTGCTGCGGTGCCTTGGTCCACCACATGGGGAAAGAGGCCGAAAGCCACGCGACAGCCGCAAAAAACATCCGGGCTTGGATGGCCGAGGACCGAGACGGCGGGCTAGATGCCATTGTTATAAATACCAGCGGGTGCGGCACAACCGTCAAGGACTACGGCCACATGTTCCGGAACGATCCGCTGGCAGAGGACGCCGCGCGGGTGTCCGATCTGGCAATGGACATCTCGGAGCTTCTGATGAAGCTTGATCTGCCAGCAGGCGCCTCACAGGATCTTTCGGTTGCCTATCATGCCGCCTGCTCGTTGCAACACGGACAGAAGATCAAGGATCATCCGAAAACGCTTCTGAGGCGGGCTGGTTTCGCTGTGCTTGAGCCGCGCGACAGCCATCTGTGCTGCGGATCGGCAGGCACATATAACCTTATGCAGCCCGAGATCTCGAAAGAACTCAAGGCCCGCAAGATCAAAACGCTGGAAGACAGGGCGCCGGACGTCATTGCAGCGGGCAACATTGGCTGCATGATGCAAATCGGATCGGGGACAAAAGTGCCGGTGGTGCACACTGTCGAGCTTCTGGATTGGGCGACGGGTGGGCCAAAGCCTAGATCCTTAAGCGACCCGTGCGATTCTGCCGTGCCCCTATTGCGCTGATGGCCATATTCCTGCCCAAAGCACCTGATAGGCCTGTTGCGGGGCGTAGTGGGTATTGGTCGGATGAAGGTAGGACTGGTGGCAAGTCTCGCCCTGATGGTCGCACTGGGCGCAAGCGGAATAGCCGCGGCGAAGGATACCGGGCTAAAGTCTCTCTTTACCGCAAACGATAGCAAAGGCTGGGAGGCCGTCGGTCGCCTGGACATAGGTCCAGGCGGGTTTTGCACGGGCGCGCTGATCGCCCCCGATGTGGTCCTGACGGCGGCGCATTGTCTGTTTGACCCCGAAACGTTTGCACGCGTCGACGACCGCGAGATTAAGTTTCTTGCAGGCTTTCGAAACGGTCGAGCTACAGCATACCGCGAAGTCCGGCGGTCCGTGATCCATCCTGCCTATGCCTATGACGGGCCTGAAGGCGGCGAATATGTGGCCGTGGATCTGGCGCTTCTGTCGCTGTCGCGCCCAATCAGGAATGGATCCGTCACTCCGTTTGAGACGTCTAAACGCCCGCGCAAAGGCGACGAGGTCGGTGTCGTCAGCTATGCCCGCAATCGCGCGACCCGGCCTGCCCTACAAGAAACATGCCGGGTCCTTGCCCGTCCCGCCGGTACCTTGGTGATGTCCTGCGACGTGGATTTTGGCTCGTCCGGCGCCCCCGTATTCGCTATCGAAGACGGAGAGGCGAAGATTGTCTCTGTCGTTTCGGCCAAGGGTGTGATCCAGGGCACCCCGGTTTCACTTGGAACGCGGCTTGATCGCGAACTGCCGCGCCTGCAAGAACTCCTGAATGAAACACCTGTGACGACGGTGGCTGCTGAAACGCGGCGATTGCAGCGCCCATCTGGCGGAACCTCCAGCAGGTCATCGGCCGGCGCGAAGTTCTTGAGGCCCTGACATGCAGTTGCGCTGGATTGCTGTGGCGCTTTTGGCGTTGGCCCAGCCCACGTCCGGACAGGTCTTGAAGTCCCTGACGGATCGCAGTGACATTCTGGGCTGGGAAGCAGTTGGGCGCCTGGATCTTGGCGACCGGGGCGGCACCTGCTCAGCCGCCCTGATCGCACCTCAACTTGTTCTGACCGCGGCGCATTGCGTGTTTCGCGACGGCGCGCGTATTAACCCAACCGAAATTACGTTTCACGCCGGGTACCGCGACGGTGATACGATCGCATCGGTCAATGCTGCCCGCGCAGTTGTGCCCCAGAACTTCAATCCCGGCACCGACGATTTCGGTGCGTTCCTGCAATACGATGTGGCGCTTCTGGAGTTGGAAGAAGCGATTCCGGCAACAACGGCGAGCCCGTATGGCGTCTACGGCGCTCGAGGGGAAGGTACGTCGGTGACCGTTGTTTCGTTCGGAGCCTCGCGGATGAATGCAGCGTCCTGGCAATCGGGGTGCCGGATTGCAGCCGAGTTCAAGTACGGCTTGATGGCCTTTGATTGCGAGGGCGAGCCTGGATCTTCGGGCGCCCCGATTTTTGATATGTCGGGCCGGGCGCCGCGGATTGTATCCGTGATATCGTCGCTCGGGCCATATCGCGGCCGACCTGTGGTCTATGGCATGTCGTTGCCTGATCGCGTGTCCGAGTTGAAAAGCGCGCTTCGGTCCGGACGCGGGGTCTGGCCATCAGAAGTTTTGCCGACCGCAGAGCGCGCTGCCAAGGCACCGGGGTCGGCGCGCACGGCCGGAAGCGCGCGCTTCCTTCGCCCCTGATCGCTCGCGCATTGACGCGTCTGCCGAAACCGGTGCACTTCGGGGTATGTCGCTTCGTCCGTTGATTGCCCTCCTCCTGATTTTCGGCAGCGCCGCGCAGGCAGAGCCGCCGCCCATGGCGGCTGCGGGCGCTTTGGAAAGCGGTGGGCGCACCTCTTGTAGTGCGGTTCTAATTGCACCCCATCTGATTGCGACAGCGGCCCATTGCCTGCCTGGCAATAAATCAAACTCGACAAGTGAACCCAATCCGATCGTGTTCCGCACGGGCGCCTATCCCGGGCACTTGTCCCGGGATTTCGAAGTGGCCGAGAGCGTCGTCCACCCGTTATTCGGGTCCGATCAGGAGGACCGCAGCGGGGGCATCCGTGCGGACGTCGCATTGGCACGCCTGGCGGTGCCGGTGCCAGCGGAGGTGGCCCGTCCCATACCGCCGGGCATGCCGATCGGGGACGACGATCCATCGGTCCTTCTGGCCACGTGGCCGGGCGGCGCAGGTGCGCGTGCCCGCGAGCGGCGTTGTCCGGTTCTTGCGGCGGAAGGGGCGATAGCAACGCTTTCATGCATTGTGATCCCCGGCGAGTCGGGTGGCGCGGTCGTGCGGTTGACAGAGTCCGGACCAGAGCTGGCCGCAATCGTCGTGGCAACTGCCCGCTCGGGCCGTCAGCCTTTTGGCTTTGCTGTTCAGGCCCGCTCTCGGATTGCGCAGTTGAAAGCGATCTACGGTTTCTGAGCCCCTTGAAGCGGTCTGATCGCGGACATACCTAGATCACAGCCGGGGGCCATATTTGGACCCGGCTGACTGAAATCCGGGCCCGTCCAATGATGGAGGGTTCGACATAGGTATCGCTCAACGGAGGATGACCCTTATGCGTAGCTTTGATCTTGCGCCCCTTTACCGCGCAACTGTTGGTTTTGACCAAATCGCTGACCTCATGGACCGCGTGCTTGCCGATACGGGCACTGCACCTTCCTACCCCCCTTACAACATTGAAAAAACCGGTGACGATGGCTGGCGTATTTCGATCGCCGTTGCTGGGTTCGCCGAAGATGATCTTTCCGTCGAAGTCCGGGAAAACGCGTTGATCGTTTCCGCCCGGAAAGCCAAGGACGACGAAGCACGGAAGTACTTGCATCGCGGAATTGCCAATCGCGCGTTCGAGCGGCGGTTCACATTGGCCGATCATGTGCGCGTATCGGGCGCAAGCCATGTGAACGGCATGCTGAACATTGACCTTCTGCGGGAAGTTCCTGAAGCCCTGAAACCGCGCCGGATCGAGATTGCGAATGGCGATACGGTAGAGGCAAGGGCGGTTGAAAGCACCGCCTAAGGTTTCGCCGCGCCTTTGGCGCGCCGATCCGTCGGGGGGCTGCCGCCCCCCGAACCCCCGGCTCCGAAACATATTTTAGATGTTTGACTAATTTTCAGGGGCTCGTTTGGGGTCCATTTGGTGCACATTTGGAATATGTGTTGGCGCGGAAGTCGTGTGTATGTATATA
>JBCDLX010000010.1:0-146467 GCA_038744785.1 Pseudomonadota bacterium
GCGCTTTGGTTTGCGACGATGACCTTATTGCCGACCTGCGCGTCATGGGCGACATGCGCACCGGTCATGAACAGCCCGTCATCGCCCACGCGGGTGACGCCGCCACCGCCTGCCGTACCGGTGTTCATCGTCACACCCTCGCGGATGCGATTGCGCGCACCGACAATCAGCCGCGTTTCCTCGCCCTTGAATTTCAGGTCTTGCGGGATCTCTCCGATCACCGCAAAGGGCCAGATCGTGGTTCCGTCACCGATTTCCGTCTGCCCGGTAACCACGACATGAGACTTGATCTCGACCCCTCTGCCAAGCCGCACCTGTGGACCGATCGTCGTAAACGGTCCAACGCGGGTGTCCTGCCCGATCGAAGCCCCCTCTTCGACGATCGCACTCGGGTGAATATGGGCGCTTGGGTCGATGGCCATGATCAGCCTTTCGGAAGATCCATCATCGCGGTGAATTCGCACTGGCAGGCAAGCTCACCCTCCACTTCAGCGCGCCCCGCAAACTTCCAGACTTTGCCGCCACCGCGCTTGGTCTCGATGTGAAGCTTCAGCACATCCCCCGGACCGACCTTGCGCCGAAACTTCGCGCTGTCGATCGCCATGAAGTAGACCAGAAAGTTCTTGTCAGCCAGATCCTGATCCACGCCAACCATGACCGCCGCGGTCTGAGCCAATGCCTCGACAATCGTGACGCCTGGCATGATCGGCACGCCGGGAAAGTGGCCCTGAAAATGTGGTTCGTTGAAGGTGACGTTCTTGATGCCGGTCGCCTTGGCGCTGCCTTCAATGTCGATCACACGGTCAATCAGCAGAAACGGATACCGATGCGGGATAATCCTTTGGATTAAATCGATATCGGCGGATTTCAATTCACTCATGCGCGTTTCCCTAACAAAGGCTCCCCATGGCTGACAAGCGCAGACAGGTTAGTTGTCCCGCGCCCCGCCGTCACCAATCTCGGCGTCAATGCGTGATATGGCTTCGTCGGTGACGTCGGCGCTTTCAGCCGAGATGAAGACGCTTCGCCGATCCAGAACGACAGCGGCGCGTCGGTCGCGGACGAGAGCGGACAGAACGGGTCCGATCTGGCCGAAAAACCGCTGACGTTCGACGTCGCGCAACTGCTGCACGTCTCGAGTCTTTCCGTCCTGTTCTTGCCGGATACGGTCGACCTTGACGTTGAAGGCATCGGCAAGCGCGCGGAACTCTTCGACGCTCAGATCTGCGCGTTGCTCGGTCAGGGCGCGCTCTTCTTCGATCAACTCTGCCTCGATGCGCCGGTTCTCGGTGGCAAGTTCCGTTGCCCGCGCCTCGATTTCTCGCGAAACCCGGCGACCATAGGCCGTGTCCTCAAAAAGCCGTTCAAGATCAATCGTCAGGACCTGTGTCGGTTCTGAGCCCAACGGGGGCGCACCCTGGGCCGTAACCGGCGCCGGCGCGGCAAGGGCCAAGACCACAACCAAGCCGGCGGCCAAGCGCATGGCTAGAAGCGCGTCGAGAACGTCACGTCAAAGCTTCGGTCCTCGTCAAAATCTTCCTTGGCCAGCGCCTGCGTAAAGTTAAAGGCCAGTGGACCAATCGCGGTTTCCCAGAATACTGTCAGACCAATGGACGAGCGGAGCGAAAACCCGTCGTCGACCGATCCGGGTCCCCCCGCGCCATCGGTGTCGTCAAGCCCCCAGACACTGCCGTAGTCCAGGAATATCGCGGCCGAGATTCCCGCCTCCTCTAAAGGACCGATCGGGAACCCGAACTCGAAACTACCAGAGATGTAGTTATTGCCTCCAAGCGGATCCTCGTTGATCGCATCCAAGTCGCGCGGACCCACGCCTCGAAACTCGAACCCCCGAAGTTGCTGCGAGCTTAGGAAAAACCGGTCAACGACCCCGGTCTGATAGTCATTTAGACCGGTAATGTTCCCGGCCTCGAAACGGGCGCGAAGCGCGAAATCTTCATTCCGAAGCCGACGGATCGCAATGGCGCGCAGACGGGTCGAAATGTACTCTACATCCCCGCCGATGCCTGAGAATTCCTGCCCGAAGGACAGCAGAATGCCCGCGTTCGGATCTAGCCCCCGATTCCGGGTATCATAAGTAAACGTATAGCCAAGACTTGAAGAGGTTCTCTCGCCCAGTTCTCGCTGCAAGATTGGCGAGCTGTCCTCGTCTACCTCGGCCAGCTCAAGTATTCGGTACGAGTACCGCACGCTCAGCGCAGAGAATTCTCCGATAGGGAACGCAAGTGCCGACGAGATACCTGTGTTTTCAGTGTCAAATTCCGAGTTGTCAGACTCGGTAATGAACTGGAACGCAGAGAGGGTCAGAGCAACGTCACGACCCAGTAGCGCAGGTTCGGTGAAAGTGATCTGCGAGTTCCCGGAATCCTCGGTTGTCGACAGGTCAAAGATCAGCCGCTGCCCTCGGCCAAGTAAGTTCGTTTCCGTAAAATTCAGCGCAAGGCCGATGCCGGAATCGGTCGAAAATGACCCCCCGAACCCGAGCGATCCCGTCGGGCGCTCTTCCACGTCGACATCGATGACCACCTGCTCCGGTGTCGAGCCCTCGCGCGAATCCACGTCGACATTCGAAAAGTAGTTTAGAGCGCGAATGCGTTCTGCCGCGCTGCGGATCTCGCGAGGGTTGAACGGATCGCCCTCAACAACCCGGAATTGACGGCGAATCACGCGGTCCAGTGTGGTCTGGTTCCCTTCGATGTCGATCCGCTCGACAAAGATCCTTTCGCCCCGTGTGATGACAAATTCAATGTCCAATTCGAGGTTACTGTTGTCCCGGTCTACTCGGGGTTCGAACCGTATGAAGTCAAGACCTTTACGGATCGCAAGTCCTTCCATCCGCGTGATCGCGTTCTCGACCAGCGTCGGTGAATAGACCACGCCAGACCGCAGCCGCGCAGCCTCCAAAAATTCGTTCGGGTCGACACCGGGCAAGTCAGAAGACGCCGAAAGCCGGCCGAACCTGAATTGTTGACCTTCCTGAACCTGGATGGTGATGAACGTGGCGTTGCGTTCGCGTGATAGTTCAGTGGTGATGTCGACAACCCGGAAATCGATATACCCCCGCGATTGGTAAAAATCGTTCAGAAGCCGTTCGTCGAACTCCAAGCGGTCGGCTATGAATGTGTCGCCTTGAAAAAGCGCGCGCAGAAGTCCTGCCTGCTTGGTTTCAAGAACACGCCGCAGTCGGCGGTCTGTAAACGCCCGGTTGCCAACGAAAGACACACGTTCGTTCTCGACTGTTCGACCTTCTGAGATTTCGTAAACCAGGTCCACGCGGTTTTCGGATCGCCGGATGATGCGTGGCTCGACGGTTGCCGCCAGAAGACCTTGCGTTTCATAGGCCTCGACAATGCGCGCCGCGTCCTGCTGGGCTGTCAGCGGGGAGAAGATCCGGCGCGGGGTCGACTGTATAAGCCCCGTCAAAGCTTCATCGTCTATCCTACGGTTGCCCTCGAACGCGATCTGGTTGACCGTCGGAAATTCATTGACCTGGACGATCAAAGTTCCGCCGCGCGGGATAAGCCGCACGTCTTCGAACAGGCCAGACCCCTGAATGTCCTGAAAAGCCTGGTTTAACTGAGCCTGCGAGATTGTCTGTCCCGGTGCGATATCGGCGTAAGATAGCACGGTGGAGTCATCGACGCGCTGATTGCCCTCAACCACAAATTGACTGAACCGATAGTTTTGAGCCTGCGCAACAGACAAGGTCATGACGAGCGTCATGGCAAAGAAGAAGAAAAACGCGAGAAAGGTGTGCCCCCCGCGTCGGTGCTCATCACGCCACAGACTGGCGTGCCCCCACCATATCTTGGTCATTCCCGCTCGATCCGCATAAACCTCGTATGCGTCTCTGGGTATTCCGTATGGGCGCGGATGTCAAAACCCGACCACTGTCGGACGGCAAAAAACAGGCAATGCCGCGCCAGAGAGGCAGACCAAACGAAGCAATTTGATTTCACGGGATGGCGTCAGCCCAAAAGATAGCTTCCGGCGAAAAGCGCTGCTGCTATCGTACCAGCGATTAGAACGTAGTCGCGATAGAGATCGCTTATAACAGCCAGACCGTCCGGCAGGAACGAAAATCCACGCATGTCGGCCTCCTTGTTCAGCCCTGCAGAGGAGGAGTAGCCACCGATTGCGGCACAAATGCGGCTGCCAGATGTCGATGGGATGGCGATATCTACGGGCAAAGGAACAGGTCGTTGGCCAACGCGAGGCTCATGAACGCAAGCACGACGGTCAGTCCGGCAGTCATCAAGACGCGAAGCGCTCGGTCGCTGGGCGGTTTGCCGGATACGGCCTCCCACGCATGAAAAACAAGATGGCCCCCGTCCAGCACCGGGATGGGGAACAGATTGATCAGACCAATTGCAGTGGACAGAACCGCAATGAACTGAATGAACCGGTCCAGACCCTGGCTGGCGATCTGGCCAGAGGTTTCGGCGATCCGCACCGGGCCCGACAGGTTGCACGATGAAATTGCGCCCGCAGCCATGTGATAAAGCGTCGAGAGGCTGTTCTGGACGATGGAGTACGTGCTTGCGGCGGCAATCGAAACTGCCTCGCCAATCCCGGCCGAACGTCTCTCGTCCTCGAAAAGTCGCGCCTGTGCAATCCCTAGAAGCCAGCGCGTCTCGAAACTTCCGTCTGCGAGCGGCTGGTCGATCTGTCTTGGTGCGAACGACACCTCAAGTGTCTCGCCGCTGCGCCAGATCGACAGGCGCATTTCGCGGCCTTCGGACGCACCGACAATCCCGCGCAGTTCTTCGAACGTCGCTATCTCGTCGCCGTCGATCGCCAGAATAACGTCGCCCTCTTCCAGCCGGTTGTCGATGGCCGCAGACTGTGGAAGGACCTCGCCAACCAACGCCGGGGCAGGATGCGGTGCCTCAAACGTCAGCTCCTGCCCATCGCGCAAAACCACATATGGCAGCGTCCGCTCATTGGGCAGCGCAAGCGACCACGGCGCAAACTCTTCAAGCGTCGTCGGGGCGGGCTCGCCCGCAATGTCGAGGATCTGGTCTCCGGGCTGCAGGCTGGTCTCGCCGAAAGGAACGGGGTTGATGTCGCCGACCCGCATCGGATCGCCCGGCAGGCCCGAGTAAAACACCAGCCCGGTGAAGACGATAATGGACAGAATGAAGTTAAAGATCGGTCCTGCAGCCACGGTTGCCGAACGCGCCCACAAGGGTGCGCCCTGCATGGTTTGGCGTGTCTCGGCGTCGCTCATCCCTTCGATGGCGGCGCCATCGGGCGCGCTTGCTGCGTTTGCGTCGCCCTTGAACTTCACGTACCCGCCAAGCGGGAGGGCCGCGACTTGCCACTGCGTCCCGCGTTTATCGGTGCGCGCATATAGCACCGGACCAAACCCAATCGAGAAGACATCCGCGTGGATGCCCGACCAGCGTCCGACGATGTAGTGCCCGTATTCGTGGATCGCGACGATCACGGACAGCGCGATGATGAAGACGGCGATGGTGAAGATCACGTTGCCGAATGACGGGATAAGCCCGATCAGATCCATTTGTTATCCCTGTGTTTTGCCGCTCTGCCCGATGGCTGCATGTGCAAGCCGCCGTGCAGCGGCGTCGATCCCGGTCACCGTATCAAGCGTGATTTGGGCGTCCATGTGGTGTTCGGACGGCATCTTTGCAAGGACGTCTTCCACAATGCCAGCCATGTCCAGGAAGCCGATCCTTCCATCGATAAACCCATCAAGCGCAGTTTCCTTTGCGCCGTTGAATGCCGCCCCGGTCAGGCCGCCCGCGTTCATGACCTCCCGCGCAAGCCGAAGTGCGGGGTGGCGCGCCTCGTCGGGCGCTCGAAATGTCAATTGGCCAAGCTCGACAAGATCCAGCCGTTCAACTGGAAGATGCTGCCGATCTGGCCAGTTCAGGGCAAAACCGATCGCGTGGCGCATATCCGGTGGACCAAGATGCGCCATAAGCGCGCCGTCGATAAATCCTACCATCGCATGGATGATCGATTCAGGGTGAATCACGGCTTCGATCCGCGCAGGATCAACCCCGAAATACTCATGTGTTTCAATGATTTCCAGGGCTTTATTGAATAGACTTGCGCTGTCGATCGTGATGCGTTGGCCCATGTCCCAGTTGGGATGGGCGGCGGCCTGCGCCGGTGTCGCGGTTGCCAGTTGGTCCGCTGGCCAATCTCGGAACGCGCCGCCGGACGCAGTAATGACAATCCGTTCTACTCTTGCGATGTCTTCGCCCTGAAGTGCTTGAAAGATAGCCGAGTGTTCGCTGTCGACCGGCAGGACGCGCGCGCCGTTTCGCCGTGCCGTTTCCATCAGAAGCGGACCCGCCGTCACAAGGCTTTCCTTGTTGGCCAAAGCAAGCGTGCCGCCATGCTTAAGGGATATCAGTCCGGGCGACAGACCGGCGGCCCCGACAATGGCCGACATGGCCCAATCCGTTGGTCGCTCGGCCGCCGCGTCAATGGCCGATGGACCACAGGCGGCCTCTATCCCCGTGCCAGAAAGCGCATCATGCAGCTCTGCTAAGCAGTCGTCATAAGCGGTCACCGCAATCTCGGCATCAAGGCGCTTCGCCTGTTCTGCCAGCAGCTTGACGTTGCGCCCTCCTGTTAGCGCGATAACTTTGTAATCGGCAGGTGCGTCGGCAATCAGGCTGACTGTGTTGCAGCCAATCGATCCGGTTGAGCCAAAGATCGAAACCCGCCGCACCATGTCACACCAACGGTGGCGGAGGGAAATCCACGATCCGCTCTATCAAAAGGAAAAAGACCGATGCGCCCAGCATTGAATCGAAGCGATCGAACAGGCCGCCATGCCCGGGGATCAGGGCCGAAGAGTCCTTCACACCCGAACGACGCTTTAATGCGCTTTCGGCGACATCGCCAAGCTGGCTGGCCATCGACAGGGCGACCGCGATGCCCAAAAGCTCCCATCCGACGCCGGAATTGGTGACGAACGGCACCGAAACAACCGCCGCGCCGATCCAGCCCGCCAATGTACCTGACCATGTTTTCTTCGGGCTGACCTTGGGCCAGATTTTGGGCCCGCCCAGAAGCCTTCCGGCGAAGTATCCGAATATGTCGGTCGCGATGACCACAAGCGCGAGCCAGGCCATCCAACTGAACCCGAAATCATCGCGGACGTGCATCAGGCCGTAACCTGCGACAAGGATGGCCACTGCATAGATGGCATATTGGGTCCGATTGCCGGTCATGCCAGACGACCGGAACAGCGCTGGCGCGACGATCAGGGGCAGCGCAAAGCCTTCTGGCAATTCCGCCCCAACCATCAGGACAGCGAACGCTCCGAGCGCCGGCCAATGACACGAGGACCCTCCGCCCAGCATCCGCGCAAGTTCCCAGATCATCAGTGCACAGGCTGCCGAAACAAAAACGTGGTACCACAGCCCGCCAAGCCACATCGCGCCTATACCCAGACCCGCAAGCCCGGCGCCCGAGATCAGCCTGATGGACAGATCGTCCCATCGGCCCGTTGCGGCTGTCACAGGCGCATCATCCGGGGACGGCACCGAACCGGCGTTCACGGCGTGCAAAGCTATTCAGAACGCGCGCGAACTCTTCGCGTGTGAAGTCAGGCCAAAGGGTATCGACAAACTCGTATTCGGAATACGCGGATTGCCAGAGGAGAAAGTTCGATATCCGCGCCTCACCCGACGTGCGGATAACGAGGTCCGGATCAGGCAAAACGCAGGTGTCCAGGAACCGCGCGAGCGTGGTCTCGTCCACGGATTCCGGGTCCAAACGTCCGGCCGCCGCTTCGCGGGCAAGCCGTTTCGTTGCACGGGCCACTTCGTCGCGGCCGCCGTAGTTCAGCGCGATCGTCAGGTTCACCCGGTCGCAATTGGCTGTCAAAAGCTCGACCTCGTCCATGTTGCGAACCAAGACTTCGTCCAGACGCATTCGGTCCCCGATGAACCGCACGCGTACTCCATTGTCGACCAACTCTTGCCGTTCGCGTGTAATGTAGCGTTTAAACATCTTCATCAGGCCTGAAACCTCGGCCTGCGTCCGTTTCCAGTTCTCGGTCGAGAAGGCAAAGACAGTCAGGTACTTTACGCCAAGGTCGGGACAGGCCGCGACGATCTCGCGCACGCGCTTGCCGCCTGCGTGATGTCCGTAAAGCCGAGGGCGCCCGCGCGCCTGCGCCCAACGCCCGTTGCCGTCCATGATAATGGCGACGTGCCGGGGACCTGTCTCTGAGATGTCAAGCCTTGGGGTCGTGGTGTCCATGGGCGCTCCCTTCAGGTCCATGGGATCAGAGGCTCTCAGACCTGCATGATCTCTTCCTGTTTGGACTCAAGCGCGGCGTCGATCGCTTTGATATGGTCGTCGGTCAGTTGTTGAACCTCGTCTGACCAGATCTTGTGATCGTCCTCGCTCATCCCCCCGCTTTTGAGTTTCTTAAGCTGATCCATGCCATCGCGGCGCACATTGCGCACGGCCACGCGGGCACTTTCGGCGTATTGTGCCGCTACTTTTGTCAGCTCGCGTCGCCGCTCCTCGTTCAACTCGGGGATCGGTAAGCGTATAATCGTGCCGTCGACTACCGGGTTGATCCCGAGCCCGCTTTCGCGGATCGCCTTTTCGGCTTTTCCAACAAGCGCCTTGTCCCAGATGTTGATCGTGACCATGCGCGGTTCTGGCACGTTCACGGTTCCAACCTGATTTATAGGTGTCATCGCGCCGTAAGCATCAACCGTCACCGGCTCGACCATGGAGGCAGAGGCCCGACCGGTTCGAAGCGTCGCGAACTCTTGGCGAAGCGCTGACATAGCCCCGTCCATTCGCCGCGTAAGATCGTCTAAGTCCGGTTCTTCGTCCGACACGTTCTGCACCCTCGGTGTTGTTCTTGGGCCTTCGCCTCTGTTGCAGGCGTTATAGCGGCAACATATGGGAATTGTATAGGCGTTGCTGCACCCTGTGGCTGTGTTTGTCCGGCTGACGCCGAGTGCTATTCGACAATCGTGTAAGTACCCTCGCCCGCCAGAATCCCCCGGAACCCACCAGGTTCGTCCAGAGAGAACACGATGATCGGAAGATCGTTGTCCCGTGCAAGCGCTATGGCCGACGCATCCATCACGCCCAGATGCTGCGCCAACACATCGTCGTAGCTCACCCGGTCATATCGTTTGGCGTCGTCGAATTTCACCGGGTCCTTGTCATAGACGCCATCGACTTTGGTGCCCTTAAAGATCGCCTGGCAACTCATTTCGTTTGCTCGCAAAGTTGCCGCCGTATCGGTTGTGAAATATGGGTTTCCGGTCCCGGCGGCAAAGATACAGACCCTCTTCTTTTCAAGATGGCGCACGGCGCGGCGGCGGATATAGGGCTCGGCGACTTCGTCCATGCGGATTGCGCTGATAACGCGCGTATGAATTCCCTTCGCTTCGAGTGCCGCCTGCATCGCCAGCGCGTTCATGACGGTCGCCAGCATGCCCATATAGTCGGCCGTGGTCCGCTCCATGCCTTGCGCAGAGCCCTGCAAACCCCGAAAGATATTGCCGCCGCCGATTACCATGCAAATCTCGACGCCAAGATCATGCACCGATTTCACTTCTTCGGCGATGCGGGCGACCGTCGGTGGGTGCAGACCGTAGCCCTGATCGCCCATCAATGCTTCGCCCGAAATCTTTAGAAGGACGCGATCATATTTGCGGGCTGGCCTATCGGAATCGGGTTCGTCTTTCATCGGATGCCGCCCTCACTCTTTCGCCCCGGTGCAAAATGTCCGAAAACGCAGCGGGGTTCAACGGCGAAGGCGGCCATGACCGGCGATCTCAAAGCGGCGATCGAAACGCTCGATCCGGAACGACCTGTTCTGATCGCAGGTCCGACGGCGTCGGGTAAATCGGCCTTTGCACTTGCGATCGCTGCGGCGCAGGGCGGGCGTGTGATCAACGCAGATGCGCTCCAGGTGTATAGTGATTGGTCGATCCTCACCGCGCGCCCGTCCGTTGAGGATATACAGAGCGTCCCGCACGCACTTTACGGACACGTGGCTAGCGATGCCCCCTACTCTGTCGGTGACTGGTTGCGCGACCTCGCGCCCCATCTGACGGGTCCAAGGCCGATCATCGTCGGAGGCACGGGGCTTTACTTGAGCACCCTGACTGAAGGCCTCGCCGATATTCCCGCCACCTCGATCGAAATCCGCCGCACGGCCGATGCGCGGCTTGCGACCGAGGGGCCAGCGGCGCTCTTGGCAGAGCTTGACCCGATTACTGCGGCCAGAATTGATAGGCAGAACCCTGTCCGCATCCAACGCGCCTGGGAGGTGCAGAAAACCACGGGCCGAGGTCTGGCGACCTGGCAAGACGAGACTGGACCGCCGCTTTTGCCGACAACAGAAGCCCATACACTTGTTTTGCATGCGGATCGGGACTGGTTAAGCGACAGGATCGCGCAACGTTTCGATGCGATGCTGAGCGCTGGTGTTCTGGACGAAGCCCGCCGAAACAGGCCGGGCTGGCACCCCGACCGCCCATCAGCAAAGGCGATCGGAGCGGCCGAGTTGATGGCGCATCTGGATGGCGCGATGGACCTTCAGAACCTGCACGACCGGGTGACAGTACTGACCAGGCAATACGCAAAACGCCAGCGCAGTTGGTTTCGCGCACGCATGAAGCATTGGCAGTGGCTTTCGTGCCATTGACCTAAACGGCGAATCGGGCACACTCCGCCCCAAGTGGAGGTAACCCGCCATAGCTGCGCTGCGCACGCGCTTTGGGTTGCCGGACCGAACCGGGGCTGTGGGGGCTTCGAAATGTTGAGACTACGAGATCCGAACGCGGAGTTCCGCGTGACGTCGCTGATGCGTTTGGCCCAGGGTGGGCGCTGGCGCACCGAGGCACAACGGAGTTACGTACGGCCTTGTTTGCTATGGTTCACGCGCGGCCAGGGCCGTGTGACAGTTGCTGGCCAGACCCGAGGCTATGGACCACACAACGCCATTTTCCTGCCGGGCGGAACGATGCATGGGTTCGACATGCTCGGCCAGGTCCTTGGGACCGCCGTATTCTTCCCCGAGGATATTGCACAGGATTTTCCCGATGACCCGGTACATCTGCGGTTAAGGGATGGATTTCTGCAAGCGGAGCTGACAGGTCTTGTCGATGCGCTCGAGCGTGAAGCCACCCAGAATAAGCCTGCCGCCGCACGTGCAATGGTCCACTATGCCGGTTTGATCGCTGTCTGGCTCGAACGGCATGCGAGTCTTGCAGACACTTCTGCGGAACCAAATGCCGCGCAGCGTCTGACCACGGCCTTCACCGCCCTGATCGAGCGGGATTTCCGCACAGGTGCCGGTGTTTCGGTCTATGCCGAACGCCTGGGTGTTACGCCGACCCATCTGACCCGCGCTTGCCGGGAATGCTGCGGTCGTAGCGCGTCGCGCCTTCTGGCAGAGCGTGTCCACTTTGAGGCGCGCAGGCTTCTTGTAGAAACCGACCTTCCCGTGGGCGACATAGGCAGGCGCATCGGCTTTGCATCGCCCGCCTACTTCAGCCGTGCGTTTCTCAAGCACACCGGCAAGTCACCCAGTGTCTTTCGGCGCGGTGCATAGGATCGAACCAGCGCGCGCCCCAATTTCGATGCAGGGCTTGAATTCGTCGCCCATGTCGTTTTTTGATGTTACCGATGTCGTTTTCGTGACACCAAAGGCCGAACCTGGACGTTGACGTTGGGTGGATAACGTTGCCGAATACCAAGAGTGATGGCGCTGGTCGTGGGGATGCGCCGGCCATCACTTGAACTGTCCGCAAAAGCGGCGCCGGAGTGATCCGGGAAATAACAAGAGAACAGTCGTTCAAAGGGAGTAGATCCGCAAATGATACGCAAGACACTTAACGGCAAGCCGATGCACCCGGCTGCCGAGCTTTATGCACGCGAGTACCGCGCTGGCCTTATGGACCGGCGCGAGTTTCTGACGCGCGCAACCACGCTTGGCGTCACAACGGCGGCGGCATACGGAATGATGGGCCTTGCCCGTCCTGCACGCGCCGGAGGCCATGCCCAAATGGGCGGCACACTACGTTGCCAGATGGAAGTTCATGGCATGACAGAACCGCGCCTTTACCAGTGGTCCGAAATGGGTAACCAAACCCGCGGTCTGCTGGAGCATCTGGTTCACTACAACGCAGATGGTTCGTTCACGCCCGTGCTTCTTGAAGGTTGGGAGATCAACGAGGACGCAACCCAATACACGCTTAAGCTTCGGCAGGGCGTGAAGTGGAACAACGGCGATGATTTCACAGCTGCCGATGTCGCTGCCAATATCGAAGGCTGGTGTGACACTTCGATCGAGGGCAATTCGGTTGCCACCCGTATGGGACCGCTTGTTGATCCCGACACCGGCCAGCTCCGCGCCGGCGGGATTGAGACGCCGGACGACTATACGGTAGTATTGAAGCTGCCGACACCTGATATCACCTTGGTCGCAGGGATTGCGGACTATCCCGGCGCGGTCGTGCATCGCTCGAAGATCGGTGTGAACACGGTCGAAGATTCTGACATGCTCGGAACCGGGGCGTACATCCTTGAGGATTACTCGGTCGGCGAAAAGTCGGTTTGGGTGAAGAACCCGAACCACACTTGGTGGAATGCCGACAACGGCGCGTACCTAGATCGGGTGGAATTTATCGACTACGGCACGGACCCAGCGACAATCTTGGCCGCTGTCGAGGCCGAGGAAGTCGACATGGTCTACGAATCCGTTGGCGATTTCGTCGATATTCTGACCGGCCTTGGAATGAACGTGAGCGAAGCGGTGACCGCCGCGACGATCATCACCCGGACAAACCAGGTCGCCGAAGTCGATGGCGTGCAGCCCTATGCGGATGCTCGCGTACGTCGCGCGTTGGCAATGGCTGTCGACAACGCTGTGTGCCTCGAGCTTGGTTACGCCAACCGCGGGACCGTAGCCGAGAACCACCATGTGTCGCCGATCCATCCCGCTTATGCGGAACTGGAACCGCAACCGCATGATCCAGAGGGCGCAATGGCCCTTATGGCCGAAGCTGGCATGGCGGACTTCGAGCACGAGATCATTTCGCTTGACGATGGGTGGGAGAAAGACACCACAGACGCCGTGGCAGCCCAGCTTCGCGATGCAGGGATGAATGTGAAACGGACGGTTCTGCCGGGGTCGACCTTCTGGAACGACTGGGCAAAGTACCCGTTCTCGTCGACGACCTGGAACCAGCGTCCGTTCGGTACGCAGGTCCTTGCCTTGGCCTATAAGTCGGGCGTTCCGTGGAACGAAACCGCGTTCTCGAACGAAGAATTCGACAGGACGTTGGACGAGGCAAACGCGATTGCAGACGTCGATGCCCGGCGCGATAAGATGCGGCGCCTTGAAGAGATCATGCAGGAAGAGGGTGTGATCATTCAGCCGTTCTGGCGTTCAATCTACAATCACTCGCGGCCTGAAATTGTGGGCGCAGAGATGCATCCGCAATTCGAGATCAAATACCAGCATATTGGCTTCAGCGCCTAAGACATCTGATGGGGCCGCCGCGGGAACGCGGCGGCCCTTTTCAAAACACAAAGGCCCGACCGCGCCCAAGAATAATTCGCGGCGGCACACCAACGGGAACCATACCAGATGGCTCAATTCATCCTCAGACGGTTCGGTGTTATGATCCTCACCGCGCTCGCGCTGACCTTTATCGTGTTCTTCCTGACCAACTTGCCCCCGAACCTGGAAAAGGTCGCCAAGTTCGAAGGCAACGTCCGTATGACGGACGACCAGGTTGTCAGTTGGCTGGACAAGAACGGGTATAACCAGCCGGTTCTGAAACGCTACGGGGAATGGCTGGGTGTCGCCCCTGGATGGACTCTTCGTGATGACGACGGGGTTTTAACCGGGCGGTGCATCGAGCCGGACATGGATGAAGATCTTGTGCGCACCTTCTGCGGGGTTCTGCAGGGCGACTGGGGCGACTCGACGGTCTTCAAAGAAGAGGTCGGAGGCATCATTGCCACTCGGCTCGGCCTGACGGGCAAGTTGATGTTCTGGGTTATGGTGCTGATGGTCCCCGCGGCGCTGATCGTTGGCGTACTGGCCGGCATGCGCGAAGGGTCGCGACTAGACCGAACGCTGTCGACCTTTTCGATCGCATCGACCGCGACGCCGGAATACGTCTCGGGCGTTATTTTCATTACGATCTTTGCTTCGTCCGCTGTTGGGCTGAAATGGTTCAAGGGAACTGCGACGGCGGCTGCGGATAACGCGACGTTCGAGAACTTCTTTCTGCCGGTCCTGACCATTGCGCTTTACGGCATGGGCTACATTGCGCGGATGACACGCGCCTCGATGACCGAGGTCATGACGGCGCAGTACATACGAACCGCGCGACTTAAGGGCGTGAGTTTCCGAAACATCGTCGTAAAGCACGCGCTACGAAATGCGCTGATCGCCCCGTTTACGGTGATCATGCTTCAGTTTCCGTGGCTTCTAAACGGCGTGGTGATCGTTGAAACTCTGTTCAACTACAAAGGGTTCGGCTGGACGCTGGTGCAAGCGGCCGGCAACAATGACATCGAGCTTCTTTTGGCCTGTTCGGTCGTGGCGGTGTTCGTTGTCTTGGTGACACAGCTGATATCGGACATCGGCTACGTCTTCCTGAACCCACGCATTCGTATCGCATAAGGAGGCCGGAGAAATGGAACCGCTTACCTGGACCGGCAGCCTTGGTCCCGTCTTGAACCCGCTCTTTCTGGCCGCAGCCGTGGCGATGAGCATCTGTATCGTCGCGCAGATCCTTCTAAGCTTCGTCCCCGGCGCCACACACATACAGGGCAATGCGACGCTCTCGGCATCGAAGGGGCCCGGCGACTGGGCGGCGCTTGGAACAAAATACACCTTCCTGGTGCTCTTCCTCTGCGCCTTGGGGTACCTTGCGGGCGGGGTGTTCATCCCGGGCATTGAAAACAAGGGGATCATCGGCACGATCTCGTCACGGCTTCTGCCAGTTTGGATCTCGCTGATCGTCGTCTTCGCGCTTTCGATCACCTACAAGCGTAAGCTTGGGCTTTATGGCAAACTCTTTGACTCTCCCATCGGTATGATTGGCTACGGGATGGTCATGTTCTGGGTCTTTACGGGCATTTACGCGGGCTTCAACATGATTGAAACGCATGATCCTCTGGCCCAGGTTTCCGGCATGAAGAACAAGGTGCCGGGCACGCCAACAACGGATGAAGAGCTTTACCCCTTCTACTTGTTGGGGGGAGATAATCTGGCGCGGGATGTGTTCAGCCGGATGATTGCGGGGTCGACCGAGGTCCTGAAGATCGCGCCGTTTGCGACGATCTTTGCATTCATGGTCGGGATTACGCTTGGCCTTCCGGCAGGCTATTACGGCGGCAAGTTCGACACGATCCTGTCGTTTCTTGCGAACCTTGTCCTGGCCTTCCCGGTCATCCTGCTGTTCTACCTATTGGTAACACCCGAGATCGTAGAAACCGGCATACCAACCTATATGGCGGCGGTTCTGTTCCTGTTCCCGATCATCTTCCTCACGGTTCTGTTCAACTCGCGTTTCTACACGCAGCCGCAGAAGCGAAACTGGTACATCGGGGTGACGCTGATCGTCGGGTTCTGGATCTACCTTGGGATTGCCTGGGACGCAGATCCCCTCGGCATCATTTCGCTGCCGGGCAACATCCTGGTGGTGTTCGTGTCCGTCGTGTTCGTGAACTCGCCCACCGTGTTCCGGATCGTCAGGGGTCTGGTCCTTGATATCCGCACACGGGACTATGTGGCCGCCGGCCAGACCCGGGGCGAAGGCGCGTGGTACATCATGCTGTGGGAGATCCTGCCCAATGCCCGGGGACCGTTGATCGTCGATTTTTGCCTGCGCATCGGCTACACGATTATCCTCCTGGGAACGCTTGGCTTCTTTGGGCTGGGCGTTAGCCCGGAAAGCCCGGATTGGGGATCGACCATCAATGATGGCCGCAGGCTTCTCGCGATCTACCCGCACCCGGCGCTGGCCCCTGCCCTTGCACTGATGAGCCTGGTTCTGGGCCTCAATCTCTTGGCGGATGGGCTGCGCGAAGAAAGCCTGAAAGACTGAGCCACCGGCACCCCGGCAATTGGCCGGGGCCTCGACCAACAGAGATCCTTGGTCAGACCAAGGACGTCGGACAAAAGGAAGACGCAAATGGCGAAATGGGACTTCGACGGACCGATCCTAGAGATCGACAACCTGTCGATCAGCTTCTTTACGCGGCTCCGGGAAATCCCGGCGGTCATGGATTTCTCGTGCACGGTGCAGCCGGGCGAAGCAATGGGGCTTGTCGGCGAAAGCGGCTGCGGGAAATCCACGGTGGCGCTTGGCGTGATGCAGGACCTTGGCGTGAACGGCCGGATCGTCGGCGGTTCGATCAAGTTCAAGGGCCGCGATCTGGGCGCCATGAGCATGGAAGAGCTGCGCGATATCCGCGGGTCTGAAATTGCGATGATCTATCAGGAACCGATGGCTTCGCTGAACCCGGCTATGAAAATCGGAAAGCAACTGATGGAAGTGCCGATGATCCACGAAGGGGTCTCGGAAAAAGAAGCCTATGACCGGGCGCTTGAAGTCGTTACGGATGTGAAGCTTCCCGACCCCAAGCGGATGCTTGACAGTTTTCCGCACCAGTTGTCGGGAGGCCAGCAGCAGCGGATCGTCATCGCGATGGCGCTGATGTCAAAGCCAAGCTTGCTGATCCTTGATGAGCCGACGACCGCACTTGACGTGACTGTGGAAGCTGCTGTCGTGGAACTCGTGAAGGACCTCGGCAAGAAGTACGGCACATCGATGCTGTTCATAAGCCACAACCTTGGCCTGGTGCTCGAAACCTGCGACCGGCTTTGCGTGATGTATTCGGGTGAAGCCGTCGAAACCGGGTCTATCGCCGATGTGTTCGACAAGATGCAGCACCCCTATACACAGGCGCTGTTCCGTTCGATCCCGCTTCCCGGGGCCGACAAGAACTCGCGCCCGCTGGTGGCCATTCCCGGAAACTTCCCCCTGCCCCATGAACGTCCGCCGGGCTGTAATTTTGGCCCTCGCTGCGACTATTTCGAGCAGGGCCGATGCGATGCGCAGGACATCCCGATGTCCAACGTCGAAGGCGATGACCGGCACGACACGCGGTGTCTGAAGTTCCAAGAGATCGACTGGGACGCGCCGCTGAAGGTCGCCGCCCAGCAAGATAAGACCGAGCCGGGCGATGTTGTTCTGAAGATGGAGAACCTCAAGAAGTATTATGAGGTCGCGGCGAATGCGCTCTTTGGGGGCGCCGAGAAGAAAGTGGTCAAAGCGAACGAGACGCTGAGTTTCGAGGCCCGCGAATCCGAGACGCTTGCCATCGTGGGCGAATCCGGTTGTGGGAAGTCGACCTTCGCCAAGGTCCTAATGGGTCTTGAGACGGCGACGTCCGGACGCATCCTACTGGACAATCAAGAAATCCAAGAGGTTCCAATTGAAGAGCGGGAAACTAAGACCGTGTCCTCTGTCCAAATGGTGTTCCAGAACCCGTTCGATACGCTGAACCCATCAATGACCGTCGGGCGCCAGATCATCCGTGCCCTGGAAATCTTCGGGATAGGAAAGACCGAGGAAAGCCGTCGCGAGCACATGCTTGAACTCCTCGATCTTGTGAAGCTTCCGCGTGAATTCGCGGAACGGATGCCGCGCCAGCTATCCGGTGGCCAGAAGCAACGTGTCGGCATCGCGCGGGCCTTTGCGGGCGGGGCGCGGATCGTTGTTGCCGACGAACCCGTGTCGGCGCTTGATGTGTCCGTGCAGGCCGCCGTGACCGACCTGCTGATGGAAATCCAGCGCAACGAAAAGACCACACTTCTGTTCATCAGCCACGACCTGTCAATCGTGCGTTATCTTAGCGATCGGGTGATGGTCATGTATCTGGGCCACGTGGTCGAAATGGGCGATACCGAGCAGGTCTTCAGCCCGCCCTATCACCCTTATACCGAAGCGCTGCTTTCGGCGGTTCCGATTGCCGATACCAGTGTCGACAAACAGCATATCGTACTTGAAGGGGATATCCCATCAGCGATGAACCCGCCGCCCGGCTGCCCGTTCCAGACGCGTTGCCGCTGGAAATCAGAGGTTCCGGGCGGGTTGTGCGAACGTGACGTGCCCCCAGTTCGGACACTGGATGCGGGCCATCAGATCAAGTGCCACTTGCCTGACGACGTGTTGAACCGGATGGAGCCTGTGATCAAGATCGCGGCCGAATGAGCGTGCTAGAGGCCCGGCCGTAAGCACCTTGCCAGACTGGATTGCAAAGGTGAATTGCGGTCCGATTAGATCTTGGATCGAGCGGGGGTATCAATCAGCAGCCGTCTGAACGCCGAGCTTCTCCAAACGCGCATCCCGCAACCGCGCAAAGTCATCGCCGGCGTGGTAGGATGATCGGGTCAAGGGGGTGGCGGACACCATCAGAAAGCCCTTGCCCCAAGCCGCTTTTTCGTAGGCCTTAAATTCATCGGGCGTCACGAAGCGGTCGATACGGTGATGTTTGGGCGTCGGCTGCAGGTACTGACCGATGGTCAGGAAATCGATGTCTGCAGACCGCATGTCGTCCATCACTTGCAGAACGGATGGGCGGTCTTCGCCCAAGCCCACCATGATGCCCGATTTCGTGAACATTGTCGGGTCCAGTTCCTTAACCCGCTGAAGGAGCCGGAGGGAATGGAAATAGCGCGCGCCGGGACGCACCTCTTGATACAGACCGGGCACGGTTTCGAGGTTGTGATTGAACACGTCGGGGCGCGCCTCGACCACTTTTTCCAGGGCATCGGGCGCACATTTCAGGAAATCCGGTGTCAGGATCTCGATAGTAGTTGCGGGTGCACGGTGGCGAACGGCGCGGATCGTCTGCGCGAAATGCTCGGCTCCGCCATCTTCGAGGTCGTCGCGGTCGACGCTTGTGATAACCACATGGTTAAGACCGAGCGTTTCCACGGCATGGGCAACGCGTCCCGGCTCGAACACATCTAGCGTGTCGGGCCGCCCGGTGGCAACGTTGCAGAAGGTACAACCACGGGTGCAGATCTCGCCCATGATCATCATGGTCGCGTGCCCCTGGCTCCAGCATTCCCCGACATTGGGGCAGCCGGCTTCTTCGCATACCGTCACCAGCTTGTTTTCGCGCAAGATGTCGCGGGTCTGTTTGTAGCCGGCCGAGGTTGGTGCTTTGACCCGTATCCAATCCGGTTTCTTTGGCTGCGCATTGTCGGCCCGGTGCGCCTTTTCTGGGTGCCGCTCACCCGGGACTTTCAGATCACGAGATGGGGTTTGGGTGGCCATGACGGCTCCTTTTCCGCGTTCACCGATATCTATGCGATGCGCGGGCATGTGTCCAACTGGCGGAAGTCATGGCCGGGTTGCGGCTGGTGCATGCGCCCTACGTTATCCCAACGCGTAACCGGCCCCTCTGACCGTACGCACGGGGTCGTCGCCACCATACTGGCAAAGGGCTTTGCGCAGGCGGCCAATGTGAACATCGACGGTCCGGGTATCGACGTAGATGTCACGCCCCCATACCCGGTCGAGCAATTGTTCGCGGCTCCACACCCTGCCGGGCTTTTCCATGAACGTGCTGAGAAGCCGGAATTCGGTGGGGCCGAGCTTTAGGGGTTTGTTCTTACGCGTGACACGGTGGGTTTCGGCGTCAAGGACGATATCGTTAAACTCCAGACGCTCGCCCATCGTCGCGGGCCGTGTCCGTCGCAGCTGTGACCGGACGCGGGCCATAAGCTCGACGACCGAATACGGTTTGATCACATAATCATCGGCGCCCGTTTCCAGCCCACGGACGCGGTCGACCTCTTCCGACCGGGCCGAGAGCATGATGACCGGAATGCTGCGTGTTAGGCTACGGGATTTAATCTGCCGGCACACTTCGATCCCCGACACGCCGGGGAGCATCCAGTCCAAGACGATGACGTCCGGCTTCTCTTCGTTTACCAACAAAAGCGCCTCGTCACCGGTCTCCGCACGGCTGACGGCAAAACCTTCGGCTTCCAGATTATAGGCCAGAACCTCTCTTTGCGCCGGTTCGTCCTCGACAACAAGGACGGTCGGTTGGCTTGCCGACATCAGGATTGGCCTGTTCCAGGCTTGGCGAACGGCGTCCGGTCGCCCTTGGGTCGGGCCTCGTCAGGCATCGCCCCGGTCACGAGATAGATGACCTGATCGGCAATCGAGGTCACGTGATCACCCATGCGTTCGATGTTCTTGGCAATGAAATGAAGATGCATGCACGACGTGATGTTGCGTGGATCTTCCATCATAAAGGTCAGAAACTCGCGGAACAAAGCATTGTACATCTGATCGACCTCTTGGTCGCGCAGTCGCACATCTTCGGCAAGTTCGGCGTCGCGCTGGATGTAGGCGTCTAGCACATCCTTCATCATCAACTCGACCTCTCGCGCCATCCGCCGAAGCGACGTTGCCGCGCCTTCCGGTGGCTGCATCTGCACCAAGACGCTGGTCCGCTTCGCCAGGTTCTTGGCGTAGTCGCCGCAGCGTTCAAGGTTGCCCGATATTTTCATCACGGTCAGCACGGTCCGCAAATCTGACGCCGTCGGAGCGCGCAGGGCAATCACGCGGGCCGCCTCTTCGTTGACCTGCTCTTCCAGCGCGTCGATGGCCTTGTCGTTGCTCCGAACTTGTGCCGCAAGCTCTTCGTCCCGGGTTTCAAGCGACTTGGCCGCATCGACGATGGCAGCCTCCACCAGGCCGCCCATCTTCATAATCATGGCTTGGATCGCTTCGAGGTCGCGGTCAAAGGCCGATGCGATGTGTTGCGTCTCGTTCAATGTGGGCCCCCTAGCCGATCCGGCCTGTAATGTACGACTCGGTCCGCGAGTCGTTGGGATTTGTAAAAATCTGTCCCGTTTCGCCATATTCCACCAGGTGACCCAGGTGGAAGAACGCGGTCTTCTGACTGACCCGCGCCGCCTGCTGCATCGAGTGTGTGACGATGACGACCGAGTAATTCTGCTTCAGCTCGTCGATCAGTTCTTCGACCTGTGCTGTCGCAATGGGGTCAAGCGCAGAACAGGGTTCGTCCATCAACAGGACTTCGGGTTCGGTCGCTACCGCGCGCGCGATACACAGGCGCTGCTGCTGACCACCCGAAAGGCCCGTACCGGGTTCGCTTAGACGGTCCTTGACCTCTTCCCAGATCGCGCCTCTGCGAAGCGCCTTTTCGACGATATCGTCGAGATCTGCTTTTGACCCCGCCAGTCCGTGGATCTTCGGGCCATAGGCCACGTTGTCGTAGATCGATTTGGGAAACGGGTTCGGTTTCTGGAATACCATGCCAACCTTGGCCCGCAGCTGCACCGGATCGACCTGCTTGTCATAGATGTCTTCGCCATCGAGCAGAATGTCGCCCTCGACCCGGGCCACATCAATGGTGTCATTCATTCGGTTCAGGCACCTCAGGAACGTCGATTTCCCGCATCCCGATGGGCCGATGAAAGCGGTAACCGTCTTATCCTGGATGTCGACGTTGACATCTTTGATCGCATGGGTGTCGCCGTAATAGACCTGCACGTTCCGCGCCGCGATTTTCGTCTCTGTCATTACGACGTCCCTTTCGACGAGTCTTGCGTCATCCATTTTGGACCTCCTACCAGCGGCGCTCGAACCGGCGGCGCAGAAGGATCGCGACCGCGTTCATGATAACAAGAAAGACCAATAGCACGATAATCGCGCCCGAGGCCCGTTCGACGAACGCCGGATCAGCCCGTTGCGTCCAGTTATAAACCTGCACCGGAAGCGCCGCGGCCGGGTCAAAGAACCCCTCTGGCGGTGCTGCGGGGAACTCGCGCACAAAAGCCACCATCCCGATCAGAAGCAGCGGTGCGGTTTCCCCCAGCGCCTGCGCCAGACCGATGATCGTGCCGGTTAGAATGCCGGGCGCCGCAAGCGGCAGAACATGGTGGAACACCGCCTGCATTTTGGAAGCACCGACCCCAAGCGCAGCATCGCGGATCGACGGTGGAACCGATTTCAGCGACGCCCGCGTCGCGATGATAATGGTCGGCAGCGTCATCAATGTCAGCACCAACCCACCGACGATCGGCGCGGATTGCGGCAACCCGGCGAAATTGATGAAGATCGACAGGCCAAGGATGCCGAACACAATCGACGGTACGGCAGCGAGGTTCGAGATGTTCACCTCGATCAGATCGGTGAACTTGTTCTTCGGCGCAAATTCTTCGAGATAGATCGAAGCTGCCACGCCGATGGGCAGCGCAAGCGCCAGAACCACGATCATCATGTAGAACGACCCGATGATTGCAACGCCCAGTCCAGCCGCCTCGGGTCGGTTCTCCGAGGCGTCCGGCCAGGTGATAAAACTCCAGTTGAAGCGGGTTTCAAGGGTGCCGGCCTCTTTCATGGCCTCAGCCAACATCAGTTGTTCCGGCGAAACATTCGAATCGCGCTCTGCTGATTGCATCGTTACGCGACCTTTGAAGAACCCGTCGATCCGACCGGCGGCGAGCACCTCGAACGTCACCGTTTCGCCGATCACAGCCGGGTTGGCGAGAACGAACCGACGCATCTGCGCCGCTGCCTCGTTCGAGATCAGGTCTTCGGGATCCTCAAGCCCTTCGATGACGATGCCCTTTTCCGCGATCTTCGCTTCCATCGCGTCGCGGATCAGCGGCGCGTAACCGAAGGTCGACACTTTCGCCAGATCGGCAGGATCGCGGTTCCCGTTCTTGTCGAGCTTCTCCTCTGTCAGTTCTACATCCAGGACGATGTAGGTCTGCCAGAAGGCGCTAAGACCGTTTGAAAGGATCGACGACAAAAGGAAGACAAGCGCCAGAACCGAGATCGCGACTGCGATCATGCCGTAAAGCCGGAAACGGGCTTCGGCCGCGTTGCGGCGCTTGGTCCGCGCATCAAGCTGCAGAAGCGAAGACTTCGTTCTGGCAGGCTGCGCTGACGGGGATGCTGCGATATCGGTCATTCGTACTGCTCCCGGTAGCGGCGCACGATCCAGAGGGCCAGAACGTTGAGACCCAGGGTTATAACGAAAAGAGACAGGCCAAGCGCAAAGGCCACCAGCGTTTCGGGCGAGCCGAAGGCCGTGTCACCGGTGAGCTGGCTGACGATCTTGACCGTTATGGTCGTCATCGCCTCGAACGGGTTGAGACTTAACTTGGCCGCAGCTCCAGCCCCCATGACAACGATCATGGTTTCGCCGATTGCGCGCGAGGCGGCCAGAAGGATGGCACCGATGATCCCCGGCAAGGCGGCAGGAACGATCACCTGCCGGATGGTCTCGGATTTGGTGGCACCCAAACCATAGGATCCATCACGCATCGCTTGCGGCACGGCGTTGATGATGTCGTCCGACAACGAGGACACAAACGGGATCAGCATAATCCCCATCACGATACCCGCTGTCATCACGGACGAGGACGAATTCCCCAGATTTAGCGGTGCCGCGAAGTAATCACGCAGAAGGGGTCCGACTGTAATCAGCGCAAAAAGCCCATACACGATCGTCGGGATTCCGGCGAGGATCTCGATCATCGGCTTAGCCACGGACCGCACCCGGTTCGATGCGTATTCGGCCATATAGATCGCGGCCATCAACCCGATCGGCACCGCGAACAGAAGGGCCACGAACGACACGTAAAGCGTGCCCCAAAGAAGCGGGGCGATGCCAAGCTCGGACCCGCCACGGAACTGCGGGTTCCAGGTCAGATTGAAGAAGAAGTCGGACGCTGGATGCAGGGTAAAGAACCTGAGCGTTTCGAACACCATCGAAAAGATGATGCCGACCGTCGTCAGGATCGCGACGCTTGATGCCAGGATCAAAAGCACCATGATCGCCCGCTCGGACACGTTCCGGGCGCGGAAATCGGGATTGATCCGGCTGTGGGCGATCAGCATGCCCGCCGCGCTTAGCCCGATGACGACCACCGTCATTGCAAGGCGCAGGCCGCTTGTGATCGATCTGAATTCCTTGGCGGCGACAAACACACTTTGCCGGACATCGGCACCGACCGCCACGCCAAAGTCGGCCAAGCGGCTCCGAATATCGGTCAAGTCCGCGCGCATCTGGTCCAACTGGGTTTCGGTCAGCGTGCCGTTATCGATTGCGACGTCAAGCCCCGAAGCAATCCGCCGCACGTCCGCCATGACCAGGCTTTGCGTGCTGCCCTCCGCGATATCCGCCGGGTCGATCATGCCAGTGACGCGGTTTTCCACGTAGATCGGCTGAAGGATCAGCCACAGGACCATCACGATCAGCGCGGGGACGACCGCGAACAGGAAGACCGATTGACCGTAATAGCTTGGAAGCGAATGAAGCTTCCGGATGTCTTCGTCCGCGCCTGAAAGCGCGTGGCGTCTACCCAGGACGAAACCGGTTATCCCGATCAGAAGAACAATCAGGCTTATCAGCCCCACACCCATGGCAGCCCCCAGAAGTCAGAAAGATAGAAGGAGGCGCCGGCTAAGGCGCCTCCGTAAAGCGATGGTGCGCTTAGTTCAGCGGGCCCATTGCGGTGCCGCCGTTTGCAACCATTTCCTGGGTCGCGGCCAGTTCGGGGTCGGAAACCAGGCCGTACGCCGCGAGCGGGCCGTCGGGGCCGGCGATCTCGTTGGAGACGAAGAAGTCGACGTATTCCTGAAGACCCGGGATAACGCCGAGGTGCTGCATCTTCACGTAGAAGAACAGCGGACGCGACACTGGGTATTCGCCCGAGGCAACCGAATCAGCCGAAGGCACGACGCCGCCCATCGTGGCAACGCGCAGCTTGTCGGTGTTGTTCTCGTAGAACGAGAGGCCGAACACGCCGATTGACTGGGGGTTCGCATCGAGACGGGCCAATGTTTCGGTGTAGTCACCGTCGATGTCGACCGACACGCCGTCGGTGCGAAGCGCGATGCACGAATCTTCGGTCGCGTCTTCGTCGCCGCCATTGGCTGCCATGAAGGCTTCCATTGCGCCAGTTGCTTCACAGCCGGCTTCCAGAACCTTCACGTCGAATACTTCGCGGGTGCCGTGCTTGGTGCCCGGGATAAAGGCCAGGATTTCCTGATTCGGCAGGTCCGGGTTCACGTCCGACCATGAGGTGTGCGGGTTGTCGACCAGCGCGCCGTCGACGACGATCTGAGCGGCCAGAGCGGCGTACCATTCAGCCGGCGTGAAGGCGAATTCAGGGCCGTCGATGTCCGATGCAAAGACGATGCCGTCATATCCGAAGCGGACTTCCATGATGTCCGTCACACCGTTCGAGGCGCACTTGTCGATGTCGCTTTGCTTGATCTTGCTCGACGAGTTGGCGACGTCGGTAAAGTTTTCGCCCAGACCGTCACACATCTTTGCACGGCCGGCGCCCGAGCCGCCGCCTTCGACGACCGGGGTCGGGAAGTCAAAGTTTTCACCGAACGCTTCGGCGACGATGGTGGCATACGGAAGGACCGTCGAAGAACCGGCGGCGTGCACGTTGTCCCGCGCCATGGCGTGGGTCGCGGACACGGCAGCGATCGCCAGAGCCGAAGTGGCCAGTTTCACGAATGACATATGGTTGCTCCTAAGCTTGCAATGCGGGCGCGTGTTTCCCGCGCCCTGTGCCCGCGGTCGTACGAACGACCCACTGCGCTTTTGTGACAGTCTTGTAACAGTTTTATGAAGGCGGCCCGTGGAACCGCAAAAAAATCTAAACTGCCTCCGCGGCGGGTAGCATCACCGTAAATCGGCTGCCCGCACGTTGCTCTGTTTCGATCTGCAGCCGCCCCCGGTGACGGCTTATGATATGCTTCACAATCGCCAAACCCAGCCCCGTACCACCCATTTCTCGGGACCGGTGATTGTCGACACGATAGAACCGCTCGGTCAATCTCGGAATGTGCACCGGATCGAAGCCCTCGCCATTGTCGGCGACCTCCAAAACGACCGCAGCGCCCCGCAGCGAAGATTCGTATGGGCTTATCGAAAGCGCGATCTCGACCTTCGATCCGCCCCCCCCGTACTTGATTGCGTTCTCAAGCAGGTTCGAAACAACCTGGGCCAGTTGATCAGAATCGCCACGAACATAGGCTGGTCCCGCTGGCGTGCTCACGTCAACCTGCATGCCTGCTTCGTCCGAGGCTGGTCTGAGCGATGATACGACCAGCGCCAAAACCTCGCCGACATCGACACGTTCTTGTGGCTGAACACGCTCTTCGCTTTCGACCCGGCTCAGCGATAAGAGATCTCGTACTAAGCGGTTCATGCGTCCAGCCTCGCGTTCCATTATGCCAAGGAACCGGTCGCGGGCTGCCGGATCGTCTCGCGCAGGACCGCGCAGCGTTTCGATAAACCCCATCAATGCCGTTAGCGGCGAACGCAACTCGTGGCTCACATTGGCCACGAAGTCGCGGCGCATTTGCCCGGCTTCCTGGAGATCCGTCGTGTCGACGAAAGTCACGAGGATCCCCCACGCTTCATCCATCTCGACTCGGGCCGCAACCACCCGATAGGTCGTTTCACGGGTTGCTTCGGCAGCGAGATACTGTGCCTCGGACACCAATGCCCGGCCCGACAGCACATACTCGAAGCAATCGAGGACGGCGGGTTGCCGCAGACCTGTGATATAATGTCGCGTCACGATGCCTTGCCCGAGCAGCCGCGATGCTGGCGGGTTTGCAGCCATAATCTTCTCGTCTGCACCCACTAGGATTTGGGGCAACGGCGACGCGTTAAGGATTGAAAAGTAATCGTTTCGTGACAAACCAGAGCTCCTCTGCCTGCCTCCACATACGCGCTTTGATCTGCCGACAGCAAGACATGCGACGCGAGTGCCCGGGAGCAAATGGAATGCCAATACACCCTAGACGTGTGCCTCGACTCTCGGCAAGATCAGTGCAGTTAGTAACGAAGCGTTTACGAGTTCAGTGCCCGCCGCCGCCAACTACGAACGGTCGCGCGCTTTTTCAGGTGGCCGAGGTCATGGGGGAAGACAGATGGACGATTTCGCCTTCACTTCACGGGTGCATCAGATGGCTCCGGTAGAGCCAACTGAAGACTCGCGCGTGCTTGCGATAGGCGACGTGTCATTGTGGCGCAGATCTGGAACGCAGCAAATCCAGACAAGGGAAATCTTGTTGTCGGACCTTGTGCAACTGACTGCGGTAACACTGGCTGAATTCAACCCCGATCTTGTCCTTTCTCCGATTGTGACGGCGCGATTCGACTGCCTGGACGTTGCGCATCGGCTGTCCGAACTCGGCTTCTCCGGACGCTATCGTGCACTAGCGCGCGATTTGCCCGATCCGTCCCTGATCCGGGCAGAGATCTTGAGGGACTGTCCGGGACTGAACTTTGAGATACTCAATATTTGCGAGCTGCACGCGCGCGCAAACTAGCCGTTTTTGCTATAGTTGATCCAGTCCGGCCAAAAACCATGTTCGAAGATCCTCGGGCTCTTCGCAGCCCACGGAAACTCGGAAGAACCCTTCTGATATACCGATCGTCGACCGCTCGGCTTCCGAAAGCGCCCGATGGGAAGAAGTGGCCGCATGGCTGATCGTGGTGCTGATGTCGCCCAGCGTGGGTGCGAAGGGAATGCTCGGCAGCGCGGCGATCAAGGTGTTCGCTTCGGCGCGGCCGCCAGCGATTTCGAAGCTTAACATGTGCGATCCACGGTCGCCCAAAAGCCCGCGCGCACGTTTGTGGTCGGGGTGATCGGGGCGCTGGGGATACAGGACGCGGCGCACACCCGGGTGCGCCGCCAGGGCATCGGCCAGGGCCGCCGCGTTCGCCTCCGCCCGGTCATAGCGCATCGTGAAGGTCAAAAGACCGCGTTCGGCCAACCAGCAGTCGAACGGGCTGGCGGTCAGCCCCATCGTCACCGCCAGAACGTTGATCTGGCTGCGCAGGTCGGGATCACGAGTGGCCACATATCCCAACGTGGCATCAGAATGTCCTGCAAGAAGCTTGGTGACCGAATGAATGACGATATCCGCCCCATGATCAAACGGCCGGAAGCTGCGGGGGGTCGTGAATGTGTTGTCGATGGCCAGCAATACGCCGCGGTCCCGGCAAAGCGCTGCGATCCCGGCGACGTCAGCCACACGAATTGTTGGGTTCGATACGACCTCGATCAACACGACGCGCGTATTGGGACGCAGCGCCGCCTCGACTGCGGCAACGTCTGTTGGATCGGTCGTCGACGCCTCGATCCCTAGGGCAGGCAACGTTTCATTGATTAGGCGTAGTGACCGTCCGTAGAGCTGGTCGCCACCCAAGACGTGGTCCCCTGCCCGCAAGACCCCGAGAAGCCCGGCCGTTACCGCTGCCATGCCCGAACCGGTTACGATCCCGCCCTTTGCCCCTTCCATGGCATCTATCATGCCCGCAAGCGCATCGGCGTTCGGATGACCTTCGCGGGCATAGGTGTAGCCTGGCGCACGGCCTTCGTACTGGTCATCCAGCATATCCGGTCCGTCCGAGGCATAGACCACTGCTGGTTGTATCGGGCTGACCACCGGTCGCGATACACTCGCGGGCCAGACGGGGCGACGAGGGGTCGTCATGAACGCTCCTCGAATTCCGCCTGAAGGGTGCGGATATGATCGGCAAGGCTGGGCTGCTGGCTGGCGCGCAAGCGTTCGGACATCACGATGTCCTTCAGTCTGGCTTCTGTCTTGTCCAGCTCATCATTGATCAGCACGTACTCATACGCTTCCCAGTGGCTGATCTCGTCCCAGCTTCTTTTCATGCGCCGGTTTATGACGTCCGGTGTATCTTGAGCGCGTCCAACCAAACGCCGCCAAAGCTCTTCAATCGACGGCGGCAGAAGAAATATCGAAAGGACATGCGGCGCAAGCGCGGATTGTTGGATTTGCTGCGCCCCTTGCCAGTCGATATCGAACAGCACGTCACAGCCCGCTGCTATCGCCTCGCTGACCGGCGGCGCGGGCGAGCCGTAGAAGTTGCCGAAGACGTGCGCGTGTTCCAGCATATCGCCATCCCGTACCATACGCTTGAACTCGGGCTCTTTGACAAAGTGGTAGTCCTGGCCGTCGACCTCGCCGGGACGGGGTGCGCGAGTTGTAGCGGATACTGAAAACCGGATCGAGGGATCCCACTCCCTTAGCCGTCGCGCCAGCGTGGATTTTCCGGCGCCCGAGGGCGACGACAGGATGATCAATAACCCACGCCGCGCGCCCATGCCTACTCCACGTTCTGAACCTGTTCGCGCATCTGATCGATGGTGTGCTTAAGGTCAAGGCCGATGCGGGTCAGTTCGGCAAATCCCGCCTTGGCGCAAAGCGTGTTGGCCTCCCGGTTAAACTCCTGGGTCAGGAAATCGAGCTTACGGCCTTTCGGGCCATCGCCATCCAGCAGCGTATTTGCCGCGTTCACATGCGCGTCTAACCGATCAAGCTCTTCCGCAATGTCGGACTTTACGGCCAGAAGCGCCAATTCCTGTGCCACGCGTGCGGCGTCTGTGGTCACGGCTTCGGTTACTTTCGACAGCGCCGCGCGAAAAACCTCTGCCTGATGGGCGGCGCGTTCTTCTAAAAGTGCGCGTGCAGCAGCGACCGCGCGCGATACCGCCGTTACCTGGTCTCGCAAAACCACTTCGAGCGCTGCGCCTTCATCTCTGCGCATGGCGTCGAACGCTGCAATCAAGTGTTTGGCATCCTCTATCAGAGCGGCCCGCAGCGCCTCGGGCGCGTCATCGTCCCGCGCGGTTTCAAGAACGCCCCGCATGGTCAGGAAATCCGCAGCCCGCATGGGCCCCAGGGCCATTCCCGCTGCCTCGGCTTGCGCCTCGACCGCCCGCGACAGCGAAATGGCCTGATTCAGCGCCTCGGCGTTTAGACTTGTGGCTTCGTCCCCCGCGTCGCGACAAATTCGAAGGGCAAGGGTCACATTTCCGCGCGCTGCCCGTTCCTGAAGCGCTTTGCGCAAGGGGGCTTCCAGACCGTCGGGAAAGTCCGGAAGCCTTAGCCGCAGATCAAGTCCGCGACCGTTTACCGCGCGCAAATCCCAGTTCCAACTCCAGCCGTGGCCGCTTCCTTCGCGGGCCGCAAAGCCGGTCATCGATTTCGTCACCTGTTCTCCCCTTGGATCCAGCCCCGGTGCTCTGGGATTAACCCTTCGTTCATTTTAACCAATACGGCTCGATGGATATCTGGCATTTTAGCGAAATCCAGGGGACTGGCCATCCCGGACGGCGCGCAGGCGTCAAGACGTGCCAGTATTGAGGTCGGAGGTCCGAACGTTATGAGCGCAGAAATTGTTGAGTTTGAAGCGCGGCGGCTTATTCCGAACCATCCCGTGCTTACCCGTGTCGAGGCGTATTGGGACGGGTTGCGCAATGGTCGCGATGCGCCGTCGCGCGCCGAAGTGGACCCGCGCGGGCTGTCAGGGGTGTTGCGCCATTGCTTCGTCCTGGAACGGATCGCGCCGGGACTGGCGCGGGTTCGCGTCGCCGGTCAAGCGATCAGCGATCAGATGGGCCTGGAAATGAAAGGCATGCCCTTCTCGACCCTATTTCTGCCCGAGGCACGCGACCAACTTGAAAGCGTCCTGGAGCGGGTTTTTGCGACCCCGGAAACGGCCCGGCTTGCGGTCATGTCGCCGCCGGGATTCAAACGGCGACGCGTTACGGGTCAGTTGTTGCTCTTGCCGCTCCGGTGTGACCTGGGAACGACTTCTCGCGCAATGGGATGCCTGGTCATGGATGATCTTGAAGGGCGCAGACCCCGCAGGCTTGACATAACCGCCGCCGACCAACGTGCGACGACGTCTAGACCAAACGCCCAGATGCGCGCTGCCCCGGACCAGACGCAGGTGCCAATGCCTCAAGGCGATGCCAAGGTGATCACATTTCGGGTTCGGCCGGACGCAACAGTATAGGCGCTATACCGCTGCGCGCAGCCGCTTGAAAAGGCTGGATGTATCCCAACGGCCACCGCCCATCTTTTGGACGTCTTTATAAAATTGATCGACCAAGGCAGTGACAGGCAAGCTCGCGCCATTTTCCTCGGCAGTGCGCAGGCAGATATCTAGGTCCTTGCGCATCCAATCGGTCGCAAAACCATGATCGAAGTGATCGTCGGCCATCGTTTCGTGGCGGTTGACCATTTGCCAGGACCCGGCGGCCCCCTGGCTTATAACTTCGACCACTTCGCGAATATCAAGCCCAGCTTGTTCGCAGAAATGCAGCCCCTCTGACAGCCCCTGCACGAGCCCCGCAATACAAATCTGATTGACCATCTTCGTCAGCTGCCCTGCGCCGCTTTCGCCCAACCGCTTGCAAACCTTCGCGTAGATCTGAATGATTGGTTCTGCTGCGTCATAGGTATCGGCGTCCCCACCGCACATGATCCCAAGTTGCCCGTTCTCGGCCCCCGCTTGTCCTCCGGACACGGGCGCATCGACGAATCCGATGCCCGTTTCTTTGGCCACTCCGTAGAGCTCGCGGGTCACAGCAGCCGAAACGGTTGTGTGATCGACGAAAATCGCGCCTTCCGCCATCCCGGACAAGGCGCCATCGGGTCCAAGAACGACGGATCGAAGATCGTCGTCATTGCCGACGCACGCCATAACGAACTCCGCGCCTTCTGCCGCAGCGCGCGGCGTTGACGCAAACGCCCCCTTGTGCTCGTTCGCCCATCGCTCGGCCTTCGCCGTTGTACGGTTATAGACCGTCACATCATGCCCCGCCTTGGCCAGGTGCCCCGCCATCGGATATCCCATTACGCCGAGCCCAAGAAACGCAAGTTTCGCCATGGCTTTTCTCCCAAGAGGTTTTCGCTTAGATCTGGTCCTAACTAAAGAACCCCGTAGCCCCGTCAATCCGAGCAGGACGATGGCACGACTTTTTCGATGGCTCTTGCGCCTTGTTGTTGGCGGGCTCCTGTTGGGGGCCGGTGCGCTTGTGCTGTTATATTGGTTCTTTGCCCGCTCGATCCCGGAGTACACCGCTGATTTTGCTGTAGATGGGCTGACAGGCGAGGTCGAGGTCGTCCGCGACAACTCTAACGTCCCTCATATATTCTCGGCATCCGAGCGTGACGCGTATTTCGCACTCGGGTTTTCCCACGCGCAGGATCGCCTGTGGCAGATGATGACGCTTCGGCGCACTGCGCAGGGACGTCTGTCCGAGCTTTTTGGCGCTCGGACGTTCGGGATCGACGACCTTATGCGCAGGCTCGATCTCTATCCGTTGGCAGTGTCCTCCGTTCGCGCTCAGGACAGCTACACCTCCGAAGCCCTTTCAGCCTATTCGGCTGGCGTGAATGCCTGGCTGGCGGTCGTCAACGACGGCGCCCTTGGTCGCGGCGCGCCTGAGTTTTGGGTTTTCCCGCCGCAGATCGCGCCCTGGCAACCTGCCGATTCCATTGCTATTGCCAAGCTGATGGCATTGAGGCTGACGAGTGCTGCATCGAACGAGGTGCTGCGCGCCCGGGTGTCCTTGATCCTTGGTGATGACCGCGTATCGGATATCATGCCGGATATTCCCGGGCCGGGCGTTGCGGAATTGCCTGAATATGCGGCTCTCTATCCCGGTCTGACCCGGTATGCCGAAGCCGGGCCAAGGGGGCCGCACGACCCGCTCGATCCACTGCCCGCGCGCGGGCTCGGCGGGGCGTCGAACGCCTGGGCGGCCGCACCGACCCGGTCCGCATCGGGCGGCACTTTGTTGGCCAACGATCCGCATCTTGGGTTCTCGGCCCCGGGCATCTGGTACCTTGCGCGCCTGGAGCTCGAGACCGGTGGGGTGATCGGCGGAACTATTCCAGGTATTCCAGCGGTTCTTGTCGGGCGCAGCGCCCAACTCGCCTGGGGGCTCACGACAACCAATCTCGACGATCAGGATGTGTTGATCGAAAAGCTAAACCCCGACAACCCGACCCAAGTACAGACGCCAACCGGTTGGGAACCGCTGCGCACGCGCCAGTCGATCATCAACATCGCCGACGAAGCCCCGCGCACGATCACGCTCCGCTGGTCGGAAAACGGGCCGATCCTTCCAGGCCATCATATGGGTTTGGGCACAATTACGCCTCAAGGCCACGTGACAGCGCTGGCTTGGACCGCCCTTGATCCCGACGATACGTCTATCGGTGCGGCGCTTGGTATCATGCGGTCGAGCACCGTGGACGAAGCTCTTGACGCCGCGCGTGTGCATGTGGCCCCCGCTCAGAACCTGACGGTCGCCGACAACGAGCGAATTGCCATGGGTGTGATCGGCCGTCTGCCCCGGCGGGCTGACGGTCACCAAAGCCAGGGTCGTCTTCCTGCACCGGCATGGCGGGCGCAGAACCTGTGGGACGGGTATTTCGAATACACGGCCAATCCGAGGTTCACTGCCGAGGACGGCGGTATTTTGGGCAACACGAACAACAAAGTCATTGATAGCCCTTTCCCGCTTCATCTGACGTTCGACTGGGGTGATAGCCAACGCGTGCAACGCTGGAGCGGGCTGATGCAAAGCCGCGAAGTGCACACACGCGACAGCTTTATCGAAGCACAGTTGGATACAGTTTCATACACCGCGCGCGCACTTCTGCCGCTTGTCGGTCGGGAGTTGTTCTTTACTGGCGAGACCGCAGAGGAAGGAACACGCGAACGCCAAAGGCAACGTGCGCTGGAACTTTTGGCCGATTGGAACGGCGAGATGAACGAGCATTTGCCGGAACCTCTAATCTATGCCGCGTGGATGCGCGCCCTTCAGGAACGGCTTATTCGCGATGAGCTGGGCGGCCTGCTTGCGGCAGAGTTCACCCATGTGGAACCGTTGTTCATTGAACGCGTGTTCCGCGATACTGGAGGGGCCTCGGTATGGTGCGATGTTGTCCAGTCCAGCGAGACAGAGACATGTACTGAAATCTCGCGGCAGTCGTTGGATGATGCGCTGATCTGGATCGAAGAGACTTTTGGCCGCGACCTTGCTTCGCTTCGCTGGGGGGACGCACATCAAGCGCATCACGACCATGATGTTCTGGGCGACATTCCGTTTCTTGATTGGTTCGTCAACATCCGACAATCGACGTCAGGTGGCGACAACACCCTGATGAGGGGATTAACCGCGGGTACCGGCGACACGCCGTTCCGCAATGTCCACGGCGCGGGCTACCGGGGTGTCTACGACATGGCGGACCGGGACAGCTCGGTGTTTATAGTAGCGACTGGGCAATCGGGCCATCCCCTATCGCGGCACTATGATGATCTTGGCGAACTGTGGCGTCGCGGTGAGTATATTCCAATGTCTCTCGACCCCGGTCTTGCGCGGGCTGCTGCGGTGGGAGTAACTCGATTAACACCGCGCAGGTTCCCCGGTCAGTAACCGGCGTGGAAACAAAACGGTGGGACAATACCGGATAGCGGCGCTGAGATGCAGAGGCGCCGGGACGATCCGGGTAGATATGTGGGGAGAGCGCGATGAGACCAGTGGTTCTGGGTGCACTAGCACTGATCACGGCCCTTGCAGGTTGCGGTGGGCAGTTTGAGACGTCGTACGACGCACCACTTGCAGCAGAAGTGTCGCAGAACTGGAGCCTGTCAGAGGTCGTTGTAAACGTTCCGGATGCCTTGACAGTGTCCGAGCGCAACCGCTTTGCTCCCAATGCCGATATCGTCTGGCACGGCGATCCTGAAGGGAACCGTCGCGATCAGGTGGCCGTGATCGTCGAAGATGGTATCCGGGCAGGTGCTGCATCTTTGCAAGGAAGCGAGCCGGTGGTGATGTCCGTCACGCTGGAACGCTTCCATGCCGTTACACCGCGCGCCGTCGCATCGGCACCTGCAGCGGTTCACAATATCTCGTTCGCGGTTCAAGTCTTTGATGCAAGTACCGGCTCCGCGCTTACTGAACCTCAGCGTATCCAGGCAGATCTCGAAGCGAACGTTGGATCCGCAGCCGTCGTTGCCGCTGCCGAGGGTCAGACGCAAAAGGTGCGGATCACAAACCATATTGCGCGGGTGACATCAGGCTGGCTCGGTCAGGGGGCCGATGTTCGGCGCGGCTTCACCTCGCTCGGGCGCTGAACGTTTTCTCGAACCGACGCCGCTGCCGCGCACTCCATGCCACGCGCAGCGTCCACCCCTCGCCGGTCTGCGTTTCGGACTGAACAATACCCTCTTCGAACAACCACGCCCGCGCCTTCCCGTCAGCAAACGCGAGGGTAAGCCGAGCGTCAGTGCGTTCAACGTCAAGGGCTTGGGTCACCGCCAACTCAAAGCGATCAAGCCCGGCGCCGGTCAACGCAGACAGTGTCAGAACATCGTCGGTTCGTTCGGCCACTGTTTCTAGGGCATTCCGGTCGGCACCAGGTAAGGCGTCGATCTTGTTCCAAACCTCAAGGGCCGGCACTGTGTCGTCCACCCCGAGATCCGCAAGGATGGACCGGACATCCGCGGCCTGCTCTTCGCTTTCAGGGTGAGAGATATCGCGCACATGCACAATCAGATCGGCCGCCAGGACCTCTTCCAAGGTCGCGCGGAAAGCCGCGACAAGCTGGGTGGGCAGGTCCGATATGAATCCGACCGTGTCAGACAGAATGACCTCTCCCCCCGACGGCAGACGCACCGCGCGCATCGTCGGGTCAAGCGTGGCAAACAGCATGTCTTTCGCCATGACGTCTGCCCCGGTCAAGCGATTGAAAAGTGTGGATTTCCCGGCGTTTGTGTATCCTACAAGGGCGACTATCGGAAATGGTACTTTGGCGCGCGCCGCCCGATGCAGAGCCCGCGTCTTGACGACCTTGGCCAGTTGCCGACGGATGCGAGTGATTGCGTCGTCGATGGCTCGGCGATCCGCCTCGATTTGCGTTTCGCCGGGTCCGCCGACAAATCCCAGGCCACCCCTTTGCCGCTCGAGATGGGTCCAGGCCCGAACCAAGCGCGTCCGCTGATAGCTCAGGGCCGCCAGTTCCACCTGCAACACCCCTTCCCTCGTGCGTGCGCGATCCGCGAAGATTTCAAGGATCAATCCTGTTCGATCGAGCAGTTTAAGACCCCAAGCCTTTTCGAGGTTGCGCTGCTGCACCGGCGTCACTGGCCCGTCGACCAACACGAGCCCCACGCCAGCGGCCGCAAACTCCGAGCGTAGAGTTTCAATCTTGCCGCTGCCAAACAGCGAACCGGGCTGGGCCTTCTGTAAACGCACCACACCTGAGCCCGCGATCTCGAGATCCGGGAGCGCGGCAGCGAGTGCGACCGCCTCGGCCAAGGCCGCGGTCGGTTCACGCCGCGCTTCGCCGTTCAGGATATGCGGGTGCAGGACGTAGGCGCGCATCGGGGCCGCCTTGTCCATTGCACACGTCAGTCTTCGCCCTCGTAAAGGCTGATCGGTTGAGACGGCATAATCGTGGAAATCGCATGCTTATAGACCAGCTGCGATTGGCCGTCACGACGCAGCAGGACGCAGAAGTTATCAAACCAGGTGATGACGCCTTGGAGTTTGACGCCGTTGATCAGAAAAATCGTAACGGGAACCTTCGTCTTCCTGACATGATTCAGAAAGGCGTCTTGCAGGTTCTGTCTGTCCGAAGCCATGAGTCTAAAAGCCTTTTTTTATTGGCACTGTCCTTTCTGGGCAGGCATCGCGGGACACTATGAGGCGAGTGCGAAAAGGATTCCACCCCCAAAATCAGCCTCTTGCGCCAGTTCGGGCCGTGAACCGTCTAGGATCGCCAGAAATCGGGATTTAGAAGCGCAATGATTGCCAGTGTCTCGAGCCGGCCCACGACCATTGCGGCGGCGAATATGGTTCGCGCCTCCACGCCAATGGTGGCGAGGTCAATGGGGGTATCGGCAGCGAATGCGGTCAGTGGACCAGTCGTTGTAAGTGACGCAATGGTCAGGACAAGCGATGTCTCAAAATCAAGACCGGTAAACGCGAAAGCCAGCATCACGACAGTGATCGACAAGGCAAACAGCATGAAGAATATCCAGGCCATGTAGGCGCCCTGGCGACGTATCTGCCGTGCTACTTCGCCTGATCCGCCAACGGAGTTTGGGTGCACGAGCTTCTCCATCTCCCGAAGCCCGTGCTTGTAAAGCGCAAACACCCGCAGCAGTTTGACCCCGCCCGCGGTCGTCGCCACGCCGCCGCCAAACACCGCAAGCCCCATTAAGATCAAACCGGGTGTACTCAGACCGGACCAGCGGCGCGCGTCTTCCCAGCCCATGCTTTCGAATCCGGTCGTTGTTAGAAATGACAGCACTGTGAATCCCGCGCCCCAGAGCGTGCGCAAAAACGCGACCCCGTCGCTTTCGGTTTCGACTTCGTAAGCGCCAAGCCAGTGACGTAGGACCAAAAATACGGTCACGGTAGCAACGATGGACAAGCCCAACCGCAGTTCAGAGTCATCTGCAAGCGACCGCAAGCCTTCTGGACGTTCGTCAGCGGCAAACGTCAAACGCGACAAGGCGAACATCAGAAAAAGAAAAATGACAACCTCGCCCAAAAATCCCGACCCGTTCCCAAGGGGGCCGCCGACAGGTGAGATACCAGATGTCGCCAGCGTCGACATCGCGTGACACAAGGCCACAAGCGGCGTGTCACCAAGCACAAAAAGTACAGCCCAAAGCACAAGCGTCAGAACGCTATAGATCGGGAAAAAACCTGCGGCGAAGCTGCTCAATCGTTCCGATGGATCAGCGACGCGGGCAATCGGTGTCCCGACGGACGAGGCTTGACCGATCTCGCCCCCAAGACCGCGGACTTCGAACCCGCCAAGGTTCAATGGGGCCAAAATCGCAATAGCCGTCACCCAGACAAAGAATCCGCCCATCCAACCCACCAAGGCACGCCAAAGATGAATGGTAGGGGGCAGACGGTCGGGTTCGAACAGGGTTGCGCCGGTGGTCGTGAGGCTCGACACCATTTCGAACCAAGCGTTGAAGTAGCTGGTGGTCCGTACGGCTTCCTGGAACGGCACAGCCATCATGATGGGCATCACTGTGAAAGTCGCGAGCAGCGCAATCAGGTGGCTGCGGGCCTGGCGACGGATCTTTCGGCCAGATGTGGCGAACGCGATCATCGCAAACAAAACCAGAAAAAAAATGGCGTAATAGAAGAAAACACGGGCCGTGAAGTGGTCGTCCACAATGCTAGCATGGATCGCGGGCACAAACATCGAGGCCGCCCCGATACCCATAATCAGAACGATCAACGGCAGACCGTGCAGCCAAGCCAGCATTAGAAGAAGTCGATCGAGACCTGGAACAGGCGCTCGACTTCCGGCACATCGCTGGCCATCGCAAATAGGGCGATGATGTCGCCCTCGTCGATCCGCGTTCCTCCTGTTGGCCGCACGAACGTGTCACCCTTCATCACGGCCCCAACAAGCACCCCTTCCGGAAAGTCCACATCGCGGATCTCTTTTCCGGCAATGGGTGACGTCGACAGGACCTGCGCCTCGATGACTTCGGCCTCGGCATCGCCGATCGAATACACGCCGCGCACGCGCCCGTGGCGCACATGCCGCAGAATAGAAGATACCGTGGTTGAGCGGGGATTGATGTGCGCGTCGATCTTGAGGGGGCCCAAGAGTGGCGTCAGCGTCGGATCGTTGATCAGGCAGATCGTGTAGGGACAGCCTGCAGTCTTCGCGCGCACGGCAGCCAGAAGGTTGGTCTTGTCATCGTCGGTCACTGCCAACAAAGCGTCGGCCCGGTCGATCCGCGCCTCGGACAAAAGCTCCATCGAAAGCCCGTCGCCATGCAAAACAATTGTGCGTTCCAGGGCGTCCGCGGCGCGTTCTGCGCAGCTGCGGTTCCGCTCGATCACCTTCACACGAACCCGTTCCGCGCGCGCTTCAAGCTCTTGCGCAACTTGCAAGCCCACATTTCCGCCACCGATGATGACAACTCTCTTCTGCGGCCGAACGGTCTTGCCGAAAATCTCAACGGTGCGTTCAACGTCGTCGACATGCGCGAAGACATAGATCTGATCATCCGCAAAAAGCTGATCGCCCGGTTCCGGTGCAAAGAGCCGTGTTCCCCGCCGGATGCCTACAACCAGCGCCCTGAGCGTCGAAAATAGGTCGGTCAACTGGCGCAGCGGCGTATTCAGGACCGGACAATCGTCGTCAAGGGCCAAGCCAAGTAGCTGCGCCTTGCCGCCTAGAAAGCTTTGCGTGTCAAAGGCCGCCGGGGCCGCAAGGCGCCGTAGCGCCGCCTCTGCGACTTCGCGTTCGGGGCTGATCACGACATCAATCGGCATGTGATCGCGCCGGTAGAGGTCGCTATATTGGGGTTCTAGGTATGTTTGCGACCGGACACGCGCGATTTTGCGTGTCACTTCGAAAACTGAATGGGCCACCTGGCAGGTGACCATGTTCACCTCGTCCGAATAGGTTGCGGCGATCAGCATATCTGCGTCGCGGGCCCCTGCCCGATCAAGGATCTCGGGATAGCTCGCAAAGCCCGTGACACCCTGGACGTCAAGCGTGTCTGTAGCCCGCCGTACGAGGTCGGGGTTATTGTCGACGACGGTGACGTCGTTGTTTTCACCCGACAGATGCCGGGCGATCTGCCAACCGACCTGGCCCGCCCCGCAGATGATGACCTTCATGCGCCCTCCGGCCGCTTTACGCGGCCCAAGGGATGGCAGGTTGCGACAGGGGCGTCAATTCGGGCCAACCGATGGGATTCACCCGGCCTGCCGCGTTTCCTCTTCTTCCTCAATATGTGCCACACGCGCACCGGATTTCATCGAGGTAACGACGTTGAGGCTTTTCAGTTTGCGGTGAAGGGCCGAACGTTCCATGCCAACAAACGCGGCTGTTCGGCTGATGTTGCCGCCAAACCTGTTGATTTGGGTCAGAAGATATTCGCGTTCGAACATCTCGCGCGCCTCGCGAAGGGGAAGTGTTGCCAACCCGCCCGTCAGCATCATGCCGCCCCCTTCGCTTTCGCCGCGCGTTTCCCCTTGCGGCAACTCGTCGGCCGTCACCTCACCCTTGTCCGGTCCGAGGATCAGGACCCGCTCGATCACATTGCGCAATTGGCGCACATTGCCGGGCCACGGCATGGTTTGCAGCAATGCCTTTGCCTCGTCGCTCACCTCGCGCATGGGAAGGCCTTGGTCCTGGTTCAGCATATCAATGAAGTATCCGGCGAGATGTGGAATGTCCTCGCGCCGCTCATCCAGGGATGGGACACAAATCGGAACGACGTTCAGGCGATGATACAGCTCTTCGCGGAACTTTCCAGCTTGAACATCTCCTTCCAGATCCCTGTTTGTGCTTGAAATAACCCGGATGTCCACCCGCACCTTGTCGACGCCGCCGACGCGCGTGAATTGTTGTTCGGTCAGAACGCGCAAGATCTTGGCCTGGGTCCCAAGCGGCATTTCGGCGACCTCGTCGAAGTACAAGAAACCGCCGTGGGCCTGCTCTAGAAGACCGGATTCTACACCGCGCTCTGTGGATTCGCGGCCGAACAGCACTTCTTCCATACGGTCGGGCGCAATCGACGCGGAACTGACCGTTACAAAGGGCGCTTTCGAGCGTGGGCTGTTCGCGTGGACGTAACGGGCAGCGGTTTCCTTGCCCGCCCCTGCAGGCCCTGTGAACATCACCCGACCATTTGAGGCCGTCACCTTATCAAGTTGCGATTTCAGAGCTTTGAATGCCGGCGACTCGCCCAGCATTTCGGCCGACTGAACATCCTGATGTTTCAGAGCCGAGTTCTCGCGCCGCAGCCGTGACGTCTCCAGCGCACGCGTTATCACGACCATAAGTTGGTCGATGTTGAACGGCTTCTCGATAAAATCGTACGCGCCTTGCTTGATCGCGGCGACTGCGATCTCGATGTTTCCATGACCCGAGATGATGACGATCGGCACGTCGGGATTGTCGCGCTTTACGGTTTTCAGGATATCGATCCCGTCCATCTGGCTGTCCTTCAACCAGATATCCAGAATCAAAAGTTCGGGCGGCTGCGTATTGATCTGCATCATCGCTTCGTCCGACGTGCCCGCCAATCGGGCCTCGTGGCCTTCGTCGCGTAAGATGTCCCCGATTAGTTCTCGGATGTCGCGCTCGTCATCGACGATCAGAATGTCACCCATTGCCTGTGTCCTCGCGTTCTTGTTTCAGTCGCTTTGTTTCTTGGTCGTGTCGTTCGGTAGCGGCAGACGAATGACCGCTTGTGCGCCGATCTGCCCGGTATCGTCTGGATCAGCGTCTTCAAGCATCAGGTTTCCACCATGTTCTTCGATGATCTTCTTGACGATCGGCAGGCCAAGACCCGTGCCTTTTTCCCGGGTCGTCACATAAGGTTCAAACAGGCGCGCGCGGTCGGATGGTAGCCCAATTCCATTATCTGAAACCGTCAAGAGCGCCGTGTCGCCCTGATTCGACAGTACGACCTTCACCTGTCCCGCGTGGCCGGAGGGCGCACCTTTTTCCCTCAAGCTTTCAATGGCCTCACAGGCGTTTTTGATCATGTTTATCAGAGCCTGGCCGATCATGGTTCCGTCGAAATCGGCCGGAACGGCCGTGTCGGGCAGATCCGCGGCCACCGCGATATCGTCATACGCTGTGTCCTGAAGCACCACAGCATCACGCACCAGACGCACAAGGTCCTGGCGTGTGCGCTCTGGCTCTGGCATCCGGGCGAACTTAGAGAACTCGTCGACGATCCGACGCAGATCGCCGGTTTGGCGGACGATCACGTCGGTATACTGTTCTAGGGTTTCGGGCTCGGAGACGTCAGCCGCAAACTTTCGTTTGATCCGCTCCGCCGACAATTGGATGGGTGTGAGCGGGTTCTTGATCTCATGCGCGATACGCCGTGCGACATCACCCCACGCGGCCATGCGTTGGGCGGTGACCAGATCGGTCACATCGTCGAAGGCGACCACGTACCCTTCCAGCCCCGCGTCCTGACCACGCCGTGTGGCCATGCGCACCAGCAGGCTTTCTGTGCGCCCGCCGCGCGACAGACGAATTTCTTCCTGCGCGGCCTCGCCACGGGCGGACCTGAGCTTGTCGAACAAGGCCGCGAACTCTGGCACCACGACCGAGATGTGATCCGAAGCGGCCTCCACCTCGTCTTCCCGCAGGATTCGTCCCGCGGATCTGTTCGCAAAGGTGACGTGCCCTTGGTCGTCCAGACCAATCACACCGGACGTGACAGAGCTTAATACGGAATCAAACAACCGGCGGCGGCGGTCGATCTTGGCATTCGTGTCCAGAAGTGTCTCACGCTGCGCCTTCAACTGACGAGTCATCTGGTTGAAGATGCGCCCGAGCATGGCAATTTCGTCATCGCCCTGCTCTTCCTGGACCTGTACCTCCAGATCGCCGGCACCCACTCGTTGGGCGGCCCCTGCCAGCCGTCCGACCGGGCGCGATAAACGTTCGGCAAACCATAGGCCCCATAGAATTGCCGCAAGGATAAGGATCACAGCAAAAGCCAGATAGAGAAGCCCGAACTCGAAGACGAGCCTGCCGCGCTCTGCTTCTAGCTGCGTGTAAAGCCGTGCCGTTTCCTGAGCATCGTCAAGAAGTCGAAGAATTCGCCCATCGACCGCACGGCTGACGTAAAGATACCGGTCCGTGAAGCCAGAAAGCGCGACCAGTGCCCGGTATTCGCTGTGTAGCAAGTCTTCGATCAGGACGATTTGGCCTTCGCGGGCTGCCTCGATCTGCCCAGGCTCGGGTTGCTCGAAGTCAAAGAGGTAAGACCGTTCGCCCCGCGCGCGAATCTCCCCGGTCCCATCAATCACGAAGGCTTCGCGCAAGCCGCGCTGCACAAGCGCTTGGCCCTGCCCTAGAAGCTGGCGCAATTCGCTATCGCTCAGGAAGAAATCCGTTTCGCGCGCAGATTCGAGGACACGGGCTAGAGATTGCGCATCGGTCTCAAGGTCCCGCAGTTGGTCTTCGCGATAAGCTTCCGCAGCCGCAATGGATGCGCCGACGACGCTGCGCACACGCTCCGAAAACCAGCCTTCAAGGCCGACATTTACCGTCAGCCCGGCAAAGATCGCGACGGTTACGGTGGGCACCAGGGCGATCATTGCAAACACGCCCGTAAGTCGCAGATGAAGCCGCGAGCCAGCCGAACGCGCGCGCCGCGCCGCGATCATCCGCGCGATAGTGCCCAGCACAAGCGTTGCCAGAACAAGGACATAGACGAGATCGGCGAGAAGAACGAGCCGCAACGTGATGGCCGAGGCACCCTGATCGAGCGGTCCCAGAACAAGGAAGGTCGCAAGCGCCAAGACCGGACCGAGAATGACAAGCCCAAGCGTTGCAAAATTGCGCAGCTTCCGCACGCGACGGAGCTGCGCAAGCCAGTCGAAGTATGATCTGCCCGCGGCTTGCGCCACTTGTGACCTCAATCTGATGCGGTGCCAATATGCACCAACCGCCATATATCGGTTGCCGTTGCCCGTGCTTGCGGATCAGCAACTCTATGTTGCGGTTTTACATCAATTTGCGACGTCGCGTAACCCTAATATCGAGATCGGTGATTTTTTTTCTCAAGGTATTGCGGTTGATGCCAAGAAGATCGGCACATTTCGCTTGATTTCCGCCAGTTGCATCAAGAGCGATTTCGATCAAAGGGGTCTCAACTTCGCGCAAAATCCGCTGGTACAGCCCCGGCGGCGGTAGAACCCCGCCATGTAGGTCGAAGTATCTGCGAAGATGCTTGCCGACCGAGACTGACAGTTTTTCACCCTCGCCGCCGCCCACGAGTGGTTCCATCGCAGGCTGATTGCCGAGAACAAGCTCTGCCTCGGCGCGCGTGATCTCGTCTTCAGAGCCCGTAACCACAAGTCGACGGATCGTGTTTTCAAGTTGGCGGACGTTTCCCGGCCAGCTGTATGCGCGGATCAGGTCAAGCGCGCCGGGGTCGAACCGCCGCAGGCTTAGGCCGTCACGCTCGGCGCGCGCCAAAAAGTGCTCTGCAAGCAAGGGTATGTCGTCAACCCGCTCGCGCAGCGACGGGACAGAGATCGTGACCCCGCCAAGGCGGTAAAACAGGTCCTGGCGGAACTCTCCGGCTTCGAGCTTTCGCGCCAGATCCGCCTGGCTTGTTGCCATGATCCTTGGTGCGTTGTCCGTGAAACTGTCCAGCATGCGAACGATGCGGGCCTGTGCCTCGGCATCAAGGTCGCCCACCTCGTCGAAGAGGATCGATCCCCCTTTGGCGCGGCTCAGGATCGTTGCCGGACCATCCATTGTGGCGAGGTCCGCCGCGCCAGCCACGACGAACGGCAATGTACGGCGGTCGGACAAGTCGTGCACTGCACGCGCGATCAGTGATTTCCCGGTACCAGACTCCCCGGTGATCAGGACCGCCAGATCCGTGTTCATCACGCGCGCGACCAGCCGGTACAGCGTTTGCATTGCGGGCGTGCGCCCCACCAACGGCAAGTCATCGCCCACCTGCGTGTCGGGTGCTGCACCATTGGTGGGCTTGGGCGCGTTCAGACGCCGCTTCACCTCAAGCGCGCGACCCGCACGTTTCATCAGATCGGGGAGATCGAAAGGCTTCGGAAGATAGTCGAACGCATCCGCTTCCGCCGCCTGAATGGCCGTCATGATGGTGTTCTGTGCCGAAATGACGATCACAGGCAGTCCGGGCCTGGCCTCGGCAATCTTGGGAAGCTGATCCAACCCGTTCCCGTCCGGCATAATGACATCTGAAATCACCAGATCACCCTTGCCTTCGTCGACCCAGCGCATCAGCGTCACAATCGACGAGGTGGCATGCACCTTGCACCCCGCCCGTGTCAGCGCCTGTGTCAGCACTGTGCGGATTGTGCGGTCGTCGTCGGCGACAAGGATCGTCCCGTCCATCTAGTCTTCTCCATCGTCTTTAGGGGCCACCGGCAAGCTGATACGGAACACCGTGCGCCCGGGCACGCTGTCAACGCTGATCCAGCCGTCATGGTCCGATATGATCTTCGATACGAGCGCGAGGCCAAGGCCTGTCCCATTCTCGCGTCCTGAAACGAACGGCTCGAACACCTCGCTCGAGATCTCTTGTGGCAGACCCGGTCCGTCGTCGATGATCTCAACCTGCAATGGCAAGGTTGCCGTGCCGTCCTTCCGTCGCAGCCGCAAGCTCATGTCATAAAACGTTCGAAGCCGGATTGTGCCGCCACCTTCCCCTGCTGCCTCGGCGGCATTCTTCAGAAGGTTCTGGAAAACCTGAAGCATCTGGTCGCCATCGACGAATGTGGGCGGCAACGAGGGATCGTATTCCTCGACAATCTTCATGTTCGCCGCAAAGCCGACACTCGCGGCTTTGCGTGCCCGTTCAAGAAGGTCGTGAATGTTCCAAGCTCGGCGCGCAGGCGGTCGCAAATTGCCGAATTGTTCGACCTGTTCCAAAAGCGCAAGGATTCGGCGCGTTTCGTTGACGATCAGGTCTGTCAGTTCCTGGTCTTCGCCGGTCAGGTTCATCGACAGAAGCTGTGCGGCCCCGGTGATGCCTGCGAGCGGGTTCTTGATCTCGTGGGCCAGCATCTCGGACATTCCGATCGCCGATTTCGCCGCCGCCTTGACCGAATGCGCCCGCCCCAAGCGGTCGGCCAGTTGTCGGGGTTCGATCAGGATCAGAACAAATCCCGGCATCGCGATCATTGGCGCAATCTGGACGTTGCATTGCTGCGGTTTGGTCGCGCCAGAGCCCACGTCGACATTGCTGATCGATAAGCTGGCCTGATCGGCCCGGACACGCCGGAACGCATCGTCCAGCGGCGCGTCGATCATCACCTTGTCGAATACGGGTTGGCCCCGAAGAGATCTGGCCGATGTGTTTAGAAACAGCTCGGACGAAGGGTTCACTTCGGAAATCACGTCGCCGGGGTCCAGAAGGATCGCAGGAACGGGCATCGACGCCCAAATGGCTTCTCCGAACGACGTGGGCTTCATGCGGCCACCGCCATGGGTCTCAGGGCCTCGGAAAGAAGTGCGCGCACGCGGGACGGAACGACCTCGGTCAAGATCGCGCGGCGCAGGGCCGGCTCTGTCCCGGCCCGGTCCATATACCAACCCAGGTGCTTTCGGATCACCCGGCCACCAAGCGCAGCGCCATAGAAGGACAGTGTGTCTTCATAATGTTCGGCGACCATCTCGGCAAAGGCCGCGCCCTGTGGCACCGAAGGACGTGATCCGCCAAACAGGGCCGCTCCGATCTCGGCCAGCCGCCAGGGCGCACCCTGAATGCCCCGCCCCACCATGACGCCATCCGCGCCCGAGCGATCCAGCGCCAGTCGCGCGGTTCTGGCATCCACGATGTCGCCATTGGCGATCACCGGGATCGTCACGGCTTTTTTCACCTCGGCAATCGCCGCCCAATCGGCCTGGCCCTTGTAGAACTGGCAGCGGGTCCGACCGTGAATTGTGATCATGCGCACGCCCGCCGCTTCTGCCCGCCGGGCCAAGTCTGCTGCCACGCGATCGGCATCCCACCCAAGTCGGGTCTTCAACGTGACAGGCACGTCGACGGCAGCCACAACGGCTTCGATCAGGCGCAAGGCGTGATCGGGATCCCGCAGAAGGGCAGATCCCGAAAGGCCACCCGTCACCTTCTTTGCCGGACACCCCATGTTGATGTCGATGATCCGGGCGCCATGTCCCGCGACCATCCGCGCCGCTTCGGCCATCCAGTAGGGATCGCGCCCGGCAAGCTGTACAGCCGTGTTTTCGCGCCCGATCCCAAGTTCGGCCCGCTCCCGGACGCCGGGTTTAGCCTGGACCATTTCCTGGCTCGCGACCATCTCTGACACAACAAGACCGGCCCCAAACTGTGCCACCAGCCGCCGGAACGGCAAGTCTGTGATCCCCGCCATAGGGGCCAGGAAAACAGGCATCACACCCGGTTCCAATGCCTGCCCTCTGAACAAATGCTCAATCCTTGTGCACACGGGTACGACGTATAATGCTCTTGCCGCGAAAGCAAATTAGCTAGGCCGTCGCAATCGGCGGGATTCCCGACATGCTTATTTTTTGGGCATATCGCCCGGGGAAATGCAAATGATTGCCACGCCGATAGTGCGCGCCTACACAAAGGGACCGCAACTCTGAACGTGACCGCCTCGAATGCCCGTCCCGCCGACCGCAACCGCCATCATCGTCGCCGCAGGCCGTGGACTGCGCGCAGGGGGCGATGTTCCCAAACAATGGCAACCGCTAGGGGGCCGGACCGTGGCCTGGCACACCCTGCGAGCGTTCGATTCACATCAAGGGATCGATCGACTTGTGCTGGTTCTACATCCGGACGATGTGGACACAGACCTATGGCCGTCCGAACCTCCCGCAGACGTAGTCGCCGGCGGGGCTACCCGAGCGGTATCCGTGCGCGCGGGACTCGAAGCGGTCGAGGGACAAGCAACACATGTCTTGATCCACGATGTGGCGCGTCCGCTGGTCAGTCATGCGGTCATCGACCGGGTTCTCGCCGCTCTGGTTGACGCGCCCGCTGCAGCACCAGCGCTAACGGTTACAGACGCGCTTTGGACAGGAGCCGATGGCTTTGTCACCGGAACGCGCGACAGGTCCGGCCTTTTCCGCGCCCAGACCCCGCAGGGTTTTGAAACCGTCGCCATCCTTGCGGCCCATCGAGCGTACCGGGGCGATCCCGCAGACGACGTCGAGGTCGCGATGGCAGCCGATCTTCCTGTGCGGATCGTACCGGGTGAAGCCAATAACCTAAAAATCACCGGCCCGGACGACTTCGCACGTGCCGAAAAATTAATGAAAGCGCGCATGCCCGACACCCCCGATATCCGCGTTGGCAATGGTTTTGACGTGCACCGTTTTGGTCCCGGAGACGGTGTAGTCCTGTGCGGCGTGCGTGTTCCTCATACCCGTGGCCTTCAGGGTCATTCGGACGCGGATGTCGGGCTTCACACGTTGACTGACGCGATCTATGGCGCCCTGGCAATGGGGGATATCGGGCGGCACTTTCCGCCTTCGGATCCGCGGTGGAAAGGTGCCGACAGCGCAATATTTCTGGAACATGCGGTGACGCTGAGCACCGATATGGGGTTCTGTATTTCGAACATGGACCTGACGCTGATTTGCGAAAGCCCGAAGATCGGGCCCCATGCGCGCAGTATGACCTCGCGTGTTGCTGACATTACCGGGGTTGCCGAGGATCGAATTTCGATCAAAGCGACAACGAGCGAGCGGTTGGGCTTCACCGGTCGCGAGGAAGGGATCGCCGCCCTCGCTACGGTCACGCTGGTGGGATCATGATCCAATTCATTGCGACCTTTGGCTATTCCGGCCGCCTTCAACCGGCCCCGGGTACCTGGGGATCGGCGGCCGCGTGTCTTGCCGCATGGCCCCTGCATGTGCTTGGGGGGCCGCTCTTGTTGGTGACCGCAACAGTGCTGCTGCTTTTTGCGGGCTACTGGGCATCGCACCGCTACATGGCCGTAACGGGCACGCATGATCCGTCTGAAATTACCGTCGACGAAGCAGTTGGCCAGTGGATTGCGCTTTTTCCGGTATCCTTCGGTGCGGCGCACGCCGATGCGGATGTCACGGCGCTTTGGCCCGGGGTCTTGGCCGCATTCCTTCTGTTCCGGCTTTTCGATATTTGGAAGCCGGGCCCCATTGGCTGGGCGGACCAGCAGCCTGGCGCCTGGGGTGTCATGCTGGACGATGTGGCCGCAGGGTGGATCGCGTCGCTTTTGGTTGCAGTTTTTGCCTTTGTTTATCACGGGGTTTTGGGACAATGACGGTTGCGGACCTCCTCGACGCCGCCCGCAGTGCAGAGAAGCGGATCGTGACGGCCGAAAGCTGTACCGGCGGAATGATCGTAGCTGCGCTGACCGATGTTGCAGGGTCCTCGGACGTTGTTGATCGCAGCTTTGTTACCTACTCCAACGCAGCCAAGATCGAGATGCTGGGCATCCGGCCCGAGACGCTTGCTGCACATGGCGCAGTCTCCGAGGAAATCGCGTGCGAGATGGCCGATGGCGCGCTCGCGCGGTCTGACGCTGATCTTGCGGTGTCGGTGACAGGGATCGCGGGTCCTGGCGGCTCCGAATTTAAGCCCGAAGGCCGGGTGTGCTTTGCACTGGCCCGCACTTCGTCCGCCACGCGGAGCGAAACGGTCGATTTCGGCCCGCTTGGACGCGATCACGTACGCCGTGCGGCCCGGGACCATGCGCTGGCACTTCTTGCAGGCGCGCTCGCCTAGGCCTGTACCGGACTTCCGTGCCCATGGCGCGTTGTGTGCACGCCCGTAGCCGACTGGTCCGTCCTGCAGGCCTTGATCTAGCCGTAAAGAGATGCTGCCCTGCGCTCAAATGCACGGACCACACGTTGCATTGCATCGTTGAAGACGACGCCAATCATCGTTTGCAGGATCGCGTTGCGAAATTCGAAGTCGACGAAGAAATCAACCTCGCAGCCATCCGCCGTTTCGCGGAAAGCCCAGGTCGATTTCATGTGACTGAACGGACCATCCAGATACTCGGTATCAATCTGGTAGGTAGCGGGACGTAGCACAACGCGGCTGCCAAATCTTTCCCGAAATACTTTGAACGAAATCACCAGATCCGCCAGCATCACCACGGACTCGCCCTCGGTCACCTTCGACCGAACGCGCGCCGCCGCGCACCAGGGCAGGAATTCAGGATAACGTGCCACGTCGGCTACCAGATCGTACATCTGCTCAGCCCGATATGGCAGGGCCCGTGTTTCGCTGTGGGTCGGCATCGCTTGCATCGTCTTGGTTGAGGCGTCGCCGGGATGTCGTAGAGTGACGCGTGAAGTCAAGAGATGAGGATAACGTGACGCAGCCCTACGTGATCGATCAGATGATCTCAGCCAAGGCCATTTCCGCACGGATCGAGGAACTTGCCCGTGAAATTCGCGATGCATTTGGCGACACTGAAAAGCTTGTCGTTGTCGGGCTTCTGCGTGGGTCGTTTGTCTTCATCGCAGACCTCGTGCGCGAATTGGACATGAACGTCGAAGTCGACTTCCTAGAGGCGTCGTCCTATGGCGACAGCATGGAAAGTTCGCGCGAGGTGCGTATCCTGAAGGACCTGCGCGGCGAAATCGCAGGTCGCGACGTTTTGGTCGTCGAGGACATTGTCGACACAGGCCATACGCTGGCTCACGTGGTGAAATTCCTTCGCAACCGAGGCCCCCGTCGCCTGGAAACCATTGCGCTCTTGGACAAACCGTCACGGCGCGAAGTTGATGTAAAGGCAACGTGGACCGGGTTCGAGATCCCGGATGAGTTTGTCGTGGGCTATGGGATTGACTACGCGCAACGGAACCGAAACCTGCCCTATATCGGCAAAGTACGCCTGACATGATTTGGTTTCTGCGGCTTGCGCGTTGGGCGCGCAGACCGCCATCTGCGCGCTATCAGCGCCTTGTCGCGATCGTGCTGGTGCTGACCGTCGCTGTTGTGGCCATAGAGTGGATTTTCGGATGGCCCGAAGCCCTGAGCCCCAACCGTATCCCACGCAGCCCTGTTGTGAACTGACAACGCGCGCGTTTTGTCACAGAAGCATGACTTGAAAGGACGCACCAGAAGCGTGCTTTATGATGGCTGGGGGATGGCCTTGCTGCGGTGAATTGTATGCGCAGGGCGCTGCTTGAGGATTAGAGAATGAAACGCAGAGATTTTGTGCTTTCGGGCGCCGTGACAGCCGCTGCCACGGCCGTGGGCGCACAGCCTACGGTTACCCGCTCCGAAAACGGCTGGGTTCTACCGGAAGAGTTCATCCCGCGCTATGTGCGGACGTCAGGTGCAACCGGCCCCTATGAACTGCACGTCGTGCCGCAGGAGTTTGCGCTTTACTGGACGCTGCCCGACAACAAGGCGATCCGTTATGCCGTAGGCATCGGCAGGCCAGGTCTCTATGAAGCTGGAACGTTCTTTGTCGGTGCCAAGAAGGAATGGCCTGACTGGACCCCGACACAAGAGATGATCCAGCGTGAGCCGCAACTCTACAAGAAGTGGGAAGACGGGATGCCAGGCGGGCCCGGCAATCCGTTGGGCGCGCGCGCGATCTACCTGTTCACGCCGCAAAAGGGCGACACGTTCCTTCGCATCCATGGCACCGGCGATCCGCGCGGTATCGGGCGCGAAGTGTCGAACGGCTGCGCGCGTCTTGTGAACAGCCACGCCATTCACCTGTACGATCAGGTTCCGCTGCGCGCGAAAGTGGTTCTGCACCCCAAGGCCTAGGCAACACCTGCGAACGGCACCCGCGATCAATCGATCGGCACCAGCCTTGAGCGGGGGCCACCGCAATCAGAGTCGGGCTCGTCACCGGCGCAAGGAGTGGTTTCGGTATCTATCTCACCCCCCCGCCGGGTCAGGATTTTGCAGTCTTGTTCGCTCCGCTCCAGCACGGGCTGTTCGATCCCCAAGACGTCACTTTGGTTGACCGTAACCGCCTCTGAGTCGGTGTCATCTCCCACCCCGACAAGTGGCAGTGTGAGGCGTCCCGTGGCTTGGGCCTGCGCCCGCGACGCCACCTGTACTGGCGCCGCCTCTACAGTCACAATTCGGGCAACGGTAGGAGCCTCTCGCTCGCCCGTAGATTGGCCTACCGCAATCAACTTGATGCTTGGTTGAATGAGTGTGGTGAACTCGCGGGCAGTACCGTCCACCTCCGCATTCGAACCCGTCCATTACACGCCACGAGGTCGCTCGGACGCAGAAAACCCGACACCCCCGACGACACATCTACCCTAAGCGCAAAAGCACGTTTCCACGGTGTCAGATGCGCGCTTACCCCTGCATCCTCTCCCGGTTCAGTCAACCTAGACGCAAGAAAGGCTTCGCCGCGCTCCATTGCGCGAGTTACAGTGCGTGCTTCTTCTCCCTGCGGGAAAAGGGCGTTAAACTCTGTAAAAGCACCATTCGGTACGCCCTCGACGGGCCATTCAACCGCTTCGACGCCCTCTTTTGTGAGGCGATGGCCGTAGCTCAACGCCAGGCGGACCACATATACGGTCTGGAGATTGAGCCCCCCAGTATCCACCGTTTTACGCGCGTCCGCTTCGGACGGCAGTGCCATCAGCTGCAAGATGAAACGCCCGTCTCCAATAGATCTTGCAAATGCGCGGGCTGCAGCCGGCGATACCTCAAGAAATGCGACCGGAGTGCCGTCGTCATCTTCTATTCCAAGAAGAAATGTACCATCGACAATCGCCGTAAGCGCGCGCTCTGCATCACTACGATGGAATAAGGTAACCTCTGCGCCTTTTCCCGCCGCCGCAAGGACCCCGGCCGGAGCCGCATCGATCTCGACGGTAATCATGCGCTTTCCCGCTTGCAGTTCCAGCAGGTCTGCACGCGCCGTCTGGAGCCCATAGAGAACCAAAAAGATCACTAGAGCGATCCCAAAGCGCATCTAAATCAACTCCAGTGCACGTACTCCGGTCACGGCAACAAGCCAAAGCGCGGATACAAAGCAAATGCCAACCTTGAGATAGAAGAACACGCTTCGCGCAAAATACAGTGCGTTTCTCGGATAAGGGAGTACATCAACCCCCTGACGTTCAATTTGCCTCAGGAGAGCAAGGCTTTGACGACTGGCGACATAATAATGGCAGAGATCCGACAACAAGGCGAGCAGCGCCACAGTAGCGGGACCGACAACCTCACGTGGCGCGAGAAAAGGTTCACCGTCGCTTCTGGTACTTTCGATAATGTAGGCAAGAGATGTTGCCAAAACGCCAATTGAAATCGTCTAAACGCGATTGGACAACCGCTCGGTCGTCCAGTTCAAGTGTTCGATAAGGTCGGATTTAGAAGGCACTCCAATCGCCCTCGCACCTATGGTCAGGGATTAATTGATTACCAACAAACCATAGCGCAAAGGGCGCCGAAGCTCACGCCTCGAGTTCGGCATCCCAGTAGAGAAAGTCGAGCCACGTCTCGTGTAGGTGGTTTGGCGGAAACTTCCGGCCCTGATTTCGCAGCTCTTCCGCGCCCGGCTGGCGTGGCGCACGGCGCAGGGACAGGCCGGCCTGACGCAGGCTTTTCGACCCTTTCTTCAGGTTGCACCTGGAACAAGCTGCTACCACGTTTTCCCAGCTTGTAATGCCGCCCCGCGCCCTTGGCACGACATGGTCGAAGGTCAGGTCGCCCTTGGCGCCGCAGTACTGACACGCAAACTCGTCCCTCAGAAAAAGATTGAAGCGCGTAAAGGCTACGCGCTTCTGGGGTCTGATATACTCTTTCAGCACGACGACCGACGGTATTCGAATCTCGGTTGATGGGCTTCGGACAACCTCGTCATACTCCGCAAGTATGGTCACCCGGTCGAGCCATGCCGCCTTGATCGCCTCTTGCCACGGCCAGAGTGACAACGGGTAATAGCTGAGCGGGCGGTAATCTGCGTTCAGGACCAACGCCGGATTGTGCCGAAGACTGTTCGGCTCTCGTACAAAACTGGTCCTGAACTCTCCATCCATCGCCTGACTCCGACCCTGCCCTGATTGCCCGCGTCTCCGGCACCAGAGCGGGCGACCCGCCCCAGCTTGGATTGACTATATATCGCGGTATCCGCCTGACAACCCCCATGATTTGCGAGCCGTCAAGCGTACGGCTATGGCGATTCCGTTACAGCCAGATGACACTTATCCACATTCTCATCCACAGGGCGCGCGTTTGGGCGGGCCACATAGAGCATTGCGCCCAGTGCAATGAACTGCATCAAAGTATGGAACCAGTCGTCCGGATCGCTTGGCCAGGCCAGGAAGGGCATCACCGACATCAACGGTACGGCGATCCGGTGTGTCACAACTAGTGATCGGTCAGACAGGGCGTGGCTGAGGACAATCATCCAGATCGGCAATTGCAGGATCACGGCCCCGAATAGGAAATGCCAATCGGTCACGACCGTTCCCTGAAAGACCCCATCGGCGATCTCATCAAGAAACCCCGGTTTTACGAGTTGGTGGATGTCGCGGAACACGGTCTGGATCAGGACGCTGATCCAAAGCGCGGATAGAAGTCCACGTTGCGTCGCCGAGAATTGGGATTGGTACATGGAAAAACTCCGGTTTCGTTCGGTGCTTTGCCTAGCCAAGCGGGAAGGAAAGGCGAATTCGCGAAATCCGTCTTTGCCTTATGCATGTTCGTATGGATCAGACATCCGGATCGGGATGGCCCTCCCAGTCCGAGACTGGCCGTCCGCGAAACACGGTTCGACGCATCTCGCGCCGGTACCCGTGGTAGTCGTTGATCGCATAATGCTGTGTCGCGAAATTGTCCCAGATCACGACCATGCCCTGGTGCCAGCGTAGCCGTAACGTGTGTTCTGGCAAAGTTGCGTGGGCCTGGACCTGGGCAAGGATTGGGGCGCTGTCGGCCTCGCTCATCCCTTCGAGGCGAAGCGCGTAGGTGGGGTTCAGGTAGAGCCCCCGGCGTCCAGTGACCGGATGGGTCAGAACAGCCGGGTGCCAACGCTCCCGATCCGCGTCGGGGTCGCCGCGCTTGGTCGACCCTTTCATCGCCTGCCCTTCCAAGGGCGGCGCCCATTTGATGCCATACGGCTTGCCCACATGGGCGACGCGGCGCCCGTCCAACATGCTTCTGAGAGGATCTGGTAAACTGTCCCAGGCGGCCTGTTGAGACGCGAAAACAGTATCGCCGCCTTGCGGCGGGACTTCGATCCCATAAAGCACAGAACCGCCTGGCGGTTGATCAAGGAAAGATAGGTCGGTGTGCCACCCTCCGCCAAACACACCTGTCCGCTCGTCGGGTTCCTTCACAATGTGCGTCATCTCGGGCGCATGGTCGGGACCCGGCGCGTAGGGGTTCACTTCGGGCGGGCCGAACACCTGGGTCAATGCGCGTTGGGCCTCGAGGTCCAGGTTTTGACCGGGGATCACAAGAACCAGATGTTCTGATAATGCCTGACGCAAGTCATGCGCAAGCGCGGCTGAAATGGGCCGGGACAGGTCCAGTCCCAAAAGCTCGGCGCCGAACGCGCCTGTAATGCGACGAAGTTCCATTCGTGCAACGCTAGATCGCCGCGTGAACGCTGTCGAGCGGCGGGGCTTCAGCCGATCTTCAACTCATTGCGCATGAAGGCAAGCGCCACCGACAGACCATCTGGCGCAATGCCGTGACCTGTTCCCTTCATGACGTGAGCGTAAACCGTGAAACCGGCGCCGGTCAGCGCCTCTCCGGCGGCCTGCATCGACGCAAACGGCACGACCTCATCTGCGTCACCATGGACCAAAAGGATGGGTGGGCGCGCTGTGGTTTCGGCGTCCAGTCTTTCGGGTACTAGAAGCCGTCCTGACATTCCGACGACGCCCGCGATCGGTGCAACCCGGCGTGGGGCGATATGAAGCGAGATCATGCAGCCTTGTGAAAAACCGAAAAGGATCAGCTTGTCCGGGGTCAGCCCGTACTCGTCCAGAAGACCGTCAACCATTGCGTCGATATCCGCTGTCGAGGCCGCGAATGCATCGGCGGCTTGCGCTTCGCTCGACCCGTCAAGCCACGGAATGGGCGCCCACTGATACCCCATGGGATTGTTGGTACAGGGGTCGGGGGCATCCGGTGCGACAAAAGCCGTGTCGGGCATGTTTGGCGCCAGCGGATCGGCAAGCCCCAGAAGGTCATTGCCGTCGGCTCCATAGCCATGCAGGAACACGACGACCGACGTTACATTGCCCGAATGCGCGTCGCGGCGGTGCAGTGTCAACGGACGTGTCATCGGATCCCTTCGCGTTCTTTCGCCACCCGGTAGTAGGCCCAGAGAACACGCGCCGCAACGCCGCGCCATGGTGACCACTCGTCCGACATCTCGCGCAGTGCTTTTTCGCTTGGCCGTTCTTCAAGCTCAAAGAGGATGCGGGTGGCTTCTTGCAAGGCGAGATCGCCCGGCGCGAAGACATCGGCCCGCCCAAGCGAGAACATGGCATAGATCTCCGCCGTCCAACGCCCGATCCCGGGAACCGCGATCAGCGCCTCAATCACCTTATCCGTCGGCATGTCGCGCAATCCCGCATAGTTGATGCCAGACCCCGCAAGTTCGCGGGCATACCGGATCTTCTGCCGCGACAGGCCACAGGCCCGCAGGTCGTCGTCACTTGCCCACATCACCTTGCGTGGACCGGTCAGACCGGCGGTCTTCAACCGGCCCCAGATCGCATCAGCGGCTGCGACCGAAACCTGCTGGCTTACAATCGCGTCAAGAAGGGCAGCGAACCCGTCCTTTCGACGGCGAAGCGGTGGCGGGCCCGTCAGGTCAAGCGCATAGGCGAAACGTGGGTCCGACGCGGCCAGATAGTCTGCCCCCTCGGCCACGCAGGCCGGGGTTTCAATCAGTCTTCCGATGCTCATGCGCCCTTCCTACAGGCGCCGGCGCACCCATGCCAGAGCCTCTGACACCGTCTGTATACGGGGGCCTTCAGGCTGCGGGGGGCGACGGATCATCCCCACCGGCAGACTTAGTCGGCGTGCGGCCTCAATCGTCGGCATTTCATCCCCGCCCCCGGTGTTTCTTGCGATCACCCAATCAATCCCAAGCGCGCGCATGCTGGCGATTTCATTCGGCACCGGAATTGCAACGGGCCGATGCTGAAAACCGCCATGGGCAAAGGGAAATCTGATGCCGTTGGGTTCCTGGAGACGCACCCAGACTGTGCGTCCGTTCATTGGGGAGAACGCGTTCAACCTGTGCTGACCGGTCAGAAGCAGGACGTTGGCATCCGGAGGAATATGGTCTGCCGCATCCGTTTCATCGTTCAGGAAGGTCCAGGTGTCGCCCTCTGCCGGTGTCCACGCGGGACGCAGGAACTGCATGTAATCCAAACCAAGCCGTTCAGCGACCCGGGAGCTGCGTGCCGAGATGTTAACCGCAAAAGGATGGGTTGCATCGAGGATGCACCCAATCTTCTCTTCAATGAGCCACGCTTCAAATGCGGTCTCGCCACCCCACCCGCCCACGCGCAAGGGAATTCCATGGGGGATGGGCGCACGTGTGCCCCGCGCCGTCGACGCAATTCCCGCCACGGTTTGGTCGCGCGACAACGCGCGGCCGATTTGCACCGCCTCGGGCGTTCCAGCAAGCAACAGAACCTTCATGACCTCCCTCTCCGCCTCGGACAGCGCCGCGAAATCCGGCACGTCTCCAATGCGGTCGTTCCAGTTCCTGAGTGAAATAGTAGTGCGGAAAATCGAACGAAAAGCGCGGCAAGCCGTCGCGGGTCAGCATTCTTCGTATGCGCTTGTTCCGGCTGCGCGTCTCTCGTAAGCCCAGGGCATGGAGACCTTCGACGACCGGCGCGCGCGTCACAACGTAAAAGTCCTGGTGGCCGCACAAGCCATCCTTGGTAGCCAGATAACCATGATCTTCGTGATCGGTGGACTTGTGGGACAGCAGCTTGCACCCAATCCTTGTCTTGCGACCCTTCCGATATCAATGATCGTTCTAGGTTCGATGTCTGCAGCGCCCTGGCTTTCTGGCTTTATGCAGCGTGCGGGGCGAAAGGCCGGCTTTCTGGTCGGGGCGGCGGGGGGTCTACTTGGATCGCTAATCGGTTTGATCGCGGTCTTGGAAGAAAGCTTCGGTCTGCTTCTTCTGGGGGCGTTCTTCACCGGTATCTACATGTCTGCGCAGGGTTTTTACCGCTTCGCGGCAACGGACACCGCATCTGAAACCTACCGCCCTAAGGCGATCAGCTATGTGCTGGCCGGTGGTCTGATCTCGGCGATTATTGGTCCCCAGCTGGTGTCGATCCTGATGGGACAATCCGCCGTTGCAACGGTTGATCGCTTTGTCCCTGTGTACATCGCGGCCATGGTGATCAATGCAGGTGGCATGGGATTATTTTTCCTGCTGGATTTGCCGAAGATCGAATACAGCGCGACACGACCGACCGAGATTCGTTCGATCCGGTCGCTTCTTAAATCGCCCGGGATTGCTGTGGCCGTTATTTGCGCGGCCGTGTCCTATTCGCTGATGAACCTGATGATGACGTCAACGCCATTGGCCGTTGTTGGATGTGGGTTCACTGTGGCTGATGCGTCGAACGTTGTCTCGGCGCATGTCCTGGCGATGTTTGTGCCAGCCTTCTTCACGGGGCATCTGATAGCGCGCTTTGGAGCAGAGAAGATTGTGGCGGTAGGGCTGGTGATCCTAGCGGCAGCCGGCGCGGTGGGCCTTTCAGGCGTTACGTTGACCAACTTCTTCGGGGCGCTGATCCTTCTGGGCGTCGGCTGGAATTTCGGGTTGATCGGGGCAACATCGATGCTGGTGTCCCATCACAGTCCCGAAGAACGCGGCCGTGTCCAAGGGATGAACGACGCGATTGTCATGGGCTCGGTAACGATCGCTTCTCTGGCGTCCGGAACACTGATGAACTGCACCGGCAGCAGCGCAGAAGCCGGATGGGCGGCAGTCAACATCGCCATGCTGCCGCTCTTGGCGCTGGCGGGCGTGGCGCTAATCTGGCTTGCGATGCGACCCAGCCAGACCGCTTAGCGTGGTTTGTGCCAAAGATGACCGTGGCAGAGTCTGCGACTTCGACCCGCGGCTTGACCTTGTCCGACGGACATGACTTCTGGTGAAAACGGGCGGAATGATGCTGCGGCAGCTTTTTGATTGGACAATTTCCCTTGCGACAACCCGCTATGCGCTGTGGGCGCTGGCGCTTGTCGCTTTCGTCGAAAGCTCTGTTTTTCCAATCCCGCCGGATGTGCTGATGATCCCGATGATTATTGCGCAGCCCCGTCGTGCGTTTCAAATTGCGGCCCTGGCAACGGTCTGCTCGGTTTTGGGCGGTCTAGCCGGCTACTGGATCGGCATGGCGGCATTCGACCAGCTCGGGCGACCGATCCTGGAAACCCTTGGCAAGGCGGACGCGATGGCTGCATTCAACACACGGTTCAACGACTTCGGCTTCTGGCCTGTCCTGATTGCAGGCGTTACGCCGTTTCCATACAAGGTGATTACCATCATGTCGGGATGGACCGGATTGCCACTTGGGACCTTTATCGTCACGTCGATCATCGCCCGGGGCCTTCGCTTCTTTCTTGTGGCCGGATTGCTTTGGCAGTTTGGCGAACCGATCCGCGAGTTTATCGAGAAGCGGCTTGGCCTGATGTTCGTTCTTTTCATTCTCCTCCTGGCTGCCGGATTTTATGTAGTGAGGTTTCTGTGACGCGGACCTGGCTAATCGTGCTGGGCGCTGGCGGTTCGGCGGCGCTGCTGCTTGGGGCATGGGGTTTTCAGCACATTGCCGGGCTCGCCCCCTGCAAGATGTGCATTTGGCAGCGCTGGCCGCACGGCGCGGCAATGCTGATCGGGCCGTTGGCACTGATCTTTGCGGGCAGTCTTCTGCCTCTTATGGGCGCTGCTTCCGCCCTGATAACGGCGGCGATCGGCGTTTATCATACGGGAGTCGAGCGTGCGTGGTGGGAAGGTCCAGCAAGCTGCACGTCCGGTTCAATTGAAGGGCTTACCCCGCAAGAGCTTTTGGCCCAGATCACCGCCGCCCCCGTTGTGCAATGCGACCAGGTCGCATGGCAGATGCTTGGGCTTTCGATGGCCAGTTGGAACGCTGTGCTGTCACTTACTTTTGCCGTTTTCTGGAGTCTGGCTGCCATAAAATCCCGCCCGTAAAGCCCTATTGTTGCCGATATTCGATCTGATGATGCACGGTGGACTAGTCGGGTTACGGGCAGATGTTCTGGAGAAACGGCAACGCAGTGGCAAAGCCCTCGGACGAGGAATGGCCAGGGTTGGGAACCTGGTTTGAGTCGTCTGAATGCTGCCCGGAATGCCAGCCGTTTCTGGAAGACCAGCAACGCACGATCGCAGAGGCACGTGCCCGGGCGGCCGAACCAAAGCCCGAACCCAAAGCCCTGCCGCCTGGACTGGGCATTTGGTACCCGAATTCGGAAGAGTGCCCCGAATGCCAGCCCTATCTTGAAGAGCAGGCAAAAACGATCGCGAAAGCAATCAACCGCCCGTCAGCGCCTGCCCGCGCAATCGCGAAGGCGAAGGCCCGGACCGAAGCGATCTTGCCCTATCTCGAAGAACCCATCCCAGACATGGGCGACTTTGAATGGGACATGCCGGAAGACCACGAGATGAGCACGCAAGGCAAGGCCTTGTGGCACGTGGCGATCTACGGCCCCATAGTGGCGCTCCCGATTGTTGCGTTCGTGCTTAGCCCATTCTCGCGCGAAGAAACACTGCGGCATTGGGCGGCCATGCCGGGGTGCTCGTTTGCAAGTATGGTGGGCGTCGCACCTGCGCGACAGGATCAGCCGGGATATCATTCCTGGCTCGACCCGGACAGTGATGGATTGGCATGCGAAACGAAAACCGCGTCGCGCCAGTTGTCTGGCGGGGGCAACAGCCATTTTCAGCGCGTCGGAGGCGACTAGTCCGGCCCGTCACTAGTGCAACGTGAATTCGCCGGTTACGTTGCGCCACTCTCCCGGTGAGATCATCTTTCGATGTGTGAACCTTACCGAATGCAACGGTCCTTCGATCTCATCCTGCCAGAATTCTATGAACCGGAACAGTCTGGGATGATCCGGCGCCAAATCGTAGTCTTGCCAGACAAAGGTGTTCAGAACGCTCTGAAAATCGGGCATGCGGTAAAAGAACTCTGCTGTCGTCAGCCCGTATCCCGACAGCATCAACTCGGTTTCCGATTTTTCCATGCGGTGCCTCTGTTCTTTTTCTACATGACGACAGGAGAACAGGAAATTCTGGCTTTTCAATGAAAACAAGCTGTTGGCACTCAACGCGCCCGGCTGCCGGGACAACCTGCAACGCCCCATTGCACCCTATATACGGCAAGTGATAGAGTCCGGATAACAAGATGTAGCAGGCACGCGTAAGGACGCAAATCCCCGTGAACGACACGCCCGAACCTCCTGAAAATGATGGAGGAAATCCCGATAGGCCCGTATTCGGCGGCCCGACGATTTCAATCGAAGAAGAGATGCGTACCTCTTACCTCGATTATGCGATGTCGGTCATTGTGTCGCGGGCGATCCCGGATCTTCGCGATGGCTTAAAACCTGTGCATCGGCGGATCCTCTACGCAATGCACCGCGCAGGAAACACATTCGACAAGCGGTACAGGAAATCCGCAAAACCCGTTGGCGAAACCATAAGCAATTATCATCCGCACGGGGACACAGCAATCTACGACGCGCTTGTGCGGATGGCGCAGCCGTTTTCGATGTCGGTTCAATTGCTTGATGGCCAAGGCAATTTCGGGTCGATGGACGGCGATAACCCCGCGGCGATGCGGTACACCGAAGTCCGGATGCAGAAGATCGCGAACTTTCTGCTCGCGGATATCGAGAAAGACACTGTCGAGTTTCAGCCAAATTATGATGGGACCGAGGAAGAACCGTCGGTCTTGCCCGCCCGCTTTCCAAACATGCTCGTCAACGGGGCCGAGGGGATCGCCGTCGGGATGGCGACACGTATACCGCCACATAACCTTGGCGAAGTGATCGACGGCGCGCTGGCCCTGATCGAAGATCCGGATCTGTCGTCCGAATCGTTGATGGCGCATATACCTGCGCCTGATTTTCCGACGGGTGGCCTGATCCTGGGGCGTTCGGGCGCACGAAAGGCCTATCTCGAGGGGCGGGGCAGCGTCATCATCCGGGCCAAAACGCGTGTCGAAGAGATCCGCAAAGATCGCTTTGCGATCATCATCGACGAGATCCCCTATCAGGTGAACAAGGCGGCGATGATCGAGAAGATCGCAGACCTTGTGCGCGAGAAGAAGCTTGAAGGCATCTCCGGCATTCAGGACGAAAGCGACCGGGTCGGCGTCCGAGTGGTGATCGAGCTGAAACGTGACGCAACGCCCGATGTCGTTCTAAATCAGCTTTGGCGATTTACGCCCATGCAGGTTTCGTTCGGATGCAATATGCTCGCCCTCAACGGAGGCCGGCCCGAACAACTTACCCTGCGCGATTTCTTGACGTCTTTCATCGCTTTCCGCGAAGAAGTTGTCGCCCGTCGCACGGCCTACGATCTGCGCAAAGCCCGCGAACGCAGTCATATTTTATGCGGCTATGCCGTCGCCGTGTCGAACGTGGACGAAGTGGTCGCAACGATCCGCGCGTCTGCCGACGCCGCCGAAGCGCGCGAAAAGCTGATGGAACGACGCTGGCCCGCGAGCGAGATCGAGGGCTACATCCGTCTGATCGACGACCCGACCCACACGATGAACGACGACGGAACGTATAATCTTTCCGAAACACAGGCCCGTGCAATCCTGGAACTTCGGCTGCAACGCTTGACCCAGCTTGGTGTAAAGGAAGTGACCGACGAACTGGAGGAGCTTGCGGGCAAGATCACCGATTACCTCGATATTCTGCGGTCGCGGGAAAGGATCATGGGCATCATCGCCGACGAGATGCGCGAGGTGAAAGACCAGTTTGCCGTCCCCCGTCGCACAGAGATCGCCGAATGGTCCGGCGACATGGAAGACGAAGACCTGATTGAGCGCGAGGACATGGTCGTGACCGTCACCTCGGGCGGGTACATCAAGCGGACACCTTTGGCGGATTTCCGCAGCCAGCGGCGCGGCGGCAAGGGGCTATCGGGGATGGCGACCAAGGAAGAGGATGTGGTCACAACCCTCTTTGTCGCAAACACCCACACCCAACTTCTGTTCTTCACCACCGATGGGATGGTTTACAAGCTGAAGACCTGGCGGTTGCCCGCCGGAGGAAGGACATCGAAAGGCCGACCGATTGTGCAAATCCTTCCGATCCCGACAGGCGTGTCCATTGCCGCAATCATGCCGGTGGACGTCCCCGAAGAGGATTGGGCGAACCTGCAGATCGTGTTTGCTACCTCGGCTGGCGACGTGCGCCGCAACGCCTTGTCGGACTTCACCAATGTCATGCGGAATGGAAAGATCGCGATGAAGCTGCCCGAAGGCGTGAGCCTTGTGAACGCGCGGATCGCGACCGAAGAGGACGATGTGATGCTGGTCACGGCCCGCGCGCGCGCGATCCGCTTTCCCACTACCGAGGTTCGGGTTTTCAAGGGCCGGGATTCGACCGGTGTCCGCGGAATCAGATTGGCGGACGGGGACACGGTGGTTTCAATGTCGATCATCCGGCATTTCGAAGCCTCTCCGGCCGAGCGTGCCGCCTATCTGAAAATGCGGCGCGCGGTTGCCGGTGTCACGGAAGAGCCTGAGTCGGATGAAGAGGATTCCGCCCCGCCCCAAGAACTGGGCCAAGAGCGCTATGCCGAAATGTCGGCTTCTGAGGATCTGATCCTTACGATCACATCTGGCGGTTCGGGCAAATTGTCTTCAAGCCACGACTACCCGGTGCGCGGTCGCGGCGGTCAGGGCGTGATGGCCATGGACAAGGCGATGCGCGGCGGATCACTGGTTGCGTCCTTCCCGGTGCAGAATGACGATCAGATCATGCTTGCCACGTCGAAGGGTCAGTCGATCCGTGTCCCGGTCGACGGGATATCGTTCCGTTCGCGCGCAGCGGGAGGTGTCAAAGTATTCGATACCGGCGCGGGTGAAGAGGTCGTGTCGGTCGCCTGGATCGCAGACCAGGGCGAAGGCGAGGATGGCGCGGAATAAGCTTCGTCTGGTTGCCTACTTGGCGCGGGACTATGATGAGGCGATTGCCTGGTTCACTGACGCGATGGGTTTCGTTTTGATTGAAGACACTGATCAGGGCGATGGCAAGCGCTGGGTCCGGATGGCTGCCTCGACCGGCGATGATACCGAGTTTCTGATCGCGAAAGCCGTTGGCGGACAGACCGCCCATGTGGGCTATGCGGCCGGTGGGCGTGTGGCATATTTCCTTTACACCGACGACTTTGCGGCGCAGTCGGCGCGCATGAAGGCCGCCGGCGTGATGTTCGAGGGCGCTCCGCGAATCGAACCTTATGGCACAGTCGCGGTGTTCGCCGACCTCTACGGAAACCGCTGGGACCTGATCGAACCGGCGTAAACCCGCTTAGGCGCGAAACGATACACATCTCATTTCACGCATTCTTTCCAATCTCCCCCTATATCCGCCACAATTCTAAGTAGATTTTGGACGCAACGCGACCTCTGCCTTAGTATCTTCACTATTGGCGGGCACGGGGCGTGAACGGAGCAGAAGAACGATGCCTAAGCGGCGCACAGTCCCCTCGACACTTGGCCGGACCGGTCAGACGCTTGTTCGCATTGTAATCTCGTCCTATTTCATTGCAGCAGGTGTCGGGTTCATCGAAGGTGTCAGCCTGTCGCCTCTTTTCGAACAGGCCCTGCCGCAATCCCTGCAAGGGCTTGCGGGTGTTGGCGGGATGGCGATGACGCTGATCCTGGCCGGTTTGATCCTGACCGGCCATTGGCTGCGCCCTGCTGCATTGTTGCTGGCCACAGCACTGTTCTGGTCAAGCTACATGGAAATGATTGCGCTTGGTGTGGAAGATAAGCTTGGCGGTTTCTGGCGCGATCTGGCACTCGTCGCTGCGCTGATGCTGACCTACACCGAGCCTGGGGATCGTCGCCTTCGTCCTGCAAAGCTTTTCCGTCGCAGGATCAAACCCCGGAAACTTGGCGAGCCTGTGATGCCGCAGCGTGTCGGCATCGAACGCGACAGAACACACGATCCCGTTCGCCTACCCCGGCGCCCGGTTGCGGTTCCTGTGCGCGGACCCCAGCCTGTCTTTTTCACCCGTCGCGGCAAACCCGCAGTGCTTCACCCAAGACCGCAATTGGTCGAAGCCGGCTCTCCGGAGATCAGCAACGTTTTCGCAATCCCTGCCCGCGCCGGCCACGCATCCTGACCTCTTCCCTCGAACGCAGGATTGAACTACGTCCCTGCGGTATGGATAAACTTCATATAGTCGGTGGCGGTATGGCCGGGTCTGAGGCGGCTTGGCAAGCCGCAAATCTAGGCCTTTCCGTCGTAATTCACGAGATGAGGCCCGCAAAGGGAACATTCGCCCACCGGACAGGGCATCTGGCCGAGATGGTCTGCTCTAATTCGTTCCGGTCCGACGATCATGAACAGAACGCCGTTGGGCTTCTTCATTGGGAGATGCGCGCGGCCGGGGGACTGGTCATCGCAACGGCCGATGCGCACCGGTTGCCTGCAGGCGGTGCTCTGGCAGTTGATCGCGATCCCTTTGCGGAAGCTGTGACAGCGGCACTTCATGCCCATCCGAACGTGCGCGTGACCGGCGAAGAGGTGACTACGCTGCCCGAAGACGGGCACTGGATCTTCGCCACCGGTCCCCTCACCTCGCCCGGGCTGGCCGAGGCGATCTGCAGAGCGACAGGCGCCGATCAGCTGGCGTTTTTCGACGCCATCGCCCCCATCGTCTATGCCGAGACGATCGACATGGACGTGGCGTGGCGTCAATCGCGCTACGACAAGGGCGAGACTGAGGACGAGCGAACGGCCTATATCAACTGCCCGATGACAAAGGATGAATATCAGGCGTTCATCGCGGCGCTGAATGCATCCGACAAGACCGAGTTCAAGCCTGGCGAAACCGCAACGTACTTTGACGGCTGCCTTCCGATCGAGGTCATGGCAGAGCGTGGGCATGACACGCTTCGTTTTGGACCGATGAAGCCCGTGGGTCTGACTAACCCGCATAAGCCCGATGAAAAGCCCTACGCGGTCGTCCAACTGCGCCGCGACAACGCGCTTGGGACACTGTACAACATCGTCGGTTTCCAGACCAAGATGAAGTACGGCGCACAAACCGAGGTCTTCCGGTTGATCCCGGGGCTTCAGGATGCGCGGTTCGCGCGGCTGGGCGGCATCCACCGCAATACGTTCATCCGTTCGCCCGAGCTTCTGGACGATAAGATGCGGTTGCGCAGCCAGCCAAATATCCGGTTTGCAGGCCAGATCACCGGGGTCGAGGGCTATGTTGAATCGGCGGCAATGGGGATGCTCGCTGGGCGGCTTGCCGCCGCCGAAATACAGGGGTGGAAGGTGCCGCCGGTGCCTGCAACAACGGCCACCGGCGCGCTGGTAACCCACATCACAGGAGGGGCGGAGGCAAAAACCTTTCAGCCCATGAACGTGAACTTCGGGCTGTTCCCGCCGGTCGATGCCAAAGGCGGGCGCAAGGGGCGCCGCGACCGCTACCGTGCCTATACCGAGCGGGCCAAGGTGGATTGGCAGACCTGGTTGTCGGACATGGCAGTGGACGTCAGCCGCGGCGCCGCCTAGGCTTGCATCATGGCAGACAAGTTCCTCGACAAAGTCTATGGCGTGACTGAACCGGGTGCAGTGCGCGATCTCTATGACGATTGGTCATCGAGCTACGACGATGAAGTGGCCGAAGCAGGATATATCACCCCTGCCCGCTGCGCGGCAGCGCTCGCCGCACATTTGACGCCGCACACGGCCTCTATTCTCGATTTCGGCTGCGGAACGGGGCTCTCGGGGCAAGCTTTGGCCGCGCTTGGGTTCACCACCATTGACGGTGTGGATCTAAGTGCCGGGATGATGGAGACCGCAGAAAAACGCGGTGTTTATCGCAGCCTTCGGCAGATCGACGCAAATGACCTGCAGATCGAGCATGGGGCGTACGCCGCGATCGCGGCTGTTGGCGTGATTTCGACGGGGGCGGCACCGGCTTCGACTTTGGGGGATCTCATGGCCTGTTTGGCACCGGGCGGGATGATTGTGTTTTCCTTCAATGACCATGCACTGGAAGACCCGTCTTTCGAGGCCGCGGTTCAGGCGGAACTCGACCGCGGCCGGGCCCGCGCACTCTTTCGTGACTACGACGATCATTTGCCGGGGCGCGGGCTAAAGTCGGTCGTCTATGTTCTCGAAAGGCTTTAGAACACGTTTTGCGCCCTCGCCCACGGGACCGCTCCACCTGGGACACGCCTATTCCGCGATCTGTGCCCATGACATGGCCCGGGGCGCAGACGGGTCATTTCTTCTTCGGATCGAAGACATCGACCAGGCTCGTGCCCGACCGGAGTGGGAGGCGCTGATCCTTGACGACCTAGCCTGGCTCGGCCTCCGCTGGGACAAGTCCATTGTCCGCCAGTCCGAGCGATTGCCGGTCTACCGTGCGGCATTGGGCGACCTTTGGACGCGTGGACTTCTTTACCCCTGCAACTGCAACCGTAAAGACATCGCCGCCGCGGCCGCAGCTCCGCAGGAAGGCGCTCCGCTTCTTGGTCCGGATGGGATCGTCTATCCGGGCACCTGCCGATCGAAACCGCGTACCGGTGCCTTGCCTGCGCACGCGGTCCTGCGGCTTGACATGGCAGCGGCGTTGGAAGCAGTTGGAGTGTCAGACGCGGATCGCCCAAACGATGCGCTTACGTTTGTGGAATTGGGGCGCGGTCCTTCGAACGAAACCGGACCGATCAGACGAAGCGCGCTGCAAATGGTCGACCAGATCGGGGATATCGTTCTGGCCCGTCGCGGGATGGGAACATCGTATCATCTGGCAGTGACCCTTGATGACGCCGCCCAAGACATCACCCATGTCGTACGCGGTCAGGATCTGTTCGACGCAACACCCATACACGTCCTCCTACATCGTCTGTTTGATCTTCCGACACCGTTTTACCACCATCACCGCCTGATCCGCGACGCGGCGGGCAAGCGACTTGCCAAGCGCGATGATGCGCGCGCCATACGCACCTACCGTGCGGATGGCGCAACGCCGGACGACGTCCGACGAATGATCGGGCTGTGAAACCTGCTACAGCGCTGCCAAAGGACGGTGGCGCAAAGACGTGCCACCTTACATCGGCGCCATCAGTTCGCGCATCTCGCCATCGACGACAGAGCGATAGAAACACACACGGCGGCCCGTATGGCAGGCGGCACCTGTCTGGCGCACCATCAGCAACACCGCGTCTTCGTCACAGTCTATGCGAACGTCCACAACCTCTTGTGTATGACCGGATGTCTCGCCCTTGACCCAGAACGCTTGACGTGACCGCGACCAATAGGTCGCGCGCTTGGTTTCCAGGGTGCGCGCGATGGCCTCGGCGTTCATCCACGCCAGCATAAGGACTTCTCCCGTATCCGCTTCTTGCGCGATGGCGGGGACCAGGCCTTGGTCGTTGAACCGCAACGCAGCGGGATCGAATGTCATGGTCGTGACTTTCCAGATTGATCGACTTGGCCTATCTAAGGCGTGAAGCCGGTGAGGGAAACCATGGCCGACACAGATCTTATCAAACTGTATTCCGGTCGTATCCTAGAGCTTGCGGCGGACATCCCACGGGTTGGACGTCTGGACACGCCGGACGCCAGCGTGACGGCGCGCTCACCGTTATGCGGGTCGAATGTGACGGTCGATCTTACGGTAGCTGACGGCAAGATCACTGATTTCGCGCAAGATGTGCGCGCCTGCGCCCTTGGCCAAGCTGCGGCTTCGGTTGTTGGCGCGCATGTCATGGGACGCACACGTCCCGAGATAGAAACTGCCCGCGATCAGTTGGCCGCAATGCTGGACGGTGGTCCGGCGCCTGCAGCCCCGTTCGACGAATTAAAGGTTTTAATTCCGGCGCGCGACTTCAAAAACCGTCATAAATCCATTCTGCTCGCACTTCAGGCCACGTCCGACGCAATGGCAAAGGCCGAACGCGCGGCCTGTGCCTGAGATCTATGTGCCGGGTGTCACCCGGTACGCCGTACCGCGCCCCACGGACAAGAACCAGATCGACCCGTCCGGCGCCTCGACGATGTCGCGGACACGCTCGGTCTCTGGTCCCTTTATGCGCTCGGCCTCTCGCAAGCCGCCACCCGAGGCTTCAAGGCGAGAGATCATGTCGAATTTCAGCGAGCCCACGAACACGTCGCCGCGCCACGCGGACCAAAGCTTGCCCGAGTAGACGGCCATGCCGGATGGGGCGATGGATGGGTCCCAGTAGTGCACGGGTTGTTCCATGCCCTCTCGTTCGGTCCCCTCGCCGATCTTTAAGCCCGAATAATGCGTTCCATACGAAATCACAGGCCAGCCGTAGTTGGCCCCACGGCGGATCAGGTTCACCTCGTCGCCGCCGCGTGCACCGTGCTCGTTCACCCAAAGGTTCCCGTCGAGGTCGAGCGCCGCGCCTTGCGGGTTCCGGTGGCCGTAGGACCAGATTTCAGGCCGGGCATCGTCGACCCCAACAAAAGGGTTGTCGGCTGGGACCGTGCCGCTGCGATTGATCCGAATGACCGACCCGTTGTGACGGTTAAGGTCCTGTGACGATGGCCGGTCACCCCGGTCGCCCATGGTCAGAAAGATATGACCGCCAGGACCTTCCACGATCCGGCTTCCGAAGTGCCGGCCACCGTCGCTTCCCGGGGCCATCTCAAAGATAACCCGGACATCGTCAAGCCGCGTGCCATCCTGGGAAAGCCGCCCCACTGCAAGCGCCGTCCCTGCGCGCCGACGCTGCGGCTTGGAGTAGCTTAGAAACACCTCGCGCGAGGTCGCGAAATCACGCGGAATCATGACGTCAAGCAGTCCGCCTTGACCGTTGGCATAAACCTCGGGGACACCGGACACTGCGGACCGGATTCCAGAAGCGTCGAATGTCAACAGGCGCCCGTCCCGTTCCGTGACGATCCACCCGCCATCCGGCAGAAAGTCGATCCCCCATGGCTCATCAAGTTCTGTCGCCATCGGCGTGACGGTCAACGGGCCCGCAGCACTATCCAGCGCTTGCGCGGTCAACGGCGCGATCAAGAACGCTGCCGCAAGAAACGATCGCATCGTGAAACTCCAATTGGTCCTTATGTGGATCAAATAGGCCTCGGGCTGCACGGGTCACCTCAAGTTTCCGTAAAGTTCAGCCCTCAGCCGCTCTTTTCAAGAGCGAAACTTCCACTTAACGTTCTGGTCAGTCAAAAAAACATGACCAGGGAGACGACAATGAGAAAACTAATGACGGCGACAGCCGCAACCGCCCTTATGGCCGGGGCGGCATTCGCCGATGGCCACGCACAAGAAATCAAGATCGGTGTGATCCTGGGTTTCACGGGACCGCTGGAATCCATCACTCCGGATATGGGCGCGGGCGCGGAACTTGCGATGACGGAAGTGACCGAAAGCGGCCTTCTGCTTGGCGGCAGCACAGTGACGCCGGTGCGTGGCGATTCGACCTGCATCGATGCCGCCGCAGCAACGACGGTTGCAGAACGGCTGATCACCGGTGACGGCGTGAAAGCGATCATGGGCGCGGACTGTTCTGGCGTTACCGGCGCCATCTTGCAGAATGTGGCACTTGCGAACGGCGTCGTGATGATTTCGCCGTCGGCCACGTCGCCGGGATTGTCGCATAACAACAACGAAGACAACGGGCTGTTCTTCCGGACTGCGCCATCGGACGCCCGTCAGGGTGTCGTGATCACCGAAATCCTCATGGAAGAGGGAATTAACGAAGTCGCGGTGTCTTATGTCAACAACGACTATGGCAAGGGGCTGGCCGACGCCTTCCAGGCAGCTTTCGAAGCGGCGGGCGGTACCGTGACGATCAACGCGGCCCACGAGGACCAGAAGGCTGACTATTCGGCCGAGGTTGGTGCATTGGCATCCGCTGGGGGCGAGCGTCTTGTGGTTGCCGGTTATGTCGATGGCGGCGGCTCGGGCATCACGCAGGCCGCGATCGACTCGGGTGCGTTCGACACGTTCCACTTCCCCGATGGTATGGTCAGCGACACTTTGGTCAGCAATTTCGGCTCCGACATCGACGGATCGACCGGAAACGTCCCAGGCACTGACAGCCCCGGCGCGGGCCTGTTTGTCGAGCTTGCAGGCGACGCTTTTAACCCGACCGGTCCGTTCTCGCCCGAGAGCTATGACGCATCAGCTTTGATCATGCTGGCGATGCAAAAAGCCGGCAGCGCAGAATCCGCCGATTTCAAGGATCACGTTCTTGATGTTGCCAACGCCCCGGGTGAACAGATCTTCCCCGGAGAATTGGCGAAAGCGCTTCAGATTATCGCCGATGGTGGTGACGTCGATTATGTTGGCGCGTCTGCCGTCGAACTTATCGGCCCGGGTGAAAGCGCCGGCAACTATCGCCAGATCCAATACGATGGCGGTGCCGAGAACACCGTGAAGTTCCGCTGATCGCGGCGCTCAGCAACAACGCACACCCCGGCCTTCGCGCCGGGGTGTCGCAGTCCTGGGGGCAAAGATGATCAGGGTCGAGAACCTTCACAAGCACTTTGGCGGCTTCCACGCTGTAGATGGCGCATCGCTTGAAATTGGCAAAGGGACGATAACCGGTCTGATCGGCCCCAACGGCGCGGGCAAAACAACTTTATTCAACGTGATCGCAGGACGTTTGCCGCCCACCAGCGGAACGGTCTACATGGACGGTGAAGACATCACAGGTCTGCCGCCGCATGATCTTTTTCACAAAGGTCTCCTCAGAACGTTTCAGATCGCGCATGAATTTTCGTCGATGACCGTGCGCGAGAACCTGATGATGGTGCCCGCGGCGCAATCGGGCGAGACGCTTTGGAATGCATGGTTCCGACGTGGGCAGGTCGCGCGTGAGGACGCGGAACTTCTGAAGAAGGCTGACGAAGTTCTTGAATTTCTTACGATAGATCACCTGACGGAAGAAAAGGCCGGAAACCTGTCTGGCGGACAAAAAAAACTTCTGGAGCTTGGTCGAACGATGATGGTTGACGCGCGGATTGTGTTTCTTGACGAAGTCGGCGCGGGTGTGAACCGGACGCTTCTGAACACGATTGGCGATGCCATCGTCCGACTTAACAAAGAGCGCGGATACACCTTCTGTATGATCGAGCACGACATGGATTTCATAAAGCGCCTGTGCGACCCGGTGATTGTCATGGCCGAAGGTAAGGTGCTTGCCGAAGGATCTGCGGATGCGATCATGTCGAACGAGAAAGTCATCGAAGCCTATCTGGGCACAGGGCTGAAAAACAAGGCGAAGGCCGACGCGTGATGACTTTGGAAACACAGAGTTGAGTGACATGGGCCCGGTGCGCGGAAATGGCGCGTGACCCGAACGCCGAAATCGCGCAGGCTGCGATGTAACAAGACAATCATGTGGGCGGTGGGGACCGGTTCCAAACGGAATATGGGGCAACAAGAACCAACACCAGGCCTGGGGAACCGGGCATGAGCGGAAATCCCTATCACGACGATCGGGGAAACAAGGACCGCTCGATTGCAAACCCGGACGGTCAAGGCACACTGTCGCCTGGCTCTGGCGGCACACCGCGCCCGGGACAGCCGGGTGATCCCTTCTTGATCGGCGAAGCGATGACGGGCGGCTATGGCAAGGGCGCACCAATCTTGCATGGCTGCACAATCGCGTCCGGCAAAGGCGAGATCGCCGTCATTGTCGGCCCTAACGGGGCTGGAAAATCCACCGCCATGAAGGCGGTCTTCGGGATGCTGAATCTGACAGAAGGATCGGTGCGGGTCGGGGGCAAGGACATTACCCTGCTTTCCCCACAAGACCGTGTGGCAGAGGGCATGGCATTTGTCCCTCAGACTTCGAACATTTTTACGTCGATGACGGTGGAGGAAAACCTGGAAATGGGTGCCTTCCTGCGCCGTGATGACATCCGTGGCACGATGGAACAGGTCTATGACCTGTTTCCAATCCTGCGGGATAAGCGCCGGCAGGCAGCTGGCGAGCTTTCGGGCGGTCAGCGTCAACAGGTGGCCGTCGGTCGAGCACTGATGACACAGCCCGAGGTTCTGATGCTTGACGAACCCACAGCGGGCGTGAGCCCGATTGTAATGGACGAATTGTTCGACCGCATCATTGAGGTCGCGCGCACTGGGATCTCGATCCTGATGGTAGAACAGAACGCGCGCCAGGCGCTGGAGATTGCCGACACTGGCTATGTCCTGGTTCAGGGTCGAAACGCATTTACGGGAACGGGTCAACAGCTGCTCGCCGATCCCGAGGTCCGCAGGAGCTTTCTGGGCGGCTAGGAACAGTCGGGGGACTGTGATGAGTATTGGTCTGATACTGCTTGCAACGCTGGAGGCCACGGGGCTTGGCGGACCGGAAATGCACTGTTCTTTCCCACCACACCGACCCGGCGACAAAGCGATAGAAATTGTGATGCAGGGCAGGCCGTCCCTTAAGGACCTTCCGGGACTCTACCGGGTCGAGATGAAAATAAATGGCAATGGGTTACAGGCTTCGGCTCAACCTATTCTCGGTACCGAGGACCGGGATGTTCTGGTCCGGGCTGCCACTGGCGACACTACATTTTACGCCGTAGGTTTCGACGATAAGGGTGCTGCGGCGCTCAATGTCGTTTGGGCCAAAACGGGCGAAAACCCCGAAACACAGATGACCCGGACGGGGCACTGCCGCAACTTCGAAAGGTATATCCACACGTGGTCGACCTCCTGAACGCTTTTGTTGCGCTCTCGAACTTTGTCCTGATCCCGGCCATCAGCTACGGCAGCCAATTGGCGCTTGGGGCACTTGGGGTGACGCTGATCTATGGCATCCTGAGATTTTCAAATTTCGCGCATGGCGACACGATGGCGTTTGGCGCTATGGCAACGATCCTTGTCACGTGGCAGCTTCAGGCATGGGGCGTGACGCTTGGCCCGTTGCCGACAGCGCTTCTCGCCCTGCCCTTCGGGATCATGGCAACCGCTGCCCTCCTGCTTGCCACCGACAAGCTCGTTTATCAATTCTACCGGCGCCAGAAGGCCGCGCCGGTGATCCTTGTGATCGTCTCTATGGGCGTGATGTTCGTGATGAACGGGATTGTCCGCTTCATCATCGGCGTCGACGATCAGCGCTTTGCCGACGGCGAACGCTTTGTTGTCTCGGCCCGAGATTTTCGGGACATGACCGGGTTGGCAGAAGGATTGGCGATCCGAACCTCGACCGTCATTACGGTCGTGACGGCAATCATCGTCGTTGCGGCGCTTTTCTGGTTCCTGAACCGCACGCGGACCGGAAAATCAATGCGTGCGTTCTCGGACAATGAAGATCTGGCGCTGTTGTCCGGCATCAATCCCGAGCGCGTGGTAATGATCACCTGGATTCTGGTCGCGGGGCTCGCAACCATCGCAGGGGTGCTTTATGGGCTTGATAAGTCATTTAAACCATTCACGTATTTCCAGCTTCTTCTCCCGATCTTCGCTGCTGCAATTGTCGGTGGGCTGGGCTCTCCGATCGGGGCCATTGCCGGCGGATTTGTAATCGCCTTCTCCGAGGTCTTCGTGACCTATGCCTTCAAGAAGGTGCTGGGATACCTTTTGCCCGAAACCCTGGCGCCCGATGGCTTGGTTCAGCTTCTCTCCACCGATTATAAGTTCGCAGTTTCCTTTGCGATCCTGATCATTGTCCTTCTTTTTCGCCCAACGGGCCTGTTTGCGGGGAAAGCGGTATGACGCCTACGACCAAAAACGCGCTTCTTTTCGTTCTGGTCTTTGGGCTGATCGCACTGACGGGCGTTGTCCAAAGTTGGAACGTAGCCCTTACGATTTTCAATATGGGGCTGATCAGCGCGATCATGGCCCTTGGCGTGAACATGCAGTGGGGCTACGCCGGGCTCTTTAATGTCGGCGTGATGGGGTTTGTCGCGCTGGGTGGGTTGGGCGCAGTAATCGTGTCCATGCCGCCGGTCGCCGACGCATGGGCCGCAGGCGGGCTGCGCGTGCTCTTGGGCCTGATCCTTGGGGCCGCTACAATTGTGGGTGCAATTCTGTTGTGGTCGCGCATGTCACCAGGACGTGCACGTGCGATCGGCTTTGTCGCAGTTCTTGTTGCCGGATTTTTCATCTACCGGGGTGTCTTTGATGCTGGCGTTCAGGCGGTCGAAGCGGTTAACCCGGCCTCGACCGGCTATCTTGGCGGGCTTGGCCTGCCGATCCTGCTGGCCTGGCCTGTGGGTGGGCTTTTGGCAGCCGGCGCGGCGTGGATCGTCGGGAAAACTGCGCTTGGTCTCAGGTCTGACTACTTGGCTATTGCCACGCTTGGGATCGCCGAAATCGTGATTGCGATCATCAAGAACGAAGACTGGTTAAGCCGCGGGGTCAAAAACGTGGTTGGCCTGCCGCGACCGGTGCCCTACGAGATCGACCTTCAGAGCGATCCTGCATTCGTCGAGCGGATGACGGGCTGGGGCTTTGACCCGGTCACCGCGTCATCGATCACGGTCAAGCTGGCCTACTCCGGCTTGTTCTTGTTCGTCCTTGTTGCACTTCTATGGCTCGCGCAGGCCGCGCTCAGTTCCCCCTGGGGGCGCATGATGCGCGCAATCCGCGACAACGAGGTCGCGGCAGAAGCGATGGGTAAGGACGTGACCCGGCGGCATCTGCAGATCTTCGTTCTTGGGTCTGCAATCTGTGGGCTAGCCGGTGCGATGATGACCACGCTTGACGGTCAGCTGACGCCCGGCACCTATCAGCCCCTTCGGTTCACCTTTCTTATCTGGGTTATGGTCATCGTCGGCGGGTCTGGAAACAATTTTGGCGCAGTTCTGGGCGGGTTCCTGATCTGGTTTCTGTGGATTCAGGTGGAACCTGTGGGCATTCAACTTTTGGAGTTCATCACTTCGGGTCTGCCGGACAGTTCTGCGTTGAAGGACCACCTTCTGGACAGTGCGGCTCATATGCGGCTGATGACGATGGGGTTGATCCTTTTGATCGTGCTGCGTTTCAGCCCGCGCGGACTGATACCCGAACGCTAATTCAACACTCCGCGGCTATGAAGCGCGCGGGCGTATAGCCAGATCAAGATGGGAACGACGGCCGAGATCATCATGATCGCATCGCCTGCGATGCCGGCGACATGACGCAAGGGTGGTTCGGCCAGAACGATCAGCCAGACTGCAAGACAGGTTGATCCAGCCGCTGCGAGCGCCAGCACCATTGCCGAGCCACGCGCGTTCCAGCACATCATCAGGACCCCACCGAACCCGGCCCAGACACCAACGCCCCAGATCGCGATAAGGGTCGAGGATAGGTCGGTAATATAGGCGACAAGATCGTCCGAAAACAAACCGAGATAGGCCGGAACCCGTAAGACAGTCAGAAGGTGGTCCGTCGATGCCGCGAGCGACCAGAGAAGAGCGACAAGGGCGACGGGCCAGAAGTGCCAGGGACGCATGACGAGTTCACCAACGTCTGTTTCGGGTCAACGCTGATTTTGCCCGCTTCCGCACCCTGCGTCCACATCTGCGCCACAGCAATTGCCGTTTCGCGTGCATTGAGGCGCGGCAACCCGGGATCAAGCGAGTCGGCAGCCGCAGGGTAGCGAAACCGGGGCTCGTCCACAAAGAGCTCTTCTCGGGTATCCCTGTCCAACCCGCCAACTGCGGTCGGCCATGGAATGAATGGAAGCAAGGCCAGACCGTTCAATGGCAAGAACGCGGGCCGGTCGAGAACGACGTGATAGCGGGGACCCGCTGCCAACGCCACCGGCCGCCCGAGCCCGGCATCGGGAAGATCGCCCGCACGGACGAGTGCACGAGAATAGCCGCAAAGCTTGGCAACCATGGGACCTTCGATACGCACCATTTGATCGTCTGGAACAGCGGTATCAGCAGCCGCCAATGCGCCGGCGTAGAGCGCAATGCCGGAGCACGGCGTGTCAGCCGTTTGGCGCAACACGGCGGCAACGCCGACTTGACCGCCATCTGCACAACGGATGCGATCACCGACGCGCAGCATTGACACGGGCACCAGACCACGAAGACCAGGCAAGCGGTCAAAACCGGAAAACGCCAGAACGGCGCGCATCGCCCCACGCCCGCGCCCCGGCATACCGACACCCGTCAGCTTCATCGACTCAGACCGTTGACCCAACATTTGGCCAGACCGCTCCACGCTTCTCCGCAGTGTCCAACTTGCCGCGGAAGAGTTACAGACAGCCTGCAGCGAACCACGCAAATGCGGTAAATCTGAGATCAGTTTTAGGTAATCAGGTACGCCGTTTGGCCAACTCAGCTCAGCGCCGCGCCCCCTTTGTCACGCAGACCCGGAAACAGTGACATCATGGTCTTGCGCCAGGCTTGCTGGTGTCGGTTCAAGGCCTCCTCGAACGGGTTGACCACCTCCATCCAAATGCCGTTGACCTGAACGGTGACCGTCTTGTCGCAAAAGAAGCAAATGAACGTATTGCTCAGTGTTTCAACTTCCGGAAGATCAGCGCCAATGTGGATTACCCGCGCAGGCAGGAAGCCGTCGGCGGCATCACCGTCTTCGGCGAGCGCCGCTCCGGGAACCAGAACTCTTTGGTCGCGGCCGAGATAGAGATCCGCCTCGGGAAGCTTCGGACCGAACGCTCCCTTGCGCAAAACCACAGGACGCAGATCCGCGCGTCGGTCAAGGGTGGCATGATCCAGTTCAACTCGACCGACCCAACGAACCGGTGCAAAACCACCATTTCGGGTCAAAAGCTCGGTTCCCACGGAAAGGTCGACCAGGCTGACATCACCCTCGGATGTGGCAAAGCGCATAGATGCCGGTCCGCTGATACGCGCCGGTTCGGGAAGGATGCGCGGCATAGGTCTCTCGGGGCCCAACGGGGTTGAAACCCGGCGCGGTGTCACACGGTCCTGGCGCCCGAATTCTATGCGCACGACATCGGCCTTTGGGGGGGCAACGGTGGGCGCATCGACGGTATCCGACAGTGTTGCACGGTGGATTTTTCCATGAAAAAATGGCGCCATGCCGCCCGCCGCCGCGCCAAATGTGAATCCATGTGTCCCCCGGAGATCGCAGCGCGCGCGAAGTGGCAGGGGCGAAACGAAACCGGTCTCAGGCGCACCGGGGTACTGGCCCATGCGATCGGTGTTGACGACGACAAATCGCCCACCGACTCCCCAGGACAGTGTCACCTGTATCTGTTCGCCCGAGCCGACAAAGCCATCTGGCGTTTTTATCCGCAGCGGGGCGCCGTCCTTTTCCGTGCAAGAAAGGCAGACAGCCCCGGCATGGGTCAGAACCAAGGCAAAGGCGCCCGGGTCGCGCCCTGGAAGCCCGTGCGAAAAGACAGTCCCCCGATGCAGACGCGCGGGGGTCAGTGTCAGTTCCAGCGTGCCCTGGCGAACCGCACGCCCGTCCTCAGGCATAACTTCAGCATAGAGCCGTTCGCCGTCGAACTCAGCCGCGTTGCTGAACTCCCAAGCTGAAATCCGTGCCATGCCCCTCTCCCGTTTCTGCTCGTCTCACTCGTACCGAGCGATCGTACTCGCCTTTTGGTTGTCGGCTAGTGGGCCGGTCGGAGGGTTTCTGACCCATCCGATCCGGCCCGTGCCGCTCCCGCGCCGGCCGCTTCCCCACAAAGCACCATGCGCGGTCCGGCTGATCCCGGCCCAGCTTCCGGAACCGCCCCACTCGGACCGAAACTACGCCGATGCCCGGCCTCGCTTGAAGTGAAAAATGGCAGGATTGGGGCAGGATCGCGGCGGGAACGGGACGAGGATCTGCATTCTTTGGGCGAGGTTCCGGGATTTTGTTTCCTGCTTGGCACTAGCGATTCGGAAAGCGCTTTGACCGTTTCTTGCGGTTCCACAAACCGGACTGTTGCGACGGGGGCGGGTGGGTAAAGATTTTTTCGCGTGTTTGCGGCGCGCACTGCGCGCTCCGTTCACTGATATGCCGGTTCAGACCAAGCGACGCCGGATTGCCCACAAGCCGGAGACAATGGACGATCCGGAACCGAGAGAATCACCGTAGACTGGCTGAGAGCAGCGAGAGCCAGACAACCTCGCCCTGCGTTGGCAGACGGGATGCAAGCGCGCTGCCGGGCGCAAGTCGCCACATCAGGCGCTGGCCGGCCAAGCCAAGTGTCACGTCTGGACCCGATGGCCGCGGACTGACCGACAGGACTTCGGCGGTCAATGTTGCCAAGGCACCCGAAGGTCCCGGGGCATCGCGCGACAGAAGAACACTCCGTTCGTCCAAAGTAATCTCTCGGGCGTCGCCGGGTGCGCCCTGCCCCGGGAGCGTGAAGCTTGTGCGCCCAAGCTCCACTGTTACCTGTCCCTGACGCGCTTCGATGATTGTCACAGCCAAATGCACTGGTGGGCGTCCCCACCCTACGATCCGGCCTGCATCGACCAACAGCACCCGATCTGCCAGTTGCGTCACTTCATGCTGCGCATGCGTCACATATAGGACGGGAACACCGGATCCTGCGACGGCCCGTGCAATGTAGGGCAGAACCTGTGTTTTTGCGTTTTCGTCGAGCCCCGATAACGGTTCGTCCAAGAACAGAATGTCTGGACCTGATGCGAGCGCGCGGGCCAGAGCGACGCGGCGGGTTTCACCGCCGGAAAGCGTGGAAGGACGGCGGTTCATAAGAGGCTCTAGCCCCAGTGCCTGGGCGATCCCATTTGCCGCCGCAGGTGGCAGGCCGCGCCGCGTCGCACCATAGGCGACATTTTTCTTTACGCTCAGGTGACGAAACAGACGGCCATCCTGGAACACGAACCCCACGCGTCGGGCGTTGGGGTCCAGCCCGCGGCGGCCGCTTTGCCAGACTGTATCGCCGAACCGCGCTTCGCCGCGAACGCCCGGTTCCAGGCCCGCAAGCATCCGCAAAAGCGAGGTCTTGCCGCTTCCCGACGGTCCCATAATCGCGGTGACGCCGGTCAACGGGACGCGCCCCTGCATCTCGAGCGTCAAGTCCGGACGCTTCAGCCGAAGATCGAAGGACAGTTCAACCAAGCGTCCGCGCCCCCCGACCATTAAGGGTGTACACCACCAGAAGCACCAGAAACGAGAATGCCAATAGGCCTGCCGACAGGATATGGGCCGTGTCGTAGTCGAGCGTTTCGACAGAAGTGAATATCTCGATCGCAATCACCCTCGTCTGTCCGGGTATGTTTCCGCCGACCATCAAAACCACCCCGAACTCGCCCATCGTGTGGGCGAAGGTCAGGACGCTGGCTGTCAGCACACCGCGCTTCGCCAGCGGCAGGGCAATCGTACGAAAGGCATCGCGGCGGGACGCCCCCAGGGTGCGCGCGGCCTCCATCGCGCCCCGGCCAAGAGATACAAATGCCGTTTGCATCGGCTGGACGGCGAACGGCAGTGAATACAGACACGACGCGATCACGAGCCCCGTGAAAGAAAACGTCAGCGTTGAACCCGTCAGGTCGAGCCAGAACCCTCCAAGCGTGGTTTCGGGGCTGAGAAGAACCAGCAGGTAAAAGCCCAGAACGGTCGGTGGGAGGACAAGCGGCAAGGTCGTAATCGCCTCGACAATCGGCTTTAAGACAACAGACCGGGTCGTCGCAAGCCACCAGGCGAGCGGAAGGGCCAGCCCGACCAGTATAACTGTCGTGACACCTGCCAGCCGAAGCGTCAGCCATACGGCAGGGGCAATCTCGGGCCAGATGCTCATTCCGGCACTCCAAATCCCGCATCCGCAATGATCCGGTGTGCGTCGGGAGAGGATATGAAGGCGAAAAAACCTGATGCCGCTGGATTGCCTACGCCACGCGCAAGCAGGACCGCATCTTGCCGGATGGGCGCATGACGGCCTTCCATCGCAATGACGTCATGGGGTCGCCGGATGTCCGGGACCAAGGCCGCAGCAACGAACGCCGCATCAGCATTTCCAGTGGCAAAGATGCTGGCGGCTTGCCCGACACTGTCCGCCAGAAGCGACATCACCATGTCATTCGACAGGCCGAGCGTGCCCATCGCCTCGACCGCAGCTTGACCGTAGGGCGCGATCTCTGGATCAGCCAGTGCGATCCGCTGACCTGCAAGGTCCAGCCCCGCATCCGGCGCGACGAGCAAGACAAGCTGACCAAGCGCATATGTCGTTGGGGAGCCACTGCGCCCCTCTTCTGCCAGTCGGGCCGGGCGCGCGGCATCGGCCGAAAGAAACACATCAAACGGTGCGCCAGAGCGGATCTGAGCATAAAGCCGACCGGTCGATCCGTGCGCCAGAGCGATCTTGTGGCCCGAGGCGTCAGTATACGCCTCCGCGATCTTCTCGGCTGTAGTCAGAAAATTCGCGGCGACTGCCACTGTCGCATCGCCTGCGCGCGCCGGTCCACACATGCAAAGCACCAGCGACACCGCCAAAAGATGCGAAAGATACCGTTCCATTGCCCGTCCGATCGCATCCCGGATCTGCGGCTCAGCCCGCGCCTTGGCGCGGCTGGTACCCGAGGCCGGACTCGAACCGGCACGCCTTGCGGCGGGGGATTTTGAATCCCCTGCGTCTACCATTCCGCCACTCGGGCCGCGCGAGGTTCCAGATAGCCGATGGTGCGGGCGGGTCCAAGCCTAAACTGCACGGTGCATTGCCGTCGCCACCATATTGGGGATCCTTGCCGTTCCATTTTGCTACCAACGCCCCGTCAAGCCCATGGCCAGCAAGCCAAGGCGTTTTCGAAACGGCGACGGGCCAAGGGTTCCGCTACCAACGCGCGCGGGATCGCGTGCCACCTGAGACAGGATGACATGGGCCTGCCAACCAGCAAACAGCGCAGGGCGCACCGATATCGGAACCGCGTGCCGCCCCTTTCGGGCCCGGGTGATCCGCCGCAAGCCTTCGCGTGCGAGCACTTGTAGGGCTCCCGGTCGGCCATCTGGTAGTGGCCGACGCCCACGTGCTTCCAGCTCGGGTATCGCGCAGAACCACGCAGCAAGCCCCGCGCCATAAGCGTAGTCATAGACCACCGGCGCAACATCACTTGGTGCACCGAGCGTCCGCGCACCGACCCACATCAGTCGACCTGCCGTGGCCTCCAGATATGCCGCAAGGTCTGCGTCATCGTCGAACCCCGTGCCAGTGATATCCCAGCGTCGCGCCGAAATCAGACTGTCAAGGGTCGCGGCGCCTTCAGGATCAAGGATTTCTGCCAGCGGCGTGACCACTTCGTGGCGCCTGACGGGCCCGCCCGCTGCGATTTCGTTCAAAGCCTCACGCCACCATTGCAGACGCATTTCCGCAATTATCGGCTCTGCCGTGACCCAGGGCGCACGCGCAACCTCGAGGTTGAAAGCGTAAAGAGGAAAAAGAACTCTACGGGCATCTATCGGCCCCGCCATAGCGGCAGCGAACCTGTCGGGGTCGCCCCGCGCCACGATGTCGGCGCAGGCCTGAAGGGTCATTCCGGACGGACCACGAGAAGAGCATAGGAAAACATGTCACTGTGGGCGCGCCAAATCCGATGCTCGTGTTCGGCAACGTCGAGTTGCTGTGCCAAGGCAGGCCGGGCGCCGGGGCGAAGGGCAGACACCCGTTCGGCCATTGGCGTGTAGTAAGCGTCCCATGCTTCGGGCGACAGAAGGCGAACGCCTTCGATCCGATACTTGGCTGCGGTCACCCGTGCCTCTAACCCCGTCATGTCGGTCAGGTTCGGATACTCTTCCCAATAGGCGCGCACAGGTTCCGGCGGATTGTCTTTCGTCCAGACCGGCTCAGAGAAGGCGACAGCGGCGCCCGGCGCAAGCTTGGGGCGAAACACATCCAACCCTTCGGTGATCCCAAGGAAGTAGAGCGCGCCTGCGCACCAGATGAAATCAAAGGGCCCTTCCGGATCCGCCATGCTTTGGGCCTCAGCCACAACACGGTCTGGAAACCTTCGGCGCACGATGTCGATGAATGGAACGTGGGTATCGACAGCCGTCACACGCGCGTCACCATGCGACAGCAGCGCCGGAATGTCGGCCCCTGCCCCGCACCCCGCGTCAAGAATATGCGCGCCAGCCGGAACATTCGCGCGCGCAATCGCCCACGCCACATCTTCGGGCAGGCCCGGACCTTGGCGGTCGAGCCCTTCGTGGATCTCAAAGAATGCCTGCCAATCGGTCATGTGGGCGCTGCTCCATCTTGCACCAGCTTCCAGGTGATCGCGTCAAGGAGCGCCTCAAACGAGGCATCAACAATGTTCGGGGATACGCCGACCGTGGCCCAACGGCGGCCCGAGCCGTCTTCGCTATCAATTACAACGCGGGTGACAGCTTCGGTCCCGCCTTGAGTGATGCGGACCTTGAAGTCCACAAGGCGCATATCGTCGATATTGGGCTGATACGGACCCAGATCCTTCGCGAGCGCCTTTGCCAAAGCGTTCACGGGGCCGCGATCCGACCCGGTTTCGTCCATGCTTTCTGAAACCGACAGTTTCTTCTTGTCACCGATTTTTGCCACGACAACAGCTTCTGACAGGCTGACCATCTGGTCATACTTGTTCTTTCGCCGTTCGACAGTCACCTTGTAGCGCTTGATTTCAAAGAACTTTGGAAGCTGGCCCAGCTCGGCCCGGGCCAAAAGCTCGAACGACGCTTGCGCGGTGTCGTAGCTGTATCCTTGGGCTTCGCGCCGTTTGACCGCATCAAGGATGCTTGCCAGTGCCGGGTCGCCCTTGTCGGCGACGATCCCCATCTCGGCCAAGCGCCGGATGAGGTTCGATTGCCCCGCCTGGTTCGACATCGGAACGATCCGGGCGTTTCCGACCGCTTCGGGCGGGATATGTTCGTATGTTGTCGGGTCTTTCTGGATGGCGCTGGCGTGAAGCCCTGCCTTATGTGCAAAGGCCGATGCCCCCACATAAGGTGCGCTGCGCAATGGAACCCGGTTCAGAATGTCGTCAAGCTGCCGCGACACGCGGGTCAGATCAGCAAGCGCGCTTGGGCTGACGCCAGTTTCGAACCTGCTGGAATAGTGATCCTTCAACAAAAGCGTCGGCAAAAGCGTGGTCAGGTTCGCGTTTCCACAGCGCTCGCCCAGCCCGTTCAGCGTGCCCTGGATCTGGCGCGCGCCCGCATCGACCGCTGCAAGTGATCCGGCCACCGCATTGCCGGTGTCGTCATGGGTGTGGATGCCCAGCCGGTCGCCCGGAATACCCGCGGCGATGACCCCGTCTACGACCTCGCCGATCTCATGCGGCAGCGTGCCGCCATTGGTATCGCACAGGACGATCCAGCGCGCGCCCGCGTCGGCTGCGGCGTGCAGACATTCAAGCGCGTAGCTTGGGTTTGCCTTGTAGCCATCGAAGAAGTGTTCTGCGTCGAACAGGGCCTCTCGCCCGTTTTTGGCCAGATGCGCGACTGAGGCGCGGATGTTTTCGGCATTCTCGTCCAGTGTGACGCCAAGGGCCGTTGTCACGTGAAAATCATGCGTCTTGCCGACAAGGCACACCGCTGGGGTTCCCGCATTCAGGACGCCCGCCAGAACCTCGTCGTTGTCGGCGGAGCGCCCGGTGCGTTTGGTCATGCCGAAGGCAGTGAACGTGGCGCGAGTTTTCGGGGCATCCGCGAAGAAAGCGTCATCCGTCGGGTTCGCGCCGGGCCAGCCCCCTTCGATGTAGTCGATGCCAAGCCCGTCCAGCATGGCGGCGATGGCGTGCTTCTCTTCCGGGGCGAACTGAACGCCCTGCGTTTGCTGCCCGTCGCGCAGGGTGGTGTCATAGAGGGTGAGACGTTCGCGGGTCATCGGACGGCCCCCTGCCCGTTAGAGTGGAGATCCCGGTGCAGGCGTGGGAGGGGGAAATCAGGGGTGCAAGCGATTGGTCCGGGCAGAGGTGTGTCCGCGAGCGAATGTCCCGCCCGGCCGAAAGGCCGGGCAGCCCCCGACCGCCCCCATGGGCGGGGGCTTCTGCCCCGCCTGCGGTCAGGGACTGCCTGGCACCGTCCTTGCGCAGCAAATGGAAAACTATGGCGCAAAATGCGAACATCTCCCGCCGTCGGGCCAATGGCCCGGCCAATGCCCGCACCGCCCCCACGGGGCGGGCATTCTGCCCACCCCGCGGCGCGGGCATCTGCCTCTGTTCGGCGCGTCGTGCGGACGGCGGGTGTCATTTCAGGGCCTCCAATTTCGAAGGGTCGAAATTGCCTGTTCGTTCCCACGTCGTATCCCCGCCTGGAACATCGTTGATCCGAACTCCGGCGCCTGTAAGGATATCTCGGAACTTGTCAGCAGTTTCAAAGTCTTTTGCGGCTTTTGCTTCTGCGCGCACATTCAGCGCGTATTTGATCAAGTCGTCCGCCTCAGGTTCCGATGCGCCATCAAACCATTCCCCGATGTCTCGGGTAAGGAGCCCCAAGAGCTCTGCACTTTGCCTGAAAACATGCGCATCTCCCTCGCGGAAAATTCGACGAAGAACCGTGATCGCTCCGTGAGTGTTCAGATCGTTTGCCAGTTCTCTGACAACATCAGCGTGTGGACCGCCCGCAGGTTCGATCCCTCCAGCAAAGGCGCGCCAACGCCGAAGCTCTTCTTCGGCCTCCTGCGCCTTATCCGCCGTCCAATCCATTGGCTTCCGGTAATGCGTTGAAAGCATGACGAACCGGATCACCTCGCCCGGAAACCCTTGATCCAATAGATCCCGCACCGTGAAGAAATTGCCCAGGCTCTTGGACATTTTCTTCCCCTCGACCTGCAACATCTCGTTGTGCATCCAGATATTGGCGAAGCCATGGCCCATGCATTTCGACTGCGCAATCTCGTTCTCATGATGGGGAAAGATCAGGTCATTGCCGCCGCCGTGGATATCGAAGCGTCCCTGGCCCGTCGGGTCGTGTTTTCCAAGAAGCTCCTGTGACATCGCAGAGCATTCGATGTGCCAGCCGGGACGCCCCCGGCCCCATGGACTGTCCCACCCTGGCAGGTCATCTGCCGATGGTTTCCACAGGACGAAATCCATCGGGTCTTCCTTGTAAGGTGCGACTTCGACCCGCGCGCCCGCGATCATGTCATCAACCGACCGGCCCGACAGCGCGCCATATTCGGCATAAGACCGAACGCGAAACAGCACATGGCCTTCGGCAGCATACGCATGGCCCTTCTCGATCAGCCCCTCGATCATCGTGACCATCTGGCTGATCCAGCGGGTAGCGCGGGGCATGTCGTTGGGTTCCAGCACCCCAAGCGCGGCCATGTCCGAAAGGTACCAGCCGATGGTTTCTTCCGATCGTTCGGCGATCAGCTCTTCCAGCGTTCCTGTCGCACCGGCCTCTTTTCGGCGCAGCGCCTCGGCATTTATCTTGTCGTCGACATCCGTGAAATTCCGGACGTAACGCACGTTTTTCGTCCCATAGGTGTGGCGAAGTAGCCGGTAGAGGACGTCGAAAACCACGGCCGGTCGCGCATTCCCAAGGTGTGCGCGGTCATAGACCGTCGGTCCGCAGACATACATCGACACCAGGCCATCCACGATGGGGCGCAGCACCTCTTTCTGGCGGGTGGCGGTGTTTGTCAGCCTGATCTCAGTCATGAGCCTTGTCCTTCGGAGTCGCAGAGGCGCCTCGCGGGCTTAGATCATTCAGGTATTAAGGAAAAGGCGACCGGCCCGCGCGACGTATGTCAGCGGATAATGCAGCAGTCTATGGCGATGCGCCGGGTCATGAGCGTCCTGATAGCTGATATGGGCCTCCCTGCCAAGGGGATCAGTCTGATCGCGCCAGTGCACCGTGTGGAACGGCCGGCGCTTGGGTCCCGAGAGGACAGTAGGCCCGAGGTCATTGGGGAAAGACCCTGGATTCGGATCGGATGCGGCCAAGAGCTTTCGGCTTTATTTCTGGACTGATCCGGACTTCAGAACCTTGGCATAAAGGTGGTCGGGGTGGTCGTAATGCGGAAAAGCGATGTCTTTTACATAGCGCATCCCAAGCTTTTTGAGGACATCAACCGAACGGGTGTTGAGCGGATCGACCACTGCGACAACACGGTGAAATGCAGCAAGCGTTTCGCACGCCGCCATGACCGCTTCTGCCGCCTCTGTCGCATATCCCTTGCCCCATGCGTGGCGCGCCAGTCGAAAGCCAATCTCAGCGTCGTTCCGCGCCACTCGCAAAGGATCGCGGGATAGTCCGATATAACCAAGAACGCGGTTATCCTTGCGACTGACGATGGCCATCATTCGAGGTATCGGCCCAGAACAAATGGCGCGCAGCGCGTCATTAAACCAGGCGGACTGATCCTGAACGCTGAAAACACCGTTGTCGCTGAACTGCATCACATCGGGATCGCCCAAGATCGACGCAACCGATGGCCTGTCAGTCTTTCGCCAGCGTCTTAAAATCAGCCTGTCGGTTTCAAACATAGGATGCGTGATCCAAGGGCTTACCGCGTTGCGTCATTCTACTGACCTTCGCCAGAAGTCTACGCCGTGGCGCGAAGAGGGAAAATATAGAGCGGTTTCTTGCACTGGCTGCTCGCAGCTTCATAACGGCCCTTCGCCGGTCCGTCGCGATGGGTTGGATAGCGCACAGACACGCCGGATCCTTGGTTCAGACGTTCGAAAAAACAGGATTTCTGGCGGTTAAGGCAGTTGCACCTTTCCCATTTGTCAGTGTGTTCCTAAGAATCTGCGCCGAAGACTAAGTTTGAGGAATGATGCAATCACGAAAAAAGGGCCAAGGTCACAAGTCAAATGACGTCAGAGCGATGACTTGGCGGCACGCGAAGACAACGCGTTATACAGCAGCGTTGTAATGCAGCGCATCGACTTCGCCGGTGATGACAGCCAGCCTTTCTAAGGCAGCGAGGAATGCGTGAGAATTCACGCCCTCACAAAGCATAAGCGCATTGGCATAGGCACGGCTATGCCGTCCCTTTCGGATATCCTGAAACGCCTCGATAAAGTACCGCTCTTCATTCGTGACCGCGGCACCATCGGGCGTGTGAAGTGCAACACGAAGCCGGGACCGATGAAAGCGGGATATCTGAGTCTCCTGAACGGCCACCAGAATAGCGCTCGCGATCGTTGCCCCGTAGGGTGGCGGAAACGCACATTCCGCCCTACGGATCGCCTCTACCCAAGCTAGGCTTTCAGGCACCGCCAACGAAATCAGGAAGTGCCGTGCGACATCGAGAACGTTGAGTGCGAATTCGTCCAGATCGAGATCTTCGACCGACGATGGCGGTGCAGTTTCCGGATCAGTACCTGCTCTTTTACGGAATAGACCGGCCATAGGTTCGCCCTTCGCCAGGATGTCCAAGAAGGCTGTCTGGCTCGCGAGTTTCGGTCACTGGACGTGCATTTCAGATAAAAATACTCGGAAATTGTCAAGGGGTCCACCCGACGCTTGCGAAGGATCCAGAAGTCGGCTTAGCCTCAAACAGTTAGCTAGGCGTCCCCAGCAGACGAATTTGATCCCGTCAGTGGAGGCCAGCGTGATTCAACCCGCACAACCAAGCGATCCCATTCTTCAGATAAAGGACCTGACGATCGAGCTTCCGCGCGGCGCTGATAGAAAGTTCGCGGTCGAGAATGTGTCCCTCACACTGAGGCGCGGCGAAATCGTGTGTGTTGTCGGCGAAAGCGGGTCGGGCAAATCCGTAATGACAAGCGCGATCATGAACGACGTTCCCGGAAGACTTAAGGTGACATCGGGCGAAGTCCTGTTTGACGGTCGTGACGTGCTGCGCCTGTCTCAGTCCGAGCTGAATGAGATCCGCGGTGCGCGGATTTCGATGATCTATCAAGAACCTATGGCTGCCCTAAACCCCGCGATGCGGATCGGCGCGCAAGTTGATGAGGTTTTTGCGCTTCATCGGCCCGAAATCGCCCTGGGCGACCGTCGACGGGAAACGCTGAAACTACTGGAGCAGATGAAGCTTCCGACACCTGAACGGATCTATGACAGCTATCCGCATCAAGTATCTGGCGGGCAATGCCAACGGATCGTGATCGCCATGGCGCTTGCTTGCAAACCGGACGTTCTGATCGCAGACGAGCCGACGACCGCGCTAGATGTAACGACACAAAAGGAGATCCTGAACCTCATCCACGAGCTCAAGGATGTCTATGACAATGCCACAATCTTCATAACGCACGACTTTGGTGTGGTGGCCGATGTGGCCGATCGGGTCGCTGTGATGTGCTGGGGCCGTGTTGTAGAAGCAGGACCCAAGGAAGACATCCTGATGCGCCCACAGGAAGACTACACCAAGCTTCTTGTCGATGCGATGCCGCTTCTGGAAACCACTCGCTCGCCGGATATGACGCGAAATGATGCGCCCGTGGTCGAGGTGCGAAATCTTCACAAGACCTATGACGTCGGGCGCAAACAGGTCCATGCGCTTAACGACGCCAGTTTCGTTCTCCGCAGCGGCGAAACCTTGGGGGTCGTTGGTGAAAGCGGTTCGGGAAAGTCGACCCTTGCAAAAGCTCTTATCCGCCTAACCGAGCCGACATCCGGTGCTGTAATGATTAAGGATGAGGACTTCTTGGGTCTTCAAGACGATGATCTTATCCGCGCCCGCAAACACATCCAGATGATATTTCAGGATCCCTATGGATCGCTCAACCCCTCACAATCCGTCGGCTACATGGTGACCCGGGGTTTGCATCTTCAGGGCGTCGGTGCCGTGGATGCCAAGGAACGGGCCATGGCCCTCCTGCAACGGGTCGGACTAAAGGAAGAGGCGTACTATCGCAAACCTCGAAATTTCTCGGGCGGCCAGCGGCAGCGGATTGGGATTGCGCGCGCGCTTTCGATGGAGCCCGACGTCGTCATCGCCGACGAATCTGTATCTGCTCTTGATCTATCCATTCAGAAGCAAGTGCTGCGGCTGATGAACGACCTGCAGGCACAATATCGAATGGCCATTATCTTCATAACGCACGACCTGCGAGTTGCGGCTCAAATCTCGGACTACATCACAGTTATGGAAAAGGGCGTCATGGTCGAGTTCGGTCCCGCTGAACAGGTATTTGACGCGCCGAAACACGATTATACCAAACGCTTGTTGGACGCGGCACCGGGACGTGATTGGCATCCACCACGCCTAAGCCGCGAAGAGGCAGACCGGATCGCGGCCTCAATCGAACGTGCCTGATCCCTGTGTTCCGACATTAAGCGTTGTGGTTCCGATCTTCCCTTTGCCTTGTGTCGGTCTTGGGCACTTGTCCGCTTGCATTCCAGGGTGCCCTTTCGCGCATGGAGCGACGTCAATCATCCGCCATGTAGGCTGAGAAGCGGTCGGACCATTCGGGATGCCAGCGCGACAATGCGGGACGATTTTCGATGATATCGCCCATCGCCCAAGCCATCCTCTTCTCGTCCATCTCGCGCGTAACGTCGTTGTCGGGGCAAAGAATATAGAAATCCCACACACCCAGTCGCTCGATCATGAAATCTACAGTCTCCTCAGGGGTCCACGCCGAGGGCGGTTTCTCTCCACGGCCCGACCCCGTAAGATCGGTGAACACGAAACCCGGGATCAGAAGGTGCACACTGATCTGGCACCCTTCGGTGTTGCGCAACTCGTGCGCCATGGCCTCGGTGAACGCCTTCACCCCGGCCTTGGACACGTTATAGGCGGGGTTGCCTGGGGGCGTCGTGATCCCCTGTTTCGAGCCGGTGTTGATAATCGCGCCCGGCCGCCCGCGTGCCGCCATTCGGGGCGCAAAGGCCCGCGCCGTGTCGATGATCCCCCAAAGGTTAACCGCCAAGGTCTGATCCCACGGCGCGTCCGCTCCCAGCACCGCGCTGGCGACACCAATCCCCGCATTGTTCAACAGGATATCGGTTCCACCCCAATGTGTCGCCAGGTCTTCCTCAAGCGTCTTGATCGCATTCCTGTCGGTGACGTCGAGGTCGAACGTCAGCACTTTCTCGGCGCCAGCATCGCGCAGGCCTGCTGCGGCGGCGTCCAACAATTCTGCACGCCGATCCACCACGGCCACGCGCATCCCCGCGCGCGCAAACCGTTGGGCGGCCGCCAAACCGATACCGGACGCGCCCCCGGTCACGACGGCGGTGTTGTCTGGGGCAAGCGCGGGATGGGACATGGGGGCAGCTCCGTTCTGGTGTCTCGACACCATTCTATACTGACCGGATCGACCAAGAGAACCCAATTGGGTACGCCTGCCGTGGATGACGGAAACGGTCCCAAAAAAGAAACGGGCCCGCCCGAAAGGGCAGACCCGATCCAAAAACCCGATCTTGAACAGATCAGCGCTTGGAGAACTGGAAGCTCTTACGCGCTTTGGCCTTACCGTACTTCTTCCGTTCCACAACCCGGCTATCGCGGGTCAGGAAACCTGCCGCTTTCAGCGCCGGACGCAGGGCCGGATCGTAAAGCTGCAGGGCTTTCGAAATGCCATGCTTCACGGCACCCGCCTGACCCGACAATCCGCCGCCCTTTACGGTGGCCTGGACATCGAATTCGCCTTCGACACCGGCGACGGTGAAGGGTTGGCGAAGGATCATCTGCAGCACGGGACGGGCAAAGTACGCGTCCATCTCTTTGCCGTTGACGGTGACCTTCCCAGAGCCTGGCTTAATCCAGACGCGGGCGACCGCATCCTTCCGCTTGCCCGTGGCGTATGAGCGGCCCAAGTCATCCCGCACGGGTTCGCGCGGTGTGGAAACCTCGACGACAGGGGCCTCGGCGTTTGCCCCTACGGCCTCTTGAAGGTCTTCTAGTGTGTTGATCTGATCGGCCATGCGTCTCAGCTCCGGGTGTTCTTGGAATTCATCGACTTGACGTCGAGCACTTCGGGCGCCTGCGCCTCGTGCGGGTGATCGGCGCCTGCGTAAACGCGCAGATTGGTCATCTGCTTTCGGCTCAGGCGGTTGCCCGGAAGCATCCGTTTGACGGCCTGCGTCACAACGCGTTCCGGGTGATCACCTTCCAGAATTTCCCCGGTCGTGCGGCTTTTGATCCCACCGGGATAGCCTGTGTGCCAATAGTTCGGCTTGTCGCGCTTCTGGCCAGTGATCTGAACTTTGTCTGCATTTACGACAATGACGTTGTCGCCCATGTCCATGTGCGGGGTGAAGGTGGCTTTGTGCTTGCCACGCAGGCGGGTGGCGACAATCGAAGCAAGACGGCCCAGAACAACGCCTTCGGCGTCGATCAGGATCCACTTCTTGTCGATGTCCGCCGGAGTTGCGGTATAGGTCTTCATTGTCCTGGTCCTCAAGAAAAGGCTCGTGCGCCTGATGGGGCGCCGGGATTGCGGTGTTTTAAGGATTGCGCCGCGCGGGTCAAGAGCGCAATCATACTAATTTATACCGTAATTCAATGGCTTAAAAGATAGGTATATAAATACCCCATCTGCCTACCTATCCCCTCCCGCCAAATCTCCACCCGGCAAACACCCAACGAGCGCCTTCTTGGCGCCCAATTCAATAGGCACAAAAGGTCTCGTGTTAAAGTAATCAGTCAAGGAGACCGCCCATGCGCAGTCTGTTGTTTATCCTCGCCCTCGGCATTGGCATGTCGCTGTCGGCCCTCATTTACATTGCATTTGGCAGCTCGCTTGTGCTGACCGGCGGACTTGTCGCTGTGATCGGGCTCTTGGGCGCTTTATGCCTAGCGGTCGAGCGTTCGCGAGAAGCTCAGATCGGTGCAGGCGGGATCGAATAGGTCAGGCTGGCGCGCGCCACTACGGCGTCGGACCCGTCCGAACGAATAAGAACGTCGCCCACGGCCAGCACGCGGCCCAGTTTCAGAAGCCTGCCTTCGGCAATCAGATCTCGTCCGGCGGCAGGCTTACGCATAAAATCGATGCTGGCATTGGTTGTTACGGCTAGCGCTTGCGGGCCGATCATAGCCAGCGTGGCGAGATAGATGGCCACATCCGCAAGTCCGAACATCGTTGGTCCCGATACCGTTCCGCCCGGACGCAGATGCGATTGATCAACGGGCTTCCGTATCAGCACCCGCATTGGGGCAGCCTGTTCGACTATGAATTCGCCCGTAACCTGTGCGAACTCGGCATCAAGAAAGCGCTGAAGCGCGGCCGCGTCCATCTTAACGTCCATGGGGCGATTCCTTATCCGGCGTCGCCGATCAGCGCGCCGCTGCGCTTTGCGGCACGAGGGTCAGCAGCGGACCACCAAGTGGGCCGGTCTCGATCTCGACCACAGTCCGGCGATCCCCATAGACCGCAATCCCAAGGGATGCCCGGTCAAAAGGAACGTTGTTCAGAAACGGTCGCAGATCCAACCGCCCAGGATCGGTCGTTGCAACAACTGTGTAGCGTCCAATCGGCACGTCACGACGCAGGGTCTGACCTGCGCCCAAGGCGATGGTTTCGCCGTCAAAGTCGACCTCATAAACCTTGTCAATGCCTCGGGGATCATCGCCACGGGTCACGACAACCTCTTGCTGTGGAAGATCGTTTGACGCGATGCCTGCGCAGCCCATCAAGAGAGGCGTCATCAAGATCACTTTCCAAGTAAACCGCATCGGTGTCTCCTTTCAGCTTCGCAATGAACCACACGTCGGTCTTCGCGCAAAATCATGCGTATCAGAGCCCGTATAGAGCCCCGAACTTGGCTTCTAGATAGCGCAGAAGCGGCCCGGTTGTTGGTGTTGCGCCTATAGCCTTGGTGATGGTCTCGCGCGGCGCGCACAGGCCGCCATGCCGTTGAAGTCTGTCCCTCAGCCAGCCTGTAGCGCCAGAGACGTTTCCAACGGCCAGTGCTTCATCCAGATCTGGTACGGTGTCGCGCAGCGCGTCATAAAGGCAACCTGCATAGATATTGCCAAGCGCGTAGGTCGGGAAGTAGCCGAATAGCCCGAGGGACCAGTGCACGTCCTGAAGCACGCCGTTCGATGGCCTGTCGACCTCTACGCCGAAATCGGCGGCAAACCTTTCGTTCCACGCGCCCGGCAGATCGGCGACCGCCAGATCGCCAGCGATCAAGGCACGCTCCAGATCGAACCGCATCATGATGTGCAGATTGTACTGCACTTCATCGGATTCGGTTCTGATGTAACCGGGATAGACCTTGTTCACGGCAGCGTAGAAAGCTCGCGGGTTGTCGATCCCGAAATCACCGAAGACGGCACACATCCTGTTGTAAAGAAACCCTGTGAACGCCTCTGACCGTCCCAACTGGTTCTCGTAAATCCGACTCTGGCTTTCATGGACCCCCATTGATGCGCCGCGTCCGATGGGTGTTAGCAGGTAGGAACGGTCGATCCCCTGTTCGTAGGTCGCGTGGCCGACCTCGTGGATGGTTGAGTAAAAGCAGTTGAACGGGTCATCGGCCGCGGTGCGCGTCGTGATCCGAACATCAAGCCCTGAGCCCGAAGAGAAAGGATGCACAGCCTTATCGATCCGCCCGTGGGCGGTGTCATAGCCAAAGATCTCGGCCAGTTCTGCGCTAAGGGCGAGCTGGCCGTCCTCGGCGAATGTCGTCGCCAGACCCGCGGGCGATGCATCCGCCCCAAGAATACGGTCACGTAAGGACACTAGGCCCGGGCGCAACTCAGAAAACAGCGTCTCGATCTCGGCTGCAGTCATTCCGGGTTCATAGTCCTGCAAAAGCGCGTCGTAGACCTCTCCGCCGTCGGCGAGTGCGGCCCCTTCTTCACGGCGTAGCCGAACGACGTTTTCCAATGTTGGCTGAAACGCATACCAGCTTTCCTTGGTGCGAGAATCCGCCCAGACGCCCTGCGCAATGCTTGTAACCCGGGCTATTTCGGACGCCAGTGCTGCCGGGACCTTGGTGTTGCGTGTATAGCTTCGGCGGATTTCGCGAAGTTGCGCGTTGGCGACAGCACCCTCGGGCCGGGCCGCGTCCAGCCATTCGCCAATGCGGGGATCGGTACGGCGCGCATGCAAAACGCCCTCAAGCGCCCCCATCTCTTCCCCTCTTTGCGGGGCTGCGCCGCGCGGCATCACCGTTTCCTGATCCCACCCAAGTCGCCCGGCGATTTGCCCCAGTGCTTCGGTTTCGCGCTGAAACGCCATCAGGTCTTCATAGGCTGACATTCATGCCCTCACAGATTGGATCGCGGGGTATCCCGCCTGAAAACGTGCACGAAGGATAAGCACCCACAACACAACTGCACCAAACTGATGCGTGATCGCGATATGCCACTGTGCGAAATAGAGAACAGTCACGATGCCCAAGACCATCTGCACTGCCATCATGGCCAGAACAGCGTTGAACGCGAAGCGAGTTTGTCTATTGGGCGATCGTCGGCCCCGCAGCCAGACAACAATTCCGAAGACGAACAACAGATACCCCGCGCTTCGGTGGATGAACTGCACAAGGCCCGCATCCTCGAAGAAGTTGCGCCAAAGCGGTGTGATCTGGAAGGGATCGGGTGGCAGAATGCCGTCCCCCATTAGGGGCCAAGTCGGGAATGCGCGACCGGCGTCGATCCCTGCGACCAGCGCGCCAAGAAGAATTTGAAGCATGGCGAAGTGCATAAGGCCCGTCGAGACGCTAAAGAGCCGCCTTTCGCGCGACCGGCGGGCTTGCAGCAGTTGCACGTCCGTCCGGCCAAGTAGGAACACGAACCAAGCAATCAGACCAAGAATGGCGAATGCCAGCCCTAGATGCACAGCCAGACGGTAGCTCGCAACATCGAGCATGCCTTCATCAAGCCCCGACGACACCATCCACCATCCGATCGCGCCCTGTAGGCCGCCAAGTGCACCAAGGATCAAGAGCCGTCCCGTCCATCCTGCCGGGATCTGCCGCGCAATCAAGAAGCCCGCAAAGCCAAGCGCCCAGACAAGCCCGATGAACCGGCCAAGCTGGCGATGCCCCCACTCCCACCAATAGATGACCTTAAACGCCTCAAGGGTCATACCCTTGTTTTGCAACTGGTATTCAGGGATTTCGCGATAGGCATCGAATTCGCGCTGCCAGTCTTCGGCGCTGAACGGTGGCAACGCGCCGGACACGGGCGCCCATTCGGTTATGGACAGCCCGGAATCCGTCAAGCGGGTCAGCCCGCCCACCGCGATCATCATGACCACAAGTGCAAAGAGCAGCATTAGCCAAAGGCGGATCGCACCCCGCGCACCGCGTCGTCCTGCCTCGATCATCCCGGCTGCCGGTGCGGCCGCAGGCCTTTCGGTCGAAACCTCTTCGAAGATGCTGCGTTTGTCTGCCATCTTTGCCTCTATTCCCTGGCTCAGAGCTAAGGTGCCCCCGGCGGGCCGTCCAGCCGCACTAGCGTCCCGCCCACCGGACCATCTGACGCAGCACGCCATGCAGGATTTGCGCATCCGCCCGAGTCAGCGGCATCCGGCTCCATAGATTTCGCAGGGTGATCTTCATCCCGGGCGCCTTCTCGGGTGGGAAGAAAAACCCGGCATCCTCTAACCGGCCTTCATAGTGCTTGGCGAGGGCCTCGACCTCTTCGGATGTCGCCCAATCCGTGCCCGCCATTTCAACCTCGTGGGGCGTGACCTCGTCGGTGGCGCGCCGCCATTCATAGGCGCAAAGCAGCACACATTGCGCAAGGTTCAGGGACGGGAACTCGGGATTGACCGGAACCGTAACGATTGCATTTCCGCGAGCTATGTCGTCGTTTTCGAGCCCCGCCCGCTCAGGTCCAAAGAGCACAGCAACCTGCTGACCCGTTCGAATTCTCATTGCCGCATCCCGCATGGCGGCTTCGGGCGAGAACACAGGCTTTGTCAAGTCGCGGCTCCGCGCCGTCGTTGCGTAAACGTAGCTGGCGTCACCCAAAGCATGCGGAAGATCGGCACTGAGACGCGCCTCGTCCAGTAGCCGACCGGCGCCACTGGCCACAGCAACGGCTTTCTGGTTCGGCCATCCGTCGCGGGGAGCAACCACAGCCATCCGGTCCAGCCCGAAGTTCCACATCGCCCGGGCGGCGGCCCCGACATTCTCGCCCATTTGCGGGCGAACAAGGACAAAACTCGGCTGCGTCATGGCGTGGGTGATAGTCCGGGGTCCCGAAACAGGCAAGAGAGCCCGAACGCCCCCGCGGACCATCCCACTTGGCATCCGCCATCAATCCCCGCTATAGCGCCTCAACACCTTGAAACGGAGCCTTAAATGGCCGCCACCGATCGGGACGCCCCGCAGCTTTATCTTCTGACCCCGCCCGAGTTCGAGTTATCGGCCTTCCCTGCCCGGCTTGCTGATGTTCTTGATGCGCATCCCATTGCTTGCGTCCGCCTGGCCCTGGCCACGACAGATGCAGACCGGATCGCGCGGGCCGCCGATGCCCTGCGCGAGGTCTGCCATGAGGCGGACGTGGCACTTGTGATCGACAGCCATGTGGGTCTGGTCGAACGCCTCGGGCTGGATGGTGTGCATCTGACGGACGGCGCGCGGTCGGTCCGCAAAGTGCGCGCTGACTTGGGGGGCGAAGCGATTGTCGGTGCTTTCTGCGGAGCGTCAAGACATGATGGGATGACCGCAGGCGAACAAGGGGCAGACTATATTGCTTTCGGTCCAGTGACCGACACCGGACTTGGCGACGGCACAGTGGCTGATCTTGACCTCTTTGCGTGGTGGTCTGAGATGATAGAGGTGCCTGTGGTCGCCGAAGGCGGGCTTGACCCCGCGTCCATTCGTGTCCTTGCCCCCGTCACAGACTTTTTCGGGATCGGGGAAGAAATCTGGCGCGAAGACGACGCGGCAACAGCGCTTGCGGGGCTTCGGGCGGCGATGAGCGGTTAGCACCCGGCGAGGTCAGGCTTAGGCCGCGCTACGCCGGGACAATCGCGCCCGCGTCCAGCCGCAATGTGCGGTCCATGCGCGCCGCAAGCTCTGGATTGTGCGTTGCAATCAGCGCGCCCAGCCCGGTATCGCGGACCAGTTCCAGCAGCACATCAAACACGATATCCGATGTCGCGGGATCAAGGTTCCCCGTGGGTTCGTCGGCCAGAAGAAGGCGGGGTTCGTTGGCCAGCGCACGGCAGAACGCAACGCGTTGCTGCTCTCCGCCTGAAAGGGCGGCGGGCCTGTGATCGGCGCGCCCGGAAAGCCCAACGCGGTCCAACAGCGAGTCAGCGCGGGTCCGCGCCGCACCAGAACCGGACCCATTGGCCAATTGCGGAAGCATCACGTTTTCCGCCGCCGAAAACTCAGGCAGCAAGTGGTGGAACTGATACACAAACCCGACCGTTTGCCGCCGCGCCTCGGTCCGGGCGCGATCGCTCGACGACGTCAGATCCACGCCCGCGATCTCAACCGTTCCGGCATCGGAGGTATCCAGAAGCCCGGCGATGTGAAGCAGCGTGGATTTACCGGCACCTGACGGGGCCACAAGCGCCACAACCTCGCCCGCCGCGATATTGAGCGAGACGTCTTTCAGCACGTCGACGGCACCGGCGGTGCCACGGTTATAGGTCTTCGATATCCCGGCAAGCGCCAGCGCGTTATTCATAGCGCAAAGCCTCGACCGGGTTCAGCCGTGCGGCGCGGCGCGCGGGCAAGAGCGTGATCAGAAACGACAGCGACAAGGACAGGCCAACAGCCTTCAAAACGTCTTCAAGCCGCAGTTCCGCGGGAAGCCGGTAGATCCCCCGGATCGAGGCATCCCACACCCCGCCGCCCGCAGCACCGTTCACAAACGCAAGGATCTGATCAAAATACGTCGCAAAAAGCGCGCCAAGGATCACACCAAACACGGTCCCAATCAGGCCGGTCAGGGCGCCACAGATGAAGAAGACGCGCATCACCGCGCCCTCGGTCAGCCCCATCGTGCGAAGAATGCCGATGTCGCGCCCCTTGTTCTTCACGAGCATCACAAGGCCCGAGATGATGTTCATCGCGGCAATCAGGACGAGGACGCTCATCAAAACGAACATCACCGTATCCTCGACTTCTAGCGCGCGCAGGAACGCGCCCGCAGAATCCCGCCAAGTCCAAAGAAGTGTCAGCGGTCCCCCGGCCTCGCGCAGCTGCGGAGCCAGGCCATCTATGTCTTCTGGGACGTCCACCATGACCTCAACCTCGTCGGCCACGCCATCGCGGTTGAAATACAGCTGTGCCTCGTCGAATGGCATGTAGATGCGGACTTTGTCGATGTCGTAGCGCCCGGCGGTGAAAATAAAAATGACTTCATAGTTCGACGTTCTTGGGCTTTTGCCGAACGGCGTGGTGACTCCGCCCGGCAGGATCAAGCTGACAACATCGCCGACACCCACACCCAGATCGCGCGCAAGCGCCGATCCCATGGCAATTCCCGGCCCGAACCCCTCAAGATCCCCAAGGGCTGACTCGGCCTCTGCGATGGCGGGAAGCGTCACAAGGTCGGTTTCGCGGATCCCGTAGACATCAGCAGCGGCGTTTTCGTTGCCGACGTTCGCCATAACCTGGCCGCGCACCAACGGCGCTGCGCGGATCACGCCCGGAATGGCACGCAGCCGATCCGCAAGACCATCATAATCAGTCAAGGCGCGCGACGTGGCCCCGGACTCTGTCTGATAGCTTTGGCTGTAGACCGTGACATGGGCATTGGCGCCCAGGATTGTGTCGACAAATTCTGTCCGGAACCCCGCGCGCACGGCCAGCGTTATGATCAAGGCGGCGACCGCGAGCGTGATGCCGATCAAGCTGATCCACGTCATCACACTGACCCCGCCCTCGGCCCTGCGTGCGCGCAGGTAGCGCCAGGCGATCAGCCATTCGTAGCGGGAAAACGGGGCTGGCGTGGCCAAGGGACGCTCCGGATGTCTGCTCTTTGTTGGCACGCTTCCTGCGGGTTTGCTCGCCCAAGGTCAAGCGGGGCCGGAGAAAGCTGCATCTCCCAAACAGGCAAGACCGCCCTACGCCGCCGCGTAGATCTAAGGATGGCAGTCAGAACCCGTGGCAGGCAGAACCTTAAGGGCGGACACCCACCGCTGGTCCTGGCGGCTCCCGGTTACTCGACGAGCAAAGCCTTTCATATATCTGATCTGAAGACTAAAAATAGGGGCCGTCATACCTGACGAAGAGAACGTCGCAGTCCGTGGATTGCGGGTTGAACGGGGTAAGGAACTCCAGTGGTTCGAATCCGTTTATGCCCATCTCGGCAACGAACTCGCTGAACCTGTAGCCCCCGGAAAACCGCTCTCGGATCGATACTTCTGCGACAACAAAATCTGTGCTTTTAAGGGCTTCTTTAGCCCCCTTGATCACGGACAACTCCCCACCCTCGGTATCAATCTTTATGCCAAACGGCGGTGCCTTTCCGTCGATCAAATCATCTAGAGGGAGCATGGGAACCGAACGCGTCTCAAAGTGTTCGAAACTTTCAGAGTACTGCGCTGTATATTCCTGCGTTGTGGATCGCGCAAATTTCGTCTTGGTATCACCCGCAGGAATAGTTAGCTCAGCTTCTCCGTTCCCGGCGCCGACGGCGCAGCAGTGAAACTCTGCGTCCAGACGACTGAGCCAACGTGCGGCCCTACCCTCGCTTTCAGCGACTGGATCTACCAAGACAAAGTGTGCGTTTGGAAAAGCGTCATAAAGGAACGGTGTTCCCGCATCGACACCAATGTCAAACACAGTGTTCGGCTTGAAACCAAACCGGGTAAGATCTTTAGACACGGGTTTTGTGCGTTCGACCACAAGTCCCGCGCGAGAAAGCCTTCTCATCAGCCGATTGGGACGTGATGCAAGGTCGTTTTCTGGGTCTGTCGAAGCCAGCCCGATGCCCAGGTCTCGAAGAGCATTCATGAACTCGAACGGTTTTGCCCTGGGCATGATCGCCTCTTCGCTGCGTTTGTTCAGCCCGGCGTCGCGCTGTAGGCACTTGTCTCGACTGCATCGCTGTCAAGGAAATGGCCCGTGAACTTGGCTCGGACAGGCCATCGGTAACCCTTTGCTAATGTTATGGCAAAGGGAATCAAACCGGGCGCGGCTACACCAAACGCAGCCTTGAATCCGCCCACTGCACGTCCACCTTGGGCCTTGCGCAGGGCTTCATACGTATTTGTCGGATGGCCGCGTCACCCAAATCTGCAGCGCAAGCGGACGACGGCGCCGGCCTGGATACAACGCAACGTCCTATCGCGAGCGGCAGCGGATCAAGCGTTTGGTTGGTCAACGGAACGACCGGGGTCGGCGCGCGACCCGAGATGACCGATGCAAAGACTTGCTGCTTGCAGCAATCGGCATCCCTCAAACGTCATCTTCAAACTACCGGGCCTGACCCTAGCCTGACCGGTAGGCCCCAAGACCGTCCGACAGCGGGATCTCTCCAACCAGACCACCTTCGGCCGCAAGCTTGCGGTCTGCCCAAAGTGCGCGTGCAGCCCGCCGCCGTGCGCGCCGCAGTTCCTTCCAAAGCCGATAGGACGTCGGCCCCTTGTCGTATCCCGTGTTGATCAGTGTGTCCGACGTCCGCTCGCTTTCTGCGACAGCGCCCGGCACCCGCCGAGCCGCCTCGGGTGACGCAAACATCCCTTGAACGGCCAAGGCCGGGACAAGCTGGAACGCCCTCCAGCCTGGGCGCGGACGGCTGATGAAATCGTCGAGATGGTCGCAATACTGATCCGAGACATCCAGAAGCTTGCGCGCTCCGTCCGGCGACAGAAGATAGGCCGCAGAGCTTGAAAGGGCTTGCAGGATTGGACGTACGGCCAAACCCGAAATCGTGTTGACCGGACCAAGGCGTACAGCCCCTGGAGCGCCGTCAAGTTTGATCAAGTCAAACGCACCTGCCGCTGCCGAAAGTGCATCTACCGCCGCACCAAGCGACGGAACCGTCAAAATATCGTCCTCGAACACAACCTTAGCCGCGTCCCCTGCAGCGATCTTTTGCCACAACGCGATGTGGCTTTCGAAACATGCGATTTCGGATGGTTTGAGCGTCCAGTATTCGCCCCAGCTTTGAGGCGCATACCCCGCCGCGTCCAGCCCGGCGCGTGCATCGCAGGCCGAAAATCGTTCGACCTCGTGAAGCCCTGCCGCATCAAGTTCGCGTCGCATATGGTCGGCCCGCTCGGGCACACGGTCGAGGTTGATGAAAAATCCCTGCACGGTCATACCCGCAACCTCGCGCGTCCGGTCCAGCGCCGCCGCCAGTTACGTTTGCGTTCGTACCGCACCGCCTGGGCCAGCCACGAACCGGGCACTGACACATCGGCGAGGCGCCTCAGGAGCCAATCGGGCAGCTGACCCGCCGCGTACCAGCGCAGCGCTGCATCGATCGGAACCTCTAGTCCCGGAACCATCGCCTCAAATCGGGCCCTCCAGACCGCCGCATGATCCGCCGGGCCCTTTTCGGGATGATCCGAGACGCCGCCGGCCCGAAGCACTGCAATCGGTTTCGCGACTTCGTGCCCACTGCCCTCGGCGGCCAAGAGGCGCAGCACCAGATCGTAGTCCCCGGCAATCGGAAACGCCGGATTCCACCCGCCCAAGCCGGTCACGGTGTCTGACTTAAAGGCCGCGGACCCCATCCCGATCGGCATCCTGACAAGTGCGGTGGCAAGGTTCATCCGGGTCCAGAGCTTCTCGCGCCCCTCGGCCGACAGAAACACCTGCTGACCGTACACGATGTCTGCACTGCTGGCCTCTGCACCCGTGGCGAGCGCGGCCAGCGCATCCGCACGACAGAGGTAATCGTCCGAGTTCAGGACCATCACATAGTCTGTCCCGGACCACGCAAGACCCTTGTTCCAAGCATCATAGATGCCTTGGTCCGGCTCCGAGACCACAGTTTGGTGTACGGCATTCTTGTAAGCGTTCGGCTGCGCTGCAACCAGACGGCGCAGAAGATCTGCGGTCCCGTCATCCGAGCCACCGTCGACCAAAACATGGGCGTCTGGTGGCCGGGACTGCGCCGCCAGCGATGCAAAAGCCTCTCGAAGAGTATCCCCACGCCCGGCCCTGATTGCGTTGTACGTGGCGGTTATGACGCCGAGCGTAGCCACACCCTCCGCTCAGCCCCCCTTGCCATAGATTGCCGCGACCCGATCGACGGCGGCTTCCGGCGACATCTCTTCGCTTTCGCCGGACCGGCGTGACGTGAATTCGACGACACCTTTTTGAAGGCCGCGAGGACCGACCGTGATCCGCCACGGCAAGCCGATTAGGTCCATGGTTGCGAACTTAGCCCCGGCGCGTTCTTCGCGGTCATCGTAGAGCGGATCAAACCCGCGCGCGATCAACGCGCCGTAAAGCGTTTCGCACGCCGCGTCGGTGCCCGCATCACCTTGCCGCAGGTTTACGATTCCGCAGTGAAACGGGGTCACACCCTCTGGCCAGATAATGCCTTTGTCGTCGTGGCTGGCTTCGATAATCGCGCCCAGAAGCCGGCTGACGCCGATCCCGTGTGAGCCCATGTGCACAGGCACCTTGCCCCCTTGCCCGTCATCGACCGAGGCATCCATCGCATCCGAATACTTGGTGCCAAAGTAAAAGATCTGCCCGACCTCGATCCCGCGGGCCGAGCGGCGGCGGTCCTCGGGAATCTCGTTGAACAGCGCCACATCGTGGGTTTCGTCGGTCCGGGCGTAGAGTAAGGTGAACTCTTCCAAGATCGCTTGGCATTGCGCGATATCGTCATAGTCGATGTCACGGTCGCCAAAAGTTAGATCCGTCACCGCGCTGTCATAAAACACCTCGGATTCGCCGGTCTCTGCGAGCACAAGGAATTCGTGCGTATAGTCCCCTCCGATCGGTCCCCCGTCGGCGCGCATCGGGATCGCCTGAAGCCCCATACGCTCGTAGGTTCTTAGGTAGCTGACAAGATGCCGGTTGTAGGCATGCAACGCCGCGTCTTTGGAGATATCGAAGTTATAGCCATCCTTCATTAGGAATTCCCGGCCACGCATCACGCCAAAACGGGGTCGGATCTCGTCCCGGAACTTCCACTGGACATGATACAGCGTCAGCGGAAGATCCTTGTAGCTCGACACATGCGTGCGGAAGATATCCGTGATCAGTTCTTCGTTCGTGGGGCCATACAGCATGTCACGACCGTGGCGGTCATTTATGCGAAGCATCTCTTCGCCGTAATCGTCATAGCGTCCGCTTTCGCGCCAAAGATCGGCCGATTGCAGCGTCGGCATCAACATCGCGATATGGCCAGCACGCACCTGCTCTTCGTGGACAATCTGTTCGATCTTCCGAAGGACCTTGTAGCCGAGCGGCAGCCAGGAATAGATTCCGGCGCTGGCTTGTTTGATCATACCCGCGCGAAGCATAAGCCGGTGACTGACGATCTGTGCGTCGGCAGGGGTTTCTTTCAGGACGGGAAGGAAATAGCGGCTAAGGCGCATGGCGGCGGGACCCGGGGCTTGAACGTATTCGACCCCGCATAGGACAAGCCCTGGCGCGGGGCAAGCGGCACGAGGCTTGCGAAGCTCTGGAAGAGCGGCGATACCGGGACCGGCATTCGGAAGGGAGCACACATGGCATTACCGGTCCGGGAACAGGCCACGTATTGGGGGATCGCGCTGGCCGTGTTCCTTGTGATGCTCTGGGCGCTGGGAAATGTGCTCTTGCCCTTCGTGCTTGGAATGGGGATAGCCTATATCCTTGATCCCGTCGCGGATTGGTTAGAGAGGTTGGGCCTGTCACGGGTTCTGGCAACTGTGACAATCACGGTCTTTGCGATTTTCATCTTTATCATTGCAGCCTTGGTCGTCGTTCCTGTTTTGGTCGAACAGTTCGTCGCACTGATCCAGGCTGCGCCCGAGGCATTCCGCAATCTTCAAAGCTTCATCAACGTCCGTTTCCCGGATCTTTTGGCGCCTGACTCGATTATTCGCAGATCGCTGACGGATCTGGCCGAAACCGTGCAGGAACACTCTGGCGAACTGATCAATCAGGTCGTCACATCCGCCTTAAGCCTTGTGAATGTGCTTGTCCTGATCGTCCTTGTCCCAGTGATTACGTTCTACCTGCTCCTGGATTGGGACCGTCTGGTCGCGCAGATGGACGGTCTTTTGCCCCGGGATCACGCCCCTGCAATTCGCCAGATTGCCGGTGACATCGATCAGACAATGGCGGGGTTCGTGCGTGGTCAGGGCACGGTCTGCGCGATCCTCGGGATCTATTATGCGGTTGCCCTGATGGCAGTCGGTCTGCAATTCGGGTTGATCGTGGGTGTCATCGCCGGGGCGTTGACCTTCATCCCCTATGTCGGGGCGCTGGTCGGTGGCGTTCTGGCGATTGGGCTTGCGCTGTTCCAGTTCTGGGGTGACTGGCTTTGGATCCTGGTGGTCTACGCAATCTTTCAGTCAGGCCAGTTCGTCGAAGGCAATTTTCTGACACCGAAACTTGTCGGCTCGTCGGTCGGACTGCACCCTGTGACGCTGATCCTGGCGCTGTCGGTGTTCGGGGCCCTTTTTGGATTTGTCGGCCTTTTGGTCGCCGTCCCATTGGCTGCGGCGTTGGGTGTGGTCGTCCGGTTTCTGGTTGGAAAGTACAAGGAAGGTCGGCTTTACCGCGGTGTTGAAGCTTTAACGGATGACGAATAATGGCAGAGCAACTGGCGTTCGACCTGCCCGTACGCGAAGCGCGGGGGCGCACCGATTTCTTTGTCTCTCCTGCCAACGCGACAGCCCTTGCAGCAATCGAAAGCTGGGACACCTGGCCGATGGGCAAGCTGGTCCTAGTCGGGCCGTTGGGGTCCGGCAAGACGCATCTGGCCCATGTCTGGGCCGCGCTTACGGGCGGCACCATCATCGATGCCGCGGCATTGAATAAGGTTAAGCTACCTATGCTTGCTTCGGGTGGTGCTGTTTGTATCGAAGATGCAGATTGCCCCAACGTCGACGAACACCTGCTTTTGCACCTGCATAACCTTTTGATCGAAGAGCGGGGCACAGTCCTATTCACCGCCGCGACCCCACCTCGCGACTGGTCCTTTTCCCTGCGTGATCTGCAAAGCCGCGTGATTGCGGCACCCGTCGCTGTGCTTGCGCCCCCCGATGACGCACTTTTAAGGGCTGTCCTCTTGAAACAGTTTGCAGATCGACAGCTTCGTGTTTCGCCGGCACTCGTGGAATGGTTGGTCTCGCGCATCGAGCGGTCGTTCGCGGCCGTCAAGTCTGCCGTCGAACAGTTAGATGCAGCCGCGCTTTCCAAGTCGCGTCCGTTGACCCGCGCCCTCGCCGCGCAGGTGCTGGACAATCAAGGGGCGGGTCGCGCATAACTGTCACTTGCCCGTCACAGACCTGACCCATACCCACGTGTTATGTTAGATACCGATTTTCTGAAGTCCCCGTTTCCCGAACCAATGGCCCTAGACATCGACCTCGAGGGTCCGAAGCGCTTCTTCAATCGTGAGTTGAGCTGGCTGGCATTTAATTGGCGGGTCCTGGAAGAAGCCTCGAATACCCGGGTCCCATTGCTCGAACGGCTTCGGTTTGTTTCAATATCCGCCTCGAACCTCGACGAGTTTTACACGGTGCGCGTTGCCGGTCTTCGTGAGCTTGCGCAGGCTGGCAATACGACTCCGGCGGCTGACGGTCTTTCCCCGGCCGAGCAACTGGTTCTGATTGACCGGGACGCCCGCGCGCTTATCCGGGCACAGGGGGAAACGTGGCAGACATTGTCGGCCGAAATCGCGGCGGCGGGCATTGTTCTTCTGGATCGTCACCGGCTGAACGACGAAGACCTGCCATACCTTCGGGATGCGTTTCTGACACAGGTGTTTCCGATCCTGTCGCCCTTGGCGATTGACCCCGCGCATCCCTTCCCCTTCATCCCGAACGGAGGCTTCAGCCTTGCGCTCGAACTGACCCGCAAGACCGATGGGCGCACGCTGCAGGCGCTATTGCCGATCCCGCACCAGATCGACCGGTTCGTGCCATTGCCGACCGCAAACGGCACACGGCGGTTCCTGCCCCTGGAAGAGCTTCTGCTTCTGCATCTGCAGATGCTCTTTCCCGGCTACGAGCTGTCAGGGCATTGCGCATTTCGCGTGCTTCGTGACAGCGACCTGGAAGTCGAGGACGAGGCCGAAGACCTGGTACGTGAGTTCGAGGTTGCCCTAAAGCGTCGCCGCCGTGGAGAGGTGGTGCGTATGAAGATATCGTCTGGCGCGCCTGAAGAGTTGCGCCGGGTGGTTCAGCGTGAGCTGATGGTTCGCGACCACGAGGTGATCGAAGTCGACGGGCTGATCGGCTTGAATGATCTTTCCGAACTTGTGCTTGATGCACGCCCCGATCTTTTGTGGCCGTCTTTCACGCCGCGCGTTCCAGAACGCGTGCAGGATTACGAAGGCGACATGTTTGCAGCGATCCGGCAGAAAGATATGCTTCTGCACCACCCCTACGAGACCTTCGACATGGTGGTTCGGTTTCTGAAACAGGCTGCATCCGACCCAAACGTGGTTGCAATCAAACAAACCCTCTACCGGACATCGCGCGACAGTCCGATTGTCGAGGCACTGTGCGAAGCTGCCGAGGACGGTAAGTCGGTCACCGCCCTTGTCGAGCTGAAGGCGCGGTTCGATGAAGCCGCCAACATTCGGCAGTCGCGGCGTTTGGAACGCGCAGGGGCCCATGTCGTTTATGGTTTCATAAACTACAAAACGCACGCCAAGATCTCCGCCGTAGTCCGGCGCGAGGGCGGCAAGCTTGTGACCTACACCCATTACGGGACAGGCAACTATCACCCGATCACGGCGAAGATTTACACTGACCTATCGCTCTTTACCTGCGATGCCGCACTTGGGCGCGATGCCACCCGGGTCTTCAATTATCTATCTGGCTATGCGCAGCCCGAGGTTCTGGAGAATCTTTCGATTTCCCCCTTGTCCCTGAAATCCACGCTGATCGAACGGATTGCGGACGAGGCCGAGCATGCGCTTGACGGCCGGCCTGCAGAGATCTGGGGCAAGATGAATTCGCTGATCGAAGAAGATGTGATCGACGCGCTTTATCTTGCCAGCCAGGCGGGTGTGAAAATTAATCTTGTGATACGAGGCATTTGCGGTCTGCGCCCGGGCATCAAAGGGCTGTCCGACAACATCCGTGTCAAGTCTATTGTCGGCCGGTTTCTTGAGCATTCTCGCATTGTCTGCTTCGGCGCGGGCCACGGTCTGCCGTCAAGACAAGCGCGCGTCTATATTTCCTCGGCCGACTGGATGGGGCGCAACCTGAACCGCCGGGTCGAAACCCAAGTGGAATGCACAAACCCGACCGTTAAAACTCAGATCATGGGCCAGATCATGTCCGCGAACCTGGCCGATACTGCGCAAAGCTGGCTTCTGCGCGGGGACGGCAGTTTCGTCCGTCCCGATCCGGCGCCGGGTAGCAAACCGTTCAACTGTCACCGCTTTTTCATGGAGACGCCGTCTTTATCCGGACGGGGTTCGGCAGGGGCCGCGGATGCCGCTGTTCTGGCCCGGGCGCGGGACTAGCCTTATAGGCCAGTCGTCCCGCGCGCCAAGGTTCTTTTGCGCAGTGTGCGCGGCTCTGCTCTTGTTATATCCGGGATGGGCGGCCGCAGAGGTCAGGCCACTTTCGGAGCGGATCTTCTGGATCGGATCGGCGGAAGAAGCAAAGCGGCGGCCGGACGACAGGATTTTTCTGACGCGGATCAAGTGGATCCGCCCGATTCTGTGGAATGATCCAGCGCTCTGGCGTAAAAACGTGATACTCAGCCGGAGATACTATGACGTTGCCTAACACATCTCGACCCCACGAGATCGAGAGATTCTGATCTCGGCGAGTGATGTGGAGCCTTGGGCGAACTCGGAGTTCTATGACTCGTACGCTATGCGATGCGATTCGCCGAGCAGCATCAATTCTTTGCCGAAATCGGGTGAGAATTACCATGCGTCGTGCGCCCTAGCACGATACCTTGAGAGTTTCTTGGCATGCGCCTTGCGCACGAGCTATCCGCCCGACGATCGGATCGAGCTTCGAGCAAATTTCAGGTTCGCTCCGATCGAGCCAGGAACCGACCCATTTAAGCCAATCGCAGACCGGCTTCTGGAGCTTGCGTAGGGTCTTGATGTGGCGGACCGGGCACGGCAGCTTGAAGAGGAAGAGATCGAGCCACTCGATTGTGAGATTGAGGTCATATCCTAGATGCAACGGTTCAATCGCCAACACTGGAATGCGAGACGCTGATGCCATCGAATTCCCCAGTTCTTCATCTTGTTTCCGGCAAGATGGCTTCGGGGAAATCGACCCTGGCGGCGAAGCTGGCGCAGAACGACGGCACTGTCCTTATCGCCGAAGACGCCTGGCTGGGGGAGCTGTTTTCTGACCAGATGTCGACGCTCGCGGACTATGTGCGCTTTTCGGCAAAGCTACGCGGCATCATAAAGCCGCATGTGGTGGCGCTTTTACGGGCGGGTGTGTCGGTATCGCTCGATTTCCCGGCCAATACAGCCGACACGCGGGTCTGGATGCGGGACATCATTGAGGCTACGGGTGTATCGCATCAGATGCACGTCATGGACGTTTCTGATGAGACCTGTCTTGCCCGTCTGCGGCAGCGCAACGCGACAGGTGACCATCCCTTTGCCCCGACCGAGGAACAGTTCCACAGAGTTTCGGCGCACTATACGCTCCCGTCGCCAGAGGAAGGCTTTAAGCTTGTTTCGCACAGAGACCCTGGTTGACCCGGGGCGCTACTGGTTCGAAATAGGTGCGCCCAGATCCTTCGGCGGGATCGTCGCCGCATAAGCAAAGACCGCTTCAATATCTTCCTGCGTAATTTCGACGGGCGCGATATGTGGCGGGTGGTCGGGATCGAAGGGCTCGGTCAGGCCCGCGACCTGCGTAAACGACGGGTGGGGATTTTTCGTCCAGAATGCAAGGAACTTGTCCTGCCAGCCGGGCAACGCCCGGAGCGCCGCAAACGATGGGGCAGATCCGATGCCTCCCATCCGGTTCTTGTCGCTCACCACATGGCAGCGGCCACAATGAAACAGGGCCAGCTTCTCGCCCACATTCACATCGCCTGTTGGTTCTGCTGCGGTTTCGATTACCACCTTTCGGACACCGGGAAGGAAAGCGGGCTGACCATCGGCGGCAAAGCTCGCCACTGTTTTCTGGCCAATCTCGCTTTGCAGCCAGTCGGCAAATCGGGTCGCGTGGATCCCTTTGTCGCGACCCGGTATAATCAGCATCGCATAAGACGTTGCTGGCGCGTCTTCGGTGTAGAACACCGCACGCGGCTGGCTTCCGATGGTCTCGCCAATCGCGCGCGCTGCCACTCTCTCTGTGATGATCAGATCGGCGCGCTCGGATCCTTCCACCGCGTCACTGGCGACGACCTTCGGCCGGATCCCGTGTTTCAGGGCAAACCGCGGCACGACGAACCTAAGTAGGCCGGACTCTGTAAGCCTTGCGTCGGCTGCCAGAACGAAGGTCTTCTCTTGTCCCGTGCCGGGGCTGCCAAACAGGATTAGGCATATCAACACGCCCGCAGCCGTTCGCATCGGCGTTCCTCCCTTCCCCCGATCCCGGATCCTCGGCTCTTGTCCGCTTGAACCTTGGGACCATTTGCACCAGACAAAGCGATATGCCGCGCGACCGCAAGTGCTGCGGTCTTCGGACTTGGGGAGAGTAAGCGATGAGCGACGACTTCAACATGTCGATGCGAAAGTTCCTAAAGCAGGTCGGCGTGACCTCGCAGCAGGAAATCGAGAAGGCTGTGCGACGCAGCGATACCAATGGCAAGCCGGTGCGGGCCAAGATGGTGCTGACAATCGAAGAGCTTGGCATGACCCACATCGTCGAAGGCGACATCCATACCGGCGACGCTTCATGAGCGTAACGCGCGAGGCCATCGTTGAGGCGCTAAAGCGGATTGAGAATCCGACGACGGGCACCGATTTGATTGCCTCGGATATCGTGCGGGCGCTAACTGTCGATGGCGACAAGGTGAGGTTCGTGATCGAGGTTGATCCGGCCCACGGCAAGGCAATGGAGCCGGTTCGCGACGCTGCCCAGAAGGCGGTCGAAGCGCTCGCGGGCGAAGGCAACGTGACCGCGATGCTTACAGCGCACACCCAGCCAAAGCCGCCCCCTGATCTGAAAATTGGCCGACACCCGACACCGCAAAAGGGTCCGGCGAAGGTGCCCGGTGTCGAGGCGATCTTGGCCATCGCTTCGGGAAAGGGCGGCGTCGGCAAGTCCACCGTATCCGCAAACATCGCTGTTGCACTTGCAGCCGAAGGAAAACGCGTGGGCATGCTTGATGCAGACGTCTACGGTCCCTCTCAGCCCAGAATGCTGGGGATATCGGGGCGCCCCGCCTCGCCTGATGGAAAGACAATTCTTCCTCTTAGAAACCATGGCGTCACGTTGATGTCGATCGGCCTTATGACCAAGGAAGACGAGGCGGTAGTTTGGCGGGGTCCAATGTTGATGGGTGCGCTTCAGCAAATGCTGGGACAGGTGCAATGGGGTGCTTTGGATGTCCTGATCGTCGATCTCCCCCCGGGGACCGGAGACGTGCAGATGACCCTGACGCAAAAGGCTGAGGTTACAGGGGCTATCGTTGTCTCCACACCACAAGACATAGCGTTACTTGATGCGCGTAAGGCGTTGAACATGTTTGAAAAGATGGGCACTCGGGTAGTGGGCATGATCGAAAACATGTCGACCTATATCTGCCCCAAATGCGGGTATGAGGCACACATTTTCGGACATGGCGGAGCAAAAGCCGACGCAGAACGTTTGAACTTGCCATTCCTGGGGGAAATCCCGCTTGACCTTGATATCCGACTGGCGGCCGACGGAGGCGCACCGATTGTCGCATCGGCTCCGGAAAGTCCGCAGGCGCAGGCGTTCCGCAATGTAGCGCGGAAGCTGATCGAAGATGGGATCGTCTGACGCCCTCCCCCAGTTGCCGCCCCTTTTCTTTTCGGAAGCGGCAGAGCATCCATTCGCGCACGCGATCGCGCGTGCCCGCGCCGGAACCGAGCCGGGTCTTGTGACCTACCAGCCCCAACCGCGAAGCCTGAATGCCGCACTGGTGCTGGCCCCTGAGGTCCCGCTTGAGGATGCCATGGCAATGCTCTTGGCGGCTGGCAACGGGTTTGGCGACGCGTTTGGTGCACTCGCGCCTTCAGAAACCGCTTGCCAATTTGAATGGCCGGGTGGCATTCGCATCAACGGGGCCCGGTGCGGGAAGCTGCGCGCTGCGGCATCCACCTATGACCCGGCCGCTGAACCTGACTGGCTGGTCATCGGATTGGATGTGCCCCTGAGCTACGAAACTGGACCCGACGCGGAACCAGGGTCACGCCCCGATGAGACGACGCTCTGGGCCGAAGGCTGCGGCGACATAACAACAATTCAGCTCCTTGAAAGTTGGACCCGTCACACGCTTGTCTGGATTCACGAATGGCTTGACGCGGGAATGAGCCGGATCCACCGCGATTGGGTCGGGCGGGCCTGGCAAGTAAGTGCCCCCATTGCCGTGACCGTCGGCGACGAGACCGCCAGCGGCGTTTTCACCGGGCTTGACGAACGCGGGGGGCTGATCCTGAAGGACGGGACCCGGACGCGGCATTTCCCGCTTTCGGCCACGTTGGAAAAGGTATGACTCCATGAAGCTTGCGCGGACGATCCACTTCGACGAGAGCGACCAGAACATTTTTTCGCGGCCTGCCGATAGCGGCGAATGGGCGATCCCGGGCGGGTTTGAGTTTTCGAACTGGTCCGATTCCGACCTTTCAGGAAAGGCGCGGCAGGCCTTTGCCAATGGCTGGCTTGCCCTGAACAGCTTCGGCCGCGCCACGCTTGTCGCGGTCGCACAGATCGAACAGTCCGAATTGGATGCGCTGGCCGAGGCGCTGGCGGAGCACTTTGTAACTGTCTACGGCGCGCCCGACCGTGACACCGCTTTGCCGACGGCCAAGGAGGAAATCACCTACATGGCTGACCTGTGCGAAGACCACGATCCCAACACACTTCTAGTGGTTAGCCGCGAACTTACAGAGGGCGGTGTGAAGGAAAGCTTCAGTTCCATCGCGCCGGCGGACGCGGAACTTGATATCGTGGCGGTGCACGGGACGCTTGACGAGCCCTAGTCACTGGTTGACCAAGGGGCCAATCCGTCTTCACTCTTTTGGGGGTCCCATGCGCGTTGACGTCTCGATTGTGTCGAAGGTCCCGGATCCCGAGGCCTTTGAAGCATTGCTGCTCGAATACTATGGCGAAGTTCAGCGGATGTTGCTTGCGGCGGGCGGTCCATCGCTCGATCCACAGGATATGGTTGAAGACAGCCTCGACCACCTGGACGACATGCTGCCGCCCAAAGGCCGACTTGCGCTTGCACACGGCGAAGACGGTCGGCTGTTGGGCTGCGGCGCTCTGCGGTTTATCGAAGGAAACGCTGCCGAAATGAAGCGCATGTTCGTCCGCACCGAGGCGCAACACCAAGGACTGGGACGACGGCTGTTTGAGATCCGCTTGGACGCGGCCAAACAGATGGGGTGCGACGCGGTATATGCGGACACCGCCAAGGGAAACCGACCAATGTTGACGATGTATGAGCGCTTCGGTTTCAAGTACGTGTCACGCTATCCCGGGAATGCGAACCCCATCGAGCTTGAACCTTTCCTGGTCTATCTCGCGTACGAGCTTTGATAGGTCGGCGGGGCCGGCTCTGTTCCCTTTGGCTGATCTCTGTGGTGCGGCGTCAGGGCAACCGCACCGCAGCGTTGATCACAGATACGTTGAAAAAGCCGAAGCGCCCCTTTTGGTCGGCTGTCTCGATCTCCTGCATCCAGCGGCTGGTATCGGCCTCGGCAACACCCTGGCTTCTTGCGAACGCGCAAAGAACGCGCGCTGACCAATAGGCAAAGGCGTTCGGGTGCAGGGATGTGTTGAGAAAGGTGAACAGATCCTTGGTCACCCCGCCAAACCCAGCGCGGGTAAGGTGACCGGGCAATTCGAGCGGTAGCATTTGATGCACGCAATGGGCGCGAAACGCGGTCATCAGCGATGCCGTCAATTCCGGATCGGCCCCGTGAAACTGCCAATGGTCCCAGAGGACCGAGATGTTCACAAAGCGCCCCCCTGGCTTGAGGACCCGATGGATTTCGCCAAGAACCAGACGCGTATCGGGGATGTACTCCATCGTATTGATCGCAACGACCCGGTCGAACGTCGCATCTTCAAGCGACAAGTTTGTCGCGTCCCCTTGAAGGATTTCGGCGTTCTCGATCCCGGCGCAGGTCTTACGCGCTGCAGCGATTTGTCCTTCGTCGGGGTCCAGCCCCACGACACGCCCGTTATCTCCGACGGCAAGTGCGATTTCTTGCGTTAACCGTCCGTTTCCGCATCCGATTTCAAGCACCGATTGACCCAAGCCGAGGTCCAGCGCCTTAAACGCCAGAAGCCGCCGTTCTGTGCCTTCAGGTACCGCAGCGATCCGCCGCTGAAGCGTACCAATGTCGCCCCCGAAATCCATGTGCCTTCCCCCTCTTTTTCGGCGGCGCGTGGACCGCCGCAACCGGCCTTTCGTCAGACCTTGTTCAACGCCCGGCATTCGGGCACCGGCGTCAACACCGTCCCGTCTTTCAGCCATTGGCTGAGATTGTCACAGGTCAGATCGCCCATGGCGCGCCGGGTTTCCACGGTTGCGCTTCCGATATGCGGGGTCAGAACGACGTTCTCCATCGTCTTCAGCGCGTCGGGGATCACGGGTTCGGCCTCGAATACATCGAGCCCCGCGCCGCCAAGGCGCCCTTCGGACAGCGCGGCCACCAGTGCCGCCTCGTCCACCACTGACCCGCGCGCGACGTTAATCAGGATCCCGTCAGGGCCAAGAGCTTCCAGAACTTCGGCATTGACCAGATGGCGTGTTGCCGGGCCGCCCGGCGTGATCACGATCAGAACGTCCGATCGGGCCGCCATATCCACCAGATCGGCGCAGTATTCCTGCGGAACATCTTTGGCGGAACGCGCGTGATAAAGCACGCGGGCGCCGAACATCGCCGCGCGCGCCGCGATCGTTTGGCCAATCCGACCGAACCCCACGACACCCACTGTGCGACCCTGTACGCTTCGTGTGAGTGGGAAGCCTCCAATTGCCTCCCAGTTCCCCGACCGGGCCCAGCGATCCGAAGGAACAAGTCCGCGCGATACCGCAAGCCAAAGCATGACAGCGGTGTCGGCGACTTCGTCGTTCAAAACATCGGGGGTATGGGCAACGATCACGCCCCGCGCTGCCGCCGCGACGGCATCGATGCCGTCATATCCCACCCCGTAGGACGAAACGACGCGCAGGTTCGGCAAACGCTCTAGCGGCGCGGGCGTCAGACCGTAGTGTCCATCCGTCGCCACAGCGACAATGCGGGACCCGTTCTCGGCCAACCATGCCGCGCGATCGTCCTGATCGAATAAAGGGTGCACCACAAATTCGGCCGTCAGCCGATCCATCATACGTTCGGTCACGCTGCCAATCAGCAGAAGGTCGGGTTTGGTCACAGGCACTCCTCAGTGATTGTTGCGCGGAAGATGTTTGGCAGCGATGTCGCGATAGGCGTCGGCGCCCTCAAGGGTCATCCCCTCTGACAGCGGACGGACCCGTTCGCGAAAGATTTCCTGCCAAGGCGTCTGACTTTCGGGCGCGAATGGGCGCTCGGGTAAAGCCGCACGGCGCGCTGCCAACTCGGCCTCGTCCACAAGCATATCGGCAGTGCCTGATCGAAGATCGATCCGCACGCGGTCCCCGGTCTGCAGAATGGCAAGCCCCCCGCCTGCCGCCGCCTCGGGCGAGGCGTTCAGAATCGACGGGGACCCAGACGTGCCCGACTGCCGACCGTCCCCGACGCAAGGAAGCGACGTGATGCCCCGCTTCAAAAGGTAAGCAGGCGCGCGCATGTTCACGACTTCGGCAGCGCCGGGGTAACCGATGGGACCGGCCCCGCGCATGAACAGGATCGAACGTTCGTCTATGCCCAACGTCTCGTCATCAATCTTGGTGTGGTAGTCTTCCGGCCCGTCAAACACGAACGCGGTGCCTTCGAAGGCATCCGGATCGTCTGGGTCAGACAGATAGCGATCCCGAAACTCTGCGCTAATCACGGACGTCTTCATAATAGCGCTGTCGAAGAGATTGCCTTTCAGGTTCAGGAAGCCTGCCGCGTCCACCATTGGGTTTTCGAGCGGGCGGATAACATCGTCGTTCGTGGTGGTCGCTGCTTCGCAGTTCTCACCAATGGTTTTCCCGTTCGCAGTTATTGCGCCCGGATGCGGCAACAGCCCGCCACCGATCAGATGACCGACGACCGCCGGGACACCGCCCGCGCGGTGATAGTCTTCGCCCAGGTATTCTCCGGCAGGTTGAAGATTGACGAGCAAGGGTTTGTCGTGTCCCAGATTTTGCCAATCATCGTTGTCCAACGGCACGCCCAGATGCCGGGCGATTGCGTTTAGATGAATTGGCGCATTTGTCGACCCACCAATAGCCGAATTTACGACAATCGCGTTTTCGAACGCCGCGCGCGTCATAATGTCTGATGGCTTAAGGTCATCATGCACCATTTCGACAATGCGCTTGCCTGTTTCATAGGCGATCTGGCCCCGTTCCCGATAAGGCGCGGGAATGGCGGCCGAACCGGGAAGCTGCATTCCAAGCGCCTCGGCCAGAGAATTCATCGTCGTCGCCGTTCCCATCGTGTTGCAGTAACCGACCGACGGTGTCGATGACGCTACAAGATCCATGAAACCGTCATCGTCGATTTCTCCGGCGGCGTGCATCTCGCGCGCCTTCCAGACGATTGTCCCAGACCCGGTCCGCCTACCCTGAAACCAGCCGTTCAGCATCGGCCCGACGCTTAGCGCGATGGCCGGGATGTTCACGGTCGCCGCCGCCATAAGGAGCGCTGGTGTCGTCTTGTCACAGCCAATCATCAAAACGACACCGTCCAAAGGGTAGCCGAATAAGGTTTCGACAAGGCTCAGGTAGGCAAGGTTCCGGTCGAGCGACGCTGTCGGCCGCTTTCCGGTTTCCTGAATCGGATGCACTGGGACTTCGATGACCGTTCCGCCCTGCGAGATGACCCCATCGCGAACCCGCTTTGCCAGCTCGATATGGTGACGATTGCAAGGACTCAGGTCGCTCCCGGTTTGGGCGATCGCGATGATCGGCTTGCCGGACTGCAATTCTTCGCGCGTCAGCCCGTAGTTCAGATACCGTTCGGTATAAAGCGCGGTCATTTCCCGGTCGCCGGGGTCGTTGAACCATTGCTGCGAGCGAAGCCGGGGTCGGTTGGCCATCTGCTAAATCCCCCCTTTATGTCTTGTGGTTGACGAAAGCCCTAGTGCAAGCGTGCAGGCTTTTCTAGGGTCGCTGGGAAAAGAGGGAGGACACATGACCGAGCGTATCGCGTTACTGGGAACCGGGCTGATGGGCGGGCCGATGGCACAGAACCTGCTCAAGTCAGGGCACGAGCTGACGGTCTGGAACCGCACCCGCGCCAAGGCAGACGCGTTGTCGGAGGCCGGGGCGCGCGTTGCCGACAGCGCGGCGGATGCGGTCCGCGGGGCCGACATCGTGATCTCGATGCTGTCTGATGGGCCTGCAACCGCTGCCGTGCAGGCGGACCCGGCGCTTCGGGATGCGCTACAGCCGGGCGGGCTTTGGATCGAGATGGGGTCAATCAAGCCAGAAGAAGCTCGGGCGCAGGCCAGTGACCTCGCCCAATTGGACGTCGGGCATTTGGACGCGCCGGTATCTGGCGGCACCAAAGGGGCCGAGGCCGGGGACCTCGCGATCATGGCCGGCGGTCCGGAAGATGCCTTTCGCCGCGCAGAGCCGGTTCTTCGTGCAATGGGCCGCCCGGTCCATGTCGGCCCATCCGGGGCAGGCGAACTGGCGAAGCTGGCCAACCAAGCGATTGTCGCGATCACCATCGGGGCCGTCGCAGAGGCGATGCTTCTGATCGAGAAAGGCGGCGGCGATCCGTCTGCGGTGCGCACAGCGCTCAAAGGCGGGTTCGCGGATTCGATCATCCTTCAGCAACACGGGGCGCGCATGACCGACCGAAACTTTGTTCCGGGCGGCTTTGTGTCGAACCAGATCAAGGATCTCGACAATGCGCTGTCCGAGGCCGGGGAGCTGGGTTTGTCTTTGCCAGCAACATCGCGCACCCGCGAACGGTTCGTGCGCCTGATGGAGGAGCTCAAGGGCGGCGAATTGGACCATTCTGCGCTGTTCCTGGAACTTCTTGATCGCAACAGGCTGACGCCATGACACGGGTACTTATCATTGGCGGCGGCGGCATGGTCGGCCAGAAACTCGCCCATAAGATCGCAGCCGAAGGGATCGCTGGCGCCGCTGCGCCAGAGGTCACGCTTTACGATCTGGGCTTTCCTGCGGATAGCGCGCCCGGTCGGCAGGAAACCGGCGATCTTTCGGCGCCGGGCACCGCGCAACGGTTGGTCGCGGCCCGCCCGGACTTGATCTATCACCTTGCCGCCATTGTCTCGGGCGAGGCCGAAGCCGATTTTGACAAAGGCTGGCGGGTCAACTTGTTTGCGTTCTGGGACTTCCTTGAGGCGCTTCGGGCCGAACATCTGGCGTCGGGCGGCGCATACCGCCCCCGCGTGGTCTTTACCTCGTCAATCGCGGTCTTTGGGCCACCCTTCCCTGAAAAGATCGGCGACGATTTTCTGTGTGCCCCGCAAACATCCTACGGCGCGCAGAAGGCCTGTACCGAATTGATGCTTGCCGATCTGGCGCGCAAAGGCTTCATCGACGGATTTTCGATCCGACTGCCTACGATCTGCGTGCGCCCCGGCAAACCGAACCTAGCGGCTTCGAGCTTTTTCTCTGGAATCATCCGAGAACCCCTGAACGGTGTGCCCGCCGCCCTGCCCGTTCCGGACACGGTGCGCCATTGGCACGCCTCTCCGCGTTCCGCAGCCGGGTTTCTTGCCCACGCCGCAACGATTGACACAGACGCGCTGGACGGCCGCCGGGCCCTGAATATGCCGGGGGTCAGTTGCACAGTTGCCGAGCAGATCGAGGCCTTGCGCGCCGTCGCAGGCAATGATGCCGTTGGCCTGATCCGACCAGAACCGGATGAAACGATCATGCGGATCGTGAAAGGCTGGCCGCGCAATTTCGCGCCTGACCGGGCATTGGCGCTTGGGTTTCGGGCAGAATCCAATTTTCGCGAGATTATCGACACATATGTTGCCGAGGATATGCCCGCCTCGACTAAGCCGGGCCCCGCGCCGTAAACCAAGACATTTTGCAGTGTCCCGGTCACCGCCCTGCGCGCATCCGGGATTAAGGAGAACCGCATGAAACCAATCGCCGGCTTTGATCGGATCGGGGAGGAGAACGCATTTGCCGTACTGGCGCGGGCGGCAGAGCTTGCCGCAGGCGGCATCGACGTGATCAATCTGGGCATCGGCCAGCCTGACTTCCCGACACCGCCCCATATCGTTGAGGCCGCGGTCAAAGCGCTGCGCGACGGGCAGCACGGATACACCCCCGCGCCTGGCATCTTGCCGCTGCGCGAGGCCGTCGCGGCCGATTTGAATGCGCGGTTCGGTGTCGAAACCGATCCGGGCCGGGTTCTGATTGTTCCAGGCGGCAAGGTGACGATGTTCGCCGCGATCCTTATGTTCGGCGAACCGGGCGCGGACATCCTGTATCCCGATCCCGGTTTCCCAATATATCGCTCGATGATCGAGTTCACAGGCGCGCGGCCGATCCCGGTTCCGATCCGTGAAGAGAACGGCTTCGCGTTCTCAGCGGACGAGCTGCTTTCTCTGATAACTCCGGACACACGACTGGTGATCGTCAATTCGCCCGCAAATCCCTGCGGCGGCGTGACCCCCAAAACAGAGGTCGATAAGCTTGCGGCGGGATTGGCCGACCGCCCTGACATCGCGATCTTGTCGGACGAGATCTATGACCGCATCCTTTACGACGGCGAAGCGCATGTTTGTTTGCTGAGCTACCCGGAAATTCGCGACCGGGTCATCCTCTTGAACGGTTGGTCCAAGACCTACGCGATGACCGGCTGGCGGCTGGGATATTCGGTTTGGCCCGAAGCGCTTTATAACAACGCAAGAAAACTCGCCGTCAACGCCTGGTCCTGCGTGAACGCACCGGCACAGTTTGCAGCACTTGAAGCGTTGACCGGTCCGCAGGACGCGGTGGCCGACATGGTGGCTGCGTTCGACGGACGGCGAAAGCTCGTGGTCGATCTTCTGAACGGTCTGCCCGGCGTCAGCTCGATTGTGCCGAAGGGGGCGTTTTATGCCTTCCCCAACATCTCGGGCACCGGTTGGAAGGCCAAGGCCCTCGCGTCGAAGCTGTTGGAGACAACCGGCGTCGCCACAATCGGCGGTCCCGATTTCGGCGTTCTTGGCGAGGGCTATCTGCGGCTGAGTTACGCCGCAAGCGAAGACGACATTCGCCGCGCGCTGGGCCGGATGGGGGATTTTCTGGCAGGCTAGGCCACAACCGTACCGTGCCTGCGCGAACGGCGGGCTACATGTCCATTGCTTGTTTGAAACCGCCGAACTGCTGATCAAATAGGGTCTTGAACATTCCGTCCTGACGCAGCAATTCGTCCGAGGTGCCGCATTCCTGCACGCGTCCGTCGGCGAGGACGTAGATCTGATCCGCGCCAAGGACCGTAGAAAGCCGGTGCGCAATCACAATCGTCGTGACGCCTTCGGTCAAACGGTCAAGCGCCTCGCGGATCAAAGCTTCGGACGTTGCGTCCAATGCGCTCGTTGCCTCATCCAGCAGCAAGATCTCGCTCTTGCGAAGCACCGCACGAGCGATGGCAAGGCGCTGGCGCTGACCGCCAGACAGGAACGAGCCGTCTTCACCCACTTGAGTGTCATAGCCTTCAGGCAGTTCGGTAATGAACTGATGCGCATTTGCAGCCTTTGCAGCTTCAAAGACTTCAATATCGCTTGCTCCGGGGCGCGAGTAACGGATGTTCTCCATCACGGTCGTACTGAACAGAAAAGTGTCCTGCCCGACAAAGGAAATCCGTTGGCGCAGGCTTTCGAACGTGACATCGCGCAAATCCTGACCGTCGATCAGCACTGCGCCGTTTGTCGGATCGTAAAGCCGCATGATCAGATTCAGGATCGTGGATTTGCCACCCCCAGACGGTCCGACCAGCGCTGTCATCTGCCCCGGCTTGAACTTCAGCGAAAGCCCATCGAACAGCCGCGTTTCGTCGCGATAACGGAAGCTGACGTCTTTCAGTTCGACCGTTCCATCACCCGGCGCAAATGGCTTGGCGTCAGGGTGTTCCACAAGGTCTTCGGTGTATTCCAGCATCTCAAACAGCATGCGAACCATGACCATCTGCGCTTCGATCTGAACCCGGACACGTGACAGACGTTTGGCGGGCTCATAGGCCATCATCAACGCTGTGATGAACGACATCAGCTGCCCGGCTGACATCTGCCCTGCCCCGAACGTGTTGTAGGCGCTAAGCGCGACGACAACGGCAATAGCAAAGCCCGCCAGTGTCTCCATCATCGGGCTGGTGGCGGCCTGCAACCGCGCAATCGAGTTGGCGCGTTTCTCGACCTGGCGCACCGCATCGCCCATCCGGCCGGTCATCTGGTCCTCTAGCGAGAAAACCTTGATCACCTGGATCCCGCGTGACGTTTCCTGCACGACCTTGATGATCTCGGCAAGCGACATCGCCTGGTTCTTCATGATCGCTTTCACGCGGGTCAAAAGCTTGCGCAAGCCAAGAAGCGCCAAAGGTCCGATGACCAGCGTGATCAGCGACAGGCCCGGCTGCTGATAAAACATCACCGCCAGAAGACCGACCAGCATCAACGTGTCGCGAACAGCCGTTGTAATGACAAGCTGCGTGACCATCCGGGCGCCCTGCGCCCCGTTGGTGATCCGCATCAACAGATCGGAGGATTGGTTTTGCGTGTAGAACCCGACACCATGCTTCAGAAGCTTGCCATACATCCGCTTCTGCAGCGTCGCGACGATCCGGTTGCCCGCGCGGCTGAGGCAAACAAGTTGAATAAAGGTCGCTAAGCCTTTGATAAGAAAAACCCCTGCCACAGCGAAAGCAACCATTAAAATGGCAAGTTTGCTCTCGTAGCTGGTCATCGCGTCGACTATGGCTTCCATCATGTAAGCCGTTAGCGCCGATGTCAGCGCAATGACGACCATCGCAGAGATGGCAAACCCGTAATACTTGCGCTGCGTCACGATGTTTTCGCGGACGAGCTGCATCAACGGCGATGCCATAAGCTCGCCCAGCTTCAGGCGGTCCGCGACCTTGGTGAGCGCTGAGGAAGGCATGTGCCGTATCGGGCCTTTCGCGTGCATTTCAGGGCGGTACCGGTGTCCCAGTGATATTACGCCCCGCCCCTGCTTGGAATAGCCGCCATGTGGGGTGACATAAAGCCTGCGTCAAGATCGCAACGCGGGTTGCGCTTGCCAATGGGACGAGCGCGGGCTAGCGTCACGGCGTCTCTGGCACAGATCCGATAGGGCCACCCATCCCGCTTCAACGGGACGGCGTGCATTATGCCGTTCCGGTCCTGCCGCGAAGGAAACCCGCTTGTGACCGAGATCACCACTACGCCCCTGACCGATTGCTTTGGTGTTCGAATTGAGGACATCGACCTGCGCGATGTGAGCGAAACCAGGTTTTACCCTGAGATCCGCGCCCTGTTTGAGACACACTCGGCGCTGTTGTTCCCAGGACAATCGCTTTCGCCAGACGATCACATGCGGTTCGCCCGGCTCTTTGGACCCATCGAAGACCGTCAGGCCGACGAGCGGAAATCCGGTGAAGCGTTCACCGTTCCCCAAGTCACAAACGAAACCGAAACGGGCGTGACGGGCGAAATGGATCTGCACACGCTGAACCTGAAATCAAACTTCCTTTGGCACGCCGACAGCACGTTCCTGCCGGTTCCGGCGCTTGCAAACATCCTGATCGGGCGCGTTGTGACCGAGACCGGCGGTGCGACCGAACTGGCGTCAACGCGCGCGGCACTTGCCGCGATGCCCGAAGATCTGCGGCGCCGGATCGAGGGACGCCGCCTTATCCATCGCTATTCGCATTCGCGGGCGCGGATCTCGCCTGAGTTGGCAAAGTTGGCGATGTTCAACAAATGGGACGATCAGACTTGGCCCGCGATCTGGACCAACCCGGTGAACGGTCAGCCAGCCATCTACATTGCCAGCCATGCTTTCGCAGTCGAAGGGATGGATGCCGAAGCCGGCACGGCGCTGATTGACGAGGTGATCGCGTTTTGCACCGCGCCGCGCTTTGTCTATAGCCACCAATGGCGCGAAGGCGACGTGCTTTTGTGGGACCAACGCGCTGTCCTCCATCGTGGAACCCCCTGGCCGTTCGACAAACCCCGGACGCTATCGAGCCTTTGTGTCAGCGTGTCCGAGGCGGATGGGCTAATGACGATGCGGGGCGTCGCCTGATGGATCAACGCGCCCCGGAACCGACGCTTGCTGACGCGCTGGCCAACCGCTTGGGTCAACCGCTTGGAGTGATCGGTGCGCGCGTGCCATCGGCAATGATCGAGGGCGCTGGACGCCCCGCAGGCGATGGCCTGACCGAGGTCGATTTAACCCTTGCTGACGGCCGTGTCCGGCTTGGCATACTGCCCGAGGCGGCGCGGATCGATGCCGGTCACCGGATTTTCTGGCCCCGCACCGTGGATTGTCACACGCATATCGATAAGGGCCAAACCGGTCCGCGCAGCCCGAACCCCAATGGCACGTTTGACGCCGCGGGTACCGCGATTATGCGCGACCGGTCCGATTACTTTGATGTCAAAGACCTCTCCCGCCGGGCCGAATTCCAAATGCGTGCGGCTTATGCGCACGGAACGGCGGCCCTTCGCAGCCATGTGGACGCAGACGAGGCGACATTGGACGCAGCACTAGACGCGCTTTCGGACCTTGCCGCCGATTGGGCGGGCCGGATCGACGTGCAGCTATGCCCATTTACAGATCTATTCGCGCCGCGCGATCAGATGGAGGGTCTTGCACGGGCCGCCGCGCGCGTTGGCGGAGCGCTCAGTTTTTATATGCGCGCGGCCCCCGGTCTTGCCGATGCGCTCGACACGGCCATCAGCTTGGCCGAGTGTCACGGGGTTCCGCTCGACTTTCATGCAGACGAAACACTTGATCCGGCGTCTCATTGTCTGCGCGCGCTGGCCGAGGCGGTGCTACGCACCAAATTTCAAGGTCCGGTGCTGGCGGGCCATGCATGCGCGCTGATGGTTCAGAGGCCAGAAGAAGCCGACCGGACGCTTGATCTGGTGGCAGATGCGGGGATCGGCATTGTCAGCTTACCGCTTTGCAACACCTATTTGATGGATCGAGCACCCGGCAGAACGCCGCGCGTCCGGGGTGGCACGCTGGTCCACGAGATGCTGGCCCGCGGTATCCCGGTGGCGCTTGGCTCGGACAACACGCGGGACGGCTACTTCGCATATGGCGATCTCGATATGGTCGAGCTGTTCCGCCACACGGCCCATACATTGCAGCTGGATCATCCCGTCGGTGACTGGCCTGCCACCGTCGGACCAACGCCCGCAAAACTCCTTGGCCACGACGGAGGCCATATCCGTGACGGCGGTCCCGCTGACCTCATAGTGTTTGCGGCTCGAAACTGGAGCGAGTTTCACGCCCGCCCGCAAACGGATCGCATCGTTTTAGACAAGGGCGTTCCGATTGCCTCTGCCCCCCCGAATTTTTCCGACCTCGACACTCTGAGTGGGATGACGCCATGACGATGACCGACGCCCTTGCCGCCCGGTTGGGCGACATTCCGATGCAAACCGGCGAACGGGCTGTCCGCGCCAAGAGCCGTGATTTCTTTTGGTACTCTCCAGTCTTGAAGGATCGTCTGGACCATGTAGCAGCCGATGCGGTTGTCAGCCCTCGGACCGAGGCCCAGGTCATGCAAGTTCTTTCTGCTTGCTATGACCTTGATATCCCGGTCACGCCGCGCGGTGGCGGCACCGGAAACTATGGTCAATCCATGCCCATCGCAGGTGGCGTGGTCTTAGACATGACCGGAATCAACCGGATCCTGGCGGTTGATCAGGGGCGTATCGTTGTCGAACCGGGGGCTCTTATGGGGGACATCGAAGACTACACACGCGCCGAGTACGGGCTAGAGTTTCGGATGCACCCGTCAACGCGCGAAACAGCGACGATAGGCGGTTTCATATCGGGCGGATCGGGCGGAGTCGGGTCGATACGCTGGGGCTTTCTTGCCGATCCGGGCAACATCCTTCGGGTTCGCATGGCGACAATGGAGGCAACACCAAGGCTGATTGACCTGACCGGTGCTGACATCGCCAAAGTTCACCACGCCTATGGGCTTACCGGCGTGATGACCGAAGTCGAAATGCCGTTGGCGCCGGCTGAAGACTGGGTCGAACTTGTTGTTGGCTTCGACGATTGGGGGGCGGCTCTATCGGCGTGTTGGGACCTTGCCGGTCAGGATGGCCTGCTTTTAAAGCAGCTTGCCGCGATCGAGGCGCCCGCACCGTCGCGGTATTTCAAGCGGCACGCAAAATTCATTCGCGATAACGAGCATGTCCTGGCCATCCTGGTTGCGCCGAACTCGCTGTCGCCGCTTCTTGGGTTGCTGGCTGCTGCGGGCGGACGGGTCGCCTTTAATTCGGCAACCGCAAGCGCAGAAGACAAAAAAGGGTTGCCGCATCTTCATCATCTCTGCTGGAACCACACGACCCTGCGCGCGCTTAAGACGGATCCCGAGATTACGTATCTGCAAATCGGCTTTCCGGATGGAGCAGTGGTGGAAACGTGCCTAAAGATCACAGATCGCTTTGCTGGCGAGATTATCAACCATGTCGAGTTTACCCGATCCAGCGGGCGCAAACGCGCCTCCGCCCTTCCGATGGTCCGGTTTTCCAATAAGACCCGGCTTGACGCCCTGATTGCTGAACTTGACGCGATGGGATGTCCGAACTGGAACCCCCACGCCTATACCTATGAAGAGGGCAACCACGCCGACGCGGCAGCGGATCTGGTTGCACTGAAGCGTGACCATGACCCCAAGGGGCTATTGAACCCCGGCAAGCTGATCGGCTGGCACGACCCGGGCTACCGCTACGATCCAAAAGGCGATTGGGCCTATCCGGGCTTGATTGAGCCAGCGGCAGAATGACAGCCATGGAAACCGTAACCCTTCTGGCGCAAGCAGCAATCACCGGGTGTCTCGCCGCATGGACCGTAACGGCGGTTCGCGACAACTGGATGCATCCAGCGCTGAACCTCGAAGCTGTCGCAATGGTGATGCGGTTCGACAGGATGGCTGAAGAATACCCCGAGGACTTTGCCCGTATAGCGCACCGAAAGATCGACGACCCGCGCCTTCACCGGCTGACCTTCCGGCTTATCGTCGCGTGCGAAACGACGGCAGCGATCCTTCTGATCCTCGGGACCTTGCTTATGTTCATGGCAGCTTTTGGGGCTGTCGGGATCACAGCGGCCAAGGCTGTGGCTGTTGCAGGGACGGTCGCCTTTGCGAGCACCTGGGCGGGGTTCGTCGCAGGCGGCAACCATTTTGCTTACTGGTACTGCCACGAAGGCGCGCAAACGACGCACATGCTTTTGGTGTCTTGGGGAATTCTGGCGACGATCCTACTTCTGGTCGTCTAGACCGCTGTGGGTCGCGGGAGCGGCCCGAAGGCCGCCCCCAAGGAAGCTCAGGCTTCCCAATAAATGTCGGCGACGCGCATCTCTTGAGCGACGTGAACAGGACAGCCTTTCAGATTGGTTTTCGTATGATTGAACATCGAACGCCAATAGGGCTGGATGATCACCCCGTCATCGACCATCATCTTCTGCGCAACCGCCATAAGCTCGCGCCGCTCTTCGACGTCGGGCTGTTGCAACGCTTCGGTCACGACCGCATCGAATTCGGGGTTCGCGTAGGCGCTTTCGTTCCAAGCCTCGCCCGAACGATATGCAATCGCGAGCGTGATAATCCCCAAGGGACGGTGATTCCAGTTGGTGACTGAGAAAGGATATTTGTCCCAGCTGTTCCAGAAGTTCGACGATGGGATGATCGTACGCTTCAGCTTGATCCCGGCATCCCTGATCTGAGCACCCATTGCGTCACCCGTGTCACGCCAGAACCCCGCATCGAGAGAGATCAGGTCGTGCTCGAAATCGGCCATACCCGCTTCGGCCATCAATGCCGCCGCGCCTTCGGGATCGAACACCGGCGCGCCGACATCCGCGTATTCGGGATGGATCGGGCAAACATGGTGGTTCTCGGCAGGTTCCCCCTGACCGCTATAGGCCAGTTCCAAGACCTTTGAGTTATCGACGGCCATTGCCAGCGCCTTGCGAACGCGCGGATCGGCATACGGTGTCGTACCATCGACTTCGGCGGCCTGGTTGCAGCGGGCTAGAATCGTCCCGGCCGATACGGTTTCATGACGTTCCCAGCCGTCAATCGTATCGAAAAGAAGGACAAACTCGCCCTCGATCACATCGATGGCGTCGATCTCGTCGGCCTCTGCGGCGGCAAGGAACGATGCAGGATCCTCGCCGTAGTCGATGAATTCAATCCGGTCGAGCCAGGCCGCATCCTCTTTCCAATAGGTGTGATCGGGGTTCTTGGTCAGAACGCCCTTCACGCCCACATCATAGGATTCGGGCAGATAAGCTCCGGTCCCGACGGGTTTAGTCAGCATTGTGTCCGCAGAGTAAGACTGTGGCACGATCGCAGAGGCATAGTCAGACACCGCCGCGATCAGTGTGATATCGGGCGCGGGCAGGTTCAGCCGCAGCGTCTTGTCATCAACGACCTCGACCACCCCGTCCATCAAGCGGCCAGCGTCCTGATCGACGATCACGGCAAAGCGTGACGCCATGGAATTTCCTTCGAAACCCTTTTCGCAGAAGCGTTCGATGTTGAAAGCTACGTCTTCGGCGGTAAAGGGGCTTCCATCGTTCCAGGTAGCATTCTGGCGCAGATTGAATGTGTAAACGGTGGCATCGTCCGAGACGTCCCAGCTTTCCGCAAGCATGGGCGAAAAGGTCCCATCGTTGTTGTACTGGACGAGGTACTCGAGCCACCCGCGCGAAAAGTTTGCCAGCGCGTTAAAGTCGAACGTGCGCGGGTCTTTCATCCCCCGCAGAGTGCTGCGCAACCGGACGGTTCCGCCGGTCTGCGCATTCTGCGCCTTCGCTGCCGTCGGCGCCGCTAGGCCGATCAGCCCATAGGCCGTCGCTGCAGATGCCCCGAACGTGGATGCGGTCGCAATAAATTCCCGGCGGGACATACCGTCGGCGTCAGCGCGGATACGTTCTGCCGATTGAAGGATGTGATCGGGCAAGGGCGCCCCAGATCGTTTCAGAAAGGTCATGACGTTTCTCCTCGTCTCCCTGTTCATGCTTGGCGTGCATGGCCGTTTTGGTCGGTTGTGTGTGAGCGGAGACCCAAACGACAGGGGCCCCAAGGCAGGTCTGGCTTTCGCTTGGACATCACGGTCCGAAAGCAGACGAACACCACACAACCGTCGCAACGCGACGATGCGTGGCCCTATTGTTCTGCCTGTGCCGGAGGCTGCACCAAGACTACTCGAAAATCTGCTGGCGGCCACTGATTTGTGCGCGATTCCACCCGCGGCCTTTGGCGGATGGCTGACCTGCTCAAATTCCAGTCAGTTCGCCAGCATGCGTCCACACTTACCGCTTCGCACCACGCCTCAACACCGACTCCAGTTTGTCGGCATAGGCTTGGCGATCTTCATGCGACATCTCTGACAGATGGCCTACAAACACCTCTGACCCGGCCGTCTGCCGCGCGAGGTTGCGGTTTCGCTGGTCAGCCAAGAGGTCGGCCAACGCGTCTGCGTCAAAGGCCTCGGCCCGAAGTTCGGTTAGGATCGCCTGAAGCCGTGTCCGGATTTCGTCGCGCGAGGGCTGATCCGGTCCGATCTCGCGGTAGCTGCGCACAAGATCGCGACGGTCCGAAGGTTCAAGCGCTAGTACGAACGGCGGTGGCGCCAGATCACGCGCCGCACGCAGCCGGTCGCCGGGCCCCCCTTCCCGGTCACGGCCAAGAACCGCGCCGAGGATTGCGCCGAGGATCAAGAGATTTACAGCTAGCGAGATCAACAGCGTGATCCGCATCCAAAGCGCCGTACGCTGTGACCGGGGTTGGTCCCTTGTGCTCATTCCAGCGCCCAATCGACATCCAAGTAACCGACAGATAGCTCGGCCGATGCGACATCGCCGGCCCCGACAAGACCCAAAGGATCGACGCCAAGCGGGTTGGCAACCCCGATCCAAACCCCTGCAAGCGTCGCGGTTGCAAGTCCCCCAAGGGCGGGCCAGCCGCCCAACAACGCCAGCACACCCATGCGATGCCGCGACCGTTTGGACGGTGGGGAAACCTCCCGCTCTGCATCGGCTGCAATCCGCATCAGAAGCGAATCCGGCATCCGCCTTGGCGCATCGCGGGCCGCGTCAAAGAAGTCGTCCAAAGGATCAGGGTCAGTCATCATTGTATCCCAATTGTTCGCGCTCCGGTCGCAGCCAGGCCACCAGCGCGCGCTTTCCCCGCGCGGTCAGACTTTCCACCGCCTCCACGCCGATGTCCATCACGGCAGCGATCTCGGGATTTGAAAGCCCCTCAATATGCCGCAACACAACAGCTTGCCGTTGACGCTCAGGCAGCCGCACAAGCGCGGCCTCGAGTGCCATTTTTCGGTCGCGCGCGATCATGTCGGAAGCGACCTCGGGCCGATCATCCTGCACCTCGTGCACGGCATCAAGCGGAGTTGAGCGACCCCGCTTTCGCAACCTGTCCATGCAAAGGTTTGATGCGACGCGGTACAGCCATGTCGAGACCTGCGCCTCGCCTTGCCGCCAATTCGGCGCAACTCGCCAGAGCCGGAGCATGGCCTCCTGGGTCACGTCCTCGGCTTCAGCCTCATCCGACAGAATCCGGGACGCATAGGTCAAGATGCGTGGCGCAAGCCGGCTGGTCAGCTCATTTGCCGCGCCCACATCCCCATTGCCATAGCGCACAAGAAGCGCAGTGTCAGACATCTCGGCCAAGGCGTCGGGGCGATCCATCATACTACGGACAGGCGTATCCGGTCGGTGCGGTTCGAACAACGGCCACTCGACAGCCCAGCACTGCCGAGCGGTCAGGAGCCTAGTTCCGGCGGCTTCCATCGCCCTTCCGCCCACCGCGCCTTTCGGCAAAGCGTTCAATCCCCGCGTCAAATTCTTCGCGCGATACCGCCCCGTCGCCGTCGGTATCAAGACGCGACAGCATGCGTGCCCCGCGATCTGCACGGTCGCCGCGCTGCGCTTCGATTGCATCGCGGGTGATACGCCCGTCGCCATCCAAGTCCAGCCGTTCGAAGGCACGTTCAGCACGGTCAACCGCACGTTCTTCGGCACGTGCGATGAACTCGGCTCGGCTGACCTCTCCATCCCCGTCGGCGTCCAACGTTGTCCAACGATCTTCGCGCGCACTCTCGACTTCTGCCGTGTCGATCTGGCCGTCACCGTTTGCGTCTAGTCTTTCAAACATCGCTCCCGGATCGCGGCGCTCGCGCTCCTGAGCCAGGCTCGCACCCGCGCCAAGAGCAATCGCAGCAGCCAGGGCACTTAGTATCAGATCGGATCGTTTCATGTTGGTTTCTTCCTATCTTGCAAGGCGGGTCCAGATTGTTCCGCCGTCATACCCCTTGAACGCATGGGCACACCGCTTCCGTCGCAATTCGCGGATTTTTTTGCGGCATCCCGCCGCAAGGGTATTTCGCTAACACTAAAGTACCGCTATCTGGAGCATATGGGCGCACCACGCGCCGAGGACGATCCCATGCATGCAAACCCGGCCCTCAATCCGAGCGCGCTCGCGCCCCGCGAGCGTCCGCTGAAGCGCGCCATTTTTCGTGGCTGGCGCAGACGTTGCCCGAAATGTGGATCAGGACCGATGCTGAAAGGGTATCTAACGGTTCGTTCGTCTTGCACGGTCTGCGGCGAAGATCTAAGCCGCGCCCGCGCCGATGACGGGCCAGCGTATCTGACGATCCTGATCGTCGGGAAGCTGCTGGCTCCGGTTTTGATCTGGTCGTCAACGACATTTCGCTCCGAGCCCTTTGTTCTTGGCACCATCCTAGTCATTGGAAGCGTGGCGCTTTCGCTTTACCTTCTTCCCAGACTGAAGGGCGTCATTGTGGCGTTCCAATGGGCAAAGCGGATGCACGGGTTTTAGCGCCGACATCGCTTCTGAAGCGGAAGGCCAATGGACAAAACAGTAATCCGTGACGCCGCAACGGTGATCGTTCTCAGGTCGGCTGCGGACAGTCCTGCCGTTCTTATGGGGCAGCGTGGCGCGAATGCCGCGTTTATGCCCAACAAATTCGTCTTTCCGGGTGGCGCGGTCGATGCGGGTGACGCAGACGTCCCCCTTTTTCATCCAGTTGGCGCGCCCTGCCGGGAACGCCTTGCGGGTGCCGGGCCGGAACCAGGTACTATAGCTGCCGCAGCGATTCGTGAGCTTTGGGAGGAGACGGGGCTTGTCCTTGGCAAGCCCGCTCGCTGGACCGATCCAGCACCCGACTGGATGAAATTTGCCGAAACCGGGCATCGCCCGGACGCGGCGCCGCTTCGGTTTGTGTTTCGGGCGATTACACCCCCCGGCCGGCCCCGGCGTTTTGATGCCAGGTTTTTTCTGGTCGACGCAGCGCAGATCGCGGGCGACCTAGACGATTTTAGCCTTGCTTCGGACGAGTTGCGCCACTTGCAATGGGTCCCGCTGCATGAAGCACGCAGGTTCGATTTGCCATTCATAACCGAGATCGTTTTGGCGGATATTGCGATGCGGCTTCCGGACCTTTCGGCCCCAACCAACGTTCCGTTCTTTAAGAACGACGACGAAGACAGTGCAATTCTGGCCCTTGGCCCCGATCCATGGGCAAGGGATTCTTAAGCCCTTAGCGATAGGCCCCAAAGCGTGATCAAGGGCCTGCCGATGATGTCTTCGCGCACCGAAAATACAGTCTTGCAGTTCCGCAGCAGCCGACGCCCGCGTCCGCTGGATCGTCGCGATATTACCCATGTGCTGTCGATGCGCTCGGGCACGCCTGATGCGGTTCCTGACGAGATATTGGCGGCGTTGACCGAAGCATCCGTTTTCCACACGCCCCTGCCCGGTGTGGGTTTGGGATTGATCCTTGACCAGTCGGTGGAAGCCGCTTTGCAAGAGGAAGGGTTTGATCTGACGCGGGTCGCACCAGACGGGGATATCACCGAGTTGGCAAGCCTTACCGACGTGCAATCGTTGCAAGGAGCTTGTCGGCAGGGAAACGCAGACGATCCCTTGGGTGCACCTGCCGGAGCCCATGCCCCAGTCGACCGTCCAGTCGGTGCCGGGACCGAGCTTGAGGCGGTGTCGGCCATGCTTCTGGGCGCGGGCATGCTGGCCGCGCGCGGTGCACAGGTTTCGCCCGGCACCATGAAGAGACTCTCCGACCGGCTTGATGCCCTTGAGGCGGCCATGGCCGCTCTGGCGGCAGAGATGCGGACCCTCGCGCCGCGACCAGGTACTGGTGGGTAATACCAAACGGAGGGGGTCGCGGCCGACAGCCGGTCAGGGCGCAATTCGCCTCGGCCAATCTGGAAGGATCCCAGCGCAGCGTTTCTACGATCTCTGACGCGTCCTGCCGCCGCGAGATAAGTGGCGCCTCTTGATCTCTCGGGTGCGTCGAGGCGCCCTAGAAGTAGATGTTCACATTCGCCCGAATACGCGCATCAATATCTGGCGCAACGTGGGACGGCGCGCTTGCCAGGATGGCTTCGGCCCGCGTCACCGCATTGCTCAGAAGGTCAGGCTTTTCTGCCTCTTCCCATTCTTTGGGACTCATGCGGTTTGCAAGACCGGGATAGACGTATTCCGTCTGCATAAGCCGCAGCGTCTCATCGCTGCCAAGATAATGGCCCGGGCCCCCAAGGCACACGGACTTCATCGATTCGATCGACACAGAGTCTTCGGTGACGTCGATCCCCCGGACACAGCGTAAAGCCTGCCCGAGGATATCATCGCCCATCACAAGGCTTTCAAAACAGAACCCCAAGAGCGACGCATGCATGCCAGCGCTTTCGTACACCATGTTCAGGCCGGAAAGTCCCGCAAGCGTCGCGGTGATTCCCTGTTCCCACCCAGCCTGCATGTCGGGAAGCTTGCTGTCCGAAATCCCTGCCGCCGCGCCGCCGGGCAACCCGTAGAAACGATGCATCTGTGCGCATCCGGCTGTCAGAAGAGCCTGTTCGGCGGATCCGCCCGACATCGCACCCGTTCGCAAATCCGAAACAAATGGCCAGGTGCCGAAAATCGCCGGGTGGCCCGGTGATATCGCGTTGACGTAGACAACGCCGGCAAGGCATTCGGCCACGGCCTGGACAATTGCAAGGGCAATAGGTGCGGGCGCGGTTGCACCCGCCTGCCCGGCCGACAGAAGAAGAACCGGCATGCCCGCGTGGATGGCCATTTCCATTGCCAGACAGCTGTCTTCGGCAAACTTCATGGGCGGCACGACAAAGCAGTTTGTGTTCGACACAAACGGGCGCGCGCGCCAGGCATCCTCGGAGCCCGCGACCTCGTAGATGACGTCCATGCAGGGCGCGACACTGTCAGGACCCGCAAACGAGGTGCCGACATGTTTCGTGGTCCCGCTGAGGCTGGCGTAAACCGTATTCACATCGAGTTCGATCGGGTCTGCGACATCCCGTGCCACAAGCGCCCGCTGAAAGAAGTGGAGATTATCGAGGTGATGGGTAATCCGCGCCGCATCGTAAAGATCGCGTGCGGTGGACGGGCGGTAGGTCTTGGTCACGGGATCGACCATATGCACCGCCGCCCCTGCGGTGCCGAAATGCACCCGTCCCGGTTCAAGGTGCAAATCGTACCGCTCGTCGCGGCCGTGCAAGGTGATACCGCGCGCCGCCTTTGCCAACATATCCTCAACCAGCGCACGCGGATAGCGCAGCCTACCGTCATCGCCCAACTCGGCCCCTGCCGCCGTCATCGCGTCGATGCCGGATTGCGGCGCCTGTGCAAGGCCTATGACTTCTAGCGCATCAAGCGCGGCGGAATGGATGCGCGCCACATCCGCATCCGACAGGGGTGCGTATTGCCCACCCACCATTCCGGGCCGGATCGGGCGGATCTCTTCAGCAAGGGGTGCTGCGCGCAAGGCGACACGGGCCGCACGTCCACCCGCACGACGCCCGCGCGGAATTGCATCTGCTTGGCTCATTGGCGCACCCTTTCGGCTTTTGGGTCATACATTGGCTTCAAGCTAGCCGTCGCACCGACACGGCGCCCGGCAATTTCGATCTCGTACTGGGCACTCAGTACCTCTTCGGCGGTTTCACCCGTGCAAGGCACGTAGCCAAGCCCGATTGCCGCGCCGAGCGCGTGGCCATAATTGCCTGAGGTCAGGTAGGACACGATCTGTCCGTCGCGGATCACCGGTTCGTTGTGAAACAGCATTGGCTCAGGATCGTCCAATCGGAACTGCACAAGCCGCCGTTCCAGCCCTGCTTCGCGCTTTCGCAGCACCGCGTCGCGGCCTACAAACCTTTCCTTTTCGGTCTTCACCGCAAAGCCAAGACCCGCTTCCAGTACGTGATCTTCGTCTGTGATGTCGTGGCCAAAGTGACGGAATGCTTTTTCGATCCGGCAACTGTCTAGCGTGTGAAGACCAGCAAGCGTCAGACCGTGTGAGGCGCCCGCCTCTATCACCGCCTCAAAAACATGGGCGGCCTGATCGGCAGATACGTACAATTCCCATCCAAGTTCGCCGACATAGGTCACCCGGTGCGCGCGCGCCAGACCATGGCCAATCTCAATTTCTCTTGCGGTCCCAAAGGGGTGCTTGGCGTTCGTGAAGTCGTCTGGCGACGCCGCCGACAGCACGTCCCGGGCCTTGGGGCCCATAAGGACCAAAACGGCTTCGGCGGCCGTCACATCGGTGACGACAGCAAAATCGTCCCCGACATGTCGCCGAAGCCAGGCCAGATCGCGCTGAACCGTAGCGGCCGGCACAACCAAAAGAAACGCCGTTTCCGAAAGGCGCGTCACCGTCAGATCGCATTCGATCCCGCCCCGGTCATTCAGCATCTGCGTATAGACGATCCGGCCCGCCGCCACATCCAACTGCCCGGCACATACACGGTTCAGGAAGGCCAGCGCGTCGCGCCCTTCGACCCTGATCTTTCCAAACGATGACATGTCGAACAGACCAGCGCCCTCTCGAACCGCCATATGTTCGGCCCGGTGGTTGTCGAACCAGTTCTGGCGGTGCCAGTCGTAGCGGTAGGCGCGCTCTTGCCCGTCTTTGGCAAACCAGTTCGCGCGTTCCCAACCCGCGACCTCTCCGAACACTGCACCATGCTGCTTTAGGTGTTCATGCAAGGGCGATCGTCGTATCCCGCGCGCCGTTTCAACTTGCCGGTATGGGAAGTGGTCGGCGTAAAGCAGGCCAAGCGTTTCGCTGACACGTTCCTTCAGATAGCGGCGGTTGCGTTGAAAGGGCTGCGCGCGCCGAATGTCGACATCCCAAAGATCAAAGGGCGGTGCACCTTCGTCGATCCAATGGGCCAGCGCCATGCCCGCACCGCCCGAGGACACAATCCCGATCGAATTGTAACCCGCCGCAACCCAATAACCGCGCAACTCGGGTGCCTCGCCCAGGAAATAGCGATCGTCAGGTGTGAAGCTTTCGGGGCCGTTGAAGAACGTGTGCACGCCCGCCGTCTGAAACAGCGGCACGCGGTGCATGGCCTGCTCTAGAATGGGTTCGAAATGTTCGAAATCCTCTGGCAGCGCATCGAACTCGAAGTCTTCAGGGATGCCGTTCATACCCCAGGGCTTGGCTTTTGGTTCGAACGCGCCCAGCATCATTTTTCCTGCGTCCGATTTATAATAGGCGCATTCGTCGGGCACTCGCAGAACCGGAAGGTGGCCCAGGCCGTCAATGGGTTCGGTAACTAGGTAGAAATGCTCGCACGCGTGAAGCGGCAGCGTGACTCCGGAACGGGCAGCAAGGTCACGCCCCCACATGCCGCCGCAGTTGATCACAACGTCGGCTGCAATGTGCCCGGTGTCCCCATCGCTTTCCCATTCGACCCCAGTGACCGACAAACCGTTATCCGCAACGCCCGTGACCTTCACGCCTTCGATGATCTTTGCCCCGCGCATCCGCGCGCCCTTCGCAAGCGCCATTGCGATGTTTGCCGGGTCACACTGGCCATCCCCCGGCAAATGGACCGCACCCTTCAGATCACCGACCTCAAGATGAGGATACATATCCTTGACTTGATTTACAGAAACCTCCTCGACCTCGACGCCGAAGGCGCGTGCAAGCGAGGCCTGCCGCAGGATCTCTTCCCGGCGATTGTCCGTCAGCGCAACCGTGATCGACCCCACTTGCCGAAGGCCCGTTGCCACGCCGGTCTCGGCCTCGAGCCGGGCGTAAAGATCGGCCGAGTACTTGGCGAGCCGCGTCATGTTCTGGTTCGGTCGAAGCTGGCCGACTAAACCTGCGGCGTGCCACGTGGTGCCACAGGTCAGCCGTTTACGCTCCAGAAGCACGATGTCGCTCCATCCCCGTGCGGCAAGATGGTAGGCGACCGAACATCCAGACACGCCACCACCGATGATGACCGCGCGCGCATGGGTCGGAAGCTTTGCCATGCCTCAGGCCCTCAGCCGCGTGTTCTCAGGGTCCCACAGGGGGGTATCCGCCGCGACCTTGGCAGCAAACCGTTCGCCGTAGATATCGACTTCGATCTGGGTACCTTCTGTCGCGAGATCCGAGCGCAGCATGCCTAGTGCAATAGACTGTCCGACCCGGTAACCCCACGCGCCCGAGGTCGTCTCGCCGACCACCTCGCTTCCGTGCCAAAGGGTCGACATATAGGGCGCGTCGGCACCGTCCGCGTCTACAGTCAGCGTCACGAACCGTTTCGCAACGCCCTGCTGGCGCTCGCTTAGCATCGCAGCCTTACCGGGGAAATCCTGTGTCTTATCTAGCCGGACAAAGCGATCAAGACCGCCCTCCAAAATACTGTAATCCGTAGATAAGTCGCCTTTCCACGCGCGATACCCTTTCTCGATGCGAAGCGAATTCAATGCCCACATGCCGAACGGTTTCGCCCCTGCAGACAGAACCGCGTCATAAAGCGCTGGGATGTCTGCGTTCGCTGCGTGAATTTCCCAGCCGAGCTCGCCTGCGAAACTGACGCGGGCAAGTGTGCAGGGTCGGCCCGCGACAGTCGCCGACTGGTGGCTGAGCCACGGCAGAGCCAGATCGGCCTCTGTCCCGATCGCGCTGAACAGAGCGCGTGCCTCTGGGCCCGTTACAATCAGCGTGGAAAGCTCACGTGTACGGTCCGTCAGTGACAGGTGTTCCGGCAGAGATTTGAGAAGCCAGTCGCGGTCGTGCCATTGGCCAGACGCGGCGGTGATCAGGGTGAAATTGTCCTCCCCGTTCCGCGCGATACTCATCTCGGTCACGATGCGCCCGCGGCTGTCGGGAAAGTACCCAAGCCCGATCCGGCCCACCTTGGGCAGCCCCCCCGCGATCTGGCCCAACAGCCAATCTGCCGCCCCGGATCCTGTCAGATGAAACCGCGCAAACCCGGGCAGATCCAAAACCCCCACGCTGTCACGCACCGCTTCGCACTCTTCGCGAATGCGCGGCTCCCAAGGCCCGGCACGCTTCCATGTCTGGGTCGCGGCCTCGGATGTGTCGTCGCCGGCCCGCGCGAACCAATTGGCCCGCTCCCAGCCATTATATGCGCCCATCTGCCCGCCGAGCCCCAGAACGCGATCATGAACGGGCGAAAGCTTCCGGTCACGGCCTGCAGGCCAGGCATGCCACGGGAAATGCATGGCATATTCGTGGCCGTAAACCTCCATTCCCTTCTCAACGCAGTATTCGGGATCGGTGTAGTCGGTGTAGCGGCGCGGGTCGCAAGACCACATGTCCCACTCGGTTTGTCCCTCGGTGATCCATTCGGCCAGCACTTTCCCGGCACCGCCCGATTGCGCGATACCGAATGTGAACACGCAGGCCTCAAACGCATTTGGCACCCCTGGCATCGGCCCGATCAGGGGCAGCCCGTCGGGGGCATAGGGGATCGGACCGTTGATGACTTTCGACAGCCCGGCCTCGCCCAAAAGCGGCACGCGGGCCATCGCATCCTCAATATACCATTCAAGTCGGTCGAGGTCGTCGGGATAAAGCTGGAAGCTGAAATCCTCGGGCATTGGATCCGACGGATCGACCCAATGCGCCTTACAGTTCCGCTCGTAAGGTCCCAGATTAAAACCGTTTTTCTCTTGGCGCAGGTAGTAGGACGTATCGACATCGCGCAGAAGCGGCAGCTTGCCACCGTTTGCCGCAGACCAGTCCCGCACCTCGGCGACTTCTTCGAAAAGCAGGTACTGATGGCTCATCACCATCATAGGCACGGTGCGTCCGCCAAAGGGTTTGAACCACTCGCCCACGCGTTGGGCATAATAACCCGCCGCGTTCACGACAAATTCGCACCGGATGTCGCCCTGATCCGTGTGCACGATCCATTCGCCGTTCTCGCGGCTGACACCGGTCGCCGGACAAAACCGTATGATCGTGGCCCCCATGTCGCGGGCGCCCTTGGCCAGGGCCTGGGTCAGCTGGGCGGGGTCGATGTCACCATCGGCAGGGTCGTAAAGCGCCCCTGCAAGATCATGGGTTTCGATGAACGGGTACCGGTCCGTGATCTCGCCTGCGCTAAGAATTTCCAGGTCCATACCCTGGTACTGGCCCATACTTTTGGCGCGCTGAAACTCCTGCATACGTTCTGCTGAATGCGCCAGCCGGATCGAACCGGTAACGTGGTAGTTCATTGGATAGTCGACCGCCGCGCCAAGGCCCCGATAAAGCTCGGTCGAATAGCGCTGCATGTTCATGATCGACCAAGAGGTCGAAAAGGTCGGGACGTTACCTGCCGCATGCCACGTTGATCCGGCGGTCAGTTCATTCTTCTCCAGAAGGACGCAATCGGACCACCCCTGTTTGGCCAGATGGTAAAGCGCCGAGGCACCGACCGCCCCGCCGCCGATAATCACAACCCGCGCCGTTCCTGGTAGCTCTGCCATTATGGTCCCTCCTCTGCCCGATTGCCAAAAATTCTAACCGGGCGGCGCGGGGTAATTCAATTCGAGGTTTCTATTTGATTTAATCGAAATGCCCGATTAGAGGTGACCATGCAGATAGACGCCGTCGAAACCTTCCTCGACCTCTGCGAAACCGGCAGCTTCAACCGCACTGCGGAACGTTTGGGGGTCACGCAATCCACTGTCTCAGGTCGGGTCAAGGCGCTTGAGCGCGCGCTGTCCTGCCAGCTTTTCGAACGCGGACGGGCGGGCACCGCTCTGACGACCGCAGGTCTGAAGTTTGAGCCCCACGCCCGGACCCTGCGCCTGACATGGTCCGAAGCGGTCCAGGCGACGCGGGACGCCGCCGCCGCGATATCGCTTCGGATCGGCGTGCAGCACGATTTGCTGACAGGGCATATTGGCGACTGGATCACCACGCTTCGCGATGCGGTGCCGGATGCAGCGTTCTATGTGGAAAGCGATTTCTCGGCCCAGATGTGCAGTGATGTGATGCGCGGCGAGATGGATCTGGCCGTCGTCTACACCCCGACACCGCATCCCGATCTGTCGTTCGAAAGCGTGGGCGAGGTTGGGTACAGGATGGTTTCGACCGAAGCGGCATCGCTCGGCGCTGTCCGGCCCGAAAATTACATCGTTCCAAACTACTCGCCCGCGTTCTTCAGGACGCATGAAGGTCTGTTGCCGGTGCTGTCGCAAGGGACGCTGTCAAGCGGTCAGACAAGTGTCGTCGAAGGCCTGTTGGCTGCGACGGGCGGCACCACATACCTGCCCGAAGATACCGTTGACCGCATGGCCGCATCTGGCGAAGCGCAACCCGTTTGGGATGCGCCCCGCATCAGCCAGCCAGTCTTTGCCGTTCTGCATCTGCGGCGGCGACACAGACCGGCCTATCGCCGGATGGTGCGTGCCTTGAAACGCCACATCCCCGAAGGCCGTGCCCTGGGATAGCCGTGCTATTCCGCCGCCATCGGCACGGCTTTTTCGACCCGAACAGCGGAAAACTTGAACTCGGGGATCTTGCCGTAGGGATCAAGCGCTGCATTCGTAAGCACATTCGCCGCTGCCTCGACAAAGGCGAAGGGCAAGAACACGTTGCCTTCGGCGACAGCCCGGTCCGCACGGGCCATCACCGTGACACTGCCACGCCGAGTCGTCAACTGCACCGGGTCGCCCGGAGCAACGCCAAGCGCACGCAACGTCTTGGGATGCAACGAACAGTTTGCAACGGGTTCAACGGCGTCAAGCACGGTGCTGCGACGGGTCATCGAGCCGGTATGCCAGTGTTCCAGTTGACGCCCGGTGATCAGGACCATCGGATAGTCGGCGTCCGGCAATTCGTCGGGCGGTGTCACGTTGGCTGGGGTGAACCGGGCCCGACCCTCAGGCCGCGGAAACCCCCCACTGAAGACAATCGGCTGTCCCGGGTCCTCGGGCGATAGTGAGGGATAGGTCACTGCCGCCTCTTCAAGCCGGTCCCACGTAATATTGTCGAGGCTTTTCATCGACGCCTTCATCTCGGCAAAGACCTCGCTTGGATGGCTGTAGGCCCAGTCAAGCCCAAGGCGCTTTGCCAATTCAACGATCGTCGCCCAGTCTTCACGCGCCTCGCCGGGCGGTGGCAGGACGGGACGGCCCATCTGGACCTGACGGTTCGTGTTCGTGACGGTCCCCGTCTTCTCGATCCAGGCCGAAGCCGGCAAGATCACATCGGCATAGTTGGCTGTTTCCGTTAGGAAAATGTCCTGCACGACAAGATGGTCGAGTTTCGCCAACGCGTCGCGGGCATGTTCGACGTCGGGGTCTGACATCGCAGGGTTCTCACCCAGGACATACATGCCGCGAATATCTCCGGCATGGACCGCATCCATGATCTCGACCACGGTCAGGCCCTTTTCGTTCGAGAAATCGCCTGCGCCCCAAATCTCGGAAAACGCGCTGCGTACGCCGTCGTCAGTCACGCTTTGATAGTCTGGCAGAAACATCGGGATCAGCCCGGCATCCGAAGCGCCCTGGACGTTGTTCTGACCGCGCAAAGGATGAAGCCCTGCTCCCGGACGGCCAATATGGCCACACATCAACGCAAGACTGATCAGGCAACGCGAGTTGTCGGTTCCATGAATGTGCTGGCTGATGCCCATCCCCCAGAAGATCATTCCAGCCTGTGCTGTGGCGAACTCGCGCGCAACCGCGCGCAGTGTGCCGGCGTCGATCCCGCACACCTCGGCCATCTTCTCGGGCGGAAAATCTGCCAGATGGGCTTTCATTGCATCCCAGTTCTCGGTGTAGCCGTCGATGTATTGCTGATCATAGAGCTGTTCCTCGACGATCACGTTCATGATGGCATTCAGCATCGCAACGTCGGCGCCCGGTTTGAACTGCAGCATATGAGTGGCGTGCCGCTTTAGTCCGTGCCCGCGCGGATCCATGACAATCAGTTTCCCGCCGCGCTTGGCAAACTGCTTGAAGAAGGTCGCGGCGACCGGGTGATTTTCGGTCGGGTTTGCGCCGATGACAATAGCGACATCGGCGTTCTCGATCTCGTTAAAGGTCGCGGTGACGGCGCCCGAGCCTACGTTTTCCATCAAGGCAGCAACAGAGGACGCGTGGCAAAGCCGCGTGCAGTGATCGACGTTGTTGTGCCCAAAGCCCTGCCGGATCAGCTTCTGGAAAAGATACGCTTCCTCGTTCGAACACTTCGCGGATCCGAACCCGGCAACGGCGCGCGGGTTTTCGTCACGAAGCCGGGCGAGGCCTCCGGCAGCAGCATCAAGTGCCTCCTCCCACGTCGCTTCGCGGAAGTGCGTCGCCACATTGCCCGGATCGACATTCAGCCCCTTGGCAGGCGCGTCTTCCCGACGGATCAGCGGTTTCGTCAAACGGTGCGGGTGGGCGACATAGTCAAACCCGAAACGGCCTTTCACACAAAGCCGATTCTCGTTCGCCGGCCCCTCGATCCCGTCGACATATTTGACCTTGCCGTCCTTCACTTTGAACGAAAGCTGGCAGCCAACTCCGCAATAAGGGCAAACACTCTTGACCTCCTCGTCGTAGTCCCTGCTGTCGCCGGCTTGTGCGTCGTCAAGCACGGTGGCGGGCATCAGGGCCCCTGTGGGGCAGGCCTGTACGCATTCGCCACACGCCACGCATGTGCTGTCGCCCATGGGATCGGCCTGATCGAACACAATCTGCGCCCCGGCGCCACGGCCGGCCATCCCGATGACGTCGTTCACCTGCACTTCCCGGCAGGCCCGAACGCAGAGGTTACAGTGAATACAGGCATCCAGGTTCACACGCATCGCCACATGGCTTGCATCAAGAAGTGGAATTGCGTCGGGCGCTTTTGCCGGGAACCTGCTTTCGGAGACGCCTTGCGCCGCGGCAATATCCGCAAAGTGGGATGACGCATCATGCGCGGTCTCGGGTTGATCAGCGGCAAGCAGTTCGATCACCATGCGCCGCGCCGAAGTCGCACGATCGGACGCCGTATTTACGACCATCCCATCCGCTACGGGCCGGATGCATGACGCCGCAAGTGTGCGTTCTCCCTCGACCTCGACCATACAAGCCCGGCAGTTGCCGTCCGCGCGGTATCCCGGGGCGGGCTTGTGACAAAGATGAGGGATGACAAGGCCCCGGCCATGCGCCGCTTCCCAGATCGTCCAGCCTTCGGGGACCGTCACCTCTTCGCCATCAAGCGTGAATGTGACCATGCTTACCTGTCCGCCATCGGCCATCTCAGATCTCCTCGCCGAAGTGTTTCATGGTCAACCGGATCGGGTTCGGGGCCGCCTGCCCCAACCCACAGATCGACGCGTCCGCCATGACCTGGCACAGTTCTTCCAAAAGCGGCTGATCCCAGGTTTCCGCCTGCATCAGCTTCACGGCCTTTTCGCACCCGGCCCGGCAAGGCGTACACTGGCCACAGCTTTCATCCTCGAAGAAACGAAGCATGTTCAGCGCCGCGTCTCGCGCGCTGTCCTGATCAGACAGAACCACCACCGCCGCCGATCCGATGAAAGTGCCGTGCGGTTGCAATGTGTCGAAGTCGAGAGGAACGTCGTCCATTGTCGCGGGCAGCAGGCCCGAAGACGGGCCACCCGGCTGGTAGGCCTTGAACGCATGTCCATCGGCCATGCCACCAGCCGCTTCGATCACGTCCAGGATCGTTGATCCCGCCGGAAGCAGATACACTCCCGGGTCAGCGACGCGGCCCGACACAGAGTAACTGCGCAATCCCTTGCGTCCGTTCTTTTCTACAGAATTCAGGACCTCTGGCCCCTCTCTGCACACACGGGAAACCCAGTAAAGCGTTTCGACATTGTGAACGAGTGTTGGGCGGTTAAACACGCCAACCTGCGCGACGAAAGGCGGGCGGTGACGCGGCAAACCGCGCTTGCCTTCGATCGACTCGATCATCGCGCTTTCTTCACCGCAGATGTACGCCCCGGCCCCCCTGCGCAGGTCAATATATCCCGGCGACACGATCCCCGCGTCCTCCAATGCCCCAATCTCGCGCCGAAGGATTTCCAGAACAGCGGGGTATTCGTCGCGCATGTAGATAAAGCATGTCTCTGCCTCAATCGCCCAAGCGGCGATCAACATGCCTTCAAGAAAAAGATGCGGCGTGCGTTCAAGGTAGTAGCGATCCTTGAATGTGCCGGGTTCGCCTTCGTCGCCGTTGACCGCAAGATACCGCGGGCCCGGATTGGCGCGCACGAACCCCCATTTCTTTCCCGATGGAAACCCGGCCCCGCCAAGCCCGCGCAGCCCACTTTCAAGGACCTTGTCCTGTACGGCGGACCAGTCGCCGCTGTCCCTGAGCCGCGTCAGTTCCGCGTAGCCGCCGGTGGCCCTGTAGGCGTCGAGCCGCTCGTAGGTCGGGATGACCGGGTGCGTGTGGCCGGCCGAGATCGCGGCCTGCACCTTTTCCGGCGTTGCATGGTCAATATGAGCGTGGCCCATCTCTAACACCGGTGCGGTGTCGCAGCGCCCCATGCAAGGCGCCCGCACCACCCGCACCTGGGCGGGGTCCAGATCATCGCGAAGTGCCTGTTCCAAAGCCGCAGCCCCCGCAAGCTCGCATGACAATGAATCACAAACCCGGATCGTCAACGCGGGCGGCGGCGTTTCATCTTCGCCCACCACGTCGAAATGCGCGTAAAACGTGGCAACCTCGTAGACCTCTGCCTGTGCAAGCCGCATTTCATGGGCTATCGCAGCGACATGGGCCGCGCTCAGGTGTCCGTGCGCGTCCTGAACAAGATGCAGATGTTCGATCAACAGATCTCGGCGGCGCGGACGATCGCCCAAAAGCGACTGGATCTCCGCCAACGCAGCATCATCGACCTGACGTCCCTTCGGCGTTGCCCGGCCTTTGCGGCCTTGCCCACCCTTCCAGACCCCGGCGCGTTCATCGAGCGGTGCCATGGTGCCTCCCCGTTTCTGAGCGGGGCGAATGTGCATTCAGAAAAGCGTATCGTCAAATCCGTATTTCGAATTTCACGATAGGATTTCGTTATGGAACTTCCTTGGCCACGGTTTGCTTTATCGCCTCGACCACAGGGATATTTTTGTCGCCGCGCGCGGTCACCAAAGCGACGGTCTTTTCCACGTCCGGCTCGATCAACGGAAGAAGCCGCGCTCCGTCCAGTGGACCAAGCGCATTGGCCAGCACCTTCGGTAAGACCGTTGCCCCCGTGCCCGCCAAAGCCATAACGACGGCGGTCATGAAACCGTTGGTTTCGGAGACAATCTCGGGCACGGCACCGACGTCGCGGAAAACCTGATCAAGGATACGGCGGTTTTGCATGTCTTGTTCGAGAAGAATCAGCGGAAGCTTCGCCGCCGCCGCCCAGGTAATCTGATCGTCTTCCTTCGACAGCATCGCGACAGTTGCCAACAGAACGTACTGCTCGGCATAGAGCGGGCGCAATTCATAAAGATCCTCAGACACCCCTTCGGCGTAGGTCAGCCCCGCGTCGAATCGGCCATCATCCATACCTTGCAGAACGGCCAGCGCGGTCGCGGTTTCGATGCGCGTTCGGATGCCGGGATGTTCCTGCCGAAGCCAGCTCGCGATATCTGCAGCAAAAGCACTTGCTGTCGGCACAGTACCGATGGTCAGATCGCCCGCGATGTCACCCCGGGCAGCGCGCACCTCTTCCTCGAGTCCCCGCACCTCTCCGATGATCCTGCGGGCGCGGGCCAGGATCGCGTCTCCCTCGGTCGTCAGCCCCTGAAACCGGTTTCCCCGGCGCACTATTGGAGTGCCAAGGGTGTCTTCAAGGTTTCTGATCCGCATCGAGAATGCCGGTTGCGACAGTCCGCATTGCGCCGCTGCACGCGCGAAGTGGCGGTGCCGGGCAAGGGCAATCAGGCATTCAAGATCTCGCAAAGCTATCACGGAACGCACCAGATGGGAGTTGTGACACTTGTTTTGCCAGTCTCGGAAGACAGCGTCTACGGAGTTTTCCTGGGTCAGTTCAGCTCGTTTATCCGGGCCAACACATCCAGCCCCTGCTGATTGAGCCAATGCAGGATATCAATGAAGATCCAGTTTTCTGCCAGCTTGTCCCCGTCCCGGCGATACATATCGACCACGCGCATATCGGCCGGCGCACCAGCGGGTAAACCCATATACCCGCCCGCGTTTGTAACGGTCAGGTTGGCCCAACCAAAGAACCCGCCGAAGTTTCCCTCTGCCAGACGACATATGTGACCGTTGTAGATGCGATCCTTTATGTGCCGTCGGAACGGGCCCTGATGCTGTTCGATATACCTGTCGATTGTGTAGGTTGCCCCGATACCGGACGGGCCCCACCAGATCATGTCATCATGCCAAGTGTTCTGAAGCTCTTCCTCGGGCGTTCCGAAGGGGCGCTCGTTGATGTCACTGATCATCCGGTTGATCAGGGCTAGCGTCGCCGTCCCTTCCGCCGGATCGGTTTCATTGAAACAAAGCCCGTCATGCGTCATTGGACCCGGCTGAATCAGATGCGCACCGGTTTGCGGCGGCAAGGGGTTCAATCCGGCTTGTGCCATCAGATGAAGCAGATCCACAAAAAGTGCGGTTTCAGTGATCTGCCCGCCCTCGACACGGTTGAACTCGGCACAGCGCAGCATCGCGATCCGCCGTGTCGGCGGAATCCCTATAAACGGTGCATCAAAAAGCCCCATCAGATGGCCCATCGAGATCACCCAACGCCCTTCGAAGCCGTCGATTTCATTTAGACCCGCGATGAAGATGTCTTCGCGCCGCTGGACCCGTGAGAACGCAGTCAGAAACGGGCGCCAAAACGTCTCGGCGACAGCCGCTGCCCCGGTCTGTTCGTGAAACGGATGCATTCCGCGCCAGTGCCAATCCGGGGCCGTCGTTTTCGACAGGATGCCTTCCACGTCTTCGGCCGTCGCGCGGGAAAGCGCGTCGTAATGCGCTCGTACCAGCGCCTTCTCATGCTGGAAATTCATGGCACAGGATCCTTCATAGTGCCTGCACTCAGCCGGGACGGCCAAGGCGCCCGATGCAGAGGGTCGGAAACGGCAATATGCCGGCCGGATTTCGACGGCAAGGGCTGTTTAGCAAAACGGTTCTTCGACCTGCGCAACATCCCTTCGTCAGCATGTTTATTGAATTGTTGATTGATTTGAAAAGAAGTCTTGCGCGGGTGTTTGCAATGGGCCTATCAATCTTGCATTCGTTTGCAAACGGTGGGGACGGGTCAGCCCATGGCCGAGATTCAGCTTCGCAACATCAC
>JBCDLX010000011.1:0-138951 GCA_038744785.1 Pseudomonadota bacterium
CCACATCATCACCAGTCGTCAGCCTCAGCTCAATCTCACGCAGCAGCTTCAAGATGTCTTCGTCTGAATGTCGCTTCCTCGCAATGCCCAATACCCCTCTCGCAGCCAATGTAATGGTCCAGTTCTAGGGGGGAAGGACAGGGATGGCTCCGTTGAGTCGCAGCCGAACATCAGGGCATTCGTTTCTGGACATCGGGTGAGTCAGATAGATTTGCGTTGGTGTCTGGCCAAAAAAGCAAGACCCCCAAGGCCAGCAAGAAGCAAAGGTAAGCCTGCTGGAAGGGGAACCACGGCAGGTCTAAGCGTCCATTCTCCATTGGTTCCACCTTCGCCAACCCCGACCGAAGCAAACAAAGATGTCCAACTGCCCGTAGAAAATGAACTGAAGATTGTCCCTCCTCCGGCAAAATCGACTACCAAGTCAGACAGGTTCCCAGACTCCATCGGTAATGTGCCAGTCAGGCTGACAAAAGCCGCGTCGCCCGGCACGTCAAAGGCGCCAGAAGAAGAACTATAGAAAAAACTGCTAAAATCAGCCAAGGAGAGTGCCGTGCCCGGCGTGTAGGTATCTTCAAGCGTTAAAACGGCACTTGCAAATCCGGTGCACCCATCGGTGCAGAGCCCGCTCCACTCGTAGACCACGGCAGAATTTGCCGAGTTTGCTAATCCCAGTGCGATCAAAGCTGCGGAAAACAATGTTCTCATCGTCGAACCCTCAAAAACTCTTGTGAAACTAGACCTACGGTCCACGGACATCTGTATTGAGTCAACCTTTTACGGTATGAATTCCAAGGTCCGCTCCATCCACCAACCGGACCTGTAACCGAGCCCACGCCGACCTCCCGACCGAACCGACGTCCTGGAATTGGCCCAGCAGTTTGAGGCGATACTCTCGAGATGATGCCCAGCACCACGCCCTTGTCCATTTCGGTGCCCCGGATCTCATCTCGGATGTCTTCGTTGACCTTTTCAGCACGGGCGAAGGCGCTATTTACTTGTTGCTTGCTTGTGCCGACCGCATCGGCGGTGTCCTTTGTAAAGCCTTTCTAGTGCTGCTTTGGTGGAACAATTTGTTCCGGCTACCTCAACGCTCTGGCGTGCGCCTCCACGTACTTTGCGCGCGTCTGAGCCGTTCACCAGATGAACGTCTACAACACGAACCGGGCAAGGTCTGACCGTTAGGTCCGCTTGCCTGAAGTTTCTGGGGTGTTCACGGCCCAAATAGTGACAGATTCCTGTGCGACCCTAAATCAGACCACGGCGACGTAGGGCAGTTGTGATGGCATACCTTCTTGTCTATGTCTTTTGGGCAATTCCGACTGGCGCCATGTTCCTTTGGATCGCGTTTGTCCCGGAAAAGCTTTCCCTGTTTCTTGGAATTGAAACTGTGCCAGTGCTTGTGCGCAGCGTCTCCGGAGTTTTCGGGATCGTTCTTTTAGGCGCATCACTTTCCGCACTGCGCCATAACCTGCGCCTCCAAATGATCATTCGGAGAGATGAACCACAGCCTGCGCAAGTTTCGATTTCGGTGGAAGAAGGTAGCGACACAACCACTTACACAGCCATCGTCAGCAATAATGGGTCAGACACAATTTGGCGGGCCCCGGTTTACGGCAACAAGGCGGTCGAACGGTTGTTGGATGGGTCCGCCCGAAGCGTGGAAGCCTGGAGTGACGATTGCAATGGTGCCCCCATTGCGCTTCGGGTCGACGGCAGGCTCGTATTCACGTACCCAAAAGCGACCCGCACGCACCGGAGCGTCCGTAGCTAAAGAGATTTTCACAGAGCAAGGCGCGGCAAATGACTGCTTCGAGCCCAAAGCGGCCAACAATGGCCAATCTGAGAATTTAGTTGAGCCGCCTGCGTTTAAACAGGGACAAAAGCCCTTTCTTGGGCCTCTCAAGCGGTAGGTCTTCGATCCAAGGCCTTTCAAGGCCCAGCGGCTCCCGAAACACCCCATAATCCACGAAAGTGTACGGACAGTCCGGTTCCACCCCTTGAAATGGCATCAGCTCGCTCGAAGGAATGAACCAATCTGGTTTGACGTTGTGGTGTTCAAGGTCTTGCTCCAGAGCCTGATACAGGAGCTGTCTTCGACCGCACTCAAAGGAAAACCGCTTCCCTTTGGTACCGACCAGTCCGGCGGCGTGTTCAAGATCCTTCGCGCCAAACGAAGAGGCATCCCAATTCGGTGAACCGTTCTTGATGAAGACACGATCCCTCAGATGACTGCTCGAGGAGTAATAGAGATCAAGGACGTCCGAGATGCCCTGCACATAATGCGCCAGAAGCGTTGAGCCATCGACTTCGGCATTTTCGAACACAGGATGCAGGTCGTAGGGGTCAAGATGGGCGTCCGCAGAGAGGAGAACGGCGACATAGCGAACGTCGGGCGATCCTTCCATCAGGAGCACCGGCATATTCTCGGAGGACCCTTCGGCGGACACCGACACAAATCCCAGGGCGTCGCGGTTCTCATTTATTGTCCACCAATCGGTTGTGCGAACGAACCCATTCATTTCCCGGGCACGCGCTTCCTCCGCTAGAATTATTTTGTGCCTTTCAGGTTTATAGCCTTCGCAATTGTAGTCCCAAAGAGCCATGGCGTTGTCCCAAAATGAAAACTTCGCCGAGAATGTAGGTTCAGATTTTGGCCATATTTCGGCAGTTCACTCCGGAATCCAGCGTCAAGCTTGAAGGGCACGGGGCTAGGTGTGGTGCTGAAAAGCTGTGGATTATGAACCGGCGAACCCCCAAGATCTTCTCGGCAAACGCAGGTGGGCCCCTATCTCCGCGTGATGATCCGCGCCACGGATGGGCGCTTGCGACCGGCCCGCGCCTCTCGAAATGCGACAACAACACCCGATGAGATGATCAGCAGGATACCAACACCCGCCAGTCTGTCTGGATAGTCCCCCCAGATCAGGACACCCCAAAACACTGCCAGGACCAGATTACCGTATTCGAACGGTGCCACCAAACTCGCAGGCGACAATCGATACGCTTGGCTGAGAAGGTACGCCCCTGCAGTTATTGTGACACCGGTTATTCCGATTAGTCCAAGTTCAGACACGCTCGGGACCACCCACGGCCTTAAAAGAAAATCGGCTGCTGGCCCGCCCAAACCTTGGAACCGCCCGTGACCAAGCAGCAGAGCGACGGAGAGCGAGCCAACAAGGAAAGAGGCCTGGATGTAAAGGGCCAAGGAAACCGCGCTCTCTTGGACACCCATGGTTCGCGTGTATGTCTGCATAGCGGCGTATGCCAGCGCCGAGAGGACCGGCAGGATCAAGACCCACTGAAAATCTGGCGAACCAGGTTGCACAACAAGTAAGACTCCAAAGAAACCGAAGGTCAGCGCGGCCCACCGTACCGGGCCCACCTGATCGCCGACAAAAACCGCCGCCATCACGGTCACAAGCATTGGCGCAACGAAAAAAACTGCTGTCGCATCCCCGATTGGAAGTGCTGCGAGCGCTGCGAAGAACGTCAGATTGGACAAAAGAACTGCGAAACCGCGCAGGATGTGCTGTCGCAGGCGGTTGGTCCGAAATGCGGCCCTTACCGTCAGGCCTTGACGTAGAAACAGAAGCGTAAGAACCAGCGCAATCGCAGATCGGATGACCACGGCCTCGTGCAACGGGACAGATGTCTCGGAGATGCGCTTCATCGTCATGTCACCGACAGAGAAGCAGACTGCGCCGCCAAGAATGCAGGTGATACTTACGAACGCGTTGTATCGTTGCTCTGGGGATGGCTCAGAAACCGTCATCCCGCTTCACTGGCGCAGTTTGCGCTGCTGGTCTGTCTCGCTGGCGACCGGAAAAAAGTCGCAAATTTGATCGCACCTGCATTCGCAGCAGGGGCCATGGTCTTCCCGGACTCAGACCGTGTATACTGGTCCTACATCAACGCGCATACTGGGCGCGGTAGGCCGTAGACGATTTGGCGTGCGTCGATGCGACCGGCAACCTATGCAAAACAGGTTTGCGTGGTTTGTTTGTGGACAGGTTTTTCAAGACCTCGTCGAGCCTTCCAAAGCCTTTTCAGGCAAGCAAGGTATTCAACCAGTTCTTCGTCCGTCATTTGTGCAAGGTTTGCCTTGAGACTGAGTTCCTCTGGTTCGTCTGAGCCACAAGCGCGACCAATCGCAAAATCAACTCCAAAGTCCTTCATCACAAACCACCTTCTTCACTTGTTACCGAGAAGAGCAGCGCCAACTTCGACGCCGCTCTCTCGCCCCCACATCGCGGGACGAAGCACACTCGTTACTCGTCGGGCGAAGCAAGCGCTCGATTCGCTCGACCACTGCACTGTGACCACGCTGGCGACCCCAAACAATTTGTTAAGTCTTTAACTTCATGGGATGATTTATCACCCATCTGCGCCTCTTGGTTTGTACCTTGCTATTATTGGTGCAGGCTCGTCTGGGGAGGGGCCGCTTCCGGTCGCCACCCAACGTGATCAGCGGGGAGATGACGCGGTGAAGACGCGACATCTCGCCCAAAGTCTCGGGTAGCGATGCCGCGGTCGATTGCGCGGGCCGCGCTTATGACGCTTTCGCCACGGGGTTCAGGCGACAGATGAACGATTTCAATCTGTCGAACCCGTCGCATCTGCTCTGGTTGCCCTTGTGTTCTGCGGCGGTGTTTCCTGTCTCTTCACGTTCGCAACCTCTCCGGCAACCGCTACGCGCCAAACGTCGGGTCGACCTTCCTGTGGAACGAGCTGTATGGCAGGTTGCCTGGTTACCCGACCATGTCTCGCGCAGCGATGTGCTGGATTGACGAGAAGCCCTCGAAATTGGGGTGGCCAACATAAAGCTTCGTCGTTGTCTTACCCGCATCGCGATGCGCCGCACGAAACGCTTCGGATTTGGTCCAGGCCGTAAAGGCTTGTTCAGAGGCCCAAACCGTGTGCGATGCATACAGCACGTTGCCGTCATTCTCGGGTCCGCGCAGCATGTGGAACTCTACAAAGCCCTCCATGTCTTTCAAGTGGCTGTCTCGGCCCAGCCAAAGGGCCTCGAAAGCTTTGGCGTTCTCAGCGGGGACAGTGAAACGGTTCATGGCGAGATACATGGGATCGATCCTTCAAGCGGCTGTGCTGCGTTTGAACACTTGGTGTTCATCTTCGACAAGCCCGATTTTCCAGTACCCGGAAATGTAGGCGTCGGCTTTCTCGAGCCCGCGTTCATTCATCAGATGGGCGCGGAGCGATTGTATTGCTGTGCTTTCGCCCGCGATGCAGGTTTGTACGCACCCCGAAAAATCAGGCAAGTCTCGTATAATTTCGGGCAATTGCGCCGAGGCATGGTGCGGTTCGGGGTGGTCGAGCCAGTGCACTTCAATTCCATCGGGCGCGTTGATCTCTTGGATATCATCGCGCGAGGTTACCTCGAAATAGGCGACACCGCAGGCGTCCCGAGGCATGGCTTCTAACGTCGCAGCGGCAACAGGTAAGGCCGACATATCCGCCGCGACGATGTAATAATCAGCATAGAAGTCTTTAAGCTTTATTGGTCCGGGGCCGCTGAAGCCGCAGACATCGCCCGGTTGTGCGGAGCGCGCCCAAGCCGATGCAGGTCCGATATCGCCATGATCGACGAAATCAATGTCCATCTCTGCCGTGTCAGGGCGGATGTAGCGGATCGTATAGGTCCGTACTACGGCCCGTGGCCCGGCGCTAAGCCGCAGCTCAAAAGCACTGGCGCTTTCGTTGCGTTCAGGCAGGTGGAGCTTGCAATGCGCACCCTCTATGCCCTCTGGCAGGCCAACCACAAAGGGGGCGGCCAGTGTCACGCGGATCATATTGGGCGTCACGTACCGTGCACGGACGACAGTCAGCAGCCGAGGTGTTCGGTTGGGTTTCGCATTTGCCATGGGGCGCTCCGATCTGGTGCTACAGGCAGTTCGGCTTGCACCCGAACTATTCTTGAGTATTTCTATCAGAAATAGAGCCAGGGGCCATGACTGTCTAGCCATGTGATCCAAGGGCAATTGACCAGGCTCCTTCGCAAACAGACGGACTGGTCAAAAACAGCCCCCCGATGTCGTCGTCCGTCGATAAGCCGCCGAAGAGCCAGCTCTTGTTCTATCAATCGCCTGCCTCCTGTCCGTTGTGTCGGGCTGAGGCGGCCGTCCCGGGTCAGTGCCGCTCACTGCACTTCAGGATCGGCTGAGAGGCTTCGCAGTTGACCCGATTTACGTTCAAAATCGCCCGTACGTGTGAAGTGGCGATCGGATGCCTTGCATAGGGGTAATGATCTTGGCAGCAGTGTCTCTTATCGTGACGAAAAAATGATCCTTCCAAAAATCGAAACCACTAGTCTCTGATTGTGTCCGCTGAGGCTGCGAATGGCCCCAGCAACTGTGGAACCAAATCCTCGGCGGCTTCAATCACGGCGGCAATGCGTGCCACGTTGCGCGCGCCAGGCCGAAACGTCAGGAACACCGCGTTCGTAGGAGAGGTGAAATCGGGCAAACAGCGCACCAGCTTCCGGTGCTTCAGGCTTTCGCCCAACATAAACTCCGGCAGATAGGCAAATCCATGACCCGACAGCGCAAGCTCTAACAGAATTCCAAAGCTGCGGACAGCAATCGGACCGGTGACGTCCACAGCCTTCTCGATTGTTCCATTCGTGAACCTCCAAGTTGCGCCGGGCCGATCACCTCGAAACGTCAGGCACGGTAGATCCGATAAAGCTGCGGGGGTCGCCGGACTGTGCTCTTCCAATAAATCTGGTGACGCGACCAGCCACCGGGAGAATCCACCAAGCCTGAGGGCTACGAGCCGGTCGTCTTTGAAGGTGCCAACGCGGAAGGCGAGATCTGTTTCGGGATCTTGCATGTCTTCGAAGGCATAGTCGGGTCGCATCACGAGCGTCAGGCTTGGATGAAGGTCACGCAGCTTTGGGAACAGCTCGGTCGCGATCAAGCCCCCGAATTCCGGCGTCGCGGCGATTGTGATCTGGCCGGAGACGCCGACACTTTCCTCGCGCGCGATGTCTTCTAGCAAGTCGACTTCGGCCAAGATTGACCGAATGCGATCGTTCAACTTTCTGCCAACCGGGGTCAGGCGAACGGACCGGGCGCTGCGCTCTAGAAGACGGACGCCGAAATGCGCTTCCAGCAATGCGACATGACGGCTTACACCCGATTTTGCGATGCCGAGTTGGATCGCTGCAGCACTAATGCCGCCAAGCCGCGCCACAGTGTGGAAGCTTAGAAGGGCCGGAAGTCCCAGTGTTCTAATATCTTGAACCATCGGTTCTAAATTATCTGGCTGTTCTGAATTGAGCGCAACCCGTAAATCGAATGCGTCTTAGCATCTCACTCCCACCGGGCAAAAAAAAGGAGCAAACAGATGAATGTTCTCATCACCGGAGCAAGCAGCGGATTCGGCACTTTGATCGTATCCGACCTAGTGAAAGCAGGGCATCGGGTCGTGGGCTCGATGCGGGATATCGCAGGCCGGAACGCCAAAGCCGTTGCCACTTTCAAAGCAATAGATGTCGAAGTTGTCGAAATTGATGTCACCGATGACGCGTCGGTCGAAGCGGGCGTCGCGGCGGCCACCAAGATACTTGGAACAGTTGATGTGCTTATCAACAACGCCGGTGTTGGTGCCCACGGCCTGCAAGAGAACTTCACTGCAGACGATTTTCGCCGTCTCTTTGAAATCAACGTATTCGGGGTCCAACGCATGATCCGAGCAGTTGTTCCAGGCATGCGCAGCCGAAACGACGGACTTATCTTGAACATCTCCAGCCTGCTTGGCCGCGTGGCATTGCCCTTCTATGGACCCTACAACGCAAGCAAGTGGGCACTTGAGGCGATGACGGAGAACTACCGCGCGGAACTCAGTTCTTTTGGCGTCGACGTCGCAATCATCGAGCCGGGCGGCTTTCCCACGCGCTTCATAGACAACCTGATGCAGCCAAGTGCGCGCGACCGCGATGCAGAGTATGGCGATCTCGCTGGCGCGCCCAAGGCTTCTCTTGAAGGGTTTGAAGGGTTCCTTGCCGCGAACCCGCAACAGAACCCTCAACTTGTCGCTGATGCGGTTGTGGAGGTCATCGGACAAGCGCCCGGGACACGGTCGTTCCGGACCGAAGTGGACCGAATTGGGATGGCAGAGCCGCTGAAGGGTTACAACGATCACCTCGCCAAGGTCACCGAAGGGTTGTTTGCGAACCTCGGCATGGAAGACCTGTTGAAGCTAAAAACGGTCGCGTAGGAATCGCGCGACCGATCCCCCCGGCCCCAACTCCTTTCGGTCGGGCCCCAATACGAGGAGGCAATAGCGATGAAATACGGGGTTCTTGGCACCGGCATGGTGGGTCACTCGTTGGCGACGAAACTTGTGTCGTTGGGCCATGAGGTACGCATGGGAGCGCGCACAGCGGACAACGACACGGCTGCTGAATGGGCCGCAACCTCTGGTGCAGAAGCTGGACATGGTACGTTTGGTGATGTGGCGGCCTGGTCGGATCGTATCATCTTTGCCGTCAAAGGCGCGCGGATCCTAGATGTTGCGGATTCCGTGACGAACGCGGCAGTGTCTGGCAAGATCGCAATCGACGTCACCAATCCACTGGATATGACGCAAGGGATGCCGCCGACCATGATCCCCGAGTTGTCAAATACGACGTCAGCTGGCGAAGCGCTGCAGGCCCGGCTGCCAGAGGCGAACGTGGTCAAGACGCTGAACACCATGAACCATTTGATCATGGTCGACCCCGCGCGAGTGCCGGGTGACCACGATGTTTTTCTGTGCGGGGATGATGCGGCGGCGAAAGCGGGTGTTGTTTCGATGCTGAGAGAATTCGGTTGGCGTGATCCGATTGATCTGGGTCCGCTTGCCGCCGCACGTGGAACCGAAGGGATGATGCCGTTTTGGCTTAGGATGTGGGGCGTCGTTGGAAACGCCGAGTTCAACTATCGGATCACGAGGGCTTAAGGATGCGGATCGCCGTTGTCACTGGGGCTGCCCAAGGGCTTGGACTTGAAACCGCGCAGCAGTTGGCGCAGACGGGCGTACATGTCGTCCTGACTGGTCGAAACGGGCCGACCCTGACAGAGGTACTGCGAAATCTGGACGGATCGCCGGAAGCGCGCGTTCTGGACGTGTCGGATGTCGCTTCGGTGGATGATTTCTTCACCTGGCTCAGGCGCGAGCACGGACGTCTTGACATACTCGTGAACAATGCTGGCCGTATCTATGGAGCGCAGGGTGCGACGGTTGCCAACACCGATGCCGGGACGCTCGCTGCGGCGATCGATAACAATGCCTTGGGCGCCTACCGCATGATGCGGTCCGCGATGCCGCTTATGGCGGCCAACGGATACGGTCGGATCGTCAATGTATCGTCCGGCATGGGGGCCTTGACCGGCATGGGTGCGGGGGCTGTGCCGTATCGGGCCTCGAAAGCGACCCTGAACGCCCTTACGATCCTTGCGGCCCGCGAGGCACCCGAGGGTGTATTGGTGAATGCCGTCTGTCCGGGTTGGGTTCGCACCGAGATGGGTGGACCCAGCGCAAGCCGGTCCGTGGAAGATGGCGCGTCGGGCATTGTCTGGGCCGCGACACTGCCCGCGGACGGTCCAACCGCCGGTTTCTTTCGCGACGGGCAGGCAATCGACTGGTAGTGCAGGAATTCGGGTGGCGCTGATGGTTCCGGGCGTCAGATGATCCCTCGCACCGCGGCCCGGTACACAGCGTTGGCGGTCGATCGCGCCCCAAGTTTTCGCCGGGCGCGGGCCAGGCGTTTTTCAACCGCGCGCGTGCCGATTTTCAGTCTTTCGGACAAGTCGCTTACCGTGTCGCCATCGGCGATAAAGGCGAGCGCATCGCGCTCCTTTTCAGTGATCGAGTACATGTGTTGTGCGGCGCCGCTACCGACCAGGGCGGCATGAAAGATCTCGGCCAGTCCGATCATGTCGCCGGTCAACCCACGCTCTACGATGCCAGTTTGCCCCTTGCGCGAGGTGTTGTCGGCAAAGGCCGTAAACGCCCCAAGCCCGCCAGTTGATTTGAACGGATAGGTCACGCCAAGCGCCCAGCCATGCCCCAAGAAGTAGTCCGTCAAAGGATGGTCCGCGAACCTTTCGTCGCGCGCAAACTCGGTGTTGTCCATGACCTCGGGCGCAACAATCTGATTGACGCGAAGTGCGACCGGGTCGCGCTGAACGCCGCCGCCTTCGGCGTAAAGATCCGTCACCTCATCGGGAAACGTCATTTGGGTCATGGCGGTTCGGTTGACGATATCGTCGGGGTAGCTCGCGAACACGTACACGAAATGCTGAAACCCATGATCGGTACAAAAAAGTCTTGCCAGTTCAACCTTTTGGTCGAAAGCGGCCGCGCCGTTCAGACGATCAACAAATTCGCGGTGATTCTGGTTCAAAAGCATCGGTTGGAACTGCCGGACAAGGACATGGGAACCGGAAGGACGCCCCGAGAGTCCGGAAATTCAACCAGAAAGCAAGACAAACATGGCTGAAGGTTCGGAATTCCACCCGTCCACGCTCTTGCTGGTCAATGGCCGTGGGATGTTAGGCTTCGCCCCTGGGGGCGGTCGAACAACCCTGAGAGGAGCAGACATGCCAAGATACCTTACGCTCGCGATTGCGGCGCTCTGCGTGGTGATTTCCTCGGCCCGAGCCGGACTTGCGGATGAGTACGATGGAGATGCCGTCGAACGGTGTTTCTCGCATCAAAGCGAAACGCTTGAGGCGACAATTCTTATGCGTTTGGGAAAATGGCTTATCGAAGGTGCAGAACTGGGAACGGTCACCGCTGAGTCCGGCGAAAGCTGGGGCTACCGGGTGGACTTTGATGGCGAGGTCGACGGCAACGCCTTAAACCTGTCGCTCGCGACCCTTGTTGAAGGAGACTACCAGCTTCGACAGGGCGTATGGAAGCTTGATGGCACCACGCTGCGGACAGACACAACAGAATTCCACGAAGCCGACTGTGCGCCGATTAAGGCGTGGCACGGCGAGGTTGAGAAACAGGATCAGATAATTCTTGCGCAGTCTGAACTGGTCGAAACAGTCGAAGATGGTGAGTACTGCTACGCCCGAGAGCGCGATACCATTGACGTAACCGTCCGGCTACAGATCGCGCAGGGTTATGTGAGCGGTGGAGCGTTCGGCGAATTCGTTCTAGGTGCTGATGCCACGCAGGAGTTTTGGACGACGGTCCAAGGCTCGGTCGATAAGAATTCGCTGAACGTCGATCTGTTCACTTTGATCAACGGGCAGACAACTGCGTCGCAAGAAGTCTGGACCGTTGCCAAGGCCGATCTGATCACACCCACTGACACGCTGGTCGCGGTACACTGCGATCAGGTGCGCGAGGCATATCTTGCGCGGCAGCCAGACGCACTGCCGCCGCCGGACAACGTGGACGTCGCGGCCCTTGTTGCACAGTTCCAGCAAGAGCTGACAGATTTCGCGGGCCATTTGGCCGACTGCTCGGCGTTCGACCAAGACTTTCGGGACATTCCCAACAATCGAACCCTGAACCGAGCCGTAGAGGGGCTGGAAGATGGTCTTTGTCGGGTTCGCTTCGAAGCCGTCGACCCCGAAGGCCGGGTCCTGAGGTGTAGACTGACATCGGACCAGACGGCGACGTTTGCGGCCGGTTGGGTCGAGCTTGCCAACAACATTCGCCCCGACGGCAGTTACATCAATTCGTATCCGTCCGACACGCCGGATGGGGTCCGAAACATTATGTCCAGCGATGCTTGTCAGCCCGAACCACTGTAGGGAGTATCACCCTTGAGAAAGCCACTGGTGACGGTTCTGCCGCTTACACTTTATGCTGTTTGGGCAGTGAGCGCATTGGCTGCGCCGCTGAACGTGGGCGGCGAAGAGATTGCCTTTGAAGAGCTTCAGTTGGTCGAAGACGCCACCCTGGGGGGGCGCAGCGTGCTCTATACCGGGCAGATCGGCGATGGTGAGACAAAGCACTTCTTCGTTCCTGGTGTTGATGTGATGAGCCCGACATCCGTCACGGTTCTGGTCGAGGATCCAGCCTTGCCGGTGCGTGCGTCGCTGCATCGTCATTATTGGAACGAGCCCGATCTTGCCGGTAAAACCGATGAAACCGGCACCTGGACGTTCACGGGCCGGATCGACGACAGCGTTGGCATTGCGATCGCAGCAGACGGCGCAAGCCGTTTCGCGATCCTGTTTTGGAGTGGCGATGCCGTTCCGCCCGATGTTCCAACCGTTTTCTTCGATGGCGGAAGACCGGTCGAACCGAAGAGCGAGGGAAACTGATGTTGCGTAGTGTTCGGACCTTGATCGTCTTGCCCGGCCTTTTTTGCCTTGCGTTGGCCGGTGCATCTGCCGCCCAAACAGAAACGCCCGTAATTGGAGCGGAAACTCCATCAGATGGCGTATCGGCGGACGCCGCCCCCAAGGAACCGGTGATCGGCGCCGAGATCGACGCCGACGGACCTACGGACCCTCCAGAGCCTAAGGTCGCGGATGCAGACAAGCCGAAGACCGAATTGCCGGAGGTTTCTGAGCCGACTGCGGGCGGATCTGCGGACGGAGCGGGAGAGATCAAGGACGACAAGCTGCCAAGTGAGGCCAGCATCGAAGAGCGTTTGAGTATCGCACAGGCAGAAATCAAGGACCTGCAGGCGCGGGTAGCGGACAATAGCACGGCAATCGCCGAACTGCGTATGCTGCTTGAGGAAGATCGCGAAGCTGAACCGCGCCCTGCCGAAGGCGCGCCGCCGATCCGGGTGACCTGTGCCGACGACCCGGAATGCGCGGCGTGCGTTGCGGCTGTTGCTGCGGATTTAGAAACTCACCTTGTGGTTTATGAACGGCTTCGCGCAATCTATTCGCGCTACACGACGTTCCAGAAACGCGTGATCATCATCGGCGATATGCTGGCAGGTTTCCACAGCGTCTCGCAGAATGCCTGGGGCGGGGAAAAGCTGAAGATGCAAGAGGAACTTGCAGGGCTTCAGCGGGCGTACGATGCAAAGTTGAACGAACTTGTTGGGCACCTCCAGGGTCTGCTCGACCGGGTCGAGGCGTGTCATCCGCCGGACGGCGCGCCGGAAGACCTAGAGTTTAACCGTCGCCTGTTTGTGTCGTTTATGCTGAACGCATACCGGAGAAACGACTGATGAAATCCTGCCGACTGCTTGGATCTGTGGCGCAGATCCTTTTCTCGGCGATCATTTGCCTGTTTCTGATCGGGTCCCCATCCTACGGCCAGACGCTCGAGTTCGACCGCTTTGTCGAAGGGATCGAGACTGCCGATACCGATACGATGATCCAGGACTTTCTGGCGCTGTCGATTGAGGAAAAGGCGCGCGCGATCGAGACGATACAGGGGTCTTTCAGCACTGTAAGCCCTGAACGGCTTGATGTGCTTGTCGAGTTTGTGAACCAGGTCTTTACTGGCGGCCTTGCTTTCCAGGAACCTTCCGTCACCACAGAGGCCGCGCTGGGCACGGTGGCGGGAAGAGTCCGAATTTCCGGAACGGGCGCGGCTGCCCAATATGCAACCGTCTCGGTTGGGACACGCGAGACATTGACCGGCGACGATGGAAGCTTTGAGTTGCGGGGTGTCCGCATCGGTGAACAGCCCCTTACGATTACGCCGGCCGAGGATCTTTTGAACCCGCGCGACCGCTTCACCGAGACAGAGGTCGTGGTTCACGTGGTCCAGGATGAAACGGTGACGCTGAACATCGAGGTTCAGGGCATAGATGTCCCCGTGGGCCGACTGGTCGGCTTTGCCCGTCACAGCGTAACGGGCGAACCGGTTGCCGGGGCGATTGTTTCGGTAGCGCCCCTGCAATCAGAGCTTGCAGGCCCCTTGGCCGCACTTGCGTTGCAGCGCACGCTGCAAAGCGATGCCGAGGGCCGGTTCACTGTTCCGGATATCCTTGCCGGAGAGGTCTCGGTCTTGTTCGCAGGAACAGCCCAGTCGCCGGATACGGGTGCGTACTCGTACTTCAAGCCGATACAAACCAGCGTTCGAGTCGCTGCCGGAGAAACGACCGAAATGGAACTTCCACTGGAGCCATTTGACGTGCGTGCCCCGGACCGGCTGGCCGCCGTGAATGGGACAGTTCGCGACATTGTGACCGGGGCGCCCATCGCGGGCGTCGAAGCTGGGATCGGCTCGAAGCGCGGGTCAAGCGGAGATGACGGTGTTTACCGTGTCGCGCAAATCCGGCCTGGCACCCAAGAACTGCGCGTTTCGCACCCTGATTATGTGGGTCAGGTGATCCCGCTCGGCACGCTTGAACCGGGCCTGACAAAGCGGGATCTGGAACTGTTTCCCCTTGGGACAGGGGCCGTGGCTGTCACCGTGACGGATGCTGAGACGGGTGCGGCCCTGCCCGAAACCCTTTTGTCATTTGGCGCCGAAGACGAAACCACTGATGCAGACGGGCTCGCCCGGTTCGTCGGGGCCGGTATCGGTCCGGCCGATGTTTCGGCATCGCGCGATGGGTACCGGTCAGCACGCGCGCCGATTGTGGTGCAAGAGGGCGAAGAAGTCGCCCTATCGATTGCATTGGAATCGGTCACCGACGGGACCTTGGTGCTGACTGTTGTTGATGCTGAAACGGGCGCACCGATCGGCGACGCGCGCGTCGACATCGGCGCTTTTGTTGGGGTCACAGATGCGGCGGGTCAGGTGACAACACCCGAGCTTATCGCAGGTCCTGTGACGGCCGTTGCATTCGCCCCGGGCTATGTCGAGGGCCGGATCGGCGCGCCGATCTTCGCAGGCGAAGTGACCGGGGCGACGCTGGAACTCAACCCCGTCACAACGGGCACGCTTGTGGTGACAGTGACGGATGCCGAAACGCAGGCGCCGTTGCCCGGCGCCGTAGTCACAGTGTCCGGGGTTCAGCAAACCGCCGATTCGGCGGGCCAGGTCACTTTCGCTGACCTTGCCGAAGGAAATGTGCAGATTGTCGGGTCGGCACCCGCATATGTCGATGGCGCGGTTCAATCGACTGTTTTGCGGGCCGACACGGTCACGGCGATCCTGCCACTAGATCCGATTACAAGCGGAAGCCTGATCCTGACCGTGCTTGATTACACCGACGACAAGCCCATTTCTGACGCGACCGCGACCATTGGCACGGTGCCCGGGCGCTGGATCGGGCCCGGCAGGTTTCAGTTCGATGATGTCCCAGCAGGTCCTGTTCAGGTGACCGGGGCGGCCCCCCTCTACACGAATGGGCAAGCGTCTGCATCGATTGAGCGGGCCACAACGACAGAGGCGACTGTGCGACTTGCACCGATCCTGACAGGGACTGTGGTAATCCGCACGGTCAGTGCGCGCGACGGGTCAGCGATAGCCGGGGCGACGGTCACAGCCGGTGGCCGGGACGGAGTTACGAGTGCCGAAGGTAACGCAACGGTAACCGAGGTGCCCGCAGGCCAACAGGACGTGATCGCCGTCGCGGCGCTGTTCGAACAGACCTCTGCCCGGATCACGCTAGAGCGCGCTGAGACTGTCGAAGTCGTGCTGGAGCTGGAGCCGATCACCTACGGGACGCTTGTCGTGTTCGTTGTCGACGCCGAAAGCAAAGCGCCCTTGCCAAGTGCGCGCGTCGTGGTGGCGGGGCAAAACACCGGTGTCGGGGCGGATGGATCGACCACGTTCACGCGCGTTGGCGCTGGCCTTGTTCCGGTTGCAGCACGTGCCGAAGACTACGCTGACGCTGGCCTGAACGTCCAATTGGAAGCCGGACAAACCGAACGCATCGTTGTCGAGCTTGAGCCAAGGAAGCCCGGGATTGTCAGTGGCGTTATCGCGGACGGGAGCACAGGCGTGGGCGTTTCAGGTGTCGAGGTTCGATTGGGGGATCTGGTTGCAGTCACGGATACGTCGGGACGTTTCGAGCTGGCGGGTGTCGAACCAGGGGATCAAACGCTGATACTACGCCACCCCCGCTACGCTGAGCAGACGCAAACAGGAACGCTCGTCTCAGGCGGCATTTTGCGTGTAGACACAGCGCTTCAGCTTCGTGCCGAGACAGCCGATGTTATCCGCTCTGCGATCGAGGCAGATGGCAGCATCGATCTTTATGGTATCTTCTTCGACTTTGGCGAGGACACGTTTACCGACGCTTCCGTTCCGACGCTGGACCAGGTTCGTGCCGTTATTGTATCAGCCCCTGGCCAGATCTTCCTGATCGAAGGTCATACCGATTCCGTTGGAAGCGATGCGTTTAATCAGGACCTCTCTGATCGCCGCGCAGCAAGCGTCCTGAACTGGTTGACCGACAACGGTATCCCTGCCGCCCAACTTCAGGCGGTTGGACGCGGTGAGACCGATCCCACGGCCTCGAATGACACCGATGCGGGCCGTGCATTGAACCGACGGGTGGTTTTGCGACGGCCTGGCTGAGCCCGGCTCAACGGTCCTCTGACTGCAGCCATCGACGCGCCGCTGTGAGTTCTGCAAGTGGAAAAACACGCATCTTCATCGGCATTACCGCGCCCGCGGCGCGCGTGAGCGGACTCATCCAGGCGATGTCGGTCACAACGGCGCAGTGACTGATGTGAGGGACAGCCTTGAAGTCGAATTTGATGCCGTCCCAAATCATCCCCATCTCGAAACCGTCCAGCGAATTGACCACTTCGATCAAACGGATCGTCCCGTGTTCGTTCATGAACGCTTCAAACTTTGGGACGACCTGTTCCCAGTCGTCCCGCGTGACGCGGCCATCAACGGTAATCTCGATGCTTTGTGACGCGGGGTCTTCTGCATAGTGGACTGCCATTTCGGTTCCTCCTGCCCGCTACGTGAACCTTTATGGGTGCGGGCGGCCATGACATGGCTCAAACCCGCCGTTTTCCCGGTACTTTGGAGCGGAAACCAGGAGGGCGCTTGGCAACCCAGGCCGCGAACTTGGCCAGCCGCGGATGCTTGCGCAGGGCATCGATTGTGCTGTAGTCGCGCGCCAATTCGGTTTCGCTTAACGTCGCGTGAATTTCGCGGTGGCAGAAATGGTGCAGCAGCACGACCGGCCCCCCCTTGCCGCCCTTCAGCTTGGGGACCAGATGGTGGCGGCTTTGCGGGACGTCCGGAGGGATCGGGCGGCCGCAAAGCGGACAGGTCGGGTCGCCGGTCAGAGCGCCATAACTCGGGTATGCGCCGGTCGGGCCCGAAGGCGCTCAAGGTAGTCGCCGAACCTTGGGTCAATTTTGAAGCGGGTCGATGTCGCCCAGTTGCCGCAATGGCCCGCCAGGATGTCGGCGATTGTAAACGTGTCACCCATCAGGAACGGGGCATCGCCCAAGTGCTGGATCAGGTCCTGTTGTGCGTGTTCAAGCTGGTATTCAAGTGCGGGACGAAGCTCGGGCAGCCGAAGCGCCTTGGGAAGAATGAACTTGTGCTGTGATGCAGCCCAGAGCGTGGCATCAAAGCTTTCCAGAAGCGTGTAGACGACGGCGTCCAATTGGGCTCGGCGCACGGTTCCAGGCGGAAAAGTCAGGGCGCCGTGCTTATCGGCAAGGTACGCCATGATCGCGACGGAATCCGTGAGGATTTGATCACCGAACACCAGAACCGGGATCTTCCCGCTGGGATTCACGGCCATGACCGCGTCCGACCGGGGCGGGTGCGGCTCATGAACATAGGGTTCGCCCAGTTCCTCAAGCGCCCAAAGAACGCGGAACGCGCGGGACTTATGCGTGCCGATCACCCTGTACATCAGCGTGCTCCCATCATTGCCAAACGTATCAGCGTGCGTTCCATCACGCCCATCGCAGGAGCACGAGACGCAGACCGAAGCGTCAGATCGGTGTCGATCAAAAGCCGTAGGGCCGCTTCAAGCCGGGCCACGCCCCAGGCCTGAGCTTGGCGGATCATGCGGTCGCGGCGGGGGCCGAACACCGGCGGACGCAGCCGCGCAACACCTGCCCCAGGTCCACCAGGATCGCACGCGGCTGCGTGAAGCGCCCGGAAATGGCGGGTCGCCGCAATCGACAGCGAAACCGGCGTTACCCCTTGATCGCGCAGCCGCGCAAAAAGCGGGCCAATCTCGGTTCTGCGCGCTTCCGCAACGACATTGAGGATATCGTCAATCGCAGCTTCGGTCGAGGCTGGCGCAAGTTGTGCAATCTCGACAGGCGTCAAGGGCTCGGGGTCGCCAAGCTTGTAAAGCGCTATTTTTTCAACGGTTTGCCGGAAATCTCCGGGGTCCAGGATTCGAGCGAGGGCCTCTAGATCCGACATCGCGTCGCGGGGAAGGTCAGATAAGCCTGTCGAAGCCAGGATGGCCTCGATCTCGTCCCGGCTGGGCGGATCGTCATAGATCCCGATTGCCAACGTATCGCGCCCTGCCTCGAACAGTTTGCGCAGTTTTGACCGGGCGTTGAGCGTCCCCGCGGTCGCCACGATCTGTGCGTCGCCTGCTTGCCGGTCTCCAAGTGCGGCGGCGATTGCGTCCGACGCGCCGTCCGTGGCGTCTTCGACGAACACAACGCGCGCGCCGGGAAAAAAACCTTGCGCTTTTAAGGCATCCGCAAGCGTTGCGGGGTCGCGGCGAACGTCGTTGCCCGAATACCTTTCAAGCCGCATTTCTTTTTCGCCCGAAGGACCGATTAAGGCCGCGATGACCTCTTGCCGCCGAAGCGCGACCCGCATCGCATCGGAACCGTAGATCAGAAGCCCGGCCTTTTCGGGATCGGGTTTGCGGAAATAGGCCGCTGCATCGCGCCCCGAAAGCTTCACGTAAGCCAGCTTTCAGATGTGATCAGAAGCCGGCTCACGATCTCATCGGCCAGAATGACCATCAAGCGTTTGTTGGCGTCTTCTTGCGCGGCCTGGGTGGCGAATGGTGTGTCGGTTGTCGAATAGCTGGTGAAGTTCTGAACCTCACCAGAGGTTACGACCGCGCCGGTCCCGGTGGCGCGCAGCGAATAGCGGACGCGACCGAGAAGAGTAATGCGTGTCGCCTCTTCGCCCTCGGTAATGCCAAGCCGTTCGTCCGTAACCGCAATCTCGGCTTCCAGTCGGAAATCGGCCGCACTGGGTTCGCCCAGCCGGATTTCAAGCTGCTCAACTAGATCAAAGCCAAACTGGTCGCGCGGAGGGGCGACCAAGATGCGCCCGCGCAAGCCCTCGGCCGAGCCACCGGGCCCATAGACCGGTGTGAACCCGCAGGCTGAACTGGCCGCGAAAGCGGATAGCGCTAGAAAAGACCTTCGGTCAGACGACCACATTCACAATCCGTCCAGGAACAACGATCAGCTTCTTGGGCTGGTTGCCAGCCAGCGCCCTTTGCACAGCATCGTTCTGAAGAACCAGGCTTTCAAGCGCGGCTTTGTCGATGTCCTTTGCAACGGTGATCTCGTCCCGGCGCTTGCCGTTGATTTGGATCGGCAAAGTGACACTGTCTTCGACAAGATAGGCCGGGTCGGCCTTCGGCCATGGCGCATCAACAACAAAGCCCTCTCCGCCCAGCTTTTGCCAGATCTCCTCAGACAGGTGCGGGGTCATTGGCGCCATAAGCTGAGAGAGCGTACGAAGCGCCTCCCGTTTCGCGTCACCACCGGCTTTGGACTTTGCGATCGTTCCGGTGAACGCATAGAGCTTTGCGATGGCCGCGTTGAAGCCAAAGCTTTCGACGCCCAGTGTGACGGCCTCAATGGTGCGGTGCATAGCCCGCAAGAGGTCGCCGTCGGCGGCTGGATTGGTGTCCGAGGGATCGACGAGCTCCTCGCTCGCCAGCCGGTAGACGCGCGAAAGATGCTTGTGCGCGGCTTCCGCCCCAGACGCCGTCCATTCCACGTCGCGTTCCGGCGGGCTGTCGGACAGAACGAACCAGCGTGCCGTATCCGCCCCGTAGCGCGCAATGATGTCCGACGGGTCGACGACGTTTTTCTTCGACTTCGACATCTTTATCGGCGGGTGCGCCACTACCCTTTGTTCGCTGCCTTTGATGAATAGCCCGTCAGCGCGTTGCTCAACTTCCTCAGGGAAGAGAAAGCCCTGACGAGAATACGTCGGGTTCCCCTCCGAATCCGTGAAGGGTCCGGCTCTCCTGTATGCCGCATGCGTCACCATTCCTTGGGTGAACAGCGCATCAAAGGGTTCGATTGCGGATTCGGGAAGATGACCGCAGATGTACATGGCCCGCGCAAAAAACCGGGAATACAGCAGGTGCAAGATCGCGTGTTCGATCCCGCCGATATACTGGTCCACATTCATCCAATAGGCCGCGTCTTCGGCCACGGTTGGCGTGTCAGCCTGGGGAGCGGTGAAACGCGCAAAATACCACGACGAATCGACAAATGTATCCATCGTGTCGGTTTCGCGTTTCGCGGGCGCGCCGCAGGTGGGGCAAGGCACATCGCGCCAGGTCGGGTGACGGTCAAGCGGGTTGCCAGGCTGATCGAACGCCACGTCGTCGGGAAGCCGGATCGGAAGATTTTCCTTCTTTTCCGGAACCACGCCACAGACCTCGCAATGCACAACCGGGATCGGGCAGCCCCAGTAGCGTTGGCGTGAAAGACCCCAGTCGCGCAGGCGATACTTGGTGACACCGGTGCCCCATTCATCGCGTTCGGCCTGGTCGATCGTTGCGTCGATCGCCTCTTGTCCGGTTGCGGTCTCAATCCCAGTGAAGTGGTTGATCCAGCGTACCTTTTCCGTCTTTGGCGGTACAAAGGCATCGGTATCGACGGATTGCGGGTTGTCGACCGAAACGAACGTGTCGATCACCGGCAGATCGTACTTCCTGCAGAAATCAAGGTCGCGCTGGTCATGCGCAGGGCAGCCGAAAATGGCCCCTGTTCCGTAATCCATCAGGATGAAGTTTGCGACCCAGACCGGCAGTTCCCAAGACGGGTCAAGCGGGTGCCGCACCGTCAGACCGGTGTCAAACCCGCGCTTCTCGGCTCGTTCTAGATCTTCTTCCGACGTTCCGGTTCGGCGGCACTCGGCATTGAAGGCAGCAAGATCGGGATCATCCGCCTCGAGCGCCTTGGCCAGGGGGTGATCCGGGGAGATCCCCAGAAACGAAGCCCCCATCAACGTGTCGGGACGGGTTGTATAAACGTCGATTTCGGTATGCCCATGCGTCGGTGCAGTCAGAGCCCAAGCAAACTCTAGGCCACGAGATTTTCCGATCCAGTTCCGCTGCATCAGCTTGACCTTCTCGGGCCACGCATCAAGCCCGTCGATCGCGGCCAAAAGCTCTTCTGAATACTCCGAGATCTTGAAGAACCACTGGGTCAGATCACGCCGCTCGACCGGCGCACCCGATCGCCATCCCTTGCCGTCGATGACTTGCTCGTTCGCCAGGACCGTCATGTCGACGGGGTCCCAGTTCACGGTCGCGTTCTTGCGATAAACCAGACCCTTTTCCAGGAAATCGAGGAACAGAGACTGCTGCTGGCCGTAATATTCGGGATCGCAGGTCGCGAACTCTCGCGACCAGTCGATCGACAGGCCCAGCGGCTTCATCTGCTCGCGCATGTCGGCGATGTTGCCGTAGGTCCAATCCTTAGGATGGCCGCCGCGTTCCATGGCGGCGTTTTCGGCGGGCATTCCGAATGCATCCCACCCCATCGGGTGCAAAACACTGTGGCCGGTGGCGATGCGGTGACGGGCGATGACATCGCCCATTGTGTAGTTTCGAACGTGTCCCATGTGGATGCGGCCGGACGGATAGGGAAACATTTCAAGCACATAGTACTTGGGCTTGTCGTTCGACCGTACGGCGCGGAACGTTTCGGCCTTATCCCAGGCGGTCTGCCATTTTGCTTCTACTTCAGCAGGGGCGTAGCGGGACATTCTTTACTTCCTTAAGACATGCGAACGCCGGGCGTTTTGGGGCCCGGCGCCTCAGTAACGGGACTGCCGGCCCTGATCTACAGCCGGTCGTCTGCAATCCGGAGTTGACGAGCCCGGGTTAAAATCGCGTCCTCGATGGCCCGCGTCGTTTCCACGGCCGCCGGTCCTGATCGGGTGGCAAGCGCAACGCGCAAACTGCGGGCGTCAAGCGCGGGGTCCTGGATATAGACAGTTGCGCGGTACGCTCGGCCCGAACCAGGCGGCGTGCCAAATCCGTAGACAATCACGCCCGAGAACGGATCGGCGGCCTGGATTGGCATGAAATCCAGGATGTCCAGTGTGGCATTCCAGATGTAGCGGTTCACCTCTATCGTCACGTTCGGATCGTCGATATTTGTGAACAGGTCGAAGATTGTCTCGCGCTCGGGCTCTTCGATTGCGTTGGGGTTTGCGTTGTTGCCCTGACCGCACGCCGCAACCAGCGGGATAAGCCCAGCAAAGAGGCAATTTCTTATGGCTTTTGGTGCCCTCATCCGTTCCCCGCAATCGGTCGGTTTTGGCTTTGGTATCCGAGCCCATCCGATGCCACAAGATGTTTCCCCAGGACGGTCGCCAAGGGGGTGCCTGCCACACTGTGGCATCGGTGCACCACGAGACCTGCATTTCCGGTGTTATCTGGGCTCGTTCTTGCATTCGAAGGGCTATGGAGCGACAGAGACGCATGCCCTCGACCGTTCTACGGGCGGGGTACACCTTTGAACACGAGGGAAACGAAATGAAAAAGGTACTTCTTACGAGCACCGCGCTCGTGATGACTGCCGGAGTTGCTTTCGCCGAGGTTTCGCCCGGCGTAAGCCTTTCGGGTAGCGCCGAACTTGGTATCAAGGACAAGGACGGCTTCGGTGGCGCGGACCCCGACGCGGGCCTTCAGTTCCACAACGACCTGGACCTGGATATCAACTTCGCTGCTGAAACCGATGGCGGTCTTGCTTTCGGCGCAAGCATTGACTTGGACGAAGTGGGCGTTGGCATCTCGGCTGACGACGGCCCTGCTGCTGCGTTCATCTCGTTCGGCGGGTTCAAGCTGGAAATGGGCGACGTTGACGGCGCGCTCGACCTTGTGAACCAGGAAATCGGGTTCCTAAGCTCGATCGACGACGATCACACCACCCACGCTGGCTACTTCGGTGGCGGCGGGCTTGACGGTGGCCAAGACGGTCAAATCGCAACGCTCAGCTACACTGGCGTTCCTGGCCTGATCCTGGCTGTGTCGGCCGAAATCGGTGACGTTGACACGGATGACGAAATCTACGGTGTTGGTGTTCAGTACAACTTCGATCTCGGCGCTGTCGAAATCGGTGCATCGCTGGGTTACCAGGAAGGTGCGTACTCGTTCTCCGCTGCTGGCGCTGGCCTCGAAGGCGCAACCGCCACGCTCACCTCGATCGGCATCCCGACTTCCGCGATCGCCGCTTCGGGCTTCGCGATTGGCGATCTGAACGGCGACGCAGAGATCTGGGCCGTCTCGCTCGAACTCGATACCAAGACTGGTTTCGTTGCGCGTCTTAACTACGCTGACCTCGAAGGCAATCTGGACAACGTCGACTGGAGCTACTCGTCCACGATCGGTTTGGAGTTCGACGGCACGCCGTTGACTGAGACGGTTTCGGTTTCCGGTACGCCGGTAAGCAGCCTGGACATCGAGTGGGACTACATCGGTATCGGTGTTCTTTATGAAACCGGCCCATGGGGCTTCACCGCCAACTACGGTGAATTCGACGGCAACATCGAAGGCTTTGACTTTGATGCCGACGGTTTCGGCCTTGCGGTCAACTACGATCTCGGCGGCGGTGCGTCGGTTCAGTTCGGTTACGGTTCGGGTGAATCGTTCTTCGACGATGAATCGATCGACACCTGGTCGTTTGGTCTGGGCATGAGCTTCTAAGCTCACGTTTCATAGATCGACTATCGGAAGAGCGGGCCTTGCGCCCGCTCTTTTCGTTTCCGGGCATGCTGGACATGCCTGCTCCCTGTTCCTAGTTTGGCGCACGTTTTTGGACGAGCCTAGCCACAGGATCCCCCATGCTGACCAACGCCGCGGACATCAAAACCCTTTATGCCGAAGCGCTTAAGCTTCAGCAGGCAGGTGAGGCAAAGGAAGCGCTAAAGCGCTATGTCCAGATTGATACGGTCCGCCCCAATCTTCCCGAAGTGCATTTCCAGCTTGCGCGCCTTTTTCTTCGGACCGAGCTTCCGCAGCGTGCACTTCCGTTTGCGCAGTCAGCGGCCGCAATTCGTCCGGGCGAGGCGGATATCTGGAAGATCTACGGACAGGTAATCCGCACGCTTTCCGATCGCGATGCGCAAAGGACTTTTGCCAAAGAGCTTGCGAAGGCCCCTCTCGATAAGCGGCTTAAAGGCAACCTGTCGACCGGGACAGCCCTGAACGGAAAGGATACGGTTCCCATGGAGGATCTTCCGGCGGAGGTCCTGTCAAAGATCATCAAAGCCGTATCCGCAGAGTCATACGCCGAAGCCGAGGCACTTGCCGACGTTGCCCTAAAACGCTTCCCAAAATCTGCACCGTTGCACGATATCCGGGCTGTCGCTCTGTCTGGCCAGGGCAAACAGGAAGCGGCGATGGTTGCGAGCCGACAGGCCATTCGATTGGCTCCGGGATTTGCAGGGGCGTGGACGAATTATTCGAAGATACTCCACAAAGCGGAACGGCATGGTGAGGCGCTGGCCAAGGCCAACGCCGCGCTTAATCTTGCGCCTGGATACGTCATTGCACACGTCGCGCGCGCCGATGCCATGTTCGGGTTGGGGCGCACGCAAGAGGGGATCGCGGATCTTCGACGAGCCAGAGCGGCGGATCCAAAGAACACATTAATCGCTTACAAACTGGCGGTTCGTCTACTAAGCGAACGTGAACTGTTCGAGGCCCGCGACCTGGTGCTTGATGCCAAGAAGCACGGCGGTTCATCAATCAGCATGGACCTGCTGCTAGCCAACATTCTGTCTGATCTGGATGATACGGATGGTGCTCTTGAACTGCTTCAAAGGCTGGCCGAGCAAACGCCCGACAACATACTGGTCCAAACCCGGCTTGCGAATTTCTTCCAGACGGAAGGCGCCTTCGATGAAGCAGAACCGATTTTCAAGAAGGCGATGGAGCTGAATCCGAACCATGGCGACACTTACCGTGTCTACCTGGTGTCTAAGAAATTGGACATGGACGATCCCATCATCGCCCACATGCAGGATCGGTTCGCGGATACGGAACTCGCGGATGTGGACCGAGCCGGTTTTGGTTTTGCTCTTGCTAAAACGATGGAAGACAACAAGCGCTATGACGAGGTGTTTCAGTACTTGCACCCAGCAAATGCTTTGTATCGAAGCCATTTGAAGGTCGAAGATCATCAAGGCGCGAACAAAGACGATGACACCCTGAGCCTTGAGTCCTTTCGCTCGGTCGACTGGGCGAATTCGCCAACGAATGACGCCTGCAAAGCTGCGCCGATCTTTGTCACCGGGATGCCAAGATCGGGGACGACTTTGGTTGAACAGATTGTCGGTGCACACTCGACTGTGACAAGCGGCGGTGAACTTTCAGTGCTGGTGACCAAGTGCAAGCAAATGCTCAGAAGCCGATACGACCGCATTCTGCCCCTGTCCGACATTCCGCAATCCGAGTTCGAAAAGCTCGGCTTCTGGTACGAAGACTACACAACCGCACTGTTCCCGGGTGCAGACCGGATCACCGACAAGTCCATCGCGACCTACGCGTTCGTCGGGATCATCAAACGGGCGATGCCGAATGCGCGCTTCGTAATCGTGCGTCGCGACCCGCGCGACAATTTGCTGTCGATGTACAAGAACGTGTTTCCGAACGGTGGGCACGAGTACGCCTATTCGCTGTCGGACCTTGCGCGCAGGTACAAGTCCTTTGTCTCGTTCGTCGATCTCTGGCGCGAACTAACGCCCGACTGGTTCTACGAGATCCAGTACGAGGATCTGATTGCAAACCCAGAGGAAGAATCGCGCAAGCTGATCGATGCCTGTGGACTGCAATGGGAAGATGCCTGCCTGGACTTCCACCGCTCGGACAACCGAATCAAAACGCTAAGCCTCTATCAGGCGCGGCAGCCGATCTATAAATCTTCGTCGAAGGCGTGGGAGCGGTATGGCGACGAGCTGAACGAGCTTTTTGAGGCGTTGGGCCCGGACTACATCGATGCCGCTGAGTGATATCGCTGCGCGCATCGCCGAAGCCTGCGCCGAAGCGGGGCGCGATCAATCGGAAGTGACTTTGATCGCCGTTTCGAAAAAGCAACCCGAACCGCGCATCGAATCCGTTCTTGACGAGGGCCATCGGGTATTCGGTGAAAACCGGGTGCAAGAAGCCGCCAGCCGCTGGCCCGGTTATCGAGAACGCTACGACGGCATCACGCTACACATGATCGGTCCTCTTCAAACCAACAAGGCACGGCAGGCGATGGAACTCGCCGATTTTATTCATACGCTTGATCGCCCAAAGCTGGCCGGAACACTGGCAAGGCTTGCGCAAGAGAGGGGGGCGTGTCCGGAATTGTTCGTTCAGGTGAACACCGGCGAAGAGCCGCAGAAGGCCGGTGTTTTGCCCGGGGATGCCGACGGCTTCGTCGCCGAATGCCATGCGCTTGACTTGCCTGTCCGAGGGTTGATGTGCCTGCCGCCTGTTCACGAAGAACCCGCACTGCACTTTGCTCTGTTAGCAAAGATTGCTGCACGCAACGGGCTTCAGGGCCTGTCGATGGGTATGAGCGGCGACTTTGAAACCGCAATCGCTCTTGGTGCGACGCATGTGCGGGTCGGCTCCGCGATCTTTGGTGCGCGTGCGGACGGCTAGGACACGATCAGGCGGGTCGCATAGGTGATCCGGGGAACGATCCAGGCAAGATCGCCGGGCCGGACGGCGACACACCCTTCGGTCGGGTGTCCTGGTTTCCGCCACCGGTGAATAAAGATCGCCGAGCCGCGCCCCTTCACCGCACTTGGCCAGTTCCAATCGGTCAAAAGGACAAGGTCATAGAGCGGGTCGGCCCGCCTAAGGCGTTCATGGCTGAAATCGTGTGGCGCCCGCACCAACAGGTTGTAGTTCGGATCCGCCGGATCGTCGGACCAAAGGTCGCCAGGTCGGATCGGCACGGCCCAGTTGGCGGGTCTCGATATCCGGTCTGGACGATAGAGAAGGCCGACAATCCTGTGGATGCCGCGCGGGGTTGCCCCGTCGCCTTCCTTTTTTCGGTCTGATCGTCCGCCGCGCCCGATTGAACAAGGAAACCGGCGTCCCTGAAACCGCAATGCGGTACGTGTCAAAACAAGATCGGCGGGGCCCATCGCCCCGCCCTAGACCTTGCCGGTCTTGTTGTCAGCCCCCGACTTGCACCCAGACCCCATCGCACCGGATCAATGCTGGCTCGGCCAGGTGAAAAACAAAGTAGGACAGCATCCCCATTGTGCGGTCCAAATCGTATTGCAACGCAGATGCCTCGCGCGCTTCCAGAAGCTCGTGCCGAACACCCGATGCGGGCTTCATGATCATCTGCCCGGGCGAGAAGTATGCATCGCGCGTCGGGCAAGCGGGTCCGAAAGCGTCTTTACGGATGACAATGGGCTTTGCATCTGGCTGATGCTCTAGAAAGGTGTCATCAAGCTTGTACTCGTCGATCCGCAGAACCTGCAGGTAACCGCCGCCCCGGGTCCGCAGCCGGTCACGGGGCCGGACCAGATGCGCTGGCACTTCGCCAAAGTTTGTCGACACGTGGGTCAGCCCAAGAATACCAGGATACGCCCATGCCTGACGCGGCTCAGTCTTGGCGCGTACGGGGCCAGGCGTCTCCAGTCGCGCAGCGCGCTTTGGGGGTTCGCCAACTCGTGCGCTGACACGCGCCAAAAGATCGTCTTCGGTTTCCATGGAAAGTGTATCGGTCATCGTCCCGTCCCCTCGCTCAGGCGGCCACCGCAGCGACCGAAACCGGTTCGCTTGCGGCTGTTGGCTCTAGGTCAATCCGGCGGGGCCGGACGGGTTCTGCGCCTTGGTCAGCACGCGATTTACGCGACCGGGTCTGCTCGATCTTCTCGGCAGCCGTATCCGCCCGTTCTGTCAGGACCATGCGTTCGCGGCGAAACACCATAACCAGCTTTTCTACCTGGCCTCGACGAAACCATCCGCCGCGCGCCATCGTAAACGATTCCGACCGCAGGTATTCCCACCCTTCAACCGCCATGGCGTTCATCGCCGTCTCGATCGTGGCCGTCAGCGGGTCCTGTCCTGGTTCGGCGAGCTTGCGCTCTGACCGAGCGGGAACAGGAACGACACGAAACTCGTAACTACGCATACTTGCCACCTTTTAAACTCATACGCGCCGACATGCGGCATGGGAATCGGTAGCCCATGGCCCTGATTGCGGCAAGTTTACCGCCAGATTTGGCCCAAATTGGGGCAGAGTGCCCCGAATCCGAATAACTATCCGTGCTTGGATGGGCAATTGTTCACGATCGAGGTCGCCAGTTCAAAGGATGTGACCGGACTTCTTGGCCTTCACATCGAGGTATTTCTCGTTCTCGGGCCCGCGCCCGACGGCCAGCGGAACGCGCTCCTCAACGGAGATCCCGTTATCGGACAGCATGTCGACCTTGGCCGGATTGTTGGTCAGGAGCCGCACCTTGCTAATCCCCATGCGAGCCAGGACCGCCGCGCCGATGCGAAAGTCGCGCTCATCGTCTTCAAAGCCGAGGCGATGATTTGCCTCGACAGTGTCGAAACCCTGGTCCTGCAGACTGTAGGCTCGCATCTTGTTGGCAAGGCCGATCCCCCGGCCTTCTTGGTTAAGATACAGCAGAACGCCGGTGCCGTGGGCGCCCATCGCGGCCAGCGCGGCGTGAAGCTGTGGACCGCAATCGCATTTAAGAGAGCCAAGCACGTCGCCCGTGAAACAAGCTGAATGCAGGCGAACCAGAATGGCGCTCTCACGGTCGGGGCGGCCGATTTCGATGGCATAGTGTTCTTCGGCGCCATCTTCGGGCCGGAACACATGGACGCGGCCCGCGCGGGATACGGCCGTCGGCACGCGGCCTGACACGACATCCGTCAGGGGCGCTATCTTTGCAAGCGCCGCGTCAGCCAACTGAGCTGGTAATGTGGTCAGTCCCTTGTCGCGGGCAAGAACAGCCGCATTGCGAACCTCGCTAACGACCGCCGCGGGCAGCAGACGCGCTGATTTTACAAGCCGGATCGCGACCCGGTGCAATGCCGCGTCCCCGTCCCGTTTTGTATGAAACGGTCCGAGCATAGGCTGCGCCATGTCGGTCGCAGGGTCTGTGACGGCTCGAATCCATCCGGCATCAGCTTTCTCTGGGATAACGATCCGGGCCAGATCGCCGTCATAGGCACGCGCTTTAAGTGTGCGTGCCCGCCAATCCGTGATTGCCAGAACGGGCGGCGCCAATGCCCGCAGCGCGGCAAGTCGCTCTGGCACCAGGGTTTCCGCAGCGAGGGTGATGATGCTGGTCCGATCATCTGATATCACAACAGGAACGCCGATCCGTAGGTCGGCGCGTGCGCGGGCCACCAGATCGGTCGCGGTCGGGCCCAGGGGTATCGGTACATCTTCTGTCAAAGCCTAGCCGATGTAGCCAGTTTCGCGCGGGATTGAAACATTTGCCCACGCGCCGACACGTCCCCGTGAAATGGCTGTTGCAAAGCTTGGCAGATCGCCGTCACGGCTGCATGTCATTGCGAACGCGGTCCTTTCGAGACGGGGAACACGATGGCAAACTTGAAAAAAATCCTGCTAGTCGACGATGACGACGACCTGCGCGAAGCGTTGGGCGAGCAGCTTGTGATGACCGAAGACTTCGATGTCTTCGAGGCCGGCAACGGGGCCGAGGCCATGGAAAAGGCCAAGGCCGCGATCTATGAGCTTGTAATCCTCGATGTAGGCTTGCCCGACACAGACGGGCGCGAGCTATGTCGTTTGATGCGAAAGCAAGGGGTCAAATGTCCGATCCTGATGCTAACGGGTCATGACACTGACGCCGATACGATTCTGGGTCTTGATGCTGGTGCGAACGATTATGTCACGAAACCGTTCAAGTTTCCCGTCCTCCTGGCCCGTATCCGGGCCCAGCTGCGCCAGCATGAACAATCTGAAGATGCCGTGTTCCAGCTTGGGCCCTATACGTTCAAGCCGGCCCATAAGATCCTGGTAACCGACGAGGACAAGAAGATCCGTCTGACCGAGAAGGAAACCAACATACTCAAGTTTCTTTACCGCGCCTCCGAAGGTGTGGTTGCACGCGACGTGCTGCTGCACGAGGTCTGGGGCTATAATGCCGGCGTCACAACGCACACGCTGGAAACGCATATTTATCGTTTGCGCCAGAAAATTGAACCGGATCCGTCAAATGCACGCCTTCTTGTTACGGAATCTGGTGGTTATCGGCTCGTCTCTTGATCCGAATCACGGTTCCCCTGGCCGCGTCGGGGTTATGACGCGGCAATACCTCCCTGTTGGACTGGCCGGGCCTTGTGCCCGGCCTTTTTTCGTTTCGACCTTTGTGAGCTGTGCGATCCGGCCGGAACCAGCACCGAAATGCAATGCTTGGGCGACCCACCGCGCCCTCTGAACAGAAGTCTGTCGCGGCAGGCGCCTTTCCGCCCGAAGAGACACCTACCCTGGGCAAAGAGGGCGTTGAGGACCCCGCCGCCCAAGGTTAGGGTCGCGCGGCTGCCATAAGGAGAACGTGGGTGCCTTTCACACTTGCCACTTGGAACATCAATTCGGTCCGCCTGCGTGAGAAGCTGGTGAAGCGGCTGTCGGAGGAGGAGGCACCGGACATCCTGTGCCTGCAGGAGTGCAAATCACCTGTCGAGAAGATGCCGCTTCAGACGTTTGCCGCGCTTGGTTATGGCCACGTGGTTGCACGGGGGCAAAAAGGATACAACGGCGTCGCCATCCTGTCGAAGAGGCCGATCGAGGATGCCGGCGATATGGATTTTGCCAGGCTGGGTCACGCCCGCCACGTTGCGGCGCGATTGGATGACGGGACCTTGATCCACAATTTCTATGTGCCCGCTGGCGGCGATGTTCCGGATCGCGAGAAGAACGAGAAATTTGGCCAGAAGCTCGATTACCTTACTGAGATGGCCGACTGGTTTCACGATCAGCCGCCGCAGCGTGCGATCCTCGTCGGCGATTTGAACATCGCACCCCGCGAAGACGATGTGTGGTCGCACAAACAGCTCTTGAAAGTGGTCAGCCACACGCCCATCGAGGTCGATCATCTTGGACGCGCGCAAGAGGCGGGTGGATGGACCGATGTGACGCGCGCGGACATTCCAGACGGGCCTTTGTACAGTTGGTGGTCCTACCGCGCCAGGGACTGGGATGCCGCCGACAAAGGGCGTCGGCTAGACCATATCTGGGCCAGCGCGGATATTGCGGCGGCTGCGCATTCCAGCCAGATCCTGCGTGGCGCGCGGGGATGGGACCAGCCATCCGACCACGCGCCTGTGTTCGCGTCCTTTGATCTTTAGCGTTTCGCCCTTGCGCCGCCCTCAATTTGTCGGTTTGCGCAGATAAAGACATTTCGAATTCGGGGGATTTGCCCTTGGCGGATGGGCATTGAGTTTGCATATAACCGCCAATCGATGAAGCGAGGACGCGATGCTGGAACTGAACCCAACCGAAACTGCCCCGGCCGCCGATCTGGTCCAGGACGTCTCAGAGGCGACATTTATGGCCGACGTGGTCGAGGCCAGCCGCGAGGTTCCGGTCATTGTGGACTTCTGGGCACCCTGGTGCGGTCCATGCAAGACGCTTGGTCCTATGCTGGAAGAAGCGGTCAAGGCGGCGCGCGGCAAGGTGCGCATGGCGAAGGTCAATGTGGATGAAAACCAGGGGATCGCGGGCCAGTTGCGCATTCAATCGATTCCAACCGTGTACGCGTTTTGGCAGGGGCAGCCGGTAGACGGTTTCCAGGGTGCGGTGTCTGGGTCCGAAATCAAATCTTTCATAGATCGTCTGACCGGTCTTGCGGGCGACGGCGGATTGGCCGAAGCGATTGCAGCGGCTGAAGAAATGCTGGCAAGCGGCGCCGCAGCGGATGCGGCTCAGACTTTTGGCGCCATTCTTGGGGAAGAGCCCGAAAATGCGGCTGCTTTCGGGGGTCTTGCGCGTGCTCATCTGGCCGCTGGCCAGCCGGATCAGGCCCAGGCGCTTCTGGATGCGGCCTCGGCAGCGATTGAAGCCTCACCCGAGGTCGAGGCAGCACGTGCGCAGCTGGATCTGGCGCGTCAGGCGGAAAGCGCGGGGCCGGTTGCAGAATTGCGCGCAGCCGTTGCCGCAAACGGAGACGATCACCAGGCGCGATTCGACCTTGCGCAAGCGCTTCATGCCGATGGCGCGGTCGAGGACGCGGTGAACGAACTTCTGGAGCTTTTTCGCCGTGATCGCGATTGGAACGACGGCGCGGCGAAGACCCAGCTCTTTACAGTCTTTGACGCCTTGAAGCCCGAGGACCCCATCTCGCTCAACGGGCGCCGCAGGCTCTCATCGATGATATTTGCCTGACGCGGCCTTTGGGCTAGCTCAACGATATGACACGTGACGGTGATCTTCCCGAGATGATCCCGGTTTTTCCATTGCCGGGGGCGCTTCTTCTGCCGCGCGCACGCTTGCCGCTTCATATCTTTGAGCCGCGCTATCTGGCGATGCTGGACGACACTTTGAAGACCGATCACCGTTTGATCGGTATGATCCAGCCACGCGAGGTGCCCGGGTCACCGGAACAGCGGCTTCATGCGATTGGCTGCGCAGGAAGACTAACCGCGTTTTCCGAGACAGAAGACGGGCGCTACATGGTTACGCTTTCCGGAGTCTCGAGGTTTCGGGTCCTGGACGAAGTTGACGGCTTTGCGCCTTACCGACGCTGCACCGTCGATTGGTCGGGATTCCAACGAGACCGTGGCAGCGTAGAGCATGATTCAGGCTTTGACCGTGGCGTGTTCCTTGATGCGCTCAAACGCTTCTTCGAGGACCGCAACCTTTCGACCGACTGGGACAGCCTAAAGGAAGCAGAGGACGAGTTGCTGATTAACTCGCTGTCAATGCTGTGCCCGTTCGAGCCCGAGGATAAGCAGGCCTTGTTAGAGGCGCCATCGCTGTCGACTCGGCGCGAAACTCTCGTGACGCTGATTGAATTTGCGCTTCGTGGCGGTCTGGGTGAGGACGTAATGCAATGACATCTCCCACCCATGACGGGCGCATGCTTGAATCGCTTGTCTGTCCTGAAACGCGCGCGCCGCTTAGATTCGACGCCGAGAATCAAGAGCTTGTATCCAAGGCGGCACATCTTGCCTATCCCGTGCGAAACGGCATTCCGATCATGCTGGTTGACGAGGCACGGAAGGTCGAGGACTAAAGCAGTCCTGTATCGGATAGGGGATGGCTGTGACTTGAGATTCCCCGGGGTTTGTCTCTTGCGCGCGGAAGGGCTAAGCACACGCCACGGACTAGTCTCTTCTAACTGTCATCCTCAAGCGTCGCGTCGCGTTTCGGACGAGCCAGGATCCGAGTAACACCGTAGGCGAACTCTTTCTGTCCGGCGAATAGAAACAGATCGGATGCCTCAGCCTCCGATCCGCAGTCCTCAAGCCCATCTTGCGCAGTTGGCGCGCCCTTTGGCGGCACATGCTGGCCGGACGAGAAAGACCAATGGCGCCACAGGAACCCCATCAAGCGGCCTCCCGCATCTCGGTCACAGCAAAAAGAAGTTCGTGGACGTTCGAAGAGATCCCGGCCCCAAGCGCAATCGCACCGATGTCGGCTTCAAGTTCCGCTAGCTTCTCGTCTGTCAACTCTGACAGGCGTGCGCGCAGCAGCGATTGTGCTGGATCGAAGGCATTGCGAACGCGATTGGCGCCAAATGCAACAATACTTTCCCTCATTACTCACGCCTTTCTTCTCTTACCGCCCCGAAGAGCAGCGCCAACCCCTGACGCTGCTCTCTCGCCCCCACCACACGGGACGATACGCACTCGTTACGCATCGAACGAACCAAACACTCGATCCGTCCGATGCAGTCATTTAGATCACACGCGAGAATGTGAACAACTTGTTAAATGTTTAACTTGGTTGGATGATTTTTCATCCAATCAAGGATGATTCTTTTATCGTTTGCGGGGCCGGTCCTGCGTCTAGAGCGGCCGGCCCTGCGCCAGACGCGGAAGCTCGCCCGTTAGGCCTGCCGCTTCGCGGATAAACTGGCGGCGAAGACCCGGAAGTCTTCCGACGAGTCCAAGTCCGAGGTCGCGCCCGATCCGAAGGATCGGGTGATCGTTGGAGAAGAGCCTGTTGAATGTATCGGTAGCGATCGCGAGGGCAGCGATGTCGAAACGCCGCCATCGCTGATAACGTGCAAGCACGTCATCGGCTCCGACATCCTCGCCACGTCTGCGGGCGTCGACCAGCACGTCTGCCAAAGCTGCCACATCCTTTAGTCCGGCGTTCAGGCCCTGACCGGCGATTGGATGAACCGCATGCGCAGCGTCGCCGACCAGTGCCACGCGGGGTCCAACAAGACCATCGGTCAAGGACAGTTCCAGGGGGTAAGAGAACCGGGCCCCTGCCAGTTCGATCTGTCCCAGAAATCCCCCAATGCGCGGTGCGAGGGCGGCAAGGTAGTCGGTGTCGCTCATCTTCTGAATCATTTGCGCGATATTGGTTTTTTCTGACCAAACGATGGAGGATCGGTTTCCCGTCAAAGGAAGGATCGCAAGCGGTCCCGATGGCAGAAAGTACTGGTGCGCGGTGCCATTGTGCGGCTTTTCGTGCGCCAGCGCGCATACAAGTGCTGTCTGGCCGTATCCCCAACCCTGTCGGCGCAACCCGGCGCGGGCAGCGGTTTCGCTGCGTTTGCCATCGCAGCCAACTAGCACCCGGGCGTCAAGTGTCGTCCCATCTGAAAGGGCCACGGACACGCCTGCCGAGATCGGGGTGTGTCCATCGACTGTGACGCCGGTCAGATGTGTGATCCCGTCTGCCGCGTCCACGGCCGAAAGCAGGGCCTGCCGAAGGTACCGGTCCTCGACCAGGTGGCCCATCGGCCCTTCTTCAATCTCAGTATGATCGAACTCTAAGGTGAACTGCGAGGGGCCCGTCCCCACCGAGCCATCCGTTATCCGAATATCCAGAATGGGCTGCGTCTGTGGCGCGAGCACGGCCCATAGACCAAGTGCCCCAAGTACCCGTTGCGAACCGATCGACAGCGCATAACTTCGCCCGTCGAAATCGTCGACTGAATGGGCGGCGGCGGCCAAAGGTTCGACCAACGTCACCTGAAAGCCGCCCGATGCAAGCGCCAGCGCAAGCGCCGTTCCATTCAATCCGCCACCGGCGATCACGATATCGGTTTGATGTGCCATGGGCGGAATATGCGTGGGTTCATGCCATTGTCCATGCGCCGTCCTGCCGCTACCGTCCGGCGCACCTTAGGGGAGAGAGACAGCATATGACGCGGGAATGGCTTAAGATGAGCGCGGCGGAGCTTGGCCAAGGCATCGGTGCAGGCCAGATCGACCCCGTCGAATTGACCGACGCTTATCTTGAGGCTGCGAACGCGCATCCCGAGCGCGACAGGATTTATGCCCGTCTCACGCCCGAACGTGCCCGGATCGAGGCCGCAGGCGCACGGGCGCGGGCCGATCTGCGGCGCGGGCCGCTGGATGGCGTCCCGATTTCCTGGAAAGACCTTTATGACAGTGCGGGCACAGCAACCGAGGCCGGTAGCAGGCTTTTGGCCGGTCGGGTGCCTGCGCGTGACGCGCGCGTACTAGCGTCGGCGACGGTCGCGGGTTTGGTGTGCCTTGGCAAGACGCACACGACCGAGCTTGCCTTCTCGGGTCTGGGCTACAATCCGGTGACGGCAACGCCACCCAACATAAATGATCCGGACGTTGTTCCAGGTGGTTCGTCTTCCGGTGCTGCCGCGTCTGTGGCGTTCGGGTTGGCCGCTGCGGGTATAGGGTCGGACACAGGCGGCTCGGTCCGGGTCCCGGCCGCTTGGAACGATCTTGTTGGCCTAAAGACATCGCACGGGCTTTTGTCGGCTAAAGGTGTGGTGCCCCTGGCGCCCCGCTTCGATACAGTGGGGCCCCTGTGCCGGACAGTCGAAGATGCGGGCCTGCTTCTGGAGGCAATGGGGGGACCGAAAGCGCCGGATCTATCGAACGCAGCACTCGATCGGGCACGGTTTCTGGTCGTAGAGAATGCAATCGACGGTGCAGAAGATAGCCCCGTTAGAGCCTTCGAGGCGGCGGTCGGGCGTCTGGCGGCGGCGGGCGCTACTGTTCAGCGAGCGCGACTTGCCTGCGTTGCCGACGCGCTGGAGATGTCGGCCATTCTTTTTGCGACCGAGGCCTACGGAACGTGGAAGCAGAAGATCGAGGAAAATCCCGAGGTCATGTTCCCGGCGGTTCGCGAACGTTTTCGTGGCGGTGCAGCGTTTTCGGGGGCGGACTATGTGGCGGCTTGGCAGCGGCTGGATGAGTTGAGACAGACCTACATGCGCGAAACCGCAGGCTTCGATGCCGTCCTGGTCCCGACAGCACCGATCATGCCGCCAAATCTGGCGCGGCTCGAGGCCGATCAGGATTACTTTGTTGAACGCAACCTGATGACGCTGCGAAATACGCGTATCGGCAACCTGATGGGGCTTTGTGCGTTGACCCTGCCGACAGGAACGCCATCGGCGGGCATTTCTTTCCTGGCCGGTCCGGCAGAAGAGTTGCGTCTTTTGCAGCTCGGCGCGGCGGCAGAGCGTGCGCTGACCTAAAAGCCACAGGCAGGCTTTCCATCCGTCCGGATTTGGGGCGTTTTTCTGGACCGGTGCATCGCCGCTGCGGTAGAGTGTTGCCAAAGCGGAACGCCACGATTTCGCGTCTGAGGCAGTTATGAAGTTACCCGAGCGATTTTCCGGCCTGCCGGAATACGCCTTCCCGCGTTTGCGCACGCTTCTGGAGGATGTGACTCCGGGGGCAGAGCCTCTTTACATGTCAATCGGCGAGCCACGCCACCCGTTCCCGGACACAGTTGGGCGCGTACTGGCGGCAAACCTTGATGGCTTCGGCAAGTATCCCCCGAACGAAGGCGCGCCAGAGCTTTTAGAGGCCATCTCTGGCTGGATCGACCGCAGGTTCGGCGCCACCGTTCCAGCGGACCGCGTCATGGCGCTGAACGGAACGCGTGAAGGGCTGTTCAATGCGGTTCTCGCCCTGTGTCCAGAGGCCAAAAGTGGGGGCCGACCTTTCGTTCTGGTGCCGAACCCGTTCTATCAGGTCTATGCCGTTGGCGCGGTGGCGGCGGTGGCCCAGCCAGTGTATGTGCCTGCGACCGCAGAAACCGGGTTTCTCCCCGATTACGCGTCGCTGCCGGGGGACCTTTTGGATCGTGTTGGGGTCGCCTTTATTTGTTCGCCGTCAAACCCACAGGGCGCAGTGGCAGATGAAGCCTATCTTCGCGATCTTCTGACACTTGCCGAGCGTCACGATTTCCGGATCTTCGCGGACGAATGCTATTCCGAGATCTATCGCGATCAGCCGCCCCCGGGTCTGATCGAGGTTGCGGACCGCATGGGTGCTGATCCCGAGCGGGTGCTGATTTTTCATTCCTTGTCCAAGCGGTCAAACCTTCCCGGCCTGCGATCCGGTTTTGTCGCATCTGGTCCTCTGGCGATGAAAGAGATGCGCCGTTTGCGGTCCTATGCGGGCGCCCCTGTCCCGCTTCCGATCCAACGGGTCGCCACTGAGCTTTGGCAGGATGAAACGCATGTCGCGGAAAGCCGCGCACGGTACGTGACAAAATATGGGATCGCCGATCGGGTGTTTGCGGGCATCGATGGTTGCGGTGCTCCCGAAGCAGGGTTCTTTCTTTGGCTTCCGATCGAGGACGGCGAGGCCGCAACAGTCAAACTTTGGCAAGAGACCGGCATTCGCGTTCTGCCGGGCGCATATCTGGCGCGGGATGTTGACGGCGAGAACCCCGGCAAAGGCTACATCCGCGTCGCGATGGTGACGGCGGAAGAAAATGAATTGGAGCAGGCGCTGATCCGGCTCCGCGAGTGTTTGTACGGATAAGAAGAAACGAGGCAGGCATGGCGTATCAGGCAAAAGCAAGAGACCCGCTGTTTGACAGCGAAACGCAGGCGGCGCTGGAACGCCGCGCGCGTGAGCTTCTGGGTCTGGTGCTTATCGGCATCGGCATTCTGACGGCGATGATGCTGTGGTCCTACGCTCCCGATGATCCATCTTGGCTTTCGGCGACGGACGCGCCTGCGCAAAACTGGCTAGGCCGGTTCGGGGCTTCGATCGCTTCGCCCCTGTTCGTGATTGCCGGGTTCGGCGCCTGGGGGCTGGCCCTGGTCCCCGTCGTCTGGGGGGGGCGGTTTGTGGCGCACACAGGTTCCGAACGCGCGGTGGCCCGGCTGATTTTTGCACCGATTGGCATCGCTCTTGCGTCCGTCTATGCCTCGACCCTGGTACCGACGTCCGCGTGGACACACTCTTTCGGACTTGGCGGCCTTTTCGGAGATACGGTTCTTGGCGCCGTTCTGGGCGTTGTCCCGATCCGCGCCACGCTTGGCCTGAAGGTTCTGTCCTTCGCGGTCGGGATCGGCACGGTCGCGATGGCGCTGTATGTCTTGGGCGCAACGCGCGAAGAACTTCGTGCGTTCTGGCGGTTCCTTCTGCGCGGTTGCGTCATGGTCTACGCGATGATCGTTCAGGCGCTGGCACAGATAGCGTCAGGCGCTGTGGGGCTGATCCGTCAAGCGTCCGAGGCGCGCGCGGCGCGCCGTGCCGCAGAGGAAGACGCGCAGTTGTTCGAGGCGAAACCTGTTGAGGGCTCTGTCTCGATGCGCGCGGCCGAGGCGTCGCTTCGCCCCGAACCCAAGGTGCGCCGCTGGCCATTCGGACGTCAATCCGCAGCGCCAGAGACCGAAATTCTGGAGATCGAAACGTTCGACGATCCCGGCGAGGAGCGCGTGCGTGCCCGCATCGCAGACGTCATTCGCGCCCGTGCCAGCGAGGCGGTACCCAGCATTCGTGTTGAACCGCCGGTTACCCGCGATGAACCACTTGAGACGCCGCGCGACCTACCGGAACCAGAGCTGGTCGACGAACCATTTCCGACACGCGTCGCAACACCAACCTTCGCGACCCACAGGGTGAGCGAGCCGGGTGCACGCGTCCAGCATCCGCCTAAGAAACCGGTACAGCCGTCGTCCCGCGCCCAGGCCGAAACCCAGCCAGCGCTCTTTGACGAAAGACCGAATACGTTCGAATTGCCGCCCCTTGCGCTTCTGACGAACCCCGAAGCGATTGAGCGGCATCATTTGTCGGACGAATCGCTCGAAGAAAATGCGCGGATGCTTGAGGCAGTGCTCGACGATTACGGCGTCAAGGGCGAGATCGTGAGCGTCCGGCCTGGCCCCGTGGTCACGATGTACGAGCTTGAACCTGCGCCCGGGCTTAAGGCAAGCCGCGTGATCGGGCTTGCAGACGACATCGCCCGGTCGATGTCGGCCCTGTCTGCGCGTGTCTCGACCGTGCCGGGCCGAAGCGTAATTGGCATCGAATTGCCGAATGAGAAGCGCGAGAAAGTCGTTCTGCGCGAAATCCTTGCCGGTCGTGATTTTGGAGACGGCAACCAGCGCCTTCCCCTGGCGCTCGGCAAGAACATCGGCGGCGAGCCTGTCGTGGCGAATCTTGCAAAGATGCCGCACCTGCTGATTGCGGGAACCACGGGTTCCGGTAAGTCGGTCGCAATCAACACGATGATCCTGTCGCTCCTCTACAAGCTGACGCCCGAGGAATGTCGCCTGATCATGATCGATCCGAAGATGCTGGAACTGTCGGTCTATGACGGTATTCCGCACCTTCTTTCCCCTGTCGTCACCGATCCGAAGAAGGCCGTCGTCGCCTTGAAATGGGTCGTAGGCGAGATGGAGGAACGCTATCGCAGGATGTCGAAGATGGGTGTGCGGAACATCGAAGGCTTCAACGGGCGGGTTCGTGAGGCGCTATCAAAAGGCGAGATGTTCAGCAGGACCGTTCAAACCGGTTTTGATGACGAAACCGGAGAGCCGGTCTTCGAGACAGAGGAATTTGCCCCAGAGGCGTTGCCTTATATCGTCGTGATCGTCGATGAAATGGCCGACCTGATGATGGTCGCAGGTAAAGAGATCGAAGCCTGTATCCAGCGGCTGGCACAGATGGCGCGGGCTTCAGGCATCCACCTCATCATGGCCACCCAGCGCCCATCGGTCGATGTGATCACCGGGACCATCAAGGCAAATTTCCCCACGCGCATCAGCTTTCAAGTTACGTCCAAGGTTGACAGCCGCACGATCCTTGGCGAACAGGGTGCCGAACAGCTTCTGGGCATGGGTGACATGCTTTATATGGCCGGTGGCGCCAAGATTACCCGGGTACACGGGCCGTTCGTGTCGGACGAAGAAGTCGAAGAAATCGTCAATCATCTCAAAGCCTTCGGTCCGCCAGACTACGTCGGCGGGGTGCAAGACGGACCCGACGAGACCAAGGAAAGCGACATCGACCTTGTGCTGGGGCTTGGCGGCAATACCGATGGCGAAGATGCGCTTTATGACCAGGCCGTTGCGATCGTGATCAAGGACCGGAAGTGTTCAACCTCGTACATCCAGCGCAAACTGGCGATCGGCTACAACAAGGCGGCGCGGCTTGTGGAGCAGATGGAGGATGAGGGCGTTGTCAGTTCCGCAAACCATGTCGGTAAGCGCGAAATTCTAGTGCCCGAGCAGGCATGATATTGTCTAGCATTGGCGCGCGTGCCAGGTCTGACTATATCGTGGGGACCTGAGGAGGCCTGGATATGGACCGCAGAACCTTCATCGCTGCCACAGCTGCGACCGTGATCGCAGCCGGACCGATTTCGGCAAAAGTGCCCCTTAACGAGCTGTCCCAGTACTTTAACGGAATTCGGACGCTTGAAGGCAAGTTCACGCAAACCAACGCCGATGGGTCACGATCTACCGGCACGCTATACATGCGCCGCCCGGGTCGCGCCCGGTTCGAGTACGATCCGCCCGAGAAATCGCTTGTCATGGCCGGAGGCGGGCAAGTGGCGGTGTTCGATGGCCGTTCCAATTCGGGCCGCGCCGACCAGTATCCGCTGAGGCGAACACCGCTTTCCATTATTCTGGAGCGCAACGTGGACCTTGGACGCCGCAATATGGTGGTGGGTCACGGGGGCGATGCAACAACCACGACACTCGTCGCCCAGGATCCCGAAGCACCCGAGAACGGAAGGGTCGAGCTTTTGTTCCAGAACACGCCGCTGACCCTTGCGGGCTGGACTGTGATCGATGCGCAGGGCGGTCGCACCAAAGTACGTCTCACCCAGATCAAGCTGGGCGGGCAACTGCCGGGACGACTGTTTAGCATCCCTCAGGAAATGGCAGCGCGTGGCAACTAGCGCAAACAGCACGAAACCCGGACCGGTATTCTGAACCCAGTATTCATCCGAGTACTGAAACCAATCCCGGTTTAGGTTGCTGATCGGGCGGGCGCACTGCCGCGCGCCGCCTTACCGTTTCCCGCAGGAAATCAGCTGTGCTTCGTATGTCAGCGCTCTTTGTGCGACTTCGCCGGCCACCCTCACAAGCCAATCCTTGCGGTTGTAGCTTCCGCGCGCATATCCAGCCCGGCCCTCGTGATATGCAAGATACTGATTGCGGGCGTCTGCTTTGGATATTCCGAGATCCTCTTCGGTTTGCGCCATATACCAGCCCATGAAATCGGTGGCGTCGCGAATGTTGTCGCGTTTTGCCCGCCGCTTTCCGGTCTCGGAACGGTAATCGTCCCACGTTCCGTCCAGCGCCTGGCTATATCCGTAGGCCGAGGATTGCCGGCCCATCGGGATCACACCCAACGTGTATTGGCGTGGCGTGCGCGCGTTTCCGATGAACTTCGATTCTTGATAAATCGTCGCCATCTGCACCGGGACCGGAACACCCCAACGGCGTTCCGTGTCACGCATGGCGCGCAGGTAATTCGGTCTTTGGCTCACGATGCTGCAGGCGTTGTCCAGATTGCGCGGCGCGGAATAATCCGAGCTGCCGCAGCCTGCGACAAGCACCATCAGAATCAGAGCGCGCAGTGGTCTGCTCATCTGCCTCTCGCTCGTATGTTTTTTATTTTGTAGAAATACTACCCAAGATTGGTCGCGCTTGGAATGAAAATCTCGCTTTGCGGGGTCACGTTTCTGCGCGGCAGGAAATCGTTAACTGTTAGACTTAAGTTCACACTCTGTTTCGCGTGAATCGGTGCGCGTGACGTGGACAGCCCTTAAGCCTTGGCCTAAAATAGAACGGTCGGGGGTTATGCAATGCTGAAGACGCATGCAAAATATCATCTCGGGCAGATTGTCCGTCACCGGAAACATCCGTTTCGCGGCGTGATTTTTGATGTCGATCCCGAATTTTCGAACACGGAAGAATGGTACGCCGCCATTCCCGAGGATAGCCGTCCGTCCAAGGCTCAGCCATTCTATCATCTATTGGCCGAGAACGAACAAAGCTATTATGTCGCATACGTTTCGGAACAGAACCTGGTCGCCGACTACTCGGGCGAACCGGTGACGCATCCCGATTTGCCAGAGCTTTTTGGCGACTTTGAGGACGGTCACTATCCTCTTCAGTTTCAGCTGAACTGAATCCTAGTATCCCAGCGCACAGCCATCCTTGCGGGGGTCTGATGCACCTTCCAGGACCCCGTCGTTGCGTATCCGGATCGCTTGCGCCCCGCCAATGGGCTCGTCTGGGACGACGACTGTGTGCCCCATATCAGACAGGTTTTGCGCGACATCATCGCTGTACCCGCGCTCAAGGCGCAGTTCACCTTGCCATGCGAAGCTGCGCGGCGCGTCAAGCGCGTCCTGCAGTTCCATCTGGTAGTCGGCGAGGTTCGTCACAAACCGCGCATGACCCGCCGCTTGGTAAGGACCGCCCATTACACCAAACGGCATCAGCATCTCATCGTTCCGCAAGAAACCGGGGATGATGGTGTGCATCGGCCGTTTGCCTGGGCCAGCCTCGTTTGGGTGCCCCTCGTCGAGCGAGAACCCCGAGCCGCGATTGTGGAAGAGGACCCCGAATTTGTCGGATGCCAGCCCCGAGCCGAAACTGCGGAAGATCGAATAGATCATCGACACCGCCATGCCGTCGCGGTCCACAACAGTGATGTAAATCGTGTCTTTGTGCACCTGTTCCGAGACACGCACCGGATCGTCCATCGCCCGGCGCGGGTCGATAAGTGCGGCCAGCGCGCGCGCCGTTTCCTGGGCCATCAGATAGTCCAGCCGCTCGGTATAGCCGGGGTCCGCGACAAAGCGGTTGCGGGCATCGTAGGCGAGTTTTGTCGCCTCAGCTTCCAGATGGGCGCGTGCTGCGCTTCCCGGTGGGATCGCGGCCAGGTCGAATTCGGCCAGAATGTTCATCAGCAGGATCGCCGCCGCACCTTGCCCGTTTGGGGGATGCTCTATTACATCCAGTGAACCGTACCGGCCAATCACCGGAACGGTGTCGGTGCACGCGGCGGCGGCAAAGTCCTCCGCCGTGTGCGACCCGCCTGCGGCAACAAGCGACCGGACCATGTCCTCGGCGACTTCGCCCTCGTAGAATCCGGCGCGGCCTTCCTTCGCGATCCGCCGTAGAACCTCTGCCTGGCCCGCATGGCGAAACAGCGCGCCGGGTGCTGGTGCCGCACCGTCAAGGAGATAGGTTTCCCTGGCCGTACCCGTTAGGTTTGCGGCCTTCAGGGACCAATCGAACGCCGTGCGGGGCGCGACGGGCACGCCGGTTTCGGTATAGTCGATCGCCGGTGCCAGGACCGTGTCAAGGCCAAGCTTTCCCCAAGTTTCAGACAAGTGACAGAACGCGTCCACGGCGCCCGGGACGGTGACCGACAAGGCGCCATCAACCGGCACATTGGCGTGGCCCATCGATCGCAAGGCAGCCGGGTCGAGACCCGCCGGTGCGCGGCCGGATCCGTTCAACCCCCTGATCTCACCGGTTTCCGGATCGGTGAACAGCACAAACAGGTCACCGCCAAGACCGGTCATTTGCGGTTCGCAAACGCCCAGCAACACGGCACCCGCAATGGCCGCGTCTATGGCGTTTCCACCCGACTTCAAGGTCTGTATCGCCGTCGAGGCTGCCAGAGGATGCGATGTGGCCGCCATTCCGTTTGTCGCATAAACGGTTGACCGGCCGGGACGGTGAAAATCGCGCATTTGGTTTATCCTCTTGTCGGCCAGGGTATTCCGCTTGGCCGGGATACCTATGCTGCGTGTGGTGTGTTGTCCACCGGAACCCTAGGCTCCAAACAGGCGATCAACGGGATGGCGGCCTTTCAACCGTGGGCCCCGTTAGCCAACAGGTGTTTGTAGGTCTCTCGATGGGATGTCCGATGCGAACCGCACGTTTTGGAAAATATCATCAAAGGACCGCGGACCATCAAATGGCCAAACATCAAAAAAGTGCGATCGTCCGTGCTCTCAGGCCGACGACAGCTTTATTCGGAAGCTCAGCCGGTTTCGACCTTCCGTTCGTTCGTATCTGAGTTTGCGCGCCAGTTGCCGGATCATGAACAGACCATAGCCGCCTTCTGCTTGTTCATGGGCGTCCAGCGAGGGATCGGCGGGTGCGCCACCCGGCAATCGGCCCGCGGGCATTGGCTCTCCGTCATCCCAGATGGTGAAATGCATGCCCGGTGTGCGCATCTCGACAGCGACATCGACCTGACCGCGGCCGGTATCCTGATAGGCGTGTTCCACGATGTTGTTGAACACTTCCGCCAACGCGATCTCAAGAACATCGATGTCTTCTTGAGAAACTGTGCCAGGCTCAACCTGTCCGATGATGCTTCGGATCGCCCGGCGCGCAGCAGGGTTCGTCGCCTCAAAGCTGATTTCGATACGGCTATCGGCCACGGCTGCCGAGGCGCGGACGGTGTCTTGGCGGGCGTGGTTCTCAGGAGGCACGGGCCGCAGGCTCCACCGCCCGTTCCAGGTTTTCGTGGATCGTGATCACGGCATCCATGCGGGTTAGCCGGAACACGGTCTGAACCTTTTGGGAAAGCGACACCAACTCCAGGCGTCGGTCGGCCCCAAGGTACTTCATCACCGAGACGATGGCGCCCAAGCCACTGGAATCGATGCTGTCGACGGCGCTGAGGTCCAAAAGCACACGTTCCGCCGTGTCCGTAACGGCCCGGCGCATATCATCTTTGAATTGAACAGCTGTCGCAGCGTCGATCCGATCGGCATCGACGGTCACCACCAGGCAAATCCCCCGGGTTTCGCTTCGAAGGTTCACGGAAAGTCTCCTTTTCTATGACCTGCGCTCTGGCTAGAGCGTAGAGATTACGATTCAGTAAGCGGCGAAACGTTGAGGAGGACGCGATGATGACAGAGGTGTTTATTGCGGGCGCCGCAAGGACGCCGATGGGCGGTCTTGGGGGCGACCTTGCGCCCGTGGCTGCACCGGCGCTTGGCGGCGTCGCCATCAAAGCCGCGCTGGACCGGGCGGGCCTGGACACCGTCGACGAGGTTCTGATGGGATGCGTTCTTCCAGCTGGTCAGGGTCAGGCGCCCGCCCGTCAGGCCGGTTTTGCCGCGGGCCTTGGCGAAGACGTTCCGGCCACAACACTGAACAAGATGTGCGGCTCTGGCATGAAGGCGGTCATGGTGGGACATGACCGGATCAGGCTTGGCGATGCCGATACTGTCGCCGCCGGAGGGATGGAGAGCATGACAAATGCGCCCTATCTGCTGCCGGGAATGCGGGCGGGCGCGCGGCTGGGCCATGGCGCCGCTGTCGATCACATGTTTCTTGATGGGCTTGAGGACGCATATCAAACCGGACGCCTGATGGGCACGTTTGCCGAGGATTGTGCCGAGGCCTATCAGTTTACGCGCGAGGCGCAGGACAGGTTCGCCCTGGCGTCACTGTCGCGCGCGCAAGCGGCCGAAGCCAGTGGCGATCTGGCATCCGAGATCGCACCCGTGACCGTGCGGTCCCGCAAGGGCACGGCCGAGATTGCAGTTGACGAACAACCGGGCAACGCGCGGCCCGAGAAGATCCCGCACCTGAAGCCCGCGTTCCGCGAAGGCGGTACGGTAACCGCGGCGAATTCGTCCTCGATCTCGGATGGTGCGGCAGCGCTTTTGTTATGTTCCGAAGAAGCGGCCAAGGCGGGCGGACTGACACCGCGCGCGCGCATTCTGGGACACGCCACACATGCGCAGGCGCCGGGGCTTTTTACGACTGCACCTGTACCGGCCACACAAAAGCTCCTTGACCGGATCGGATGGTCTGTGGATGACGTCGACCTGTGGGAAGTGAACGAGGCCTTTGCCGTCGTTCCCATGGCGTTCATGCAAGAGATGCGGGTGTCGCATGACATCCTCAACATAAATGGCGGGGCTTGTGCGCTTGGTCACCCGATCGGTGCATCGGGTGCGCGCATTTTGGTCGCACTCCTGAATGCGCTCGAGTTGCGCGGACTGACGCGGGGCGTCGCCGCGATTTGCATCGGAGGCGGGGAAGCGACTGCCGTGGCGATGGAACGTCTTTCAACGTAAGGACCCAAGGACGCTTCAATCCCCCAGCTAAAGGGAACCGCACAATGTCGGTTGACTACGCCAAACTCGCCAAGACTGTCAGAGCGCTCACCGAAGGCGAAACCGACAGCGTTGCGTTGATGGCGACGCTTGCCTGCGAGATCCACCACGCCGATGATCGGTTCGACTGGACCGGGTTCTATCGTGTCGTGGGCCCCGAGATGCTGAAGATCGGTCCCTATCAGGGGGGGCATGGGTGCCTTGCGATCCCATTCTCGCGCGGGGTTTGTGGTGCCGCTGCGCGTACCGGCGAAACTCAGATCGTGGACGATGTTGATGCCTTTCCGGGTCACATCGCCTGCGCAGCGTCGACCCGATCCGAGATCGTTCTTCCGGTTAGGGACGGAGAGGGACGGCTTCTAGGCGTCCTTGATATCGATAGCGACCGGCCCGCCGCCTTCACGGAGGAAGACGCCGCCGTATTGCAGACCATTCTCGATGATACGTTCCGAGATGCCGAATGAGTTTGGACGGCTGGCTCGTCTTTTCTGCCTTCTGGGTGCTCTTTGTTACGACGCCTGGGCCCAATGCGGTCAATTGCATCGGCAACGGGATGACATACGGGTTCCGCGCGTCTTTGTGGGGTGTTCTGGCGATCTTGACACAGGCGAGCCTGTTTCTTTTCTTGTCGGCGGCCGGCATTACGGCACTCATCGCGGCGTCTGAGGCACTCTTTTCCTGGCTGAAGCTGATCGGCGCGGCGTTCCTGATTTGGCTGGGTATCCGGGGTTGGATGACCGCAGGCCGTCCTGTTGCCGCGCGCCCGACCTCGGCCCGGTCAATCTACGGGCGCGCCTTTCTGATCGCGACGATCAACGCGAAATCCATCGCAGGCTACCTTGCTGCGTTCTCGCAGTTTGTGCAGCCAGAAGTCCCTATTTGGGATCAGATGTGGGCCATTGTGCCAACGGCGCTGACGATCACGGCAGCAAGCTACATCGGCTATACCGCACTTGGCGCGTGGCTTGGGCGCCGCGCGCTGGGTGCGGTGCTGAACATCTGGTTTCGCCGGGCGATGGGGGCGTGCTTCGTGATCTACGGCGTGCTACTCGGCGGGTCAGGCCTGCAAGGGAGAGGCACGTGAAGGGAAGCTGTCTGTGCGGAATGGTAACGTTCGAGGTTGAAGGGCCGGTCGAAGGCCCCTCGGTCTGTCATTGCACCCAATGCCGGAAGCAATCGGGGCACCTGTGGTCGTCGGCATTTGCCCCCGAAGACCGGATCGTGATAAAAGGCGATGTTCGTTGGTTCGAAGCCACCCCACAGGCGAAGCGGGGATTTTGCCCGGTGTGCGGATCGTTCCTGTTCTGGAAGGCGCATGACGAGAATACGATGTCTTTCGCACTGGGCGCCATCGACGGGTCGACCGGCATCACTCTTGAAAAGCATATCTTCACGGGGTCGAAGGGCGACTACTACAACATCAGCGACGGGCTGCCGCAATCGTGAGCGAGACTTACGCGCCGCCCGAGACGCCGCTCGACATCCTTCATGCCGATCACGAGGTGCTGGTGGTGAACAAACCGCCGGGCCTTTTGTCCGTTCCTGGAAAGGGTGAACATCTGGCGGATTGCCTGATCGCGCGGCTTGCGACCGCCTATCCAGAGGTGCTTCTGGTCCACCGGCTTGACCGCGACACCTCGGGCGTCATGGTCTTTGCCGTTAGCCCGCACGCGCAGCGTCATCTGGGCCTTCAGTTTGAAAAGCGACGGGTGAGGAAGGTCTACGTTGCGCGTGTGGCCGGAGTTGTCAAGGACGATACCGGAAAGGTCGATCTGCCCCTTGCCGTCGACTGGCCGAACCGTCCCAAGCAGCATGTGGACCATCAAAACGGTCGGGCTGCGGTCACGGACTGGCGCGTTGTTCGCCGGGCAACAGACGAGACCCGCATCCGGCTATATCCCAAGACCGGTCGGTCCCATCAGCTCAGGGTCCATATGCGCGAGATCGGGCATCCAATCCTGGGCGATCCATTCTACGCAACTGGCGCGGCGCGAGCGCATCCGCGCCTGATGCTACACGCCGAAAGCCTGCGATTTCGTCATCCGGACGGCGGGAAGGGAATGACGTTTTCCGTAAAGCCTGCGTTCTAAGAAACCTTGCTCTGGGCCTGACTGCCAACCTCGCCCGACCCGGTCCCGCGCCTATGGCATCAAAACGTCGGACCGTTCGAAATTCGCGCCTTCGATCGTACCATCATCGAACAAAAGACTGACGGCGACCGATTGCACGGATCCCAACGGCGCGACAGCATAGGGTAAAACGTCTTCGGCCTTTATCGCGTTCGGTTGGGCGGTGTCTTCGTAGCAGGGCTCTGCCGGGAAGCTCTGCGCTGCGCCGCCATTGACCGCAAACAGGATCTCGTCGACACCACACCGCCAACTCAGGATCTGCGTGAAATAGATCAGGTCCTGACCTTCCCACTCGCGGACGGCGATCCAACTGGCTTTGGTCGCCTGAAGGATCGGTTTCACTTCGGCGGCTGTTGTCATGGTCTGAGCCAATGCCGGAGAGGCGAAGATCAGGAATGAGATGGCTAGGCGAAACATGGGGTGGCCTCGTGGCTTGCGCGTCGGCGCCTTTGAAATGCGCCAACGGCAGGAAATCACGTCACCCCCCTTGCCTGTCAAGTTGGGGCGCACACCTAATGTTGCGACGGTGTTAGCCCCCGATCGGTTCCAACGTCCGCTCAAGCCGTTCACGAAGATGCTGATGCTGGGCGGGAAGTTTCAAGGTCGTGCCAAGCTGCTTGGTATCTTCGTCGCGGCCAAAGCCCGGTTCGTTGGTGGCAACCTCGAATAGAACACCGCCTGGGGCGCGGAAATATATCGCCCAGAAGTAATCGCGGTCGATCACCGGAGTGACCTGATAGCCGGCGTCGGCCAGCGCTTCGCGCACTTCAAGCTGGCGGGCGCGATTTTTAACAGCAAAGGCCAGATGATGGACGGAGCCCGCGCCCTGCACGGCGTCCGGTGCATCCGGAAGGGTTTCGATGTCGATCACATTTGCGCCGTTGCCGTCTTCGATTGCAAAACGGGTGACATTACCGTCACTGCCGATGTTCTCGTAGCCCATGAACCTTAAGAGTTCGGCAGTGGCCCCGCTGTCCTTCAGGCGCAGTGACGCTGAATGAAAGCCCCGGATCGCCATATCTTCGGGAATGCCGCTGGTGGTCCAAGGTGTCCGATCATCCTCGACTTCCATAAGCGCGAAGCCCTCCCCATCCGGTCCGTCGAATGTCAGTGTGGGCGCTCCGAAAGGCTGGACCATTTGCAATCCGCCGATGCCAAGCTCGGCAAACCGCTTTTGCCAGGCGTCGATGCTGCCCGTGGGCACTGCGAAAGTGGTCCTTCCGACCTCTCCCGTACCGTGCGCGCCGCGTGCGGCATGTGGAAACGGGAAGTAGGTCATCACCGTGCCAGGCGTGCCCGCCGCATCGCCGTAGTAAAGATGGTAGACCTCGGGGTTGTCGAAGTTCACAGTCTTCTTGACCCGCCGCAAACCAAGCGCGCCGGTAAAGAAGCGGTTATTGGTGGCTGCACCGGATGCCAGCGAAGTGACATGGTGCAGTCCCTTGATCTGCTTTCGCATGGGGCCCTCCATCAGATACCATCGATGGAAGTATCGCGTGTGAAGCCGATATACACCGCCCACGCGCGCGCCGTCGATGTGCGGATGCGCACTTACGCAGGCGCGGAAAGCTGTTGATAGACGCCCAGGCGATCTGCGATTTGCCAGTGACCTGTCAGACGGTCTTCGCGGTCGAACCCGTAAACGGTTATGCCCGTCATCGAAATTGCGCGCCCTGTGGCGGGGAGGCCGGGCAGATCACCCAGATGCGTGCCCGACCAGGACCACGTCACAGCGATCCTGTCACCTTCTTCGATCATTTCGACCGGGGTAAATACCTGGTCCGGCGCTGCGGCCCGGGACGCGACCAATCGATGTGTGAAACCGTCCCGATCCAGTGTTTGCCCGTGCCACGGGTCGCCCGGGTCGTTATGCACGGTGTAGCTGTCGGCGATGAATGTGCCGACAGCTTCAGTGTCGCCTTCTGTCCAGACCTTGCGCAGAAAGTCCTTAAGCCTGGTCTTGCGTCTGGTCACTCTGCCGCCCAATCGGACACCGATTTAACTTCAAGATATTCCTCGATGCCCCAGACCCCGCCTTCACGCGCCCGGCCAGAAGACTTCACACCTCCAAACGGCGCACCGGCGCCGCGCGAGCGATAGTTCATCTCGACCATGCCCGATTGCAGGCGACGTGCCAGCCGGTTCCGGCGTGCGCCGTCCGATGACTGGACGTAGTTCGTGAGGCCGTAGGGGGTGTCATTTGCAATCGCCAATGCCTCTTCCTCGGTCTCAAAAGGGATCATCGAAAGGACAGGGCCGAAGATTTCCTCTTTCTCGATAGTCATTCCCGGTTCGACGTCAGCAAATACGGTCGGACGCACGTAATATCCGCGGTTGAAACCTTCGGGCCGTCCCGGTCCGCCTGCGACGAGGCGGGCACCTTCCTCCATGCCTTTCTCGATCAGCGCCTGCACGCGCCCGAACTGACGTTCAGAGACCAAGGGGCCGATATGGCGCCCATCCTCGTGGGCGCTTCCCACGGCGGTGTTTTCTGCTGTCTCGCGCGCGATTTCGACGGCCTCGTCATAAATTGAGCGTTCGACCAGCATCCGGGTCGGCGCGTTGCAGGATTGTCCCGTATTGCTGAAACACGACCGCGCGCCGCGCTTAACCGCACCGTCGGGCGCATCGGCAAACACGATGTTTGCGCCCTTGCCGCCCAGTTCTAGGCTGACCCGTTTCAGGGTTTCGGCCGCTGCTCGGCTAATTGCCTTACCTGCGCGGGTCGAGCCAGTGAACGAAATCATGTCCACGTCCGGATGCGCCGAAAGCTGGGCCCCGACCCCTTCGCCGTCGCCATTCACCAGGTTGAAAACGCCCGCCGGGACGCCCGCCTCGTCAATAATCTCGGCCAAAAGGATAGAATCGAGCGGTGCGAATTCTGATGGCTTCAGCACCATCGTGCAGCCTGCGGCCATCGCGAAGGGCACCTTCAGCGTTGTTTGGCTCACAGGCCAGTTCCACGGCGTGATCATCCCGATAACGCCAATGGGTTCCATTAGAATCTGGGCACCCGGCGCAGTGCCCAGGGGGCGGGAAAACTGGACCTGCTTTGCCGCCTCGATGCAGTCTCGGATGTTGCCAATCCCTGCCGATGCCTGCGCGCCGCGCGCCCAATCCTTGGGTGCACCCATCTCCATGCTGATGACATCTGCCATCTCGTCGATGCGGGCCTCGTAAATCTCGCCAATCTTTTCGATCAGCGCGATTCGTTCCTCGGGCGTCGTCTCCGTCCATGCCGGTAGCGCAGCTTTGGCGGCTGCAACCGCCGCGTCAGTGTCTGCACTCGATCCAAGCGAGATTACGGCACAAGGCTCTTCCGTCGATGGGTCGATGACCTGGCAATCGTTTGGCGTGGCAGGGTCCACCCACTGCCCGTCAATGTAGAACTGGCGATGCTCTCTCATGAGTTTCTCCATTCCCTGGTGTGGCGCAATGCGACTCGTTCTGGTTCTACCGACGAGGCGTAGTCCGATGGCCGAAGAGTTTCAATCGCTTGCTGCGAAGGTTGGCGGATCCGCTGGAAGTATATCCGAGCGGTTCAAGTAGGCCGACGATTCGCCATGCTTTGCGAATGCTGATACCCTGACGGCTTGTTTCTGTTTCCGAGTTTCTACGCGTGGCTTTTGATCGACCCGGTTTATCGGGTGCACATTGGCTCTGACAGTCATGCGACTGTCACATTCGATCTCTAGCGAACGCGCATAGCCACCAAAAACACTTAGGGAGCTAACAATGAAAGATATCGACCTAACCGAAATTTCCGCAGACGATTGGGACGAATTGCGAAACCCGCGCCCGGCGGAGTCCGATTTTGATCGGGTCGTCGAAGAAGCGATTTCGCGCCGTGGTTTTCTGAACGGCGTTGTGGCCTTTGGCTCGGGCGCTGCGGTGATGGGTACCGGCACGCTCTTGTCGACAACTTCGGCCGAAGCTCAGGCGGCGGGGCGTTTTGCCTTTGTGCCGATCGCAATTCAGACGGATTTCACGGTTCACGTGCCGGAAGGCTACAGCTGGTCGCCGCTCGCGAAGTGGGGACAGCCGATGTTCTCGGATGCTGACGAATTCGATCCAAACACCGGCCACACCGCAGCCAATGCCTCGAAAGTGTTTGGGGAGAACACCGATGGCATGTGGTTGTTCTCGATCGACGGTCATGAAGTGATTGCGGTCAACAATGAATACGCAAACCGTAAGACCAACCTGAACTACGAAGGCGACGCGGCCGGCATTCCGCAGAGCCTTGAAGACGTTCAGTTGTTCCAAGGTATCCAGGGCGTGACGGTCTTTGAAGTCGCGCGGGTTGAAGGTGGTGGCTATGAAATCGTCGTCGATTCGCCCTTCAACCGCCGGATCGACCACAATACGCCGATGGAAATCACTGGCCCGGTACGCGGCCATGATCTGCTGAAGACGTCCGCCGATCCTGACGGAGTTCAGTCGCTCGGCACGATGAACAATTGTGGCTCGGGCCCAACCCCGTGGGGCACATATCTGACCTGCGAAGAGAACTTTAACGGATACTTTGGCTCGACGGACGCTGAGTTTGAACTCACCGATGGCATGAAGCGGTACGGCGTCGGCCATGACGGCTGGGGCTATGACTACCACAAGTTCGACGAGCGCTTCGATATTTCGAAGAACCCCAATGAACCCAATCGTGCCGGTTGGGTCGTGGAAATCGATCCGTCTGATGCGTCTTCAACTCCGAAGAAGCGGACCGGCCTTGGCCGCATCAAGCACGAGAATGCGGCAACTGTACTGGCACCATCTGGGCACGTGGTCGTTTACATGGGCGACGACGAACGTGGCGAATACATGTACAAGTTCGTATCAGACGACGTGTATACCCCCGGTGGCGACACCGAGAACCTGCTGAACGAAGGCACTCTGTTTGCCGCCAAGTTCAACGCGGACGGTACGGGTGATTGGGTCGCTCTGACGCCAGAATCGACCGGTATGGACGCGATGGAGATCCTGGTTCACACCCGCATGGCCGCTTCAGCTGTGGGTGCGACCACGATGGACCGTCCAGAATGGGTCGCCGTGAACCCGGTCGCTGCGGAAGGCTATTGCGCTCTGACGAACAATAGGAACCGCGGCGTGAAACCGAATGCAGGTGGCGACGATACGTCCGTCAATGGCCCGAACCCTCGCGAAGCCAACAACTTTGGCCAGATCGTGCGCTGGTTCCCGGCCAATGACGACCATGCAACCGCCGCGTTCCGTTGGGACCTTTACGTGATGGCCGGAAACCCGGTTACGCAGGAAGGTGCCTATAAGGGATCGTCCAACGTGACCGAGGGCAACATGTTCAACTCGCCTGACGGTATGATGTTCGACAGTTCTGGCCTTCTTTGGATTCAGACCGACGGCAATGACAAGAACGAAGGCGAGTTCGAAGGCCAGGGCAATAACCAGATGCTTGCTGGCGATCCGGTGACGGGTCAGATCGAGCGCTTCCTGACTGGCCCGAACGGGTCCGAAGTGACCGGTCTGACATGGTCTGCGGACAAAAAGACAATGTTCGTCGGTATCCAGCACCCCGGTGGTTCGTTCCCCGACGGCGAAGGCAAGCCTCGGTCGACCGTGATCTCGGTTTGGCGCGACGATGGCGGCCTCGTGGGCTGACGATTAACTCCAAAGCACGAAGAGCCCCGGTAATATCCTGGGCTCTTTTTTTGCCTGCATCGCGGGCGTTTCGCCTGTCCGAACGAAAAGGTCCCGCGTGCATGCCGCAAACGGCGCAAGCTACGAAAGCGCTTTTCGGAAGATCACCTTGTCATCACCTGCGGCCCAGAATTCGCGTATGCGGGCTTCTTCATCGTAGCCGTTCCTGGCGTAGAACCGGCGCGTCAAGGCGAAGTCCTCGGTCCCCGACGTTTCGATGATAAGAACACGCTGGCCCTTGCTTCTCAGATGCGCCTCGGCTGCATCGACGAGGGCGGTGCCAAGTTTCTTGCCCTGCATGTCGGGCCTGACCGCCAGAGCAAGCATGTTCCAGGTTCCATCCGTGAACTCTTCGGGCTTTGTGTAGCAAAGGCCGACCGCCACACCCTGGACATGGCAGGTGAGCAGGAACGCTTCGGTCTGACCCTGTAGGATAGCCGCCAGCATGTCTGGGAGCACTTCGCTTGGGAACAGTTCGGTCTGCTCGACCACCACTTTCAGTGCGGGAACATCGTCCGTTTTTTTTGGTCTAACTGTCAGATTTTTCATCGATTCTGTCCTTAGCAATCGCGGTGTTCAGAGTGGGGATGCGGCAGAGCTGCCGGTTCATAGGTTCCATCAGACGGTTGGTGCACCACTGGGGGTACTCACCGAACCTGTGGTGGTTGTTCGCGAAGCTATGGATGTCGCGATGATGGCCTCCCGGCGGAAGCGCGTACGGCTCTGCGCCATCCCGCGCCAAAACATGCAAAGCACGCGCGTTGAGCCCTGAGATTTTCAATGGATTGCTCTCGTTGGATTATGTCAGCCAGCAAATGCTCCCGGCGTCGCGCGCGGGAGGTGCTTGGTTCCGTTCAGTCCGTGTGCGCGGACCCTAGCGGCTTACCGCAGTCTTTGACATAAAATCTCCATAACCCCACGCCTTTGCGGGGCCTGATTGTTGGTAGACTGTGCCGGCCCTGGGTTCAAGCGCGCAAGATAGAGGAACGCATCGGCACGGCGTAACCAAGGGCGTTGGGCCATTCCTCGATTGTGCGGAATCACAGACGACGCATTACAGTGTCGTTCAGAAACGATTTGGGCGCACCGGTCCATCCCGATTTGAAGATGTGTCCGCGTATTCTGACCACAACGTCTTGCAGAACGCGTCTACACCGATTTCTTGGTGTGGTTTTGTTTATTGCCCGGTGAAGTTTGGCTGACGCTTTTCGATGAAGGCGCCCACGGCTTCGTCGTGATCCTTCGTGTGATGCGCAATCGACTGGAGGGCTGCGGACAATTCCAGGGCTGCTGGAAACGTGCTGCAAGTCGCCTCGCGCAAGAGGCGTTTGGACATACGGACGGCCTGCGGTGGGTTGTTCGCGATCCGTGCCGCCAAGTCTTGCGCTTCAGACATTAGCGAAGTGCTGTCAACGACCCGCGAGACGAGGCCGATTTCCAACGCCTGTTCAGCATCAATCATATCACCGGTGAAAATGAGTTCGGCTGCTCTTGCCGGACCCACGAGGCGTGGCAGCAGCCATGCGCCGCCATCTGCTGGCACAATGCCCAGTTTCGTAAAGCTTGTCGCAAACCTGGCATTATCCGAGGCGATCCGGATGTCGCACATCATTGCCAGGTCGCACCCGGCCCCGACAGCTGGCCCGTTGACGGCTGCGATAAGAGGGACTTCGAGCTCCCAAAGAGCCTTTGGAAGCCGCAAGAGGCTGTGTTTGTAGGTGGCACGGATATCGGCGGATGATCCGGCAGCAATCCCACGCTTCTCGTACATCTGTTTGACATTGCCGCCGGCGCAAAACGCTGTCCCGGCGCCGGTCAGGATCACAGCGCGAACGCTCAAGTCTTCTGATATGCGGCGGCACGCATCCTCGAAGGCATCAAAAATGTCCGGGGAGGAGAGGGCGTTCCGTTCTCCAGGCCGATTCATGGTAAGCGTAAGGATGGCATCGTCTTGCTTCCAAAGAAGAAAATCGCTCATGGTCGGGCCTGTCTTGGAGTCCAGAGTACGGTCAGATTGCACCGGCGGCGCGTAGGTCTTGCAATTCGGCCTCGTTAAATCCGGCGTCGCGCAAGACGGTTTCGGTGTCCGCGCCAAGACGCGATGGTTGGCGTGAGTTCGATTGATTCTGACCATTGGCCTTGAACGTCATGGCAGGGATGTGGATCGGACGGTCGTAGTCCTCGATTTCGATCTCGCTTGTCAGCCCTCGGGTCGCAATGTGATCTTCCGCCAGGATTTCGTCGATGGATCTCAATCGGCCTGCGGGAACCGAGGCTTCGCTGAGCGCGATTTCCCATTCTGTCGCAGTACGGGTTTTGAAAGCCACCTTGAGCTCCTCGCGTAGATCTTTGGCGTTGGCCTTTCGACCTTCGGGTGTGGACCAGCGAGTGTCGGCGAGGATGTCTTGCCGCCCCATGGCTTTACACATCCGTTCGAATTGAGGCGCGTTGTTTGCGGCCAGCATCAGCATGCCGTCAGAAGTGTCGAACGCACCGGAGGAGGGGCTTGCGCTCCAGGCTTCATTGCCGCTGGGTTCGGGCACCCAATCAGTGGAAAGCGTACGCGACATAAGGGCCGTCATCAGGACCAGTGCTGTATCCAGCATGGCCACGTCCAGTTGTACCGCTTCACCGGTGCGGCGCACTTCGTGTAGCCCGGCAAGCACCGCCATCGCCGCGTTCAGGCCCGTGGCATAGTCGACATAAGGTGATCCAACTTTTGTCGGTTTTGATCCCTTTTCTCCAGTGGTGAGCATGATGCCGCTCATGCCCTGCACGATATGATCGTAAGAGGGGCGGTTGCTAAACGCGCCGTCTTGGCCAAACGCCGAAACAGAGCAATAGACCAGTTTCGGGTTGATTTCGCGCAAATCATTGAAGCCAAGGCCAAGGCGTTCCGCGACGCCAGGTTTGAAGTTTTCCAGAAACACGTCGGCATCTGCGACCAGACGTTTTAATGCGGCATTTCCTTCGGGCGATTTGAGGTTGAGGACAACCGACTGTTTGTTTGCGTTTTGAACAATGTACGCCATGCCCATTTTCTTGTCCGCAAGGTCGGGCACCCAATCACCGATACGTGTCCAGTCGCCGCCGTCGGGGTTTTCGATCTTGATCACCTCGGCCCCCATGAGGCCCAGCTGATAGGTGGCAAATGGACCTGCCAATACCTGGCTCAGATCAACAATCTTCACGCCTTGTAGTGGGGCAAACATCTCATTGGCCTTTCAGAGAGACGTGGGTGATTGGACGCCCATTTTCGATGATTGGCCGTGTGCCGATGATCTCAAGACCGTAAGCATCAAGGCCAATTGGATTGAGTTTTTCCGAATTGGTCAGGAGAAGCAGTTTTGACAATCCGAGACGTGTCAGAACTTGCGCGCCCAGGCCGTATTCGCGCAGTGTGTGCGGTGCGTTGCCGCTGCGTCCGCCCATCTTCATTGCGATATCGCGGAGCAAAACCACAACGCCGCGCCCTTCCTGGGCGACGATTTCCATCGATCTTCCGGTTTCGTTCAATGCGGATTGACCATCAAGACCGAGCACGTCACGGGAGGGATCAAGCGCGTGAATGCGTGTCAGAACTGGGGGTTCACCAGAGATATCGCCCTTGACCAAAACAAGATGTTCTGCCCCATTGATCTGGTCAGTGAAAACGACGAGCTCCCAGGTTCCGCCAAAGGTGCTCTGGACACTTTTTCGATCGGTGATTGTGACAAGATTGTCGTGCCTCCGTCGATAGGCGATAAGATCACTGATCGTTCCGATATTGAGCCCGTGTTGCCGTGCAAATTCTACCAGTTCGGGCAAGCGCGCCATCGTGCCGTCGCTATTCATGATCTCGCAAATCAGCCCGGCTGGTTTCAAACCTGCGAGCCTTGCCACATCAACGGAGGCTTCGGTATGTCCGGCCCGAACCAGAACGCCGCCATCTTTTGCTCTCAGCGGGAATATGTGGCCCGGCATTGCAATATCCGCTGGACCCTTTGCATCGTCGATGGCAACGGCCACGGTTCGTGCCCGGTCGTGTGCGGAAATTCCGGTGCTGATGCCCTCTCGCGCTTCAATAGACACGGTAAAGGCGGTTTCATTGCGCGACGAATTGTTCTTGGCCATCATCGGCAGGCCTAGGGCATTGACCCGTTCCGACGTGAGGCTGAGGCAAATCAGGCCGCGGCCGTGTGTGGCCATAAAGTTGACGATCTCGGGAGTTGCCATTTGGGCTGGTATGATCAGATCGCCCTCATTTTCGCGGTCTTCGTGGTCCACAAGAATGAACATACGGCCTGATTTGGCGTCTTCGATAATCGTTTCGATGGGCGATATGGTGTGCTCCCAGTCCACGGGAGTCAGTCGGTTCGTCAGGCAGTTCACCGTGATTGTCCTTCATGCGTGTATTAGATGTGTGTAGCATGCATATAAATACAACGCAAGAAGCTTTGACATAGGCGCGTGCAGTTGTAGTCAGGATTTTAGGTGCTGGCCGATTTGTCGACAGCCTCAAAATCGTCGTGCAGACGGTTCAAGAGCGTTGCGATCAATTCGACATCATGATCCGTCCAGTTTGCGGTCACCTCGGCCAAAAGTTTTTCTCGACCCGCGCGGGCTTTTACCAACATGTCGCGTCCGTTGGTCGTGAGTTTTAGCACCGACTTTCGCCGGTCAACCGAGCTTGGGTTGCGTTCGGCATAGCCATTAGACACTGCGCTTTCCACAAGTCGGCTCGCCGTTGAGGCATCGACTTCCAGCTCGGCGGCAACATCGCTCACGCTCGTCGTTTCAGAATTGAGTGCGTCGATTGCAAAGATTGTGCGCAGGACCGACATCGCAATCGGGCTTCCGATTTCGTCTATCAGGCGGCGTCGTCGTCCCTGCTGAAGCCATAGCCGCCTCAGACGCATCAGCCCGCGGTCGAGCTCTGCAAAGCGGTTATGTTCGGTCGCAGGTATGGCTGTTCTTTTTGTCATTGTCCTAACCCTGTCTGGGCTCGTGCCGGTCTTCTTAAAGGCTTTGGTTCACTACTTATCCCAATTCACGTCGCTGCCCGAAACCAGAAAGTCCAGTAATCCTTGCATTTTTTGTAGGGCTTCGTCTTTCCGCCCTCTTTTGGAGGTGAGTAAAGAAAAGTTACTTGCACTATGCATATAATGCATGCAGCATACATATAAGGGGTGAGCAAGGGAGGCGGCGTTGGATTCGCGCGAAAATCAATCTCGCAATTTGCGTGTTGGCATCGTCGGCGCAGGCTTGGGAGGCGTGGGTGCTGCTGTGCACATGCTGAGGCGCGGCCATTCGGATATCGAGATTTTTGAACGGTCGGAGCGGCCAGGGGGTGTATGGTGGGACAACACCTATCCCGGTTGCAGCGTCGACATTCATTCGCACGCCTATTCCTATTCATTTATGAAATACAGATGGAAGCGCACGCACGCGACGCGCGATGAGCTTCAGCAATATGTCGAAGACACAATCGACGCTTTTGACCTGCGGTCCAAAATTCACCTCAACACCGAGGTCAAAGAAATTCGGTGGGACGATGACCGAGATCTCTATCACATGGAATTCGGTGACGGGACCGCCAAAGAATTTGAAGTGGTAATCAGCGCAGTTGGATTCTTGATTAATCCCAAGATGCCAACCTGGCCAGGGATGGATCTCTTCAAGGGCAAGATGATGCACACGTCGCGCTGGGATCATTCCCTTGATCTGAAAGGCAAGACAGTCGCTGTCGTTGGTACCGGGTCCACGTCGGCGCAGGTCGTGCCCGGAATAGCAGGGGATGTCGGCAAGCTTTTGGTGTTCCAGAGGGAACCCGGCTATGTGGCGCCAAAAAATGCACGCGCATATTCGCCTATTGAACAGTTTCTGTACGACTACATGCCCGGCGCAACCCGGTTCAGCCGGCTTCGCGCGTTTACACGGGCCACGATACGCAATCGCGGGTTCGACGAAACCAGTAACCGTCAGCGCGCCAACAAGGAGATCTGTGTCAAGAACATCACCGATCACGTGCGAGACCCAGAGGTGCAAAAGCAGCTAACCCCCGACTATCCGTGGGGCTGCAAGCGCCAGATTGAAAGTACGGAATACTATCCGACTTTTAACCGATCGAATGTCAGCCTTGTGCCGCGTGCGGTTTCAAAGCTCACCGAAGACGCGATTGTCGATGTCGCGGGGAACTTACACAAAGTCGATGTCATCATCCTCGCGACCGGTTTTGAGACGACCAAGTACTTGTCGTCGATCAATGTTTATGGCGAAAATGGTCTGTCCCTCAAAGAGGCATGGACACGGCGAGCGGCGGCTTTTGTTGGCGTAACCGTCCCGCGCTTTCCAAACTTCTTTATTCTTTACGGGCCAAACACTCATGGCGGCTATTCAGTGATTGCGCAGTTGGAATGCGCAGCGCGTCTCGCTGCACGACTGGTGCGGAAGATGAAGAAGAAAGGCTGGTCACGGGTCGACACCCCGCAAGAGGCCCTTGATTCCTATCTAGTGTGGCTGGACGAAAAGTTCCGGACTGCAGGTTCGGCCATGATCGCCAATTGCAACAATTACTACACAAATGAGGCCGGAGATAACGTCACAAATTGGCCACTTCCCAACATCCACTATGACATCGCAACTCGTGTGCGCCCCTACTTCAACCTCGTTGGGACGACAAAAAAGTCGGGCGCGCCGACGTCCAACACGGTCAGTTCACTGTTGCACGTGGATGAAAGGGCAAATCCATGAAGATTGATTTGCTCATCAACGGTGCGCGTTGTGCGCCAACTGGTGACCACTATCAGACACTGGCCGGCCCGGTTGTTCCCGACGCATTGGCCGAGGTCGCTGCGGCCTCTCCAAGCGATGTGGCGCGGGCCGTTGAGGCAGCGGATGCGGCTTTTCACCGGGATCGTATCACAGCGAAAGAGCGGTCCGACATCATGCTGCGCGCCGCACATCTTGTACAAGACCACAGCGAGGAATTGGCCAACCTCATCGTCATGGAGGTGGGAAAGACCCTGCGCGAGTCGCGTGGCGAGGTGAAAACCGCATCGGATGCATTGTTCCACATGGCGGGCGAAGCACTGCGCATTCGGGGGTATACTCTGGATGGTGACGCCACCGCCGCCACCAAGGACTTCAACATCTCCGTTCTGCGCGAACCGGCTGGCCCGGTCTGCGCGATGACGGCGTTCAACGCACCATTGAACCAGGTTTGCTACAAGGTGGGCATGGCCTTTGCCGCCGGATGTCCGGTGGTGCTTAAACCTTCCCCGTTTACCCCGATGATCAGTTCCCGCGCCATCGATTTATTGGTCGAGGCGGGGATGCCGTCCGGCTGGATCAATTTTGTCACCGGCGGTGCTGACGTGGGACAAGCCCTGTTCGAAAGCCCGCAATTCGCGCGCTACGCCTTTACGGGTAGTCGCACCGTGGGTGATATTCTGGTACGTTCGGTGGGTTTGCGGCGCTCGTTGTTGGAGCTTGGGTCCAATGCGCCCAACATCGTCCATCACGATGCCGACCTTGATCTGGCTGCGCGCGCCATCACGTCATCGGGGTATGCAATCGCCGGGCAAGTCTGCATGCGACCTCAGCGCGTTTTGGTGCACGAGGATGCCTTTGGCGGGTTTAGCGCCAAGCTGTTGGATTGTGTTCACGGCTTGAACGTGGGCGACCCGCGAAATGCAGAGACCGACATGGGTCCGGTGCGGACCGAAGACTCGGCCGCGCGCATTGTGGATTGGGTAAAGCAGGCAGAGGCCAACGGGGCCGAGGTCCTCACGGGCGGATCTTATGATGGCTGCTATGTCGCACCGACGGTTGTTTCCGGGGTCAGATCGGATGACTTGGTGTCCTGCGAAGAGATCTTTGGCCCCGTTCTGGTACTGACCACCTATTCCGATCTCAACGATGCGTTGGTCGAAGCGAACTCGTCGAAGTACGGTCTACAATCCGCAATATTCACATCAAACCTGAAAGTGGCGCGCGAGGCGACGCGGCGACTGCGGTCGGGCGGCGTGGTCATCAACAACGCGTCCCGCATGCGGACGGCTCTGGTGCCGTTTGGTGGTGCTAAGGACAGCGGTCTGGGGCGCGAGGGCGGCCTTTGGGGCGTTGAAGAATTCACTGAAGTCAAAGTCGTCTACGACTATTTCGGCGCTTAGCGCTGCTGTTTCGCAGGTCAACGCACCCTTGCGATCTGGGAGGAAAAAATGAATACGACGCAAGAAAAATCTGTTCCCATCTGTGGCCCTTACGATCCCGGTGGTCAGCCGCCATTGCCGCCCGAAGGTGAGTTTCAGATCGGGCTCTTTGCTTTCAATGTCTCAAGCGGTGCTACGATGTCGACGGCAGTCGACGACGATCCGGATGGGTCGCGTGACATCTGGAAGTGGCCGAACATGGAGCACCATGTGCAGCTGGCCGAGAAGGTTGGTTTGGACTTTGCCTTGCCGTTTGGACGTTGGATCGGGCATGGCGGTGCGACAGCGTTCAACGATACCTCGATGGATGTCACCACAACCTGCGCGGCTTTAAGCGCTGTGACCGAGGCCATCAACCTTTACGGTACCACACATGTAACCTACGGCATTCATCCGATGCAGGTGGCCAAAATGGGCGCATGTATTGACCAGATCAGCCAGGGCCGTTGGGGCTTGAACGTTGTGACCGGGTGGTATCCGGAAGAGATGGACCTTTTTAGCCCGGACCATCATCCGGAACATGATCTCAAATACGAGATGGCTGACGAGTTCGTCACATACCTCAAGGCGGCATGGTCATCGGAAGAGCCGTTTGACTTTGATGGGCGTTTCTTCAAATCGAAAGGCGCGTTTCTTTCTCCAAAACCGGCTGCAGCGCCACGTCCGCCGTTTGTGAATGCGGGGCAATCTCCCGCCGGGATCGATTTTGCGACAAAGAACTGTGAATACCTGTTCATGGCGGCCAATCCCAATGATCTGGAAAAAACCACCGAGCAGATCAAGAATGTCAAAGACCGCGCTGCGCATCACGGGCGCGAGATCCGCTGTCTGGCACCGATTTACGTGATCGTGCGTGAAACTCGGGAAGAGGCTGCGCGTGTTGCAGACCATGTGCGCGAACATATCGACATCGGGGCCGCCGAAGGGTTCATCGGGCATTCGCTGTCTGATCCCAAACAATCCATGGCGGATTACGGATCGGGGTCAATGGATATGTCTTTGGCGCGCAAGATTGCCCTTGGGCTCAGAGCACCGGAGCTGATCGGATCTCATCAAGATGTCATCGATGCCATGGTTGGATTGAAGAAAGCCGGCCTCGATGGGGTGGCGATGTCAGTCTTCAACTACCGCGACGATGTTGAGGAGTTCGGCAAACTGATGCCCGAGCTGCGCGCGGCGCTGGCCAACGCATAAGGCAGCGCTTCACCACCTTTTGCGCTTGGAGGGCAACATGGTTGACGGTCATCAGACAGAAGACACCACATCCGTGGGCGGCATCCGCATACGGGATGTCAGCCATGTCTTTGTGACGCCAGCCGGCAAGGCTGTGCAAGCCATCGAACATGTGTCGCTGGACGTGAAGCCAGGGGAGTTTGTGTCCATCGTCGGACCAAGCGGCTGCGGCAAGACCACCGTGATGAACATGATTGCTGGTGTGGTAAACCCAACCGGTGGGTCGGTGCATCTGAACGGCGTTCCCTGTACCGCACCGCGGCGGGACGTGGGCTATATGTTTGCCCGTGATGCACTGATCCCTTGGCGCACAGCCAAGCGGAACATCGAGTTTGGCCTGGAAATTCGCGGTTTGCCGCGGTCTAGGCGCAGCGAAGTTGCGCTTGGCCTGATGGAGCGTGTTGGGCTGGAAGGCTTTGAAGGGGCTTATCCCAAGGAATTGTCACAAGGCATGCGGCAACGCCTCGCAGTGGCGCGGACCTTGGCCATCGATCCAAATGTCATTTTGCTGGATGAACCGTTTGCCGCGCTTGATGCGGAAACCCGCGTGAACCTGCAGCATGAATTTTCGCATATGTGGCACCGTCTGAAGAAGACAGTTCTGCTTGTAACGCACGATCTGCAAGAGGCGATTGCCCTATCCGACCGTGTGCTTGTGATGTCCGGACGACCGGGCAGCATCAAAGCCGAAATCAACATTCCGCTCGAACGACCCCGCAACATAGCCGATCTGCGGTTTACCGATGAATTCCAACATCTTGCCGAACAGGTGTGGAGCAAGCTGAAAGAGGAATACGCCCATTAGAGCCTACAGGGCCACCAACTTACAGAAGTTCAGGGAGGACTATCATGAACATAAAGTCGATACTAAATGCCATGCGGCAAAAAGCGCTAATGGCATCGGTAATTGCATCTGCACCGGTTGTGGCAATAGGCGCGGATATGGATATGACGCTTCAGGTCTATCCGGGCTCTCTTGTCAGCCTGCCCGAATACGTGGGTGTTGAGGCTGGTATCTACGAAAGTAATGGTCTGAACGTGAACTTGCTGCCCCTGCGAACCGGGCCGGACTCCATTGCGGGCGCTGCAAGCGGCAGTGCGGATGCGGTGTCCAATTCACTGGGCAACACGCTGTTGGCAAATGGCCAGGGTCAGGATTTGGTGCTGGTTGCCAATGCATGGAACGCGCCGTTGTTTTCCTGGCTCAAGCAGCCGGATTTTGACATGGCCGGGCTTGATCAGTCTTACCCGAACAACCTGTCCGGTTTCAAAGATGCTCGCATTGGTGTTGCCGGCCGTGGGACGGAAACAGAGCTGTTCACCCGTGTCTTGCTCAAAGATGCCGGCATCAACCCTGACACCGAAGTCACATGGGTGCCTGTTGGTTTTGGTCAAACAGCCGTCGCGGCCTTTGAAGCCAACCAGGTCGACATCATCATCACGATGGAGCCGGTTCAGACCATTCTGGGCACGCGGCAAACCGGTGAAATGGTGATCGATCTGCCATCTGGTGAAGGACCCGAGCTTTTTAGGACCTATCCCGGTGTGTCGCGCATTGCCCTGCGGTCACATGTGGCCGAGAACCCAGAGCTGTTCGAGGCATATCTGACAGCCCATGACGAGGTGATCGCGTTCATCTCCGATCCGGCCAACGTAGATGCAGTGGCCGCAATTTTCTCGGAAGCAAGTGGACAGCCGATTGAGATCGCAACCGCCATTGTCGCGAAATACACCGGCGTTTGGCAGAACGTTTTTGACTGCAAGGGCTACGCCAATGTGCTGGCCTATCTTGTGGCGTCGGGGCAATTCGCGCAGGAGCTCGCAGATACCGCGCAAAGTTGCAACGACATCGTAGCGCCCGTCTCACAAAGCATCGTGATCGAGTAGTAGGTGAACGTGCCCCCCCGCATGTTTTGCCTGCTTTGGGCAGCGCTCGTTGTCGCGCTGCCCAACACCAACCTGGTTCGTGTACCGACCACGTCACTGGGTCGCAATTGGAGACCAGCATGACATCATCCGATCATGTGGCCACAACGCCAAGTACCAGTGTGCATCCGCAAGGCACATCAAGCCCGTCGGTTGCGGATACGCAGACCGAATATCTGCGTCGTCTTCGTTTGGACGCGATCAGGGATGGTTTCATCATCTGGATTTTTCGCCTTGGTCTGGGGGCCGCCTTTCTGGTCGCGTGGGAATACGCTGCAAATGCTGAAATGATCGATACGTTTTTCTTTAGTCAGCCCACCGATGTTTGGGGGTTTTTGGTTCAGATGTTCGGCGATGGTTCGGTGTGGCGCCATATTGGTGCGACACTGCAATCAACCCTGATCGGGTTTTTCCTGGCGATCGTGACAGCCATCCCGTTTGGGCTTCTCCTGGCCCGGTTTCCGCTGCTCGACCGAATTTTCGCGCCTTACCTTGCTGCGCTGAACGCGTTGCCGCGCGTGGCTTTGGCGCCCATTTTCATTCTTTGGTTCGGCGTAGGCATTGAATCCAAAATCGTCCTGGTCTGGAGCCTCGTCTTTTTCATCATTCTCATTAACACCGAGGCTGGTGTGAAATCTGCGGATCGAGAGCTTTTGCGACTATCCCAGGTCATGGGCGCAACGCAGCGGCAGATCTTTGTGAAAATCGTCTTGCCAGGGGCGGTACCTTCGATTTTTGCCGGTGTGCGGCTTGGTGTTATCTATTCGTTGCTGGGCACGGTTGTAGGTGAAATGGTGGCTGCCGAAGCGGGGCTCGGCCAGATGGTTAGCCTGTTTTCGGGCACCTATCGTACAGGGGGCGTTCTGGCGGTTCTGCTGCTGCTGTCGTTGATGGGGGTGGCCATGAACGGGCTTATGCTTTTGATCGAAAAGCGGCTGCTCAGGTGGCAAAACTGACATCAGGATGAACTTATGACCACTGCATTTGATGATCGGCGGTTTCGCGATGTTCTTGGCACCTTCACAACGGGCGTTGTCATCGTGTCGACGATGTTGGACGGCAAACCCGAGGGTATGACAATCGGGGCGTTTACGTCCGTCTCACTGGACCCGCCGATGGTTGCCTTCCTGCCGGCCAAAAGTTCGACGACCTGGCCAAAGATCCGGTCTGCTGGGGCATTTACGATCAACATTCTGGCGCGGGATCAAGAAGCGCTGTGTCGCGCATTTGCGCGGACTTCGGATCAGAAATTTGATGGCGTGGATTGGGCTCAATCGGAGTATGGCACACCTCATGTGGCCGGCGCTTTGTCCTGGCTGGATTGTACTTTGATTACTGTCGTCGATGCCGGCGATCATGACATTGCGCTGGGTGAGGTTCGTGCTTTGACACTCGGCACGAAAAACGATCCTCTGGTGTTTTTTGGCGGAGCTTTTCGTGTTCTGGAGGCATCTCGACACGCCACCGAAACGACGCCAGATCACTCTGGGATGTCCCGATAGCTGCAGCACCGAAGGCTCAACACGTGACCCAAAGAAGAATTTTGGTCTTCGCGGCCAGCAACAGCCGAACGTCAATAAACCGCAAGCTCGCTCTGCATGCGGGCGAGGTTTTGTGCAGCGTTTTTGAAGACGCGTTTGAATTGTTCTCGATAGACTTGAACGATTTCGAAATGCCGATTTACAGTCCCGAGCGTCAGGCAAATGGCGGGATTCCAGCGCTGGCCCAGAGATTCTACGATCATATTTCTGCTGCAGATGGGGTGATCATTTCATTTGCGGAACATAATGGCAGCTATGCGGTCGCCTACAAAAACGTCTTCGATTGGTGCAGCCGGATCGATATGAAAGTGTATCAAGACAAACCGGTGCTTTTGCTGGCAACGTCGCCGGGGGCACGCGGCGGCCAACTTGTCTTGGATACAGCTTATGAAGTGCTTCCATATTTCGGCGGTCAGATTGTCGGTAAGTTCAAGCTTCCTTCGTTTGGCGAGAACTTTGACAACGATGCCAATGCCATCTCTGAACCCCATATCGCCGCAGAACTACGCAGATCCGTTCACGCGCTCGGCTCGGCCATTCTGCTGGACTGACACCCTGGGGTGATCACCAGGTGCTTGGCGAGATTTGTCGCAGTCTTGCGATCTGCCAAAGCCAAGGTTTGAATGGATCTGGGTGCCAATGGCACCTGACTTTCCGGATTTCAGATTTTTGCCTGCATCGTCTCGCCGCTGATCGGAAAATCCGCGATCTATTCTGGGTCGACTGTTCATCATTGGGCCACAATAATCATATGCGGATGCGCGAAGATGCCGGCTGAAATCGCCAAAACGTCGCCTGTGCATTGAGCGATTAATGGTCGTAGCACGTTTCGACCTGATGTCAGTGCATATTCTCTGCGGTGCCGGATTGCCGATGTGGCCGCTGGAACATTTGCTCCGCCGACGCCGGACACGCTTTAAGGGTTCGAAACATTCGACGTGGCAGAACCCGTCACGTCAGAGAACCCCATAAAACAGCGGACCCAAAACAGATGTCGGAGAAGGCGCAGCCAGACCCGATCAAGAGTGCGGAAGCTGAGGCAATAGTGCGCGTTGCACTGGAAAATGCCGTTACGTCTGCAGCGTTAGATATCACGACCGAGACCGTCGACGCACCCGGCGCACTTCAATCTGCGGTCAGTCGTTCTGCCTGAAGATATTGGTAAATTAAGCTCAAAGCTGGCATGCGCCAGCGTTCGCCAGGAGACAAAGAAGAACGCCGCCCCCGGGAGGACGGCGCCAGTTCTGTTTGCAGGTGTCCGATACCTATTCGGCCGGCTCTTCTTTTTCTTCTTTCGCGGCTTCTTCCCCGGTCGCTTGGTCGACAACCTTCATCGACAGGCGGACCTTACCGCGATCGTCGAAGCCCAAGAGTTTGACCCAGACCTCCTGGCCCTCCTTCAACACATCTGACGGATGGTTCAGGCGGCGGTTTTCGATTTGGCTGACATGGACCAGCCCGTCGCGCTTGCCGAAGAAGTTCACAAAGGCGCCGAAGTCGACAATTTTGACGACCTTGCCCTTGTAGATTTTGCCTTCTTCCGGTTCGGCCACGATCGAATAGATCATGTCGTAGGCCTTCTTGATCGACTCGCCGTTGGGCGACGCGATCTTGACCACGCCGTCATCATTGATGTCGACCTTGGCGCCCGACACTTCGACAATCTCGCGGATGACCTTGCCGCCAGATCCGATCACTTCGCGGATCTTGTCGGTGGGCACGGTCATCGTTTCGATGCGCGGGGCGTGGACGCTGAATTCAGAGGTCTCCGACAATGCCTTGTTCATTTCACCCAGAATATGCATCCGGCCGTCCTTGGCCTGTGCCAGAGCTTTTTCCATGATCTCGGGCGTGATGCCTGCAACCTTGATGTCCATCTGCAGGGACGTGATGCCGTTTTCGGTGCCCGCGACCTTGAAGTCCATGTCACCCAGGTGGTCTTCGTCGCCCAGAATGTCAGTAAGGATCGCGTAAGACCCATCTTCTTCCAGCACCAGTCCCATCGCGACGCCTGCAACGGCCGCCTTCAAGGGCACGCCCGCGTCCATCATCGAAAGCGAACCGCCGCAGACCGAGGCCATTGACGACGAGCCATTCGATTCAGTGATCTCCGATACGACGCGAACCGTGTAAGGGAAATCGGTGGCGGCGGGCAGAACTGCCTGCAGCGCGCGCCAGGCGAGCTTGCCATGACCGATTTCACGGCGGCCCGGGGGACCGAAGCGGCCAACTTCGCCAACCGAGTAGGGCGGGAAGTTGTAGTGCAGCAGGAAATTGGACTTATAGGTACCCTCAAGTGCGTCGATCATCTGTTCGTCGTCGCCAGTGCCGAGCGTCGTGACGACAAGGCCTTGGGTTTCGCCACGGGTGAACAGGGCCGAGCCATGCGTCCGGGGCAGAAGCCCGGTTTCGGCAACGATCGGGCGGACCGCGTCCGTTGCGCGCCCGTCGATCCGGCGGCCATTCTTGACGACGTCACCGCGCAGCACCATCGATTCGAGTTTTTTCAGAGCAGAGCCAAGGTTGGCATCTTCAAGCTGCTCCTCCGACAGGGTCTCAAGGATTGCTTCTTTCGCCGCGCCGACAGCCGAAACGCGTTCTTGCTTGTCGGTGATCGCGTAGGCCGCGCGCATCTTATCTTCGCCGGCCGCTTTCACGGCGTCGAACAGGGCCGAGTAATCCGGTGGCGTAAAGTCGAATGGCTCGTTTGCCGCTTCTTCGGCCAAATCGATGATCAGATCGATCACCGGTTGAATCTGTTCGTGCGCAAAGGTCACCGCACCCAGCATTTCGGCTTCGGTCAGCTCGTAGGCTTCCGATTCCACCATCATCACGGCGTCCTTGGTGCCTGCGACAACAAGGTCGAGACGCTGCTCGGGGTTTTCCCGAAGCTTCGTCATATCCTCGACTTCCGGGTTCAGAACGTATTCGCCGTCCACAAACCCCACGCGTGCGCCCGCGATCGGGCCCATAAACGGCGCACCGGACAGTGTTAGCGCGGCAGAGGCCGCGATCATCGCGGCAATATCGGGGTCATTGACCAAGTCGTGTGACAGCACCGTGCAGATCACCAGCACTTCGTTCTTGAAGCCTGGGACAAACAGCGGCCGGATCGGCCGGTCGATCAGGCGCGAGGTCAGCGTTTCCTTTTCGGTCGGACGTGCTTCGCGCTTGAAGAACCCTCCCGGGATTTTACCGGCGGCATAGTATTTCTCGTTGTAGTGAACCGTCAGCGGGAAAAAGTCTTGCCCCGGCTTCTGCTCTTTTGCGAATGTCACGTTCGCCATGACCGAGGTTTCGCCATATGTGGCGATCACCGAACCGTCGGCCTGACGGGCGACCTTGCCTGTTTCCAGCGTGAGCGTTTCCTCACCCCACTGGATGGATTTCTTAACTTCGTTGAACATCTAGTTTCCTCTTGGGCCAAGCTCGGCGGTCCGAGTGCCCGTTGATATGGCGGCCCCATTGCCGCCGACCCCTGATCCTTTGCATGGGCGCCAGGGTCAAAGCGCCACGTCTCAGATTGTGGGCGTTTACATGAGTTTCGTGCAATTGGGAAGCACGAAGACATGCACCGGCGGCCACGCTTAAACTGTTCATTAAGCAAGACTCAATATCGCTGAATCCGACTTGGATCAGGCGGAGGCTGAAACGATGCGGGTGCTGCGGGTATTAGGGTTTGTTGCAATGGCGATGCTTGCCGGTTGTGGCGAGGTGCAGACGCGGGGCGATGGATCGCGCATCCTTGCGATGGGGGATTCACTCTTGGCCTGGCACGGCGCGACCGGGCACGCGGTTTCTGACCGGTTAGAGCATCACCTTGGCGAACCAGTTATTGATCGATCCGTTGTCGGCGCGCGCATGATCTATCACTTGCCCGTCTCTGGCGCGATGGGGCTGTCCATCCCGCAGCAGTATCGAGCGGACAGGTGGGACTGGGTGGTTCTGAACGGCGGCGGGAACGATCTTTGGCTGGGATGCGGCTGCACGGCTTGCGACCATCGCTTGAACAAGATGATCACGAAAGATGGCCAGGGCGGAGAGATACCCCATCTGGTCCGCCGCATGCGGGAAATGGGGTCGCGCGTGTTGTTCGTGGGGTACTTGCGCAGCCCTGGGTTCGGCTCACCGATTGAACACTGCCGGAACGAAGGTGCGGCCTTTGATGCCCGGCTTGCCGCGATGGCCAAGGCCGATCCGGGTGTCGAGTTCCTGTCGCTCGCCGATCTTGTCCCTGAGGGGGACAAATCCTATCATGCGCTTGACCGCATTCATCCTTCGCGCAAAGGCAGCGAAGCGATCGCTCGGCGCATCGCCGATGTGATCCGCCGTACGCGCTGATTCTATCGGCACTGGTCCAGAGTGCCGAATAAGTCCAAATTGGGCCTGCGTTCGCTTTCTGACGCGGGCCCGCTGACACCTACAGATCAGAGTGGTTAGCGGCGGATGCCCAGGCGCTTGATCAGGTCCTGATAGCGCGCTTCATCTTTGGCTTTGGTATAGTCCAAGAGCTTCCGGCGCTGGGCCACAAGCTTCAGAAGGCCACGGCGGGAGTGGTTGTCCTTCTTGTGCGTCTTGAAGTGCTCGGTCAGCGTCGAGATACGCGAGCTGAGGATCGCGATCTGAACCTCTGGCGAACCTGTATCGCCGTCCTTGGTCGCGAATTCCTTGATGATCCGCGTCTTTTCGTCAGCAGTAATCGACATCGGGGTCTCCTATCAGCTTAAGTTCATGGCGCAGGCCGGGATGTCGTCCAGCACTGGCCCTTGGAGGTTCGCCGGATTGGCGAAGACGCGCGTATAGGAGGATTTCATGCGCTTGAAAAGCCCTATTCTACGGGGTCCGGCGCCGGGGCGGCCGACCCGTTCCCAATGCCACCGGATTGGTTTGCCTCCATTTGCGATTGGATCTGATCGGCTAACTCCAGCGCCCAATCACCTATGATCGGCAGGAACTCGATCTGCGACAGGAAGTAAACGACGATCGAGACAAGTACCGATGCCCCTATCACGGTCCCAAGGCCCAAGACCAGACCACGCGCAAACTGAAGCATCAGCATACGGGGAACCGAGTTCTGGATGCGGACGAACCGGTGGCCATTGAACGTTGCGACCTCGCGCCGAAGGGCGGCGAGTTCGGCGGCCATATCAGCGCGCTCGGGATCGGGGTTTGGGTCGGTCATTGCGCTATCCTAGCGGGTCCGGCCAGCCCTGCAATTGGGCGCTATAGGCAATGTAAAGCGGGTGGCGCGGATGCCCATCCTTTGTCAGACCAAGGTGGTATAGGGGATGGCCGGTTTCCCGCATCAGGCGTTCCACCCCCGCACCACGGTCGAGGTGCGCACCATGCACGCCCCACGCACAGACGATCCGGTCAGCCCAACCGCAGCTCGCGCGGATCGCGTCATCGTTTTCCGGTCCTACCGGTTCAGCGGCACGGCGCATTTTTGCCGGGTCGGTCTCGCGCCAGGCAAAGATGTTGCAAACACGAAAGCCCCCGAACCCCAAGGCCCGGGCACGCCTTTCGCAGCGTTCGACCGTGGGGTCGTTCTGCACCTCTGTCGCGGTCGAGGGGTTCAGCATGACAAAAAGGGCCTTCTCTCCTCCCGGATCCCAGATGCGGCTCAGGGCGTATCGGTACCTCATGCAATCGGAGTAGAGGGCCCGGCTGGCCGCGTCGCCCTTTTGGTGCGCGCGTTCGATCACGGCACGAACACGCGAGACGGGTGAAGCATCCCTGCCTTGTATACCCCGACTGCCACGGCGTGGCCGTTATGCGAAGCCCAGGCCTCTTCACCGAACGCGGCGTCAGTCGCAATGACTTCGGCCGGATTACCGTGGCGAAGCCGCGTCGCCGCGATCTCAGTACACCGGGCTTCTGGCAAATCAGCGAACCCGGTTTCAAGCGGCAAGAGAAGTGCGTCGATGTCTTCGGTTCGTGCCAATTGCTCGATCCGCTCAAGCGACACGCCGTCCCCATCCACATCGAACGGACCGGACCACACGCGGCGGAGCGTCGTCACATGTCCAAAGCACCCGAGGGCTCGTCCAAGGTCGCGGGCGATGGCCCGGACGTAGCCGCCCTTCCCGCAAACCATCCGCAAGGAGACGTGGTCGGCATCGGGCCGGGTTCGCATCTCCAGGCTTTCGACCCATAATGGGCGTGCGACAAGCGTCACGTCCTCGCCCGCGCGGGCGCGGGCATAGGCGCGCTCGCCATCGATTTTGACGGCCGAAAAGGCCGGCGGCACCTGCAGAATATCGCCGGTGAACTCCGTAAGGGCTGCGCGGATTGCTGCGTCATCCGGCCGCGTGTCAGAGCGCTCTGTCACCTCACCTTCGGCATCATCGGTGTTGGTCGCTTCGCCCAGCCGGACCGTGAAGTCATAGGATTTTGGCGCATCCGTGACGTACGGGACCGTTTTTGTCGCTTCCCCAAGCGCAATCGCCAGAACCCCTGTCGCTTCGGGGTCGAGCGTGCCAGCATGACCGGCTTTGTTGGCGTCAAACGCCCAGCGCACTTTGCCCACGACCGCGTTCGACGACAGACCGGCGGGTTTGTCGACAACGATCCAGCCAGAAATATCGCGACCTTTCTTTTTTCGAGCCATGCGTGTCCGCCCCGTATCTAGAAGCCGCGCCTGCTAGCGGGGAAGGCGCGCGGCGTCAATCCGCAGGCACGGCCGTGCCGACAATCGGTCCCAGCGGGAACCCAAGGTCGTGGCGTGCAAGCGCTGGCGCGTAAAGCCGCGACACCCGGCCGTCGATATAAAGCGCGTCAGGCGTGCCAAGCGCATCACGGAACAGGCGCGCAAAGCGGTGAAAGTTCAAAGGTGCGTCAGAAATCGCGAATACAACTGTCCCGTCCGGGCGCACACCGACCCCATTGCGAATGTTCTCTGACGTCCCGTCGGGTAGAAACCTTGGGTGTAGATCTCCGCCAGCGACCATGAGAGGACCCGATTGACTTGCATAGTCGCACGATATGCCCGACACCGCGAAAGCACGCGATTCAGTGATTTCCGCCATCCCGTCCCGGAGGCAGAACACGCCATTGGGCAAAAGCCCGAAATTTCCGGGACCATCGGCAGTGACTATGGGGCTCGTTTCGCGCCTGCCCTCGACATATAGCCCGACCGGGGAACGGTCTTGGTGGTACATGCCGCCGTTCATGGCAAATCCAAGCGACAGCCCGTCTCTGGCGAGCGCTGCTTCGATCCGATCAAATGTCCCCAACAAGGCGCCATCGGTATCGCGGTGCCAGAGACGGATATCATCGGTCACTGGGTTCGCGGTGCAGTACGTGTAAGGTACGCTCTCGAAGATTCCGGACCCGCATTGGGACGCGGTCGCTGCCCCGCCGAACCACACAAGGGCCAACACAAGACCGAAGAGGCGCCTAGCTGCCGTCCACATCGCGCCGCACCGTTTCGTCGCCCAAAAGCCTGCGGGTTTCGTCCATCCGGTCAAACGTCTCGTCAATTACAAAGCGCAATTCGGGGGCGAACTTAAGGTCGAGCCCGCGGGCGACAATGCGCCGGATTTCGGCTCGATTCCGCCGAAGCGCGTCAAGTGCTTCGTTCCGGTTTCGACCGCCGAGCGGCATTACATACGCCGTCGCCACCTTCAGGTCGGGTGAGGCCCGCACCTCGCCAACCGTAATCGAGTGAGTGTTGAGGTCAGGGTCGTGAACATCGCCTTGGGTCAGAACTTCGCTTAGCCTGCGCCGAATTAGTTCACCGACACGCAGCTGGCGTTGCGAGGGTCCGGCATTCTGGGAAAAACGCGCTCTGGCCATGCGCACCATCTATGCCACGTGCGGGCCCGCCGCAAGCGTAGTGGGGTCTGGCGGCCCGGGCGCAACCGGGCTAAGCCGCGTTTTGCGGACCAAAGGGGACAGGCGATGAGCGAGACACCTGGTGTAGTCGTGACCGGCGCGTCGGGCCGAATGGGCCAGATGCTGATCCGGACGGTCACTGAAAGTGGCGCGGCGCGGCTTGTCGGTGCCGTAGAGCGGACGGGACACGATTGGATTGGCCGGGATGCGGGCGAGGCGATGGGCGGTGCGCCCATAGGCGTGACCGTAACCGACGATCCACTTGAACCGTTTTCGGTCGCGCAGGCGGTCATCGATTTTACCTCTCCTGGCGCGAGCGTGGAATTCGCGGCACTCGCCGCGCAAACGCGTGCCGTGCATGTAATCGGTACGACCGGGTTCGCCGATGCCGATCTTGCGAAGCTCAACGCAGCCGCGCGCCATGCCGTCATTGTGCGCGCCGGTAACATGAGCCTTGGGGTGAACCTGCTCGTGCAACTGACCCGCAGGGTGGCCGAGGCACTGGACGCCGATTTTGATATCGAGGTGGTCGAGGCACACCACCGCAACAAAGTCGACGCCCCGTCCGGCACGGCGCTGATGCTGGGTCAGGCCGCGGCTGAGGGACGTGGGATCGAGCTTGCCGCGATGTCAGATCGCGGCCGTGACGGGATCACCGGCACGCGTGACCGCGGCAAGATCGGGTTCTCCGCTGTGCGCGGTGGCGATGTCGTGGGCGAGCATGACGTTATATTCGCGGCCGACGGCGAACGCGTCGTCCTGCGCCATCTGGCGACGGACCGCGCGATTTTCGCCCGCGGCGCGGTGAAAGCGGCGCTTTGGGGGCAGGGCAAAAAGCCGGGGGAATACGACATGGTCGATGTGCTGGGCCTGAGTTGATCCAACTTGCTGCGTGTTCCGTATATTTTTTTGGAAGGTTTTGAATTCGGAGCAGAACGATGATCCGGACACTAACGGTGGCTGTATGTCTGGCTGTACTTGGGACTGCGGCGGTGGCTTCTGGGAAGTGGAGCTTGGTTGCAACAGGCACTCAGTTCGAGCGCGTTGGCGACCGCGATACTTTTGTGAGGCTTGTCGCGCAGCGCGACTTGCGCCGCTTCGGGATCCGTCTTGAAGTGAAGCCAGATGGCAGCATCGGGGGCAACGCGTTCGGTCGAAACGTGACCGGGGCCTGGCAGTGGCGTGACGGGTACTTCTGCCGTGAGCTGTTTTGGGGCGCGCGAGAGGTTGGCGCAAATTGCCAAGAAGTGAAAATCGCAGGAAACATGTTGCGCTTCACCTCGGACCGCGGAGCTGGCGACTTCGCCGATCTGCGTCTGCGACAGCAATAGCGCCCTCTAAGGGCTTGATCGAACCCGGCAACTTTGCGCTGAAACAAGACCGGGTTCAAAAATCGATGGCGAGCCCCTTTTTCTCCCAATCGCCATAGCGGACTGGCTCAGGTCCGTCTCGCCCGCCCAGTTCTGTCGGAAGATCAAGGTCCTTCGCTTTTTTGCGGCGGTCCTCTGCCTCGGCCAAAGCTCGCCGGGCTTCTGGTGGCAGATCGGGTTTCGGATCTTGTTCGTTCATGCTGCTTGATATACCCGCCAGACCTCATGGGGCAAGACAGCGATACCGCAGGGCTAGGTGCACGCCGGGCGGCACTGCGAATGATCAGCGCGGCGACGGACGAAGGACGGCTTTTGTCCGATGTCCTGCCCGGGGCAGTTGCCCATTTGAACCCTGCGGACCGTGCACGCGCTGGTCGGCTTGCATCGGAGACCTTGCGCTGGGCGTCGCGCGCCGACCGGGTGCTTGGCCCCTACCTTCGCAAACGTCCGCAGCCCCAAACCCACGATGCCCTTCGGATGGCGGTCTGGGAGATCTGTGCCGATGGATCCGCGCCACATGGTGTGGTGAACGCGGCAGTGACCCTTCTTGGCGAACGGGAAGAGACCAAGCGGCAGGCTGGTCTTGCCAATGCTGTTCTGCGCAAGATTGCGGGTGCGCGTGTCGACTGGCACGGCCTTCCGCTACCGCAGCTTCCAAAGTGGCTGCGAAAGCCACTGCTGGCCGACTACGGCAAGGCTGCGGTTGCCGGGATCGAAGCCGCGCATGCCAATGGTGCGCCACTGGACCTGACGCTTGCCCCGGACGCGCCGGATGGTCTGTGCGATGCACTTGGCGGCGAAACCCTTTCAGGCGGGACAATCCGGCTTATGGCGCCCGGGGCCGTCTCGGCCCTGCCGGGCTACTCAGAGGGCCAATGGTGGGTCCAAGACTGGGCCGCCGCACTGCCCGCCCGGTGTCTCGCGGCGCAGCCTGGCGAAAGGGTTCTGGACCTTTGTGCAGCGCCTGGTGGCAAAACCATGCAGCTGGCCGCCACCGGGGCGCAGGTCACATCGCTCGACATCTCGGAACGCAGGATGGAACGCGTGGCGGAAAACCTGGGCCGCACCGGTCTGTCTGCGTCATTGGTGGTGGCTGATGCGCTGGAATGGGACGCCGAAGACCCGTTCGACGCGGTTCTTCTGGACGCGCCGTGTTCGGCAACCGGTACGATCCGCCGGCATCCCGATTTGCCACACGCCAAAGATGGCACCGATTTTCCGGGCCTTTTCGAACTTCAGTCCAGCCTTATCGACCGCGCGATTTTGGCGCTGAAACCGGGTGGGCGCCTTGTGTTTTGCACCTGTTCCCTGCTGATCGATGAGGGCGAAGAACAGGTCCGGGATGCTCTTGCCCGCCATCCGGGTCTGTTCGCCGAACAAGTAGCTCCAGTTGGATTGGGTCTGGATCCCGGCTGGTCTGTGCCTGAGGGGATCCGGCTCAGGCCCGATTACTGGGCGGACCGCGGCGGAATGGATGGATTTTTTGTGGCGACCCTGCGAAAGCCCGCTGAGGAGGCCGGTGCAGCGATGACAGGGCCTGTGTAACGCGGTACTTTTCAGCGGCGGACACGCCGGAATTTTCGACGACGGGGACGGGACGGCAGAGGTGTCGGACAAAACAAGCATTGGCGCGCGACTGGCGCACTGGACGAACAGGTATCACGCGTTTGCGTCAGGACGCGGACGACGGGCAACCGCGTTTACCAGCCAGCCCGAACCGCGGACGATGGGAAGTTTTGCGCGCGGACGACAGCTTTGCGCCGGGAACTTTCTGTTCGCCGGGTATCTGATCGAAGCCCCGGACACGTCGCTTTGGGATCTGCCGATGCCGGATGAAGCATTCGAAATCGAAACCCACGGTTTCGCCTGGCTTGACGATCTTGCCGCCGTCAGCGATCTGCCCGCGCGGCATCGGGCGCAGGATTGGACGCATGATTGGGTGGCGCGATTCGGGCGCGGCAAAGGGCCCGGGTGGAAGCCCGATCTCGCCGGCCGCCGGATGACCCGTTGGATTAACCACGCGGTCCTGCTTCTTAACAATCAAGAACGCGCAACGTCAGAGGCGTTCTTCCGCGCGCTGTCGCATCACACACGCTACCTATCGCGGCGCTGGAAGGTGGCCGAGCCGGGCTTGCCAAGGTTCGAAGCACTGGCCGGTCTGCTGCACGCTTCACTGTCCTTGCAGGGCATGGAAAAATTCATGCGACCCGCCCTTCGCGCGCTGGCCCGTGAATGCGCCGCGCGGATCGACAGCGAAGGCGGGTTGCCGTCCCGCAACCCCGAAGAGTTGCTGGCCGTCTTCGCCATTCTCACCGGGATGATTGATGCGCTTGGTGCGTCCGGAGAAGGACCGCCGCCCGAGGTGTTGAAGGCGGTCCAAGAGATTGCGCCCACTTTACGCGTTCTGCGTCATGCCGATGGGGGGCTTGCGCGGTTTCATGGTGGAGGGCGCGGCTCGGAAGGACGGCTTGACCAAGCGCTTGCGGCCTCGGGCGTCCGACACATGCGCCACCGGGGGCTGGCGATGGGGTTTGCGCGCCTGTCCAATGGCCGCACGAGCGTTGTGGTCGATGCCGCCCGCCCGCCCACAGGGGGCGATTCGCGTGATGGGCACGCCTCGACCCTGGCGTTCGAGATGACGTCTGGCCGCCGTCCGGTGGTTGTCAATTGCGGTGCGGGCGAGACCTTTGGTACCTCTTGGCGGCGCGCTGGCCGGGCGACGCCGTCGCATTCCACTCTGGCGATCGAGGGATATTCGTCGTCCCGCCTTGGCGGGCAGGGGATCATTGCCGGGCGCCGAACCGAGCTTCTTCTCGACACCCCAAACGACGTGACCTGCCAGAAGCCGGATACCGGCGTGGGCGCGGCGTTGATCCTTAGCCATGATGGTTATCTGCGGACCCACGGGTTGATCCACCACCGGCGTCTAGAGCTTGCCGCAGATGGGCGCAGCTTGATCGGGGACGATTCGCTGTCTTCCCTAACGTCCGAGGCGGAACGCACCTTCGACGCGGCCTTCGACCGGGCTGGCCCGTCAGGTGTGCCGTTTGCCGTCCGATTCCACTTGCATCCCGACGTGCAGGCAGAGCTGGATATGGGCGGTTCGGCCGTTTCGATGGCGCTGAAATCTGGCGAGATGTGGGTGTTTCGCCACGACGGGGCAGCAACGCTGACATTGTCGCCAAGCGTCTATCTCGAGCGTGGGCGCCTATCGCCGCGCGCAACGAAGCAGATCGTCTTGCAGGCGTCGGTCGAGGATTACGGAATGCGGATCGGCTGGACGCTGGCCAAGGCACAGGATACGCCCGCCCATATCCGGGATCTGGCGACCGAAGACAGCTTGGAACCGGCTGACCGCTGATTTGTGACCCACGAGCCCCCTATGACCGATCTCGTCCCAGTTTCCCGCGCGCTTCTTTCGGTTTCCGACAAGGCCGGCCTGTTGCCGTTCGCCCAGGCGCTGGCTGACTTGGGGGTCGAGCTTCTGTCCACTGGCGGCACCGCGCGCACTTTAAGAGAAGCCGGTCTGAACGTGTCCGAAGTGTCAGAGATCACGGGCTTCCCAGAAATGATGGACGGGCGGGTCAAAACGCTGCACCCTAAAATCTATGGTGGCCTTCTGGCGCTGCGTGATGATCCGGGTCACCGGTTGTCCATGGCAGATCATGGTATACCGGGCATCGATCTCTTGGTGGTCAACCTTTATCCGTTCGAAGCGAAGGTGGCCGGCGGCGCGGACTACGGCACCGCCATCGAGAACATCGACATCGGCGGCCCGGCGATGATCCGTGCGGCGGCAAAGAACCATGCTTGGGTGACGGTCATCACGGATGTCGAAGACTACGACGCGGTTCTGACGGAGCTTCGGGCGCAGAATGGCGGAACAACACTTGCGTTTCGCCAGAAAAAGGCGCTGACAGCCTATGCCCGCACGGCCGCGTATGACGCTGCGGTTTCCAACTGGATGGCGGGCGCAATTGGCGATGCGACGCCACGACGGCGCGTTTTTGCGGGCACATTGGCGCAGGCGTTGCGATATGGCGAAAACCCCCATCAGCAGGCGGCGTTTTACACCGATGGCTCGGATGCCGCGGGGCTGGCAACGGCGACCCAACACCAAGGCAAGGCGCTGAGCTACAACAATATCAACGACACCGATGCGGCCTTTGCGCTGGTGTCGGAATTTCGCCCATCCGACGGGCCGGCATGCGTCATCGTCAAACACGCCAACCCTTGCGGCGTCGCACGGGGCGCGTCACTGGCCGAGGCGTATCAGCGCGCCTACGATTGCGATCGCACCTCGGCCTTTGGTGGGATCGTTGCCTTGAACCAGCCGCTCGACGCCGAAACAGCCAAGGCGATCACCGAAATCTTCACGGAGGTCGTGATTGCACCGGGGGCGGATGCCGCAGCCAGGGCGGTTTTTGAGACAAAAAAGAACCTTCGGCTGCTGACCTGTACCGGCCTCGCCAATCCGGCAGCAGCGGGGCTTTCCGTGCGCCAGGTGTCCGGAGGGTTTCTGGTGCAGGACCAGGATAACGGTGTCCTGTCGCCGCACGCGTTGAAGATTGTGACAAAACGTGGCCCTAGTGACCGCGAGATGGAAGACATGCTGTTTGCCTGGACAGTGGCCAAGCATGTGAAGTCAAACGCGATTGTCTATGTGAAAGACGGCGCCACAGTTGGTGTCGGTGCCGGTCAGATGAGCCGGGTCGATTCCACACGGATCGCCGCGCGAAAGGCGGCAGATATGGCTGAGGTTCTGGGGCTTTCACACTTGCCGACACAAGGGGCCGCCGTTGCATCAGACGCGTTCTTCCCGTTCCCTGACGGGGTGCTTACGGCCGCAGAGGCTGGCGCGACGGCGCTGATCCAGCCGGGTGGCTCACTTCGCGACGACGAGGTGATCGCCGCAGCCGATGCGGCGGGACTTGCGATGGTCTTTACCGGTATGCGGCACTTCCGGCATTAGGAACGAGGTATGAAGGGCTATATTGGAACCACGGTCGCCATCATTGTCTTCGTCGCCGATCAGGTCACGAAATGGCTGATTGTGCATTGGATGGAGCTGAAGAGCATCGGCGCCATCGATGTTTTCCCGCCCTATCTGAACCTGCGCATGGCGTGGAACCGGGGAATAAACTTCGGGCTATTCTCGGGCCGGGGGGAACGTTCTGCCCTGGCACCTGCCTGGATCGCGGATGATCCGATGCGCTGGGTCCTGATCGCGATCGCGGTCATGATATCGGCGTGGGTGGTTTGGTGGATGCGCAGCGAACAGGCGGGTCCCTGGGCCAGGGCGTCTGCCGGGTTGCTGGTCGGTGGGGCGATCGGCAATGTCGTCGACCGCGTTCTGTACGGTGCAGTCGCAGACTTCCTGAACATGTCCTGCTGCGGGATCGAAAATCCCTACGTCTTCAACATCGCTGACATCTCAATTTTCGTGGGAGCGGTCGGGTTGATCCTTTTAACGGGAAAATCGAAGCCGCGTGACGCCGACGAAAAAGCGAGCTAGAGAGTGAGCATGAATGGGGCAAATGGAAAATCGGTGCGAGCGATTGGCGCGATTTGGTTCGTGTTTCTGGTCGGTGCATGTGGCGGGGCAAGCGACCGTCCTGCGGACCTCACGAATTTTGATGGTCTTCAAGACACCCCTGACGAATTCATGATCCTGCCGACGCTGCCGCTTGAGCAACCTGAAACATTCAGTGCGCTTCCGACGCCGACGCCGGGCGGGCGCAACCGCACCGACCCGACGCCGCAGGCCGACGCCTATGCGGCACTTGGCGGAAGCGCAGGGCCAGTAGCCCGAAGCTCGGCGGATGGTGCGGTTATCAACTACACTGGCAGGTTTGGCACATCGCCCGGTATTCGCCGGACGCTCGCGGTGCAGGATGCCCAGTTTCGAAGCGAGAACCGGGGCCGGGTTCTGGAACGGCTGTTCAGGGTTAATCGCTATTTCGACGTGTACGAAGACTTTGCCTTGGATGCCGCGCGCGAGCTCGAGCGGTTCCGCCGGGCTGGAATTCGCACCCCGGCGGCGCCGCCCTTTGCAATCGAGCGCTGACCTCACGTCCGCGCCAGCACGACTTGAACTGGCACATACGTGACGTACCTCTTGGGCGAGTAGAGAAGCCAGAGGGTTCGCATGTTCCATCGTCTTGCCGCGGCGCTGACCGCATTTGCGATTTCGCTTCCAGCGATCGCGGCCGAAGTGACCAGCTTTACCCTAGACAACGGCATGGATGTCGTGGTGCTAGAGGATCACCGCGCCCCGGTTGTCGTTCACATGGTATGGTATCGTGTCGGATCCGCGGATGAACCGCGCGGCAAGTCGGGGATTGCGCATTTTCTTGAACATCTGATGTTTAAGGGCACTGATACTGTGGGGCCTGGAGAGTTTTCAGCGATCGTTGCGGCAAACGGCGGCACCGACAACGCGTTTACGTCTTTCGATTTCACCGGGTACTTTCAGCGCGTGGCCGCTGACCGCTTGGGCCTGATGATGGAAATGGAGGCGGACCGCATGGTCAACCTTCGGCTCACGCCGGACCTTGTCGATCCCGAACGCGAGGTCGTACTGGAAGAGCGCAATCAACGGACCGAGACCGATCCGGGCAGTCTTCTGTCGGAACAGCGTCGCGCCGCGCAATACCTTCATCATCCTTACGGCACGCCCATTGTCGGCTGGAAGCATGAAATCGAAAGGTTGACCCAAGACGATGCCGAGGCGTTCTACGAGGCTCACTACGCCCCCAACAATGCCATCCTAGTGGTCGCTGGCGATGTCGAACCCGCCGATGTTCGTGCGTTGGCCGAAACCCACTATGGGGCGATCCCGGCAAACCCAGCGATTATGCCGCGCGCCCGTGTGGACGAGCCGCCACAACTGGCCGAGCGTCGGCTGGTGTTCGAGGATCCCCGCGTGGCGCAGCCTTACGTGATCCGAACATACCTTGCACCAGAGCGGGACCCTGGCAATCAGCGCCAGGCCGCTGCGCTCACGCTTCTGGCGGAGGTCTTGGGCGGGTCCGGGACAACGTCCGTGCTGGCGCGGAAACTTCAATTCGAAACGACGGATGCGATTTACACATCGGCCTTTTACTCCGGAACCTCTCTTGACGACACGACCTTTGGATTGATCACGGTCCCCGCGCCGGGTGTGAGCTTGGAAGACGGCGAAGCCGCGCTGGACGCCGCAGTCGCCGCGTTTCTGGACGAGGGCATAGACCCCGCGCAGCTTCAGCGCATCAAGACGGGCATTCGCGCGTCTCTGATCTATGGTGAGGACAACATCTCCGGCCTTGCCCGCCGGTACGGCGCGGCCCTGACCCAAGGTCTGACCGTCGCCGACGTACAGGCCTGGCCCGACATCCTGATGACTGTGAAAGAGCAAGAGATCCTAGATGCCGCGCGCCAGGTGTTCGACCGAAAGAGGGCGGTGACGGCTTGGTTGCAGGCGCCCGAAGCCGAGGCAGTGGGGGTTTCACAATGATACGGTTCGTCGTTTCCACACTCTTTGCCGTGTGCATGGCGGTCCCCGCTTCGGCCGCGGTCGACGTGCAAGAGATGACAACACCCGGCGGTATCGACGCGTGGCTCGTGGAAGAGCATTCGATACCGATTGCCGCGATCGAAATCCGTTTTCGGGGCGGAGCATCGCTTGATGCGCCTGGAAAGCGGGGTGCCATCCATCTGATGACCGCGCTTTTGGAAGAGGGGGCTGGCGATCTAGACGCCCAGGGTTTCGCCGAAGCGCGCGAGGAAATCGCTGCCCGGATCGGGTTCGGTGTACGAGACGACTCGCTTTCGGTCTCGCTTCGGTTTCTGACCGAGAACCGCGACGCGTCTTTCGCCCTTTTGAAAACGGCGCTGATAGATCCTCGGTTCGATCAGGATGCGATTAACCGTGTTCGGGCGCAGGTGATCTCGGGTATCCGGTCCGATGCAACCGACCCGAACGCGATTGCGGGCAACACCTTGAATGCCCTGACCTGGGGCGACCACCCCTATGGATCGCCGCAGCAAGGAACCGAAGCATCCGTATCGGCGCTGACGCGCGACGATCTGGTCGATGCGCACAGGGCCGCCATTGCGCGCGACCGGATCTACGTTGGCGCGGTTGGCAACATCACGCCCGAGGAACTGTCAGAGCTTCTGGACGACCTGTTGGGCGATCTGCCTGAAACGGGCGCCCCTATGCCACCGGACGCGGCTTACATGCTAGAGCCGGGGGTAACAGTGGTTCCGTTTGACACTCCACAATCGGTTGCGCTGTTCGGGCATCAGGGCCTTGCCCGCGACGACGACGATTTTTTGACGGCCTTTGTTGTCAACGCTGTATTGGGTGGCTCGGGCTTCCAGTCGCGACTGACGCAAGAAGTACGCGTAAAACGCGGTCTGACCTACGGGATCGGTGCCTATCTGTCGCCGAAGGATCTGGGCCATATGGTGGTCGGCCAGGTTGCGACCGGCAACGACCGGATGGCAGAAACGGTCGAGGTGCTGCGACGGGAATGGGATCGGATTGGGCAAACGGGGTTGACGGGAGAGGAACTGAGAGACGCCAAGCTGTTTCTGACCGGCGCCTATCCTTTGCGTTTCGATGGCAATGCTCAGATCGCGAGGATCATGGTCGGAATGCAGATGGACGGGCTTCCGTCCGACTACATCGCGAACCGCAACGATCTTGTTGACGCAGTCACTTTAGAGGAAGCGAACCGTGTGGCAAAACGGGTGTATCGCCCCGAAGACCTACATATCGTGATTGTCGGACAGCCCGAAGAACTCGAACCATCGAACTGATCACGACGTTTGTCGAATCGTATACAGGCATGCTACGTGTTGTGGTATGCCCGCCTCTGAACCCAAGATAAGCCCTGAACGCCCGGTAATTCGTGCGCTAGACGAAACCGCGGTCAACCGGATCGCGGCAGGCGAAGTGGTCGAACGTCCGGCCTCGGCCGTCAAAGAGCTTGTGGAGAATGCGCTTGACGCCGGTGCTGGCCGGATCGCGGTCGAGATTGCCGATGGCGGAAAGGCACTGATCCGGATCTCGGACGATGGCTGCGGTATTCTTGGCGACGAGTTGCCATTGGCGCTGGCGCGCCACGCCACGTCGAAGATCGACGGCTCGGACCTGTTGAACATCCATTCCTTTGGTTTCCGGGGCGAGGCGCTGGCATCGCTTGCCGCCGTGGCGCGGGTGTCGATCACATCGCGTGCAGGTGGCGAAGACGGCGCCAGGATTTCGTGCGCGGGCGGACGCGAAAGCGGTGTGGTGCCTGCGGCGGCACAGTTTGGGACCGTGGTCGAGGTGCGCGACCTGTTCTACGCGACCCCAGCCCGGCTCAAGTTCCTGCGAAGCGACCGGGCGGAACTGCAGGCCGTAACCGGTGTCGTCAAACGCCTTGCCATGGCTGAGCCGGCTGTTGAGTTTATCCTGCGCGATACGTCCGGCGGCAATGACCGCGTTGTGTTTCGCGCCACCCGGGAAACCGCTCCGCCTATTGACGCCCTTCAGGCGCGGCTGAGAGCGATCCTTGGTCGGGAGTTCGCGGAAAACGCCATTCTTCTCGACGCCACCCGTGAAGGGCTGCACCTTTCGGGGTTTGCCGCCCTGCCCACATATTCGCGACGGGCGGCCGTCGCGCAGTTTACATTCGTCAATGGACGACCGGTTAAGGACAAGCTGTTTTCAGGGGCGATCCGGGCCGCCTACATGGACGTCTTGAGCAGAGACAGACACCCGGTGGTCGCGCTGTTCATCACGTGTGCGAACGAACTTGTGGATGTGAATGTTCATCCCGCGAAATCGGAAGTCAGATTCCGGGATCCGGGTCTGGCGCGTGGTTTGGTGGTGTCGGGCCTCAGGCATGCTTTGGCCGAAGCCGGGCACCGCGCGTCGACGACGGTGGCCGATGCAGCACTTGGCGCGTTCCAGGCACCCGAGGCACCGCGCGTGTACCAGATGGACCGGCGGCCCCGCTCACCGTCGCCCGCGTTCGCCGCGGCGCCAGGTTTCTTCGAACCAGCCGAGACCTATGGCGCCCCGGTGACCGTGGATGAGGACGTAAGCGAGCCAGTGCAAGGCCCGCTGGGCGCGGCAAGAGCGCAGCTTCACGAGAACTACATCGTTGCGCAGACCGATCAGGGTATCGTCATTGTGGATCAACACGCTGCGCATGAACGGTTGGTCTACGAAAAGCTGAAACGGCAGGCCGACGAACACGGCGTGGCGGCGCAAGCGCTGCTGGTTCCTGAGATTGTCGAGATGTCCCAGGAGGAATGTGACCGGTTGCTTCATCACGCAGCGGGGCTTCGTCGGTTAGGGCTTGAGATCGAACCATTTGGCGCGGGGGCCATCGCGGTACGCGCCACCCCTGCGCTTCTGGGCGCGACCGATGCGAGTGCGCTGATCCGGGACGTTCTGGATGAGCTTAGCGAGATGGGCGAGCCCCTTTCGGTCAAATCCCGCGTCGACGCGGTGCTGTCGCGCGTGGCTTGTCACGGTTCGGTTCGGTCGGGCCGACGCATGTCGGGGCCTGAGATGAATGCCCTTCTTCGCGAGATGGAGGCGACGCCCCGTTCCGGCCAATGCAATCACGGGCGGCCCACCTACGTGGAATTGAAGCTGGCCGATGTTGAACGGCTGTTTGGAAGGTCATGATACAGATCGGTGATACCACAGTCGACCTGGGCGAACCGATACTGATTGCAGGACTTTTTGGCGCTGCAATCGCCCTTATGGTCGTGGTGCTACTGATTATGGCCGTCGTGAGGGCGGGCCATTCAGCCCGGATGATTGTCCCGGTTGCGCAGCATCTGGATGCGCTGGGTCGGCGGGTTCAGGATCTGTCGGATGGGCAGGAGCGTCTTGCAGGTGGATTAAGTCATGTCTCGGAGGCGCAGGTCGCCGCCCAGGCTAATCTTCTGAAACTTATGGAGGCGCGGCTTTCTGAAGTTTCGGGCCGGATGAACGAAAACCTGCAAGGCTCAGCCACCCGGACCGCCCGGTCGCTGGGCGAGCTTCAGCAACGGCTTGAAACGATTGACCGCGCACAGGCCAACATCGAGAAGCTGTCAGGCAACGTTCTGAGCTTGCAGGATATTCTCTCGAACAAGCAGACCCGTGGCGCATTTGGTGAGATACAACTGAATGACATTGTCGCGAAAGCGCTGCCGAAGGACAGCTATACGGTGCAGGCGAAGCTTTCGAACGACCGTCGTGCAGATTGCCTGATCCACTTGCCAAATCCGCCAGGACCCATCGTGATCGACGCGAAGTTCCCGCTTGAACCCTACGAGGCCCTGCGACGCGCCGAAACGCAATCAGAGGCGAACGCGGCGGCCACGCAGCTGCGCACAGCCGTTCGCAAGCACATCCGCGATATTGCCGACCGCTATATCCTGGAAGGCGAAACAGCCGATGGCGCGTTGATGTTCCTTCCATCCGAGGCTGTCTATGCCGAACTTCACGCGAATTTCCCCGAGATCGTTCGCGAGGGGTTTGCCGCGCGGGTCTGGATCGTTTCGCCGACGACCTGCATGGCGACCCTGAACACGATGCGGGCGATCCTAAAGGATGCGCGGATGCGCGAGCAATCGGGTGCGATCCGGCGCGAACTGAAGCTTTTGGCTGATGATGTGGACAGGCTGGAAACTCGTGTCGGCAATCTGGACCGTCATTTCGGTCAGGCCGCTAAGGATGTTTCCGAGATCCGGGTCAGTGCCGAAAAGGCGGGGAAGCGCGCCCGCCGGTTGGATAATTTCGATTTTGAAGAGCTGGACGCACCGTCCAAGACTCCGCCGCTCACGCAGGTGAGCGGCGGCTAAGCGCGGATCAGATGCCGGCGAACCGCTGCGCAATCCGGGGAAGGAAACCGCTGAACTTCAAGGGTGCATCCGTCGCAGCAAGACAAATGCAATCCTCTCCCTCCTCGGCGATGGGTGTGTGATTAAGATGCTCGTTGGCAACTTCGACATCACCCCGCGCGAACCGGTCGAACTCATCCCGGAACGCACCCTTTAGGACCAGTGTCATTTCCATACCGCTGTGCCCGTGATCCGGGATCGCCGTACCGGCAGGGATATGCAACAGCCGCACTGTCGCATCAGACGATGTCGGAATGATCGATTGACGAACACCACCGCCAATGGACCGCCATGCCACAGCATCCAGATCGCCGTCGATGTAGTCCCGCAGTGGCTGCGGGAAGACAGCGTCCTCTGGTGCGGCGCGCGGCGCCTCGCGCACACCGTCTTGCGCGGCAATCAGCGCCATCGTGGCGTCCAGACTGTCTGCGTGAAGCGCAACCGTGTCGGAGCCGTCCAGAACTGCGCCGCCGACCGCATCGAACGCTTCCAGTCTTGCCCGGCTTTCATCGCTTAGCGATACGTGGGATGCCACGACAAGATTAAATGCCTCGGGCAACGCGCCCGCGGAATATGCCATCAACACATCGTCACTCAGGTGATGTCTGATCTCTTTCGATTTCTGTTCCATCGTCCCGTTCATTTCATCGTGTGGCGCAGTCGTTCTAACGCCAGTCTAATTCTCGATTTGATCGTGCCCAGTGGCAGGCCCGTATCTGCGGCAATTTGACTATGCGTCAGGTCGCCGAAATAAGCCTGTTCGATCAGTTTTCTTTGTTTCTCGGGCAGGGTCCGGATCGCTTGGGTAAGCCGTTCGCTTTCCTGTTGCATGGAAAGGACATCTTCCTGGTCAGGTTCAGCCTCGGGCCCCCAAGATAGGTCCTCGGGCTCCGGCCTGCGCTCCTTACGGATCATGTCAATCCTGCGATTCCGGGCAATTGTGAAAATCCATGTCGCCACGCTCGCGCGCGCTGGATCAAAGAGTTCCACCTTCCGCCAGACTGTCGCCAGCGCCTCCTGCATACATTCCTCGGCCAGGGGTTCGCTTGCCCCGCCCTTCATAAGATACGCCTTCACGCGCGGACCGAAGTGCCGAAAGATCGCTGCAAAAGCGGCCTGATCCCGGTCATTCCTGACCCGGGCCATCATTGCGACCCAGTCGGTTTCCTGCATGTCGGCGACCATGTTCTTTCCGGACTTCAACGGGCGCAAATTGCGCCGGGCGTCCGCAACATAAGCGGCGGCGGCGTCCAATGCACCCGTTTCTTCGACCGTTGTAGAACTGGTCAGCATACTCGTCTTACGCGGGGCGTTCAGAACCGGATCAAAAAAACGCGAGAGATTTTTTCCTAATCCATTCCGCAAGGTGGGCCGTATTGGGGGCCAAGACGGGACAGAAGCCGGGCAGGAGATACCAAAGTATGCCATTTGAAACCGCCAGAGCGGCACCAAAACGGGTTGCCGTGATTGGGGCAGGGATTTCCGGCCTGGGTGCGGCCCATATGCTCGCACAAGACAATCACGTGGTTCTGTTCGAAGCCGCCCGGCGCCTCGGCGGGCATGCCCGCACGATTCAAGCTGGCTTGCGGGGCGATCGACCGGTCGATACGGGCTTTATCGTCTTCAACTATGCAAACTATCCAAATCTCGTTCGGCTTTTTGAGGAACTTGGCGTTGAGGTCGCCGAAAGCCGTATGAGCTTTGGCGCGTCGATCGACAACGGTCGCATCGAATACGGCCTTGCCGATCTTGCGACCATATTTGCCCAGAAGCGCAATGCGCTCCGTCCCCGTTTCCTACGGATGATCCGCGATATCTTGACGTTCAACGAACGGGCCCGCGGGGCAGTTCGTCCCGGGATGACAATCGGGGACCTGACATATGCGCTGGGTCTTGGCGATTGGTTCCGCGACTATTACCTCGCGCCATTTTCCGGCGCAATCTGGTCTACACCGACAACGAAGATCATGGAGTTTCCAGCAGAGGCGTTGGTGCGGTTCTTCGAGAACCATGCGCTCCTTGGCTACAACGGACAGCACCAGTGGTACACGGTACGGGGCGGTTCCGTGGAATATGTTCAAAAGCTCCAGGCGCGGCTTGATGCGCGTGGCGTCGATATTCGGCTGGGCGCGGCGGTCGATGCCGTGCGCCGGACCCCGCTTGGGGTCGAGGTCAAGTCGAACGGCGCGAACTGGGAAGGCTTTGACGAGGTCGTTTTTGCCACGCATTCCGACGACACGCTGCGCATGCTTGCGGATGTAACCGGGGTCGAACGAACGGCGCTTTCCGCGATCCGGTACCAGCCGAACGAAGCCGTCTTGCATCGCGACGCGCGGCTGATGCCTAAACGGCGACGTTGCTGGTCGTCCTGGGTGTATTCTTCGGGCCGGGGTGAGCTGCCGGGACGAATTGGCCTGAGCTATTGGATGAACTCGCTGCAGCCCATACCAATGGACGATCCGATGTTCGTGACTTTGAACGCGACTTCGGCAGTCCGGGAAGATCTTATCTACGATCAGACCACGTTCCGGCATCCCGTCTATGATAGCGCAGCCCTTGCGGCGCAAGACACCATCCGTGCAATTAACGGACAAAACCGGACCTGGTTCTGCGGTGCGTGGATGAAGAACGGTTTCCACGAAGACGGCTTGTCATCCGCGGTTGATGTGGTGGAGGCCTTTGCCACGCAAGGGGCGCTTGCGACAGCAGCATGACAGGCGGGCTCGACCATATCCGGGGAGAGACCTTCCACGGTCGTCGCGGAACGCTGGAGAACGCGTTTCGGTATGGCGTGGATTATCTTTGCATTGATCCAGAGGCCAAGCTGGAAACGCCGGCATTGTTTTCGCGAAACCGCGCGAACCTTACAGCGCTTCACGACGCCGACCATGGCGGCGCACCGGGCCAGGGCCGAGGCATCGCGTGGGTGCGCGATGTGCTTGAGGCCCAAGGCATCGCCCATGTTGCCACCGGCCGCATCCTTTTGTTGGCGCAGCCGCGGGTTCTGGGGCACGTGTTCAACCCTGTCAGCTTTTGGCTGATCTATGACCGGGACGGTGTTCTGAGGATTGTCATCCCGGAAGTCACGAACACATATGGCGACCGGCATTCCTACCTGTGCCACCATGACGATCTGCGCCCGATAACGCGGGAAGATACGCTGGAGGCGGCCAAGATCTTTCATGTGTCGCCGTTCCAGACGGTGGATGGCGGGTACAGGTTCCGCTTCGATATTCGCGACGATCGGATCGGGATTTGGATCGATTTCCGCACCCAGGGCGGCGGGCTTTATGCCACGCTGACCGGACCGCGTGTGCCCTTGACGAACCGCTCGATCCTGTCGGCATGCCTGCGCCGTCCGCTCGGGTCGCGCCGGGTTTTGGGGCTTATTCACTGGCAAGCACTGAAGCTTTGGTGGAAAGGCGCGCGCTTTCACACCCGGCCTGTACCGCCTGTAGACGAGGTTTCGCGATGACCAACACGCGCCCTCGCCTTCCCGGCTATGCACTTTTCGCAGCGATGCTGGCGAGCGCGGGCTTGCCGATATATATTCACGCGCCAAAATTCTACGTCGATGAGTATGGGGTCAGTCTTGCCGCGCTCGGCACGGTTCTGTTCGCGCTCAGGCTTTTTGACTTCGTGCAGGATCCGATCCTGGGTTGGCTGAGCGAGGCCGCGCGCGCCCGTCGCAGAACCGCGGTCGCAATTGCCGCCTCGGCGATGGCGATTTCGATGATCGGGCTCTTTGCGGTTGTGCCGCCAATCTCTCCGCTTCTGTGGTTCGGTCTGACGCTGACCGGACTGTTCACGGCGTTCAGCTTCCTTACGATCTGCTTTTATGCGCAAGGGGTGCGCACGGCCGAAAGGCTTGGCGAGGACGGGCACACGCGGCTCGCAGGATGGCGCGAATCGGGTGCGCTATTCGGCGTCTGCGTCGCAGCCGTGGCGCCGACCGGGCTCGCCGCCGTATCAGGTCACCCCTTCGCGTATTTTTCAGCTGGTTTTGCCAGTCTGGTGGTGCTGGGCGTTTTCGGGATGCGGCGCGAGTGGGCGGCGGTGTCAGCTGCGCCATCGCCAGGGATGGGTCCGGTTCTTGCCGATGGGCTCGCACGTCGGCTTCTGTTGATAGTACTTGTGAACGCAACACCTGTCGCGGTGACGTCGACCCTGTTTCTCTTCTTTGTCGAAAGCCGACTTGATGCGCCGGGATGGGAAGGGCCATTGCTTCTGCTCTTCTTTCTTGCAGCAGCGCTTTCTGCGCCGCTTTGGGCACAGACGGCCCGACGCTTTGGTGCAAAACCTGCACTTCTTGCGGGGATGGGATTGGCGATTGCGGCTTTCGGGTGGGCCGCAACGCTGGGCGCCGGCGATACTTTCGCCTTTGCGCTGATCTGCATTGCCTCGGGTGCGGCACTTGGTGCCGACATGACGCTATTGCCCGCGATTTTCGCGCGTCGCATGGCTGCCGTGTCCCCCAATGCAGGTCAGGCGTTCGGCCTTTGGTCATTTGTCTCGAAGTTCACACTGGCTTTTGCGGCAGTCACGCTACTTCCCCTTCTGGATGCAGCAGGGTTTCGGGCTGGTTCCGGAAATACCGCCGACGCCCTTACGACACTAACGATTTTGTACGCGCTGGTTCCCTGCGCATTGAAACTGGTTGCGATCGGCCTGTTGGCGGCAACCCCGATAGAGGAGGCCTGACATGGACGGGCTTTTCTACTTCCTTGTTGGCGCGGCGCTGATGCTGGGCCTTGTCTGGGCAAAGACCCGCTTCGCCGGGTTCATGGCGCAGAAACCCGAAGATCTCGCCGGTTCGGGCCCCGAGTTTGAACTGCGTGAGCACCTAAAAGGGCCCATCCTTTGCGAAGGTGTGATCTATGGCCCCACCGGACGTGTCTCGTCCCGCTTTGTTGCGGATATGGACGCGCATTGGGACGGCAATGTGGGCGTAATGACGGAACAGTTCCGCTACGATTCAGGGGCAGTTCAGGATCGCGCCTGGCAACTGACGCTTGGCAATGACGGGTCGATCAAGGCCGAAGCCGAAGATGTCGTCGGTGTCGGATCCGGTCAGCAAACCGGAGCGGGCGTACAATTGAAATACCGCATTCGCTTGCCCGAAGAATCCGGTGGTCATGTGCTTGATGCGACCGACTGGATGTATCTTGTCGAAAACGGCACGATCATCAATCGCAGCCAGTTCCGTAAGTACGGGTTCAAGGTTGCCGAACTCGTCGCGACCATGCGCCGGAAAGACGCCGATTGAGGACACTCAACGGCAAAACCTATTGGCTGATCGGCGCGTCCGAAGGGTTGGGGCGCGCCGTTGCACATCGGCTGGTCGTGAAAGGCGCCCGGGTGATCGTTTCGGCGCGCAGCGCGGACAAGCTGGATGCGCTCGTCAGCGAACTGGGAGCTGATGCACGTGCCCTGCCGGTCGACGTATCCGACCCTGAGAGCGTCGCAGCGGCCAACCAAGAGGTCGGCGACATTGACGGGATGGTGTACCTCGCCGGCGTATACTGGCCGATGAAGGCGCAGGACTGGTACGGCGCCGAGGTCAGCGCGATGGCGGATATCAACTTTATGGGGGCGGTCCGGTGTACGGGTGTGGTGCTTCCCGCGATGCTGGCCCGCGGTGCCGGGCATATTGTTATCACCGGATCGCTATCGGGATTTCGGGGCCTGCCCGGCGCCACGGGCTATGGCGCGTCGAAAGCAGGCGTGATGTACCTTGCAGAAGGCATGTATGCCGATCTGCGCGGCACGGGTGTAGATGTTCAACTGATCAACCCCGGTTTCATAAAGACCCGGCTGACCGACAAGAACGACTTTGTGATGCCGTTCATCATGGAACCTGACGCTGCGGCGCGCGCCTTCGTCGATCACATGGAAACCACGCGGTTCAAGAAGAACTTCCCTGCGATGTTCGGCGCCATGTTTCGAGCAAGTCTGTTCCTGCCTGATTGGGCCTATTATCGGCTCTTTGCGCCAAAGCCCTGATCTTCTCTGGACATTCGCCCCATTGCCGCGCTTCACTAGTCCGGCGCGACATGAATGGGAGGGGCCGATGCCCGACATATCGACCGGCAAAGTCGTCCGGATCATTTTTTTGGCGCGCGAGTTTGGACCGGAAAGCCCGCACCTGCACGACTACATCTCGGGTCTGAACGTGGATGAGCAGGCCAACCTGGTCGCGCTGATGTGGGTGGGTCGCGATAGTTTCGATGCCGAGGATTGGGATGAGGCGCTGGCGACCGCACGGGCGGAACGAACGGCGCCGACAGAGGATTATCTGATGGGTATTCCGGAGTTGCCGGACTACCTCGAAGCCGGGCTTGAAGCGATGGGCATCGACGTCGCGGACGCCGAAGATCATTTGCGCGACCACTGATGACGGCGACGCCCGTTTTCGACGGCCACAACGATGTTCTTTTGCGGCTTTGGCTTGGGCGGCCGGATGCAATTGCCGGTTTCGCAGCGGGGTCTGACGGGCATATCGATCTGCCGCGTGCCCGAGCCGGGGGATTTGCGGGCGGCTTTTTCGCAATCTTCGTGCCGGGCGATGCGCCGATCGAGATGGATGCCCTTCGGCGGCCAACATATGACGTGCCGCTGCCGCCCGAGGTCCCCACGTCGCAGGCGCTGAAAACTGTGACCGAGCAGGCGGCGATCCTTCTGGAACTTGATCGGCGCGGCGACGCTGAATTGTGCCGTACCTCCGCAGAAGTCGAGGCAGCCATCGCAAACGGTCGGATTGCGGCTGTGATGCATCTGGAGGGGGCAGAAGCGATCGGGCCGGATCTTGCCGCGCTGGATGTTCTTTACGCCGCCGGCCTGCGATCCCTGGGACCGGTCTGGAGCCGCGAGACGATCTTTGGCACCGGGGTGCCGTTTCGGTACCCGTCCGACGGGGATATCGGACCGGGTCTAACGGAAGAGGGCAGGCGGCTGATCGCGCGGGCAGCTGCGCTTAAGATGATCGTCGATGTGAGCCATCTGAACATGGCGGGATTCCACGATGTGGCCGAGGCGGGTTTGCCGGTCATTGCGACCCATTCGAATGTGCACTCGGTTTGCCCCAGTTCGCGGAACCTGACGGATGATCAATTGCGGGTCATCGGGCAATCCGGTGGGATGGTCGGTTTGAACTTTGCCACGGCATTCCTTCGACCCGATGGGCAGATGCGAGCGGATGGGGCGGTCGATTGGATGGTGCGGCATCTGGACCGGATGATCGCGCTTGCGGGCGAAGATCACGTGGGTCTTGGATCGGATTTCGACGGTGGTACGATGCCAGAGGAGATTGGCGATGTCGCGGGGCTCGGTGCACTGCGGGGCGCAATGCGCGATGCAGGGTACGGTCCGGCGCTGGTCGAGAAAATCTGCCGGGGAAACTGGATTGCGGCGATGCGGCGGATCTGGGGGTCGTAGTACTTTGCGCCCGAGATTCCTGGCGTTCTTCGCACAACGGTTGACCCGGGGCCCTGCCCCCAGACTCCCGGAGTATTTGTACCAGGAAGACAGAGAGGCGGGCTAAGGTCAGGGTGAGGTTGGATGGACATAAAGCCTGAGAGGTTTCTGGCAGATCTTCGCGAACTGCGAACGTTCGGCGCCTGTGGGACCGGGGTGATCAGGCCCGCGTTCTCGGATGCGGATATTGCCGCACGGCGCTGGTACGCAGACCGATGCACAGGGGCGGGGCTGGAAGCGCGCATTGACAGTGCTGGCAATGTCTGGGGGCTTGCCGCTGGGCGGGGCATCCTGACTGGATCGCACACCGATACTCAGCCCGAGGGGGGATGGCTTGACGGCGCTCTGGGCACGATAGCCGGGCTTGAGGTCGCGCGCGCGGCACGCGAGGCCGGTGGTCCACCAATATCGGCGGTGTCGTTTCAGGACGAGGAGGGGCGCTTTGGCGCGCTGACCGGCTCGGACATCTGGTCTGGGCGGCTTACGGTTGTCGCGGCAGACGGGTTACGGGCGGACGATGGTGCGACGTTCGGCGACGCCAGGCGCGGACTGCCGTCGACCGGAAAGGCCCCTTCAAGCACGATGTTCACCGGGTTCATCGAGCTTCATATCGAGCAGGGTCCGGTTCTGGATACAAGCGGCGAGACACTGGGCGTTGTGACCGATATTGTGGGCGCGCGGCAGATGACGGTTCGGTTTGCGGGCGAGCAGAACCACGCCGGGACGACGCCGATGCGGCTTCGGCGCGACGCGGTCACAGGCTTTGCCGCGTTTCACGCCGAGCTGAAACAATGCTTTGGTGCGCATCTTGGCGCAGACACGGTTTGGACCATCGGTCAGGTCGATGTGCGCCCAAATGCTTCGTCCGTCGTTCCGGGCGAGGTTCGGTTCACGGTTCAGTGGCGTGATCCCTCGGAGGCGCGGCTTTCTGACATGGAGGCGGCGGCCCGTGCTGCGGTCACCAAGGTTGCGGCGGCGCATCACCTTGAAGCCTCCATATCAGATGCCTGGGCGCTTTCCCCGGCAAAGATGGACGCGCGGCTGGTGGACGCCTGTGCCGGGGCTGCTGAAGGTGTCGCGCCGGGACGGTGGCGAAGGATGATATCTGGTGCAATTCATGACGCGCGGAATGTGGCGCGCCTGATGCCTTCGGCCATGCTGTTCGTGCCGTCGATCGGAGGTGTGAGCCACACGTTCGACGAAGATACACGTGAGAAAGATCTGGTGGCGGGGCTCAGGGCGCTTGCCGCTGCGGCGGCCCAGATCTCCGGCTAAACGCGGCATTGACCCTGATGCGACGGTCCGGGTAGTTTTGTTGGTGGACGCCCGGGAAACGGGCGCACCCGGCGAAAGACCGGTCTTTGGGAGGATAATTTGACAGACCCGACCTTGGCGGGAGGCGGCCTTGTGTCAATTCCCGCGCTTCTCGCACGTAACGCGCGATCGTTCGCAGCGTCGCCTGCCTATCGCGAGAAGGAATACGGGATTTGGCAAAGCTGGACGTGGCTTCAAGTACAGGAAGAAATCCGCGCGTTGGCCCTTGGTTTTTTGGAACTGGGTGTCGCGCCCGGTGACCATGTGGCGGTGATCGGCGGTAACCGCCCCGTGCTTTACTGGTCGATGGTTGCTGCCCAATCGGTCGGTGCGATTCCCGTGCCGCTTTACCAGGATGCTGTAGCCGAAGAGATGGCCTACGTCCTGGATCACTGCGGGGCGCGTTGGATCGTGGCGGAGGATCAGGAGCAGGTCGACAAAGTGCTCGAAGTCGCCGATCGCGTGGGCTACATCGAACACATTCTCTACCACGACCGTCGCGGTATGCGGAAATACGATCACGGTCGGATGAACGCGATTTCGGATGTGCAAAGGACGGGGCGCGCGGCACATGACCGGTTCGACGCCGAGTTGGCGAAGCGCAGCGCGGCGCTGGGTTACGACGACACCTGTGTGATGCTGTACACCAGCGGAACAACCGGACGGCCCAAGGGCGTGGTTTTGTCGAACCGCAACATCATTGAGGCATCCAAATCCTCATCAGATTTTGACAGTCTTGGTCCGGGCGAAAGCGTTCTGGCCTATCTGCCCATGGCCTGGGTTGGAGATTTCATCTTTTCCGTAGGGCAGGCCTATTGGTGCGGGTTTTGTGTGAGTTGCCCCGAAGCTGCCGAGACCATGTACGAGAACCTGCACGAGATCGGGCCGACCTATTTCTTTGCCCCGCCCCGGTATTTCGAGCAGCGGATCACGCTGTTGCTTATTCGGATGGAGGATGCGGGACGATTGAAGAAGCGCATGTTCGACCATTTCATGGCGCATGCGAAGCGGGTGGGCCCCGATCTGATGGACGGAAAGCCGGTGGGGCTTTGGGACCGGCTTTGGTACGGGCTGGGGAACGTTGCGGTTTACGGTCCCATCAGGAACCGTGCCGGGATGGCGAATGTGCGTGTGGCCTATACTGCGGGAGAAGCGATTGGGCCCGAGATCTTCGAGTTCTGGCGGTCTCTGGGCATTAACCTAAAGCAGCTCTACGGGCAAACTGAGGCAAGCGTTTTCATTACACAGCAGCCTGACGGCGAGGTGCGCGCAGATACGGTGGGCGTGCCGTCACCCGGCGTCGAAGTGAAGATCGGTGAGACCGGAGAGGTGTTCTACCGGTCGCCCGGTACGTTCGTCGAGTACTACAAGAACGCGGACTCGACCGCATCGACGAAGGATGCAGAAGGCTGGGTTGCGACAGGGGATGCCGGATTTTTCGAAGAGGATACCGGACATCTGCGGATCATTGACCGCGCGAAGGATGTGGGAAAGACCGCTTCAGGCGCGCTCTTTGCCCCCAAGTATGTCGAGAACAAGCTGAAGTTTTTCCCGAACGTGCTTGAGGCCGTAGTGTTCGGCGCAGACCGCGACATGTGTTGCGCTTTCTTGAATATCGACCTGACGGCGGTGGGGAACTGGGCAGAGCGGAACAACGTGTCTTACGGCAGCTATCAGGAACTTGCCGGGATGGACGCGGTGCTGGACCAGATGCAGGGGCATGTCGAGGAGGTCAACGCTTCGCTTGCCACGGATCCGATGCTGTCGGGCTGCCAGATTCACCGGTTTCTGGTGCTACACAAGGAACTTGATGCCGATGACGGTGAACTGACGCGGACACGGAAGGTTCGGCGCCGGATCATCGAAGAGAAGTTCAGCGATCTGATTGCGGCGCTTTACGATGGGACGGGGACGGTCTCGACCGAAACGGAAGTGACCTACGAGGATGGGCGGAAAGGGTCGATTAAAGCGAAATTGACGATCCGGGATGCCAAGGTGATGCCAGTGACAGGCAAGACGCTTGAGGCGGCGGAATGACAGTAACGCACGTCTGCAACGTCGCCCCACCCGCCATCCCGCAGGGTATGCCGCATGAATGAGATGGCACAGGACGGTTATGTTACAGAAGACGGTCGCACAATCGGCTCCGTCGTCCTGGAGATGAAGAATATCACCCTGCGCTTCGGTGGGGTGACGGCGATCCAAGACATCTCGTTCGATATTCGGGAAGGAGAGATCCGGGCGATCATCGGACCCAATGGTGCGGGCAAATCCTCGATGCTGAATGTCATCAACGGGTTCTACACGCCGCAGGAAGGCGAGATCTGGTTTCACGGTTCGAGACGGCCAAAGATGAAACCCTACGAGGTGGCGCGCCAGGGGATCGCACGGACGTTCCAGAACATCGCGCTGTTCAAGGGAATGTCGACCCTCGACAACATCATGACCGGCCGGAATACGATGATGACCTCTGGTCTTCTTGCGCAAGCACTGTGGTTTGGGAAGGCAGAGCGGGAAGAGATCCGTCACCGGAGCCAGGTCGAGAAGATCATTGACTTTCTGGAGATCCAGCACATCCGCAAGACGCCGGTCGGAAAGCTGCCCTATGGGCTTCAGAAGCGTGTTGAACTTGGCCGGGCGCTGGCCGCCGAACCGAAGCTTCTGCTTCTCGACGAGCCGATGGCCGGCATGAATGTGGAGGAGAAAGAGGACATGAGCCGTTTCATCCTGGACGTGAATGATGAGTTCGGCACCACAATCGCCCTGATCGAGCATGACATGGGCGTGGTCATGGATATCTCGGATCGGGTCGTCGTGATGGATTATGGGCGCAAGATCGGGGACGGGACGCCAGACGAAGTACGGGCGAACCCAGAGGTGATCGACGCTTATCTGGGAGTTTCGCATGATTAGGGGTTTCGGCGTGTTGGTCTTGGGCCTGATAGGGGTGCCCGGCGTTGTGGCCGCCGAGCCCTGGGACGTAATAGCCGAACGATGCCTTGCGCCGATGGAACGTTTCATACCGGGTCAGATTGAAGGCATCACTCAGATCGGGGGCGTGGCGCCGGCGGACGACACTCTGTCTTTCGACATTGGCCGCGCGGGCGCGGCGCCGCGTGTCAGCACAGGGTCAATCTCCGAGGTATCTGTGGAAGTAGCGGAAGAAATCGCACTGGGCCCGGCACAGTCGTGGCGGGTCGAGGCGCAGGCGACCGATCGATATGTTGAAACCGCCGACGGGGTGCTTGAAGCCCACATTTGGCGCAAGCCGCGCCTGTCGGTTCGTATCGAGCATGATGAAGAAACGGGCCGCGCCGTCTTCACCGCCGAAGAAACCGATCTGGAATCCTGATGCTGAACGATATCTTCATTACCCCCTTTGTGGACATGTTCGCAGCACCCGACTTCCTATTGCAGGTTTTATGGGAAGGCTTGGTCTCGGGGGTTCTCTATGCGCTGATCGCGCTGGGGTTTGTGTTGATCTTTCGCTCGTCCCGGATCTTCAATTTCGCCCAAGGTATCATGGTGGTCTTCGCCGCGCTGACGCTTGTGGGCCTTGCCGAGCTTGGTCTTCCGGCATGGTTTGCCTTTGCGGGAACGGTTCTTGTCATGTTTGTTCTTGCCGTCGGGATCGAACGGGTGGTGTTACGGCCCCTTGTTGGGCAGCCCGACATCATCCTGTTCATGGCCACGATCGGGATCACACTGTTTCTTGTGGGCGGGGGCGAGATCATATTTGGCGGCGAGAACAAGCAAATGATCTCGGACGATTTGGGCATTCCGGACGGGTCGCTTGAATTGAATCCGTTTGGAGGGTTCTTGTTGATGGAGGCCCGTGACATCACCGTCGTGATCGGAGCTGTTGTGATGGTTGGCGCGCTTCTTGCATTCCTGAACTACTCCAAGATGGGTCGGGCGATCCGGGCGCTGGGCGACGATCACACCGCCGCTTTGTCAGTCGGGATTTCGCTCACGACGATCTGGGTCCTGGTCTGGTTCGTGGCAGGCATCATTGCGCTGATGACAGGCATCGCTTGGGGCTCGCGCGCGGGTGTCAGCTTCGCGCTGGAAATCATCGCGCTGAAGGCGTTGCCGGTCCTGATGCTGGGTGGCCTTGAATCGATCACTGGCGCCATTGTCGGCGGGATTGCGATCGGACTTCTAGAGAAGCTCTTCGAAATCTACTGGGGCCAGCCGCTTCTGGGCGGATCGACTGAGGCTTGGTTCGCCTATGTGCTGGCGCTGGTGGTGCTTTTGTTTCGGCCGCAGGGGCTTTTTGGGGAGAAGATCATTGAGCGGGTCTAAGTGGGTGCAGAGGGCTTTGGCGGGATCTAGCGAAGATATCTGGTGGGCATGGATGGGGTGGCGCTGATGCTCTATCGCACGTCTGGCCAGTTCAAGACCACCTACCGGTCCGATCAGGCGCTGTTCCCGATTCGGCAGGATGCAATCCTTCTGGGCGTCATCCTGATCCTTGCCTGGGCCGTGCTGCCGTTCACGGCATCCGAGTTCGCCTTTCAGACGCTTCTGATCCCGGTTCTGATCTACGCGCTGGCCGCCACGGGGCTAAATATCCTGACAGGATATGCCGGGCAGCTGTCGCTGGGAACCGGCGCGTTCATGGGGGTCGGTGCCTATGCCTGCTACAAGCTGATCACGATCTTTCCGGAACTGAACCTTCTTGTTGCAGTTCTATTGTCGGGCTTGTTTTCGGCAACTGTGGGCGTGCTGTTTGGTTTACCGAGCCTCAGGATAAAGGGGTTTTACCTGGCGATTGCGACACTTGCGGCGCAGTTCTTTCTGGTCTGGCTGTTCGAGAAATGGCCATGGCTTTACAATTACAATGCCTCGGGCGCGATCCAGGTGCCGAATGTCGAAATCTTCGGTGTCCATTTTGCCGGTCCATTGGCGACCAGTCAGGCACAGTACTATTTTGTCCTGACTGTTGTAACGATCCTGACCGTTGTGTGTATCAACCTGACGCGCGGGTCACTGGGACGCAGTTGGAAATCCGTTCGAGACATGGACATCGCGGCAGAGCTGATCGGGATCAACCTGCTGAAGGCAAAATTGATGGCGTTTGCGGTGTCATCCTACATCGTGGGTGTCGCGGGTGCGCTCTTCGTCTTTCTGTGGCGGGGCGCCGCAGAGCCGAACCTATTCGACATCGAATTGTCGTTCCGCGTGCTTTTCATTGCGATTATCGGGGGCCTTGGGTCGATCCTGGGCAACTATCTAGGCGCGATTCTGATCGTTGCCTTGCCGGTGATCCTGAACACGGTGCCTGAATTGCTGGGGCTCGATATTAAATCGGCAACGGTCGAGCATATCAACGTCATGATCGTCGGCGCGCTGATCGTGTTCTTTCTGATTGTCGAGCCGCACGGGCTGGCGCGGCTTTGGGCGCTTCTGCGCGAAAAACTCATCCTCTGGCCGTTCCCGCACTAAGGCCGGAGACACCAAAACCAAGGGAGGAACTAACATGAAACAACTGGTTGCACTGGCACTTGCCGGCGCGGTCGCGGGGTCGGCGGCTGCGGCGCAAGAGCTATATACCCCGAACCTCAGCTACCGGACGGGGCCGTTCGCGGCCACAGGTATTCCGCTGATGAACGGGCAGGCCGATTACATGGCGATGCTTAACGCGCGCGATGGCGGCATCGGCGGCGTTCCGGTGAACTTTGAGGAATGCGAGACCGGGTATTCGACCGAGAAGGGCGTTGAATGCTATGAACGGACGAAAGGCGCGGCGCTTGTTACGCAGCCTTGGTCGACGGGGATCACATTGCAGGTTCTGCCGCAGACCAATGTCGACCAGATCCCGATCCTTGCGCCTGGCTATGGCTTCTCGCCGATGTCGGACGGCAAGACGTTCCAGTGGGCGTTCAATCCGCCCGCAAGTTACTGGGACGGGATGAGCATGATCTTGCAGGAAATTTCGGGCGGCGACTTGTCCTCGCTCTCGGGCAAGAAGATTGCGCATCTGCATCTTGACCACCCCTACGGCAAAGAACCCCTGCCGCTTCTGGAAGCAATGGGCGAGGCGCATGGGTTTGAAGTGCTGCCGATACCGGTCGGGATCTCGGAAATGCAGAACCAGTCGGCACAGTGGTTGCAGATCCGCCGCGAGCGGCCCGATTTCGTGATTATGTGGGGCTGGGGCGCGATGAACGCCGGCGCGATCACCGAGGCCGTGAAAACCCGTTATCCGATGGATCAGTTCGTCGGTGTCTGGTGGTCGGGCCATTCTGATGACTTGCAGCTTGTGGGTGAAGACGGCGCGGGTTACCGCGCGATTTCATGGTCGCTGCCAAACGCCGACGCGCCCGTGATGACCGCCATCAAAGAGCATGTGGGCGACAAGTCGCTGGCAGATGCAGAAGAGATGGGCGAGGTATTCTATGGCCGGGGAGTGATCATCTCGGCAATTCTGGCCGAAGGCATTCGCGTTGCCCAAGAGATGCACGGGACGGGTGAGATATCAGCCGCGCAGCTGCGTGATGGGCTTGCCAACCTGAATTTCACTGCTGAACGGATCGAAGAGCTTGGACTTGGGGGCATGATGGCACCCTTCGCAACCTCCTGCGCCGATCATACGGGCCATTCGGGCGGTTGGATGATCGAGTGGAACGGGTCGGAGTTCGTTCAGGCCTCTGACCTACTGAGCGCGGACCGCGGTGCGATCGAACCGCTGGAGGCCGAGAAAGCAGCCGAATACGCGTCGGCCAATGCACCGTGGCCGGTGAACGAGGCGTGCGAGGGCTAAGCCCTATTCCGGGCGGCGGTCCTTTCTGGCTGCCGCCCGGGATTGAGTATTTTTGCCAGAATGAAGGCAGGGGCCGCCCATGAAAGACATGCCAGTCGATGCCGAGACGCTGTTGGATGTCAACAATATCGAAGTGATCTATGACCATGTAATTCTGGTCCTGAAGGGTGTCAGCCTGAGCGTGCCGAAGGGTGGGATCACGGCGCTTTTGGGCGGTAACGGCGCGGGGAAAACAACGACGTTGAAGGCGATCTCGAACCTTCTGCAGGCCGAACGCGGCGAGGTCACCAAAGGCACAATCGCCTATCGCGGAGAGCGGGTGCAGGACCTTGATCCGGCCGCTTTGGTCAGGCGTGGTGTAATTCAGGTGATGGAGGGTCGGCACTGTTTTGAACATCTGACCGTTGAGGAAAACCTGATGACGGGTGCCTATACGCGCCGCGATGGGCGGGTCGAGATCGAACGCGATCTGGAGCTTGTCTACTCCTATTTTCCGCGCTTGAAGGAACGGCGGAGAAGTCAGGCGGGCTACACCTCTGGCGGCGAACAGCAGATGACGGCCATCGGGCGCGCATTGATGAGCCGACCAGAGACGATCCTTTTGGATGAACCGTCGATGGGACTCGCGCCCCAGCTTGTGGAAGACATCTTTGAGCGGGTGAAGTCGCTGAACGAGAATGAAGGCGTCAGCTTTCTTTTGGCGGAGCAAAATACGAACGTCGCGCTGCGGTTTGCGCATTACGGCTACATACTGGAATCGGGTCGTGTGGTAATGGACGGCCCGGCAGAAAAGCTTCTGTCAAACGACGACGTGAAAGAGTTCTATCTCGGCATGTCGGATGAGGGGCGCAAGAGCTTTCGCGATGTGCGCAGCTACCGTCGCCGCAAGCGGTGGCTGAGCTGATGCGGGCCGTTTGGTACGACCGGTTCGGGCCTGCGGACGAGGTTCTGATCAACAGTGAGATGGATGAGCCGGCGCCCGGGCCGGGCGAGGTGTTGGTGCGGCTCCACGCCTCGGGGATCAATCCGTCTGACGTGAAGCTTAGGGCCGGGGCGCGTCCCGGTGCAGTGATGGCATTCCCAAGGGTCGTGCCGCATTCCGATGGGGCAGGAATCGTCGAAGCAGTGGGCGCGGGCGTCGATCCGGGCCGGGTCGGAACCCGTGTCTGGGTCTGGAACGCAGGCTGGCAGCGGGCGTTTGGGACCTGTGCGGACTATGTTGCGCTTCCCACCCGTCAGGCAGTGCCTTTGCCAGATGGGGCAAGCTTTGCCGAAGGCGCCTGTCTTGGCATTCCCGCGATGACCGCGTGGTATGCGCTTTTTGGTGATGGGGCCGACTTGTCGGGGCAGACTGTCGTAGTGACCGGCGGAGCGGGGACGGTGGGCCGATATGCGTGCCAGATGGCTGTGCTTGCCGGTGCGCAGGTAATCACCACGGTTTCCTCTGACGAGAAAGGGCGACATTCCACTGCCAGCACGTGGATCAATTATCGCCACGAGGATGTGGCGGCGCGGATTGCCGAGCTTACGGACGGCGCGGGCGTGGACCGGATCGTTGAGGTCGATTTCGCGGCCAATCAGGCCGTGTCGCTTGAAGTCTTGAAGCCTGGGGGGGTGATTGCAAGCTACGCCTCGGTGTCAGAGATGGCGCCGGTTTTGTCGTTCTACCCGTTTATGTTCCGCAACATCACGTTGCGGATGTTGATCGCCTATCTGATCCCGCCGGAGGCCCATTCGCGGGGTGCCGCGCAGCTGACCGATTGGCTTGCGTCTGGCGCGCTGTCACATGCCGTCGTTCCAGGTGGCGGATTGGAAGATGCCGTGTCTGCTCACCAAAAGGTCGAGGCGGGAGAAAAGATGGGGACTGTCGTCCTTGAGTTCTAAGGCTGGCGCCCGTGTCGGATCAGGTTCGGTCCGTGTTGGTGCGCTGGTGTCAGCCGCCCGTTTTGATTTCCTTGACCCGGGCAAGCGCTTCGGCGCGGGTGTTTCGGATGTTGGGGCGGAAATCCTGACTTTCGGCCCGCATGCGAATGTCGCGCTCGGTTTCGGATCCCGCCGCATAGCGGACCGAGCCAAGCGATGCGCCGATGTTCAGCCGCTTTCCGCGCCGGGCGTATTGGACCCAGGCAGCGGGGTCGATTTTCGTACCGTTATAGTTGACGAGGAAGTACCATTTCCTGCCTGTCGCCTCGATAAGTTCCTCGATAAAGTCGTAGAAATCATCCACGTCGCGTGCGTGGTGGAACGTGAAGTCAGAGAAATCGACGTCCATGATCTGGTCTTCCAGCAGAAACTCGACCCGCGGCTCGAAATCCGAACGCGTGTAGCTCGGTGTATGGACAACCGGCGCGCGTCGGGTGGATGGTATCCCGTCGATCCGCGCCAAAGCATCATCACGGGTGGAAAAGAGGTTCGGATCAAAAGCCTCGGTGCCTGCGGCCCGTTCGATCTGGCGGCGCGTTTCTGGCGACGCATCGTAGCGCACCGTCGCCATCGAATGCGCCAGGTTCAGCGCCTTGCCCCGGTTCGAGAACGCAATCCAGGACGCCGGGTCGATCTTGCATCCCTGATAGTTGATCAGGAAAAACCACCACTCTTCGCCCGAAAGGTGGATGCGTTCTTCGATCCGGTCGTAGAAGGCGTTGACGTCGGCAGAGTTGTGGAAGTGGACGTGACTGAGATCGATTTCCAGAACTTCGCGATCTGGAAGAAACGTCAGCCGGGTGTCGATACCATCCGGAGTGAATGCAATCTCGTCGGTGTCGATCAGGGTGGACATTCAAACCTCGATCCTGTTCCACGGAGCCGTTCACGCGACCGTGATTATACTTTGCTGCGACGCAGCATTCAATCCTCCGTAGTTTAGCAGATGGGTTCAGGCGGCGGCTAAGGAGTGAGTGTAGGAGAAGTTTATGACAAATAAGGAATATTTTGATGATCTGGAAGTCCGCCCTGCCGAGGTTCGCGCTGCGGCGCAGCTAGAAATGCTGCATACGCAAATTGAGCGTGCGCGCCAATCGCCCGGATTTCGCGACCGGCTTGATTCTCCGCTCCCGGACGCTTTGGACGGGCTGACCGCATTCCCGGTGCTTCGGAAGTCTGATCTGGTCAGTGCGCAATCCAGCGCACCACCATTTGGCGGGTTCACGGGCGTTGGAGTGTCCGGATTTGCGCATGTCTTTCAGTCGCCCGGTCCAATTTACGAGCCTGGCCAACGATCGCGGGATTGGTGGCGGATCGGGCGATTTTTGCACGCTGCAGGAATCGGGGCGACCGATATCGTACAGAACTGTTTTTCGTACCACATGACACCCGCCGGGATGATGTTTGAAAACGGTGCTCAGGCCGTCGGCGCAACCGTGTTTCCCGCAGGTACGGGACAGACGGAGCTGCAGGCGCGGGCCGCGCACGATCTTGGGTGCACCGCCTATGCTGGCACGCCTGACTATCTGCTGACCATTCTGGAAGAGGCCGAGCGCGCCGGGTTTGCGCTGAAGGTGACCAAGGCCGTGGTGGGCGGCGGTGCACTGTTCCCGGCCATCCGTCAAAGCTACGCAGATCGGGGCATCGCGTGCCTGCAGTGCTATGCAACCGCCGATCTTGGCAACATCGCTTACGAAAGCTCTGCGATGGAGGGAATGATCGTGGACGAAGGGGTGATCGTTGAAATCGTTCGCCCCGGCACCGGCGATCCGGTGTCCGACGGCGAAGTGGGCGAGGTCGTTGTGACGACGTTGAGCCCCGATTACCCGCTCATTCGGTTTGCAACGGGCGATTTGTCGGCGGTCTTTCCGGGCCCCAGTCCATGCGGGCGCACTAACGTGCGGATCAAGGGGTGGATGGGGCGCGCGGACCAGACGACGAAGATCAAAGGCATGTTTGTGCGTCCCGAACAGGTGGCAGAGCTAGTCGCGCGGCACCCAGAGATCGACCGCGCCCGGGTCGTCGCCACGCGTGCGGGCAACTCGGACGCGATGCACGTTCAAATCGAAGCCGCTGAGGGGGACGTTCATCGCTACGCTGCAACGGTGGTCGAGGTTATGAAACTGAAGGGCCGGATCGAACTTGTCGCGCCAGGTAGCCTGCCGAACGACGGTAAAGTCATTGATGACCAGCGAAGCTATAATTGACCGTGCCTAGGGTGCTGCCCGTCTGGGCAATGCGCCTGCCAACAGCCCTGCCACAGCCGTAACGGCCAGTAGGATCGCTACAGAAAGTCCCCAGCCTGCGGTCTCAAAAACCTGACCGATCAGCCAAGCACCTGCAAGGCCGCCCAGATAATAGCTTGCAAGGTAAAGGCCATTCGCTGCTGCGTGGTCATGCGACACCGTTCTTCCAATTGATGCAGTGGCGACCGATTGCGCAAAGAAAAGCCCGGCACCCAAAAGCGCCAGTCCCGTCAAAAACGCCGGGAGCCAGGAGGTCAGCAGGAAACCGAGTCCGATCAATGAAACTGCAATGGCTGTGCGAAACGCGGTACGCGCGCCCAATCGGGCCACCGCATATGCGGCGGCAGGCGTCGTCAGGATCGCTGGCGCGAACACAAAGTAGACCAGGCCAATGGAGGCCTGCGGCAGGCCAAACGCATCAGACGCCAAGATAAAGTTGGCGTAGGTAAAGGCTGCGACAAACACGAAGAGCAGGGCAAACCCCATCGCGATCATCCCCCACAGCCGAAGGTTTCTGGCATGATCGGCCCATGCGGTCAGGACCGAGGTTGTACTGGCTTCGGGTGCCTCCTCGGATCGGCCGCCAAAGTACCGGTAGGCCAGAAGGGCTCCGGTCAGGTTCAGGACCGCAAAACCAATAAAGCTCTCGGCGACGCCCAGTGTTCCGGCCAGTTCCGAGGCCATCAGTCGCCCAAAGAGGTTCGACGCCACGTTTCCGGTTATGTAGGCCGCCATTGCGCCGCCGATCGCTGTCGTCGTGCAGATCTCTGAAAGATAAGTCAGGGTCAGAGTGAATGCCGCGGCCATGAACACGCCTTGCGCAATCCGGAGAAGCGTAAAGGTGGTTAGATCGTCGGCGAAAGCCAATCCCACGGTTGGGACTGACAGAAGCGCCAGGCACATCCAGATACCGCGCCGTCGGTCAATCCTGCGGGCAAAAATCGCGACGATCAGACTTGCGGCCGCCATCCCAATCGTTGACGCGTTGACGGCAAATCCCATTGCGCCGGGGCTGACACCGTAGCGATCCACCAGCACCGGCAGTAGCGCCTGTGATCCGAATAGGTCGATCAGCGTCAGGAAAGCAATGACAGCAATGATCGTTGACCTTGCGATGACATCGCGCCGCCGTTCCGGCGGCTGAGCGGTCAGCTCGGGCGCTATGCCCGTCATTTCTTCTGCAAATCCCATCAGTCCGGTGCCCCGCTTGGCGGCCGGGCCACGCCCCACATTATCCCAAGGTCCCCGATCGCTTTCTGAGTGTCAGGATGTTCTCTGTCCCTGGTGCGCCGAAGTCCCCTGACAGGGCCGCGAGATCCAGGGTTGAGCGCTGTTCAATATCGTCGAAATGGGATGTAAGCCAACGGTCCGCCGCGTCGCGTCCGATGTCGCGAAGGTGCACCAGAAATGCCCATTCAGAGTTCAGCTTCGACGACGCGCCCATCGCCAGCATATCGCGGCAACCATCGTCGATCATATGGACGAAGATGCGCCGATACTCATCTTCGGACAGCGCGCCCCGATCAATTAGCCGATCCACCAGTTCGATCGCCCGGAGGTCGCGAAGCAGAGAGGCGTTGAAGGTAATTTCGTTCACTCGATTCTGGATATCCTGAGCACGTTTGGGCGTCCCTGGCCTGTAAAGCGGATTGATCTGGACGATCAGAATGTCCGGGCTGGGCGAATGGTCGATAAAGGGAAAGAGAACGGGGTTCCCCATGTATCCGCCATCCCAATAGGGGATGCCGTCGACCTCGACCGCCTTGAATAAGAACGGCAGGCATGCGGACGCCATTACGACGTCAAGTGTGACCTCGTGACGGTGAAAGACCCTTGCGCGGCCAGTCTCGACATTGGTGGCCGAGATATAGAGCCCCATGTCGCGCTCGCCCGCGACCTTGCTGAAGTCCACGAAATCCTCGACGACATCGCGCAAGGGATTCAGATCGAACGGATTGAAATCATAGGGTGAAGCCATCCGCGTCATCAGATCCATCCACAGATAGCCAGGGTTTCCGTCAAGCGACCAGTTCCCTGTCAGCATGTCGAAAGGGGTGCGCTTCAGCGGGCTGGATTGACCGGCCCGGCTGACCGCACGCCAGAACGCTTCAAGCGCGTCGCGTGCGCCATCGGCCCCGTTGTCGTACATACCTTGCGCCGCAACGACCGCGTTCATCGCACCTGCGCTGGTGCCCGAAATTGCTTCGACCCAAAGCCGGTCCTCTTCGAACATCCGGTCGAGCACGCCCCATGTGAACGCGCCATGCGAACCACCGCCCTGCAGGGCAAGGTTGATGGCCTTCTCGTGCCGGCGCTGCCGTCCTCTGCCCTTCATGGGAAGCTCCTTTTGGCGGTTCCAGTATCACAGATTGGCGGGCGCGGGGTGGCATACCACAGATTGCGCGCATCGCATTATGCGTCGTCGGCGCTGTAGTAGCCAACGACATCTCCGTCTGTGGTGCAGCCCAGCCCGTTCAGCAGCCGGTTGCTGTAGTTGAAGTAGGCGCAGACCTGATTGACCTCAAGGATCTCACCGTCGTCCGCGCCTGCCAGTTTAACGGCCTCGAAATCGGACTTGACCATACGGCCCACGTCAGTCGTCAACTTCGCAGCATACCTGAGAAGCGCCAGTTCCTTGCCGTCGAACTGATCCTCTGGCCGATGCGCCTTCAGCGCGAGAAAGATCCGATCTGACCGGGTTTCGTCCTTCAAAAGGCTGCGTACATTGGCGAAATGGTGGGTCAGCGAGTAGCTGCAATCATTGAGGATCGACGTGTAGCTTGCCACAACCTCAAGAAACCAAAAGGGCAGAACGTTGTCCTCTGAGTGGAGTACAGACCGGTAAAGCGTGACGTGGCCCTCCATTGTGGCCGGTCGAAGACTGTGAACCCGCATCACCGTATCGACCGTGCCGTGTGGCGTTCGGGCATTGTCGAGCATGGCGCCCAGTCTGTCGTCGGCCTCGTCATCGGCAAGCATTCGGATCCAGGCGCTCATTTGCTTTTTCCTCTCCGCGGTGTCTGGCTTCGGCTACGGGAAACCGGGCACAACATCTTTGTTCCGTTTCGCAGCTTACGGGCTTTTTTGCCAAGAAACAGGCCTGTAGGCTCGACCAAATGCCAAATGAGAGCGCTATAAATCGGGCGGTCCGCAACCTCCTTCAGAACGGGGCGGGTTTGCACTCTGCTACGCGTGTTCTGATCGTCCACGAACCCGACGATGCGGGATACTACGGGGCGGGTTTGGCCAAGTCCGTAGAACGCGCGGCAAAGACCCTTGGATACGATATCGAGATGTTGGAATGTCCGTTCGTTCCCGACCTGGTGGAGCCGCCCGGTCGGGTGGCTAGGGCTATGGTCCGATCGGATCTGACACTGTTTTTGGCACGGATGGGCGACCAGATCCGGTTTCGGCCGCATGGCCAAGACACTGCTGTCGCTATTTGCTATGCGCTCGACCTGGAACTTTTGGCCTCCGACTTCGGGGAACTGGATCACCGGGCCATGCGCACATTGCGCGATCTTATCGACCGTACTCTTCGCGGTGCCAAGACCATCAGAGTCACTTGCCCGGCGGGAACCGAGCTTGAAGGTTCTGTCGAACCGCAGGACGCGACCGGGGACACGCACGCATTGCGGTTTCCGCTTTCGGTCTACACGCCAGTTTCTGCTGTAGGTTTTTCGGGAACGATTGCACAGCGCGGTTTCTTGGTTGGCACCGGATCGCGTTTTTACGAACCCTATGCCGTGCCAGTCGAGGAGACACTGTTCATCCGTGTCGACAAGGGGCGGATCGCGGGTTTCGATGGACCCTCGGCAGAGACCGCGCGGGCGCACTACCTTCGCATCGCCGAGCGTTTTGGTGTCGATCCCTGGGTGATCCACTCTTGGCATGGCGGGATTCACCCGGCCTGCGCGTTTCCTGATCGCGCGTCCGCGAGCTTCGAGCGTTGGAGTGGCGGGGCGTTTGGAAACACCCGTCTTCTTCACTTTCACACCTGTGGGGCTTACGCACCCGGTGAAATCTGCCTAAACCTTCTTGATCCAACAGTCGTGGTCAATGGCACCACGATACAGGCGGCTGGTCGCATCAGCGCAGACGCGTTGTCAGGTGGCCCCGAAACGCTTGCAGCGTTCGGCAGACTTCGTCGCATGCTCGCGAACCCGGTGATGCACTGCGGGGAGGCGCCGGGCGGCGGGCTAAGCTTCCGCTGAGCTTTGCTCTGCGGCGATCCACTTGTCGAGCTTAGCACGGAACCGCATTGCCCCGGCGTCCAGGCCAAGGTTCATGTGGGGGGATTGCGGCGACTTCATGCCTTCGTGGACGGCTTCCAGAACCTCTTTGTCTTCGTTGAAGGCTGTTTTCGCACCCTCAAACATGCGTTCGGACAGGGCCGCATTGTCAGGATCGGTGTTCCGGTGCTGAAACCAGAAGTACATCGAGTGATCCTGATCGACGGGCGTGATGAAGTTATAGGATGTGTTGAGGAACGCGTCGTCCGGCAGAGTCTTGCCGTACCCGCCGGTGCCGGGCCGTGTATAGACCGATCCATTTATTGCCGTTGAAGGCAGGCGGCATTCGTAGTGCTGTTTGCGGTCGCAGTTGTCTCCGAAGGCCAGCATCGGCTGATAGTACGGTGGGGCGGGTTCGCTCTTTATCCATCGTGAAACGATAACGCCGTCGTTGGTTTCCTCGATCTCAAGTGGGCGATTGTCGGTTCCTGCGCCGGCGAAGGACGTCACATGCACCCACGCAACATGCGAGGGGTCAAGGAGGTTATCTATGACCCAGAGATAATGGCAGGCAATATCCATCGCGCCGACCGGGGTCGTTCCCCAACTCGGATCGTCATAATGGGGAATGCGCAAAAGCGCGTCTTTGTCGGCTGGACCATCGCCCATCCAGATCCACAATAGCCCGTAGCGATCAATCACAGGGTATGAACGGACCCGCGCCCGGCGCGGGATCGGGTCGCCCTGCGTGGGGGCTGCAACGCAACGGCCGGTCCCGTCGAACGTCAGCCCATGGTAGCCGCATTCGACAGTGCCACCCTTCAGATTGCCTTTTGACAACGGAAGCTTTCGGTGCGGGCACGCGTCTTCCAGCGCGAAAGCGGTGCCCTTGGGGTCCCGATAAAGGACAATCGTTTCATCTAGGATACGCCGGGGCGCAAGGGCCATTGCAATGTCCTCGCTTCGTGCGGCAACGTACCATGTATTGCGAAGAAAGCTGCCGTTATTCATTCTGGGCCGCCCCGCCAAACGTGTCGAAAGCGTGCAGGGCCTTGGCGCTGTAGGCGTAAGACGGGCCGCCGCCCATGTAGACGGCCATCGCCAGCGCCTTGGACAACTCAGTGCGCGTGATCCCGAGCCGTATCAACGAGCGGATGTGAAACCCGATGCAACTGTCGCATCGCGTGGCGATGGCGATGCCCAGCGCCATGATCTCTTTCGTTTTTTCATCCAGCGCCCCGGGTGTCTTGGCCGCCTTGCCCATCGCCGCAAACCCGGCAGCCGTTTCGGGGATCTCTTGCGCGAGCCGGTCGATATCCGCAACGATCCCGTCCATGAAGGCTTCCCAGTTCATCAGGCCAGTGCTCCGCTGAGTTCACTCCTGTTGGTAGGGTGTTCCGGTGGCGATGCCAATGGGGGTGCGATACAATAGGTCCGTTCGCTGCGAGCGCAAAATCCAAGCTACCGCCAACTCACGGATCGCGGACAAACTCGTCATCCAATATTCGCGCTTCGCTGACGCGGCAGCCGTTCGCATGTGCGGCGCCAAATTTGCTCTGGTGCAGCGAGTGTCATCACAACGGACACTCAGACTGCCGTCAACGGTCCCGACCCGAAACGCTCTTTCGTTGCAATCCGATCTGACAATTCGGACGCGGACAAAGCCGCCCAATGCCTTCGCTCCAAAACATGGACCTATTCGTGTATAAAGTTGTGAAACGCCCTGCAGCGCAGCATTGAAATCTCACGTAAACAGCCGTTCAATTTTGCACTTCAGTTTAGTTTCCAAGCTGACCGTCCACAGCGGGTGTGATGGGACAACACGTCGCGAACTTTGCAAACTTTTTCTAATCTGGTTGATCGCGCGGCAGCGAGTCATTTCAAGCACTAGATGCTGCGCTCGCTGACACCATTAGTCTACGCCGAAAGACGGTTCGCGCGGCAAAGGGCGTCAAGGCGGTCAAAAGCAGCCATACACCCGCAGGCAACGGGATAAGGGGCAGCTGATCATCCATGACCTCGATCTCAAAGGATGTCGCGTCAAACAGCACAGTCTGTGTATCCTGCCCCAGCAAACGTCCGTAAATTATCTCTAGACTGGCTGTATCCGCTTGTTCAAGACCGTCCAGCGATACCTCCAAAAGGTCGGATAGATTCTCTGCATCGACTTCCCAAGCAAGATTGGCTGAGAAGAATGGAAGGTCCTCAGCAACAGGCTGGCTAATCGGTGTTCCGTCCAATTCGTAGTTCTGTGCATTTGTTCCGGCGGTCGCGAACGTATCACTACTGTAGAAGAACTCTCCGCCAGTTGCGGTTGCTTCGTAATCTCCGATTTTGATGTCGTAATCTGAGATTGGAAAAATCCCGTCATTGTCGAACGTACCCTGATCAGGCGCGTTCGGATCATAACTGAACGTAATCACAGCCTCATCACCGCGCTCCAACGTATCTTCCAATTCGACCGGAAGCATTGGGCTGCTTGGGCTATTGGGGATAAATCCGCGCCAGGTCACGTCAATTATGCCATCCGGATTGAGCTCGGCCTCAAGGCTCGTTTGCCGAACCACAAGAGAAATCGGATCGATCAAAGTGCCGAAGATCAGGTTGAAAGTACCCACCCTGGTTGTGATTTCGTCAAGCGTCGGTGCATCGCCATCAAACGGCGGCAGGTCCTCGAACCGCAGCCCTGCACTGAACAGTTCCGTTTCAACGACGTCCGTTGAGAGCACTGGAATCACACTTACGTTGTCCCGCGGAGGACCGACAACCACCCGAACCAACGGAATGCTTGGAAAGGAGAGGATCGCGCCATCTTCGCTTGCGATCGGCCGCCCCGCAATATCACCTTGAAAGTCGGTAATTAGAAATTCGCCGGGATTGGGAAAACGTGGATCGCGATCTATCGCATCGAGATCGTAGGAAAAGGACAAATTGGCGGTATCCCCGACTGAGAAAAACGGGCGAAGGCCTTGGTTGATCCGGGATTCGGTCATCACCTCGCCAGTCCAAGTGACATTCACCGTTGAAGCAGAAGAGGCCCCGCACACAAAAGTAGCAACGAGGGCGACCAAAGTTGTCAGCGTGCGCATGCGTCGTTAAACCTCTATGCTGGTTCTTCCCTCGTCAAATTATTCGTGGTCAGTCTGATCTGTGAAATGCGAACATTTATCATAGGCAGGATGGTCATGGGTTAAGAAGCTGTCAAATGCAGATCGGGTTTGGAACTCGCGCATCACCGCCGACGCTAAAGGATCGTACGCTTTGCATAAAACTTGGGCGCCCGCATTCCAAGTTCGCTGCGGCAGCATCAGGCTGGTATGTGAACTTCGTCCCTGTTCCCGGACATCGGGTTTCTTTACCCCAGTCCATGAGTGGCGCATCGAATGGGACAATCGAGACGGACCTTCGCAGATGATTTCAAGGCGGCTGCCGTTGGCCATCTTTACGAACCGGGCGCAACACAAAGCGGTGTGGCAAAGGAATTGGGTGTAACAAGTTCCCAGTTGAACACCTGGCGCTTGGAAATTGAAGCGGCAGGTTCGATGGCGGCGCTGCGCAGGCAGCAGGCGGATGCGGCGGAGTTGGACCGGGCTCCGCTGGAAGGACCTTCAAGGACGGCCCAATGCTGACATTCACTCGACTTTGGTGTTGCTGCGCCGCAGCCCGTCAAAGCCGACATTCGAACTAATTGCTTGGTCTAGACTTGGCCCAAATTCCGGATCGCAGATAGTCCCGCCGTCGGACGCTAGAACCTCAATGTCAGCTCCATCGCGCAATTCTGCGGTTAGGCAAAATTACACTGCAAGCCGGCCTTCGTTTGACAATCGAAACGCCACAAAAATCTTGGTAGCTTGCGCCAGGCGTAAGAGCCAAGGCTGCCGAGGTGAGGTATGGAAGTCGGACGGACTGCATTTGCTTCCCTTGAAAGTGACATCCAGCATCTAGGCGTTGTGATTGATTTGAACACGTGGGAAGAGATCGCCCAACGGTGCAAGAGCGTTCAAATTGCGGCGGGCGACAAGATCCAAAACCAAGCGCGTGTCGCAGACAGTTGGATATTCCTATCCGATGGCGTTGCTGCATCTGAACAGACTTGGCTCGATGGAGCATCGACGGTCGCGCGTTTCTTCGAGCCAGGAGACTTCTGCGTAAACCTAACGAGTGCTTGGACACGCGACATTGCATCAGATGATCTCGTCGCCCTGACGGATGTGGTCGGTATTGCAGTCCCAGACGATATCTTCAGGCGTGAGTACCTTGAGGGAGGATTTTTTGGCACCTACTTGAGACTGAAAGTGATGGACGCCCATCTCTTTGCGAAGGAGCTGATCTGCGCAAAAACTTCGGGTCGGACCGAAACGCGATATCGCTTTCTAGAACAACATCACCGGACGATTATCGAATCCGTACAGCAAAAAGACATCGCCAGGTTCCTCGGGATGACGCCCCAGGGTCTTTCCCGGTTCTTGCGCCGCAGGAAACCTGAAGCCAGTTAACCGAAGTTCATCCCCGACAAGTTCTCCTGGTCTAAAATCAATGTGATTGCTCACAGGGCTTCTGATCGGAGAGACGGGCGCAGTGACGAACTTGCAAATGCCAGCGGAGCGGGATTTTGGTTGGACCCTCAAGCCCGTTTCCTCATCGCACTTCAATATCCATCAAAAGAGCAACGGCCAGTTCTGTGTCGTGCTGAACCATGCCCTACTGCGTGGTGTTTCAGCCGAGATGATCGCGTGGTGGTTCCAAAACTTCCCGCGCCTGAAGGTTCGGCTAAGAAATGTTCCTGGCTACGAAGGAAAGCATGTTCCGGGGTATTGGCTGTGGCATCCAATAGACCATCACAGTGCAGAATTGTCAGGGGCTCTCGGCCCGGGTGGTGTGGCCAAAACAGGGTGTAGCATCCACATTCGCGAAGCCATGCAATACGACCGTTATGGATGGAGATACCCGGTCGATAGCAAACTTAAGGTGTTCTACGTCGGTCCCGATGGCTGGGCCATGGGCAAAGCGCTGCCGCTAATCGGTCCGGTCATGATGCTGCGTATCAACTTCAAAGACATCTTCGAGGATGGCCGGCAAGTCGGGGTACACTACCAGTACGAAATCGTGATCGGTGCAACTGGCAGCAACCCGGTAGCCCGCTTCATCAACAACCGGATCACTGGAGAGTTCGGCCCGGAGTTCTTCGCGGCTTGGCACCGTCACAACGTGATTGAGGTCGGCACATTCGAGAACTTTCTTCCGGCACTTTTTGCTCAGAGGGATAATCTCACGTCCCTTGAATATGCGCGCGAAATGAATCCTGTTCTGCCGAACCAAGACCCGCAATTGGGCTACGACAGGTCGCTCTTTGAAAGCCGTTTGCTAGGCTACGAGAACAGCGAAACCCCGTATAAGTTCCAGCAGTACCAAAGCTCATCGTTTTTGTGAGCTTTCACATACTCTTTCCGGGAAGGACTTAGACCTATCAGCGATTGAGAATCCAACCAAATCCGTCGGATGTCCGCTCAATAAGCAATTCGGCCATGAACCCAGGGACAGTGAACGGATCAAACCAACATTCGGGGGTTGGACAAGCCATCACTCCCACGCGACAAGTCAGCTTGATGCTGCTGCCTGCGCAGCCAGAAAGCGCACGAAGGCGATGCAGACCGTGTCTGAGAGACTGAAAGCGAGATTGGCGACAAAGCCGAGGATCAGGATTTGAAGCGATACCGGCAAGGTGGCCTCTACAGCCGTGAATTGAGGAACGAAGCCGAAGAAGAGCATCGCGGAAATTTGGGTTCATGACTTCGAGGGTGAGGCTGTCGCGAATAGTTTGTCGTTAAGGTTGCGCGTTGGATGATTGGATTGTTGGAACATCGATATTTGGCGTTTCCACAGTCGGATACCTATCCAAGTGTGGTAGTATCCCCCAATGACCTTGGGAACGATCGGCAGGATTGGCGCGGTTTTCAAGAGAACAGTAATTCCGATGGCCGCTGCAAAGATATGCAGATAGGACGCGAGGTGAAATGCGGCGGAGCTGAGCTAGCCCGCTCTCGCTCCATGAGCCATTGTTTGGACAGCCATATAGAGCATTTCTAGACCGGGGGTGAACGTGATTATCGCCGTCGCCGCCAGGAACGGAATCAGCAGTTCTGAAGGTGGACCAAAGTTCTCCCGACAGGTTCGCCCTTGGCATCAGCAGCACAGACCAATTTCACGAGGGCGTCATTTCGCCACCCGTGCGAACCAAGACTAGACATTCGCCTTATTGCGGTAACTCAGGAAGTCTGGGTTCATAGCCGCCGTTCGACCCCCTCGATCCGAACGTCCAATTTCCAGCCAACCCTGCCTTCCCCATCACCCCCGCTCATCCGATCCCATACGTTGTTCCAGCCATCTTACGCCCGCGCTGATGATCAACACCAGGACAAGGTACTCGAGGATCAGAAGCGTGTAGATTTCAAGCGGGCGGTACTCGGTCACCACAAGCTCGTTGGCGCGGCGGGTCAACTCTTGCATCCCGATCACCGACGCAAAGGCCGACATCTTCACGATGTAAATGAACTGGTTCGCAAGTGGTGGAAGAATGCGTCGGATCGCCTGCGGCAGGATCACGTAACGCATGGTTTGGACATAGTTCAGGCCTATCGTCTGCGCTGCCTCGGTCTGGCCCCGCGCGATGGATTGGATGCCGGCCCTGTAGATTTCGGCTGTGAACGCACTGTCAGACAGCGCAAGTGTTATAATCGCACCCCAGAAGGGATCGATCGGGATGTTCAGCCCCATCGATTTGAATACGATGGGCAGCCCGTAGAACACCCAGAAGAGCATGGGGAGCAAAGGGATTGATCGGATGAACTCCACGTAAAACCGATTGATCAGCCTGATCCCCCGGCGCTCGGACAGGGCAGGCAGTGCCACCAGCAGACCCAGAATAATCGAGATCGCTGCTGCGATGACTGAAATCAGGATGGTCTGCCAAATCCCGCCAATCAGGAACCGGATGTTCGTCATACCCTGGGGCGTTGTCGGGTCGATGACATACCAGCCCCAGGTGCTGGAAGATGCGCAACCCGCAAGCATGATCAGCAGAAGAAGGGGGAGCCAGCGCATCAGTGCTGCAATATCTTACCAAGGAACTCGCGGCAGCGCTCGGATTTCGGCGCCGCGAAGAAATCGGATGGAGGTCCGGTTTCGACAATCTCGCCTGCATCCATGAACACCATCTGATCCGCAACCTTTCGGGCAAATCCCATTTCGTGGGTGACCACGATCATTGTCATGCCTTCCTCGGCCAGTTCGACCATCACATCCAGGACCTCCGAGATCATTTCGGGGTCCAGCGCCGATGTTGGTTCGTCAAACAACAGCACTTTGGGTTCCATGCAAAGCGACCGTGCAATCGCGACTCGCTGTTGCTGGCCACCGGACAGTTGGCCCGGGCGCTTCTCGGCCTGCTCAGGAATCCGAACCCGTGCCAGATATTTGCGCGCCCGGTCTTCAGCGTCGGCACGCGACAATCCCCGTGCCTTCATGGGCCCGAGCGTCAGGTTTTGGAGGACCGTCAGATGCGGGAATAGATTGAACTGCTGAAACACCATTCCAACCTCGGACCGGATCGCATCGACGGAACCGCGGGCATCCGTCAGTTCCGCTCCGTCGACGCGAATCGTCCCTTTCTGGTGATGTTCCAAGCGGTTAATGCACCTGACGACGGTCGATTTTCCCGACCCCGAAGGCCCGCAGATCACCACGCGTTCGCCTTCCCGAACGGTCAGATCGATGTCCTTGAGAACATGGAAATCGCCGAACCATTTGTTCACACCGATCATTTCGATGGCCGCGTTCGGCATGTGGCTTTCCCTGAGCATTCTCTGAGAGGAGTGACGATTTTACTTGAGGTTAGCGGTCGGGTTCCCCCAAGTTCAAGCGGTAAGGTCGTCGAAGTGCGGCCCAATAACTCAGGGAGACCCCGATGATGAAATTAATTGCAGCGCTTGTTGCGCTGACAGTCTCGTTTTCTGGCGCAGCGACAGCTCAATCAGCGCTGAACGAGATCCTTGATACCGGTGTGCTGAAGGTCGGTACGACCGGCGACTGGAACCCGATGACAGTCCGGGACCCGGCCACAAACAGTTACAAAGGCTTCGACATCGACGTGATGACTGAACTCGCCACCGATCTTGGGGTCGAGGTCGAGTTCGTTCCGACCGACTGGAAGACGCTCGTCAACGGGGTCGTAGCGGGAAAGTACCATATGACTGGGTCAGCCTCGATCTCGCCTCCGCGCATGAAGGTTGCGGGATTTTCGGAAAGCTATATCGCGGTCGAGATCTTCCCGTTCACGCACACGGACAAGGCAGATCAGTTTGATGGCTATGCGTCGATCAACACGCCCGAAGTGACCGTCGCGACGACGCTTGGCACAACCTTCGAGGGTCTCGCCCGCGAGTGGTTTCCGAACGCAGAGATCAAGGTCGTCGAGGCACCGGCACGGGGCTTTCAAGAGGTGATCGCAGGGCGCGCCGACGTGTTCATTACGTCGAACATCGAAGGGTCGACGCTCGTGGAAAAGTTTCCGGTGGTGCAGGTGAAGAACACCGAACCCAGGGCGCCATCGCCGATTGCGATGCTTCTTCCCCAAGACGACCAAGTTTGGATCAACTACGTCAACAACTGGGTGAAGGTGAAACAGGCCAAGGGCTTCTTTGATGCGACCCGGGCGAAGTGGGGCCTCTGACGTTCCAAGCACGATAAGCGCGGCGGCGGCGCAAAATGGTCGCCGCTGCACGAGGGTCAAATGAAGTTGGCGCATTCAACGTGGCCCGAGGTCGAAGACTATCTGGCCGTGTCTGACGGGATCATCTTGCCCGTCGGCTCTACCGAACAGCATGGGCCAATGGGTTTGGTCGGGACCGACGCGATCTGTGCGTCGGTGATCGCCGAAGCCGCAGGTGAGATTTCCGGCGCAATGGTGGCACCCACAGTGTGCTACACGCCCGCTCCGTTCAATATGTGTTTCCCGGGAACAGTCTCCATTTCCGAAGAGACGTTTGTGGCAATGCTATCTGACATCATTGCCGCGCTTTCGGCCCAAGGGTTCAAAACAATCTACGTTCTTAATGCACATGGCGCGAACCTTGCACCTCTGCGATCAATCGGCAGATCTCTGAATTCAGTTCGCATGCCCATCCGTAGCTGGTGGCAGTTCGACCCGGTGATGCGATTACGTAAAGAGCTATATGGCGATTGGGAAGGTTTGCATGCCACGCCATCCGAGGTCGCGATCACACAGGCCCGGGTCCGCCGCGTCGCGCCTGGTCCTGCCGTAGAACCGCCGCGCCGCCTGTCCCCAGAAGAGATTGCCGAGCGAGCGGGCGACAACCACGGCTCGCCCGAGCGACACCGGCGGGAGTTTCCAGATGGCCGTGTTGGCAGCCATTCTGCAATGGCGACGCCAGAGGAAGGTGCGCGGCTTCTTGCGGTTGCGGCGGAAGAAGTAGCGAAGGACTATGATCTTTGTCTGCGGGCGCCGCGCTCAACTCGGCCCTAGCCGCGGGGATGGTGGGCTTATACCATCGCTGTCTGCCGCGATTGGTTAAGTCCGCCAGCCGGGGGTGAACCGAAGAGGGCACAATGGCAACAGAGGAGCGTTTGCCTGAAACAAGCGCGGCGGTTCTGCGGTCCCGCCTTGCGACTGGCGTCCTGTCGGCTGTGGACCTTGCCAAGGCCTGTCTCGCCCGGATCGACGCACGGGAAGATGAGGTTCGGGCCTGGGCCTGGTATGATAGACAGTGCGCGTTGTACGACGCCGAACGCCTGGACGACTTACGTCTGTCAGGCGTGCCGTTGGGCCCGTTGCATGGTCTACCGGTTGGGGTGAAGGATATTATCGACACCCGCGGTATACCGACTGAAAATGGATGCTCCTTAGATTCTGATCGGATACCGGGCGACGACGCCGAGATCGTCTCGCGTCTTAAGGCGGCCGGGGCGCTGATCATTGGAAAGACCGTCACGACAGAGCTAGCGTTCCTGCACCCGGGCAAAACGCGAAATCCCTGCAATCTGGCGCACACGCCGGGCGGATCGTCATCGGGTTCGGCCGCTGCGGTCGCGGATGGGATGGTGCCGTTGGCTGTCGGGACGCAGACGGGTGGGTCGGTGGTTCGTCCGGCTTCATTCTGTGGCGTTGTAGGCTTCAAGCCAAGCTTTGGCGCGATTCCCCAGCGCGGCGTTCTGATACAGTCCCCAAGCCTTGATACAATCGGGGTGTTTGCCCGAGATCCGGTTGGTGCAGCGCTCTTGGCGGACGTCCTGATGGGGACCGGTTCGATCAAGACACCACTTGCCGAGCTTGTTCGTCCGCCATCATTCGCGGTGGTATATCCGCCAGGCTGGGATTTGGCCGACCCCGATCTTGCCCGGGCCTTCGACGCGTTTTGCGATGGTCTTGGCGATCAGGCGCAGCGGGCGCCTCTGCCCGCAGTCTTTAGCGACGCTGCCGCGCAGCGCGCGCGGATAAACGCGGCCGATATGGCGTATCACTATGCCCGCTACATGGACGCAGGCGGCAGCCATCTTGGCCCCGAGACGCGTGCGGCAATCACGCAGGGACGCGCGCTTTCGGCGCCCGACTACCTCGCCGCACGCGCATATCAAGCCGCCCTGCCTTCGGCGCTGGTCCCCCTTTTCGCGGACTGCGATGCTCTTCTTTGCCCGGCGGCGCCGGGCCCGGCCCCAAAGGGTTTGGAGTCGACCGGGGATTCGATCTTCAACGGTCTTTGGACAATGGCGGGAACGCCCGCAGTGACGCTCCCCCTACTGGCGTCCCCGAGCGGTCTTCCAATGGGCGTCCAACTGATTGCGGCGCCGGGCGCAGATCAACGCTTGATGCAGGTGGCTGACTGGCTTTGGAAAGCATCCGGGCGCGACGGCGGCGTTCCTTCCTAAAGGCCGCCGATTGTAAGGCGGATCAAGTCCGCTCCTTGGAATTGCCTGGGCCAGCCAACGGGCGCATTCGGTCGTGTACGTGTCCGGCCACGGGAAGCGGTCGGTGCCCGCGCCCGTCCCCGCGTCCTGGAAGGCAATCGTTTCATGGGCATAGCCATTTCCAAGCGCCGGAAGTTCAAAAGACGTCTCGCGGTCATCCTTTTGCAAGACCACGGTTTGAGTAAGATGAAAGTCCTCTGGAACTTTGACCGAATCGTGATCGCCAGATACCCGAACCGCGACTGGTAATTCAGCGCGAAAGCCGAACGTCAGCTGCAAGATTGCGCCGTTTTCGATTAGAATCCGCACTCCAATAGATTTGTCCACGCCGGTCGGGCCGATCACGCATTCGGACCGGGCCGGGGCGACGGGACCGGCGAGCAACATCGCAACCGACAAAGGCTAATTCCCAAGATCTTGGCGGGCCCCGCACCGAAGTCCACGATCAATCAGCTTTGGGTGTTCTGTCCGATCATGAAACGGTACGAAGCGCACTCAGGTAACGTCGCGTTTCGATTTCGCGGCTTTGGACAAAATCGACGGTCTTGCAGATTACAGGAAGGAAGGCGATCGACAACGCTTCGACCAATACGCGCCTGATTGTTCCTCAGCGGCAAAGCATAGCAATCTATAGGCCGGGGCCAGCATCATGGGCTTTTCGCATAACACGTGCTTGCTTGCCGCCAGCGTTGATAGAACACTGTCCTTCTAGCAGGCATTTGGCGTGTCGTTGTAGACGATATAGACGGCCGGATCGGGACACAGCGCAGCGTAGCTGTCGTAGGCAAACTTATAGCGCCAGCGTTTGGCGACCTGCTGGGCATTTTGGTCCGAAGGCGATCCAACCGCCTACCGTTTTGCGCCTGGGATCCAAAAGGCGTCTCGGCCGTCGGGCTGGCAGTGTTACTGGTTCCCAGAATGCCCTATTCATCCGGGTCACGTGTTTGGCATCGCGTTCAGCTGGCGTTGTGCGGCGACCAGACCGCCCACGTTCGTCGGATCCGCAGACTTCAACTGCCGGTCTGGTCTGCCGTCGAGGATCGCCATGATGTCGTGAAGGACCATCTCTCCGATCAGATGGCGCCCACCGGGAACTGCAGCTGCGCGGTGCGGAGAGAGGATCACGTTGCGCATTTGGCGAAGCGGGTCAGTTTGGCTAAGCGGCTCATCGGGGAAGACGTCTGTCGCAACCTGTACCCGGCCCGCCTGGGCTGCTTCGATCAAGGCCGGGAAATCCGCACACCAGGCCCGGCTGATAAGCACGACCAAGGCACCCTGTTGAAGTCCTTCAATCAGTTCCCGGCTTAGAAGTCCCCGGGTTTCGTCCGATGGAACCGCGGCGACAACGACCGCGCGGCAGGTGCTTACCAGAGTTTCGAGGTCGGTAAGCTCGACCCCTTCCCCCACGTCCGTCAGGAACGGATCATAAGCAAGAACCCTAGGGGCGAACGGTGCGAGAAGCCGGTGGGTTTCCCGGGAAATCTGACCATATCCGACAAAGCCTATGGTCTGGCCATAGAGTGTAAAATCTTTCTCTTCCCGGTCATCGAGCCACCGTTCCGTGCCAGTTCGGAAGGCTTCGTGTTCGTCCACAAGACCGCGCGCGCCCGAAAGCAACATCGCCAGCGTCATTTCCGCGACGGAATTTCGAAATCCGGGGGAACAGGACAGCACTTCGACCCCTTGCTGGAAGCATGCGTCGTAGGCGAGCCCGTCACGGAACGCTCCCGCGACTTCTATTGTCGCTCTTAGGTTTGGCGCGTGCGCCACATCGGCCGGTGAAAGGACGGGACGTGCAGCGACGTAGAACGTCGCGTGGGGCAACAGTTCCACAACTGTTTCACGTTCCATGGGATGATCATGGCCCCCGTGAAGGTCGCATATCCCGGACAATACATCGAATGTCTCGTCTCGAAAGATCTCGTCCCGTTTCCGGAAGTGATTGTCCAGGATGAGAATTGGTTTCATCGATCAAGCGGCCGCTTGTGTCTGGCCTGGTTCGGGCGCGAAGAGGTGCGCGCGCGCATGATCGAAGTCGAGTGCGATCTGCTGGCCTGGTTCGAACACACGGTCCTCGGCCAGCGAACACAGAACGCGGGTGCCATCCTTCAGCGCGACATCGACGACGGTTTCGATACCCAACCGTTCGGCCAGTGTTACGTTCCCCGACAGCACGCCGCCGCCCTCGACCGGCCGCAAATCCTGCGGGCGGATGCCAAGGGTGGCACGGCCGGATGCGGGAACGTCCGCGCGCCAAGCGGGGGCGGCAAACTCGGCAACAAGTTCAGAGCGTATCCTAGCATGTTCGCCGTCCTTCGCCACGACATCAACGTCTAGGAAGTTCATGGACGGTGCGCCGATAAACCCGGCTACAAACAGATTCTCTGGACGGTGATAGAGTTCCATCGGTGCGCCGACCTGCTGCACGTAGCCGTCTTTCAACACGACGATCTTGTCGGCAAGCGTCATCGCTTCGACCTGGTCATGCGTGACATAAACCATTGTCGCGCCCAGAGACTTATGGAGTTTCCCAATCTCGATCCGCATATCGAGCCGCAACGTAGCATCCAGATTGGAAAGCGGCTCGTCAAATAGAAACACCTCGGGCTGGCGGACGATCGCGCGCCCAATGGCGACCCTTTGGCGTTGCCCGCCCGAAAGCTGGCTTGGGCGGCGCTCAAGAAGGTGTTCCATCTGAAGGATCCGTGCGGCCTCGGCGACTTTTTCCTCTTTCTCGGCTTTCGAGGCCCCAGCGATGGTAAGACCGAAGGCCACGTTTTCACGCACCGTCATGTGTGGGAAGATCGCATAGGACTGGAACACCATGGCGATGCCCCGCTGAGAAGCCGGGATGTCGTTCACGACCCCACCGCCGATCGCAAGCGTGCCGTCGGTGATGTCCTCAAGCCCCGCGATCATCCGCAAAAGCGTGGACTTGCCGCAGCCCGACGGACCGACGAAGACGACGAATTCCCCGTCGTTGATCTCGATGTCGACACCTTTGATGACGTCCACCGCGCCATAGCTCTTTTTGATGCCCTTCAGCACGACGTCAGCCATGTCGTGTTCCTCCTCTCAATTTACCGCGGCGAGCATAAGCCGCCCGTCCGGCATGCGTTCGACGATTTCGGGGTCGGCAATTATGCCGGGATACTCACCGGTTTCGGGGTCACTGGTAAGAAAACCCAAAAGCTGCCTTTGCCCACCTTCTTCGACAATACGCGCAGCGTAGCGTTGCCCCGGCGCCTGGCCGTCCAGCATTGGACCCGGTGCAATCCGCCACGGACCGCGAGGTGTGTCGCCGATAAGATAGTGCGTCCCCGTGCGCGGCGGTCCGCCAATGGTCAAGGTGGCCTCGTCTGACCAGAACCGCCCTGCGGTGCAGAACAAACAGTACCACTGGCCGCCCCATTCAAAAACCTGCGGCACTTCCAGCTCGCCGAAGCCGCCCGTAAAGACAGGGTCTTGCAGGGTCCAGGAATAAAGGTCGTCCGAGGTCGCGCATCCAATTGCGCCGGCCTCCATCTGCGCACCGACCAAGGCATTCCGCGCCGTAAAAAACATCAGCCAGCCGCCGTCCGGGTCGCGCATGACCCAAGGGTCGCGGAATGCACGGTCATGCCATCGGCCCGGCAAGAACTCTTCGTAGCGGTCGTCGCGGTCGAGGATCAGACCCGTACCGACGCGCTGCCAATTGTGAAGGTCGTCCGATACCGCATGGCCCAGCTTCTGATGCTTGCCGCCACTCTCCTTGCTGGTGCCCGTGTAGAACAGGTGCCAAGTCGCATCGTCACCTCTGACGACCGAACCGGTCCACGTTGTGTAATCGTCCCACGCTTGACCTTCGGATGGGCCAAAGCAGGTTCCCTGATGCGTCCACGCGCGCAGATCGCGGCTTGTGGCATGTCCGTAGCTGACATTCCAGTGACGCTGTTCGGGGTCGCCGATCGCCTTGTCAGCCTGCAGAAAGAAGCAATGCCAAAGGTCCTTGTCGCGGACGTACCAGCTGTCCCACACCCATTTATCCTCCAGGGTCAGCACCATCAGCCTTTGACCCCTGTCGACGCGACCGAGGCAATAAAGACGCGTTGCAGGGACAAATAGAAGGCCAGGACCGGAACCGTGATGATCGTGAGGTAAGCCATGACCTCACCCCATGGCACATTCAGTTGATCGGTGAAGTAGCCAAGTCCGACCATCACCGGGCGGATCTCTTCGGCCTGAACGACCATCAGGGGCCAGAGGTACTGGTTGTACATAAACAGGAACTTCAGAATTGCAGCCGTCGCAATGACCGGACCCGACAGTGGCAGAACGACCTTGCGGTAGATGGTCCACCAGCTTGCGCCCTCGACCCTGCTTGCCTCGATCAACTCGCGCGGGAGATCCTTGAAGTATTGCACAAACAAAAAAATCGACAGGCCATCTGCGATAAACGGAATGATCTGAACCCGGTACGTGTTCAGCCATCCAAATTCGATCCCCTGCGCCCCGATCCACGGAAGCTGCGACGCCATCAGAAGAAGCGGGATAAAGATCGTCTCGTATGGGATTATCAGTGTCGCGAGAAGGACCGAAAAGATAACGTCGCGTCCTTTCCAGTCTAGGAAGACAAAAGAAAACGCGGCAAGTGAGCAGACAAAAAGCGTCAACAGAACAGTCACCCCGGTGATCAGAACCGAGTTGAATACAAAGACGCCAATCGGCGCACGCTCAAAGGCATCGCCATAATTATCGAGCGACAAGTCGCCAACGGGCAGAAATGCCCTAAGGCTGCTTGTATCCGCCAGAAGCTGCTGGTCGGGCTTTAGAGAAGACATCGCCATAAAAAGAAGCGGGAACATAAAGATCACCGCGACCAGGATCAGAACTGCATACCGGATCGTCAGACGAAGTCCGCGGTTGTCAGAGGTTACCAGTGCCATCAGGTTCGCTCCCGCGTTAGCCAGCGTTGAATGAGTGAGATGGACAGAACGATCACGAAAAGAATGACCGAGATGGTCGAACCCCCCGAAATGTCCTGTTTGCCATAACCACGCTCGACCGCCTGAAAGACCAGAACCTGAGTACTGTCCAATGGTCCGCCCTGCGTCATCACGTCGATCTGCGCGAACAGGGCAAAGGCCTGCATTGTTATGACGATCAAAATCAAAACGGCGGTGTTGCGCAGCCCGGGCCATGTGACGTAGCGAAACGTCTGCCGCTTGTTGGCGCCCTCAATCTCGGCGGCCTCGTACAAGGTTGGCGAGATTGTTTGCAGACCCGCAAGCCAGATCACCATATGAAAGCCGACGCCTTGCCAGACCGACATCGCCATGATCGAGCCGAGCGCGGTGGAGGTTTCGCCCAGCCAGTCCACAGGCTCGAAGGCACCAAGTGTCAGACCGGATAGTACGTTGTTCAACAGCCCGTCGCCCGGAGAGTAGATAAATTTCCAAAGCAGCGAGACGATGACGATCGAGACAACGACGGGCATAAAGTAGACCGCGCGGAAGAAGCTGATCCCCCGGAGTTTTTGATTGATCAGAAGCGCCAGGCAAAGTGCCAGCCCCGCTTGCACAGGGGCCACGACGAGCACGAATGTGATCGTGTTCACCAGCGCCTTCATAAAGACCACGTCCGAGGCAAGAACGACGGTCCGGTTTTCACCCGATTTCCAACTGAACCATTCGCGCTTGCCATCCAAATGTGGGTAGTCGGGGTTTCGCCGGGTGAAGCTTCGCAGGCGCGGGTACTGAATTTCGCCATCCTCAACGACGATGTTTCCAGCTTCGTCGCGTTCGGGTTCCAGCGTAAACACCGCAAAACCCAGCAGATCACGATAGTTCTCCAGCCCCACGTATTCGGTCGGGTTGGGCGACGCCAAGCGTTGGTTCGTCAGCGAGAACGCAAACGCCAGAAAGAACGGCAGGATGATGAAGGCGGCGATCAGGCCCGTGCCTGGGAAGGCCATCAGCCAGCCTGCGCGGTTCGATTGCGTGAGTTTTGACGCCATGGCTGCGATCTCCGCTCTGGAATGGGTGCAGATGTCCCGCCCCGGTCTTCACCGGGGGCCCTTGCCGCCGAAAGGTGGGCCCCGGGGCAAGCCCAGGGCGGGATCGTCCCGTTTAGTGGCCGTAGCCGCCGTTGTTCTGGATGTCCTCGTCGATCTCGTCGACAGCGGCATCCAGCGTGTCCGCCACATCTGCGCCGTTTGCGATATCCGACAGTGCTTTCTCAAACACCTTGGCTTGCACGATGTATCCCGGTGTCACCGGGCGCACGAGCGCTTGGGCTTCGGACAATCCATAGAACGCTTCCAGCGGGCCGCCGGGTGCATAGTTTGCGGTATCAGCCGCCGCGCTTGCGGTCGATGGGATCAGGCCAGTCCCGTCTGAGAATGCCGAGAACCAGCGATCCTGAAGCGCAAATTCGATGAAGGCTTTTGCGCCTTCTGGGTTTTCGGAAGTCGCCGAAATTCCGAACTGCCACGACGCGGCGCCAATGGTGGGACCCTCGCCGAAATCGGGCGCAGGCAGGAACAGCGCATCGTCGCCAAACGCCTCGACCACAGGCAAAGCAGCCCAGTTGCCGTTCCACGACATCGCGTATGTTCCATCAAGAAGTCCAGTTTCCCGATCGGCAGCATCCTGGCTTGTGCCAGGCGCGTATCCCGCGTCAAACAGACCTTGCCACCATTCGCCGAACGCGATCGCTTCGTCCCCGTTCAGCACGCCTTCGGCGCTTTGATAGGTCGAACGGTCAACGATATCGCCGCCAAAGCTTTGCAGGAAGGGCGAGAATGCGTAGGGGTACCATTCCCCTTTCCAAGCCATGCCCAGATCAAGCGCGTACTCGAAATCGCCGGACGCTGCGATGGTTTCAAGCGCGCCGTTGAATTCGTCAAGGGACCAGGGCGCATCGAGCGATGGCACGCGAATGCCATACTTTTCAAGCGTCGAACGCCGAGTGGTCAGGGCGACTGCCGCGTCCCATAGCCCGACAGAATAGACTTCGCCATTCCAGCGACCGATAGGGCCGGGAAGGTAGCCGTCCAGCATCGCTTCGTCGATGCCAAGGGGTTGCATGTAGTTGGCCCATGCCCAGTTCGGCATCACCGGGCCATCGACGTCCAGAATATCGGGCAATTCGCCCGCGAGAGCCGCCGCACCAACCGCGTCGTTGTAGGCCAGCTGTGGAAACGTCTCGATCACGACTTTCCAGTCTGTCTGGCTTGCGTTGAACTCTTCGACCAACTGGTTGACCAGCGCCTCTTCCGCGTTCGCGCTGCCTGCTCCGTGATACCACAGGCTCAGTTCGATTTGCGCGGTCGCCGGCACTGCGAACCCCGCGGCCAAGAGCGCCACACAGGTGACTCCTATCTTCATGTTTCGGTCCTCCCTTTAAGACTGACGACATTCTGCGTGATCCGGCTGCGCGGCCTTACAAGTGACGCGCGGTGTTTTACCTCGCCACTTATCTTTATCGGTGTGGTCGCTGGTCTGCCTTCGCCTGAAAGCAGCCCCAGCAGCATTTGCGCGGCCCGCGCGCCCATTGCGCTGTAGGGCAATTCAGCAGTGGTCAGCGCGGGGAACAGCGTCTCGGAAATCGTGCGATGATCGTCAAAACCAACGACCGAACAGTCTTCTGGCACAGAGATTCCACGACGCCGCAGGATGCCATAGACGGCCATCGCCAAACGGTCATTGCCGCAGCATATCGCGGTGGGTTGCGCGTCCGCCGTGAAGAACTTGTCAAGCGCGTCCCAGATCAACTGGTGCTCGCCTTGTGACCCATGGAGATCCGTTGCCTGAACAAGGCCGCCATCAAACGGGATATCTGCCTCGTCCAGTGCGTGGCGGTACCCGCGAAGCCGCAGCTTCGTCGCTTCCAGCGCCGGCGCAAGGGTCAGATACGCAATCCGCTTGTGCCCCTCGGCTATGACTGCGTTTGTCAAAGCGTATTGACCACCCTGGTCATCGGGTACGACAGCTGGTGTGCCGAGATCGTCGAAGCAGTTTACAAGGACCTTCGGGATACCTTCTCCGGGCAGGGCCATGTCCAGTGGTTTGTGATGATCCGCGATGTACAGGATGCCCTCGACCCGATGCTCTTGAAACGTCCGGATCAGATCCGGGACGCGGTCAAGCCGCCCGCCCGTGTCCGAGATCAGCAAGGTCTTTTGCGACCGCTCGATCACGGCTTGCGCCCCTTGGACGATAAAAAGCTCGGGCAGGCCGGCGGGGGCAGCTACCTCGTCGGCATTGCTGATCGCGCCGGTGATGAGCCCTATCAGTCCAGACTTGTTTGACTTGATCGATCGGGCGGCATGGGACGGCACATATCCAAGCGCATCCATCGCCGCGTTCACGGCCTTCCGTGTTTTTGTCGAAACCGGCGCGTCGCGGTTCAGGACACGGCTCACCGTCTTCGGCGAAACGCCCGCGCGTTTTGCGACGTCATAGATGGTGGCCAACCGGTTTCCTCCCTCGCGCCACACCCGATTCCAAGCGCATATGACACCGATGTCATGACACCGGTGTCATTGTCAAATGAATCCGTGCTAAAGGCGGATTGTCTGCCACATGCCAATCGTGGCTTGCGCGTGTGAACTGACTGAAACGACCGCAGATCCCGAACCCGCCGCGGCATCTTGTCAGCCATAGCGGTCATCCGACAAAAGGACTCAGATGTCTCCTGAGAGCCCGAGGCGGACGTTCTTCTGCTCTTTGCCGAATAGGCTGCTTGCGCAAGCTGATCTTCCGAGGCGGTCTGCAATAGCCGTAGGTATAGGTAGACATCCTTCTGCGCAGTCGCGAAGTTGGGAACTTTGATGCTAAAAGCTGTCGAGCGAAACGCAGCACGTGCTGATGTGGACACCAACAATCCTTCCGGAGGGTCTTGATGCTTACAAAGAACACTTGCTCCATAGTTGCCTTGTTACTTACTGCGTCTGCTGTAAGTGCAGACATTCCCGATCTCGACACGAGCGGTTGGGCGGCAGACCCGACCGAATACGGAATGACCCCGCGCGAATACATCCAGGCGGAGTCCCGCGCGTTCATGGCTGACTTCATGGGCCGCGTCGGCGTCAACACCTTCTTCCATTTCGATGGGTTGTCTTCGGCGGAAGACACCTGGGTCGTCTCGCCAAACAACGATACGATCTATTCGCTGGCGACAGTAAATGCGCGCGATGGTTTTACGCTTCTCATGCCTGAGGTTGGGGAGCGGTTTCTCTCGATCCAGATCATTACTGAAAACCATATGACACCCTTCTACCTCTACGGCGGCGGGACGCGGGAATTCTCGGCCAACGACTTCGACACCAACTATGTAACCGTTGGCGTTCGCATGGGCACCGACGGCTCAGATGAAGATGTCGCCCTTGTTGTTAACGAGCTGCAGTCTCAATACAGCATCGAGGGGGCGGCAGACCTAGACGACATGCGCCGCCCTGATCTCGACACGATGCAGGCCGTCCGTGCGGCGATGATGGTCGAGTACGACAAGCTCGATGACACGTTCGATACGATGCGCGAGACAACGGATCAGGTTGATGATTGGGAACGCTTTACCTACGTGACCGCTGGGGCGTGGGGGCTCTCGGCGGATGAGAATGCCATGTACAAGCCCTATGGTCTTACAGGAGTGGAAGGCGGCGCGTGCTACACGGCGACTTATCCAGCCGTTCCCGCGGAGGCATTTTTCTCGATCACCGTCTATGGTCCGCAAAAGTATTTGATGTCGAACGAGGACAATATCGTAAGCTCGAACCGAGACGTTACCCTCAACGACGACGGGTCGTTCTCGGTCGCTTTTGGAGGCGAAGAGTGCCGCGATCTCGCGCCGAACTTCGCAGCCACGCCCGAGGACGGATGGTCATTCCTGATGCGTGCCTATCAACCAGATGTTGAAGCGTTCCAGGCCTATGAACTCCCCGAAATCGAGGCAGCCGACTAGGCAACGCAACCATTTGGATGGTAGGCGGGCATAAGAGCAAGAGTATCTGCCTGCCTACCTTATTGAACTATCGGGGCTGCTGGCCGCAAAGTCCGCTTTCCAGACCTGACCGCAGTGTTTCGCCGGTCAACTTGCGGTGCCCAAGCGGTCATTCGTAGTCCAGGTGTCTGTCCAGTTATCGCCGCCGCATGCCTTGTGGCCAATCGGTGTTGCGAGGGCGGCTAGATAGGACCATACAGCTCTTTTTGGGGCACCATCGATAAGTGGCACAGGAATCTAAAAATTCATCAAACACTTAAGAAAAACTGATGGCGGCCCCGATAGGATTCGAACCTATGACCTACCGCTTAGGAGGCGGTTGCTCTATCCCCTGAGCTACGGGGCCAACGCGGATGTTGTTGCCGGAACCAGCCCATACGATCAACCCCTTCTGCGTCGCTTGCCAGCCCGCGCCCGCCGTGGCTTTATGACGTTAGCGATAACGCCCGGATCGGTGCATGTGTTACCGGACGGCACGACGAAGCAGGTGAACATGACCGACGCCGCGACAAGAAAACCCGCACGCCCTCTGACATTGCGGGATGTGTCCGAAGCGTCCGGTGTCAGCGAGATGACGGTGAGCCGCGTCCTCCGCAATCGCGGCGATGTCAGCGAGGCGACGCGGCAGAAGGTGCTCGATGCGGCGCGCGAGCTTGGTTACGTTCCCAACAAGATTGCAGGTGCGCTGGCGACAAGCCGGGTCAATCTGGTTGCGGTCGTTATCCCAAGCCTGTCGAACATGGTCTTCCCCGAGGTCCTGGCGGGCATAAGCGAAGTTCTGGACGAAAGCCCGCTTCAACCCGTTGTTGGCGTCACACAATACAGGCCCGAACGTGAGGAACGGGTTCTTTATGAAATGCTGTCCTGGCGTCCTTCGGGCATCATCGTTGCCGGGTTAGAACATTCCGACGCGTCCCGGGCGATGCTGGCTGGATCGGGGATTCCGGTTGTGGAGATCATGGATACGGATGGGCGTCCCATCGATAGTGTTGTCGGTATCAGCCACCGGCGCGCAGGACGCGAAATGGCGAAGGCGATCGTCAAAGGCGGCTACCAGAGAATTGGGTTCATGGGGACCAAGATGCCACTTGATCACCGTGCACGGAAACGGTTCGAAGGCTTCACCGAGGCGTTGGCTAAGGCGGGGCTGGAAGTCGCGGATCAAGAATTCTACGATGGTGGCTCGGCGCTGGCAAAGGGGCGCGAAATGACAGCGGCGATGATGGAGCGATCCCCGAAGCTGGATTTTCTGTACTATTCAAACGACATGATCGGTGCCGGCGGCATGTTGTTTTGTCTTGAGCAAGGCTGGGCAGTCCCGGGTCAGATCGGGCTGGCAGGATTTAACGGGGTTGAGCTTCTTGACGGCTTCTCGACCAAGCTTGCCACGATGGACGCCATGCGGCGCGAGATTGGGCAAAGGGCGGCAGAGATTGTGCGCGATTGCGTGGCGTCGGGCGCGACATCCGCGGGTCAAATCGTAGAGCTTGAACCCCGCCTTGCTTTGGGCGACACGCTGGGACGCAAAACGGTGTTTCTGCCAGAGAACGACTGAGCGCCGCCAGGCGCCTAAGGGGGATCGGTGCCCAATCTGCTTGTATATTACGCCCACCCCGCGCAGCGATTCTCCCACACCAATGCAGCGATGGCGGTTGCCGCGCAATCGGTGCATGGTATCACTTTCGTCGATCTTTACGCGCGCTACCCGCGCCAGAACATCGATGCGGATCGCGAACAGGCTTTGCTGCTGGAACACGACGTGATCCTGTTTCAGTTCCCCCTGTTCTGGTACTCGACCCCATCGCTGGTCAAAGAATGGCAGGATCTGGTTTTGGAGCACGGGTTTGCCTATGGCGCGGGGGGCACGGCGCTTGAAGGCAAGACGATGATGCTCGCGCTTACAGCGGCCGGGTCTGAGGAGGCTTATACGCCAAACGGGTATCAGCACTATGGGCTTCGGACCTTCCTGACCCCACTCGAACAGACCGCGCGGCTTTGCAAGATGCGGTTTCCGGCCCCTTACGTGCTGCACAGTTCGCTTCACGCCGTCGAACAGGATCAAGTGGCGCCCCATACCGAGGGCTACGTGCGGCTTCTGACCGCGATCCGGGACAGCCGCTACGATTTCGAAGCCGCTATGACGCCAGACATCGTCACCTTTGACAGCCTGCCCATCCTTTCGGGAGGGTCCAACGATGGGTGAGTTTCTGCTTCTGGCCTTTGTGTTCCTGATCGCCGGGGTCATTGCCGTTCCGATTGCCTCGCGTTTCGGGCTCGGGTCGGTACTAGGTTACCTGATTGCCGGGATTGTGCTTTCGCCGGTTCTGGCTGCGTTGAACGTCGATGTCGTATCGATTCAGCATTTTGCCGAGTTCGGTGTCGTTATGATGCTGTTTCTTGTGGGTCTTGAGCTTGAGCCCCGAATGCTGTGGGACATGCGTACCCGGCTGATTGGCCTTGGTGGGCTTCAGGTCGGCCTGACCATCCTTGGCGTAATGGGCGTGGCGACGGTGTTCGGCCAGCCCTGGACGGTCGCGCTTGCAATCGGGATGGTCCTTTCTTTGTCCTCGACCGCAATCGTCCTGCAAACGCTGAACGAGAAGGGTCTGATGAAAAGCGATGGGGGGCAGGCGAGTTTCTCTGTCCTTCTGACCCAGGATATCGCGGTCATTCCCATGCTGGCCTTTATCCCGCTTCTTGCGATGCCGGAGATTGCGGACTTGGCCGGGGGCCACGGTGCCGAGGCCGCTCATGACGGCGGTGGTCACGGAGAAACCCATGGTGACGGACACGGCGATGATGGACACGGGCCGAATTTGAACCTGACAGCCGGGCTGCCCGGCTGGGCTGCCGCACTTGTAACGGTGGGTGCGATTGCCGCTGTGGTCGTCGGGGGAAGCCTTCTGACCCGCCCGATCTTCCGGTTTGTGTCGCATGCGCAGTTGCGCGAGTTGTTTGTCGCTACCGCGCTGATGATCGTAATAGGTATTGCCTTGCTGATGACCGTGGTGGGCCTTTCACCGGCGCTCGGCACGTTCCTGGCAGGTGTGGTTCTGGCGAATTCCGAATACCGGCACGAGCTTGAAAGCGATATTGATCCGTTCCGGGGGCTGTTGCTGGGGCTTTTCTTTATCACAGTCGGGGCGAGCATCGACTTTGGGCTTCTCGGCGCGAATTTCGCTGCCGTTGTCGGGATGACACTGGGGTTGATGGTGCTCAAGGCCGCCGTGCTCTACGTCCTTGGGATTGTCTTCAAGGTTCCGGGCGCCGACCGTTGGCTCTTCGCGCTTGGGCTGGCGCAAGCGGGAGAGTTCGGTTTCGTCCTGCTGTCTTTCACGGTTGCAAGCAGCGTTATTCCGCCCGGCGTTGCGAGCCAGCTTCTTTTGGTGGTGGCACTGTCGATGCTTCTGACACCGCTTCTGTTCATCCTGTTCGACCAGGTCATCTATCCTCGCTACGCGGCAGGTGTGGCGGGCGAACCGGACGAGATCGACGAAGATGGAAAGATCATCATCGCAGGCCACGGACGCTATGGGGGCATGGTCAACCGGATGATGCGGTCAGCAGGGTTTGAAACCGTCGTTCTTGACCATTCATCCAGCCAATTGGAGATGATCCGGAAGTTTGGCTTCAAGGTGTTCTTCGGGGATGCCACCCGACCCGATCTTCTGCACGCCGCAGGGATCGAGCAGGCCCGTATCCTGATCATCGCAATCGATGACCGGCACCAGACCACGGAACTTGTGCGCTATATGGTGAAGACCCACCCGCATGTTTATGTGATTGCCCGCGCCTTCGACAGAAACCATGTCTACGAGCTTTATGCAGCGGGGTGTCGTGACATCATCCGCGAGGTGTTTGACAGCTCTATCCGGACCGGACGTTCAGCCTTCGAAGCGCTGGGAATGCATCCATACGAGGCGCAATTGCGTGCGCAAGAGTTTGAACGCCGCGACCGCCGGGCAATGGCTGAACTGGCGGCCGTCTATGATCCGGATGTTCCGCTTGGAGAGAACAAGGAATACGTGGCGCTGGCGCGGAAGATCATGGACGCACAAGATGAAGAGTTGCGCGGCGGACCAGCCATGTTTGGCAACCGGACAGACCGGGGCTGGTCCCCGCCGCGCGTGCAGGATGTGGACGCCGAGGTTGTCGCCAACAAAGAAGCGCAAAGCGGCACTTAAACTTGCACGTGTTTACGAACCGGGGGTGTTTCGCACGAACGTATTCCCGCGCTCTGCTGTGGCCCTGAAGGTCATCGCATTGACCCGCCACCCGGCTTCAGTGCGCACGAACCCGTGTTCGTAGTTCCCCCACACTTCCCACAAGGCCTCGCCACCGTTTTCGGCAAGCGCGCCGCGTTCCATCCGGTTCCAGGCGTAGCCGTGGCTTGTCATCTGGCCTGCATCAGGGCCGTCGAAGGTGATCTGATGGTTGCCCCGAAGGTGGAAGGACGTCTTCTCTGCTGTCAAGTTGCCTGACCATCCGGCGATCAGTGCGTCCGCCGGGATGGTGGCAGGTTCGCCCCCGACGAGTGACGTAAAGTCCACGCGGATTTCATCGGTGAAGTAGCTGCGGGCCTGTGGCCAATCCTTGGCGTCGACGGCGGCGTCGATCGCATCGGCGATGCGGATCATCTCGGCCCGGTCGACAAGCGTTTCGGTCGTGACGGGATCGCCGGCGAAAGCGGCGGTGGCAGTCAGGGCGAGGGCGGCTATGGTGTAGCGGATCATTGGTTTGGTCCTTCTTCGAGAGTTCAATCGGTGTGCTGGACGTTCCGGGCGGTGCTGTCCCAGCGCGCCAGTTCGTCCAAAAGCGTTTCGGAATGTGTGCGGATTGCATCCGCCGCATCGGCCCCCAAGGCCAGTCGCAGCGGCGTCGGATCAGCCTTCAGCGCGGTCTCAATCGCAGCGGCGGCCTTGGCGGGATCGCCGTCTTGGGTGCCGTCCATGGCAGACGCGAAATCTCGGGTCCCGCCCACCGTGTCCGCGTAGGCGTCGAGCTTCGGCATATGGCGCAGCGCGCCACCCGCGAAATCGGTGCGGAAGGCGCCCGGTTCCACGATCATTGCCTTGATCCCCAGCGGCGCGACCTCTTGCGCCAACGCCTCGGTCAGACCTTCAAGCGCGAATTTCGAAGCCGAATAGGGGCCGAACCCCGCGAAGGACATTTGCCCGCCCATCGACGACATCATCACGATGGCGCCTGCGCGCTGGGCGCGCATCACCGGCAGAACGGCGTTGGTCATGGCCGCCGCACCGAAGAAGTTCGTTTCCATGACGGCGCGCAACTCGTCTTCTGGGGTCTCTTCCACGGCGCCCACGATGCCGTAACCGGCATTGTTGATCAGAACGTCAATCCGGCCGAACCGGCTGACAGCGGCTTCGATTGCGGCGCGGATCTGTTCGGGTTCGGTGACGTCCATGGCGACGGCGAGCACCCGATCGGGCGCCGTGCTGGCGATGTCGTCAAGTTTGTCCTGCCGCCGAGCGGTCACGACCACGTTGTGACCTTGGGACAGGGCGTGGGCGGCGAAAGCCCGCCCGAAACCGGCAGATGCGCCGGTGATGAACCAAGTTTGCATTTGCATCTCTTTCTCCGGATATGGTTGCGCGCCCCATACCAAGGGTCGGGCGCGGCGCGGGCGCAACAGCGCGGGGGCGGCGGCAAAAAGCGCGGCCAACGTGGCGGCGG
>JBCDLX010000012.1:0-138719 GCA_038744785.1 Pseudomonadota bacterium
CTGCCTCGTCCCGAGGTTCAATCTGACGGACCGCGCTCAACACAAAGTTGGCGGCGTCTTCGGAGAATGCCTTTCCAGGCTCGGTGAGTGAACAGATTTGCTGGATCAATCCAAAGAAGAACGCAAGTTCCTTGGCGCCCACATGGTGCATGTTGAGCCGCGCGGCAGTGGTTTGGCATTCGTGGTCAAAGCGCATCTCGACCCCACTATCAGAGACCACTTCCAGCTTGATCTTGGCCATCCTGGCTTGGCCTTCCCGAGCAGCCTTTAGCGCCGCCATAACGTCGACTTCATCTGCAGTCGGTTCGTAGGCCTTTGTGGGAAGTGTCCCCTCCTCGTCCTCAATCGTCTCGAGAATATCCTGTAGTTCAAGCAAACGCTCTTCTTCAGTCTTTTCGTTCTGCTCAGTCATTCTTACCGACCTTTCGTACATGCTTGGGAAGTGCGTCGAGGATGGCCTGCGCAACGGGGTCAAGGCGGATCAAAAGATCGCTGTGGCCTCGCCAGATATGCTCGATCACTAAAGAAACGTGAAACCGATTGTCCGACCCGTGGCACCAAGACCCCGACCCCTGGGGGAAGGGGGATTGGTTCGGCACGGGACCCTGCAAGACGCTCCGCGAAAATTTCAGATCGGCCAGATGTTTTTGGTAAAACGGATGGGTGCCACGGTTCCGGGACTCCTACGCCCGCCAATGGCGCCATTCGCTTCGCTCAAATGGTCGACCTGCTTTTGAAGGTCGCTGGCCGGCCCAAACAGGCCACCCATCTTTCGACCGGTTCTCGCGGGCACGGCCGTACTCGAGCGATTGTTGCGCGGCAATGCGGACAAACCTGCTGGTCGCGGACACCGCTCCCAACGACTGCATCGCGGATAAAGCGAACCTCTACACTTCTTGGGCCAGCTTTTTGGCTGTAGATTTCATCGGTGGCCCCAAAAACAGAAACCACTGGGCTGGCCTGGTTTCATCTATGTAAATCCATCCAGAGCGGCATGTTTTCGGTGAACTCTTGAGAGAACTGGTTCCCCCGAATGACAGCGTTTTCAGGCGGAACCCCGCACTCTGCAACTGGGTCAAAAGAAACGACACCATCCTTGACGCCGGCGATCGCACTCCGAAGATTGCTTCTCCATGAAGCCATTTCCGAGCAAGCCATGCTAAGCCTCAAGCCGACGTTCAAGTTGTCCAGACGCGTTGAAAGGCTGCACCGGTCAGGTGACACGCCTTCTCTCGGTCCAATTAGCCTTACATAGAAAAGCGCCACTGCTGCCCCGTCCAGCTCTGCGAAGTGTATTGGCTCCAATTGATGATGGTTCATGGAGTAAGGTGGCGGTGGAAAGTCTACGGGAAGGGGATCAGGCGGTTCGGCGTCAAAGACGCCGAATTTCAAATCCTGTCTTTCGGAAATTGAAAGCGACGCACAGCGATTTGTTTCTGCATCTTGACCCGCCTCACAGGGAGTCAAGGGTTCCAGCGGAAGCTGATAAACGAAAGAGGCCACTCTGCTGTAGAACGGCTCTTGTCCGGGCAAACTCAGCGAGCCAACAAAATACGGGGCTTCTTGGGAAGTGCATCTCGCCGATTGATGAGCACCAGGCATCTCAATAACCGAGCCGCACACCCAAATATGGCTGCTCCGTGTTTGCGAGCATCGCGGCAGGAAACCGGTGAACTTCTCTAACCTCGGATCGAGCATCTCATCGACGCTTGGAGCCTGCTTTTCTGGAATGACAGGCGGTTCATTTGGAATAACAGGTGGCTCACCCACTGCCGCAAGCCATAGAAAACGTCCGACAAGCGCAATCGTCACGGCAAATCCGACGAAGGCTAAGACACTTTTCCGCATGAACCCAAGACGCCAAGAAGAATGTCTGAAGCTTAGCAGGGAAATACCCCATCCAACAATCGTGTCAGTCCTGTCGTCTGGGCCACTCGACCAAGCCGCAAGTTAGGGCGACAGAGATGGCTATGTGGCGCTAAGCGGACACTGGCGGCTGTCGAACCGCAACGTCGAGCTTGAACGTCCGCTTCCGGCGAGAACGGACGCTCGCGTGGTTTTGGAGAACTGACAGCTGCGCGGACTTAGCAGGCGGGCCTAGGATCCGCTTCTGAGGTGCACCATGGTAATCAAAAGCTTGGCAGAGGTCTTTGAAGGACGGTCCGGAGGGGTACGTCCGAGAGTTTTGCTACAGCTTGGCTCCGGTCCCCCCCCGAATAGCCAGTACGGTTCGTGGTATTTCGGGTGCACGTCGTCCGTCACAAGCCCCGAAGGCTCTAAGAGTTGAACCTCTATAGTTTCGATCCGCGTTCTTCCAAAGCCTTCATCTCGAGGTCCCTTTTGTCCAGACCTGCGTCGGTTAGCAGAGCGTCGACGCGCGTTTGCGCATCGTCGCGCAAGGTGATCCACTGGTCCGAGACGATGTCGGCGCCCGATAGGCGCGCATCGTACAAGCTCATCTTCAGTGCGGCCAACAGCCCCGATGGCAGTGTCGATATGCGCGCGGTCATTTCAACGACGCACCCAAGCGATTCAATCTTCTGACCAAGCTGTCCGGCGGCCTTGGCCAGATCCGTGGTCGTGCAGTCGCTGACATGCTGACCGTTCAGGTCAAATCGCCATGTCATTTCACCCCACTGCTCGAAGGTCGGTTCACCGTATTTGTCGATAACTTGCGATCGAACAGTGTCACCGAGCGGTTGATTGTCCCCAAACGGGGCCCACGTCCTGGCGATTTTGAACGCGCGTCTTTCACCGTTTTCGGTTTCAACAGAATCAAGCTGAATGAACTCCTCGGGATCTATGAGGACATCTTCGGCGACGGGCGGCCGAACAGACATTCTGACCTCGCTTTTGATCTCCGGTTGTTCCAGACGCGCATTGATCCAGTAGGTTGAGTAAAATCTGGCACGTCCGTCGCCTTGATGATCCATAAGGGTCTTTGCTGTTTCGCGAACCAGGTCTTCAAAGCTTCCGCGACCGGGGGAGCTTGAGACCCAATCCCGTCGCGCACCGTTCAATTGAACACCCCATGCGCGCGCACCCCAAGGGGAAACATTTGCGCGTTCGGTCCATTCGTTCGCTGGCTCTTCGATCACTCTATTGGCCTGTTCCTGCAAGGCTTGAAACGTCTGGTCGAGCCGCATTCCGGCCAGATCGAAGCCGTTGCCAAGCGGCATATTCGAGCCCGCATATGTTCTGCTGAGCAGTGTATGCAGATTGGGAAAGTGTGTTGGGGCAAGCAGAAGATCAGCATAGACTTCTCCACCACCCAAGATCCTTTCATCCCCATTGAACTCGAGCCGCACATACAGATTTCGAACCCCGGACCGGTCCGCTTTTGTCAGCCCGGCATTAGGAATTTCGACGCCAAGGGCTGGCGGGCAATCGCTCCGCCCAAGCACCAGGCTTTCGCCACCGTCGGTGCTCTGCAAGACAGCCGAACACCGCTCGAGCGATCTACCATTTTCCAGGAAAGCACTGCGCACATCTTCGCCTTGCTTTGCAGGATCAAAGTAGAGATCGAGGATCAGGCTTTCAGGTAGCCAGGTTGCGGCTGCGCGTTCCAGGACGACTTGCAGCTCCTCTTGGAAAACCGGTTGTTGGACACGAATGCTCTCCGCGGGATCTCGGAAGGTCGCGTAATGCCCAACCTGACCGGCACCAAAAGGCGCCGCAAGGGAAGTGCCATCTTCAGCAACGCTGTTGGCGGCCACAGGCTCCCCTTCCTCTTGTGTTGGCTCCGACAGGTTTGCGACTTGTCCATCGGCTTCTGGTGCCGCGACCGCAGGGACCAAAACACCTAAAGCATCGATGTCAGCTCCTGCAGTCTTACCCCGCCGACCGTTTCCCCCTGCCTCGTCGGTGATACGAACATAACGGTACTCCTGCGGCGGAAGGCCAAGCACGGAAAGCGGCTCATCGATATCAACACCAACTGTACCTTGCTCGATCCTACCCACGTCGAAGAATTGTTCACCGTCGGCACTGATCGCAATCAGGCTTGCTTCCTCGTCGCTTCCAACTTCGAACACAACCAGATCCGGAGAGCTGTCACCGCCAGGTCTAAGCGGGGTCTCATCAAAAGCAACGACTAGGACTCCTCCGTTTCCGAGACTTACTGCGCCTTTGCGGCTTTTGTAGTTCGGAACCCCCGTGGCATTTGACGGATCCAGAAAGCTATTCTCAGTTGCCGCTGGGGAACCGGGTCGGAACGCGACAACCCGTGAAGCGAATTCGCGCTCGGCATCTTTAAAACTAAATCCATCAAAGTTGACGCCCTCAGCGGACGCGCTTTGAGCCAAAGCCAGGATCGCAAGGGTCGAAATAGCCAATCGCATAAGAGCTCCTACAATTTAACTGGATCTGACCCGCCGACCCTAACCGGGCCACATGGACATGGAATCCATCCCATTATCTTTCTCGTGAATAAGTTGTGGTCAATACCTGCCAATACCCAACCTAGACCTTTCAGACCTTGCACGTCCGGTGATCCGGATAAGACCGCAAAAGTGGCAGATATGAGTGCATAGAGCGTTGGCAAAGCGAGCACATGACACGACTAAGAAACCAAGAATTCTTTGGTGAGCAAGCCGCCGAAAGCCCCTTCAGTTCAGATATACCGTAACGGTAAGACGTGTACCATTCCGGAGCTAGCGACCAGAAACCGTGTCGAGCCTTGTTGCACTTGAAATCAGCTTCTTTGTGTAATCGTGCTGCGGATTGGAAAAAAGTTGGTCAGCAGTCCCGATCTCTACCAGTTCTCCAAAGTACATCACCGCAACCCGGTCGGATATGCTTTCGACCACGGCAAGGTCATGGCTGATGAACAGGTAAGACAGTTCGAACTCTGTACGCAGATTCTCCAGAAGCACAAGCACCTGGGCCTGGACAGAAACATCGAGCGCTGAAACTGGCTCGTCCAAAACAATGATCCTGGGCTCTGCGGCCAGCGCCCGTGCAATCGCGATCCGTTGTGCCTGACCGCCGGAGAATTCATGTGGATACCGATCAAGCGCATCGGCCGGCATTTCTACCGCGTCCATCAGGGCTCCCATGCGGTGTTTCCGCGTCGGCGCGTCATAGCCTTTTAGCAACATCAGCGGGGCCTCAAGGATCTTGCCAATCGTTTTGCGAGGGTTGAGGGAAGCGACCGGATCCTGAAACACATACTGGATCATTTGCCCAAAGGCGCGGGGCCCCTCAGCGACCAGGGCGCCTGCATCCTTTCCCGCAATCTCAATGCGGCCCGATGTCGGTGTCTCAAGCCCGACAACCATGCGTGCAAGCGTCGACTTCCCTGAACCGCTTTCGCCAACGATGCTCAGCGTCTCACCCTGCTTCAGCGACAGGCTGACATCCGTGACCGCCTTCACCTCGTGGCTGCGCCGGCCCAGCAGCCCACGCTTACCGCCAAAAGTCTTGCTGACGTTCCTGATAGAAATCGCATCGGCCATCCCTAGCTCGCCTCCCGAGACAGACCGCGCACGTCATCAAGAAATACGCGCCCCTGCCCCGGCTTGGGGACGCAGGCTATCAAGCGTCTTGTGTAAGGGTGCTGCGGGGTTGAAAGGACCTCATTCGTCTTACCCGCTTCAACGATCTCGCCGTGCCGCATTACTGCAACCCGATCGCAGATTTCCGAGACCACGCCAAAGTCATGGGTGATGAACAGGATGGCCAGGCCCCGCTCCGCCCGCAGCTTGCCCAGTAAGTCCAGAATTTCGGCTTGCACCGTGACATCAAGTGCGGTCGTCGGCTCATCGGCGATGATAACCTGTGCGTCATTGGCCAGCGCCATGGCGATCCCGACACGCTGCCTTTGGCCGCCGGAAAATTCGTGCGGATAGGCTGTGGCACGTGTCCGGGCGTCGGGAATGCGCACCGCCTCTAGCAAAGCGACTGCTTCACGCCAGGCTTCTTTTAGGGTGACGGTTCGGTGCGCTCGAATTGCCTCTGCGACTTGGGCGCCGATCGAGTATTGCGGGTGCAGGGTCACCAGCGGATCCTGGAAGATATAGGCGACCTTGTTCCCGCGCAGCGATCTCAGCGTTTCATAGGGGGCACCGATCAAATCTTCGCCGTGGAAGCGCACCGCGCCCCCGGTAATAACCGCCGGTGGCGAAGCGACCAGCCCCATGATGCTTAGCGCGGTGACGGATTTGCCAGAACCGCTTTCCCCGATCAGCCCGACGCATTCGCCCGCGTGGATGTCCAAACTGACCCCACCGACCGCCTCGAAGATCCGGTCCTTGACGTGAAATTCGGTTCTAAGGTCTTGCACCGACAGGATTGCGTCGCCGGTCGCGGCAGGGATGTCACCCCTCCGCTCTACGCGCGTGATCGGCATCGGGCGGTTAAGGGCGCCGGATTTAAGGCGGGGGTCAAGCGCATCCCGCACCCCGTCACCAAGCAGATTGATGGCCATCACGATAATCAGGATCATCGCCCCTGGAACAATCGAGGTATGCGGGTTGGTGATAAGCGCCGAACGCGCCTCACCAAGCATGGACCCAAGATCGGCCTGCGGCGGCTGAGAGCCAAGGCCAAGAAAACTGAGGCCTGCTGTTTCCAGGATCATCCAGCCAACGGTGGTTGACATAGCGATCACGATCACCGGGACAACATTGGGCAGAACTTCGGTCAGGATGATGCGCGCATCCGACATCCCGGAAAGTCGGGCGGCATCCACAAATTCCTTATTCGCAATGCTTACGGTGATTCCGCGGATGTTTCGTGCAAAGAAGGGGATGTTGACCGCCGCGACCGCGATAAGGGCGTTCATAAGACCCGGACCAAGGGCCGCCACAATGGCCAGCGCCAAAAGGATGTAGGGGAACGCCATCAGCATATCGACACCGCGCATGATGATGTTGTCTGTCCAGCTACCGTAAAATCCGGCGATGATCCCAATCGCGGCTCCGATCGTTGCGGCAATCACGGCGGCCGCGAAACCTACGGCCAGGCTCAGCCGGGTGCCCCACATCAGACGGCTCAAAAGATCGCGGCCTAGGTGATCGGTGCCCAGAAGCGCGCCTTCGGATAGAGGTTTTGCAAATCGGTTCGGCGTATCGGTGACGTCGGGATCGGCCAAGGGCAGGATCGGCGCAATGAGCGCGAGGAACACCACGGCGCCCATCACGATCAGACCGATCAAGGCAAGACGATTGCGGGCGAGCAGCTTGAAAAACGCGCTCATGTCTTGATCCTCGGATCCAGCAGGCTCTGCGCCACATCCACCACGATGTTGAACACGACGTAGCAGGCCGCGACGAACACCACGCCGCCCTGCACAAGCAGAATGTCGCGTCTCAGGATCGCGTCGACCAGCATTCGGCCGACGCCGGGCCATTGAAACACGATCTCGATATAGACGGCGCCTGACAGGACGAAGCCCGCCTGTATCCCAAGAACAGGGATGATCGAAACCATCGCGGCTCGCAGCGCGTGACCCCAGATCACGCGGCGCTCGCTTACGCCCTTGGCGCGGGCCGTTCGGATGAAATCCTGGCGCAGCACCTCTAGCATCGCGGACCGGGACAGCCGGGCGATGACCCCGGTGGCAACGACCGCAAGAGCCGTGGCCGGCATGGCAAGGTGATCAAGCAGAACCCACAAGGTACGGTCACCGAAAATCGGCCACATGCCTGACACCGGGAACCATCGCAGGTTAACGGCAAAGACAAGGATCATCATCATGCCAAGGAAGAAGGAGGGTATTGAAATGCCCAGCAAAACAAAAAACGTGATTGCCTTGTCCGCGAACCCGTATTGATTGGCCGCAGAGACGACGCCAGCAGCAATACCGAAGATCGTGCACAACAAGAACGCTGACCCGGCGAGAATGAGCGTTGCGTTAAACCGCTCGAGGACCTCGTCTAAGACCGGACGATTGAGCGCAAAGGAGCGGCCAAAATCGCCCTGCACCATGTTTCCAAGCCAGATAAAGTAGCGCCTGAGCAAAGGTTGATCGAGGCCTAGGTCCTCGTTCAGCGCAGCCACGTTTTCCGGTGTTGCGAATGACCCGAGGATCGCCGTCGCTGGGTCCCCGGGGATCATCGCCATAATAAGAAAGACGATGATTGAGATGCCAAGCAGCACCGGAACGGCCAGCAGAAGGCGTCTGAGGATATAGCCGATCATGGGGTCCCCGGAACCGATGATGCCCTTAAGGCTATGCGCGCTGAGAGTACACGTCTATCAGACAGTCGCATGCAATTTGCGGGCCCCGCACCTCAAGCGGCGGCCCGCAGGTATTTTAGTTCTTCGCAACGTCGTCGAGCAGCAAGAAGAACGAAGGCTCAAGCCCAAAGCCCTCTACCCGGTCGCTGGTGACCGCGTTCTGCTTCCAATTCGCGACGAAAACCCATGGGGCGTCTTCCTGCACTATGGTCTGCATCTCGCGGTAAAGTTCTGCGCGCCGCTCCTGATCGGTCGACGTGCGAGCCTCTTCCAGAAGCGTATCGACCTGGGGGTTTGAGTAGTAGCCGGAGTTAAAACCGCCCTCCTCGGGCCAAGCCCCTGTGCGCAGCGCAAGATAGGGCAGCGTATCGGGGTCGTTGGTCATCCAAGCCATCTGCGCGGCATCCGCCTTGCCTTTGAGACCGGGGTTCACCTCTCCGAGGAAAGTGTTCCACTCATACGTCTCTATCGCCACGTCAAAGCCGACAGCCTGTAGATCAGCCTGGATGGCCGTGCCCATAGCCACTGGGTCCAGCATGCCGGAGCCACCTTCTGTCACGTAAAAGGTAATCTCGGGGGTCTCCATCCCGGCCTCTGCCAGCAGTGCCCGGGCGCGGTCCGGGTCGTAGGGATACGGTTCTAGCGCCTCGTTATAGGCCCACGAAAAGGCGGGCGGGGTCGGCCCCGCGGCGACTTCGGCGGTACCTTCCAGCACGTCTTCGACAATGGCCGTTTTGTTGATGGCATAGTTCGCAGCCTGCCGGACGCGGACATCGGAAAATGGCCCTTCAAGCGCGTTGAGGATCATGAACCAGACATGCGGCCCCGCCTGTTCGTACACAGTGAAACTGTCACCCTGAAACTCGCTAAGCGCGACGGGCGGAACCTCGACCATCACGTCGATGCCGCCTGCGAGCATTTCAGCGGTGCGGGTGTTTGCATCTGTAATCGGGCGAAAAACGACAGCGTCCAGCGCCGGTTCGCCATCCCAGTAGTTCGCATTGCCCTCGATCACCACTGCCTCGTTCGCCCGCCATTCAGTGAAGGTAAAGGGTCCGGTTCCCGACGGGTTGCGCCCGAACTCGACGCCGTGCTCCATCACGGCTGCCGGCGACACGATCAGGCCGGTCGGATAGGCCAGATTCGAAAGGAACGGCGCATAGGGCGCATCAAGTGTGAACGTCACTTCCATCTCGCCTGTCGCCTCGACACCTTGGACCGCCGAGAAGAAGAAACTGAGTGGGAACGGTCCCGTGTCGTGATAGGGATGGTCCTCGTTCAACATGCGTTCGAAATTGAACACTACGGCCTCGGCATCGAACGCACTTCCATCGTGGAAGCTGATCCCGTCGCGCAAGGTGAAGGTATAGACCAGCCCGTCATCCGAAATCGTCCAATCGGTCGCAAGGGCGGGTTCAACCTCCAACGTTCCCGACGCGTACCTGACAAGGCCTTCGTAGATGTTCATCAGTATGCGGAAATCGTTCACAGCAGTTACCGCCGCTGGATCGAGCGCTTGTGGTTCCGCGATCTGGCCAACGACGAGAACACCCGGCGGCGTCTGCGCATTTGCCGCAGAGACCCCGATTATGGCCAGCGCTGTCGCGGCAGAAAGTGCCAGAACGTTGCGCCGCGTGATTGAGAGAATGGGCATTGCGGTGAAACTCCCTGAATTTATCATGATGAATTGGAGTGACGCAAATTATCATGATAAATTCAAGAATTTTATGATACGAGGAGCCATGACCTACTCGCTGCTTGCGATTGATGAAAAAAAAGGCGCTTTGGTCGCTGGAGCGGCGACCGGATCACTGTGTGTTGGTGGTTGGGTACTGCGAGGACGCCTGGGCGCAGGTCTCGTCGCTTCGCAAGGGACAGCGCCGTCAACGCTTTGGCGGGACGACGTTCTGGAAAGATTGAACAGTGGCATCGCGGCTGACGCGGCCGTGGGCGAAGTTACAGGCGCCGACCCGGGGCGCGCGTACCGTCAACTGGCAGCCCTAGATCGGACCGGACAGTCTGCCGGATTTACCGGCGATGCCTCGGTCCCTTACGCGGCCCATGTGGCGCGCAAAGGTCTGGTTATGTCGGGCAACATGTTGTTGGGTCCCGATGTTCTCGCGGCCATGGAGGCGCGCTGGAACGATCCGTCAAGCGCCGATCCCGCCGTGCGTGTCTTGGAAGCCCTGGAGGCAGCCGAAACTGCGGGCGGGGATTCTCGGGGCCTTCTATCCGCGGCGTTGATTGTACTTCGGCCCGATGCCGCACCACTGGATTTAAGGATCGACCGAAGTGACACCCCTCTGCGTGATTTGCGGGCCCTTCTCGATGCGGCGCGGACTCCGCCTTATTCCGACTGGCTTGATGAGGTTCCGACGGCGCTTGCCCCAACCCGCGCTCCGGATCCGCCGAAGGCCGCAGAATAGAAAACGGGTGTCTGTTATACTGCCATAAATCGCCGCATCACCGTAGCTTCTTGGCGCCGCATCAGGTCTTCGGCGCGCTCCATGTGGTCGCGCATGATAGAACGAGCCTGATCGCCGTCGCCCGCGCGCAGCGCCCGTACCAGATCGACCTGCGACTGGCGGCCCTTGACCCAAAGCTCGGCGTTATGAGGTTCATAGAGCCTTCGAAAGACTGTTAGATCGGTCAGAATACGCGCCATAAAAGCCACCATGAAGGCCAATAGCGGGTTGTCGCCGTACTCTGCCAGCAGGCTGTGAAACCTTAGCGAGATGATATGCTGGTCGCGTTCTTCCTCGGGAGATGCGGCAGGGGAATCGTATCTGGTCGCTAGCTCGTTCAGTTGATCGAGCTGTTCCGGCGTCAGCCGCCCGGCGAGCGAAGCGGCCAATTCAGGCTCCAGCAGTTTTCGAAGCTGATAGATGTCAGAGATCGTGAGATCCTGGAAATAAAAGTAGTTAGCCAGCAGCGACTTGGCGCGTTCAGCCGTCACCTCACCCACAAAGCTGCCGCCACCGGGACCCGTCCGTGTGACGACAAGGCCCTGTGCTTCAAGAATGCGCATTGCCTCGCGCACAGTCCCTTTAGACACACCGAACTGCACAATCATCTCAGCTTCGTTTGGAAGTCTTGCGCCGCTCTTTAGGTCGCGATCGACAACCCAGTCTTTAATCTGATCGGCGACGATCAAAGGGCGAGAACGACGGGGATTGCTGGATTTGCTGTAGGGCAGTGTCATCTTGCGCCTCAACGCAGCTGGCTCTATTTATCATGAAAAATATGTACAATTCCCGACGCCCCGTCTAGGGCGGGCACAGGCACTCGTGGATTGGACAATTTGACCACCCGATCCCGAAACTACATTCGATAAAGCCGAGATCTGCGGCCGGTGACGAGAGCCGGGCAGGACGCCCCCAAACGTCGTAAGAGACGATTTTGCGAGCGACCTTTCAGCTACAGTCCTTTGCTTAACGCTCTACCATCAGTCGCTTGAACGACCCGCCGAGGTCAATCGCGATGTCCATAGGCGTTTGATTGAACTCCGACACGATATTCCCGCTCGCGCCAGCTTCGACCAGTGCTGTTGCCAGCGCCAGGTCTTCTTTTCTTAGGGCGACATGCAAGGGGGTTTCGGACATATCGCCAATTGCATTCACATCTGCGCCAGCTTCAATTAGCATCTTGACTGCGTGGGCATCTCCCTCGCGCACCACAAAATGCAGCGCAGTGTCGCCATCGCTTGAACGACTATTGATAGTCACTGGTGCTTTCCCAAGCTCGGCAGGAAACAGATCTTCAGACAGGCCATGCAAAATGTCCTCGAGTGTTCTTCGGAACTTTGCGCGCTTAGGCATTCGTCTCTCTTACTTTTAACTCAGTTCTGGTTTCATACGCGACCGATGGATTGGGAAAGCTTCCGACCGGGGGCTTCTGCACAGGAGTCATGCGATCTTGGGCGATGTTTGGTTCCCTACACGCAAATCAATCTACGGACTAAGTTTGTCAAAACCGTGGAACACGCACACTTATCTTTGGTCTGACGGCCTGACATGAGACCGCTTACGGGTTTATGACCAACTGCCACTTTCGAGGAAAGACAATGGTCCGGGACCACACTTTTGACAGCATTCTCCTGCCATAGTGCGGAGACTTTGCTAGGGTTTGATCTGATGCTCCCAAAGAACATTATAGATCTGCCAACCATCGAATATTGTGGTCTGTTTGAAGACCACGAGCATTGCTTTGTACTTTTGGCCGCCAAAAGAGACTCTGGTGACAAGGACACGCCGCTAGAACTCACCAACGCGCCCATCTTCGAGTTAAGCGCCGACTTGCTCATCTGGGTTACCGAAAAACACATACAGAACAATAGCGCCCATCTCGTTGCGAAGGATATAATGTCCAACGTCTCGCTGGCCGGATTGTCCGGAAGCTATGGAGTGATCGTCGACATGTTGGCAAATGCCGGTCACGTGGCGCGCGCAGCACAGATCCGGCGGGCCGATGTCGCAAGTCACATCGACGTGTTTCGGAGTTTTGGCCGTGCCCGAAAAGCCGTCGAGCGCTACGATGCGCTTCCGGGTTCCAGCCGAACAAAGACACCGCCCGATCGCCACCAACGGGATATGGCCCGTAAATATCCTGAGAAAAAGAAGATCGCCCGCGACGCCATTGACGCCTTCGACCACTGGGCGTCGCGTTTCAAAGTCAAAGCCCAGCATGAGGATCAGATTGAACGTTGGACGTCAGAGCTTAACGGCACACCCCCACCGAAGCTGCCGCCGCCATACAAGACACCCATGTCAGATGCGCTCTTCTGGGACATTGTTGCGAACGCGCAATCCGGTGCGGATAGCGAAACCGTTCTGAACATCGAAGATCAGATGGTCACCTACACGCCAAAGGCCATTCGAGACGCCGCAAAGATTGCCTTGTCCCGCCTGTCGGACGCTTACCGGAACGACATATGGGCGCTCGCATATCTCCTCCAGGATGGGTGCTCAGATGACGCGTTCGAAGACTTCCGAAACTGGATGATCCTGCAGGGAAGAACCATGTTCGACGGGATCGTGGCGGCACCGGACCAATTTGATCCGGCCGATGCCGAGGGCGCCGATTTTGGGGCGGCAAGCGGGCTGATACAGGCGTTCGAGAATGCCTATCTCAGGCGATCCGGCAAACCGCTTACCCTGCCCCGCATGAAGATGCCGAAGATCGACCCCGATGAAGAGAGGTTCGAAGATCTTCTGCCGAACCTTACTGCCAGACTTGCTAGCGCCTGACTGCCCGTTAAAGGCCTTGGCCACGCCGCGCCCCCGAAGAACTCAATCAAAAAGCGCAGAGCGCAGTCGAAGCGCCGCCGCTTGCAGAACGTCTTTCTTTGAAATCGCATCTGCTATCGTCAGCCGCTGTGTCGGGCCATGAAACGCCAATGCAGCGATGAACCGCCCGGATGCATCAGTCACAGGGACGGCAATCGCGACCATCCCATCCAGGAATTCCTCCTCGTCCAGCGAGTACCCCCGCCTTTTGATGCCTTCGAGATCTGCGGAAAGTTCGTCAGTGTTCGTCTTGGTCGCGCGGGTCAAAGGTGCCAGGGTCAGCGAGCCAACAAACTGCTTTCGGGCCTTGTTCGATAGGCTGGCGATGAAACACTTTCCACTCGCCGTACAGTGAAACGGAACGTGCGTTCCGATGGGCAGTTGGATCTGGAACGCCCAGTCGGTTTCTACGCGATCCACATAGCTCATCCCATCGGCTTCGGGGACCACGAAGTTCACCGTTTCCCGTACTTCGCGCGCGACATCCAACAAGATCTGGCGTCGGGCGATGTGGCTTCTTGAGTTGAATAAAAGCCCGGTGCCCAATTCCCGCATCCGCCGGGACGGAACATATCGCCGCCTGCTTCCAATTTGGGTTAGGAAGCCTTCTGCCTCAAGGGACGCGCAAAGGCGGTGGATCGACTGTTTCGGCAAACCGAGATGGGCGTTGATCTCGGTCGCTGACATCGCCCGGTCGCTTTTTCCCAGAATTTCCAGGATCAGAAGCGTCCGAAAGGTGGTCGGAATCCGGTCGCTACCGATCATGCGCAACCCATCGCGGCGAATTGGTGTTTGTGATCCATCAGAATTCTTGTAGCGTCTCCAATAAGCAAAAATCGAGACAAAAAGTCTCAATAATTGATGTGGGAGGGTGATGGAGTTTGACTTCATCATTGTGGGGGCCGGCTCTGCAGGTTGCGTGCTGGCAAACCGCCTGTCAGCTGACGGGCGATTTACGGTCGCGCTTCTGGAAGCGGGGCCACGAGATCTGAACCCGTGGATCCATGTTCCGGTCGGCTACTTCCGTACGATGGGAAACCCCGGCACCGATTGGCGATACCGCACCGAAGCCGACGACGGGATTGCGGGTCGTTCCATTGCATGGCCCCGCGGCCGGGTTCTGGGGGGTTCGTCGTCGATCAACGGATTGCTTTACGTGCGCGGGCAGCCGCAAGACTATGATGGCTGGGCCCAGCTTGGTTGCACAGGGTGGTCGTGGGATGCGGTGCTTCCCTACTTCAGGCGTTCTGAGACTTGGAAGGGCCCGAATGGCACCGACCTTCGCGGGTCGGACGGCCCATTATCCGTGCAGACATCACGCTTGTCGCGGGACATCGTCGAACACTGGATCGATGCAGCCGTAGACGCGGGATACAGACGAACAGACGACTACAACGGACCCGACCAAGAAGGTGTGGGCCATTTTCAACTCACTATGAAAGGTGGACGGCGTTGCTCGTCTGCCGTGGCGTATCTGAACCCTGCACGGGGTCGGAAGAACCTAGTGATCATTACCGATGCACAGACAGAGAAGGTCTTGATCGAAGATCGACGCGCGGTCGGGATACGCGCGCGTATAAAGGGCGAGATGACAGAAATCCAGGCGCGTCGCGAGGTCATCCTAAGCGCAGGGTCTATAGGGTCCCCGCAAATCCTGATGCTGTCCGGCGTAGGCGACCCGGACGACCTTTTGCCTCACGGAATCGAGATCAAGGGAGAGCTTCGCGGGGTCGGAAAAAACCTTCAGGATCATCTTCAGGCGCGCCCGGTTTTTAAGACCGAGCTGAGCACTATCAACGTCGAGACCGACAATCTTGTAAAGCAGGCCCTGATCGGATTGCGATACGTTCTGACACAAACCGGACCGATGACCATGGCGGCAAGCCTGGGCGTTGGGTTCCTCAAAACCGAGGACCACTTGGAAACCCCGGATATTCAATTTCACATTCAGCCCTTTAGCGCGGAGAACGCGGTTGACGGTCCGCATTCCTTTTCCGCTTTCACGGCGTCGGTTCTGCAACTTCGGCCGGAAAGCGCGGGTCACCTGTCGATTAGATCCGCGAACATGGACGACCACCCGAAAATTCACCCCAACTATCTGGCGACAGAAATGGACTGTCGGACGATCGTACGTGGCATTCAGGTGGCGCGGCGAATTGCGCAGCACGAGCCATTGAAATCTCATGTTACCGAAGAATATGCGCCGGGCGCCGACGTAGCCCTTGATGACGCGGACGCAACACTCGATTGGGCGCGGCGCTCTGCTGTGACAATCTACCATCCGACCGGGACCTGTAAGATGGGCACAGACGATGCTGCGGTCGTCGACCCCAGACTGAAGGTCCGCGGTCTCGACCGTCTGCGCGTCGCGGATGCATCGATTATGCCCAGGATCGTCAGCGGCAACACAAACGCCCCGGCGATCATGATCGGCGAAAAGGCAAGTGATCTGGTGTTGGAGGATGCCAGCTCATGAGATCTGAAGAAGGAGAAAGTTCCACAACGTGCAGAGACGACCGGGGCCAGAGCCTTCGTTCCCCGTGCGCACACCAGAATTCAGAGGGCGATATCCATGGGAGGATAACATGTTTAATCTAAAGACAATGGCGGTGGGCGCGACAGCGCTTGCCCTAACGGCGTCGGCCGCGATGGCCGAGAAAGTTCTGCGCATCCAATCGGTTTTGCCGACAACAGCAGACGAGGTGTTCATGCTGAACGAGTTCGGCAAGGACGTCGCGGCGCTGACCGGCGGCTCGTTGACAATCGAAGTCCTGCCCGCTGGTGCCATCGTCGGTCCGCGCGACATTATGGACGCGGTTGACGCGGGCCTTGTGGAAGGCGGTTTTGCCTGGACCCACTATTGGGGCGGCAAGCACGTTGCAGCCAACCTTTTCGGAGCGCCTGTAGCCGGTGCCGGGGTCGGACTGGACAACATCGCGTTCTTAAGCTGGTTCCAATATGGCGGCGGCAAAGAGCTTTATGATCGCCTGTGGGAAGAAATGGGCGTCAACGTTAAGGGCTTCATGCTGCAACCGGTAGGCCCCGAAGCGCTTGGCTGGTTCCCTGAACCAATCACATCAATGGATGACTTCCGTCAAATGCGGTTCCGGGCACCTCCGGGCATGGTCGGCGCGGCCTATGCCGATATCGGCGTTCCGGCCGTGGCCATGGGCGGTGGTGACATCCTGCCAGCGCTTGAAAAGGGCACGATTGACGCAGCCGAATGGTGCTGCCCGAAACCTGATCTGACCTTTGGTTTCCAGAAGGTGCTGAAGCACTATTACCTGCAAGGTCTGCATCAGGTGACGGTGAATGCAGATATGTACGTAAACCTCGACTTCTACAACGGCCTGACCGAGACAGAGCAAAAGGCCCTGGAAGTGGCTGCCAACGCGTCCCTGTCGAAATCGCTATCCTACCGGATCTATGAAAACGGCAAGGCGCTGAAGGAGCTTACGGACGAACACGGCGTCATTCTGGAAGACACGCCGACTGACTACTTCACCGAGTATTCGGCAGCCGCAACCAGCGCGCTTGAAGCCGCAGCGGCAGAGAACGAGTTCTTTGCCGAGGTTTGGGCATCGCAGCGCGCCTTTGCAGAAATCGCCGTTCCGTTCTGGTCCGGTGCGCAAACCTCGAATGCGAGCCTCGGGCGCGCATTTGCGGACACGCTGAAGTAAACAAGTCCAGAGCGGGCCCCGCACGGGGCCCGTTCGCTCTTCTTTTCCAAGCGCTGGGGCGGGGCGTTTCGAAGAGTAGAGCGGGGATATCAACTCCGCGCTCAGGGGAGGGACAGCCACATGGCCGAAGAGCCAAATCCAGAAGACCTGGAGATCGCGGACGAGCTGATCGCCGAGCGACGAGCCGAAGCCCCAGGTGAAACGCCCGAGGATATGACGGCCTGGCAACGCCCCATCACGGCCGCCATCGACGTGATCAACTACCGCGCTGGTCAGATCATCGCCCTGATGATGGTTCCCTTGATCGCCATCGTTGTGTGGGAGGTCTTTTCACGGAACAGCTTCATCATCCTTCAAAATGCAGGCTACGAAGAGATTGCCCGCAGCTTGGGTCTTGGCCCAACTCTGCAGGCCTATGACCTCAGCCGCATGATCGCAGGCGTTTTGTGGATGGCGGGCGCCGGCTACGGATTGATGCGCGGCGTGCATATCCGCGCCGATTTTCTTTATCGCAACTGGAGCAGCAAGACCCAGGCCACCGTGGACGCCACGGCGTACCTCTTGTTCTTTATACCTTCGATGATCTTCTTCACGGTGGTTTCTGCGCAGTACTGGTACCTGTCTTACGAAACCGGCGAGCGTCTGGCGCTCGATAGCGCGTGGCAACCGATCCTCTGGCCTGCACGCTTGGCCATGCCCATCGGGGGGGTACTCCTGCTGTTGCAGGGCCTTCCCGAGGTTTTCCGCGCCTTCCACAAGATGGGCAAGGAACGCGAACGTTGGTTCGTGCGCGCCTTACCGATCTATCTGATCGGCCTGACATGGCTTGTTCTGGCGATCTTTGCGCCCGGTCTGGTGCCGGGCGGGGATTGGTTCACACAGCTGATGTCCGCCCAGCCGGGTCTCAGCAAACCCACCATCGGGCTGATCATGCTGTGCGCGATGCTTTTCGTGATCTTCATCGGTTTCCCGATCTCATTCACGTTGGTCTTCCTTGCCTTCGTCTTTGGCATCTGGGGCGCGAACTTCAAGCTCACGACGCTTCTGATGACGTTGAACATCAACTCCACGATGCTGAACGATCAGCTTATGGCGGTACCGCTCTTTGTTCTGATGGGGATCGTGATGGAATCGGCGGGGCTGATGGAGCGGCTTTTTGCATCCATCCAGATGATCATGGCCCGCATCCGCGGGTCGCTGTTCATCGCGGTTCTAATCGTGTCGACGATCTTTGCGGCAGCAACAGGCATCGTGGGCGCTTCGGTGACACTTCTGGGGATCATGGCCGGCGCAACGATGAGCCGGTCGGGCTACAACGTGCAACTCGCCGCAGGGACCATCACCGCAGGGGGCACACTGGGCATTCTGATCCCACCGTCGATTATGCTAATCGTGATGGGGCCCGTGCTGGAGGTTTCGACACTCGACCTGTTCCGGGGCGCATTTATTCCAGGTGCGCTTCTGGCGTCACTTTACTTGCTTTATACACTCGGGCGATGCTGGTTGAACCCCAGCCTCGGCCCCGTGCTCGCCGACGAAGACCAGCCGGGCACATCCAGGTTTTACGGAGCCGAGGTTGCCTTGATCTGTCTTGGCATCCTGACGGTGTGCCGGATCTTCGGCCTTGGACTTGGCGGAGCGTTTGCAGGCCCAGTACCGTTTGCCGGTCTGATCGTGCTGTTGATCACACTCGCCGTTGCCTACGCGGCCTACAGAAACCTAAATGTCCTTAGGCTCGTTTTGCCGATCGCAGTGCTGTTCCACGTGTACATGATCTTTGCGAATGCGGGCGACGGTGGCGGTCTACCGACATGGTCTGTCATCTTCGCAGCGTTTATCTTGCTATTGGCATTTCTATCGCGCCAGATCTACGGCGCGGACGCGGTTGAGGGTTTCTACTTTTCGCCCCTCTGGGACGAGTTCTTCGCCGGGCTGATGCCTCCGACGATCCTGATCTCATTTGCATTGGGTTCAATCCTCCTTGGCTTCGCAACTCCGGCCGAGGCGGCGGCAATGGGTGCCTTTGGGGCGATCCTGCTGTCCATCGCCTATCGCAAATTCACGCTTCCAAGCTTCTTCGACAGCCTGATCAAGGCGCTGGAAATTACTGTCCTGATCATGTTCCTGGTCGCCGCGTCGAACTTCTTCGGGGCCCAGTTCAGTGCACTGGGAACGCCGAAGATGCTGACAGAGCTTCTTTTGGGTCTTGAGATGTCGCCCTATCTGATCCTGCTTTTGGTCATGGCGCTTATCTTCCTCTTGGGTTGGCCGTTGGAATGGGTTCCGATCGTTCTGATTGTCGTTCCGATCCTTCTTCCTACGGTCGAGGCGCTATCAGTGCACGGGCTTGATCGCTACGATCTTATGGTCTGGTTCGGAATTCTCGTTGCGGTTAACCTCCAAACGGCCTGGCTCAGCCCGCCTGTGGCATTGTCTGCGTACTTCCTGAAAGGTGTCGTACCGAACTGGGACCTGAAAGATATCTACCTGGGCATGATGCAATTCATGCTGGTGCAGCTCTTCGGCCTTATCCTGATTTTCATCTTCCCTCAGCTTGTCCTCTGGCTTCCCAGGATCATGGGAGGCTGAAGCATGGTGTCCGCACTACGTTCCACGTCGTCGTCCCTCAAGTGGCCGTTTGTCTTGACGTGCGCCGGGGTTGCGACGTCAAGCTGGCTCGCAGCCAGCTGGCTCGCAGCGCTTGCGCTGTCGTTCGGCAACGCCATCGAGAATGCCAATAAGAAGCAAGATACGACACCGGACTGGAGGCGATGGATCCTGAAACGGGACAGTCTGCTTGCTACGTTCGCGATCGTGACGGCTAACATTGCTCTGACCCCTGACACCCATCGGAAAGTCGCAAAGCTTGGAGAATAGAATTGTACAAAAGAATCCTAGTTCCATTGGCTCTGGATCATGGGCTTTCCCCGACACTTCTTGAAATCGCGCGCAGGCTCTTGCTTCCGGGCGGAGAGGTTGTGGCCCTGCATGTGGTCGAGGCGGCGTTTGGCCTGGCACGAGCGACCCAAAGCGATGCCCACGCCCAGCGCGCGTTTGATCGCGCCCGAGCACTGATGAAAGAGAAGCTCCTGGATGAAGACGAGGTCACGGGACACGTCGTCGAAGGCCACGTCTATCGCAGCATTGTCGAATTTGCATCCGAGCGGGATATCGGCTGCATTGTTGTGGGATCTCACAAGCCAGAGCTTAGCGACTATCTGCTTGGCTCGACCGCGGCGAACGTTGTGCGACACGCGCCCTGCGCCGTCCACGTACACAGGTGAACGTAATGCGGTCTCGTGGGGTGGTAACCCGACCTTCTTGGCCGCGCGAATACTTGCCCTGACCAGACCGAAAGACCCTAGGTGCACCCGCTGGGTCGCGCGTTCTATGGCAGCGACGGGGGGTGCGCCAGAACGAAAGCTGCCCGCTGCTTCAGCACCCCTATGGGCCAACAAGCCATAAGGTGTCTGTAGTCACCTTATGGTCGTTCGTGCAAACGCACAGGTCATTTGCAATTGTCCGGCATCGCAATGTGCGGACTTATCCGGGCACGCGTTCGAAGCAGGCCTTCGCCAGTTCGCCGAACAGCTTTGTCTTTTGCGCGGTGCGGGCCTCAGGGGCAAAGACGAACCATATAGGCGCAGAAGGTTCCCACAGCGAGTCGGGCAGGATCTCCACAAGTCTCCGATCCTGCAGCTCTGATTTGACTGCAAGACGCGATTTTATCGCAAGTCCAAGGCCCTGGACGGCGCCTTCAGTCAGCATATCGGAATTCGAAACCGAAACGGTACTGTGCGCGGTGACGTCCCGTCGGCGTCCCTTTGCATCTTTCACAGCAAGTCGCCGCTGCCAAGGCAAGGTCACCCACGGTGCTTCAAACAGTGCGTCGATGCACTTGAAGGGGCCGTGAGCGTCCAGAAAAGCAGGCGCGCAGCATATAATCCGATGGTTGTCGCACAGCTTCCGGGCAACCAGTGAACTGTCTTCAAGCTGGCCGACCCGAATTCCACAGTCCTGGCCTTCGGCGACAAGCGACACGTAGCGATCCACCGCAAGAAACTCGAACGTCAATTTCGGATGTGCGCGGTTGAAGTCCGGCAAGGCCGGGAGAATGAAGCGCGACAAGATCCAGGGTGACATTGTGACCCTTAGATTGCCCGACAATTCCGCCACGCCACTGCCAGCATCCCGCTCAGCCTGCGACAGATCCGCCAGAATTGGCTGAACGCGCTCGAAGAACACCTGACCCTCGGCCGAAAGCAGTAGAACGCGGCTGTTTCGGTGAAAAAGCGTAAGCCGCAATGCCGATTCGAGTTTTGCCAGACGGTGACTAACGGTCGCTGGCGAAACGCCAAGCCGCCGGGCGCAGGCGGTCACACCGCCCGTCTCTGCGATGACGACAAAGGTCTTTAGATCATCGACGCTGTACATTCGAAAATTTCAAATTTTAGTTTCACCTTTTGCCTTCTGTCGTTTGATTATTTCAACACCTATTGTCCCGTCAATTGTTGAGGAGGACATCAATGAAACACTACCTGATCGCCATCAGCACTGTGTTTGCGCTTGCGGGCGCGGCCAGCGGGCAAGAGCTTGAAACCTATTTGGAGTTCCCGCGCGATACGCCGCCGGGCAACCTGGCCATCGCCCCGGACGGCCGCATGTTCATGTCGGTCCACGAATTCTACGGCCCCGAATTGCGCGTGGTGGAGGTCATGAACGACGGCAGCACAGTCCCGTATCCAACAGAGGATTGGGCGCGCGCGCCAACAGAGGATGACGACGGTCTGAACGGCGTGCTGGGCTTGCGCGTGGACCGCGAAGGCATTTTGTGGATGCTGGACGGCCAGGGCGAAAATCAGACCGGGCGGGTCGTTGGCTGGAACACCCAAACCGAAGAACTGTCAGCGATCTACTACATCGGTGCGCCGGTTGCGCGGCCCTATTCGTTCTTGAACGATCTGGCCGTCGACCGCGAGAACGAGGCAATCTACATCTCTGACACGGCCAATCACGTCAACTCTGCGATCATCGTGATCGACCTCGAGACGGGGCGCGCGCGCCGGGTTCTGGAAGGCAGTCAGTACACTCGCGCGGAAAACACACCGATGGTCATTGATGGGCGTGAAATCCTTCTAGGCGGTAATCCGGCGATGATTGGCATCAATCCGATCACGGTCGATCCCACCAATACGTGGGTTTACTTCGCGCCGATGACGGGCAGCGCCATGTACCGGATCCGAACGACCGATCTGTTGGACGAAGACCTGGACGATGCAGCGCTTGAGGCGCGGGTGGAACGCTATGGCGACAAGCCGATTTCAGACGGATCGACGGTGGATGCAGCCGGTAACGTGTACATCACCGCAATGACCGATAACGCCATCGGCGTCACGCGGCCCGATGGCAGCTACGAGGTGCTGTTCCAGTCCGCAGAAGACTTACCGTGGCCCGACGGGTTTTCGATCGGGGCCGACGGGTATGTTTACGCAACTATCAATGAACTGCACCGCTCGCCCGTTCTCAATGGAGGTGAGGACGCATCCCTGGGCACATATCGGATTGTCCGCTTCCCAGCGCTCGGACCCGCGATCTCGGGCCGATAGGCGCCACATGGCGCGCCGGGTCAAACGTACAAAACCCGGCGCCGCCTAGAAGAAGCGCCGAAATCTGCTTCTGACCTCTTGGTTCCAAACCACGCGCGCGCCGTCCCGCTCGCGATACCAAAGTGTGGCCCAACTCCGTGGTCGCAACTTTGACAACCACACGCGATTGGGCACGTGGTAAATCGTGCCATCTGCAAGCTGGACAAGCTGTCTTTCGCTGTCGCGCGCTACGATCTGCCCGGTAGTCACACAGCACGCCAGCACCATGTCGGCGGAAAACAACGCAATTACAAAGGCCAATACCGACGGGAAACGTTTCAAAGCCGATCCTCCGGTTCGAGAAATGCCTCGATCTCTTGCAGCCGATTATTCCCCGCGAGCGGCTGATTGGGCAAGGTTAAAGCACCCGTCGCCCCCATCAACTGGGCGTGAAGGCGACTTGGCAAATGCACGGCCGCCAGAACGGGCGCCCGTGCTTCGTCACCTATGTGTCAGCCGTGGCAGGTGCATCCCGCGTGCCCACAGCCGGAACCGTCCGGGTGCCCTGCTGCGCAAGCGTCGCTACAGTAGTTGCGGTCATCCTTTTTCACGGCTTCGCTGACGTCGACGACGCACAGGCAATCGTCGCAGGCACATTTCTGTTGCGTTACATTTGGCATGGTCTTCTCCTTTGGCTTCAATCGGTTTCGTTGTGCTCATGCGCGAACAGGTGATCTATCATGATGTTCAGAACGCTCGGCACACAGGCATCCGCCATCGCGTAGAATACTTGCTTGCCGCGCCTGTCAGATTTAAGGATGCGGGCCGATCGCAGCAGACGCAAATGATGACTGGTCAGAGAAGCTGACAACCCAAGGGTGTCGGCAATCTCTCCGGCAGCGAGTTCTTGGTCCATACATGCGATGACAATCGAAAGCCGCGTCGGATCCGCTAAGAGCCCGAAGGTTTCGGCAAGCTCAGTCATTTGATCGGTATGAATCACACGCGTAATCATACTAAACAATTAAACATATGTTCAATTGTTTGTCTATCTGGTCATTCCTCATAATTTCAATGGAAATCGGCTCGGGCGTAAAGCAGGGCGAGATGAAACTGAGGTCTCCGAACGTGTCAAATAAGCTGCAGCGACAAGTTGACTTATATCCCCTCCTTCAGGATAGGATATGCAATGCTCCATGCAAGCCATCCAGAAATTCAGAAGCGCCTGAAGCGCGCGCACGGTCATCTGGCGAAAGTCATCGAAATGATCGAGAGAGAGGATCCTTGTAAGGACATTGCTCAGCAACTGCGTGCGGTTGAAAGCGCGGTGACGAAAGCCAAGGTGGCGTTGATCCATGACCACGTTGGGCATTGCCTTGCCGATGCGGCCGACAACCCAAGTGACCGCGCGGCGCAGTTGGCAGAGTTCCGAGAAATCACTCGGTATCTATAGGGGGGAGGCGATCATGGACCTTACGGGCATGATCGAAGCAGGCGGCGCGAACCCTGTTTTACTCTTTGCCTTTGCACTGGCGCTCGGGGCGCTGCACGGGTTGGAGCCGGGGCACTCCAAAACCATGATGGCGGCCTACATCATCGCGGTGCATGGCACGGTAAAACAGGCAATACTTCTTGGGGTTTCGGCCGCCTTTTCGCACTCGATCATTGTTTGGGTGCTCGCAATGCTTGCACTTCTCTGGGGCAACGACCTGATCGGAGAAGAGCTGGAGCCCTGGTTCATGATCGTATCCGGGTTTCTGGTCTTGGGCATCGCCGTCTGGATGTTTTGGCAACAGACCGGCGCGGGCCATCGCCACGACCCAGATCATCATCATCATCATCATCATAATCATCATCATGAAGATGACCATGCCCATACCCATGTGGCATCGGTTGGCCTAGACGATCCGCATATGGACGCCCATGCCCGGGCGCATGCCGACGAAATCCGCGCCCGGTTGGCATCAGGGCGTACGGGCAGTTGGCAGACGATCCTTTTTGGCCTGTCCGGAGGGCTAATCCCCTGCCCTGCGGCGATCACGGTTTTTATCCTGTGTCTGCATCTCGGCAAGGTTGCACTTGGCGTCACACTTGTCAGCGCCTTCTCGCTTGGGTTGGCAGCAACGCTTGTCGCCGTTGGGGTGGTCGCAGCTGTCGGACTGAAAGCGGTGTCTGCAAGAACATCGCGTTTTGATGCGGTTATGGCGGCAGCACCTTGGATATCTGCCGCATTGATCGCGGTGATAGGTCTTCTCATCATCTGGTCCGGTTACAGCCATCTCGGACACGGACATGCCCACTGACGCGAAATGGCACTGGCGTGACGCAAGACTTTCCCTCAGCGCATCCTAGCGCAGGTCTACCGAAGCGACGTCTGTCGCGACGGCCAGTCCGGTGTTCCGCCGCAGTGTCCGGGCCAATTCCTTGGAGAGGCTCAGGCACTAGTGAGCTCATATTGGGCGCCTGATACGGCCAGTTTCGTGTCGACAAGGCTAGCTGCGTCAGCCTTCTGTGCAGTTTCCAGTCTCCGCTGCAAAGCCAGCGCCCCCACTAAAGAGCGCCGAGTTTGCGGACCGGCGTGCGGGGTTACATCTTGGCCGGACGGCCACCGGACCGCATCCAGGAGTGCGATGCAAGCGCGTCCCAAACAGACCGCGGCACCGATACAGGATCAAGAAAAGCGGCAGATCCCCGGTTCTGCGCCAAGGCCGACTGTCCTTCAGCCAAAACATCCAGCGTTGGCCTGGTCCAAGCACCCGGTTCTGTACCGGCGTTAAACCATGTTAAACTGAGTGGCATGAAAGTCGTTGAAGCCACCGATGACCGACTGACGATAGAAGATCGGCCCTGGTTTCTTTGGCTATTTCTGCCACCCATGGGGCTTGGCGCGGTCGCAACTGCCCTCGCGGGTAGATACAGCAGCTACGGAGAAACGGCTCTGGTCCTCACGCTTGGCTTGGGTGTGCTGTGGGTTGCTTGGTACTACGCGCCCTTCCAACGGTTTGTTTTCGATAGGGCGTCGGGCCGCTTTACGCATCGGGTCGGTCGACTTACCGGCAGTCTGAATTTTGAACGGGACCTTTCCAGTATCGAACGCGCCGTAAGTGGGCCCTATTGGGTGGATGGGTCGCGACTTGAGCGGGTCGTTCTGAAGGTGTCCGATGGACACTATCCCTTGGAATCCGGCTTTACCGGCTTGTCGCGTGCGAAAGTGACAGAAGCAATTAATGACTGGCTCGATGCCGATAGGGACACGCCGACCGCCTAGAACATGCCGCGCACGAGCAGCTTAGCGACGCCCTCCTCGACCTTACGGGGCGCCTCCGGCATGAACTTGTGCACACCGCTTTAGTCGGTCGGACCATTGGGCAGGGTAGACCGACGGGGCGCTGGTCCGCGCGCCTCATAGACAGATCCCGCTGGAACCGGGGCGCTGGGGGCCGCTGCTGTTCCGCGCAGATCGGCCGTCGCTTCGTTCAGCCCCGCGTCTGCCGGCGTCTCTGCGGCGCCTTTCTGGCCCCATTTGTTTTGAGCCAACCGTTTTACCGCTTCAGCCATCATTCGGTCGAACCCTCGGCCGTCAGTGCAAGCGCCATGCCGCCAAGACGGATATCTCTCGGCATGTCCGCCCCGATCGGCATCGCGATTTTTCCTCGTGCGTCTGCCACATGATCGACACCGTCCAACGTCAGCTTCAAGTCCGCGGCCGGCGTCCCCGCGCCATCCGAGATAACGATTGCTGGGGCTGAGGCATCCCAAATCAGTTTTGGCTTCAGTGCCCGCACCTCGGCTTCCGCCACAAGGATTGAGCGCTTTCCATTCAAACTACGCCCGATTACCCGCACTTTGAGATTGTAGACCGTTTCCGTATCGTTCACCTGAAGCCGTGCTTCGGTGTCGGACAGCGGGCGCAGCTGAGGGCTCCATTTCACCTCCCAGCCAGATTGCAAACCCTCGACTGCCAGTCCAACGGTGATCTCTACTTTGCCCCCGGCACTCCAGATAGGGTTAGGAAGAACAAGACCGGCAAACGGGCTGGTCTGATACCCTTCAAGGTACCGCCAGCGTGCATCAATCTCGCCTGCGATCCAAGCCGCTTCCTCGGCGCTCAGGCGCGCCAACGCTCGGTCGCGGCGAGATCGGCTTGCAAGCGCTCGCAGCGCGGCGGCGCCATGTTGAAATTCCTCTGCCTCGAGCAACACACCGTGCGTCTCTGGCAGGACGCGGGTCAGATCCGCCAGCAGAGCATCCAGACGGGCGTGAGACGACGGCGAAGTCATATTAGCCGCCTTAGCGCACGATCTGAAAACGTGCTGCCCAGCCGACGGGCGATCCGGCGCGCTTGAGCGCGAGTCAAAGTCCCGCTCTTGCGCCCACCTAGAAATAGGATGCGGGCGGAACGCGACGAGGGATCAAAGCGATCAGGTCGCCACAGAAAGTCCTCGTCCTGTGTGTTTTCGACGTCGGGCAGTGTCTCCGGTATGGGTTCGTCCAACCTTGATCGCGTTTGTCGCGCAGTCTGATTGTCTCCTTGGATAGTGATTGGCTCTTCAAGGTCTTCAACAACTTCATCGGCCACCGCAGGAAGATCGGGAAAAGGCGGAGGCGCCGACGAGATCGGGGGGGGAGGCACCGCATCAGAAACAACTGTGCCGGGTGGGGGTTGTCTTTCTAGCATCGAAAGGTCTGGCTGGTTGCTTGGCAGCGGCAATGGGCGGCCCGTTTGCACCGGGCCGGGCGGTGGTGGCGGTGGTGGGGCGGCGACCGGCTTCATTTCCTGCGCGGGAGGCGAGGACGGCACCTCCGGTGTCGACAAGGGTAGCTCGGCAATCGTCCGGTCGGGTGACTTTCGCTCAGCGGGTAAACCGGGTGCTTCAGGCACGAACGCAGGACCACGCGACTTTCGCGCGTCCGCCGCCGGGGCCGCGTCCGTCCGGGCGACTCTTTCGTTCAAGGGTCCGCGTCGCGGCAAGGTGGTCGTAGGGGCCTGCCAGTCTTCCGCAGACCGGGGTGTCCCCAAGCGCTGGCGCTGTTCAGCCGGTCCGCGTGTGCCGGTTGGCGGAAGTGGCCCCGGTGGCACAGGGTCGATCCGAAACGGAGCGCCGGTCCGGATGCGGTTTGGGGCCATGATCCGGTCGATATCCGTCAGAAGCACCAGAACAGCAGCCAGAAATTCGCGATCTTCAACTTCGTCGTCGGTCATTGTCTTGCAAACCTTGTCCAGTCAGCAAACAGCGTCATCGCTGCTGCGAATTCCTCGCTCCGGTCCACGCCCTCCGGGCCGCCTTGTGCCTCTCCGGTAACCGACGATACCACGTTTTCAGGAAGCAGTACGCCAGTCGCGAGTGATGGCAGATCGAAGCCCTGAAAATCTCGCCGCAGCGTACAATCGCTTACATAGTCGACCCGCTGCCCGTTTTGCGCGAGGACGATGACGATCAAATGCTCTTCTGGTTCGCAATCGGCCAGACAGGTATCGATGTCTTCAGACGGCAGCGGCGCAGTCGAAAGAAGCGCGACGCTGGCCGCGTCCATGCGGTGGAAGGCTTTTGCCGTAGTCGGATAGACTTGGTCGACCTCGATCACAGATTGCCGCAATGTCCCTTGTCCGCCGCTGTCGCTAACCGGCGAGCGTCCGCGCATCAAAAGCCGCTCACCGGGTCTGGCCATGCGCGGTTCAGGGTCGGACGGTTCGGTCCGATCCCAGAAGGTCTCTGGCGCGCCGCGGATCACGAGCGATGCAGTCCCGACCGGAACCACACCATAAAGCGGCAGGTCTTCAAGCGGGTCTTCCGAAGGGTCCGGCAGACTTCGTGCGGCATAGGACGGGAAAAGTCCTTTGCCCAATCCGGTTTCGACAGAGCGCCAACCAAAAAGCAAAGCAAGCTGACCATAAAGGATGACAGCGGTCTCAATCGGGCCATCGGCGCGCGGCGCACTTGGGTGCGCACCCAAACGCAGCGCGTCCAGCGTCAACCCGCTGCCCGGAACGAACGTCGCGATGTCCTGACCTCCCTGGATCTGCCCCCGCGTGTCAGCGGCGCCACCGCCCGGGTCGGCCGTAATCGACACGCGAAGGGGTGCGATATCAAATGTCAGACGACCCCTCTCGGAGGAAAGACCAAGGACAACCGCCGCGGCGGCGCGACCTTCGGTCGTCAGCACGACATGGCCCGCTTCAATCCCGCGCAGTGCCGAAGCGAGGCTTGCAGGATGATCAAGCCGCAGTTTGTCCGAGCGCGTCGCTGCCGCAGTTGAGATCGTTAACCCGCTGACCGGGAACCCGGTATCGCCGCCTCCAAGCAGTGCCCCTAGCCCCTTCAGGAACGGCGCGCGGAAGGCATCAAAAAGCGCCTTCAGCGCCAGGCGGTGGCGCCAGGTCATCCAACGCATTCGCGACGGCCAGAACCGAACAAAGGCGATCTCGAGCGCCCGAAGCATTCGCAGGCTGCCATCAGGATAGCCAATCCGGCTTGCCACAGCACCGTCCAGTTCGGCACCAATGGGCCCCTCCTCCACCGCCTGTGTGTAAAGATCAGAGGCACTTAAGGTTGCCGCAAGAAGCGCTGACACGGCCTCGGTGAGCGTGTCGGCGGCGTCAGTGCGCGCACTGTTCGGGGGGCTTCCCAAAGGACCGGAACTGGACTCGGCAATGGCTGCAGCCAGCGCGCGGGCGGCGGTTTCGATGGCTTCGAACAGTGTCGGGTTGCCACCTTGCATGTCTGCAGCGGTTGCAATCAGGCTCGACAAGTCCGGATCGGTCGTCCCCGTATCTTCAAGAATGTCCTTAGCATCCCGCAAGAGCGTCGCGTTTTCGGTGACCGCGTGGGCCGCGCTTTTTGCGCTATTGGCAATCTCGTCCGCCTCCCCCGAAAGCCCCGGTGCGGTGCCAGGCGGCAGCCAATCGCGCGCCTCGTCAGCAAGGGAGAATGCGCGCGCCACGCGCGCCTGAGACCACGGGAGAGCTTGGATTAGCGGAGAGAATATCTTGACATCGCCCGCAGGTGCGCCTTGCAAATTTGACCGTCGCGCCCCGGCTAGGGCGGTCCATGTCAAGACCCAGTCCTGGCTTTGATCGACATCCGTCGCGGCCTTGCCGCGATTGTCTGGTGGAAAAAGGCTGACAATACCGCCGTCTTCTTCGATCCCGGGCAACAGGGTGTCCCCGCCAAGCGTACTGCCAATCGCAGGGCGCGACAGCCCGGCAATTGTCGCGTCTCCACGCCCGGGATAAGACGGCACACGAACGGTGATCAGACCGTCGTTGATTTCGTCATACCGTGGATCAGAAGCCAGCACTGTGTAGCTGAAGTAGCTGCGCGGCGGCAGCAGATCGACGGGTTCCGGGTCTGGAAAGACCAATGGGAAGAATTCTTCCGGGGCCAAGTTTGCAACCGCCAGTTCCAATTCGTCATTCCCTGGCAATCGCCAAATGCGATGGTCCGGCTTCCACCCATCGCTCAGCGCAGGACGCGGCGCCTCGTCGATCACCGGATCGCCAAGCACATTGTCGGTCACGCGCACACCGCGCTCACGCTCGACCACTGTCGCGGCTTTCAGCAGGGCAAGGCACCGCCGCGCTGCGGTATCGTCGGCATCGCGTGCGCCGTCGATGCGGTCAACAAAGGTTTCGACCTGTTGCCAGACCTGTTTCCACAGGTCGATTTCGGCAACCAGTTGCCGCGCCGCGCGCATCTTAGGAGCCGCCCTCGGGCACTGGCCAAACCCCTGACCCGGCGGCCATCGCAAGGCCCCGCCCACCGCGGCGGCGGGCCCGGCGGTTCGCCTCTATGTGCGCCAGAACCACCGGGCTGGCGGGCGCCCCCAACCCCATGGAAAAACTATCCTCAAGTAGCTTCAGAAAGCCGTTCCGATCAGCACGAAACGCGGCTTCAGCCTCGGCAAGCGTCATGCCGATATGGGTTAGGGTTCGTTTCACATCCGCTGCAATATCCGCCGGCAGGTCGTCGAGGTTTTGGATCCACACCTCGCCTGTTTCGATCGCCTCTTCTTTGTAATCCGCCCAGAGGTTTTTGATCCCTTGGCCTTGGATGCTGGAGTTGCCCTCTGACCCGGCCCAGGCCTCGCTTCCAAGCGCCTTGATATCCTTTCCTTTCTCGACGAACTCGTTTGCGAAGTCGACATGATCCTCGATGACACCGGCATAGGCTTCCTCAAAAGACTGCCCCTGCCCAAGCACAGCCCAAAGCATGTGGGGACTGAAGGGTACGACGTTCGAGGTTCCTGAAAGAAAGCAAGCCCCCATGATGGCGGATGCTTCCGTCGCCTCTCCGGTAACCGGATCCGTGTTGGGACGGTTTTCGGCTTCAAGAAACGCACGTTTCAAACCCTCGACCCCCTCATCCGTGGCAACTGGCAGAACATGAAACCCCGAGCTTGAAAGCGCCCGCAGAATGTCCAGAACGGATTCGATGAGGTCAATAAATTCTTGCAGAATGCGCACCTTCAGCTTCACCAAATCAATCAACTTCACCAACAGACCGACGGCGTTTTCGACATTTCTTAGCACCGTCAGCAGAAAGGCGGGTCCCTCCTCCAGCTTTCGCAAGGGATATTCTGGCGGAGAAATGTCGCGCAGTTTCCAGGACTTCCAGTCGGGCGAGACCGAGCTACCGCGCAGATGATGCCGGTCAGGGTCCTCGACCGGAAAGCCGTGGCTTTTGAAGAGATCAACAAACTTGTCATAGTCGATGAGCTTGCCCCAAAGTTCGGCGAACTCCTTGAAATTCACCATGTTGGGCATTGTCGCCACCAGAAAGACTGCCTCGACCACGGCGCCATCCGAAAAGATCGGGCGATCATCGTCACCTGGATCATCGAAGCTTTGCGCAAAGGTGGCCGCCCAGGCGTCAAACCCCGCTCCAGGCCGCGCAGTTTCTTCCCGGGTTTCACCCGCCAGCCAGGTCGGCGGATCGGGTATCTGCGCCTCCATATCGTTCAGCGTTTTCCGGTTCGACATCAGTCCCGGGACATCAACGTAAAGGTATGCTCCCGTTGCCAGAATGTCGTCGATGATTGACTTCATCAGCTCATAGGCTGCCATAATGATCGCGCGGATCGGATCGCCAATCGCAATCAGCAACGCTTTTACGATATCGAGGATTGCCGACACGACTTCGAGAAAGCCCGAAACGATGTTTACAGGCGGTGAGACGATGCCAAGTATCTCTGATACGCCCGGCACGTCGCCCAGCGTCACGCTCCGCCAGTGAAGCGGTGCCGTGCTGCCCTGAAGCTGGGCTGTGGCCGTGGCCACCTGCGGACACGAGAGTCGCAGGATTCTGATCAGCTCATCTATACCGTCGCCGGATCGGGTGCTCATGGCGGTCCCTTTCCTGACGAAGTTGGTCATCGGCCAGATTCGTCAGCGTTTCCATTTCACGCGCCTCGATCAGCCGAACCGCGTGTTCAAGAAGCGATTTAGCCTCTACCAGCCGCGCTTCGAGGTTACTGAAATCGGCTGGTTGCCATTTTTGTGCTGACTTCATCGCGCACTCCTTCTTTGGATCATCCCATGTATTGTCATCCCACTGGCATCCGCTTGACGAAGCCGAAGTAAGACAGGTCTAGAACCGGGGTCATGGCAGCCCAAACATCCAGCGCCGGCCCGTAGAACGGGGCAAGCGGTGGGTTCACGGCTTTCAGAATCTGCGACAGCATTGTGTGGTGGATCGCCAACCCGTCACCCAAAACCATCGGAGAGATCGCGGTTAACCCGCCAAGCTGCATGATCCCAAGCCGGGTATTAATTGAGACATTTCCAAGCCCAGCGCTCAGGGAAATTGCATTCAGCGACAGGTCGGCTTTGCCTGCGGTCACGTTGAACGGATCGGCCGAAAGGAACCGAACGGGTCCACCGCTGGTCACCCCCAACCCTCCACCATAGCTTAGTGTCCCAGCACCACCGACTTGCCGCTCCTCGCCGCCTTGCATTACCGTTGTACTGTTGGGCAACGTTTCTGAATACGAGCCGCCCTGAAACGCCCGCATATAGTTTCCGTTTCCTGCCCGCTCGACAAAATCGCCAAGGTATTCATGCAGGGCGTCGCCGCCAACCCGCACGGTTTGATCGCTACCGATATCTTGCGTCTGGCTGGCGCGCACATCGAGCGTGTCCTTACCCCGGACCTCGGCGGCGCGATTTCCTTTGTTGAGGGTCCGATCGTTTAGAACGATCTTGTCGAACCCCTCTTGGCTCAGGATCAGGCGGTTGCCACGACTATCATGGATCTCGATCCGTTCTTGCCCCTCGCGGTCATCAAGCACGATGTGGTGCCCGGTCGATGACTTGAATATCCGAACCTTCGGTTCCGGACTTTCTCGCGGCAAGTTATGTTGTGGCGTTTCAGGCGTGCGTTCCGCGGCTTCGGCAGCTGCCGCTGTCTCGGGGGTCGCGCGCCGGGCCGAGTTATCGCCAAGTGCGCGTTCTTCCTCGGTTGGCGCTCCCCACCAGCACCCGGTCCAGATCGGTTTCGAAAGGTCACCCTCTTCAAACTCGATCCAGCACCCTGCACCCAGATCGGGAACGCTGAAGAAGCCCTGGTCAGGCCCGGCATAGGGGGCCGCCGGTTCGGCCCATCCGGTCGGGGTCCGCTCGCCCAAAAGGCGTGGAACGATGGCCCGGATACGGCCCCGTTTGTCCGGATCTTCATTGGCATACACATAGCCGCGGTATTTCCCGAGGCATTGGTGATCCAGCCGGTCGATCAGTTGCTGAACAAGATCTTCGATCACTCGTTTGGTTCCTTTTCCTCGACCTGCATGCGCGCGCCGGAGACGTCATTGAGATTAAGCGTGATGCTGGGCGTGCCGTCCGGACGGCCAAGGGTGACGCTTTCCGCGTCGATATCGACAAGACGGCCGGTGTAGACATGACCAAGAGTCGTGAAGACAAGGATCGTGGCCTGTGTTGGGAAGCCCTCTAAAGTTGAGCGCAGGCTCATTGCGAAACCTCGGCTCGGATCGCTGTCAATAGAGCGATGTTCCGGTCAAGCCGGACCCGGTCCGACTGCATCCGACCGCGCCGAAGTTCGCGGCGCGCGCGTTCGACCAACGGTTGAAGCTCTTCGCGTTGTGGCGGCACCGGGATAAGATCGAACCTTCCACCAAGCGCGTCGAGGATTTGCGAAAGATCGGCCATCCGGACGAGTTCCGCGTCGAAATGCGAGAGCCTTTTGCCGATCGCCTCGTCCAAATCGTCCGGGGCCAGGTCTGGCTCGGAGGGCGGCAGGATCACTTCGATGTCAGCGAGCGTCAGGTTTTCAAAATCGGACATGGCGTCTCTCCTGTCTCATACGTTTAGTTGCACGCTGTCGGGTTTCGGTGTGCCGCGATGGATGTAGACACCAGCAGTTGTCGCATTGCCGACAGCAGCGACCCGCGCGCCGCCTATAATCACCAGCGAACGATCCCGCGCCTCGTGTCGGGGCGGCGGCTTCAAGGGCACCGCTGCGAACCGGCCAGCATCGATCGCCGCGGAAGGTTTCCTACCGATCGACAGGGCTACAAGCTTTTCCACAATCGAAACGGGTGCGGCTGCCGCTGTCAGGGCCGCTGGCGTCGCTTCGCCGCTGCCTGTCACAACGTTTAGCCCGCGATTAAGCGCAACCGCCGCGTCCCCACCGCTTTCATCAAGTTGGCGGGCCACAAAGTTGCGCGCCTGCGGGTCGCTAAACTGAAGAAATTTCGCGACCCCAAAAAGCTTGGCATCGTCCTTTAACGTGCCATCACCTAGAAGCTTCGCAAGTACCGTCTGGCTATCGCCTGGATCGGGCGCGTTTTCGCCGGCGTTTACGTCTCGTCGGCCGCCCACGATCGCGCCGGTGATTTCCGACGCACTCAGCACGCGCAAGGCCGGGCTGATTGCATTTTCGGCTGCGTAGAGCTTGAAACCGGCCTCGGCGATCCCGGCGGCATCGGTGAAGACTCCGCTTTCCGCTGCTGCGAAACTCTCTAGCAGCGCATCCGCGCGCAACGGCAACGACAGGCCCGATCCGCCGCCCAAATCAAGCGACAGGCTTAGACCAGGTTGAACCGGGAACGCAGGCGCCACAAAACCGGGTTTGGGCGGCAGAGGTTTCGGCGGCGGCGCCGCTGGCTGGCGCCCGACCAAGCTGTTGCCTGTTGCGGACACATTGGCGCGCCCGCACCGGAGGACAGCGACATTGACCTCGTTCAGCGCCTCGCACCGGTTGCTGCCGAAAACGACAGAGTCTAAGTTGCGAAGATAAACGGCAGCGGTCCGCGTTCCGGACTCGAAGGCGTTTCCCGAGATTCCAGCCGAGACAAGCGAGCCGCCCGTCGCGAGGATTTGCAGTGCCGGACCTTCGGCCACTACGTCATTGCCAACCACCTGAACAGACCGGCGTTGTTGGGGCGGAATGAAGATCGTTAAAGGTGGCAAGATGTTAAGAAAACTGACAATGGGGCGGACCGTCAGTTGGGGTCTGTCCGCAAGCCAGGCATCGGCAGCTTCGGTTGCCGGGTCAACACTCGGGGCTGGCCGCGCGCCAAAGCCAAAACTGTCGTTCACAATCGATGTTTCGGCGTCTGCCAGCTCAAGGCCGCCAAAGGAGAATGCCGCACGGCTTGACGCATTTCGAGCCGCCACCTGGGCACCGCCTGCTTGCAGCATATTGACCGCGAAGATTTGCGGATCAAGCAACCCAGGCAGCCATTCAAACGAAGGTTCGGTCGGGGTAACGGGCTTCGTCACACGGGGCAGTGGCTCAACTTCCAGCGACGGTTCCCGACAGAGCCGTGCAACAAGCTGCGCATCAAGATCGGAAGTTAGGACAAGGATGCCAGTGCCACCGCGCGCGCCACCAGCGTGGCGAATACTGTTGTTGCCAATGGCGATATCGCCGCGACGCCAATGGACAAGCATTTCGTGCAACAGTGCGACCGAGGCCGCGTTGCCGTTGCCGACCATCCGGTTGTCGATCAGTTCAAGCTCTCCCTCGCCAATCACTGTTATCACAGCCTGTCCGAACGCCGTCGCATCAGGGCTGGGGGCCCCAGCACAGGCGCGCACCACATTGCCCGCGATCCGCAGCGCCGCCGGGCCTTCCGGCCGAAGATCAAAGGCGGCGACCGGGGCCCGGGTCACGGTGTTACCTGTGACCGAGGCGAAGGCCAGTTGCTGACCGGTCGGCGACAAAGGATGATCGTCTGACCCCGCCAGCAAGGCACCGACGCGAACCGCCGCGATGCTGTTCCCCGTCACATCGATCTGTCGGGCAACCGCCCCCAGATAAATTCCATCGGCGGGATGTGCCCTGACTCCGTTCGGAATCGGCGGTCGCGGGATCAAAGTTGGTGGGATACGGGTGATCGACCCGATCCCCCCACGTATGGCGTCGAGGATGTTGGGCAGATCGGCTGCACGTGTCAGATCAAGACGCGTCGAGGGCGACAGCCGGGCCGAACTGGCTTCGACGGCACGCTTAACGGCCTCGATGCGTTGCGGCTCCGGATTGTCGGGGGCGCTCGCGATCCGGCCAAGATCGGTTAGAAACGCCAGCGCGTCCGACTCGGGCGGCGCAGCCGGGACCCGGTAAGCGGCCTCGGCGATCTGGCTCGAAACGGATGCAAGTGCGGCAACAGCGGCATCGCGCGCCGCAGCCGGAACAGCATTTTCTGACAGCGTTTCGCCCGCATCGGTGACGAGTTTTCGCATCGCCTCGGCCTGATCGGCGGGGACAAGAAGCGCCTGGATCAGGCGATTGGCCGTGTCGAGGTAGAGCGTTGCCCCCTCCTTTCGGCGTTCTGCCGTATCGTAGGCCCCTATTTCCAGAGACAATTGCGCCAAGGCGCCGACCTTGTCGGCGTCAAGGGGCGCCACTTCGCTCCCGCGCGGCGCAATGTCAGGCGCATTGGTCGTGATTTGGTCAAGCGCGACCCTAGCTTCCTTGCGCAAGATATCGCGACGATCCCGGTCGCCTGTCTCGATCGCCTCCGCGATCAAACCCACAGCTTTCTTCGCTGCGTCCGCTGGCGCGTCTTCATCCTCGCTCAGCGAAACAAGCTGAAGCGCCGCCAATTCGCTGAGCTTCAGATCAAAGCTCTCGTCAAGCTGGTCAATGGCCTGCGTTTCAGCAAGCCGCGTATCGACCACCGCAGCACTTGCTGCCAAAAGGCTTGCGCGCTGATCCTTTGCCCGGCGGATGACGGCCCGGGCCAGTCCTTCTGCATCGGTCCCGTCCGCCCGCGCGGCGGCAGCATCATCATCTTCCCGAGCGGCCAGCACCTCGATCACCGCGGCGGTTTCCTCGCGCACCAGCGCGCGCAGTGCCGCGACCCGGTTTCGACGGATCGCCGAGGGGCGCCCCTCGGTCAGGGCCGCCATAGTGTCGCGTATGCGGCGCGCACCGTCCGGCGCCAGCGGTTCAAGGTCTGCAATCAGTCGCGCGACCGGGTCGATTGCCGCGGTCAGACGCTCGCTCGGGCGGGCGCCTTCGGGGACGGCCAACGTGTCCGAAACCGCAGCTGCAAGTTCGCGCAGCGCTTCGGTCGAGCCCGCATTTCCAGTGGCATCGGCGGCTATGGCAGGTGATGCAAAGCTCTGACCGGTTTCCACCACCAGCGCCAGTTTCCCAGTGTCCGCGGCAAGCCGCCTGCGGGCGAGCGGGCTGCCCGGATTGTCGAGGACGGCGCGCGCGTTTGCTGCAACCTCAGGCGCAGCGTCCTTCTGTAGCGGTGGAAGGGCCTCGAACGCCTCGAGTACAAGCTTTGCTTGTTCAGCCACTATTTCCGGAGAGGCCAACGTGGTACGGTCGAATGCCCCGGCCAAAGACCAGACTTCTGCGCTAGCGCTGTCCGGTGCCGTCAGTGCTGCGGCATCGGATACAGCCGCCCGCAGAAGGTCGGCGGCTTCGCGCATCTCGGCATCACCTGCCGCATCGCCAAGAAGGTCCGACGCTTCACCGATCCGCTCGGCAACAATAGCAATTTCGCCCCCCGCCGCGCGGAGACCGGGCAAGACACTGTCCACGCCAAGCCGCAGCCCGGCGCGCCCGGCGGCTATTTCCTGATCCGGCGCCAATGCGAACCGCGCCACGTTTGCCCGGAGGCCGGAGAGCGGTTCGTGAACCGAGTTGCCGCGCAAGAAACGGCTGGCCCCGAGCGGCGTCAGCGGCTCTAGCCGGAACCGATCAAGTAGGTCAAATACAGGGGGCCGAACCGGGCCCGGCACAGGCGGCGGGTTGAACTGAATGGGCTGGACGACACCGATCACATCCTCGACACGGTTGTCCGATGCATTGACGTCGCGTCCTCCAACTGCAAGCGTGCCTGCTGTTCTGATTTCGCCACCGGGGTCGCGGAAGTTCGGCGGCACTGCCCGTGTCCCGACGCCGCGTATGGCGTTGCGCAGGATAGCCGCCTCTTCCACGCCTGAAAGCACGACACCGCCGCGAAGAAGCGCCATGTCCAACCAGCGCAGCAGCGCATCAATCGCCTCAGCCGATGGCGCATCCAACGCAAGAAGGCGCGCCAATGCCGTGCGCGGATCGGTTTGCATCGCAAGACCGGCCAGTCGCCCTTCACGCGCACCCAACGCCGCGACCGCCGCAGCAGACCAGCTGACAGCCGCGCGGGCCACATCCTCGATCCGGTTGTCTGCGACCGTCAGCGCACCAATTGGCGCGCCGTGCGCCATCGCGCGGATCGCACTGCCCCCAAGCGCGCGAATGACGTTGCGCGACAGCCGGATATCGTGACATGGCTGCGGGCCCGCGATTACAATCCCGTCCGCTAAACTGGCTGCACCCGCCCCAGAGATACGGGTATCGACAACCTCCAGATCGCTCACCGCACGGGCCAGGGACCGACCACCGCCGATGCCCGCCCCAATAACCACACCGGCCTCCAGCGCCAGGGGATCGCGCGCGTCACTTGACGGGGGCAGCACGATCCAGCAATCCCGCACCCGCGTTCCGGTGCCCGTCACCCGGATCGCGGCCCGGAGCGAAAGGTCGGGATCGGCGCCCGGGGCAAGGCGGATCTCGTTTGCCTCCAGATCGACCCCATCCCCATCAACAGAGACGCCAATCGCATCGATGTTGCTCAGTTTGTTGTCCCGCACGACGATCCGATCAAGGCCCGCCTGCCGCGCTTCGGCGCGGTCATCGACGTCGATACCAATCGGGAACCCCGATATGGAATTGCCAGTGAGCGACAGGCCAGTCAGGGTCCCGTCGGCGATCCGTATCCCGTTTCGCCCGTCTTCAAACGGCGTAATCAGGTTTCCAGCCACGGTTATGTTCTTGGCAAAAAGACTTGCACGTGGAAAGCTGATAAGCGCCGAAAGCGACAGGTACCGGGCATAGGGCAGTGCCGTCACCCCATCGGGCGCGGCGATGGAGTTGTCTTCGACAGTGATATTGGCCACGTCGCCGGTGATCAACACACCGGCCCCAACCGCGCGCGTATCGCCGGCCGCGGCGCGCGACCGGATCTCAAGGCGTCGGATATCGATGTTCTGGCAATCGCAAACGGTAACAACCCCATGCGGAAGACCCTGTATCACTGCAAGCTCTTCTGGCGCCGATAACTCGAGCGGGACGTTGGGCTGTTCACGCTGCCTGCGGCGAAGCCGTTCGAGTGTTCGCACGATGGATGCCCCGATACGCCCGAAACCGGGCCGGAGTGTCCTCAAACGCGTGCCAAGCGCCGCGACAGGCCCGTTCGGCCCAGCGGCTGCAAATGTAAGGTCCGCCGGAAGCAACGGGCGCGCATCGAGAGCGCCGGCGATCAACCCGCCGATTGCAGTATCGATACCGCCTGGCCCCGCGTCCGTAGGGGGACCCAGAATGACATCGACCGGTTGCGCCGATCCGAAGGGTGTGTTGAGTGCAGGCGTTTCCTCCAGCGCCATCAGTTCCAGTGTCACGCGTTCGCGCGTGCCACAAGCATCCAGATGAAACGCACCGCCCGCCCCGGTCACTCTAATCCGGCTCGCGGGACCATCGCCCAGAATTCGGACGCCGTTTCGGGCCTGCAACAACACCGCGCTCTCGAAGGTGTATGCGCCCGCACACATGTAAATTGTACCACCCGCATCGCCCAATCGCGCAAGCGCGGTCTGGACCGCCTCGTCACCGGTCACGCCTTCCGGGAGGTTCTGATCGATGTCGCCGAATGTGCGCACACCATCACCCACAACGACCGTAAAGGCACCTGGCGAGATATGACGCTGGCCAAGCTCAATCAGACGGTCGCGCACCTCGCGCAGTGGCAGATAGCGCGCCCGTAGATCCGTCAGTATCCGCGATGCCTCGGTCCATTCGACCAGCGCAAGCGGCGCCCGCACCCGTTCGGGCCCGTGCACGGGTTCGGCGGTCAGGGTCTCGATGATTCCTTCAGCCCGCCCATCAGGGTCACGAACGCGCGCGGTGAAGGTCCAGTACTCGCCCGCCCTTACATCATCTCCGTCGACGGCAAAGGTTATGTTGTCCCGCAGGTTGAAACGAAACTGCGGCAGCCACCAATCGACCCCGTCCCAGCGCCGGACGGCGGCGGCTCGCTCGACAGGATAGGCCCGTCCAACCGGTCCCCCGACATTGAGGTTGGCCGGATCGGTCACCAGAAACTCTGCGCCCGGAAAAAACTCTAACCGCCCGGTCGCAGTATCGACGCTGCGAAGAAGCCGGACCACCGGCAGACCCTCGCCCCCGGGATCAAGCCGGGTCCAATCGTCTTCCACCACAACCAGATCATTTGCCGCAAATCGCGCCGCCTCTTCCGGCGCGACGACGACCGATACAGCATCGGCGGGTGCGGTCTCGATCAAGGGTGCAACGACCGATGCGTTGTCGCGCGACCAGGCAAAGATGGGCGCGTCGAGCCCCTCGCCAGAGTGAAGCACTTCGAGGCGCACATGCGCATGTTGGGTTCCCCGAAAGCCCAATCCAAGCGACACGTTCTCTGAGAACAGACACCGATCGCGGCAAGGATCGGGTTCCTCGGGCGGGAACCGGTCCGGGCGCACGCCTTCGGCCGCATTCGTGGTCAGGCGACCGTTGCCCATGGCCGATGGCGGCAGGGGTGGCGCACCGGGCGCAAGCTCTTCGACCCGCACTTGCGTCGTCAATCGCGACCGAAAGCCCGTTTCCTCCCCGTCGAGCGCGATTTCTTCGATGAAATCGTCCTCAAAACTGTGCCGCGGCATCTCGAAAAGGTCGACATAGACCAGATGCCGCACGTTAAGGTCAGCCGGTCGTTCCAACGGCGGGGGATTGGGTAAGTACCTTTGAACGCTGTAGCGCATATCCGATTCAAGGAACGTGCGAAGTCCGTCGGCGAACAGCCGGCCCGCGCCGGGCACCGTTCCGTCCCCACCACGGATGACGAAGTCCGTCTCGGCCAGATCGTCATCGGTTACTTCCAGCGCATCGACAAAAACCTCTGCCCGGGGCGGCAATCCAGCAATATCCCAACCCCGCACAAAAAGCCCAACACCCCCGCCATCGCGCGGGGTCCGGGGAAACGCATCGAAGGCGGCAATGGGAATAGAGATGCGACGCCAATCCCCACCGCGGACTGCGGGATCGATCGGCGAGACTTCCCGCATATCGCCATTTGCGTCTTCGAACCGCAGCTGTATATCGACAATCTCGTCGTCCGTTGGGGGCCGTTCAAACCGAAGTCGAACGACGACCGTCGCCGCCTGAAACGTGACACTGGCCGGATCGAGCGGCAACGGACGCGCAAGCAGATCAAATGGTTCGGGAAACTGTCTCCGAAGCCGGGTCACACCACGGGCGCGGACAACGAAGGGTAGGCTTTCGGGGTCCCGGCGCGCAAGCGTCAACTCTGTTCTGATGTCGCGAAGATCATCCGCCGGCAACCCTTCGACCGACCAGCCGCGAAGTCCGTTGACGGGCTCAAGCAGATAGCTGTCGGCGCACAGGAACCCGTCATCGGGCGACCCTTCGGCGATGTCTCCGGTTCGACGGCGCGCACTTGTGGTCAGGATCTTCGCCTGCTCATTGGCGTCCGAATCGAGCTGCGGTTGGCCCATGCGCTCTGCGACATAGGAAAATTGGCGAGCTTCGTCGAAGCGTAACCGAGAGGTCTTGGACTTCATGGGAGCCTCCGATTCATAGATAGATTGACAGTGCGCGCGCGATCAACGTGCCGGGCTTCCAGGCCCATAGGGACAAAATCATCGCCGCGCAGCGTGGCCTCGCGCACCCGGTCAGCCCGCCTGGAATAGGCACCGGGTTGGTGGGATTGCTCACCCGCGGACAACAGCGCAGCACCGTTGTTTGCGTCCAGATTGAGGTAACCTGGATCTCCTTCGACCAAAGAGGTAAGAGACGGGCTTTGTTCGACCGAACGGTAAAGCACGGGCACGCGTCCTCCGGGCGGCAGCAGGCTGAACCGAAGCCATCCAAGATCAGGCCTTGCCACACGGACCGACCCAGCAAAGACGCAGGAACTTGCCTCCAGCAGTCCTGCGTTGGTCTCGCCATGCAGCGTACAGTGGCGAAGGCGGAGGCGCGCGCCAGGCGCATTGATCGCGGGTAGATCGCGTGCGCCACTATCGAAGGTGCATCCTGCTGCGACCAGTTGCACCCAAGGTGGAATTTCCAGGCGTCCGACCTTGCACCCATAAAGGTGCAGGGTCAGGGACGCATCGGGCAGTGTCCAAAGCATCGGTCCGGATTGAAGTCCGACACCTGCGACCGAGACACCGGAACGGCCTGCCCGGCCCAATCTGCATAGCCGGGCCTCGACACGTCCCGACGAAAGCTGAACTTCCAGCATACCGCCAAGATCAAGACCTTCGAGCCAAAGCGATGGGCCATCTTCAGGATCGCTGCCCGGCGACATCCGCTCGCGAAGCGACAACGAAACGCCGTCGTCTCCGGCCTGGACGAATGCTACTTGCCCAGGCCCGGTGCCGCCGATCCGGGTTGCTGTTCGTTCGGCTAACGGAAGCCATGCGGCAGAAAGGCGCGGCGACCGGTCAACCAAAACCCGTCTTCCGCCTTCGCCTGCGGCGCTATGCAGATCGCCAGCATATGTCCCGGCGGGCGAGGGCGTACCGGCCCGCAGCGGATCGACCCGGATCTCGAGCAGATTGTCGGGCGGTGAAAGGGCGGCGTAGGCCGGATCGGGGTCTTTCCAGGCTCCTGGAAGATCGCCCTCCGGCAAAAGCATGCCCGGGCCAAGCAACCCGCCCCGCGCGCTACGAAACGTCGATGTCAGGCGACCGCGCCCGATTGCCTCGCGCAGCAAAACGCGCCCAAGGCGCGGGTCAAATCCCACCGCGTTCGACAGATCAAGATCAAGTGGCACATCCCACGTCTGAAGGGTGCATTGCCGGATCGTCAGCGGCCGCCAAGCGAGTTTGCCACCGGCCCCGATCCGGGCGGAGGCTTCGGACCGCGCCGCGACCGCCGCGGCGCGCGGTCCACCAAGCCGCAGATTAGGACGTACGCCTTCGCCGTCCGGTTGGTCCGAGTACCAGCGCTTTGCCGTGCCGTCCTGGTGTATCTCAAACAAGAGCATCGCATCCCCCGGTGCCGGATCAAGCGCAGGCAGAAACCCGATTTGAGCAGTAGCGCCGTTCGACACCAGGACTTCGCTGGGAGGCAAGGGCGGCGGCGCGATGGCAAGAAACACGTCACCCAAGTAAAGCCCCTCGCCCTCTGCGGGTGGGTTCGGCGCGCCGCGCTCGGGGTCCGCCGACTGCCAGCGCGACTCTGGGCCAACAAGCGTCATGCGCCGAGGGGTGGTGGCGTCGTCCCAGACCAACGCGTCCAGCCCTCCACCTGCTATCGTGCGCGCCCAAAGCACACCAGGCCCGCCATTGCACAGTGGCAGATCGGGAAGCCGGTGCCAGCGCGGGCGGGGGCCGTTCAGCTCGGCACGCAGGACCTGCGCAGAAAGCGCGCCCGGTCGCGAGGCCCCACCGATCAGGATCAACCCATCCGCGGCCGACAGAAGCCGACCGCCAACGCGTGCTGCCCCCGCGCGACCGTCGCGCGGCAGGCGCATGTTATGGGGCCGCCAGACAAACGGCTCTGCTCCGGTGGTGGCAAACGACCAAAGATCATCCAGCGCGGTCCCCAGCATCGTGGGATCTGGGGCCCCATCGGGTGCCTCGCCCCGCCCGCCATAAAGGTACGTCCGCCCATCAAGATGCTGACACACCGACGGCATCAGCCGCGCCTCGGGCCGAAAGTCATCGGCGCTGTCAACCCGCGTCACCAGCGCCGTGCCCAGCGGATCGTCGATCCTCCACAGCCCCATGCGGGCCGCTGCATCCTGGTTCGGAGGAAGGTCCGGCGCGATAAGGATCAGCGTGCCCCCTTCCCCGGGTACTAGGGCCACCGCTGGCCCGGCCGCCGGCGCATCAAGGTCTGGTCGATCCTCTGGTGCGAGCCCGCCCAGATCAAACAATGTGAATGTCCAACCGGCAGGGCCTTCTGGTGCAAGCGCGGCGATGCCATTGCCGCCAGCACGGTTTTCGATGCGGACAAGTTGCGGCTCGGCTGCAGCAGGGTTTTCAATCGCCGGAGATAGCGCCGAACCACCCGGGACGCCAAAGGCTCGGCCTGTCCAGTCACCGTTCGCCGCCCTGCGATACCCGCGCCCGCGACGGTTCCGCGACACACGGACCGCCACCGTAGCACCCGACCGCGCCAACCGGGCGACGGGGGCCTCGTCAGGAGCAACATGGCTACCGCGCGTCACGATAGCTTCCAGGAGCGCGGGATTGCTGTCCTCTGGCTCTCCGATCGGCGGCAGTGGAATTAGGGTGTCCTGGACAGTCGCATTGTCCGTGGTCTCTAGCGCGATCAGGCGCAGACGCCATTCGTCATCGGGCGACGGTCGATCCGCATCCGCAAACCGAAGCACCGCGTCGCCGACCACGGACACAAGCGGTGCCGGACCGGTCAGGCGCGGCGGATCCGATCCGACAAGCCGGACGCCATCAACAGAAAGATCAAGCGCGCCGCCTGCTTCTGCATCAATCGGGGTGTCGGCCAAAGCAGTGGGCGTCAATACGCGGTTGAAGAGCCTTCTGGGCGGCTCAGGTACCGTCGGCTCATGGACCTCGGTCAGTTGCGCAGCGTTGTAATCGGGATCGACAGCACCGCTCCAGACGACGCGTTCGATGCCGCCAGCGGGGTCTAGCGTCGCGCCGACGAAACCTTCATCGGCGCGTGAAGCATGTGGAATTGCGCGCAGGGTTCCTCTGTCCGCTTCTTCTGTGCCCGGTGCCATTGAGCCAGCCTCGCGGTCTTCGATCCTTGCGGCGTCGACGCGCGACGTGCGAACGAGGATAACTTGCGGCTCGGCCCACCCCAGATAGTCGAAGTTGCGCGGGGCAATTGCGGCACGACCTGCATCCGCACGTCCAAGACGCCGCAAGGTCTCGGCCACGCTTTCGTCGCCAATTCGGATCAGCGCCGAGCGCTCGCGCACCAACGCGGCATCGCGCGCGTTGGTGCCGCCCGTGACATGGCGTGATAGCGGATCAGCCAGAGCAATCGGGTCCCAGAGCGTCGCAACGCGTCCACGGTTTAACCGCATCGCGTTCAGATCCTGTGTGATCTGGATCGAGCGGAAGGCTTCTTCAACCTCGGCACTCCAGCCAGAGGACGCGGCGATCACCTCTTCAAGAGTTGCGACCGTGCCCCGTCGCCTAAGCCAGCGCACCATGTTTGCAATCACAGCACGGTTGGTCGGCGCCTCCTCGCGGTAAATCGGCGTGTCCACCAAAGTCGCCAGCAATGGCAGGGCAGCGTCCGAGGCTGTTTCGACGAAATGGTCGGCATGAAGCGCGTCGATGGCTGCGGACAGTTCGGTAAGCGGCTCGGCGAGGGCCGCGATCAGACGCAGGAAGGGACGATCGGAATTTGCCTCGTCGCGGGCGAAATACACTGCAGGGATGAGTTCGGCGAGCGCCCGTGCTTCGGGCGGCAGATCACGCATGGACTCTAGAGACTGGCGGGTCATCCGCGATCCTCCGCGTGTTCCCAGACGATCTCGACAGGCTCCCCGCCTGCCGATTTGTCCCAAAGCGGCAAGGACCGCGTATCAATCGCAATGCGATCAGCGCGCCGGGGCCGTTCACCGGAACGGTAGAGAGCCTCGACATGCACCCAGGCAACGCCCGACAGATCCGACAGCGCACGGTGAAGATCGGACAGATGGACATCGCGCCCAAGGGCGCTGACATCCGGATCCAGCAACCCAGGCGGCGATCCCGGCGTAACACCCAGCCGCGCCAAAGCCGCAGAGATCGACGTCAGCGGATCGCCTGTCTTTTCAATAGCCAGTCGGACACGGGCGCGCAGATCAACCTGCGCCCGGTTTTCCACGGCGACGGTCACACCCGGTGGCACCCGGGCCGACAGATAGGCGTGAAGCGCTGCACGTTCGGCATCGGTCAGCGCAGCACCGCCCCGACCGGACACCACAACGACCAATGCACGACCTCGGTTTAACGGGCTGCCCGGGCGAGCCCGGCGAAGGACCGTCGCCTGACGCACAGACCCATATGAGAGCGCGAGGCGGCGCAGCCCCCGTGCCGAGACAGCGCGATCAAGAATGGACGCTCCGATCCCCGCATCAATTGCCTCGGCCACGGTTTCTGGCGGCACGCCGCCTTCCGTCGCCAAGGGGTTGAACGTGGCCGCGATCGCGCTCGCCGCGCTGCCGAGTTCCGAGATTGCTCCCGAAGGCCGGTTGCCCTCCGGACCGTTCCCCTCGCGATACGAAATCTCGATCCGCGCATCGGGCGGGATCGGCGCATCCAATTCGCCGGCCCCAATGGCTATCCGTGCGACCCCGTCGGCGCCGATCGTCAGAAAGAATGCGCCGGGTGGGGCATCAGCCCGCGCACTAAGCGGCACCTGCGTCCAGTCCTGCCCCGAAATCCGCAACGTGACTGCCGCAGTTCGACCCTGGGCGGCATGAGGGTCGGGCAACCAGGCGAGCGGCGCGTCCGACAGCCGGAGCCCTCGGCCCTGCACATCCGAGCGGCGGACGGTTCTTCGGACAGTCGTACCGTGGCTGATCGGAACCATGTTTCCGAGCAGCTTAACATCGTTCAGCCGGTAAGGTCGTGCGAGCGGCGGCTGGAACACAATCCGGCTCATCGGTGCGGGCCGACCCTCTGCCATCTCATCGCGAACATTCGTGACTTGCACGGCCTGCCGGTGCTCGATCACTTCGGTGACCTCGCCGTCTGGCTCTGGCACCCGGCGGGTTTCAGACACGACGAGCCAATCGCCGGGTTCAAGATGTGCCGATTGGGTTTCTTCTACCCCGCCCGTGAGCGTCGAGAGCAGAAAGAGAGTGTCGGTGCCCGTGTCGGCGGTGCCGCGAAACGGTTCGACCGCCGCACCATCCGCGCCCCGAATTGCACGATCCAGCCGATCGAGGCGCGCGGGTCCATGCATGCGGACCATGTTGTCGCGCGCTTCCTGCAAAAGGTTGGTCACCAGCGCATCAAGGAACCCGGTTGTCTGGTCAAGCCGACGGGTCCAGTCGGCATTGCTTTCGCCCGTTCCGCGCGCCAAAGCCGCCTCGAACCCGGCCATTGCCTGCGGTTGACGGCGCGCGATCCGGCCAAGTTGTGTCAGCAGGATCTCTTGCGATTCCGACAACGGTGCCGCCGCAGAGGACGCAGGCACCTGGTTGGCCAATGCCTGTGCAGCGCAAACCTCGGCGCAAAGCGCCTGAAACCCCGGAGTGAAGGGGTCGATCGCGCCGGTTTCCAATAACTCGCGCATTGTCTCGGCGCGTTGAAGCGCCCGAACCCTCTGCCGCGCTGCGTTTCGCTGGGCAAGCGCACCCTGGTTTGACGCCGAAACCCGGCTTTCAAGTTGTGGCAAGAGCGGGGCGCCAGGAGGAGGCACCAAGACATCCGGTTCCAAAAGCGCGGCGGCTAACGCGATGGACCCGGCGCTGGGTATGGGCGCCGCCTGGCCGGGCAGAAAGGGAAGGAAACTGTTCCGCTCGAAACTGACGTGGGCTGGCGCGAGCGTTTCGAACGCTGCTGCCGCGCGCCCGTCGCGCGCCGGCGATGTTACGCGAAACCCGGCGGGCAGATTGGCGGCACGCCCCGGTCGGCAGACGAAGTGCTGCAATCCGACAGCCGCAAGCCCAGGTGTCGGGGCGGGAGCCACCAGTTCCAAGAGCCGCGCACGCGAGCTGTCGAGTTCCACGGTCGGCAAGAAGCCTTCCCGGGCCCAAGCATCCTGATAGGTCCAAAGGATGTGAAGCGGGAGCGCATAGCTATCAAGAAAACCGCGTCCTAAATCCGGGGCCTCCACCCTTGGACGCCTTGGGTCCCAGGGCCGATCCGCGCCATCGAACGCCTGTTTCGCCGCTTCGGCAAGTTTGCGCAGAAGCTCGGCATGGCTGCGGACATGGTGGCGTTCCGGAATGGATCGCGCTCTGCCCGGCTGGTGCGCACCCGTCATGGCATGCCTCCGCAGGTCGAGACCGTCAGCACCCCGGGCGGCCCACCGTAGGGGGGATCGAGAATGGCAACTTCGACCTCGCCAAAGGGCATGATTGGCGCGCGCGCATAGTCCTGGGCCTCTCGGGCCAGACGGCGAAGACGAAGAAGTCTCGCGGCCTTGACGCCTTCAACCGTAAGAACTGCCCGCTGAATTGCGTCCGGCGTGACATCCGTGCCCAATCCTTGCCTGTCAGGATCGAACAACCCACCCGCCCCTCGCAAGGCCGCTTCGACGCGGCGCCGCGTTCGGTCGGCACTGGCATGGTCTTCGACGTCGATAGCAATATCGATGTCGAGCGGTACAAAGCTTGGCGGGACCAGTTCAACGTCGAGACCCATCATGCGGATGGATTCAAGAAAGCGCCGTCCACCGGCCCATTGCCGGAAACGTTCGGCCTCACGCACATCGCCCAGTTCGGCGCGCGCCAGTTCGTCTTCATCTTGCAGCAATCCGGTCACCTGTAACAGCGGTTGAAGGCCACCATCGTGCGCGACGGCGCGCGCCGCCGCGATGTCATCCTCGCCTGACAGCCGGTCGGCATAGTCACGCGGGGCGACGGCGCTGAGCGCCCGGCGCTGCGCCAGCGGCGCGTCCGCCCGGACCCTCTCGTCACTATGGGGATCACGCCCCCCCTGGCCCGGCAACGCGTTGGTTACCGTGATCTCAGCAAGCAGCACGTCCATCCGATCGGCCCGCCCCGGCAGAACCGGGTTCAGGCCGCCGCCCGGACCAAACTCCAGGATTTGTGTCAGCGCGTTTGCCCCGACATTACCGATGGCGCCCAGACCGACCCGAAGCGACAGCGTGACCTCGCCCCCGTCCCCGGCGCCTTGGATCACCAAAGCCTCACCGCCCGCGCGCCCCGGACGCAGGGCGAAACGTGGCTCGGCGACGTCTTCTGCCGAGAGATCGTCCACCTGACGCATCGTACGACCATCTAGCGCCGCCTCGATCACGGCTGAGGCCTGACGCGGTCGCGCCCTTGGGAACGGCCAACCCGGCGAAATCCGACTGATCGGCCACACCGGCAGCGGCAATTCTGCAAGCCGTCCCTCTGGCGCCTTAAGCTGTTGGGTCATTGCGGCCTGCCACAAAGCAAGCGGCGCATCCTCCGCCATATCTTCCGACGCGGCGGGCGCCAGCGGAACGCCGTGGTGGGCCGGTACCGTGTTGGCCTCGATCAGGGTCCGCTCGGGGTGATAGCTTGCTGGGGCCAGGCGTCTTGGGTCCCAGGTGATCGCCGTTGCATCGGTCAGGTCCTGCGCCTCGACCACGCGGACGACGTGCGACGGCAAGGGCGCACCAAAAGCATCGGTCCCGATGATCGTAAGCCAGCGCCCGGCTAGCCTTTGTGCCAGATCACCGGCGATCCGGGCTGAAAGCGCGCCTTTTTCGATCACCGCATCCTCGGCCAGACGCAGGTCATTAAGCTGGGGATCGTAGTCCAGATCGGCCTCTGTCGCGAAGACCGTCTGAATGCCGGTTGCATCTGGATTGACCACCAGCGTGTCGCGCGGGATCGTCAATGTCCCTCCGGCCGCGAATTGAGCCGTCAGTTGCAACCGCTCGGCCCCGCCATCGCGCAACCCAAAACGCAACATGGCGCTGGCCGAGTGTCCTGGATCCGGGTGGTGATCAACGAGCCGTGCATGGTCTTCGATCGCGCGACGAAGCGTGGCCGTCGAAAGAAAACCGTTCGCGACGGCCTGTTCCTGCTTGTAGGAAAGCGCGTCCAGACTGGCGGCGACGGCCTCGAACATCATCGAAACCTGATCCCCCGGTGTGCGCAGCGTCCATTCGGGCATGACCACTTCTGATCGCGCGAGCATCACCTCAAGAAAGCTCCGCGCATCTCGCTTCAGATAATCGACAAATGGGCCGGGTTCCGGGTCGCGCGGCAGCGAAAGATCCGGTGGGGGCGCTGGATCGACCAGACCGCAGCGCGCATCCTGCAATGGGGGCAAGGCGCCGACCCAGCGCGGAGCATCCGGATCGCTTGGATCAACCATGATCGCTTCGGCATGGAGATTGCTGTCTTCTGCAATTGACAAATCGACGGGGAGATTGGGCGCGAGCTGTCCTCCGGCAGCAACGCCTGCCGGAACCTGTGTTGCCGGGCCGGGAATACGATAGGGCAGTGGCGCAGGCTCTGCCGCCAGCGGTGCCGTCGCCCGGGTGGCAAAGACCGCATCAGCAGCCAAATCGCCCCCATCGCTAACGAAAAGGCCGGGACCATCGTCTACTTGCGTAAACAGCGCATTCGCCGCCGTGACATCCGACGTGGTCGCGCTCAGTCCGCGCCCCATCCGGTGGAACGTGACGTTCGTGATCGCGACACGCTCGCCATCAATCCAACCGGCGTCCAAAGCCGTCCAGGCAGCGACGCGCACCAATCCAATGTCCCGAAGACCGCAGTCCATTTGCAGTGCAGTGCCGCTTACGCGATGCACTCGACTGTCTTCGAGCACCACAGACCCGGGGTCCTCTGTCCCTAGCCAGATTGCCTCGTCAGGGACCGGCGCAGTGATGCTGATGCCCAAAACTTCTTCAGCGTGGCCGGGATCGCCCGGCCCTGGGAGCGCGGCCGGCCCATCGGTGGCAAGGTTCGCGGCCAAACTCGTCGCAGCCGTCAACCAACTATCGGCTGGGCGTGCTTGTCCGCTCGCCCCAGCGGCGCGGATCGCCTCGCACCGGATGTCCCGCAGCGCCAGCGACGGGGCGTCTCGGACGGCGCCCGACGGGGCAAGGACTGCACGCAGGCCGGCAGCACCACCGACAGTTCCGCGAAGATCGGTGATTTCGCCCGCAAGCCAGTCAAGCGTACCCGTGGCAGAGGCCAGTGCACCCAGCACACGCGGACCGTCGAGATCGCGAATACCGATTGCTCGAAGTTCGACATCGCCGCGCGCGATCGCAGCAAGCCCGAGCGACAAAGTATCCACACCGGTGGCGGTGATTTCGCCAATACGAAGATCAAGCGCCGAAAGCGTGCCGGGTGCAGCGCTGTCGAGCCAAAATAGGGCGCCCGTGGCCACCGCGCCTTCCACATCTTCGCTCGCAACTGCGGTGACGCTGCCTGACACCGTTGCGCGAAGATCAATGCCGGTCGCATTCTGTGCCGCACTGACATCTGCAACAGCCGCAGACGCAACGACGACCTCCGGCGCCCGGAGCGATATCCCCACCGCATCGTCAGCATTGGCGGATATGTTTCGGATCGTGCTGTCGTGAAGCTCGATCCTCTGGTCTGCATCTGCGGCAATCCCGGTTGCGCTGGCCCCGACGACATCTTCAAGTGTCAGGTCGGTTGCCCGCCCGGTACCCGTCGCGGCAAGCGCGACACCAATCGCTGCCCCGGTTGCCGCGACCCGCACTCGCAAAGCCTCGACTGCCAGATCGGACCCGGTCAGGCTTAGCCCGGTCACATTGTCATCAATCGCACCACCGCCTGCGGCCTCGAAGATCAGCGTGGTGCCGCCCTCATCCGAGCCGCCCCCGGTAAGCCTAATTCCACGCTCTGGCACGCCAAGAACTAGCGGGGCGTCGAAGCGGAACGTCCCCGCCGGTAGAAGCCAATCGGCAACCGACCCGACCGGTTCATCGGCCAACGCCACTTGGGCCGCGGCAAGATCGGCAAGCAGATCGTCTGATCGAAGGCTTCTGGCGACTGACAAACCATCAGTGTCGATGCCGGGTGATATGCGCAGCGCCAGGGCACGCCCCATCGACGCATTCAGCCCGGTCACCTGCACATCCGCCACCCGGCCATCGGGCGCCGTGGCCCGCAACGCGGTCACCCCGTCACCGGCGAAGTCTTCGAAGGCCGCCCCGGCGGATCCGACGCCGCTCAGGCCTGTTAGGCGCACCGATGCCACGCGCGCAGCGACTGCTGCCACGACCTCTACCCCACGCGCGGGCCCCGTTTCGGCATGAACCTCTGAAAGGGCAAACCCCGTCGCATCGATCTGGTTCCCACGGAAGCGAAGACCGGTCGCCGATTGGGCGCCGCGAACGTCTTCCATGGCGATATCGGCAAGGGTCAGCGTCGAAACATCCTCGGCGTCGATCCCCGTAACTTCCGAACCGCTCAGACCGGAAGCTGCGACTTCTTCCAGGTAGACATCTGTGCTTCCGTTTAGCTCCAGGGCTGAGGTTTTTTGTCCCGGTGCAGAAAGGTCGTTGATCGCGATCTGCCTTGCCCGAACCGAAGGGGCGCGGACGCCCAAGGCGGTTGATGCAGCACCGGCGATCGTAAGGCGACGCAGCCGCGCGGACAGACCGCCAGTGACCGTCAGAGCCGAGCGCGCCGCACCACCCGCTGCCTCGATGCGAAGCGCCCGCAGTGCAACCCGCGCACCCACCACCGAAAGTTCGACGCCATCGTTCAGCACCAATGTCGTTCCGGCAGCATTGCCGAGGATTTCAAGGTCGCGTCGCACCGCCCCAAGGGTCAGTGTCTCTGTCAGTTCGAAACGGCCTGCAGGCAGGTGCCAGGTTTCAGCCAGGCCTTCGCCGAGCAGTACGAAGTCCGCCTGCGCGGCAAGGATCGCAGCTTCGAAGTTTTCTGCGCTCAAAGACCGTGTCGTCATCGCGGTTCCCCCAGTGGAAACGACAGGTCAACATGAAACTCCTCGCTGTCATCGAGCGTGGTAAAAAGAATGTCGACGATTAACGTCTCTGCTTCTGTGCGCGCCCGAACGGCATCGATCTGCACCAAGCCATCCATTCCTTGCGTAAGCGAACTCATCACTGCCAATTCTGCAGCCGCCGCGGTTTGATCGTCGGACGCGGCGAAAACCAACAGGTCGATCCCGCAGCCGAACTCGGGGCGCCCGACCCTTTCGCCTGGCCGGGTAAAAAGGATCTGCTCCATCTGCGCGCGAATACCCAAAACCCGGTCGTGCGGCGTCAAACTGCCACGCGCGGCTACTGAAAACGGGAAGGCGATCGTCGCGGGGTTCATGCGCTTTCCCCCGCAGAGGCAAGCGGCGGTTCGTCACCGTTGCCGAGTTGTGCTGCCTCGCCCAACCCGTGGCGCAAAAGCGTCACATCGACCTCATAGCGTCGGGTGACCTGCTCGCTTTCCTCGCCCTGCTCCAGATCGGGCTTACGCGCCCATCGATGACAGGCAACCTGGCAGTACCAGACCCCGTTCAACAGCGCGCCAACCCCGCTCAACGCAATGGGGCGGCGGGCGCGAACGATCGCCGGATAACGTTCGGGCCGGACGATGCCCTCGCCGATGACGAACCAATCCGCGTCGCGGAAACTGGCGGTCGTGATGCGGGTCATCTCGTCGGCATCGTGCGGTGTAAGCGCGCTGCAGATGTCACTGGACTCTAGCACATTTGGCGCTGCCGCCGCGCCTTCGGGCAGGTCTTCGGCTTGCTGCGAGCCTTCAGCCGACTGAGTTTCTGCGGCCGGAAATGCAATCTCGGAAAGTCGCGCGGCAATGGCATTCGCCCTCGGCACAGTGCCAAGACGCGGATACCCAGGATCGGTCACGTCGGTGCGTTCAACAAGCCGCGTTGTTTCATCCAAACGAAAGCCGCGCAAACGCGCCGGACCCATAGCGTTCCACCGCGCATCGAAACTAATGAGCGACGGGGTGTCGCGCGGGAAGAACTCTAGTGGCGGCTGAACATCATCCAGATCTGCGCGCGCACGGTGGAAGTGCCCGGTGCTTGCAGCGGTGGCATGATTGCCCGGCGAGATGGTTTCTGCGCCAAGTTCCACGTAGGTTTCAAATCCCTGACGACGCGCTAGAAGCCGCAGAAACTCGGCATCGGTACACCGCTGGATCAGCGTGCCCCGTTCGAGAGGACGTTCGGGTGTCGGGGTTTCGATACTGTCATCGTCGGTGGCAAATCCGTACTTTGCGAAGATCTCTTTGGCTATTTCAGCGTCAGTCACGTTCGACCAGGTTTTCGTGACGGTTTCGAAATGCATCAGGACCGATGCGTCTATCCCTGAAACCTCAAGTCGGCTATCGGCTACACCGAACTCGCCAAAATAGGGATGGATTTCAGTTATGTAGCCATCGAAAACGATCGCTTGAAATGGCTCTCCAACCTGTGGATCAGGCGACATCTGAAATCCGAATGTCACCCGCGACAAGAGCTGGATCCGGGGGCCATCGACCGATGCCAGGAACTCACCGCGTTCCAACAAATCCCAATCGATCGTGCCACGTTCTGTGGCGATGGGTGTCAGGTCCAAGGACAATCGGAACGTCGATGCAGCGTCCGCGCGTTCTTCGACCTCCAGTTCCAGCGCATAGCGGCCAGCATTCGGGATCGGCGCGCCGTCGAGCCACATCAACACGCCCGGCGCACGCTGGCTAAGAGGCGTCACCGTCGTCATTCTTCGGGCTCCGGCAGGCGCAGTTTGCGTCCGGGGATCGCAAGGTCGCGCAGATCGAACGCCTTGTTGGCATCGGCGACCCGCCACGACCCATGCGGGTCGGCCGTTTCACGGAAGGCGAAGTTGTCTAATCGCTCTGCGTGGTCGATCTCGCCGGTGCGGGGACCCGGCGCGAGCTTGGACAGACGTGGCTGGTAAAGATCGACCGTACCGGTTCGGCCCGGCGTACGGCGTCGATAGGTGGGCAACTTGAAATGGCGCGAGGAAGGATTGTCAGACATTGACGTTACTCCCCGGCATCCGACGGCCCGGAAGCGCCACCAAACTGACCGTTCAGGATCTTGGCCACGGTCGAGTTTTCTTCGACCTTGGCGGAGAGGGTCCGGCGCCGTTCCATGACCGTATCGAAAGCGCGACCGACCCATGTGTTGTAGGTGACGTCTACCGGTTCAAGCACGTTGAACTTCAGGTCCGCTTCGGCGCGGATCGGCACCATCATTGGTGTGAACTTCTGTTCGATGATCGTAAGCCCCGTAAGGACCGCTGGAAATACACGCTCCTTTTCGAGAATCACAAAAACTTCATCTGGTCGGACCGGGGTCGTGTCTTGCAGGGCTTGGCCGGACCCGCCGGCTCGCTTCGGACGCCCAAGCGATACGTTCTTGAGAAAGGCAATCTCGGGCTTGACACCTTCGGCGCCTTCGCCGGCCATGATGTCCTCGGTCGCGTCAAAGACTATTTTGAACGAGATCGTCTCGGACTCGGCGAGAAGATGCGACGATCCGCTGCCCGACCGCGACCGCACATCTTGCGAGGACGAAAGTCTGCCGCCCCTACGCGCCCGCGTTTCCCAACGACCCGCGCGCGAATACGTCACCATTTCAGGGTTGTACTGAAACACCAGCGATGCGGTGGGCAAGTCTATGGTACCGCCACGCTGACGGTTTCCGATACCGGACGCGGCATCGGCCACGCGGACGATCGCGCCCCGGAAGAGAGGTGCCTTGATCCGCGGATTTGGCATCGTGGTGGTCGGGCGGGCCATGCTTCAACCCCCTTCCGGCAGGTCGGTACGGTCGCGTTCGGCCAACCGCGCTGCAATCGCCGCGTTGTTTTTGACGATGAGTTTTACCACCAAATTGTTCAGGTAATCCTGCAGCTTGCCGGGATCGCTCGGCGCGCTTCGCATGTGCCAATCGACCTCGTATTCAAGCTCGCGCTGGCTTAATCCGATGGACGTTTCGCTCATTCCTACCCCCAGTCCGTCGCCAGGCTGCCGCCTGTAAGTTGTTCGGTGATCAGCGACAGGTATCGCCACCGGCGCGCCCGCGGCAGATCAAGGATCGCGTCCTCTGACCAACCATAGTGAAACGCCAGGCAGTGGATCTCGGCCAGCAGGCGGCGTGCGCCAAGGCTCATTTCGCGGGACAGCAATTCCAGCGGATCCAGTTCGATTTCAATCGGCAGATGGCAATCGGGGCAGCGCACTGCGATCCCCAGCTGCGGTCCACCCTCGGCCCGCATCAGAGCCAGCGCCGCATGCTGTCGATCCTCGGGCGAGAGGTCGGCCCAGGCTGGGTCATTTTCGGCGAGATCGGGCCAGATGTCTTTGGCCTCTGGGTCATCCGTGCCCAGAACTGGACGAACCGAGATCTCGCGCCCGTCTTCAAGCGGCACCGCGATTGTCTGCGGTGTCTCGGTTCCTGTGGCAGCCAGAAGCTCCGAGACGGTAATATCAAGGTCAACCTCGGTCCCACATGCCGGGTTCGTGCACACCGTTCCCAAAAGCAGCCGGTCGCCCAGGACGGCGCGCCGCAGTTCCAGCACAATTCGTGCCCGGTCCGTCACCGAAAGCACCGCGACGAGATCACTCGAGGGGGCGGCATACCCACCCAGCTTAGCGATCCGGTCAGCGATCAGGTCATGGGACGTCAGCGCACGCATGTGGATGCCGCTTGCCGACGCAAGCGTCTCTTCCGTGCGGCCGTCGGGCACGCGAAGCGAAACATCGCGATGAACCGTGCCCTCGACATCCGCGAGACCCCGGTCGAGCCTAAAGTCGAACAGTTGTCCGAACACGTCTTAATCCCCTCAAGAAATCAGTGCGTCAGATCAATTTTCGCCGCCACCCTCCTCGCCATCTCCCTCGGCCTCCTCCCCGCCCGCGTCTTCAACTTCCACTCGGTCAAACCCCTCGTAGACGATGGTTAGGGTCTCGATCAGAACGTCATTTACGTCCGCCGCCAGTTCGGAGATCGCGGAGTATTCCTTTGGAAAAGCGTTATAAAAGACGTACTGCATGCCGATGCTTCCATCGTCGCGGCGCACCTTGACACGGATCGTGCGGCGGAAATTCGGTTCGATAGCGCGCAACGGCCGCGTCGCATGGTTCATGAGCTGGTTTGCCCATTGCTGGAAATGCAGATCGTCGGTCTTGCCGTTTTCGAAGCTGAGTTCGTTGTACTTCACCAGACCCGGCTGAAGCTCTGAATTCAGTGCTGCGCTGTTGCCTGCGCGGAACTCGATCACGTCGAGAGAGGCCTGCGGCGCTGACATCTTGCGGCACGCAGCGACTTCGACGCCGTCGAATTCGATCAGGTAGCCATAGGTCTTGTAGGGATCGCGGAGTTCACCGTCATAGCGTATTCCGATTGGCATTGATCGGCTCCTTTTTTCCTCAGGCGGTCATGTTGTCGGGCGGACCGGGAAACAGGTCGGGACCACCGGGCTGGCCAAGCACATCATCCGGGTCCGGTACCAACGCATCCGGATCGTCAAGACCGCCGGGGCTGGGCTCGACCGCAATGCGGTGCCAGCCTTCATGGGTCAGCTCGACGGTCAGAAAAGCAATCTCGCTGGACATCGCATCAAGCGCCGGAACCGGCTCGAACTTGCTGACCCAGGCATTGCTGACGATATAGGTAAAGGACGGATGCTGGGGCACGGCAGCGTGATCGACCGTGCTGTCAATCGATCGCGGTTCCGTTGTTGCGAAGGGGTCCCAGACGTCGAGGGCGATCCGGCGTTTCACAGCACCTAACCCTGAAGGTGGCGCGGTGCCAGTCGCCGCATAGTGCAGCGACGCTTCGGCCCAGGCCGACAGGCTGCCGTCCTTGGCAATCCCCTGTTCCAGCGTGATGGGCGCCCAACTGCACCGGTCGGGATGGACATGCGGATGCAGACTGTTGCCACCTGACCAGATTTCCGCAGACGATACGGTCGCTGTCAGCCCAGACACACGGGATATCCCCGCCACGTGGTCGCCGCCGCGCGCTGCGCCGGACGTTTCCCCGCCGACTTCTGGCAGGAAACGAAGCCCGAATTGGTACACCCGCAAAGGATCGCGTCGCCCGACCACCACCATTGTCTATGCCTCGCCTCCCGCTTCGACGACGGCCTGTTGCTGGGCAATATTGATCAGCACAAACTCTGCCGGGTTCAGCGGGGCGAAAAACACAGATAGGCTGACAATGCCCTGTATCTGCAATTCAGGCGGATTAGTTTCCCGGTCGCACTGAACGCGGAACGCCTCTTCCGGGGTGGATCCCGCAAAGAGCCGCTGTTGGTACAGCCCCAGCATGAAGGAGTTCACGCTATCGCGGAGTTGCTCCCACAGGATCTCATCATTCGGCTCGAAAACCGCCCAAAGAAGGTTCCGCTTAAGCGTTCGTTTCAGGAACAGCGCGGTCCGACGCACGGGCACGTATCGCCACTGCGGATCGGGGGCGAGCGTGCGCGACCCCCAGATCACGGTCCCTGCCCCCGGCATGCGGCGGATGCAGTTTACGCCAACGGGATTCAACAGATCCTGTTCGGCATCAATCAACTGGTGTTGAAGTCCGATTGCGCCCGAAACCTGCGCTTCGACACCCGCGGGGGCCTTGGCGACATTTCGCAAGGCATCGGTGCGCGCAAAGACCCCGGCGACATGGCCGCATGGCGGGACAAACCGGGTCGGATTGCGACCAAGCCCCAGCGCGTCCCGCCGCCTGATCCAGGGCCAATACAATGCAGCACTGTTTGACCGGGCTGGAAGGCTTTCAGCGAACTGCCGAACCGCATCGGCACTGATCTCGAAGTTGCGATCCACCGAGCCCGGGCCATCGACGATCAGAAACACATCATTGGCGTCCGCCCAGGCCATGGCAGACGAAATGAACGCCCCATCCGTCTGTCCCGGCAGGCCAAGCATGGCAATCGGTCCGCCTTCGTAACTGCGCAGACCGGTGCGCCGCCCTGTGGGTGTCGTTGTCCCGACATATTGCGCAAGGCCAACAGGACCTGTTCCGTCGGTTCCTCCAAGAAGGCGAACAGGGTCGTCATCGGTGATCGCAGGGCGCAAATTTGGGTCCATCGGACTGCCATCGTCCCGACCCACCGCACGCGGCGTTGGAAAGATCGGTGTGGAAAAACGCGGTACGCCCGGCAGGAACGGTTCCGACACGGTCAGCGTCAGCGCGCCTTGATCTTCGACAATGGCGCCCGAAGCACCAGCAATCGGATCAGCCGCCTGCCACATCGCGGGTCCGTTGACCTCGAACGCGACCGTCACGCCAGCAGCCACTGGACCAACCGCCACGGTCACGTGGCGTTCGGAGGCGACCAGATCCAGCCCTTGCACAGCGTCGGCGCCGGCTGCTTCTTCAAGCGCCTGCGCCAGCTCTGCTGGCGACATCGCGGCGTCCTGCGCTAGGTTGACCGTCAGGTCATCGCCAAGCGATGTTCGTAGATGGATCACTCGATCCGTCCCGCCACCCAAAAACTGGGTTTCGCCATCCAGCAATTCGATCGACGCATAGGCCCTGGTCGCGACCGCAGGTTCAATTGAAATATCGTCGTTCCCGGTCGGCACGGGACCGTCCGCAACCGCATCCAGTTCGAACACCGGGTCGGGCGCTGTCGTCGCGGATACCGTAAGCGTATGGGGCGCCAGATCGGATTGGAGGAGGCGCAGACTGTCACCTTCGGCAATCGCCAGATAGGGGGCGCCGCCCAACGCGGTGTTTATGAGCCGCGCGACATCCTCAGCCGAAGCGGCGTCCGCAGCGGTCACGCCATCGTCACCCTGATCCGGGCCGGGATCGCCCGCATGGGTCGCCAAGATGCCCGCGACAGCGACCTGCGATTCGGGACCAAGCGTGTCGCTGGTGACCCGAAGATCGCCACCGTCATCCGCCGCCGTCAGGCCCGGAAACTCGCGGTCTATTACTGTCACCAGTTCGGCGAGAGTAATCGGATCGGCTGCCGCATCACCCGCGACCAGTGTGTAGGTTGTGACCGGCCCACCATCGACGGACAACTCGATATCGCCACCCGCCGCGATCCCTGCAAAAGGTTCGGCGCCCAAGTTCAACGACGCGGCCGTTTGCACGGGCAGTGGAATATTAACTGGTGCCGCATCTATCGTGAGCGTCAGAGCATTGGCACCGGTGACATCGAACGGACCATCTGCCGGGGACGCAAGCTCGGCGGGGACTTCAGGGCCGCGAACGCGGTAGTCTGGTGCAAGCGCGGGTGTCAGAATCCGCGCCATATCGCCCAAGGACATTTCGTCGACAGTGTCGGGAAAACTGACCGTCGCAAGGTGATCGCGGTTCGGTGCGGTGGCATCGGTCCAACGGAACTGAAGCTGACCGCCTTCGACTACGCTGAAAGTGTCAGCCCCGGTTGTCTGAAGCGATAGGCGGGGTGCCGCTTCGGGAAGCAGAGGCAAGGTTCGCACCGCAAGATCGGCCTCGGCTTCAAGAAGATCCTCGACTTCGATGAAGCGTGAAATCTCGTTGATGACCCGGACCGCATAGTTCTCATGGTTTGGATCGAGCCTAAGGTTGTCGAACCGTGGCTCGGCGTTTCGCGCGCGACCGCCCTCAACCAATTCAACGCGAACGGCGAACGTGTCCGGCTCGAAACTAGTTGCGCGCTCAATGTGCAGCCGCAGCGCGCCCGACCATCGCCCGGCGCCGCGTGCACGAAATCTCAGGACCGGTCGCTCGATACCCCAAGGGTCACGTCCCCGCGCAAGAACAGCGGGACTGACACCCGTTCCCGCATTGACCGGTAGGACCCGCACGACGAAGCATTGCGACCCGCCTGCCTCGAAGAAGGATTCGACGGCTTGTGCAAGAAACCCCGCGGGACCCCGACGATGCCCGCCGAAGGCCCGCTGATAGGCCCCGAAGCCGGTGATCAAAGTCGGGCGATCCGGAATGCCGCGCTCGGCTTCGCCAATGAAACCAGCAATCGAGTTCGACACGCCCTGAATTGCGCGCGGTCCAGCCCCTGCCTCGATGGTGTAGGTTCCTGGCGTCAGTCTGGTGGTCATGGCAGGTCTCCTTGGCTGTGCGCGCGATCAAGAGGGGTCGAATGGTTCCGTTGGGGCCGAAGGTGGGCTGGCCACGACGAATTCGGTTGTTACACCCGGCCGATCCATTCGGGGCGGCACGGGCGGTGAGGCAGAGGACGCGCCTTCTGCGGCAGCTGCCTCGCCCGCCAGAACGCGGGTCAGGTCGAAAATCTCGACGTCCGGGGTTTCGACAATCGGGGCGGTGGTCGCGGGGATCCGCTCTTCCAAGAAGGCCGAAACACGGTACTCGGCAGACAGGCGGTAAAGCCGGTTCATCAAATCGTCGCGTCTGCGCCACTGGCGCTGCGAAAAGAACAATGCCCGCTTGAAGACAACCGTCCGCGCAGCGTCATAAGAGCGTGGCAATGGCCGATCCAAAATTAGCCTGTCGTCTTCGACGGCCGTCACAATCGCCGTAAATGTGTCGGTTGCCTCGCGGGTGTCGTAGCTCCGCGCAAGGCCCACCGGATCCCCCACTGCCCAGCGGTCAGCCCGTGCCGTCGTGTTGGGCAAGCGGGGATCGACCGGCCCAAGCGGCCGACCAAGAAGCTCGACCCGACGAACCCTGAGCGTGCGGTCATTGTTGGCGGACGTGCCGAGCGTCAGAGTCATTTCTTCTTCGCCAAGCGGTTGCCCGGCGGCGCGCGGCAGCGGCGCCGCGGCGTCATCAAGCGGCAGCGGATCGCCATCGACATAGGCAAAGAACCGTCCTTCGGGCGCCTCAAGCACGACGTGCACCATCCGGGACTGGCCCAATCCAGTAGGATCAATCAGAAAGTCGCGCGGGCTGAAGGCACCGGCACCCTGTCTTTCCGCCCGAAGCTCCACCACACCTTCGAGCGTGCCGTCGCGGGTCCGGAACGACAGCGCAAGCGACAGAGCTGTGCCGTTGCTGGTGGAAAGGCTCGCGATCTCGACCCGCTCTCCATCAGCGGGTGCCCCGAGAAGCGAGAACTCTACCATCAGGGCGTATCCGGTTGGGGCCGGATGATCGGGCCGATCAGGTGGCGGCAGTGCCTCGGCCTCCCAGACACCGGTCGAGGCTGTCTGGGTCGGCTCAAGCTCAAGGTGGCCGTCTACCGCAAGAGCCCCGCCCGCAATGTCAATGGGACGGTTGTCGACGCGGTTGCGCAACTCGCCTGCCATATCGATATGCGCCAGTGTCCAACGTTCCGAGGGCCATGCCCCTGGCAGAATACGCAGCTCTCGCGCACCGGCGACGACCGGGGCGCGCAATGCGCAGGGACAAAGCTGAATTTGCCCACGCGTCGGCGTCAGTACCGCCCACCGTTCTAGTAAATCGGCAAGGTGCTGCTGCGCACCAGCCCACAGATCAAACCGCAGATCGACCGCAACGGCCCTGGGCGATGTCAACCGGTGTCGCGCGATCCGCCCGGGCACTACCAAAGCGCTTTCGTCGGCGAACCCAAGCGCGTCAGCCAGGTCGTCCGCCCCGCTTTGAATGGTAACGCCCGATGGCGCAGCCGCAGAGATCTGATCACTGCTTTCGATCACGGAGCGCCGCCCGGACCGGACGACGAAGCGTCGCCGCGCAGATTGCCAGCGCACCGCGATCCCGCCTAGTTCATTCAGACGGTCCGGATCGACAACCGGAACGCCGTTTTCAAGTGCGCCATTCGCGGTGACCGACGCCGCGATCGCATCCGTCATAACCCGCGCAGCGCGTCGGCCAACGGGATCTGAGATGACCGCACCGGCATCGCCACTGAAATCCACCGCCGCTGAAAGGCGGGTCACACCGTCGAAGCGAAAATGCAATTGACCAGCCGGGGGAAGAACCGCCGCCGCATCGAGATCGCGGCCCGCCAGGTACCCGGGACTCTGAGCGAAGATGAAAGAGCTTGCGGGAAGATCGCGGTCAGGCTCGATCTCAAGATTAAGCGGTCCGACAACCGAGGCATAGGGCAATCGCTGTGGGCGATATCCGGTATCGGCAAGGCCGTGACCCGCAAAGAGCGGCGCGTTCACCAGGCGCAAAGCGATCCGACTTCGCCAGATCATCGCGTTCAGAATGTCGCTCAGTGTCAAATCTTCCACCTACGCTGAAGCGACCCAGCGGAAACTCATAAATCAACATTTCGCGAGGAAAATCGCGTTAGAAATCAAAATGCTAAGGCCGATGAACCGAATAAAACAATTGGAACTTGCATTAAGTTTATGAGGCACCGATTCTTAAACTCTGTCAAGAATTGGCAAGCTCGCGAGCGTTTCGTCCCGTGAAAGACCTTTGATTTGGGGAATTAAAATTGGATGCCGAGACCCGCACTGCGATGTTCAACCGTCTTGATCGGCGTCTGCTGGAAACCATTGATCGGGAAGCCGCGCGCCACGCGCTTTTGGCCAGTGACGGCGCCATCGGTTGGGAGGGCGTGCGCAACCTGACACGGCCCGAGCTGGACGCCTTGACCGCCCAGCGCGAGACCAAAGAGTCGCTCGTCCCAGACGATCCAGATCAGCCGTTTACAAGGATGCGGAAGGCGCTGGAACTTGATCCACTCGCGGCCGATATCGTCCTGGTGCTTCTCGCGCCGTTCGTCGAGCCCAGGTACCGAGATGTCTACGGTCTGATCCAGGATGACACTGCACAGCATTTTGCGACTGAGCGTCTCTTGCGCTCGGTCCTTGGTGGGACATTCGCAGAAAACCAATCCGTGTCGTCGATGCTGGCCGAGACCGGCCCTTTGCTCCTTAGCGGTTTCATCCGATCCCCATCGCAAGGTTCCCCCGCCCCGCTTCAGCGGGCATTCACCTTGCCGGAAGATGTTGCCCATTGCCTGCTCGGACCACCGAGTGCACCAAGGACCGCTGTGCCAGAGAGGCTGCAGTCTGCCCCGTTTTTCGACCGGGCGCGCGTCTTCACGGGCTTCGGTCTTGACGTTCACGCCGTTCTCCAATGCATGCCCGCCGGGGCAAAGGTCATTCCTGGCGCTCTAGAGCGCGGACTATCGGCCGAGGACGCGCGCGTCGCTGCTGCGGCTAGATGGCGGACCGGCCTTATGGCCGATCTTTGGCCGCTTATCGATCTAAGGGCCTGTACCACCGAAGCCGCCATCGCTGCCGCCGAAGAAATCGCCCGGCTTACGGACAGCTATGGAGGGCGTGGATGGCTGATGGCCGCAGCACCGCTGCCAGTGGCTGTGCCCCAAAGCAGACTTCAGCCGCCCGCCTGGTCCGAACGCGTAACCAATTGGAAAAAAACAGCAGAAGCCGCGAATCTTACCCTTTCAAGGGATACGATCGAACGGATCGCCTCGCGCCACCGTGTCAGTCGCGAAGATATGCAAAAAGCGATCGCCGACGTTCACGCGCGGGCACCCGATGATCCTGGCTTAGCGCTTGCGACGGTGCTGGCAGACCAGTCCTTTGTTCTGCCGAGACACGCGCGTCAGATCACGCCAAAGGTGCGCTTTGACGATCTTGTGCTGCGCCGTCCGACCCGGGCCGCTCTGGCAAGGCTTTGTCACCTGATTGCCCATCGCGACCGGATCGCCGAGACACAAACCAGACAGCATTTCCAGTTGGATCGCGGCCCTCTGGCGCTTTTTTTCGGTCGCCCCGGCACGGGAAAGACCATTGCCGCAGAGGCCCTCGCATCTGAGCTTGGCCGACCGCTGTTCATTGCTGATCTGTCCCAGCTTCTAAACAAATATGTCGGCGAAACCGAGAAGCACATCGACGAAGCTTTGACCGAAGCCGAGCGCGCGGGCGCGGTCATGCTTTTTGACGAGGCCGACACGCTCTTCACGCGCCGGGTCGAGCAAGCTTCTAGCGGCGGCGAACAGTTCAGCAATATGGTTGTCGGCTACTTGCTCCAGAGGATCGAGCAGCATGACGGACCTGTAGTTCTGGCAACCAATCTGACCCAGGCGATGGACGAGGCCATGTTGCGGCGATTTCGCGTTCGGGTTGAGTTTCCGTTGCCCGACGAAACGGAACGAGGCGCGCTTTGGCTGCGCATGCTCGGGCCAGAAACTGCGAAAACCGTTGACTGCGCTCCGCTCGCCAAAGTGCACAGACTTTCGGGCGGTGAAATACGAAATGCCGCTTTGAAAGCCACGCTTATCGCCAGTGAGCGGGGCGTTCCGATAGACATTCAGGTCTTAGAGGAAGCCGTGGGTATCGAGCTTTACGAGATGGGGCATCTATCAACCCACGCCGATCACGGCGGGGCGGATGATCCCGCCGCCCGCGGTACGCTTCTTTCCAACACCAGTCAGACTTTGCAAAGAGACCTGGAGGACCACCTTAAGTCTCTGTATCTGAAAGAGGTATTCGTCATTTCTGGTGCCCCGACTGAACGAAACCTCTCAGGCCTAAGACCTGCGCTTTCCCTTGCGATGTTCAGCTTGGCCGGCCAGCGAGGCACCGACCGTTTGCGTCTACGGTTTCTGATTTCAGCCTGGTCCACCAAGTCGGAGGAAGAGCTCGAGCTTCTGGGCCTGGCACATGCATACTTTGCCGCGCCGCGCACGCTGAGCGTGGATGGGCTGAATGTCCAGATCCGGCTTCAGGAAAGTCACGACTTCGAGCTTCTGTACCGGTTTTGGTCCAGCCACAACCAGCCGCTGAAACCGTCAGTCGTATTGGAAACCGAGATTGTATAGGGTCAGACGCCTAGCGCCGCACGCAAGTCTTCCGCCATCCAATCCGCGACCGTCTCTAGCGGTTGCCTCGCGATCCGGTCGTGAACCACGCGAGCCACCCAGGTGAGATCGTAGTCCGTGATCGCGCCCATATCGACCAGCGTCAGATAGTACGGCAGAAATTGCCGCCAGAGCGCGTGACCCTCTTCGGCGCTGGCTCCGTGCTCTACCGCAGCGGCGAATTGGGCGAGCCATCCCTGCGCGTTGTATTCGGGGGCGACCGAGGCATCGAACGCCGCAGCACCGTCCACGGGCAGAGCCGCCACATTGCGGTAGACAATCGGGCGATCCAGGGCAAGCGCGGCAATGCCCTTGCTCCAGTCGTAGCTTGGCGGTTCGACACGCGTCGTCGCAAGATAGGGCAACCCGTCGGCGGCATGGCGAACGGCATCGGGATCAACCTCCAATCCCATGATCTGCAACAGGTTCATGACCGCCATGTTGCTCAGCCAAGGCGCGTAGACCATCTGGTTGTCGCGATCCAGGGACTGCAGATGGTCCGCAACCGCAGAGGTCAGCGACTGAAAGACATCACGATGCGCGCTACCTACCGCCATCGCGTCGCCGTTCAATGCACCCAGAAGATGAGTTGCATCATAGCTCGCACCGCGCTCGACCGCGTCCGCGATCTGGCGCGGAATCAGTTCAGCCAACTCGCCACACCTGGCCTCGGTGCGCCTGATTTCGCCTTTCAGAACGGCAGACAGTTTGTCGAGCCCCGATGCCATCAGATGCCTCTGTTGTGCTCAATCCGCAGACACGGTCGAGACTGGCATCACACGACAGCGCCCGCAACCCCGGCTAGCCATCCGGGGGAGGCTGGGCATCGACGGCGGCTGTGTGGAACTCGTTTTTGACACGTCTTGGATATCCTGGAGACAGTTGAATGTTTCCACCGTAGCCATCAATTTCGGCCCGCAAGCGCCCAAGCACGGAATTTGTCGCGGTTTCGGCACCCATGTTGGTCGTTGGCCCCAGCCAGATCTCGACCGTCACGTCTTTGTTGAGGAGCGCGCGCTCGATCGCATCCGCCGCTGCATGGTCGTTTGCGACCCTCAACGCGGTGATCTCGGTCCTCAGCTTTCTCGCCAACTCATCCCAGTTGGTTGCCCAGTTCTCGCGGATTGCCGTGAACTCTTTGATCGGGACGCTGCTGGGGTAACCCGTCTTGACCTCAAGCACCTTGATCCGCGCAACAAGATCTGTGCCCGATCCGAAAACTTCCACGTAGTGCCGGTCAAACCCGCCGCGCCTGCTGCTGGTTTCAAGCCAGATTTGCCGCGGCGAACTGTGAAAAGGCAGCTTTGTCCGGGCGCGGATTTGCAGCTCTGCCGCCTCTTCCATGATGTCACCGCGCCGGGTGCGGCTGGAACCGCGTTCAACCCAACGTTCCCGGGTGCCGAGGGTGCGGATCTCGTCTCGTGTTCTGATAACTCGGCCCGATCCGTCCTGAATTTCAACCAGCCGGTATTCGCGCGTGTCCGTCCCCAGCCGCTGACCCGCGCCGACACGCCCATTCTTTGTAATCCCGGGCGCAACTTGCCCATGCGCCTCAATAATATAAGATCGGACGTTGCCCCCGTTGTCGGGCTTGACCCGTACTTCGAACGTGCCATCTCTCAATGTCCGGACCGTCGTCACCCGACCGTTCACATCGCTGGAGACGACAGTTTCCTTCATCCAGCTTTGGCCCCTTTGGAAGGCACGCTCGCCGCTCTTTAAACCACTGCTGGTATGCACGCGCACCGGCGTCGCTGCGTCTAGGACAGCCTGCGCCGGTCGGTTCTCGCTTACGCTCCTCGCAAAGAGCCGCGCTGGATCCTCCATCCAGTCGGGCTTGGCCCTCAGACCGGCATTCATCTCGGTCAACTGATCGGGCGTGATCGCGTCGGCTTCGGCTTTGTACTCCTGTAGCCGATTGAGATAGCGGCGCGCGAAGTCAGCTTCTGCGGTGGCAGCTAGGGGATCCATGCCGAACGGTCCTTCGCGGTCGAGCATTCGGATCAAACGTTCTTGCGCCTCGATCTCGAGCCTGAGCTGCGCGTTTACGAGATCAAGTCGATCGACGGCGGCCTTTTCCGACCAGTTGGCCAAACTTGCCTCGGACAAACGCCTGATATCCGGGGCCAATGCCGGGTCCCCCAGTTGCCGAAGATGCGCTGCTTCCTGACGCATGACCTTGCTTGGATCTGCGCCCGCACGCGCATAGACGACGGCGACGCCGCCCTCTTCCACCGTCACGGCCTCACCCGCGCGACCATAGGTGGGGAACATACCATCGAAGGCCTCGGGCGGCAGAACCCGTACTTCAAAGGGCGGAATGCGTACCAGTTCCTCTGGCGTCGACAGACGCGCGACGGCGTCATCCAATTCCCGGCGGAACGTGTGTTGCATCGGAATCAACCGTTCCGGCGGCAGGCGGAACTCGCCGTATACGATCTTTCTTAGATGCGTCATCTGCGAGGCGCCAAGCTCGCGTTCAAGCCGCGCGAGCAGGCGCTCGATCGGATTCGTGTCGAGACGCCGCCCGCCAGGTTCGTGCCGCAGACGCCGCGCCGCCGCACGCGCGCTTTCCACGTGCCGAATAAGTTCGGGTGTCAGGGCTCCCGTCGAGGGGTCGCGACCGGCCGCCCGGTGATAAAGGTCGTCTGTGATCTTGCGCCGGACCGCCGGTGTCAAATCGATCTCATCGAGCTTGCGAAGCGCGACATCGATGCGCCCGCTATCCGCGATAGATGCGACTTCGTCCAACCGGCTGGCTTGGGTCGAAAGGATATCGCTCAGGTCCACACCGGCACGGCGAAGAAGACCGCCACCCGCCCTGCCTATGCTGCGCGCGGCGCGCCCTGCCACATTCATCCCTGCCCCGAAAACCGGCGCAGCAATGAAACCTGTCGCCGCACCGGTGAACGCACCCTCAAGCGTGGCGCTCAGAAACCGGGCGAACATGTGGTTGACGCCCCGGTTCCAGGTCGCCTCGTCCATCGCAGTGCGAAACACAGCCTCACCGGCTCCGCCGACCGCGCCATCGATCATACCCTCGACCGCAAGCCGCGTACCCGCCGTCAATCCCCGCTGAACACCGCGCCGAAGGGAGGTTCGTGCCAGTGTCCGCGCCACTGCACGCGAGGCTATGCCGCCGACCGGCGCCGCCAGCGCCTCGCCCGCGACTGTCAGGGCACCCGAAACGGCACCAGTTGTAACGTCGGACAACGCCTGGTCGTCAGACGTGTAGTCCCGAAAAGCTGGCGCAACGAGGCCAGCCGCACCTGCCCCAAGTCCGGCGCCAGCGAGAACACCAACGACGAAAGGCGTACCCGTGCCGGCCGTAGCAATAATCACCACAACACCCGCAACGACGCCTGCAATGGTGGCAGCTAGGCTTGCAACTTCGTTCCTAGCGCCCCGATTGCGGTCTATCGTGTCCAGGACATCGTAATAAGCCTTCGAAAGGTGGATGGCCTCGGCACGCGTCCAACCTCCCTCGCTGCCAATGGTGTAGAGGCGACGAAATTCGGACATGACTTCGTCGACCGCTTGTGGGGTCCAGCCGAACGTGCCGGTGGGGTCCAAGCCACGTGACAGCGCCGAAATCTGCTGATCCAGGCGGATGCGCATGAATTCAGCTTCAAGCCCCGCCTCTTCCGGCGTAAGATCGCTCCGCGTAACTTCCGGTTCGCCGAGGAAAATGTCCTGAAGCTGGATTTGCTCGTACTCGTCGAGTCCCCAGAGCATGGACTCACGGTCAAGAAGCGCGCCACGCAGATGTTCCGGCGGCTCAAACCCATGGAGCCGCGAGATGATAGGCAACCCGTGCCGGCGTTCGCTGGAAAGTCTATCCAGCGCGAATTCATAACGCAGCATGCGTCGGTCGCGCGGATCGACCGCCAGCGCCTCGGCAACGTAATCCATTTCGCTAACGCCCCAAGGATAGCCCGGGGATCCATGCACGCCCGCTTCGTACAGGACGGCTGTGATGTCCTCTAGCGGAGTGTAGGCGCTGTCTAAGAGGCGAGCGAGCTCCTCAGAGGCGGTGTCGCCCCGGTCTTCGAGGATCGACAGAGCGTTTATGTAGCTGGGCTCGTACTGGACTTCCTCCCGATGATAGGGCCGTAAACGGCGATAGATCGCCACGAGCTTCGGCAAATCCCCGCGCGATGCCGCCACTTCCGCCTCGTATGCAGCAACAGTGACTTCCGGTGGGACGGCACTGTATTCCGGCGGAGCGGACGGGCGCACTGGCTCGGGGGCAAAAGCGATTTCGTCGAAGCCTTCAGGTAAAGAGAACCGAATACTGGGGTCACCCAGACCTGCCCCGACGGTTGCTATGTCCAGCTGTAGGGAAAAGGTGCCATCCAAGCCCACGACACCGGATCCTGTCGGTTCGGCCGCGCTGAGCCGACCATACGCCTTCAGGACCTCGCGATGGGCATGGCCGACATAGATATCCTTCTCTTGAAACCGCTCGCGCACCTCTGGATCTGTAAGGATACTTTGAACATCCAGCTCATGCAGACCCCGCAACGTCTCCATGACGTCTTCGATGTTGTTTGCATTCTTGACCAGTTTCCGGCGCGCCAGTTCCGCCTCGGAAACGCGCAGCCGCTGACGCATAAGTGCCTCGCCACCCGGTAACGTCATCAGGCGGTCGTGCAGATCCCGATCCCGGCGAAGGCGATGCAACTCGCTACCGGCTTCGTCGCGTTCCCGTTCCGTGACCACGTCGCTGTTTGCGGTCTGCTGAAGATCGCTGACGGCCTCTCCAAAGGCCCCAACCGCAACCTCATAAGCATAGCGGGATTCTTCATCATCCTCGGACCCCCAGCGATTGGCACTCTGTAGGGCGGTACGGGTAATCCAGACCTGGTCACCGAACTCAAGCTGAGCCAAAAGGATTTGCCTCTTGTAGCCCTTGATGTAACGCCCCTGCCAACGAAGCAGCAGCCCATGCGCAAGCGCACGCCGTTCGCTGGAATTCAAATCCGTGATTGACAGCCACGCCAGATCCATCCGTTCTGCGCGGTCCGCATCCTGAATCCGCTGAAAGGCCGTGTGAATGCGCAGCTCGGATAACAGTCGCTCGACCGCGTCTTGCTCAAAAACGTTCAGCGCCTCTTCGCCGGTCTTCGCGGCCAACCGCTCGATGCGCGCGATCAGCATCCGGCGGGCCTTGTAATCTCCCTCTCCCTGCATCGTCGCGCCGATTGTCCGGAACAGCGAGTAGATACGCGTGCCTTTCAGACTGCCCTTCAACATGTACTGGTGAACAAATCCCCGAAGTTCGGCATCTGGCGCCGCTTCGATCGTGCGATGGACGCCATGCGTGTCGGCGCTGAAGAATCCCGCTCTGGTCTTCAGCAAGTCCTCTGTGCTGATGACACCGCGCAAATAGGGTCGTGCCTCGGCAAAAGCATCTTCATCCAACTCGTCTTCCAAGGTGGCAAGCAAAGACGCGCCAGCCGCTTCGTACTCGATCCGTGCCCGTCGCCAGGACGGCCGGTCACCAAGCATGATTGCAAAGAGAATCCGATCCTCCGAGCGGCGCAGGATGCCATCGTTTAGAAACGCCAGAAGGACATCCGGTGGCAGGGCTTGGTTGGGCACAACGAAGACTGCTGGACCGCCCTGTCCGGGGATATCCCTAATCGTGCCCCATGGCATCTCATAGAGGTTGAATTCCCCGGGGCTTGCCCGGATCGCCCCGGCGTACTTGCCCGAAGCAACGCGTTCTGCAGCGCGGCGGGCCTCGGCCTCCGAAGCGCTTGCGCCTCTTGGTATGGCAAGGGCGACTCGGCCGGGTCCAGGCCCTTCCGTCCGGGGCGCTGCCTTTTGACCGGCCACGGCAAACTGCCTGACATGCGCAAACTCGTGCGCCATCATTGTCAGGTCGTAGAGGCTGGCCATCGGGCTCAGGAAAATGTCCTGACCACGTGTAAACGCCACTGTCCCAAGGCGTGATGTGGCCCGTGCGGCAGCCTCGTTCTGGAACAGCTTTACTCTGCCGAAATCGGCATCAAATGCGGCCTCCATCAGAAGGCGCAGCCAGACCGGCGGCGGGGCGCCGCCTTGTCCCGGCGGCGGCAAAAGTGCCAGGACATCGCTCACATCGGAGGTGCCGATCGTCTCGTCCAGGATGCCGCTACTAAGTCGTTCCACGAACCGCTGCATTTGGCCATGCAGTTGGAATGGCTGAAGAAGCGCGATGATCGTAGCCAGATGTCCCCCAAGCGCATTGTCGACTTCGGCCGTATCTGCGTCAGACGCGGATGCCGAAAGGTAGTTTGCCACTTCAATCGTCAGCGCGTCGCGCAGGTAGGTTAGTTCCGACACGCGGCGCGCCCGTCCTAGCCGATCCTCTGCCTGCAACAAGCTCGACGCGAGCGCGTCACAGAAAGGGCGGATGGACGGGTCGTTCTGCGAATCCGGATGGTTCGTATAGAGCGCACGCAATACCTCGGTATCGTCAGAGCTGATGCCATCCTCAAACGCGGTCTGCAAACGTTTAGCCAGATCGCGAGATGCAAGCCCTTCGGTGTCTATGGCCGACAAAGCCTTCGTTTCAGCGGACCGCGACGCCAGCCAAGAGGCCGCAGATGACGGGCTTGGTGCATCGATAACGTGGACCCGTGTCGTGTAAGCCCGCGTTCCAAACCAGTTCGGAACCGGGGCGTGCGGTGGTGCGACGGCGTTTGGATTGGATTGTTCAAAAAGTGCCAGTTGCATGGCATTCCGATGGGCAACCGAAACGGCAGACACATTCGCCTCGAAACGCTCGTAGGTGTCGTGTCGTCCATCGGCATCCAGGGCTTCCTTGGCTAGGCATGCAAGATCCCTGCGCAGCATGGCCAAGAGCTCGGCACGCGTTGCCCAATGCACGCGGTACCCGTCGAACTTGTTGACGTCGCGTAGGGCGTCCTGAAGCGGTGTGCCGATGGGTTCGCCGCTGTCCCAGCTTGGCGGTCCGAGATCGGCAAAATCCTCAAGAACCGCATCGTCCGATTCCAGATCAAAGCTACGCAACTTTTCATGTGCGGCGTCCCAGGTCTCGTCACCCGATTCTGGCACAAGCCAGCGCCGAAGCCGCTGTCCGCCTGGCGTTGGGGGCAGGATCCGTGGACTGCGAAGGATAAGCCCAGGCGCCGGGCGATTTGCGTCCAGGGCATCGCCTTCGCGCGCGGTCTGTTCCAAGGGATGCTTATCGCCGGCTATGGCGACCGGTGCAGCGAAACCGCGATCGCCTTGAAACCCCTCTGCGCCCAGAAACTGGGTCGCGTGGCGCAATTCATGGGCGATCAACGCGTCGCCCAGAACTGATCCCGGCGCAAAAGCCTCTGCCGCGAAATAGACGTCCAGACCCAAGGTAAACGCTTCTGCACCTAACATATCGGCGGCTTTCGCAGCCGCCCGATCCGTGTGAATTCGTGCGACGCGCCCAGCCGCTTCTGCGGCGTCTCCAACTCCGGCCGAACGCCGACCGTTGCCAAGTCCTGGCACGACACGCCCATGGCTCTGCCGCAGAAGCGCCGTAAGCGCAGAAGCGGCGACTGAGGAAAGCGCGATTGCGCCTTGGGTGCTGCGTAGTCCCGCCAGATCGTGAACGACCGGGCCCGAGCCAAGCTCCATGCCGCCTTCGCCTGTGGTCGAAAACTGTGCACCGGCATGTGTCGTCCTGCCGTTCGGCATATGTCCAGTGAAGGATGCCGCAGCCGGATGCAGCGCGGGCCCAGCGCTGCCGTCGCCAAGTTTCGAGGGCGCGTGGGTGTGCGGGAAAGTCGTCGACTTTCCGGATTTTTTCGGACGCTTTTGCCTGTGCCGCGTGCTCACCGAAGACTCGCTTTCCGAGGCGCGGTCATTCGCTGGTCAAATCAAATCAATAATTCAAAACGCCAAGAACAAATCGCTTGCCGAGCGCAGTCGTCACCGAAAACCGGGCCGGTGTCAGGCTAACACGTTCGCGGTCTTTCGCAAGAAATTCGAAGTTGAAACTCGTTTTTCGAAAGACCTTCGCCGCTAGTTCCGCCCGAAGTCGACCGTCTGATTGAACCTGTCATTGGCTTTGGCAGGCACGACCGATCGCCCCACGCCCAAGAAGCTTGGGTCCGGCTTGCCGGATTTCTTTGTGAAGAACGATTTCGACCGCCTTCCCAGCCTTAGGGAAGGTACGGGGCGCCCGGTCCCGCAGATCCGTTCTTTTTTCGCCAGACCATCAAACAATACGTGGGCTTCCCCCGATGGCTCTGGCATGGACAGATATGATGATGCGACGCATTCCTTTACCGGCGATCACCATGGGGCTTCTGGCCGCCTTTGTCGGCTACGCAGCATCTTTTGCGATCGTGCTGACTGGCCTGAAGGCCGTGGGGGCGAGCGAAGCACAGGCCGCAACCGGATTGTTCTTCGCCACTTTTGGTATGGGCCTGTGCAGCATTTGGGTGCCGCTCGCCACGCGCATTCCCGCCGCTGTTGCCTGGTCCACACCTGGCGCCGCATTCCTGGCAGCAAGCGGCGCATTGCCGGGGGGGTTTAGCGAAGCCGTTGGTGCCCTGATCGGTTGCGCGGTTCTAATCATTTTGACAGGGCTTGTTCCGGCCTTTGGTCGGATCGTGGCCTCTATTCCGAAACCGATTGCAAACGGATTGCTGGCTGGCGTCCTTCTCAAGCTGTGCTTTGCCCCCGCGCTCGCACTTGGAGAAATCCCACACCTGATGGGACCAGTTCTGATCGCTTGGTTGATCGGTTTACGGTGGAACCGCCTTTCCGCCATGCCCTTTGCGATTGTTGCTTTTTTGGTGGTCCTCTACATCTCGCTTGAACCCTCTGGAGGCGCGGTCCACACCCCTGTGACACTGCTGCCGGACTTTGCGCTCGTTCCGCCGACCTTTACAGTGCAGGCATTCATCTCGGTCGCTGTCCCGCTTTATCTTGTCACGATGGCCGGGCAGAACATTCCCGGCTTTGCGGTCCTAGAACTCAATGGTTACAGGGTAGAACGCCAGCCGATGTTGCGAAAAACCGGGATCGTCAGCCTTGGGCTTTCGGTCTTTGGCTCTGTTCCAATGAACATGTCTGCCATAACCGCCGCCATGATGGCCGGAGAGGACGCCGGCCATCGTCCCGAAGGACGCTACTGGGCCGCAGCGACATCGGGCGTCGCGTATGTCTTACTAGCCTTCGCCGCCGCGATCGTCACGTCGCTCTTCACGCTGGCTCCTCTGGCGCTGATCACAGGCGTCGCGGGGCTGGCGCTTATTCCAGCGTTGGTCAACTCCCTGTCTGCCGCATTCGCCGAACCCGCACAGCACGAAGCGCCGGCCCTCACCTTTCTTATCGCCGCCAGTGGAATGACACTGTTCGGAGTCAGCGGCGCGTTCTGGGGCGTCGTGATTGGGTCCCTCGTGTGGTACCTGAAGTGTTTGGAACGGTGACTTTGGCCTCATCCATCGGCGGGCCGCCCAAAGGCACGGGCTATTCTATCGGTCCGTCGTCTTGACCGGATCCGCCGGTCGCGGGTTCCATCGCTATCTCGTCTCGACGCCGGGCAGGACACACAGCATCTCGTAAAGTAGGTTGGCGGCGATAAGCGCCGTATTTCCAGAAGGATCGTAAGGTGGCGAGACTTCGACAAGATCGCAGCCCACAAGGTTCAAACCCGCGCAGCCCCGGACGATTTCCAGCGCTTGCCAGGTGCTCAGGCCCCCCGGCTCCACTGTCCCGGTACCAGGTGCGAACGCCGGATCCAGACTGTCGATATCGAAAGTGAGATAGACGGGCGTGTCCCCGATTTTCGCCGTGATCTCTTTCATCAGCGGCGTCAGAGACCTGTGCCAACATTCTTCCGCAGGAACGACGGTCCACCCCTGCTTGCGGCCCCAGTCAAAGTCGTCGGCGGCATACCCGGTTCCCCGCAGCCCGATCTGAAAGACTTTGTCATTCAGCAGGCAACCATCCTCCCAGGCGCGCCGAAACGGACATCCGTGGGCGACCTTCTCTCCGAACATCTCGTCATTAATGTCGGCGTGGGCATCGATGTGGATTAGCGCAACGGGTCCGTGTGTCTCGCGGACAGCGCGCAGAATGGGCCAGGTCAGGGTGTGGTCGCCGCCAAGCGTCAGCGGGATGGCTTTGTGACCCAGAATGTTCTGGTATTGCGCCGTGATGATGTCGACCGTTTTCTTCAGGTCGAAGGTGTTGATCGGCACATCCCCGATGTCTGCCACCTGCAGACTTTCAAAAGGGGCAGCGCGCGTCGCCATGTTGTAGGGACGAAGCATCCGGCTTTCGTCCCTTATTTGCCTTGGACCAAGCCGTGTTCCCGGTCTATTGGAGGTGCCGATGTCCATCGGGATACCAACGAAGCAGGCATCAAGCCCTTCCGCACTGGCATGAGACGGCAGCCGCATCATCGTCACCGGACCGCCGAAGCGCGGCATCTCGTTTCCGCCGAGCGGTTGATTGTACTGTGTCATGATGCGTCCTTTGCCGTGATCGCCTTTGCAAGCGGCGCCACTTGCTGCGCCACCCGATCCCGAAGCTGGGCCAGTGTCATCCCGTCGTTTCTGACAAAGTCGACGAACTCTTGGTTTAGGGTGTTGAAGATGACCTGTCCAAGTGCCGGTGCGGAAAGATCTGCGCGGACCTCTCCACGTCGCTGCAACGTTGCGACAAGACTGGTCACCTGATCGGACAGGCGGCGGTCGAGATCGCTGTATCGTTGGCCGTTTGGCGTTCCCGGTGCCTCGATCGACAAGGCCATGGCCGAGCGCCACATATCCTTTGACAGATACTTAAGCGAGTGATCGTAGTATCCGAAAGTAAGCTTCAGAACCGCTGCATCCACGCCATTAGGCGGGTTTGACACGATCGTTTCGCCAGACGCCAAGACCTCTTCGACCTCCATTGCAACGACAGCGATCAGGATATCACCCTTCGTCCGATAGTAGTTGTACACAGTGCCGGCCGAGACTTCGGCGGATTCTGCAAGGTCCTCAATCCGCACGGATTTATATCCCTCTGCCCGAAACATACGCACGGCCGCCTCCAGAATGCGCCTTTCGCGCGCAGCCTTTTGCTTTGTGCGGAGTCCAGACATGGAATGGCGTGCCTTTACAGGAGAATAAGTTAGATTTGAAGTTGACTGCAAACTTGAAGCAGTTCAACTTTTTTCTGAGCGCTCGGACAAGTGGCGACCAAACTTTGGAAAACAGGGAGTTCAACATGGCCAAATCCAAAACGATCCTCTTCGGGACCACAGTTCTGACGCTCGCAGGCGGTGTCGCCACGGCGCAAGAAGAACTCAATGCTTTGGTCTGGTGCGACCACACCGACCCAGCGCTGATCGAACCTTTCGAGACAGCCCACGATGTAAAGGTCAATCTGCGGGAGTACGAAGGCACCGGCGCTGCGCTTGCGTTGATGGAACAGTCCCGCCCGGGCGATTGGGATGTCCTTGTGATCGACGGCATCGACGTCTTCCGCGCCGTCGATGCTGGGCTTCTGGCGCCACTCGATCCGTCCGCCCTGCCGATGGGCGATCTCTTTCCGCAAGTTGTCATGGAAGAGAATAACACGATCGACGGCGTGACTTATGCCGTGACCGAGAAGTTCGGCTACAACACAATTTCCTACAATTCCGAGAAGGTCGATCCGAGCGATATGGAAAGCCTGTCCACTGTCTGGTCGGAAAAGTACGAGGGTCGCATTTCGATCTATGACTATTACCTCCCGGTCATGGGCCTTGCCGCGATTGCGTCTGATATCCCGACAGCAGAGATTGGCGGGGACGATCTCGGCGCGATCGGGGATGTCCTGTCGACGATGCGCACGCGCGCGGCGTCGGTCGCCGGGGTCGTCGCGGCACAAACGGCCCTGGCAACGGGCGAGGTCGATATTGTCGTCGGCGGTGGCGAATGGCTGACGGCAGTGTTGGCAGGCGAGCAGCCTGAACTGACATGGACAATCCCGCAGGAGGGCGCCGTTCGCTGGGCGCAATCGATTGGTGTGGTTGCGGGCTCTGAGCAGCCGGATCTCGCGTTGGAGTTTATCAAGTACATCATGAGCCCGGAAGGACAGGCGCGACTGGCGACCTCTTCCTGTTTCTGGGGGATGCCGGCCAACGCGAAGGCGGGTGATGTGATGACCGACGATCAGAAATCGATCCTGCGCTGGGAAAGCCAGACCGATTACCTGTCATTGACCCAGCTTTACCCCGCGCCAGATGCCGATCTGGACATCGAGATGCAAGATCTCTGGCTTGAAACGCTGCAACAGTGAGCCGCGCCAGCGCGCGCTTGCACGGCTGGGGCTTCGCGGCCCCTGCCCTCCTCTGGACGATAGCCTTCTTTCTGGCGCCCTTCCTTGTCATGGGCGCGATGAGCCTCGCTTCGCTTGAAGGGCGAACGCTCGTCTGGGGTTTTTCGTTCGAGAACTATGCGGAACTGGCAGAGAGGGCCTACCTCTGGCGTGCGATCCTTGTCTCGCTCGAGATCACGCTGACAGTCACGCTGGTCTCGGTCCTTCTGGCATATCCGCTGGCCTGGATTATCGCCTTTCAGGTGCCGCCCCGCTGGCAACGGCTGACGCTATTGCTGGCGATCCTGCCGTTCTGGACATCCTATGTCGTACGTTCTTACGCTTGGCTTCTTGTATTGGCGCGCGAAGGGCTGGTTAACCAGACGCTGCTTGGCGCCGGCCTGATTGCTGAGCCCATCACCCTGGCAAACACCCGTTTTGCCACTGTCACTGGTTTCGTCCATTTCTTCGTTATGCTTTTGACCCTTACGATATATGCCAATCTGATTCAGCTTTCGCCAAACTACCGGCGCGCCGCGATGGATCTTGGCGCAAGCGGATGGCAGACCTTCCGGCATGTGATCCTGCCGTTGACCCTGCCTGGTGTTGTGACCGGCGCGTTCCTGACGTTTGTTCTTTGCATCGGCGACTACGTCACCCCTCAAATCCTGGGCGGTAATACAGAACTCACAGTTCCGCAGATCATCATGGTGCAACTGGGACGCCGCGCGGATTTCCCGCTGGCATCGGCGCTTGCGATTGTACTGATGGGGATCGTGACACTTGCTTACATCGCCTCCGCCCGTTGGCTAAGACTGGATCGGTTATGACCCGGACACTGTCATGGCTTTACTTGATGGCTGCGTTCGTTTTCATCTACCTCCCTGTCGGGACACTGGTTCTGTTCTCGCTCCAGAGCGGTACGCTTCCCGTCCCACCGTTCAACGGTCCGTCCATGCGGTGGTACGGCGATATCCTGCAGGATGGCGACCTGATGGAGGCGCTACGAAATTCAGTGCTGGTTGCCTTCGGCTCCTCGGCGGTTGCGGTGATGCTTGGCTTTCTGGCGGCCTATGGGCTTGCGCGACATGTGCTGCCAGGGTCCGCTTGGGTGCGCGGGCTTCTGATTGCTCCGCTCACCGTCAGCTACCTGATTGTCGGGCTGGGCCTCTTGATCGTTCTGACCCGGCTCGGGCTTGGATTGTCGTTGTGGACAGCTGCGATTGGACATGTAGTGATCAACCTGCCAATCGCCTTTGCCATTATCTATGCCTCGATGGGAGGACAACAAAAGAACGCCGAACGCGCCGCTCGGGATCTGGGTGCGCGTGAGGATCAGGTCATCTTATTGGTGACCGTTCCGACTCTTCTGCCATCCATCGCCGCCGCCTTCTTTCTATCCGTCACCCTCAGCTGGGACGAGTTTATTATCGCGTTCCTGCTGACGCGTTTTGACGTGACGCTTCCAGTGGAGATCTGGTCGCTTCTGCGGTCTGGCCTGTCGCCAAGGCTCAACGCCATCGGCAGCCTGGTCTTCCTGATTTCGGTGACTTTGGTTGTGCTTCTGGAGCTCGTCGTCTTCCGACGAGGACGAGCGTGACGGCCTCAGTAGAACTTGTAGGGATCAACCATTGGTTCGGTGCGTACCGGGCGCTGGCGGACATCGACCTTTCGATTGAGGCGGGCGAATACGTTACGCTCCTTGGCCCCTCGGGATGCGGAAAAACAACGCTTCTTTCGGTTCTAGGCGGCTTTATCGAACCCAAGGGCGGGGCCGTCAAGATCGACGGTACGGACATGACACAGGTTGCACCGTCTAAACGGCCGACGACGACAATGTTTCAGGACTACGCTTTGTTTCCGCATATGACCTTGCGCGACAACGTAGGCTTCGGGCTTCGCATGGCCGGGGTCGGTCGTCAGGAACGGCATCGAAAAGCCGAGACGTTTCTGGACCTCGTCGACCTTAGGCAGGCGGCCAGTAAATTGCCGCACGAATTGTCCGGCGGACAACGCCAGCGCGTGGCCCTTGCCAGGGCCTTGGCCGTCGAACCGGATGTCCTCTTGCTAGATGAACCCCTGGGCGCGCTTGATCTGAAACTTCGGCGAGCGATGCAAGATGAGCTGAAGTCCATTCAGCGCAAGGTCGGAACGACCTTTATCCATGTGACCCACGATCAGGAAGAAGCGATGGCGATCTCAGATCGCATCGTCCTGATGAACGCTGGCCGGATCGAGGATTATGGTTCGCCGGCAAGGGTTTACCAGTCTCCGACAACGCTTTTTGCCGCCGACTTTATGGGCGAGATGAACCACATCCCGGGCATGTCGCGGGATGGAACGGTCGAAACAGCCCTGGGCCGCTTGTCGCTTTCGGACGCGAAGGAGGGCTATGTCGTGCTATGTGTCCGTCCAGGTGCCCTTAAGATGGAAGGCGGCGCGGTGTCCCTTGGCGAGGCAATCGTTCAAGATGCCGCGTTCTTCGGCGAGCATGCGCGGGTCCAGCTTCAGCCAGTCGACGCCCCCGACATGCGTCTGATTGCACTTGTCCCGCCAACAATCTTGCCGAGCCCGGGGGATCGCTTGCACCTGTCGGCTGACCCACGTGACTTCCTGATCTACACCTCAGAGGACCAACAATGAACCGTGCCCGCCCCGAAGACTGGTATCGCACGCAGCGTCTGGGTCAGGACGTCACCCTGATCGACGAACCCTTTATCCAACCCTTTTACCGCTGCAACATGTGGCACGTGCGCGGGCGTGACCGCGACATGCTCGTCGACAGCGGCATGGGCGTGGTCTCGCTGCGCAGTTGGGTGCCTCTTGTGACTGAGCGCGATCTGACCGCAGTCGCAAGCCACACACATTTTGATCACATCGGGTGCCACCACGAGTTTGAGGATCGCGCTGTTCATCGCGCCGAAGCGAAAATCCTTGCCTCTCCGACACGAGTTGCGACGCTTGCCGATCCGTATGTCACCGACGACATCTTCGACGCATTACCACCCCTGCCCTACCGTTCCGACATTTACGCCGCGAAAGCAGCCCCCGCGACGCGGCTTCTTGAGGATCGGGACATCGTGGACCTTGGCGACAGGCATTTCGAAGTTATTCACACGCCGGGTCACTCGCCTGGCGGTATCGCGCTGTGGGAGGCGTCCACGGGGATCCTGTTTTCCGGCGATATTGTCTATGACGGCCCGTTGATCGAAGACACATACCACAGCAACGCCGCAGATTACCGGAAGTCGATGGAACGGCTTTATGATCTTCCGGTCGAGATCGTTCATGGCGGCCACTTCCCAAGCTACGGGCGAGACAGGCATCGCGAAATCGTAGGCAGTTGGCTGGACGCTAGGTGAAAACGCCGACGTCTTAACTGTAGAACAGCGCACTTTGCGGGCGATCTTCAATCGAGGGCAGGACCATAGAGACGTCTCAAGCTCCGGAACAATGATGGGGATGTGATTGGGCGCGCCTTGCAAAACTCTCGCGAAAGAACACCATCATGTCGAAACGAAAAGGGCCGCAAGCGCATGGTACTTCGACAGACACTTTCCCGCCGCCGCGTGCTGGCCGGGCTTATGGCAAGCACGACCCTCACACCGAACCTGCTGCCCGCGCAGACCGCCGCAACCGAAGAGACGCTCTTCTCGTTCGAAGCGCTGAAGCGAGAAGCGAAAGCGCGCGCAGAGCGGCCAGATGCGCCACCCGAGCCGCTCGACACGTTTCTAGAGGCGCTGACTTACGACGACTACCGCAACATCTTCTTCCGCCCAGAGGCGGCACTTTGGACGAAAATCGATACCCGCTTTCGGCTGGAAACGTTCCATCCCGGGTGGCTGTTCGAACAACCGGTGAGGCTTTACGAGATCGTCGATGGTGCGGCCAGACCCCTGAACTTCAGCACCGACGACTTCGAGTATCGCAATGAAGTGGCGGACAAGCTGCCGGACAACGCCACCTTTTCCGGCGCGGCCGGGGTCAAGATCAACACACTGCTCAACACGGACGAAAAGTTCGACGAGTTGATCACGTTTCTTGGGGCCAGCTATTTCAGGGCACTTGGCGCAGGCAACAGTTACGGCCTTTCAGCGCGTGGTCTGGCGGTCGATACATGGCAACGCGGTCCAGAAGAGTTTCCGCGTTTCTCGGCATTCTGGATCAAACGCCCGGCTGCCGACGACCGGGCGATCGACGTTTATGCCACATTGGACAGCGCTTCGCTGACGGGCGCCTTCCATTTCACCATCACCCCCGGCGCCGACACGACCATCGACGTCGAGGCAGAGCTTTACTTCCGCGAAACAGTTTCGCATCTGGGCCTCGCGCCCCTGACCTCAATGTTCTATTTCGCCGAACATTCCGAGCGGCGCTTTGACGATTTCCGACCGCAGGTGCATGATAGCGAGCTTGTGCGAATGGTACGCGCATCCGGCGATGTTCTGGTACGCCCGCTGAACAACCCGCCCCGCGTTTCGAACTCGTTTTTTACGGATGACCAGATCATCGAATTCGGCCTTGTCCAGCGCGACCGAAGCTATGAAGCTTATCAGGACGCGGGCGCCCGCTATCACAATCGCCCCTCGGTCATGATCGACCGCCTAGGCGATTGGGGGCCTGGTAAGATACGCCTGATCGAAATCCCCGCCGAGCTGGAGATTGACGACAATATCGTTCTGATCTGGGTCCCCGATGATGCCCCGCAAGCCGGCGAAACGCGGAACTATCGCTACCGGATGCACTGGGGCGCGCTTCCACCAGATGGCGACGGGGAGCTTGCGTATGTTTACAGCACACGGACAGGGGTCGGGGGGCCATCCGGCGTGCCGGTGAAGAACCCAAACTTGCGGAAGTTCGTCATAGATTTCGAAGGTGGGATCCTTGGCGATCTTGATCCGGACGCAGACGTGTTGCCGGTGGTAACGGCATCTGCCGGGGAGATATCGAACACGGTCCTGCACAAGATCGAAGATTCTGATCGCCGATGGCGTTTGTTCTTCGACGCCGATGGGCAAGACTTCGATCTGATCGAGTTTATGGCCCATGTCGCCGACGACGACCGGAAACTGTCGGAAGTCTGGCTTTTCCAATGGATGCGCGAGGCCGAAACTCCGTTGCCGGATTAGGCCTTCGGCCTAATCTCTGCTGCGTCCCCCCAGAGCTGCGGCACGACTACGCGATTTGCCGAAGCCTGCGGATCGTCTTGGCAAAAACCTGTGCGGTGTCCTTCCATACCGGCAGATTGGCCGATTTCTCTTCAGCGCGCTTTGCAAAATGCTCGGCCTCGGCTGGGTTCTCCAGAAGCCGGGCAAGTGCCATAGCGAAGGCCTGGGCATCGTCCACTGGAACCAGAATTCCGGCGTCGTCCACCGTATCCGGTACCGCGCCCGCGGTGGTAGATACGATCGGCAATCCGAACGTCATCGCTTCGCCCAGCACCATCCCGTAGCCTTCATAGCGCGTGGCCAAGGCAAAGATCGACGCGGAGCGGAAGCGATCATCAAGTTGGCGTCGGTCAAGCTCGCCAGCAAACAGCACTCGACCTTCTATGGCCAACGCCTTGGACTGAGATTTGAGTGCGCTTGCGACCTCCGAATCGTGAACCTTACCGACGATCTCTGCCTGCCAGGACAAGCCCCGTATCTGCGCAAGGGCGTCCAGCAGAACATCGTGCCCTTTTCGCGCCGCCAGAAGGCCGACGGACAGGATCAATGGAGGCTTCGATGGCGTGCGCTTCACTCTTTGCTGGTCAAAGCCGGGCAGTGCAATGGTGATCTTCTCGGCCGCAACCTCAAAGTCCTGGGCGAGCACGCGTGCCGTCTCGGGACTGGGCACAATCACATGCGCGGCGTAGCGCAAGGCGGCCGTTTCATTTCGCAACAGAAACAAGGCACGGCGCGCATCAAGACCCGTTTCAAGACCAAGCGGGTGATGGATCATCGCAATGACCGGCGCAGGAACGTCTTTCAGACCCTCGGGGTCGATTGCGCCGAAGACCAGCCCGTCAAGAATGATCGGGCAATGCGGCGGTACGGCCTGCAAGGCGGCCAACGCGGCGGCCATGTCAGGCGTGTCTGGATCAGGAAAACTTGCGGGCAATTCCAGATGCGCCGTTTGACATCCCATGTCGTTCAGCCATCTCAGAACAGTCGCTTCGTAGATAAAGCCGCCCGTGCGCCTATCCTTGTCACCCGGGATCGCAAAAACGGCTTCTGTCATATCAGTTGCTCGCTCGCGTAAATGCTCAGTACCGCACGTTCGCACCAGGACACGACCGCGTACATTGCCGCTGCCGTCACGCAAAGCAAGACAACGCAAGACCAAAGCATGTTGTAGTTCGACGTGCTTGCGGTCAGCGCCATCAGAACGCCAATTCCCTTTCCGGTGGCCAGCCATTCGGCGGTTGTGACCGCAAGAAGCGCAGCCGGAACCGCCATGCGGGCCGAGGCAAAGAACGCCGGAAGCATCGCCGGTATCTGAGCCGCCGTCAGCAGCCGCCATCGGCCGGCACCATAGCTGGAAAACAGCTCGACAATCTGGCCCGGGGTCTGGCGCAGACCTTGCATGCAGGCCACCAACGTCGGGAAGAAGATCATAACCGCGACGACGACGATCGTTCCCGTTGCCCCGCGCCCAAAGGCGAGCAGCAAAACCGGTGCCGTTGTGATGATCGGGATCGACCGAAGTGCGACGGCAATCGGCATGGCCGCACCCGCAACGCCGGGCATCACCACCAGAAGCGCGGCAAGGCCCGCGCCCAGCCCCAGACCCGCGAGATAGCCTGGAACCGCAAAGGCCAGGGTCTGGCCCAGCGCAGCAAGCAAGGTTTCGCGGTTCCCGCCGTCGCTTAGGAAGACCCAGATGTCACCCGGCCGCTTGGCAAAAAATCGGTTCAGACCGGCGGCATCCATCGCAACCTGCCAGAACATGAGAACGGCCAGCGTGATCAGCGCGAGTTCGATAATCCGGTTCTGCACAGGGCGGTTGCCCACGGTACGGGGCGGCGAAAGGAGGATCACGGGCTGATACCCGACAATGCGCCGCCCAAGCCAGCCCAGCGCCCAATAAGCGGCAATCGCAATCAGGGCAGACACAGTTGCCAATGCCCATATGGCATCGGTCTCAAGTCCGCGCATGCCACGCAGCGTCAGGACACCAAGACCACGCTCGGCGCCGGTAAACTCACCGATCATAGCGCCAAGCAAAGACGCAGGGGCCGCGATCTGTAACCCAGCAAAAAGGTAAGGGAAACTGGCCCATGCGCGCACCTTCGCTAGGATCACAAGCTGTCCGTGCCCGTAGATCTCAATCAAATCCGTCCAGGTCCGGGGGACGGCCCGCAATCCAACGACCAGCGCGATGAACGTGGTGTAGTAGACCGCAAGCGCGGCAAGCGTGACCTGGGGCCCGACGCCCGGTCCGTAAAGTACCCGCAGGATCGGACCGCTGGCGATCAGGGGCACTGAAAAAACCAAAAGCGCGATTGCCGAGACAAGGCGTCCAGAGATCGGAACTGCAATCACCAGTGCCGCAAGCGCCACGGCCGCCAGGTTGCCCCAAAGAAAGCCATGGGCGGCGTTTCCCGTCGTCTCGACCGCTGCGCGGAGCACAAGGTGCCATTCCTCAATCAGATAAGTCAGGATCGACAGAGGGCTACTGATCAGGACGCTGCCGCCGACAGCCCACACCGCCGCCTCCCACAGAGCCAGCATCACTAAGACAACCAAGGCTGGTCGGAGCCGCTGCCTCATGCCGTACCTTCAAGCGCGGTCATCACCTTTGTCACGATCGCACGGTGCGCGTCCGCTTCAGGCGCACGCGCGTTCGACCCAATCGGCAAATCCACAGGGATGTCCGCCACGATCCGCGCAGGCCGCGCCGACAGAACGAGAATGCGATCCGATAAGTGAACCGCCTCTTCGACCGAATGCGTCACTAGGATCGCCGTGGCACCACTCTCCCACCAAAGCGGCGGTAGCTCGGCCCCAAGCCTTCGCCGGGTTAACGCGTCAACCGCACCAAAAGGTTCGTCCAACAGCAAAAGATCGGGGTCAGAGACAAGGCTGCGCGCGATTGCCGCCCGCTGGCGCATTCCGCCCGAAAGTTCGGCTGGCCTGTGGTCCGCAAACCCTGACAATCCAACAAGATCAATCAGATGATCCACGCGGTCGTCCGGCTTACGCGCAAGCTCGGCCCCAAGCGCAATGTTCGCTCTGACCGAGCGCCAAGGCAGGAGTGACGGATCCTGAAATGCCATCGCCAACCCGCCCCGTCCCGCTACGGTTTTCGGATCGTCACCGCCAAGCGAAATGCGCCCGTCTTCAGGCGTTTCCAGCCCTGCAATAAGTCTCAGGAGGGTCGATTTTCCGCAGCCCGACGGGCCCAGAAGCGCCGTTGTCCGTCCCGCTGCGAAGGTGACCGACAAGGGGGCGACGGCGTCAACCGTGCCGAACCCCTTGCGCACACCTTCGCAGCGCACATCGATGCCGGGCATCTGTGTGGTCTCAGCCGTGGACCTCTTCCAAGAGCGAGCGATCCCAAAGGTCTGGCGTAACCGTGCGGCCCAGAAGCGCCAAGGTCTCGATGTTCGCAGCCACCGTATCTTCCGTAAACCAGCCAAACCCGTGCTCAGCGGTAAGGTCGGAAAACATCAGCGGAACCTGGCGGGCGGCCTGAAGCTCTTGCACCCCAAGGCTCAGACCGGCGTCGGGGAACATGCCAACTGTCAGTTCGGCGGCTGCCCGAGTATCGGCCAGATAGTCGTTCCAGCCCATAACCTCGCCCTTCAGAAGTGCCACAATATCTGCGCGACGGTCTGCGATCGCGTCCTCGGTGGCGATGTAGGTCTGGGAATGCACAGCGTATCCGTAGTCTGCCATCAGCATCGTCGTGTTATCGACACCTTGAACCGTCATCGCCACGGGCAGATCCGTTTCCCAGCACAGTAGGCAATCGACCTGACCAGCGACAAGCGGCGCGGGGTCATATTGCGTTGGGACGATTTCGATCCCGTTGATGTCGACTCCATTCAGCGTGCACAGTGCTTCCAGCACTGGAGTGTTCGCCACAGCCATGCCGATACGCTTGCCAATAAGGTCAGCCGGAGTGTTCACCGGGTTTGCCGAAAGCGACGCGATGGCAAACGGGTTCTTTTGCATCGCGACGGCGATGATCCGGAACGGTGCACCTTCGGCCACCGCGGCCGCTGTATAGTCCGCCGCCGAAATTCCAACAAGCGCCGCGCCCGAGACGACGGGCGGCTCAACCGGCGCATTCGGGCCTCCCTGGCTCAGCGACACATCGATGCCAAGGTCAGACCAATAGCCTTTACTGGCTGCGATGTAGCTACCCCCGAACTGCACCGAATGCAGCCACGAGAGCTGGAAGTTAACCGGTTGAAGATTGGCCGCAAGCGCGGGCAGGCCCGTCGCCGCTGTGGCGAACCCCGATGCTGCGGTCTGAAGGAAAAAACGGCGAGTCAGATGAATGGGCTGTGTCATGTCGGGCGCGTGTCCTTGGGTCAAATCTGTCCGCAAGCCCATACGTTCCAAGAAGGAACAGACCCGCAGGCAATGTTGCAACGAGTATGACGGAGCCGTAGACAATCCCGGTGGCGATCCCGGCATCCGCCGATGCACCGATAAGCGGGAACAGGGCCGCGGCGGCACCTTCCCGCCATCCCCAACCGCCGACCGATAACGGAACGAGCATTGCGCAGAGGATAAGGGGGATCAAGGTCGTCCATGCCGCAGGGGGGATGAGCGTCCCCGTCGCCCGCGCACTGGCGTAGAAGGCCAGCAAAAGGCATCCCGCAATCAGGAGGCTCAGAAGCACTACCACGGGCTGGCGGCACAGCCCGAAAACGAATGCCGAAAACCGCCCAACACTGACGGGTCCGCGCTGAAACCAGATCAGAGCGGCACCGGCAGCAGCCAAGCCGATCACGCCCGCCCAGCTCCAGGCTGGCCAGGCGAGACCGCCGGGCACGGCAAGTGCAACTGCAAACGACACGCCCATGAGCGTTAGCATCGCAATCTGGCCCAACAGACGCTCTACAATTATTGATTTCACCGCCTGCTTCAGGCTCCCAAGGCGCCTGACACGCACCGCGCGCGCCACGTCGCCGGCAACCCCGCCCGGGAGAACGGCATTGCCCATTTGGGCAACGTAGTACTCGCCCAGCGCTATGGGGTAGCTCATGTCAATTCCGCAGCGGCGCGCCACGTGCTGCCATCGTCGGGCCATCAGGAGCGTGGCCATGCTGATCGCTGCAATCGCTATGGCGACCCAGCCCAGGTCCACGGTGCGCATCCGGTTCCAGACAGCCCCGGCGTCTGCCCACCAGACCAATGCGACAAGCAAGCCAAGCGTTGCAGCGATCTTGATACCTTTGGCCGTCATCCGCCCGCCATCGCCGATTGCGCGGCCGTGGAAAACGCGTCGAGGAAATCGTTTCGAAAACTGTCCATCCGCCGAACCGGCCCGTTCGGGTCCGGCAAAAGCCCCGCGTTCCAGCCCCAATGGGCGATGCTGTCAAGCACGGGCTCCGGCGCGATCATGTGAACCGCCACATCCTTGCTCTCGCTTCCGGCGACAAAGCTTGCCGCCTGATGATCCCCCGCCACGATCACAAGCGGCGCGTCTGGCCCAAGCCGTGCGACATGGGAAAACGCCGCGCGCAGGGAATAGTCGACCGAGCGGCGATAGGCATCCCGAACGGCATCGCGGTCTTTCCAAAGCGCGCGCGGTGTTGGCCCCTGTCTGGCCATCTCGTTAAAGACCGTACCGTCCCCCACTTCCTCCCATGGCACCATTCGCGCAATGGGGGTCCAGGGTGCATGGGATGAGATCAACGCGATCTGCACAAAGTCCGGACGAGGGTCTGGCGGCAACAAGTCTGAATAGGTCGCAAGCGTGAACTGGTCCGGCATCGTGACCCATCGAAAGCGTTCGCCCTTATAGGGAATGTCGGCTGCCGGGATGACCACGTCGAAACCCATCGCACTGCTTTCCGGCCATCCCACCGTGATCGCCGGCATGACGGCCGACGTGCGGTATCCAGCCTCACGCGCGAAATGGAAGAGCCACCGGCGCCCGCTGGCCAGCATCGCGTTGTAGCGCCCGTGATTGTCAGTCCAGAGACCGCTGGCAAGCGCCCCATGCGCCAACCAGCTTTGCCCGCCCGCTGTGGGGGAAGTAAGCCACCCGCTTTTTATACCCAGACCAGCAGCCCTGATCTCCTCCTCAGCCGCTCGAAGAGTCGCAAGATGGGTCGGGGCGTAAACCGGATTTTCAAAGCTCGCGCGGCCATAGCTTTCGATCCAGATTATCAGAACGTCCCGCCCCCCTAACCGATCGAACAGATCGCTTCTTTTGGCGTATGGGTCGGTACGGGCCGCTACGCTAAAGTCAGCCAGATCGACGGCGGTATCCCGCATTTCAAGCGCACGTTTGGCGGTCAGTCGGCTTGTCCAGGCCGTACCTGGTGGGCTGCGCTCGAAGCTCCAATACTTGAGATGATGGCCAGCGTCAGCAACCGCCCATGCCGTGGCGCCGACCGCCGCAACCAAAACAAGCGCGCGCATCGGTCCCGGCGGATTGAGCCCAGACCAGGTCCGCAGACTGTGAAAAATGGCGATGTAGACCACGAGCAATGCAAGAACGGCGCCGATCGCGACGAGACCCGCCGCCACACCCCCAATGCTGTCGCGAAGAAGTGAGAATCCCGCTTCGATCAGGAACGTGTCGAGGATCGGATTGAACGTCCGGTTATAGGCGCTGAACATTACATAGTCGGCAACTTTGATAAAGACGCAGATCACCAGCACCAACGCGACGACATGAAGGAAGGCCAGACGACGGCCGACAGCGATGGCGCCCAACAAAAGAACTGGCAGTTCCAGCGGCCAGCGGTTAAGCGCGCTCCATTTCATCGTTCCGGGATGGTTCGGAAGCACAAGGACTGCAAAGATGGCAGCCGCCGATACCGCCAGCAGGGCCACTTGCCTCATGTTTCGCGCCTGAGAAGCCATAGGATGTCAATGGCAAATGACCAAACCACAAGTACTGCCGCCAAGATCGACAGGTACGGCGCGGCGGGAAGCGGTGTGACCGGCAAGACCAGCGCGATCAGCGTTGCAATCTGAACGGCGCAGACAGCCTTGCGCCTGAACGCCTCTGGCAGTTCTGCACGCAGTGCAGAAAACGGGACAGACATGGCCACGAAGGCGTAGCGCGCAAAACCAAGCACAAGGATGTCCGGCCCAGCTGTTCCCTGCACAAGAATCCACAGCGCCAGAACTGCTGCAAGGGCCGCGTCAGTTTCCATGTCAAAGCGCCCACCAAATCCGGACACCAGCCCCGATCGCCGCGCGAGCCTCCCATCGACCCCGTCCAGCGCAAAGGCGACAGTCGCAAGGCCGAAGAAGAGCCACACGGAAAAGGATGGATCAAACAGGGCACCGACCAGAAAGGCGACGATCGCCGCACGTGCGAGAGTGACGGCGTTGCATAGCCCGAAGTCATGATAGGGATAGCGGAATGTGGCGCCCTGGAAGACGATCACCGCAACCACGGCAAAGACGAGCGTTGGTAGCCACGGCAGGCTGAGCGTGAAGTAGCCAGCAAGTGATAGCAACACCAAGAGCCCCAGCGAAATCCGCAGAGCCTGGTGGGCTGGCGGCATCCGCTCTGTTGTTTGGATCTCGTCTCGATGGTCGGTTCGGAACATCACAGCATCCGCAAGCAATATCTGACAACTAGCGTCGGACCGAGGATGTCAAACGGCGGTGTCCGAGGCAGCGCCACCCGCACGATCGGCGTCCGAGATCGTAACCTCGGCAAAAAGCGGCAGATGGTCCGAGGCCGTTACAACCCGCGGCCCAGCAATCGTACGCACTTGATCGACGCACCTTGAGCGATCCGTCATAATTCTGTCAAGCGACAGGAGCGGACGACCGCTTGGATAGGTCGGGACAGAGGGGCCACGAAAGCGCGTACCAACGATGCGCCCGTTGAACATCAAACCACCCCAAGGGCGCCATTCGTTCAGATCGCCCAGCAGTACCGTTTGCATCGCAGGCCGCCTGCGAAGGTATTGGCCGATGATCCGCATTTGAACGATGCGCAGCGGCTGCGACAGAGACAGATGCGTTGACATGATCCGAAAACGGGTCGAGCCCGTGTCGATCTCGACCGAGACGGCGCCGCGATGGCAATGCCCGGGAAGGTCAATCACATCGCTATGAACTATGCGCAAGGTCGGGTTAATAAACAGAACCGTGCCCAAAAACCCGTCGCTGTCCCTGCTCCACCGAAGCCGATCTTCATTGTGCAGGTATTTGAGCCCAGTCACCGATGCGATCTGACCTGCGTCGAATATTCGCCGATGTGGCCGGATTTCTTCGTCAGCCTCCTGAAGGGCCAGCACATCGAGGGACAAGGACCCAAGGTCGGTCTCGATCGCGTTGGTGGCACGTGCAGGCTCGACGCGCCCATGCGCTCCACGTCCGCGGTGAACGTTCCAAGTGGCACATCGCAATTTCGTGAGAGTGGTCATTTTCCTATGCGTTCGCCTGCGCCCATCCTATCTCTGGAGTCACTTAAGGCCGCTTGCGCAAGGGTCGAGCGCTTGAACGCGCTGGACGAAGCGGCAACCGAATTTGAAAGGATAAGTTATGCTCCGCATTGTTTTGTCCACAGCCCTTATAGCGGCTGTTAACACCGCCCACGCCCAGATGGCCCAGTATGAGCTCGATCCGGAGCACACCACCGTCTACTTCACGATTGATCATATCGGCTACGCCAAGACTTTGGGCTTGTTCACCGACGTATCTGGGCAGTTCAGCTACGATGCCAGTTCACGTGATCTTGGACGAGTCGAAGTGACGATCGACGCGGGATCTGTGACAACATTCAACGGCGCGCGCGATAAACACGTCAAGAACAGCGATTTCCTGCACGTGACACAACACCCAGAGATCACGTTTCTTGCCGATGAGGGTCAGGCGATTAGTGACACGGCTGGCACCGTCACAGGCGCGTTGTCGATCCTCGGTCAAATTCGACCCGTAACGCTCGATGTGACACTAAACAAGGTCGCGGCGTATCCCTTTGGTCATCGGCGCGAGGTCTTGGGATTGTCGATGACCGCATCAATCAATCGTAGCGATTTCGGGATGAGCTATGGGGTCGCGAACGGCTTGGTAGGCGACGAAGTGAAGATCAATATCGAAACGGAAGCCATTCGGATGGAATGACAGGTCAACCAGCCGGGACGCGGCGGGCGTAGACATCCCCGGAGTTCGCCGAATGGCGAAGATCTTCGATCTGCCGTTTCATCGCCTGTTGATCAAGCCAGTCGGGATACCGAAGCCGGTGCTTTTCGCCGATGCTGATATTGAATTCGTATCGCCCGATCGATGACAATCGGTCGATGCACTCCAGGGCTGCAGCCCGCTGAATTGTCGTCATCTCAAAGGACAGACACGGTAAAGCCTTTGACAGTCCATCAAGCACGCGCGGCTCGTGGCCTTCGACGTCGATCTTTACAAAGCTTGGCAGTCCGTAGTCCTTGATCAGGGCGTCCAGCGTCGTGATAGGAACACGCAAGCGTTTATCCCAAGCCTGATCCTCCCAACCCGGCGCTCCGCGCGCAGCTGCGATGAATTCCGGTGACGCCGACGCAACGGTGGGGTTTGAGGTGTTCAGGAACAGGTCGATCTCGCCCGTGTGGTTTCCGGCGGCCATTGAAAGTAGCGTCGCCTTGGGACACCGCCGGTAGATCCGCCGGAGCGCCCGAAAGGGCAAGGGTTGCGGTTCAAGTGCGACAACTCTGGCGCCCAGACGCAGATAGCTGCCGGTTCGGTCCCCGACATGCGCGCCGATGTCAAAGACCAGGCTGCCGGGCTTGACGAAAGCAGCGTTCAGGCGGTCCATTCGGGCGGTGCGGGCCCGATCACGATAGTAGATGTCGAAGGACCGACGAAGACCACCGAGCGCAGTTGATGCCCCTCGCCTAACTTGCTCTCTCATCCGCTCTCCGGTCTTGAAGTGCCGCCGCCCGCAGACCACTCAAAGATGCGCGTGTTTCAGATCTCGCAATGGCCAATCCGCTTTCGTCGCAGCGCCTTCATAGAGGCTTTCCAAGAAAGAAAGGATGGCACCGGACGGGTCTGTTACCTGACGGGCATCTTCGTACTTTAGGATCGCCAACGCCCCCTCGTTTTTCTCTGCCCAAAACGCATCTGATGGTCTCAGCGGCACCGTGTTTATCCCGTCGGGTTCGGGATAGGCGTACCCGTAGAACGCGGGTTCCCGAAACGTATCGTCACCGGGCCAGAAGCCCACAGAGATGACCTCGTGCGAATAGGCCTCTCGGTCCGATTGCGTGCCGCTTTCCAAAGGATGCGCGCGCCCCGAGAACCGGGTGACAACAAGGTCAAAGGAATGCCAGTAAAGCTGCACCGGGGTCTGCTTGCCGACGAATTGCGCGCGATATATCTCGAAGACGCTGGAAACCGAACAAAGCGCGCGCCAAAAGTTGGACACGGCCGCTTCATCATATGCGCGTGGCAGTCTGTCTTCGGCAAAGGGTGTCTTGGATTTGTTGTCATAGGGAACGCCGACAATCTTGACCGAAATCCCAAGCGCATCAAGGCGCGCGAACACAGCATCGTGGAATTCGGCAACGGTCAAACCAGCCACTGCGAAGGCATCTTGTCTCCCATCAATTAGGCTGACGATAACCCTGTGGTCGATCATATCGTAGAGGATCTCAAATCCGGTGCCGGAATATGGAATGAGCCCCGTGGTCAGACCTCGCACGTGCGGATAAAGCGTGACATGCCACCAATGGTTCAGCTTTGGATGGGTTTTGAGGCGGACCTTCCCAATAATCTGAAGAAACAGGTGCAGAGTATCCTTGGTGTCGGCCCAATCGGAATACGCCAATGCTGGAAATGTGCTCATATTGTAACCCTTGGATAGCTCCCAATAACATATGCGTCTGCACATCGACGGCAAATCGAGAAGCTCTTTCGTGGGGTCCGGTCAACTCGCTCAAACGGGCTTACCCTATAGCGGCGGAACAGCAAAACTCTGGACCGATGAAGTGTCGCGCACATGGGCGCGGTCAGGTTGGCAAGGTCCTACAATTGGTTTGACTATGTCGTCGCAAAATAAAAGTGCCCCCAGCTTTCAGTAGCCAGGATCACTGCCGGCGTACGCGTTTTGGGAGAGATCTTTGAACAGCTTCTTGAACGCCGCCACCCCAACCTGATCCAGAATGCCATTGTCAACCTGGGAAGCCGGCCAGATCCAGGATTTTGCTGGATCATGAAGCATAGCCCACTTCGAAAACAGTCGTTCTGAGCTCTCACCAAAGTACCGCAACTTTACCTCAAGATGCCGGTCATCCTGCCGAATACGGTCGTAGGTCTCGCCAACTTTGTTGCGGGGTCCTTCCAGTAATTGGATGTACACGTCGTGACGGCAGATAAGTGCTCCGGTGATAGTGTCGCGCAAGTTGCACCGGCGCGCATCAAGTAGAATGCCGTCGAGCGTCGCTTGGTCGTAGCCAAACGGGCGAGAAGAATAAATGAGCCGGTAGACGTCTGAAATATCCATCTCCCTACAAATCCAGGCTCGTTCAAAGACAGGCGATCCAGGCGACACCCTAAACCACCATTGGGATCTTGAACGAGTACCCGACTCTTCTCCAGGTTCGTGGAGAATCCGTTGTTGGTTTTGTGGCCTTATGCGGCGTTGGTTTCCAGTCTTGATTTCATTGCAAATTCCCGCGGCGTTGGACTTCCGACGGATGAATGGGGTCTGCTGCTATTGCAGTCTTCCTTCCGGGTCGCGATCTTCTCGCGGGCCTCGGCTGGTAACGAGAACAGGGTTTCGTTCAAGAGCACATCCCGGAATCTGCCGTTGAAACTTTCCACAAAGGCGGTCTGCATCGGCTTTCTGGGTGCGATGTAGTGCCAGTCGATTTGCGTTTCCTGACACCATCTGTGCTCCGCCATACTGGTAATTTCGGTCCCGTTGTCGCTGACAATTGTTCTGTGCCTGCCACGCCGCGCCACGACCGCCGTCAATTCTCATGTGACCCGCATCCCTGAGAGAGACGTGTCCACGACTAGGCGAGGCTTTGGTGGCTGAAGTTATCGACGATACGGGACCATTCGACTTGGAGAATGTGAATCACTCAGAACTCAGAAAGAGGTTTGTTCAGTAGCGTTGGCTCCCAGGTACCAACGGATGCACAATTTTTCTCTATCTGTCAGCACGTTGGCGCACGGGTTTTCCACTGATGGAGATTTTTTGCTGCGATCGCGAAGCGGACTTTGCGTCATTGGGGACGAAAGGCAGGTCCGTCCGCTCCTTTCTTTTTCGCAGATCCTGAGATTTCGCTTTTGTAGAGAATGGCCGATAAGCGGGCTGCAAATTCTGCATCTGGACCATGTGCCCAAGGTCGATAACGGGCCGTTCGCGCGACAGAGGCGCCGAAGAGGCCAACACTGCCTCACTTCAGAGGTTCATAAAATCGCTCGTTTGCAAACGTCAATTAGGTTTGAGACGATCTGGCGCCGATCCATGTTTCTCCAGACGAGGCTAGTATGGATTTCCATGTCCAAGGCCCTCGCGACTCGTCCGTTGCCCATCTCGACTTGGTTCCAACTGTCCTCGGCGACGACGCAAGGGCCATACCCCGCCTCGGATAAAAGAAGCGCTCCAAACGCAGTGTCTGCCTCGGCAGCCGGTGGAGAGGCTTGTGCCCCGGGATACCGGCGATTGAATTCACTAATCAGGACAGGCGCATCGCTCCTCGGATATTCGACCAGTGGGCGCCCCTGATCCGAGGCGTCGTCACTTTCGATTTGAAGAATTGGACAACTTCGAAGGTAAAGTTCGGCGAGGCCATCTCGGTGAACTGGCGGGTGGAGCAAAGCAACGTCTAGGCGATCTTCCGCTACCAGCGCCTCCAACCGCACCGTGGTTGTTTCGCGAAGCTGGACGCGGATTAAAGGGTGCGCGTCTTTAAACCCCTTCAAGACAGGCAGGAGGCAGGTTCTCGCAGAGATCTGTGTAAACCCGATCCGGACACTTTGCCCGATACCGCGCTCAGCGCCTTTTGCAGCGCTTTCAGCTTCTTCGGCAATTGATACAATGCGCTCCGACGCTTCTGCAAATGCGGTGCCAGCGGCTGTCAGTCTCGCTCCGAACCTTCCGCGCTCGAACAGGCGAACATTGAGCTCGTCTTCCAAGCGCCTAATCCGAGCGGTGAGCGCGGGTTGTGAGATGTCGAGCGTTGACGCGGCGCGTGCGAAATTGCCTTCTTGGCGGATCGCGAGAACGCATTGATAGTCGAGGATCGCGGCCATTTGATAACCATAGTTTATTGAATTACTCAAATACTTAGGTTTTTGCGCGCGAATTCCAGGCCAGATTGCTCCGGTGAACCAAAACTCATCGGGAGCACCAAATTTATGAAACACCCCTTTCTGATCATGGCATCAACCTGCGCTACTGTCGTGTTTGCAACGCAATCCTTTGCGCAAGAAACGCCACCGGATTTCCAGGGCCGGTATATCGCTGCAATCTCCGACGGGGATATGCGTGCCTTTGCCTATATTGACGGCGACCTGGGCGAGCCGCGCGGACTGGACGCGCTGAACATGATACCGCTTCCCCTCAACGCTGATCAGCAGGTTGCTGTAATCGAAGTCCCCAATACGGTGATCAACCCGGTCTACTCGATTGCCAATAGCCCGGATGGCTCGACCATCTTCGTAGCAGAGACGCATACGCAACGCGAAGACGGCGACCAGACGATCATGGACTTGCAGCCGGGCACGGTGCTGCGCGCGGTGGACGTGACCGATCCGTCGGCGCCGCGCGTAATCGACAGCATCGATGTCGGTGTTGGTCCCCAAGGTGTTTCCGTCAGCCCTGACGGGGGCACTTTGGTCATTGCGACCAAAGCGGCATCTGAGCCTTTGGTCTTTGTGCGCTGGCAAGATGGTCAATTCGGTGACGTCCAACGTTTTGGCCTCGGAGAGATCGAGGCCATGCCAGAATTGCCCGACCAAGGCCTCCTGCCGCACCATGCCGAGTGGCATCCGAACGCGGACATCATCGCAGTCACGTTGCAGTTACGGGGTCAAGTTCGATTCTTCCAAGTCGAACGATCCGAGGAAGGGCGCGTCACAGACTTTACGGCCTGGGGCAACCCGGTGGTGCCTAGCAAATGGCCGATGTCGGGCAAGTTCTCGCGTGACGGGCGTTTCTTTGTAACCAATGATCTGCAATGGGGCCCTGACGTGCGCGGGTTTTATTTGAACGCTCCTCCCTCGCAGCTCACATCGATTGAGCTGGCACCGCTCGATGCGGAATCGCCGCAGCATTTCGTGGTGGGCGGCGTGTCATTGCCGCGTCATGCAGAAAGCATCGCCTTCTCCAATGCAGGTGATCTCATCGCCACGGTCAATATTGGACAGACCTGGCCTGGTGGAGACGCAGTTGAAGCAACCCTGTCGACGGTATCACTTGTTGAATTTGATCCTCAATTTGGCCAGCAGACGGTCTTGGGATCCTGGGAGTTCGAAGGCGATCTCCCGGAGGGTGTGGCGTTTGATGCCTCTGATCGCTTCATCGCTTTTGGCGTATTCGAGTATGCGGGTCCAGAACCGCGCGCCAGCGATCTTCAGATCTGGGAAGTGGTCACCAACGACGATGGATCGCGCGGGCTCACTGATACAGGGTACCGCATTCCAACGGGACCGGGGGCGCATTCCCTGGTCGTCGTAAACTGACCACATCCTTGGGTAACGATTGCCTCACCGGGGTTCCGGTGGGGCGTTCTGCCCCCGCAACCAGAGAAGACCAATTGTGCTATGAAGTTTGTCAAAATCACAGGCGGCGTGTTCCGTGCCACGCGGCGGGGCGTGAATGTTTACTTGTGGGTTCAAGAAACCGAAGCACTTGTCTTTGATACCGGGGAGCCGGGCTTTGCAAGACCGCTTGCGCGCGCATTGGATCGGTGTCCACTAGTCCGCGCCATCCTGCTGACGCATTGCCACTATGATCATGCTGGGAGTGCGGCCGCATTGTCCAAAGATTTGGATGTCCCAGTTTTTGCGTCGGGTGACGACGCGGCCTTGCTCCGCCAAGGGGCGTGGCGGCGAAACAGCGTGCCGTCGCCAACGGTTTTGGGACACGTCCTAACCCGTTTGGTCGCGCGCAGATATCCCGAGCACATTGATCCCATAGAGCGTCTGGAGCCCCTTGCCTCTCTGAACACAGCGCTTGGCGTCGAGATTGAAACCCTCTCTTTGCCCGGCCATTGCGCGGGTCAAGTCGCCTATTGTTTGCCGCTTGATCGAGAAAGGCGCGCTTGGATTGTTGGCGATGTCATCATGACGATCGCTGGCCTCCGAGAGCCGATCCTCTACGAAGACCGTGCCGTTGGTCTGGCCTCCATTCGAAAACTGGCGGGCAAAGTGCAACCGGGCGATGTCATCTGCCCAGGACACGGGCCCGAGCTACTTGTGACCCGAAAGGTGATCGACAGGCTTGAACGGCTGGCGCGCGGGTAAGTGGCTCAGTTGCGAACTTTGGCCGTGGGAAGCATTCTTCTAAGCACCGGCTTTCCGTCCAGTTTCGAATGAAAACGCGCAGCCAGAACATGAAGAAGTATCAGCGCGCCCAGCAAGAGACCCGCTGAGCTATGCAAAAGCGATGCCGTCTGTGCGAGCGCAGGGTTGAAGGGAAGGCCGGGCAGGCTCACGATGCCAAAGAGGCGCAGGTCGAACCCCAAGAGCGCGAGATGCGCGTAGCCAATCACCGGGAGCACGCATAGCAGGACATAGAGGGTAAGGTGCATCGACCGGGCAGCGCGCCTCACAAACGGCCTCGTGGGCGCCAGCGATACGTTTGACCATTGGCGCACGCCAAATCGGAGCAGTGTCACGCCGAGTATCAGGGCACCGAGCGAAATATGCGCTTGAATGAGCACTTCTGACAGCACCGGATAAACCTCGTAGACCGCTCTGTTGAGCAAAACAAAGCTCAATTGAACAAGCACCAAAAATGCCGTGAACCAATGGAGCCAGCGCATCAATGGCGGATATGGGGCCATCACTCGCTTGCAGTGACGGTATAGGTGCTGAGAGCACAGGGACGCCGCCCATTCCGATCACAGGTGAGGGTGATTTCGCCCAAATGCGGCGCTGCATCCAATGCGGGTTTAGTAAAGGTAAAGTCCGTTTCAGCGGCGCGGGTGTGACAAGACAAGCAGGACGCTTGCGGTCGCGTTTCAAGCCGCACCTCTCCCTGTCCATTGAATGACCCATACGTCCAACGACCATCCACCTTCTGCTTGTGAAAAACGGTGCCGAGCTCGCCAGGGCGATAGTACGTTTCCATTAAAATGCGCGTCCCATCGGGAAGCGGTTGACCAGATTGCGCAGCCTCGAGCACTTCCGGCGTTGTCAGCATTCGCCGATAGGTCCCGTCGGTGCGGTCAACTTTTGCATACACCTTGAAAACCGAACCGTACCGATCCGTAGGCTTCAGATCCTGAGCCCAAACCAGCGTTGCGGCAAATGCAAAGACCGGAATTGTGAAAAGCCAGCGATTCATTTGACCCCATCTGTGAACATGATCCGCCGTGCTGATACGATGCACAGCTAGTCACAAGGTGGGTCGATGCCATGAGATTTCGACGCCGCATTATGATAAGTTCGATAACCAAGTGTTATCGAAAACGCACCAAGATTCGAGAGATATGATGCCCGGAGACGCCTTTCGTTCGTTGAGCTTTGATCTCAGGTGTCGAAGCGTGTTTGGTCAGCCGCCATTAGTCAATATCCGTTTTTGGGAAGCCGATGTGCAGCAGCGGACGGCTTGGTCACAGTCCGCTATGGGCCGTGAGTGACGACAACGCCAGCCTACGTCGTGGAGATGCTGCAGCGCCTCTGAGATCCGCTAGGAGCCCAAAGTCACCGAGTTCGCGCACGCAGCACAAGTAACTTGTCAGCCCGTACACTGGCAGCAACCGATGCGTTCTTTCGACAAGCATCCACCAAAGACGAGTGAACACAAAGTGTCCAGATCTTTGCGACCGAGTGTCCACTTGTTTAAAAACAATCAACAGTATCAGATCGCTTTGGGTAGTGAAGAGAGCAGCACATGTGCGAGGGGCAATGTGGGTCAACGACTAATTGATTTCGCGAATAGCATTATGGACTTGTCCGGAGCCGAGGCCTGGGTCGCAACCACAGAGTTCATGGAGAATTTTGGTTTTTCCGGCTGTGTGTATGGAAGGAGGGTTCTGGATCGGACTCCAACCGAAGACGACATTCGGTTCTCAAACCAAATGTTGGGTTGGAGAGACGCTTACATGGAACACAAGGACTACGAACGGGACCCGCTTTTCATCTATGCTCCTGACATGCCGGTTACATTCTTCACGGGAGCGGCATTTGTAGAAGACTACCCCTATCTCCAACAGGAAGATTTGGCGGTGATACGCCGCGCGGAAACATACGGCATTACTAGCGGGATAGCGTTGAAACTGAGTGACGGGAGCAATGGTGTTCTAAAAGGTTGGAACCTATTGGGTCAGCACGAAAAGAGCGAAATGATCAAGTTGCATGCTGACAGTGGAAGCCTTCTGCTCACTTGTGCTGCATTGGCCGATCAACGGATACGTCTCGGTGAAACCCAAAAAGCGACCTCACTTTCAAGCCGTGAAGTCGATTGTTTGTCCCTTCTGGCGAGTGGTTTGCGCAATGATCAAATTGGTGATCGTCTCAATATCAAGCCGGTGACCGTCGAAATGCACCTACGAAACGCACGAACAAAACTCGATGCCAGAACACGAGAACAGGCGCTGGCGATTGCGATTTCCACAGGTATGGTCATTCTCTGACCTGCGAAAGCGGCCTCACCTAAGGAAATCCATAGGTTGTCGTAACTTAGAGCAAATCTTAACGTCCCTTCTAGTTCGCGGTGGCGGTGCAGAAACATGCAGCCGCCAAGTATGTTCGACTGCAAAACTAGTAATATTAGTAAAGGGGGAAAGGCGTTGTCGGTATCTCATGGAAAAGCCGCACCATTTCTTACATCAATTTTTTGCCTCTGTCTTTTGTGGTCGCCCGTTTCGGCATCCACATTGATTTACGGAATTATCGACGCCACTTTGGGAGAGTTTGATCGGGCGGGTTTTGTTCCGGACAATCAACAAGACTTTTACGGTGCTTCGATCTCAGGGACATTCATAGCCGATCCAAGTGACAACTACCTGTTCCTCAGCCAAAACCTTTATAGGTTTGTCGAGTATGATATTACCGTGACGACGCGGACGACATCCTTTTTGTTTACTGAGGATAACGAGACAACAGATATCTCGGCTTTATCTGAGTCTTTCCTAGGCGCGGCGGGCGGTTCCATAAACATCTTCTTTAACCAGCCAGAAGGTGCGGCTGCGCCCTTTTCAGGCACCGGAGATCTTCTGTTCACCCTCGCGTATCCGGAGCGGATAAACGGACCGGCCGATGCCGCCGCGCAATTGTCGTCTCCCGTTGTTCTCAATGCGCCGGGCGTAGGGGGTGAAATGGGACGCCTTCGGTGGGGTCCAACACCCGCCCTTCAACTGACGGACGCGAAAGTTACGCTCAGTTCAACTCCGCCAAGTGATGAACCGCCCGTACCCGCCGTGCCGCTTCCCGCGGGGGCATGGCTGTTGATTGGTGGGCTCTGTTCTATCGTTGCAGTGCGCAAGAGGCGGATTACAGCACCACCGTATTGATGGCGATTGAGGAGCTAACAGTGTCTGAATGGTGATCTGTGCGTTCTTCATGCGCCCGACAATCTCGCCAAGATCGAGGCAGCATTTGTTTGCTCGGAAACACTCGGTAAGTGTTTCAATGCTTGCCATGAGTATGTCGGCTTAGTTCACAGAACTGACCTCCGAAACTCGGTGAGCTAAAGAAGCGCGTCGAACGCCAGATTGGCGAGCGGTACCGCAGCATCCCCAACCGTGCTGGATGTCGGTTAAGGGCCGCCCTTGAGAGCGACCCAGGATTTCAGACTTCGATGGCCTCTGCAATTGCAAGACCATACACCAGCTCGACGCCGAGATGACTCACCGTACCGTCCACCTTGGTAAGGCCCTGCAGAAGCTGAACGGCGTGAAGATTGCGGTCCTTCTTTCAAGCGGGACGAACCGCGCGAATGGCAGTTAGGTTTGGTGTTTTCATGACTGATCCTACGATCCGCCATGCCCTCCCAAGCGGCAACCCGACATTGCCGGTTTGACTTTATCATGACCGCTCGAGCGACCAGTCGAGACTTACGCTCTACAGCGCATCCAGCGCATACATGCCGCTGCGCACTCGACCGGATCTATAACAATGATTGATAGCTCCTTTCTGACCGTTTCGATGACTTCGACCATGCCGGCACAGCCTAGTATGATAGCTGAGACGCCATCATCCTGTTCGGCTCGCATGGCCTCTTTGGCAACGACAGTCCCCGCATGGTCGGTGTTTGTCTCGAGCTCTAGGACAGGAATTTCGGCGGCACGGACGCTCGAGATCAAATGCCCCAAACCTTGCCGTTCGATATTGTGGTGAATGATCGGTGCTGACACCGAGAGCGTCGTGACGACGCTGAAACGCCAATTCCTAAGTGCGGCATAATGATAGGACGCTTGACCAATGCCAATCACGGGGCAAGCTGCAAGCTCTGCGGCTTCTTCCAAAGCCGTATCATCAAAGCATCCAATAATGATCCCGTCCACACCTTGACGCGATGCCTTTTCGATCAGTCTGAGCAGAGGCCCACGCGCGGTTTCGCCATCTACCGCACCTTGAATGGCGGCCGGTCCGTCATGGGAGGTCCAGCCCTCAAACTCCAAGTCTGGAGCCGATCGGCAAGCTTGGGCATGCATCGCATCGGTCATCGACGCCGTACTGTTAGGATTGATGATGATGATCGCCATCAGACCATGCCTTGGCCAGCATCTGAACTCTGTCGAGCGCGGCGTCGGTTTATCAGCCAGACTACCAGAAGGAACACGCAGATCACGATCAGAGAAAACACCGTGGTCAACGTGCCCAAGGCAAAAAGGACGGGCGTGGTGACGTTGGTTGTCATCCCAAAGATCTCGAGTGGAAGGGTGTTGTAGCTTCCGGACGTCAGCAGGGTGCGCGCGAATTCGTCGTAGCTGAGCGTGAAGCCAAATAGGGCTACGCCGATCAGCGACGGCGCAATGATGGGCAAAACCACGTGTCGAATCACCTGCCACGGGCTGGCACCGAGATCCCGGGCCGCTTCCTCATAGGAGCGGTCAAAGCGGTTGAAGACCGCGAACATAATGAGCAAACCGAAGGGCAGCGTCCAAGTCAATTGGGCGCCGAAGCCGGAGGTCGACCAATGCACCGACAGCCCGGACTGCGACCAGATGAGGCCCACGCCAAGCGAGATCAGGATCGACGGGATCACCAGAGACGTGATGATGAGGTAGAACAGGATGGTCGATCCGGCAAAGCGGCGGCGGAACGCAAGACCGCCCATCACCGACACGACGACCGTGGCAACCATGACCATCAAGCCGAGGACAAAAGACCGGGCGAATGATCCCCAGATGTCGCCTACGGCCTGTTGTTCGAAGAGGTCGCGGAACCAGTGTAGGGAGACCCCGCGCATCGGGAAGGTTAGTCCCCCGCCCGCCCCCTGAAACGACAGGATGCCGATAGTCAGGGTTGGACCATACAGGAAAATCAGGAACAGGATGAAGAAAGCCGTAAGCGCGTAGAAGGATTTTGGACGCGGTTCCATGATCACAGCTCCTTCCGGATGTCGACGAACCGCAACATTGTGCCGATCAGCAGAAGGACGGTGACAAGAAGGATGACGGCTGTTGCAGAGGCCGACGGGTATTGCAACAGCGCGATGTCATTCTGGATCAGGCGGCCCATGTTTGCCGACTGGCTGCCGGACATAAAACGCACGGTGATGAAATCGCCCATGACGAGGGCCATCACGAAGATTGTGCCGATCATGATCCCCGGTTTGGTCAACGGCACGATCACATGCCACAATGTCTGCCAGCCTGTCGCGCCCGCGTCTGCGGCGGCCTCGATCAGGGATTTGTCGATCCGCATCATAGTGTTGAAGACCGGGACGACCATGAAAAGCGTGTAGAGATGCACGAATGCAAGGATGACGCTGAAATCACTGAACAGTAACCATTCGACCGGCTCGTCGATCAAGCCCATGGAGATGAGGGTCGAATTGGCGATCCCGTTGCGACCCAAGAACGGAATCCATGAAATCATGCGGATGATGTTCGAGGTCAGGAACGGGATCGTGCAGAGCAGGAAGAACGCGATTTGCCATGTCAGGCTTCGAATGTGGAAAGCGAGGTAGTAGGCAACAGTGAATCCGATCAACAGCGTGAACACCCAGGTGATCGCTGCGTATTTGAGCGTGTTGAAGAAGACGCGATACGTCACGTCTGAAGTCAGCAGGAACGCGTAATTGTCGAACTGGAACGCTGGGTAGATCGACCACTCCGTCGCGCCCCAGAAGCTAACAACCAAGATCATCGCAATCGGGGCGACCAGAAACACCGTTAGCACAAGCGACAGGGGCGACGCCAAAAGCCAGCCTATGACCGAATTGTTCCGCACGCCTGCCTCGAGTGTTCTTGGACTGCTGAAAGGTAGGGGGCCGGAGAGCGCGCGCCCTCCGGCGTATATCGCTTAGGCTGCGATGAACTCGTTCCACTTGCGGACCATGTATTGGTTCTCATCCATTACGGCGTTCCAGCAGGCCACGGCCCCCATCCGGTCGTAGAAGGAGCCACCGTCACGCACGGCGCCGGCATTCTCCATCACGTCACCGAACGGGTTCGTGATATCGCCCTGGGCTTCCTTGCCTTCGAACCAGAAGCCCCATTCGTCTTCGGACATAAAGTTCTTGGAGGTTTCCGGCACGGCGGAGTAGTAGCCCTGACGCATCAGGAAGCCGCCAACCCAACCGCTGAGATACCAGTTGATGTATTCGTAGGCGGCATCCAGCTCTATCCCCGATAGGGACGCTGACAGGCCAATGCCGCCACCCCAGGACCGGTAGCCTTCTTCCAGCGGCTGGTACACGCAGGGGATGCCCTGAGAGCGGACCGCGGTGATTGCTGGCGACCACATCGATTGGATTACAACCTCGCCCGAGGCCATGAGGTTCACCGACTCGTCAAACGACTTCCAGAAGGCCCGGAACTGGCCATTCTTCTTGGCTTCGGTGAAGATACCTAGCGTCAGGTCGATCTCTTCCCTAGTCATGTTGCCCTTGTCCGGATAGGTGTATTCGCCCATCGACTCTACGACCATCGCCATGTCCATGATCCCGATGGAAGAGATGTCGAGGATCGACGCCTTGCCCTTGAATTCCGGGTTCAAAAGCTCCGACCAGTTGCTGATCGGGCGGCCGATCAGGTCGGGGCGGATGCCCAGCGTGTCGGCGTTGTAGATGGTCGGGATCAGAGTCATGTAGCCCGATTCCTCGTCCACAAAGTCCGTCCCATTCACACCAGAGGTGAAGCCCACGGTGTGCGGCGCAGTACCTTGGGCAATCACGCTTTCGGGGGTCAGTTTCCCGTTGCGGAAAATGCCGACGATCTTGTCGTAATTGTCAATCTTGGACGTATCCATCGCCTGCAGATTGCCAGTGGGCCAAACCTTCTTGCAGATCCAGTACTCGATATCCGCGATGTCGAAGCTGTCGGGCTGGGTCGCGGCGCGCTGTGTCACGCTGTCGGAATCAAGCGCCGTCATCTCAAGCGTAAAGCCAAGGTCGTCCTTGACCTTTTTTGCCACCTCATTGAGGTTAGACACCCCGGTGCCAAACTGGCGCAAGGTGATGTTTTTCGTCTCTTGTCCCCATACCATTGGAGCCGGAAGCGCGGCGGCCGCCACTGCCGCGCCACCCGTCTTCAAAAGCGAGCGACGCGAGTATCGTACTTTCGAAATTGTCGTCATGGTTCGTCCTCTTCTGTTGAAGGTCTCTTTATCCGGCCAGGGCGTGCGCAGCCTCAGCCTCCCAGTCGAGGCCGATGGCCTCGCCCAGCTCTTTCGGATTGCCGAAGAATTCCGTGTCCGTCAGCAGTGCAGTCACCTCCTGCTCACCGGGAACGGTGGCGGTGAGCGCGACATGCGTGCCTTGGTATTCGATATTCGTGATGGTGCCGGGCAGTTTTGCTCCGTAGGTGGCCAATTGCATTGCATCGGATCGCACGGCGACCAGTCCCTCGGGCATCGATACAACGTTGTGCGATCCTAGGAAGCGCGCGACGAAAGCTGTCTTGGGCGCGTTGAATACGTCACGTGTCTTGCCTGCCTGTTCGATCCTTGCGTCGTTCATGACGACAATCTCGTCCGCCAGTGCGAGGGCCTCGTCCTGCCCATGCGTCACGTGGACAAACGTAATACCCAGTTCGCGCTGAAGCTTTTTCAGCTCCGCGCGCATCCTGATCCGAAGAAACGGATCCAAAGCCGACAAGGGTTCGTCCAAAAGCAGGACATCCGGCTTTGTGATAAGCGCCCGCGCCAGGGCAGCGCGTTGTTGCTGTCCGCCCGAAAGCTGTGCGGGAAGCCTGTCAGCCAAAGCGGCCATGTCGACCAGTTCGAGCATCTCGCCCGCCTGGCCATAACGTGTCGCCGCGTCGACACCCGCCATCTTAAGGCTGAAAGCGACGTTGTCGCGCACGCTCAGATGCGGGAATAGTGCGTAGCTCTGGAACATCATCGCGGTTCCGCGCTTGGCCGGCGGCAAATTGGAAATGTCGCGACTACCAATCGTTACCGAACCGTCTGAAACACTTTCATGGCCCGCGATCATCCGAAGGGTCGATGATTTCCCGCACCCCGATGGTCCAAGAAGGCAGGCATATGTCCCGGTGCTGAAGTGATAGCTGATCGCGTCTACGGCGACTGTGTCCCCATAACGTTTTGTAAGGCTGATCAGTTCCAGATCCAACTTTTGGTTCATGCTATCCCCACAGAAGATAACCTCAAGCTGGTCCGTGGCCGTTACCCCGGGCAAGGTGAAAACTAATTGGCGGGGTCAGAGAATGCCGTACTGCCCGGATCAAAACAGTTCGGGGGAGTATTGTGCAAATTTTAAGCGGATATTGTATACGATCCCATTCCGATTTGTGTGAAGGATTGAGTTCCAGCGTCTGCTGTGCAGGTTGATGTGGAGGAGGTGCCGTATGACAGCGATGGCGGAAACAAGACCGGTGCCCGCGACTGCGATTGCCGATCAATTGACCGAAGCGATCCACGAACATCGGTTGCAACCTGGGGCCAAGCTGCGGGAGGATGAGGTGTGCGAGATCTTTGGCGTCAGCCGCACCATTGTCCGCCAGGCGCTTCGTTCTTTGGAATTTGAAGGTCTGCTGACCATCGAGAAGAACCGTGGTGCCTTTGTTTCCAAGCCGACGCTTAAAGAAGCACACGAGGTTTTTCAGGCACGCGCCCTGCTTGAGCCGACCACAGCGCGCGCTGCCGCAGAACGTGCAAGCAACGCCGATGTCGCGCTGCTGGAACAACACATCCAGGCAGAACACGTCGCGCTGGACAGCGATGAGCCCGGCCTTGCTTTGAAGCTCTCCGGCGACTTCCATTTGGAGATCGCCCGCATTGCCGACCAACACACAATCGAACAGTTTCTGCGGCAGCTCATTTCACGCTCATCGCTAGTCATCGCGCTTTATTGGCGGCGGCGAAACGCCCTCTGCGAAAGCAATGCGCATCACGCCCTTCTGGATTCGCTTCGCAATCGCGATGGCGCGAGTGCCGAAGAGCTGATGAAAGGGCATTTGCTCGATATCTACTCCCAGCTCGACCTGCGGGAGCGTGAGGATGGCGGGACCTCGCTTCGTGATGCACTGAAGCGATGACGAAGTGCCGCAATGCGACTAGGGCTGAGCTTGAGCAGATCCTGGATTGGGCCGCAGAAGAAGGCTGGAACCCCGGTCTGGATGACGCCGAAGCGTTCTACGCAGCGGACCCCAACGGGTTCTATGTGGCGGTCGACGAAGCTGATCGGCCGATTGCATCCATTTCCGTAGTCAATCACACGCCGGATTTCGCCTTCCTCGGGCTCTACATCGTCAAGCCAGAATTCCGCGGCCAAGGAATTGGTCTTTCGCTGTGGACCCATGCCCTCAAACATGCGGACAGTCGAACTATCGGACTTGATGGTGTTGAGGCGCAGCAGGCCAATTATCGTGTTTCAGGATTTGTCTCTGCAGGTGGAACAACAAGGTTCATGGGCAGCCTGGCCGGTCAGCGACAGACCAACATACGTGAAGCCGCGCCCCATGACCTATTGCGGCTGATTGAAATGGAGGGGAACGCGTCCGGTGTCGTTAAGCCGGACTATCTGGTGGAATGGCTCTCGGAGTCGCCCAAGCGCAAGACCATTACTCTTGAAACGTCTCAGCCAATGGGCGGCTTTGCCACGATCCGCGCGTGCCGTTCCGGGGCAAAGATTGGCCCAATTGTCGCGACCGATGCCGAGACCGCGTTCAATCTGACTGCGCATGCCGCCACACTGTTCGATGGCCCATTGACAATTGATGTCCCGGACTCTGCAGATGGAATGAAAAACCTTTGCGAGCAGATGGGCTTCGAACCAGGTTTCAGAACCGCACGCATGTACCGAGGCGAGCCCCCGAATTCCGACGCCAATATGTTTGCGGTTTCAAGTTTGGAGTTGGGATAGGCGACTTACTGGACCGAGCATGACCCAGTTTGGCAGCAGCAAGTAGCATAGTACTCGTTCAGCGGTGCTAAATCCTCAAGAAACGCGAACTTCCGATTCGAGCCGGAAGAAGACATTCACGCCGAAACTGAGGTTCAGGAATCGCCGCTGTCCGCTTGGCGCCGCAGACTTGTTGGGGTCTCTGACGGATTCGGCCTGTTCGATACACTGCAACGGCAGCTTAGTTTACGAAACGCGCTCAGCGCCGTTGCCCTGACGCCACCAGGAGAGGACTATGAGCTCGCGAACCGCACAGCAGCCCTAGCAAGAATCATCTCTTCATTGGTGGGGATCACCATGACCCTAACTCGGCTCAATTCAGCTGAGATGACAGTCCTGCACTCGGCGTTTCGAGCCGGGTCGACCTCGATTCCGATCCACTCCATCCCTTCGCATATACGCTGTCGTATCTCGGCAGAGTTTTCACCAATCCCACCAGTAAACACTAGAACGTCGACACCCTTAAGCGCCGCCGCCAGCGCCCCAAGCTCTCGCCTGATCCTGAATACGTAATAGTCGATTGCGCCCTGCGCCTCTGGCGTATCGGCGGCAAGCAGGGTTCGCATGTCGGACGAAAGTCCAGATAATCCATACAGTCCCGACTGGCGGTAAAGAACGTCCGCAATCTCATCCGCATTCATCCCCTCCTGCTGCAACATGTACAGCACGACGCCAGGATCTAGCTGTCCGCTGCGTGTCCCCATTGGAAGACCATCAAGCGCGGAAAATCCCATGGAAGAAGCAACAGATCGACCGCCCAGGACAGCGCACATGGACGCGCCATTGCCAAGATGTGCAATGATCCCGCGGCCTTGATGGAGAAGCGGCGCAATACTGCGAAGCTTGCCGGAGACATAATCGTAGCTCAAGCCGTGAAATCCGTACCGCCGGACACCTGCGTCGTAGTATCGCTTCGGAAGAGCGAATGTGTCGTTCACCCATGGATGCGTCCGGTGAAACGCTGTGTCAAAGCATGCCACCTGCACTGCGCCCGGAAAGGCAAGTTGCGCCGCGCGAACGCCCGCTAGGCTGTATGTCTGGTGGAGAGGCGCGAATGGGACATATTGCTCTAGTGTATCAAGGACAGTTTCGTCAATCAGGATAGGCTTTGAGTAAACTGGTCCTCCGTGCACTACCCGGTGCCCGATCGCCCGTATATTAATCCCCGGCATCAGTTCCTGCTGCAAAGTCAGGAATGCCTTTATGGAGTCCGCGTGTGTCTTTGCGCCAACCAAGGCCCGATTGATCGTCTGACCGTCTGTGGCCTCGGCGATCAGATGTGGGGCGTCTCCAATCCGCTCGACCTGCCCATGCCACTGGATTTGCGGGTCCCCCTCTCCGCTCAGCGCGTAGAATGCAAACTTGAGGGACGAAGAGCCAGCATTCAATGCCAGCACATGCTCAGACACCAGCTACCTCCTTCTGGCGCGCGGCATGCAACGCAGCGACGGCGCAGGACGCAAGACGGGATGTATCGTCATCGGCACGCGACGTCAGGATGATCGGGGCCGAAGCCCCAAGAACAATGCCGGCCGCCTCGGCATGCGAGATGTATGTCAGTTGTTTTGCCAGCATGTTGCCCGCATCAATGTTCGGGGCGACAAAAACATCGGCGTGCCCCGCAACCGGCGAAGTAATTCCTTTGGTCCGAGCTGCCCCAAGATCAACTGCATTGTCCATGGCTAGCGGTCCGTCGACGATACCGCCAGTGATCTGACCGCGCTCAGACATCTTGGCCAGAAGCGCGGCATCTACTGACGACGGCATCTTGGGATTGATCGTTTCGATGGCAGACAGGACACTAACCTTGGGTTCTTCAATCCCAAGCGAGTGGGCCAGATAAATCGCATTCTGCACGATATCAGCCTTTGTTTCCAAGTCTGGAGCGATGTTGATAGCGGCGTCCGTCACAAGAATGGGCCGCGTCATCCCCGGTACATCCATAACGAAGATGTGCGACAACCGGCGGCCGGCCCGAAGTCCGTTTTCACGCCGCAGAACCGCATGCAACAAAACGTCCGTGTGCAGATAACCTTTCATAAGAGCATGGGCTTTGCCGGACGCCACAAGATCGACAGCGGCGCCTGCCGCCGCTTCGTGACTCTGGGCAGGGATAATCTCGACTCCGGAAAGGTCGGCACCCAAAGCATATGCAGCGGCGGAAATTTTGCCCGGGTCACCGACCAGTAGAGGCACGATAATACTGTTCTTCGCCGCTAGAAGCGCACCACCCAGCGAGTTCTCCTCTTCGGGTGCAACCACAGCTGTCGGCATCGGATCAAGTGGTCGTGCACGCGCAAGCAAGGCCTCGAAATGGCGATGCCGCTGCACGATCAACCCTGGCACCTCCAAATCATCAAACGTCAGATGCTGCTGCGGCGGAGTGGCCTGCAGTTCGCCGGTAACCATCAGGGCATTGTCGCCGGCCCGGCGGACCTCTGCCGCGCACAATATATCTCCACTATCCAGCTTTTCGGAGATCGTGACCTTTGCGATCAGTTCGTCACCCGCGGTCGCAGCATAGTGAAAAACCAGATCGGCCCGGCGCACTTGCGTCCCTGCCCCTGGCAGGATGTTGCCCAGCACAGCCGAGACCAGACTTGCAGACCAAAGAGCGGGAGCCACCGCCTCGGACCTCCCGTCGCCATCACCATCGAAGGCTTCCAAATGAAGCGGATTGTGGTTTCCCGAAGCCGACGCGAACGCATAAAGGTCATCGGCTGTGCAAAGCCTCGGCAAGGATGCCGTGTCTCCGACGCTCAACTCGTCCAAGGTCCGGTTTTCGCGGACCTTCATCCAACCTCCGACTTCTTGGTTGTGGTGCCCGTTTTTCGGGATGGGTCGGCGCGCGTGCGTTTCCTTCCCTCTGAATTCAGATTCAATGCGTCGCAAAGTTCTTGTGCCATTGCCCGTGCTGCATCTGAACTTGGCCTTATTTCGCCAAGAATACTGTCGATCAAATCGACCGTCTGCTTACGTTCTGCATCGGTCGGCAGCAACTGAGGCAGTGTCTGGACTGCGCCCTTTTCATCGAACGTTGCGATTATGGTCTGCTCTTGCAGCATCCGCCGCCGCGCTTCGACAGACAACGATCTGTAGGGCTCTTCATTTGAGAATATCTGCGCCCAACGATCCAGTATCTCGGACCGGAAGCTCTGATGACCATGGGCCAGAAGGATGAGTATCCGCACAACCGCCTCAGCAACGCCACCTTGCGCCATGTGGGCAAGCGCGGTTTCGGCCTCCGGCAGAGATTTCAGGCTGTTGGGATCGGGCAGCGTTCGGTGCGCGGCGTTTCGTTTACCGAACCATACCGACAAAGGGCCACCCCAGATCGAATAGAAGGTCGCCTCGTACCATGCGTCCCGAACATCCCGGGCGAGATCCATGGTCTGCACGATCCAGTCCCCGGCGAGCTTTTCCAGTTCCAAGAATGGGTTCTCAGGGTCAGCCGGTGCGCGACTGTGACGCGCCATTTCTGCCGCACGTTCGACACTGCTCGCCATCGGCGTTTGCGATGCCATCATAGCCCGCTGCATCCGAAGGGGATGCAGATCGCGCATCGCCTTTGCTGCAGTTGGCGTCGAGAAGGCCTGAACGATCGGGCGACCAAGCGTTTCGTAGACGCCGGCCTGAACCTCCGAAACATGCGCGACAGCGGCAAAGCTTGCTTCGTCCTGACGGCCGTCGTCCAGGGCTGCGACATCGGCCAGCGTACGCTCGACGAGGCGGACATCAAATGTTCGGTCTACGCCTTCACCATCGACACCGTCGATCTGCATCTCATAAAGCCCCGGTGCCACGGCTTCGACTGTCTCAAGCACCGAAGCCATGCTCTTATGCTCTTTGCGCGCAACCTTCGAGGACACGAAGATTCCAAGATGCCCGATATCCTCGTGTAGCATGTAGACAATGCGCTGGCCACGCAGGCGTATCTCCTGCTCGTCAGCATAGGTTTCGGCGATCCAGTTCAGCGCCTGCTGTGGAGGCGTGATGTTGTCGCCGTGGCTTGCAAAGACAAAGATCGGACCTTTGATTGCCTTGATGTCCACCGGCACACCTGATTCCACCTGTGCCGTGTTCTTGACCAACCGGTTTCCGACAAACAATTGTTCAACGATCCAGTGAATCTCGGCCTCGTTCAGGATGAAGAAGCCCCCCCACCAGCGCTCAAAGTCAATAAATCGTTTCCGCCCACCTTCGGGATCGCGATAGAGATCAAAATACTTGCCGAAGTAGTTCCGGCTGGGGTTCAGCTGTTCGAAATTCGAAACAAGATGCGCGCCGTCAAACTGCCCGGCACCCACGTCGGACCAGAACATCGGCTGCCAAGTTCCGCCCAGAATACCACCGTTGTAGCGCATTGGTTTTTCCCCGACTTCGCCCGACCACGGGGCGACCGGCGCGCCGTTCAGAACAAGTGGTCCAGTCAGATCAGGGTTGCAGGCTGCCATCAGTAGAACGGCCCACCCCCCCTGGCAGTTTCCTATCACAACAGGTTGCGGGCTTTCAGGATGAAGCTTGCGCACAGAGCGGACGAAACCAGCTTCGGCGTGCATTATGTCAGCAAGGGTCTGACCCGGAACAGGGTCCCTTTCGAAGCTGACAAAATAGACGGGGTGTCCTTTCGAAAAAGCAACCCCAACCTGGCTGTCCGGCTTGAAACCACCAATACCGCCGCCATGCCCGGCCCTCGGATCGACGATAATATAGGGCCTTAATGCGGGATTAACCGTCTGTCCCTCGGGCGGTAGGATGCGTAGCAGTTGGTAGTTGCAGGGCCGGTCCAGTGTCTTGCCGTCAACCACGACCTCGTAGTCATAAACCAGAACCGGCGGGCATCCTGCGGCCTCGTGCTCTAGAAAGACATCGCCCCGTTCGCGCAGCGCATCCATCGTCAGAGCGACACGCTGGCTGGCATCTTTCACATACTCTGCCCACGCTTTCGCCGTCGCCTCAGGCGACGCAAAACGCCGGGCAAGCCCGCCAAAACTCTGAATAAGCTTTCGGGTCCGTTCGCTATGTTCTTCCGAGATACGTCGTGACTGCACCGAGGCAGCTTGCGACAAGATTTTTAACTGCCCGCCGGTCTGATCGGCGATCCCGGCCAGAGTATCAGCGGTCCGGTCATGAAACAGCGTCGCGTCATCTGCCAGATCGGAGCCGATCTGAGGAAGGTGTTTGTTTGCCGTGATATTCATTTTATTGTCCTTTTCTCAGACAATGCTGTAGCCACCGTCGATCGGGTGGATCGCGCCGGTGACGTTGAATGCTTCGCGACTAGCCAGGAATGCAGCATAGGCGCCCACATCCTCGATAGACGCCAACTGGTGAGTTGGCGCACGGGTTGCCGCATCAGCCAGAAGCTTGTCGAATTCTGCAATACCCGACGCCGCGCGGGTCTTGAGCGGACCGGGTGAAAGCGCGTGAACCGAGACACCCTTCGAACCCAATTCGGCGGCAGCGTATCGGACAGCGGCCTCAAGCGCCGCCTTTACCGGCCCCATAACGCCGTAGCTGTCAACAACACGTGTTGAGCCAAGGAAAGACACCGTCATGCAGGTCCCACCTCGAACCATCAGTGGTTCTGCCCGGCGTATCATGCGCAAAAAAGAGTGGACCGAAATGTCCATCGCCAACCCAAAGCCGTCGGCAGAGGTGTCAATTACACGCCCATGCAGATCTTCGCGAGGCGCGAAGGCTATCGAATGAACGACGGTGTCCAGCCGACCCCATTCCGTAGCAATCCGCTCAAAAAGCGCATCAGCCTGATCCTCGTTGCGGACATCGAGCGGCATGAAGATCTGCGCACCGATCTCTTCGGCCAGACCTCGCACATGAGGCTCTGCCTTGTCGTTTAGATAGGTGAGCGCGACTTCGGCACCCTGGGCATGCAGTGCACGCGCGCAGCCCCAGGCGATCGATTGATCGTTGGCGACACCAACAACTAAGGTTTTTGATCCATCAAGACGGAACACCGAACCGATTCCCCCACGTCAGGATTGCTGCAATGCAGCATAGCAAAATATGCAATTTATTCAAGTTTTGTGGAGGCTTTGCGTAGGTATTAGTCTCTTCTGCGATGCCGCATTTTAGGTTCCCCCGATCTTCGCTTCGATCTGGCTCAAAAGTGATGCGTATTCCGGGGTTCCGTCCGCCGCATAGTGGAAGTTCTTGAAGAGCCCGGTCACTTCGGTGAACCACCCACGGATTTCACTCTTTTCCTGCAACGCGCTGTCGGCATTGACCACTTCCTGGACAAGCGCGAAAACCTTCTGCTGACGTTCGAGCGGTGCGCAACTGTCAACACTGTCAAAGGCATCCTGTTGCAAGAACACCATATCTACAAAGAGTGCCTTCTGATACGTCACGAAGTCTTCGACGGTAACACCCTCTTCGCCGGTGACTTGCATCATTTGGCTGATCTGTTCACCTCGCTCAATAAGCTCCTGCATGGCCTTCACCGTGGCAGTCCAGCCCGATCCGACATTTTCTTCATACCAACCCGACATCTGATCAAGGTACCGCGACCAGGACAGGAGGGGATCGACGGCCGGGTAAAAGCGCTTGTAGGCGCGCTCGGACGACAGGCCGAGAAAGCATTTCACCGTCGACAGCGTGGATTGGGTTACTGGCTCGTCGAAGTTGCCGCCGGCGGGCGACACGGTGCCGATCATCGTCAGACTGCCAGCCCCACCGTCGGCGGGTTCGATGACGCCTGCTCGTTCATATAGCCCCTTGATCGAGCTTTCTAGATAAGCAGGGAATCCTTCCTCACCAGGGATCTCCTCCAGTCGTCCGCTGGTTTCGCGCATCGCCTGCGCCCAGCGTGACGTGCTGTCGGCAATTAGGAGTACATCAAGCCCCATCTGCCGGTAGTATTCGCCAAGTGTGATCCCTGTGTAAATCGATGCCTCGCGGGCAGCCACCGGCATGGACGATGTATTGCAGATGATGATCGTCCGGTCCATCAGGCTGCCGCCCGAGGTCGGGTCAGTCATCTCGGGATATTCGGTGATCGTCTCCACGACTTCACCCGCCCGCTCACCGCAGGCGACGATGATCACAATATCGACCTGAGCGTTTCGTGCGATCAGGTTCTGCAGAACCGTCTTACCGGCCCCGAACGGCCCTGGAATGCAGGCCGTGCCACCGCGCGCGATGGGAAAGAACGTATCGATAAGACGCTGCGACGTCAGGATCGGCGTGTCGGGAAACTTGCGCCGCGCCGTGCCCGATTTCAGCAGATCACCGGCCAGTGCTCGCCGAACCGGCCAGCGCTGCGCAAGAGTCAGAACGTGTTCCTGGCCCTCATCGCCGGTCAATCGGGCGACCGGGTCGTCAACGGTCGCCGCGCCCTTCTGAACCCAGTTGACAGTGTAGGTCCCGGTCCAGTTGAAAGGCAGCATGATCTTGTGGGAAAAGCGGCCCTCGGGCACGGTTCCGATGGTCTGGCCGGCCGACACCCTGTCGCCGACCTTCACCGAAGGCGTGAAAGACCACTTCGCCGTGGTGTCCAGAGGCGCCACATCCGCGCCGCGCGGCAGGAAGATGCCGTAAACGTTGGCTACCTGCTGGAGCGGGGCCTGTAATCCGTCATAGACCTGGCCCAAAAGCCCTGGCCCCAGCGACACCGACAAAAGCTGCCCGCTTTGGATCACCGGATCACCTACGGCCACGCCCTGGGTGCTTTCATATACCTGCGCATCAGCAGTGTTCCCGCGCACCCGCAGGATTTCCGCCTTCAGCCGTTCCTGTCGCCCGCCCGCGGCCAGCCTCGTCGGCAAGATATAGACCACCTCGTTCTTCACAAGCTGACCGGGCGATCCGTCAGGTAGGTTCAGGGCCTCTATCTCGACCAGACCTTCCTGAACGGCGACAACGCGCGCGGTAGCCTCTTCGGTCTCGGACGGAGCTTTCCTTTTGGCGGCAGCGCTCATCGCATGGCTCCTTCCGATTGTAAGTGTGGGAAGTTCCGAAGTGCCTCTTCAGACAACTCGGAGAAACGTTGGGCAGCAGCGGTTGCATCGGCCTTCGCCCAACGATCAAAGATATTCCACTTTAGAACGTAGATGACGACCGCCTCGAAGTCGAAATAATGACCGGCCCCATGCCGCTTTAGCTGTCGAAATGTGGTGTCCAGAAGATGCCGTTGCAGTGAAAGCGGGTCGCCCTTTTTCAACAGGTCTCCCGCCTCTTGCAACCAGGGCAGCGACGCCCCAAGCCCAAAGACTGGATCGGCCCAGTTTTTGGCGATCCGCTGTGCAATCTTGCCATAGCCCCAGGGTTCCGTCGGCACCGATCCGCCGCGGTGCCTGATGCGCAATGCTGCGACCGCTGTCCGCAACTCCATGCGTTCAGTCACGATGGCACGCAGAGTTGGATGCGGCAGATCGGTCAGAAGCGCATCGGCGCGCCCGACCAGTGTGCTTAGTTCAGAGGTCCGGTCATAAGACGACCAACTCAAAAGCCCTTCGATCCGAGCAAGCCATTCTGCATCCCTAACGTTCAGTGCAGTCAGCCGCTTGTCCAGCCGAAGCCGAGACAAGGGCGGTTTTTTCGCCACGAAAAGCCGTTCGGAGCTGGGCATACTCGCCACCAGCGCGATATAGGCGTCAGGGTTAGACATCGTTAGCGGATGACCCCTTCCAGGACAGCGCGGAAACGGGGTTGCAGGTGCTGCATAAGAAGCGCCGCAATCGCCTGATCCGACAAATCCAGTACCACACCATCTGCTTCGGCTTTTGCCCGGATGCCCCCGTGCAGATCGCCATCGGCATAAAGCGTCACACCCTCTTTCATCATCTCCTGTGTCAAGCCCAGGACGAACTTCGTAAGGGCGCCAGACTGAATATCGTCGGCATTCGCAGTGATTGCGTCCGGCCCGACAACGTCAGCAGGCAGGATGACACTTGCGCCCTTGCCAACAGAAGCGGCCTCCCCGGCACGGCCCACAAGCGCGAGCACCATCTGCTTCAACACCTCGGGGTCGGCAAGGTTTTTGCTGACCATCCGCTGCACGTCTTGTTCGAACTGCCGCATCAGCGCCGACTTCATCGTCAGTACAGCATCGCGCATAGCGGTGCTCAGCGCTTCTTCGCCCGCGCGGGTATAGCGGTCGGCGGCAGCACGGGCCTCGGCTTTCAGCTTTTCCGCCTCGGCCTCGGCCTTGGCGACAATCGCCACCGCTTCGGCCTTGGCGTCATCTGTAAGCCGGTCGGCCTCGGCCTGCCCAGCGGCCACGCCATCGTCGCGCAGCCGCGCGATCAACGCGTCAACGCCCTTGGCGGTGTCCTGCTCGGCCGCAGCCATCAGGCCACTCCCGCACTGATCACCAGCGCAAATACGAATGCGAAGACACCAAAGCCCTCGATGATCGCCGCGGGCGCAAGCGCCAAGCCAAAGATCTCGGGTTTCTCCTTTGAGGCGTTGATTGCCGTCGCACAGGCCCGGCCCTGATAGATCCCACAATAAAGCAGCGCGATCCCGGCAAGAAGGCCGATCCCGAACAGCCCCGCCGCATTGGCTTCGGTGACTTCACGGTTAAGCGTGAACATGATGACGATGCCGTAGATCACAAAAGTCGACGGGAATGCCGAAATGCCGACGAACCGGCCATAGCCTCCTTCGGTTTCCAGCATCGCGCCGATACTGGCCTGCCCGGCAATCGCGCAGCCGATGGAACTGGCAATGGCCCCAAAGGCCATGGGGGCAAAGATGCCCAGCCAGCCCAGAACGATAAGAAACTCGGTCATTCCTGAACCTCCTTGCAGGCAAAGGCCCGGAAGACGATGCCTTCCTCGGGCAAGCCCCATTTGTAGAACTCGATGAAGTTAAGCCGCAGTCCGTGCACCACACCACTGAGCATCGCGAGCGCAAAATTGAGCACATGGCCGATCGCGAAAATCAGGACTCCGCCTAAAACGCCCAGGCCGGAACCCGAGCTGGCAGCGGTTGTTGTTAGATCGTTGAAAGTGATCGCGAGTGAGGCCGACGCAAGACCAAGCGCAAAGAGGCGCATGTAAGACAGGACATCGCCGAACATCCCCATCAGCCCCGCAGCACCCTGCAGCCCGTCGATGACGCGCCAAAGCCAGTCGGTGGGCTTTGTAATCTTTCGGTCGCTGGCAAAGGCCATGACGATGCCAAGACCGGCGATCAGCAGGGCAATCCCGAGCGCCCCTGCCACACCGGCCCCGCCGCTTAGCCAATATATCACGCCGCCTGCAAGGAGTGTGATCCAACCAAGGTTTCCGTACCGGCTGCGGGTGGGCTTGGCCTGAAAGGCCATGAAGTTGGCGTAAGAGATATGCAGGACGCCGATCACGATGGAGAGTTTCATCATCGTGTCGAAATCGTTCAGGTCCAGAATCGCCAAGCGATCTAGGAGGCTGCCGTCGCGTGGGGCAAAGCCGAAATAGCTGCCGATCATCGCACCGAATGCAACGGTTGCGCCCGCAAGGTACAGCCCCATCCGCCGCCAGGCACGGGCATGGACCGATGCATCGAACCGCCTCCAGTAAAGCAAAAGGCCAGCGCCGATCACAATCCCATAGCCCGCATCCGATACGATCATAGCAAAGAATAAGGCGAAAGATGCCATCAGGATGCGGCTCGGGTCCCAAGACCGGTAGTGCGGTGGTTGATATCCTGTGGCCAGATCAACCCCGGCAGCATCGCGGTCAGGCTGCTCTAGAAGGGTTGGCGGGGTCTCGTCGGCGCGAGGAGCCTCGATCAGGACAGCAAGCCCAATGTCCGCGCAGGTCTCCTCGATCTCGGTCAGCCGGTCCTCGGGCACCCAGCCCTGCACAGCAAAAAGATCGGGATCGTTCAGTGTCTGAGTTTCAGCAAACGCCCTCTCCGCCGCAGTTTCCGCCTCTGACAGGTTGGCCCGCAAGAGCGTCAGATACCGCGTCATCGCCATCCGCTCAGCCTGAACCACCTCTATCTCGATTTCTAGGTCCTCAAGCTCATCCTCCAAGACGTGCGTCGACTTAGAGCCCAGATGCGTGCGCTGAACTGGCAGCAAGTCCCCTGGCGGTTCCTCGGGACTCAGTACGACGACGTAAGCAAATCGATTCGTTTGCCCTACGATCTGCCACGGCAGGTCAATGTCATTTAAGGCGGCACGGTACTTCAACGGCAGTTCATAGAACCACAGCCGCTGACCTGCGAGCCTATCGAGCGGCGGAAAGTCGAGATCACCCCAAGGGGCCATCCTGGCAAGGCGCGCTGCGACGGCATCGCGGCGGTCGCGTTGCGCACGCAGCTTGTCCTTCAGCGCCAGGACTTCCGGTACAAAGGCATGTACATCAAAATCTGGATCACTGCGTACTTGACGCCGGGGACCTGGCACAACGGCCAGAAACCTCAGCGCCTTATATGCGTCCTCGGCCTCACGACCAACGACCCTCTCAGGCCGTGTTTCCAGGGGAACGAGTGGTAGAAGGTGCATCGCGCCCAAGTATTGCAGCCGGTTAAGCGTGGCGCCGTGCTGCTGCGCTGCGCCAATCAGAGTGAGTTTCTTCAGAGGCGCAATGCTCATGCTGCTGCCCTCTTGCGCTTGGCGATCTTCGAGCGGGTGACTGCGCTTGTCTGTTCGTCGCTCAAATAGATGCGGATCTTCTTGATGTTTGCACGCGCTCCCGGGATCAGAACCTTGTCGAACAGATTGACCCGCTGGGTGATCGTGTCGACGGCCTTGCCAAGAATCTCTACCCGCTGGCGCGCAACCTGTACTTTCAACCGGGCGATCAGCATATCATGCAATAGGTGCGTGACCTGATCGACCCAATGGGGAAGCACCATATAGGAATAGGGCAGTACCTCGACATCGATCTTGTCGAGAACGGGCAACAGGGTGCCCACGACATTTTCTTCGCTAAGCTGGTAGTCCGTCAATTCCACCAGACCGCTTAACTCAATATCGCGGTTCCCAAGCATGGGGACATCACGCCCAACCTGTGCTGCCAACTCCCTGACTTCGGCCTCAAGCTTCGAAACCTCGGCCACTGCCTTGGCCTTCTCGCCCATCAATTGCTGACGCTTCAGATCCAAAGACGGCAGGAAACGCTCATAGGATCTGAGCTGCGCAGTCTCGCGCGCGAGTGAGGATTTATTCAGCTGCAACCGGGCCATCGGACACCTTGGGGAAGTACTTGTCGATCAGATCCTGCTTCATCAACAACTGTTCGGGCTTGAAGCACTCGCCCAGAGTTTGCCAGCACAGATCAAGTGCGTCTTCCAACGGAATCGAGACATTGATGTCCATGAAACGTTCGCGGAACAGATCACCGAACTTCAGGACCTGTTGGTCAAAATCCGAAAGGTCAAACGCCATTGCCTGTTTTTGGGCGGCATCGCGCGCTTCGGAGTAAAAGCGGATCATGGTGTTCATGATCTGGCTGTGATCTTCGCGCGTCACCTTTCCGATCACATTCTGTTTCAAGCGCGACAGGCTGCCAAATGGGTCAATGACGCCTGAATGAAGATAAAACTGGCCTTCGGTAATGTAGCCGGTGTTGTCGGGCACCGGGTGGGTGACGTCGTTACCGGGCATGGTCGTCACCGCAAGGATCGTCACCGATCCGCCTTTCGCGTAGTCGCAGGCCTTTTCGTACCGGCGCGCAAGCTCGCTATAGAGATCACCCATGTATCCCCGGTTCGACGGAACACGTTCCTGACTGATACCCACTTCCTTCATGGCGTCGGCATAGGCAGTCATATCGGTTAGTAGAACAAGGACACGTTTGCCTTCCTCAACAGCAAATTTCTCAGCCACCGCAAGCGCCATGTCGGGCACCAGAAGCCGTTCTACCAATGGGTCGGAGGCTTGATTGACGAACATCACTGTGCGCGAGAACACCCCCGCATCTTCAAAAGACTGTCGGAACGTGTGAAAATCGTCAAAGATCAAGCCCATCCCGCCAAAGACAACGATATCGGCATCCGCCTGAATGCCGATCCGCGCCAGGAACGGGTTATAGGGTTCGCCAGAAACCGAAAAGATCGGGATCTTCTGACTTTCAACGAGGCTGTTGAAAATGTCGATCATCGGGACGTCGGTGCGGATCATCCGTTTGGGCACAATCCGTTCCGCCGGGTTCACGGACGGCCCACCGATGTCATAGCGCGGCTCCGATGACAGGTCCGGGCCACCGTCTACCGGGTTACCTGCACCGTCAAAAACCCGGCCAAGAATGTTCGCGGAATAAGGCGCTTGCATCGGGTGGCCCAGGAAGGTCGCCGTAGCACCCGTGGAAATCCCTTTAGTCCCAGAAAACACCTGCAGCGAAACTTTGTCACGATCAACGTGGATGACCTGAGCCATGGATTTCGCGCCATCAACCGCTTGGACGACCGCGAGATCGCCGTATCGCACCGCGCTGCCCTCGCCCGCATTCTCGGGCACGTGGACTTTCAGCGTATCGCCTACGATTTCAAGGATACCGGAGTAGCGGATAAGATCGCGAACCATCTTGCAGCCTCCTGTTTGCGAAAATCCTAGCCCCGAGGGACGCGTCGACGCACGGCATTAGTCATGGAATGCGACATCTTGTGCGTCCAACGAGATCAAAGTGCCCATCTCACAGGCACCGATCCCCTCAAGATCGGCCCGCGCGCCGATGGCCGCCGGCTTTTTCCGGTCTACTGCGCAAACTGTCAGGCCACCGCGAACTTCGAGCCCGTTGAGCTGACGAAAAAATAATAGGCCACAGACGCCTCGGGCGATGCCCGCTTAGTCGCCCGCTGATCCGGCGTGCCCCAAAACGGCATCCGCATCTGTCGTGGCAACGAGAAGGTCCGCTCCAATTTTGCGGGCCAGAAGTTCCGAGGCAAGGTCTTTGTCGTTGACGGCCTCGACACCATCCAGCTGAGGCAGGTGAACATGAACGCCCTTGCTGCTATTGCCCACCATCCAGCCAGGTCGGCATAGAATGCAGGCACATCGCGCCAGGCCATTGCCTCGTCGTGCCTCTGCTAAGTGTTCACTTTGGGAAGTACGCCGCCATCCTTAATCGGTGTCACCGAGTTCTCACTTTCGCGGAAGCCTTTGGATCGCGCCACATCCAGCACCACCTTAATCCGCTGCGCCAGACGAAGAGCGGTCTCAGGCTTTTCAATCCAGATCGGTGATAGGCAGGACAGAACCTGGGGCTGGCCAACTGCATCAACGGGTAATTGTCCGATTTTTAAAGGGCACAGTCACTGAGCCTATTAATCCACTATGCCACGCGTTTCTCGTTCTTTAATGTAGGCAAACGCTTGATATGAACCTTCCGCAAGATCTTTTCGAGCATCGGGATTTCTCTTGCGGCGTTGAAGTGCGGGTTTAGTCCTTGTTTCGCTATTCGCCGATACTCAAGCACCCGCGAACGGGCATCCTGCAAGAGCACGACGTCCGCGCCACCCAGCCCAATGTCGGTCCGCAGCGGTTTGCCCCGCCGGTTCTTCAGGCCATTAACGGTCACGGGCACGATCCAGCACCGCGCGGCGGAGTTGTCCGCGGTATAGTTCAAGCCGTTCCCGTCACCGTGCCGCCCCGGCCCTAAAACCCCAACGAGCCGTTTTGTCAGCTTTCCGGAAATCACGTTAAGCTGCAGTCATACCACGTTTTGTACCAGACACTGGGCAAGACCGAATGAAATCCAACATGATTGGTACGCAAGTCTCGGAGCGACTTTGCGCCCTTTTATGGGTGATCCGTTGTCATTCGGTAGCGGTCACAACTAAGAAATGGGGTGAGGTGGCAGTGCAGCCAGACCAACGCGAACCAGTCTCAGCTGGGGCAGTGGCATGGTCCTGTATGCCGCACCGAGGCCACAACACCCTTCAGAAGCGGCGTTGCGAGTTTGCTTGAAGTGATCTCGAAAGGAGAGACCGCGCCCGTGGCAGAAGTAGTTCGCGATAGGCGCGTGGACGGAAGCGAACACCGAACACTCCGGACACGACGGAGCCGTTGCATCGCCCGCTCCCGCCTTCGGAACGGAATGTGCGAGCTCTCCGTCCGTTATTGATCTCGCGGCCGGTTTCCTGCTGGTCGATCACACAGACCTCCTTCAAGGCCGCTCCGCCGGAGCGAGGTTTTTCCGTCACAGGCGCTCCGGCCCGATCACACTTCTCCACTGATTTCTTAAGGAATCTCAGTGCAATCAGGCAGATAGTCTCAGGCCGTGTTCTGATACGGCGAAATGGATTGGGTCTTCCCATCCGCAGTCGCTATCCACGCCCCCCTGCCCCACTCTAGCCAATTTGGTCGGACACCGCCCTTACCGGCCTCATGAACAGCTAGAGCGCAGTATAGCCTCCATCGGCGCAAATGACCTGCCCGGTGATCAGGTTGGACGCGCTCGAGGCAAGAAACAGCACCAGGTCGGCGATCTCTTCCGGTTCACCGAAACGCCCCAGCGGTATCTTGGCCAGCATGGGCTCGCTCATCTCTTTCGGTGACCAAACCCGCTTTCCCATCTCCGTCATAACAACCGTTGGGCAGACAGCGTTCGACTGGATGTTATGCGGCGCCCATTCCACGGTCATGACCTGTGTCAGCATATTCAGGCCCGCCTTTGATGACGCGTAAGCCGCATGATCCGGCAAAGCGACAACCCCGGTCTGAGAAGCAATGTTGATGATCTTGCCGCCGCCCTGGGCGATCATCTTCGGTGCGAGGGTTTTGGCAATCAGATAGGGTGCGCGAAGGTTCACGTTCATCGTCGTGTCCCAGTTCGCAGTGGGCGTGTCGAGGATGGGATCGATCAGCGCAGCCGCAGCGTTGTTGACAAGAATGTCGATTGTGCCGAAGGCCTCCAAGGCCTCTTCACCAATGCGAACGCAATCATCGGCACTGGTCAGTTCGCCAGTGATCGAAATCGCCTTGCAGCCATGGGATCTGACCAGTTCGCAGGTTTCCTCCAACCCCGCTTGTTCCCGCCCCGTTGCCGCGACATCCGCTCCCGCCGAGGCCAGGACATTGCAGATCGCCTGCCCGATACCCTTCGATGCACCGGTCACAAGCGCCCGCTTTCCCTTGACCGAGAACCGCTCTTTCCAAGTTGACATGGTCTCCCCCTAGCCGCGCATTCTACTTTGGCTGCCAACGCGCTGCGACTACCCTGCAAGCGTGACATTCAGGGATTGCCGATACTTTTCGGCATCCCAATTCAAGAGTTCCAGAGTCTGATCCATGGTCAAGTAGTTCAACCGCGCGTCTGGCGGGACCCGGGCCATGACATCTGCCAGGCACCTCATCATCACGCGCGCCGATTCCGTCAAATCGTTGCGTACAACCACCCCGACGCCTGGAACCAGAAGCCAGGGCGGATGCGGTGCTCCGGTTTCATCGATGCGATTGAGCGCATCAGAGAGGCATTCACCCTCCCGAACCACAGGCACGGCAATGCCGCAAAAGATAACGTGATCTGGATAGAGACTGCCTGTCGCAACCTGCGCTATCCTGTCCGCGCCGATGGCAAGCTGGTGTAATGAGCTGTCCTCTGGCAAGCAGAACTCCGACCCTTCTAAAAGCTGCTTAAGTCGCGGGATATCTGTGGGCTTTTCAGGCAAGCCGGGTTGCGCCAGCGCGCCGTGCACGCGCTCTTGCAGCGCCGCAACGGCGTCCACCGTCTCTCCCGCGACGATCAGACCGTGATTGGCAAGCACAACAACATTTGTATCCGCCCGCAAGGCAGAACGCACGGATCGCGCAAGGTTTGCGCCCGGTTTTGTGTAAGCCACAAAACTCCAGTTGAGCCGGGCAAGCCTCTCGGCAAGGCGCTCCTCTGCATCCTGACGAATGGCAATGGCCAGTGTGTGGACGCAATGCGTGTGCAGAACGACGCGCTGATCAAATACCGCATGCAGACTGGTCTCGATAGAGGGGCGCATCAGTCCAGTCGGGTCAAGCAAGAAGGACTTCGGCTGGTCGGCGACCGGATCCCCGCGCTCAAGTGCCGCGCGCATCGCCCTCACATCTGTCGCAACGAATATATCCTGTTCCAGCGCAGTCCCCATGAGTGTGCCCGACGCCTTGATCCACATGGCGTCGCCTTCTTTGACCGAGCTGTTTCCACCCGCCCCCTGAACGTGCATCGGGTCAGCGCCAAACCGCGCGGACAGCTGGCGCAGGCCGTCGAAATCCTCAGGCCGACTTGGCAAGTTTACGGTCAAACCAGCGCTCCAATGATTTTTGCGCATTTGCAGAGAGGTGCAATCCGTGCTTTGTCCGTCGTTGCAGAACATCTTCCGCACAACTGGCCCATTCCTGCGTAGCGAGATATCTGACCTCCGCCTCGTAGAGCAGTCCGCCAAAATGCAGCCCCAGCCCATCAAGCGACGTGGCCGCGCCCACGATCTCGCCCATGCGCGTGCCATAGAGTCTTACGTAGTGTTTTGCGAGTTGTTTTGGAAGCCAGGGGTACTTCCGCAGAACATCACCAAGAAAGTTCTCAAAATCCGCGTCAGCCATATCGCCGCCCGGCAGCGGTGCACCGGCGGTCCAGGACGTTCCCATCCCAGGCAAGTATGGTTTCAGCTTGTCGACCGCATGTTCCGCCAATTTGCGATAGGTCGTGATCTTGCCGCCAAAGATGTTCAAGATCGGCACGCCCCGACTCTGGTCGACATCCAGCATATAGTCTCGGGTCACAGCACTTGGATCGCCCTTGCCATCATCGAACAATGGGCGGACTCCCGAGAAAGTGCTCAGAACATCCTCTGGCGTGAGCTTCTGCTTAAAGTATCGGTTGACGGCAGCAATCAGATAGTCAATCTCGCTTTGGTCTGCCGCGACTTCCTCGGGCGGGCCGTCATAGGAAATATCGGTGGTCCCGATAAGCGCTTTGTCCCCTTCATATGGATTTATGAATATGACGCGCTTGTCGGTGTTTTGGACCAGGTAGGCCTGCTGCCCATCCCAGAATTTTGGAACGACGATGTGGCTGCCTTTAACCAAGCGCACTGTTCTTCGAGAGTTCGTGCCGGCGACGCGCCCAATGATATCGTTTACCCATGGGCCAGCCGCATTCACAACAACCTTGGCTTTTATCCGCCGTTCGGACCCATCCACCCTGTTTCGCAATGTCGCGCGCCAAATATCCCCTTCCGAGCTGAGAGACACGCACTCGGTGCGCGGCAGGATCGTCGCGCCGTTCTCGCGCGCACCCATGGCGTTCAGCACGACAAGGCGGGCATCATCGACCCAACAGTCCGAATACTCAAAACCGATACGGAACTCCGGCAGGATCGGCGCACCCTCCGGGTCGCGGTGAAGGTCAAGCTTGCGCGTGCCGGGCAAACGTTTACGCCCGCCAAGATGATCATAAAGAAACAGCCCAAGCCGTATCAGCCACGCCGGCCGGTCCAGCGGACTATGCGGCAGAACAAAACGCATCGGCCAGATGATATGCGGCGCGGCATTCAGCAGAACTTCTCGTTCGATCAGTGCTTCACGCACCAAACGGAACTCGTAGTACTCAAGATAGCGCAACCCACCATGCACCAGCTTACCCGAGCGGGAGGAGGTGCCTTCCGCCAGGTCGTCCTTCTCGCACATCAACACAGATAGGTCGCGACCCGAGGCATCCCGCGCGATGCCGGCGCCGTTTACCCCACCTCCGATGATAAGAAGATCAACGCATTCCGACATCAGGTATCCGCAACCTCAACACTCATTCAAAAGCGGCTCGCCCTGGATATACCGCCGGACATCCTCGGCCAGAGTCCGCGCCGCGTAGGTCACCGTCCATACCGAGGCACCCGCGATATGCGGTGTCAGTGTTACATTTTCCAGATGTAGAAGCGGCCAATCAGGCGGAGTTGGCTCCACGCTGAAGGTCTCGAGCATTGCCGATCCGATGATCCCATCCCGCAGCGCTTCGTAAAGATCGTCATAGTTGCAAATCGGGCCCCGGGCAGTGTTGACCAGAAGGGCATCGGACTTCATTTGCGCCAGAGTGTCTCTATTGATCATCTGTGTCGTCTCCGGGGTGACGCGCGGATGCAGGGTGACCACATCGCTTTCGGCCAATAGTTGATCGAGGCCGACCTGCGCGACACCGGCCTTGGTATCTTCGGGCGAGAGCTGCACATAGGGATCATAGACCAGCACGCGCGTCCCGAACGCGCGCAAAAGCCGCGTCACGCGTGTGCCGACCTTTCCGTAGCCAATCACCCCAGCCGTCATCTCACTCAGTTCGCGCCCCGTTGTGTCGGCACGATAGAGATCCCCGCGCCACGCACCCTTGCGTAGGGCTTCATGCCCAACGCGGATCTTGCGAGATTCCGTGAGTATCGCTCCGATCGTAAACTCGGCCACCGCCGAGGCGTTTCGACCGGGCACCCGCACCACCGTGATATCGCGCGCTTTTGCTGCTTCGACATCGACATTGACGGGACCACCCCGAGTAACCCCAACGAACCGCAGATCGGGCAAACGGTCCATCATGTCCCCGGTCAAGGGCGACTGGTGCAGAAGGAAAACTTCGGAACATCCCACAAACTCGACCACGTCGTCAAAATCGCCAAGATATTCTTTGATGGCAGAGGCCTTGCCGTCTTCATAGCCATGCAAAACCGGGCTGTTCGGCCAATCGGTCTGCAGCGTGCGGCAGTTCAACGCGATCCCATTGCACGCGCTACGCAGCTCTTCTTCAATCACTTCAGGAAGAATGAAATAGTCCCCTATGATTGCCACATCACGGCTCATACTTCGGCTCCCTTCAGAGACGCCATGCTGGCCCACGTCGGGCGGAGCGCGTCTCGCGATGCGACATAATCTTCGTAGAGGCGGCTGTATTTTTCGCCGAGATCTGCATCCGGCGCCTCGGGTGCACTTAAATACGGACCAACCCAATCATCGACACAAGCTTTCATGCTGTCGAACACCCCGTTCGCAACCGCTGCCATCATCGCAGCACCCGCTGCCCCAGCCTCGGCGCGGGAGCATTGGCACACCGAAGCGCCAAGCGACGCCGCAAGCGTGCGTCTAAGCGCATCCGAACGTGCCGCCCCGCCGGTCAGCGTGACCTTCGATGGCAGTGCACCCATGGCCAGGTAGCAATCGCGAGACGCCATGCTGAGCCCTTCGATCGCACCGCGCACAAGATCGGCAAACCCATGCGCGGTTGAAAGACCGACAAAGCTGGCACGGGCGGTATGGTCAATAAAGGGACCACGTTCTCCGGCCTCGGATATGTAAGGGTGAAACAGAATGCTGCCCGGTGTGGTGCTCTCCATCCAGGTTTCGATCTGGGCAAGGAACGTCGCGTCCTGTTCTTCTCGCCCCATGGCGCGGCAGACATCCCGCGCCAGTCCCAGAACCCAATCGATGTTCAGCGTTCCAGCCATGTTGGTTTGCAGCTGTGCAACCATGCCCGCCACCGGCATAGCCATGGTGTACCCTGTGCGCTCATCAGGGTTCAACGAGACATCTTTGACCGCCTTGCATTGAATATGCACACCGGTCGTGCCGACAATGGTACAACCGGTGTCTTGCCCCGGCAGATATCCCCCCCCGCCCAAGATCGTGCAAACGATATCGACAAAACCAAGTGAGACGGGCGTCCCAGACAAGAGTCCGGTCTGCTCTGCGGCCCACTGACTCAGGGTATGGGTTTCGACAGACCCATCGCAGATCTCTGGGATAAGGTCGCGATGGCGTTCGAGACCCAGAAAACTGATCACCTCTTCATTCAAATGCCGTGTCCGGAAGTCCCCATAGGTGAAACAGGCTTCCGAAGGATCGCTGACACAGGCACCCGTGAGGTTCAGATAGAGCCAGTCTTTGCAATGCAGCGCTCGCGCAGCCCCGGCCAATTGCTCGGGTTTGTGCTCTTTCATAAACGCCAGTTGCATCCCCTGCTGGCATGCATTGAGACCGGTCCCGGTGGCGAGATAGCGCCCCCTGTCACCAGCTTCTCGGCGCAAGCGTTCCGCCAGCGCGCCGGCTCGGCCATCCAGCCAGAGCCAGGCATCGCCCACTGGTTGGTTCTGCCCGTCGATCAGCCACGTCCCGTCGCCTTGCCCCGTCACCGCAATGGCCAAGGTTCGGACGGCAAGATCAGGAATCTTCTGACCAAGATCGCGTAGCGTTGCCGTACAATCCTTCCAGGTACGCATCATGGGCTGGGTAACCGCACTGTCCGGGCCGCTATCATAACTGTTGGGGCGCGCCGCCAGCTCGATTTGGCGACCAGACAGGTCAAATGCCACCGATTTCATCACCGACGTACCCGCGTCTATACCGATGATGATGTCCTTGCTCATATCGCCAGACGCTCCCCGTGCGAGATCGCCGCACCGCTGTCCGGATCAAAGATATGCAGGTCTCGTGGATCGAAATGGAGCGCGATATCCGACCCTTCCACCACGTCCGCCCGGTCATGTTCGACCAGCACGACGGCACCACCAGCGAACTCGGCTGCAATATGGGTTTGATCGCCCAGCCACTGGTTAACCAGCACCCGGGCCGGTAGTCCCTCGGTGCCGCGATGAACCGCGTAGGGACGCACACCAAGAGTTACTTTGCCCATCGTCGTGATCCGACCCTGCAAGGCCTCCACAAACGAGGATCTGGGGAACCTCAGGTCAGAGCCATCGTCCAACGTGAACACCAGCTGATCCCCTGCTAAGGCCGTTTTCGCCGTAAAGACATTCATTGGAGGCTCACCAACGAAAGTACCCGTAAACAGGTTCGCAGGCGCATCCTTAATCTCGCTTGGGCTGGCGTATTGCTGCAATTCCCCATCTTCCATTACCGCAATCTTGTCAGCCAAGGCATTCGCCTCGGTCTGGTCATGGGTGACCAGGATAGCTGTAAGCCCGCGCTCCTTGATGTAGTACTTGATCCGCCCCCTAAGCAGCGTCCGAAGCTGCGGTTCAAGCTGACCCATGGGTTCGTCGAGAAGATGTAGTTCAGCGTCACGAATCAGCGCACGCGCCAAAGACGCGCGTTGCTGCTGGCCACCCGAAATCGACGCGGGATAGCGATCGAGGATATCGGTGATCTCGAGCATCCCCGCGATACTCTCGACGCCCTTAGAAATCTCAGGCGCGGATTTGCTACTGCTCTTAAGAGCGAAGGCAATGTTCTCACGCACAGTCACCGTCGGATATAGAGAGTATCCTTCGAACGCCATCGCGACATTTCGCTTCGCTGGCGGCAACGCCTGCACCTCCCGCCCGGCAAGCCTTATTGATCCACGACTGACCTCTTCAAAACCCGCGATCATCCGAAGGGTCGAGGTCTTGCCACAGCCGGACGACCCCAGGAGCGCCACGATGTCACCGGCTTCGACATCAAGCGAGACGTTCTTAACTGCGTGCACGCCCGTATCAATGGCGCCGTAAAACTTGTCCACATCGATAATCTGGAGGATCGGTTCGCTCATGCCACCCTCTCGTCAGAGATCGTCGCATCCGCCTCGATCAACGCGTCCGTCTCCCGATCGAACAAGAGGGCCGAGTTGCTGTTGATGGCGATATGCGCCATGCCCGAGCTGGGGCCAGGCGTACCCGAGGGGCGTGAGATCATAATCTCACGCTGACCGGCCGTTTGGACTAGAGTGACGGTCTTCTCATTCAGCGGGGCTTCGGTCTCGATCTCCACGGGGATGGCGCCGGGCAGGTCCGCCTCAACAAAGCGAATGGCCTCGGGACGGACACCCAGGCAGCAATCGCGCCCTGCGTCCGCGCGATGCCCATCATTGAGGGGCACACGCCGTTGCGAAATGGTCACGAATACACCAGCCGCATCTAGCTCGGGTGTGACATCGAGAAGATTGATCACCGGATCGCCGAAAAGGCGCGCGATATCGGTATTGGCGGGCGTAAGGTAAATCTGCGCAGGCGTACCAGTTTGTTGGATCCTGCCGCGATTTACAACCGCGATCTGGTCGCCAAGGGCCATGGCTTCCTTGTAGTCCTGCGTCACGTAGATGACTGTCGCATTTTGATCCTTGATCAGACGCGGCAGCTCCAGTCGCATCTCGAAACGCAGCTTTGCATCGACATTGCGCAGGGGATCATCCAGCAATAGAATTTCGGGCTTGCCGGCCAGCGCACGCGCCAATGCGGTGCGTTGCTTTTGCCCGTTCGAAAGCTCTTTGGGTTTGTGCCCCAACACGTGCTCAATCTTCAGCAACCGCGCCAGACTTTCGACGCCGGACTTGATGGCCGACGCGCTCTGGCCCTGTGCCGTCAACGGGCTCGCAATGTTATCTTCTGCCGACATGTGCGGAAACAGTGCAAAGTTCTGGAACGCCATCCCAACGCCCCGATCCTCTGGATCGACATCGCGCATGTCATGCCCAGTTATCGCAATCTCGCCCGCATCAGGATCGATTACACCTGCAATCAGCCGCAGCAATACGGTTTTACCTGCACCAGATGGACCAAAGAGCACCAGCGTCTTACCGGTCGGGACATCTAGTGAGACATCTTCCAGCACGGTCTCGCGCTTGAAGGATTTCGATACACCCGAAAGTCTCAGGGACATCAGCCTATCCTTTCACCGCGCCAAGGGACAGGCCTTCGACCAGATACCGCTGCGCGTAAAGCGCAAGTGCAAAGGTGGGTGCGATCGACAGCATGATACCGGCAGCGATCTGACCATAATTGATGCCTGCAGCCGTAATGAAGGCAAGCGCGCCAACGGTGACGGGCTGCTTGTCTGCGGATGCCAACACAAGGGCAAAGATGAAGTTGTTCCAGGCAAAAATGAATGCCAGCAACCCAGCCGCCGCAATCCCCGGCCCGGCAAGCGGCAAAGCAATTTTGACAAAGGTGGACCAGAACCCGTGGCCCGCGATGCGATACGCGTGTTCGATGTCGCTGGGAATATCCTCAAAATAGCCGCGTACGATCCACAAGATCAGCGGAAGCACAATCAGTTGATAGATCCAGATCAATCCGAAATAGGTATCCGAGAGCCCAATCTGCTGGAAATAAATCGTCAGTGGAAGCAGCACCAGAAGCGGTGGCGCGAACCGGAAAGATAAGAGCGTAAACGCGATGTCCTCGGATCCGCGGAACTTCAGCTTCGCAAAGGCGTAAGCCGCGGGAACACCAAGAAGCAGCCCCACCGCAACGGAGGTGACAGACAGGAAGAGCGAGTTGAACAGGTTGCCCATGAAGCGCACTTCAAGGTTTGCCGTACTGCCTTCGAGTGTGCCAGAAATCAGTGAGCGATAGTTTGTCAGCGTCGGCTCGAACACCATCGAGGGCGGAACCCTTAGGATCGTTTCGTTTGTCTGGAAAGACATCAGAAAGATCCAGAAGATCGGGAACATGAAAAAGAAGATCACGAGTGCAAGGGCGACGCCGCGCAAGATCCGTTCCAAAGAGCTCATCTGTTGCATCGAACGGCCCCCTACGCGTCGCCGCGCGCGCGTTCCCGCAAGCGCAACCAGTTTTTGATGAATATGGCCGACAGGATGTAAGTTATGACCCAGAGGATCATCAGTAGTGCCGCCGATCGGCCCACATTGGTCGACTGAAAGAAGTTCAGATAGGCCTCGACTTGGAAAACCGTAAGCGTGTCTCCCGGCCCGCCCTGGGTCATGGCGTAGATGATGTCGAACTGCTGAATAGACTCGATCGCCCGAAACAGCACCGCCGTTAGCAGGAAGGGCGTGAGCATCGGTAGTGTAATCTTCCAGAACACAAAAAGACGCGGCACACCGTCAAGCTCTGCCGCCTCAAAGGGTTGGCGGGGCAGTGACCTCAGGCCAGCAAGAAGCAGGATCATTATGAAAGGCGTATAGACCCAGACATCGACGATCACGACCGTCAACATCGCTGTCGACGGATCCGAGGCCCATTTCATGTCCTCAAAGCCCAGAAGCGTAGCCCAGTAGCTCAGGATGCCAAAACCGGGATTGGTCATCAGCTTCCACATCAGTGAGGCCAGCGCCGGCGCCGTCATCAGCGGCATCAGAAGCATGATCGAGACAAAGTTGTTGAACCTGGTCCGCTGTTGCAGCAGAAGCGCAATCCCCAGCCCCAGAAGCAGTTCGATCCCGACCGTCAGAAACGCGTAGGTCAGCGAGACTCTCAACGTATTCCAGAACGACGGATCGGTCATAAAATTGAGGTAGTTCTCACCCCAATTGTACTGGCGTGCCCATGGCTGCGACAGGCGATAGCGCTGCAGCGAATAGGCGACCGCTGTGAAGAACGGAATGAGGATTCCGATGCAAACCAGGAGCGCTGGAAGGCTTAGCACATAGGGAAGGTAGCGCTTGTTGATCTTGAAGCCGGACTTGCGCGGCGCATCAAGGGAAGACGACGACATTAGCTTTGCATCCCGAATTTGACGCCCGAACTATACGCGTAAAAAGCGCCGTCCCGTCACCTTAAAGCGGGACGGCAGGGAGTGACGGGATTAACCCAGACCGGCTTCCTTGAGCTGCCGGTTCACGCTTTCCTCGAGCTGGCCAAGGCCTTCGTCGACCGGTACCTCACTAGCGACCATCTTCTGCAGCGTGGCAGCCCATTCGGTGGTCAGGTCAAAGAACAGCGGCTGAGCGGTAAAGTGGATCTTGGCACCAGGAGCGGACAGATCGTGCATCTCCACATAACCAGGATAGCTGTTGTCGATCCGGTCGCGGAAGCCCGCATCGGCCCAAACGGACTTGCGCACGGGGTTCACAAAGTCCATCTGCGTCGCGCCAAAAAGACCGTGCTCGGGACCAGAGGCCCATTGCAGGAAGTACCATGTCGCATCTTTCTGCTTGCCGGCCGATGCCATCGACAGGGACCAGATCCAGATGTTCGGCGTCGGTGCGCTGGCTGCCGGGTTGGCCGCAAAGGGTGCGAACCGTAAGTTGCCGGCTTCGGCATTGTCGCCGCCGTTCATGAAGTAGCCCAAGATATCGGCGTCGAAGATCATCGCCGACTTGCCAGCACCCAGGTCAGTACCTGCCTGGTACCATGTGTGGGTCGACCAGTCCGGCGCACCGCTTTCCTGGATCATCTGAACCCACTTCTCGTGGAAGGCCCGCGACGTGTCGGTGTTCATGGCTGCGGAAAGCTTGCCATCATCCCCAACATTCAGGTCCTTCTCGCCAAAGTTGGCATAGCCTGAAAGGAAGCCGGGGTGGATCGTCGCCCAGGAGCGCGACCCGCGCACACCGATGCCATAGGCCCCATCAATCTTGGCCTTAGCTTCCGCGGCGGTAGCGACAAGCTCGTCAATATTTGTCGGGACCGCAAGTCCGGCTGCATCGAACATGCGTCCATTGTAGGAAAGGTTGTTCTGCTCATAACCCCAGGGTATGCACCACTGCTTGGCATCTTCCGACCCAAGCGCCCCACCCGGCTGCCCGTTCCAAGCGCAAGACTGGCGCACGCCTTCCAGCATGTCTTCCCAATCATAATCCGGGTTCGTTTTGGCAGGATCGCCGATATATTCGTTCAGGTCGTCGATCCATCCGGCCGGGCCATAGGTCCAAGTCATGTAAGCACCGGTCATGAACGCGTCGTACTCGCTCGATCCGGACGACAGCGCAGCCGTCACTTTGTCAAAGTACACGTCCTCGGGGAAGATGTCATAGACCACATCCATCCCGGTCAGTTCCTTGAAGTTATCAAGGTTGGCGATCATCGCGTCAGCATAAGGGTGCTGATTCAGCAGAAGCTTGACGGTCGTGCCCGAATGCTTCTGCCAGTCAAACCCGTTCTGCGCCAAAGCCCGGGTCGCGGCGGCATTTACCAGAACGCCCGCCGTTGCCGCGCTGACACCCAGTGATGCAAGTCCGCGCAACATACTCCGGCGGCTGATATTTCCATCTATGTAGGATCTAACAATTTGCTTTTCTTTGTCGTACATTAGTTTCTCCTCCCTTAAGTACCTTGACGAAGCAAAGACTTAGCCGTGCGCTCGTCGGTTATGAGGCCGTCCAGGAAACCACTCCTCAGGATAGCCTTTATTGCGGCTACTTTTTCCTCTCCTCCAGATATGGCGATCGTCCGGCCGGTCCGAAGGCCTTCGATCTCTACTGACAAAACACGGTTCGACATGTGGGTTTCGATCGGCTTGCCATTGGGATCAAAGAAGTGCCCCATAAGTTCGCCCACGCCGCCATTCTTCCGAACATCCTTCATCTCCTGCTCCGAGAGCACACCGGCCTGAAGCATCTGGGCCTCTGGGCCAACCGTTCCGATCCCAACGATCTTGAGATCCGCCGACGTCGCCATCGCCATCACATCAGGCACTCCCCGCTGCGCCAGGATGATGTCACGGTCCTCGCTTGAGTTTGCAAAGAGTGGCACCGGCATGAAATACGCCTCGGCGCCCGTCTTCTCCGCGAGCCTGTGCATGACATCGTGCGGGTTTGCAGCAAAGTTCCGGGTCAACCCGCCCATAAGCGAGACAAATCTCGTGTCCTTTGGTGACATCGAGGACATGGCACGAATGCATGCACTGAGCGTCCGGCCATTTCCAATACCGACAACTTTGTTTGCGGGATTTGCAATCTCTCGGCTCAGAAACGCGGCACCGCCAATCCCCAACGCCCGTGTCGGTAGCTTCGGCTCACTAAGATCTGGGACGACTTCGCAGTAGCTTAGATTGAACCGCTTGCTGATCTCCATCTCTTGGGAAACGCATTCGGCGATGTCCCCGTCGAAACTGACCTTTACTGATCCATCTTGGTTGGCCCGCGCGATCAGACGATGCGCTTTGACCTTCGTCACACTCAGAAGTTTCGCGACGTCTGTTTGTGAATAGCCCCCACCATAGTGCAGCCATGCTGCGCGCATCGCCAGGCTATGTTCGTCGCTTTGTCTATGGGTCGCCAAAACGCTTTACCCCCATCGCGCACGAAAAGCGTTACAGAGCGTGAAATTTTTTTCAAGTCCTTTTATTGAGCTCGAGCCTGGCAGATCCACCATTCAGTTATGGCTTCGACACGCACCCCGGACGCAGGTATCCAAGTATCCTGCAGCCAGCTAACCCTGAAGAGTGTGCGAAATTGGATTCAGGACTTGGCGTACTTTTTATCGACGTCGTTGATCGCATTGACGTTTCCTGCGGAACGTCCTTCGGGGTCAAAGGAGGCGTTTAGGAAGGAATCCGCAATGTCTTTGGCGAGTTCGGGCCCGACTACACGCGCACCCATCGTAATGATCTGCGCGTTGTTCGACGTTGCCGCCTTCCCTGCGGAATAGGTGTCGTGGCACTGCGCGGCGCGGATGCCCGTGACCTTGTTGGCTGCGAGGCAAACGCCGATACCAGTGCCGCAAACCAGAATGGCCCGATCATAGGTCCCGGCAAGAACCGCCGAGGCGACCCTGTCAGACAGGTTGGCATAGAACGCGTCCGGCCCCGCCTCGGTACGCGAAATCTCCTCAACCTCATGCGACTGACTCAGGTGTTCTGCCAGAATCCTTGCAAGCCCTTCGCCGGCGCTGTCCCCTGCAATTGCAAGTTTCATGACTGTCTCCTTCTCTGTTTCAAATGGCCTTCGCGCATTTCGACAGGATGTCGAGATACCCCCCGACATCCAAAGCGGCACGGCCAATGAAGAGCCCATCGACATGTGGACAGGTGATCAACTCTTCGCAGTTCCCTCCATCGACCGACCCGCCATAGAGACACGGGACTCGGCGGCCCAGTATCTGCTCCGCAGTAGCGATGATTTCGGCCTGCCGTGCATCAGCATAGTTCGACGTCGCAGGTATGCCGCCAACGCCGATGGCCCAGACCGGTTCGTATGCAAATAGGATCGGCGCGCCCCTCTGCTCGGGGGCGAGCTTGGACAGCGCCCCCTCTGTCTGCGCAGCCAGGACCTTCTGCGCACAACCGGCTTCCCGCTCGGCCAGCGTTTCTCCGATACAGATCAGCGGGATCAGACCATGGCGCACGGCCGCTTCTGTCTTTAGCCCGACTGTCTCATCGGTTTCGCCGAAATGCGTGCGTCGTTCCGAGTGCCCGAGTTCTACGATATCCAGCCCGCAATCCGTCAGCATCGCTGGCGAGATTTCTCCGGTCCACGCTCCCTCATCCGCCCAATGCATGTTCTGAGCGCCGGTCTTGACCGACGAGCCGGATAGGATCTCTGCCACCTGCCGTGCCGACGTGAAGGGGGGGATAACGAAACGCTGAATACGCGCATCATGACCTTCATCGGCTTCGGCCAGCGCGCGTGCATATGCGGTCGCCGCGGCGATGGTCTTGTTCATCTTCCAGCTCGTACCGACCCAAAAGTCAGCGTTTTGTGCCTCGCCATTCATCATGAAACCATCAACTGATCTTCGCCGGAATCGATGTAGGGCGCCCAGAACGCCACCGACTCCGCGATCTTTGAAATCACCTGCCGGTCATCGGGCTCACGCTCCTTGAAACTCAATTCAAGGCAAATCTCGTTGTCCGTCCCGCCACCCTCGGAAATGGCCTCCAGAAGGGGCTCGCGATGGATGCGCCCTACCGCATTGAACTCTGCCGTGAACGGGCGATGCCCGCCCTTGTCCATCAGGCTTTGCTTGATATGGATGATCGGCGATACCTTGGGGACCGCGCGCGCCCATGCATAAGGATCATAGTCTGCCGCATTGGCGCTGGTAACGTCCCCATGATCGATATCGGCCATCATCCACATTGGCACGGCCATTTCTGCCCGCGTGAGCCTATCTTGTAGCGCCATCGCCGCGTCTATCGTCTCCCCGAACTCACGTCCGATGCTCATTGGTTCCCAGAACACAAAGGACAAACCAGCCGACTTCGCATGCTCGGCCACCTCCGCCCAACAGTCGATTGCAACACGGATAAGGTCCTCGCGCCGCGCTTCATCGTCAAAGTCCCTGTAGGTGAAGATCGCGAACTGCGTGCCCACAGAAGTGCCGCCAAGATCGCCAATGATATCGGCGAATGTCTTGAACCAATTAACATAGTACCGGCGGACATCCGCATCGGGATGGCCAAAGTGATTGAGCCGTCCATAGGGCCCGGTCATCCCGCTCGTGATCCGCACACCTGTCCGCGAC
>JBCDLX010000013.1:0-137276 GCA_038744785.1 Pseudomonadota bacterium
CATCGGCATTCACTTCTTCTCGCCCGTCGACAAGATGATGCTGGTGGAAATCATCAGGGGGCGCGAAACCGGCGACCGGGCGGTGGCCAAGGCGCTTGATTTCGTGCGTCAGATCCGGAAAACGCCGATTGTCGTGAACGATGCACGCTTTTTTTATGCCAATCGCTGCATCATCCCTTATCTGAATGAAGGCATCCGGATGGTTGCCGAAGGCGTGACCCCGGCCTTGATCGAAAACGCGGCAAAGCTTGTTGGCTTGCCGCTCGGTCCCCTGCAACTTGTCGACGAAACATCAATCGATCTGGGCGTGAAAATCGCCAAGGCCACCCGCGCAGCCATGGGTGACGCCTATCCGGACGGTGCGGTCGATGACGTTCTGTTCTGGATGGCCGAAGAAGGCCGCCTTGGCCGAAAGTCAAACGCGGGGTTCTATGCATACGACGAGAAAGGCAAGCGGGCCGGGCTTTGGACCAGCCTTGCCAAAAAGTTCCCGGTATCCGATGCGCAACCCGAGCTTTCGACGGTCCAGCACCGTCTTCTGTTTGCTCAGGTTCTTGAGGCCGTGCGGGCACTGGAACAGGGTGTTCTAACGGACATCCGTGAAGGCGATGTGGGCGCTATTCTTGGCTGGGGGTTCGCCCCCTGGTCGGGCGGGCCGTTCAGCTGGCTCGATATGATCGGCGCCGGCAAAGCGGTCGAGATTTGTGACGCGCTCGCGGCAGAGCATGGGCCCCGCTTCGCGCCACCGGCGCTTCTTCGCGAAATGGTCGACAAGGGCGAGACGTTCTACGGCCGGTTCGCGCCTGCTACCGAGGCCGCTTGAATCGTTAGCCGCTGCCTGAACGATCGGGCTGCGGCAGCACCTGAGCGGTCAGAACCGATAGCCAAACCGCTCGACATCTTCCGCGCAGAGACACCCGACAAGTGCGGCGTCTTCGTCCGAATAGGCCTCGCGATAGATGGCAGGTCGATCGGACCGGTTCAGATGGGGCAGGTCGCCTAATGTGAACCCAAGATGCTGCTCGATACGTGGCAGATCCGTGCCGAGGTGCTCGAGCCGCAGAAATGCATCACAGCGCTCTGCCCCGCCTGCGGTTGTGACATATCGGGCGGCTGGCCAGGCCCGCAGGCTCGCGCCCGTCGACGGTGCATTCAGGAATTCCGAAAACCGCGAACGCCGTGCCAGAGCCACTGCAGGATGGTCGAAGTTCTGGTCTCGTAGCCAGTAATAGTAGCTTACGACCCGGTCCCAAGGGTTGCGAACCAAGGTGAACACGAACAGTCGACGCAAGTCCTGTTCTGACACCAGGCCATCGATATCGGTCAGTGTCGAATGCTTCCAAAGCCGTCCTTTGGCGGGAAGTGTCTTTTGGCGCTTGGCCCGCCGTTTGGCCTTGGGAGTGTCACCGATCAGGATGTCATCGGACTTGGCCCGCGCCTCAAGCACGGTGGCCAGCGATGTCCCGCCTGTCTTTGGAATGTGAACAAAGACGTAGCCCCGACCGCGCGAGATGATCATGGGCGGGCCGCCGTTTCTGCCTGCCCCCTGAGCGCAATTACTGCACCGGACAGGATGATCAGCGCCGTCCCGGTCAGGGCCCAGCCGTCTAGTGTCTCGGCCCGCAGTATATAGGCCCAAAGGGCAACGAAGATCAGAAGCGAATACTCAAAGACCGCGCTGTACGACGCCTCGCCAAGTTGATAGCCTTTCACCAGGAACCAAAGGGCCACGATGGATCCAGCGGCCTGCACCAGTGTCCAGAACAGGAACGATCCGCTTGGGGCAACAAGACCGCGCAGGATAAATCCGTCCGACCCGGCCGGAACCTCTGGTACAAGAACGGTGAGGACAGCCACACCCGCAAGCCCCCAAAGCCCCATAGCGGCAAACATCCCTGTCATCATCGATAGCGTGCTTTCGCCAGCGCACCATTCGCGCGTTGCAAGCGCGCCCAGCGCATAGAGAAGCCCGGCCGCGACCGGGACCAGCGACGCAAACGTCGCGCTACCCGAGTCGGGGCGAAGAACAAAAAGCACGCCCGCAAAGCCCAGAAGTGCGGCCGTGATCCGGACAGGACCGATCTTGTGCCCAAGTGCCGCGACCGAAAGCACCAGAACCCAGATCGGCGCAGTGAACAGGCCGGCCGCGACCTCGGAAATTGGCAGGAACGCGAGCGATCCGAAGTACAGGATCATCGACGCAGACACAAAAAAACTACGTCCCGCAACTGCCCAGAACCGGTTCGGGCGGATTGCCCCCAAGCCCAGCACCGACAGGACAAAAAGGCATGGCAGCGCCATAAGCGTCCGTGTGGCGTGAAACTGCCAAAGCCCGCCATCCTGTGCGATCACGATCACAAAGTTGTCGATAAACCCGATCACCGCCATGGCAACCAGTACCGAAACAGCCGCGGCAATCGGCCTTGTGTCCTGCATCCGTACCTCTCCTCTCCAGATCGAGTGCCCTCAACGAACGGACGGCTGCAACTGCGCCTATGCCACGGCACATGGACGGCGACCAGACGTCCGGTTAGAAATCGGAACTAACGGGCAAACCGCCCTTTCGGGGGAAGCGAAGCAGGCGATGACAGCGCTGGATCAGTATGAGCGGCTGGAAGCCTTGGGGCTTTACACCCCAGAGCCCGATGCGCAGCGGCGCGACGTGGTCTTGTCGATCGGGAACGCCACTTTGACAATTGCCGATCATCGCGAAGTCGCTTTGGCGCACTGGTCCCTGGCCGCGATCGAGAGGCTAAATCCCGGTGAGCGGCCTGCGCATTATTCACCCGGGCACGATTCCGGCGAACATGTCGAAACTGACGATGACACGATGATCCGCGCTATCGAGAAGGTGCGAAGCTCGATCGATCGTGGCCGTCCACATCCTGGCCGTTTGCGCGCAAGAATTCGCTGGGGCACGGCACTGGCCGTGCTGATCGCCGCGATCATGTGGCTTCCCGGTGCGTTGATCCACACGACCGTGCGCATCGTGCCTGATGCCGTGCGCAAAAACATCGGGGCTGAGCTTTACACCGAGATAGTCGCACGATCCGGACGCGCGTGCCGATCTGGCGATGGGCAGGCCGCGCTCGACCTGATGGTGTCCGCGATTTCACCGCATGGTCCTGTCACGGCACGTGTGCTGCCTGTCGGTCCGGCAGAAGCCCAGCACTTGCCGGGCGGTCGCGTGCTCTTGAACCGAGGAATGGTCGAAGACCATGAAAGCCCGCATGTCCCTGCCGGCGCTCTCCTGGCCGGGGCCGAGCGTGCCGCACAGATTGACCCCCTTATCCCACTCCTGCGGCATCTGGGAATCGGTGCAACGGTTCGGCTGATGACGTCGGGCGATCTTCCTGACACAGGGCTTGGTTCCTATGCCGAACTTCTCTTGACTGACGCCGCACCAGCACTCTCACAGGATCTGCTGGCCGCCCGGTTCAGGGCAGCGGACATTCCCACCGCACCCTATGCCTATGCAATTGATATTACCGGTGAAACGACCCTGGACCTTATCGAAGCCAACGCCGCGATTGCCAATGGTCAAACGCTGTTGTCTGACGGGCAGTGGGTGGCGCTGCAAGGGATCTGTATCGACTGACGCACGTTCAGTCGGCGGCAAGGGTTTCGAGCGTGTCCAGTACTGGTCTGGGCAAACGGGACAGCAGATCCGCAACAACCCGGCGGCACTGCTCGCCCGGCCAGTCTTCTGGCAACAGGGCCGCTGGCAGGTCGGGGTGGCGCAACAGAACACGCCGCCAGCTGTGGACGATCAGAACCCTTGTGGTGGCGCCCACCAAGCTTGTGTCGCGGTCGGGCAGAAGCGGTTCGGCCCGCTGCAGTCGCCCATGTAGCCCGCGATAGGCGATCTTTATCTCTTCGGGCCCTGCCAGCGCCCGAACCCAGTCTGGAATGTCGACCTCGCCGGAACGAATACACAACAGCCCGTTATCTATTTCATCGACGCTGTTTGGGACCAGCAGTGCAGCGTCGCCCAACAGCACTGCGTTGGTTCTGTTTGCGACTTCCGCAAGCGCAGCAGCCGGTTCACTCGGATTTGCCAACAGAACAGTCCATTCCTTGGTCTCAGGCGCCCGGTCAGAATAGATCCGTGGCGCGGCAGCCGCACTTTGTGCGCGCCCAAAAGCCGTTAACGTGTAATCGCTCCGACGGCCAACGCGGTGACTGTCGATCCAGCCGTCCTTTCGAAGCCTGTGCAAGGCCACGCGCACCGTCTCGGGACGAAGTCCCGCGACATCGGCCATTCGCGCAAGTAGCCGTCCGCTTAGCGCATCCCCTTCTCGTTGCGCAAGATCACCGAAGACGGTCACAATAAAGGACCAAACCCTCGGTGGATCGTTCTCGGTCAGAATCGCGACAGCACGGGTCAGATCGGGTGCGTTTGACATTGCATGTACCGTATCGCCGGCCTCATGGAACGGCCAGCCCGGGCACCTCAATAAGCGTTCATCGTTAAAAGCTCGTACGTGGCAACAGGCTCCGCATCCTGGTTTTCAATCGCCACATGCCAGCGAACTTCGCCATAAGCCTCTGTGCGTCTCGTTTTCCGCTTAACGGTAAGCTGGACTGCGATGCCGTCGCCCGGCTCAACCGGTTTCAAGAAACGCAATCCATCCAGCCCAGTATTGGCGAGAACTGGGCCCTCACCCGGTTCGACGAACAGCCCGGCAGCGAAAGACAAGAGAAGATATCCATGCGCGACACGACCGGGAAAGAACGGGTTCCGCTCGGCCGCGTCTTGATCCATGTGAGCGTAGAAAGTGTCGCCTGTGAAACTGGCGAAATGCTCGATATCTTCAAGCGTTACTAGTCTTTGCCCCGTCCGGATCGTTTCACCGACCTGCAGTTCACCAAAACGGCGCGTGAACGGATGGGCTGGCCCCTGCACCTCCGCAGAGCCAGGCACCCATTCCCTACCGACGGCGCTCAGGATATCCGGTGCTCCCTGAATGGCGGTGCGCTGCATGTAATGAAGAACGCCGCGAATGCCGCCCATCTCTTCGCCGCCACCGGCCCGGCCCGGCCCCCCATGGACCATATGTGGCAGCGGTGCGCCATGGCCGGTCGCCTCTTTCATCGAAGTCCGGTTGTTGACATAGATCCGGCCATGAAATGCGGCCGAGCTTAGGACGATCTCGCGCGCGACAGTCGGATCGTTCGTTATGACCGAGGCCACAAGGCTGCCCTGGCCCCGGTTTGCGATCTCGGCCGCATGGCAAACGTCCCGGTATCCCATCACGGTCGAAACCGGACCGAACGCTTCCGTGTCATGAATGCGAGCAGCGCTGTCGGGATCGTCACAGCGATAAAGCATCGGCGGCAGGAATGCGCCATCCTCTATTCCTGCGCCGTTCAGGGTCAGCGTGTCCGGGTCGCCAAGGACCCGTATTGCTTCTGTGCCAATAACTGCTGCCTTGCCCAGCACGTCCGCCTTCTGCGCGTTTGAAACAAGAGCGCCCATCCGTGTGGTTGCGTCCCGAGGATCGCCAACCACGATCTGCGCCAGACGCTCTGAGAGTGCGTCGACCGCCGGCCCGACCTGTGAACCCGGAACCAGAATACGGCGGATAGCCGTGCATTTTTGTCCGGCTTTCGCGGTCATTTCCCGTACCGCTTCCTTGATGAAAAGATCGAACTCCGGCGTGCCGGGTTTGGCGTCCGGACCTAGAATTGAAGCGTTCAGACTGTCCTGTTCTGCCACAAACCGGATTGAGTTCCGCAGGATATGCGGTGACGCGCGCAGTTTAAGCGCCGTGTCAGCCGAACCTGTGAAGCTGACCACGTCCTGGCAGTCGAGCCGGTTGAGAATGTCGCCCAGCCCGCCTGTTACAAGTTGGACCGCGCCATCGGGCAGGACCCCAGAAGAAAGGATCATGCGCATACACGCTTCGGTGACATAGGCGCTGGCGGTTGCGGGTTTGACGATTGCAGGAACGCCCGCCAGTAACGTAGGTGCAAGCTTTTCCAGCATCCCCCAAACCGGAAAGTTGAACGCGTTGATGTGAACGGCCGCGCCTTGCAGGGGCGAGCAGATATGCTGGCCGAGGAAGCTACCCGACTTCGATAGGTGTTCGGTGTCGCCATCAAGGTACACATTCCCATCCGGCATCTCACGACGGCCCTTTGAGGCAAAGACAAATAGCGTCCCGATCCCGCCATCGATATCGATCAGGTTGTCGGACTGCGTCGCACCGGTGTGAAACGACAGATCATAGAGCGCTTGTTTGCGCTCGATTAGATATTGCGCCAGTGCCTTCAGCATCCGTGCACGGTCGTGAAAGGTCATCGCCCGCAGCGCTGGACCTCCGACGGATCGGGCCCAATCGAGCATTGCGCCTGTATCGAGTGTGTCGTTTCCTGCCACCGCAAGCGGCGCGCCCGTGATCGCGCTGGCAATCGGGCGCGCACCTGGACCCGGAGGTATCCATTCGCCTGCCGCGAAGCTCTCAATGCGTTGGACGGTCATGTGGGTTCCTCCTCTGGCGGCATTATCATTGACCAACCGGTCGGTTTATGCAAGACAGACTCCGCGCGGGGAGGAATTCAGGATGAGCGACACGATCCTGGTGGACGAACATGACGGCTGGGTCGAGATCACCCTTAACCGTCCAGACAGGCTCAACAGCTTCAACGACGAGATGCATCTTGCGCTTCGTGCCGCATTGGATGCAGCCGGAACCGGAACAGCCCGGGCCGTACTTCTGACGGGTGCGGGTCGGGGGTTTTGCGCGGGTCAGGATCTTGATGACCGCAATCCGGCCAAAATGGACAATCCGCCGGACCTATCTAAGACGATCCGTACCTTCTATGCGCCGCTCATCCGGCAGCTTCGGGCGCTCGAGCTTCCGGTTGTTTGCGCCGTAAACGGTGTCGCTGCGGGCGCGGGGGCAAACATCGCGCTCGCTTGTGACATTGTGCTGGCCTCCGAAAGCGCAAAGTTCATACAGTCTTTCGCCAAAGTCGGCCTCGTGCCGGATGCTGGAGGAAGTTGGACGCTGACCCAACGCTTGGGCGAGGCGCGCGCCAAGGGCCTGGCACTGACCGCGACACCGCTTTCCGCCAAGCAAGCCCAGGATTGGGGTTTGATCTGGCGCGTTGTACCTGATGCCAAGCTAATCGGGGACGCGCGCGCCATGACACAATCCTTCGCGAATGGTCCGACAGTCGGTCTCGCGCTGACAAAAGAAGCGATCCACCGCGCCGTGACGCAGGGCTTGGATGCACAACTTGAGACCGAAGCGCAGTTTCAAAAAATCTGCGGTGAGAGCCCGGACTACGCCGAAGGCGTGAGTGCTTTCCTCGAGAAGCGTGCACCATCGTTCACAGGACGCAGTAAATGAACCTTTCCCCCAAAGAGCGCGCCGAACGATCGGCCCACGAAATGTGGTCGGACGACCGCGCGTCGGAGTGGTTCGGGATGGAACTCGGCACTGTGGACGAAGGCCGCGCAGTGGTCACGCTGTGCGTGGACGAACGCCACGTAAACGGCCACGACATCTGCCATGGCGGTGTGATATTCGCGCTGGCTGACTCTGCCTTTGCCTTTGCCTGCAACAGTCGAAACACTCGCACCGTGGCGTTTCACAACGAGATCACGTTTCTCGCCCCCGCGCGGCTTGGAGACGTACTGACAGCAACAGCGGAAGAGATTGACTTGTCCGGTCGCACCGGCATCACCGACATCACAGTCACCAAGGGTGACGGCAGCACGATTGCGCAGGTGCGCGGTGTCTCGCGCAGTATCGGCGGCACGCTGTTCGACGAACAAAAGGTTTGAGATGAAGGACCTGACCCCGCTGAAATCCGACCTCGAACCAATCGAAATCGCGTCGCGCGACGAGATTGCGGCCCTGCAGCTCGACCGGCTGAGATGGTCACTACGTCATGCTTATGAAAACGTGGCAATGTATCGCGAACGGTTCGACGCAGCAGGGCTGCATCCCAACGATCTGGGGTCGCTCTCGGATATCTCAAAGTTTCCGTTTACCTACAAAGACGATCTTCGTGCAAACTACCCTTTCGGCCTTTTTGCGGTTCCGCGCGAGAAACTCGTACGGCTTCACGCCTCCTCCGGGACCACAGGGAAACCGACGGTGGTGGGCTACACTGCAGCGGATATCGAGATATGGGCAGGTCTGGTTGCACGCAGTTTGAGGGCCTCCGGTGTCCAGCCCGGTGACATCGTGCACAATGCCTATGGGTACGGGCTTTTTACAGGCGGGCTTGGCGCACATTATGGGATAGAAAAGCTTGGCTGCACAGCGGTGCCCGTCTCGGGCGGAATGACAGAGCGTCAAGTCACGCTGATCGAGGACTTCCGACCGGATGCAATCACCGTGACCCCGTCCTACATGCTGAACATTCTGGAACAGTATCAAGAGCGTGGACTGGACCCACGCGCCTCTTCATTGAGTGTGGGAGTATTCGGAGCAGAGCCGTGGACGAACGCAATGCGCAAAGAGATCGAGCAGGCATTCGATATGCATGCGGTCGACATATACGGACTGTCCGAGATTTTGGGTCCTGGCGTCGCCAACGAATGCGTTGAGAGCAAGGATGGGCTGCATATTTGGGAGGATCATTTCCTGCCCGAAATCATCGACCCCCGGACTGGGGAGGTTCTGGCCGATGGCGAGATGGGTGAGCTTGTCTTCACCACGCTGACAAAGGAAGGCCTGCCGATCATTCGATACCGCACCCGGGATCTGACACGGCTTTTGCCGGGCACATCTCGGTCGATGCGCCGGATGGAAAAGATCACAGGACGGTCCGACGACATGATCATCCTGCGGGGTGTGAACGTCTTCCCCACCCAGATCGAAGAACAGCTGATGGCGACTGCGGGCCTTGCCCCATACTTTCAGATCGAATTGCTCAAGTCCGGGCCCTTGGATGCGATGCGGGTACACGTGGAACCGCTGCCCGACGCGGCACGTGATCCAGCGCGCGACGCGGCCGCGCAAGCGCTGGCCAAGCGCGTGAAGGACGTCGTCGGGATTACTGCAGAGATTGTTGTGGTTGACCCCGGAGGTGTCGAACGTTCGCAGGGCAAGGCACGTCGCGTCATCGACAACCGGCCGAAAGGTTAAAGGTTTGGCGCGCACAATCGCGAAAGACCATGAGGAGAAGCGGGCGCAGATCCTACGAACCGCCGCCTATGTATTTGCCCGCGAAGGGTTCGACCGCGCCTCGATGAACCAAATCGCAGCTGCGTGCGGGATCTCGAAAGCCAATATCTATCACTACTATGCTGGCAAGGAGTTTCTGCTCTTTGACCTTCTGGACGGGTACTTGCGCGAGTTGCGGGACCGCATCTGCGTTCCCGGCGAAGCGGGACAAGACCCCAAAGCGCGGCTTCGGGCAACGGTCGCAGAAATCCTGCGCGCCTACCAGGGGGCCGACGACCATCACAAAGTCCAGATCGCGGCGACCTCTGCCCTGTCCGAAGATCAACAAGAGGTCCTGCGGGTCTACCAGCGGGACCTGGTGCGCCATATGTCTGCGATCCTTGCAGATATCGCGCCGGGCCTGTCGGCCGACAAGACCCGGCTTCGTTCGGTCACGATGTCTGTCTTTGGGATGTTGAACTGGTACTACATGTGGAACTCGGGCGCAGGATCGAAAGCGCGCGATGCCTATGCGTCGCTCGTAAGCGATCTGACGCTAGAAGGACTGGCGGGCATCACATGCTGACGCTTAAGGCCCAGACCACGCAGACCACGAAAAGGCACATTTGGGTGATCTTGAGTCACAATCGGTGAAATCCCGCCATCCAGCGCTTACAATTAAAGTGTGCGAAAAGTTCAGTGATCCCGATATAGCGTAGCGCGGGGAAATTCTAAGATGCGCTTTTTGAAGCAACGCCTGTCCAGTCCCATCCTTGTCTTTGGTTTTGTTGCCATGGTCACGGCACTTGGCGCAACGGCCCAATCCGTCGAAGAAGAAGAGCATCTGGCGATCCCGGACCCCGCAGATTTGTCGAAGGCCGATGCGCTGCGCATTTATGAAGAACTTTTGCCGGTTCTGACCGAGGGTTACGAACGGGCACGGCTGGACTTCTTCGAAGGCTACGAGACTTGGCAACTCTACAATACAGCGCCCTACGTTTCAGCTACCCACGGCCAACGATACGTAAACAATTACGCCAACCGAATCGCGCGCGACTATGGAACGCTTGCACCTGGTGAAAAGCTGCCTGTTGGATCGGTTCTGGCCAAAGACAGCATAACCGTAATGGAGGACGGGCGTGCCTTTCCGGCTGCCATGTTCCTGATGGAAAAGCTCGCAGAAGGCACGAGCCCTGAAACAGCCGACTGGCGGTATGTCATGGTGATCCCGGATGGATCGCTTTTTGGCGACACCACCGGCGACCAGCCAGAGCGGGTTGTATATTGCCATGTCTGCCATGAACAGGTGGCCGACCGGGACTACACATTCTACGTGCCGGAGGATTACCGCGTCACGGAATAACCGCGATCCGCGGCCAACCTGGTAGTCCAGTCGATTCCTGTGCGCATTGAGATGGCCGGAAGCTACCGGTCAATCTGGATTTTCAGGATCGCCGGGTGCGTGTCGGCCTATCGGACGAAACACGGAACGTTGCGCCGAACCGACCGCTTCACCGGACCTTGCCGAAGGATCTATCCCTTTGGTCTAATAGCCCGCCAGCCCCGTGCCGCGAAGATTTCAACCAACGGCCTTGTCCAACTTATCCTGCGTGTCGCTGCGAGCCGTTCACTGGTCGTAGTCTACAACCACACGATCCGAGACCGGAAAAGACTGGCAGGACAGGGCGTAACCCCGCGCCACTTCATAGTCCTCGAGCGCGTGGTTTGCTGCCATCTCGACCTCACCCTCCAGCACTTTGCAACGGCATGTCGAGCACACACCGGCCTTGCAGGCGAAAGGCGCGTCCACAGCATTCTCTAATGCGGCTTCCAGAAGACTTTGGTCGCGAGACATCGAAAAGCTGCGGCTTGCTCCGTCAATTGTGACGGTTGTTTCCACCGTATCCCCCTGCCCATCGACGCTTTGCAATGTGGCCTTCCGTTTTAGGCGCCCGGGTTGAGCCGATGCAAATAGCTCGAATTTGATCTGGCTGTCGTCCAGCCCGTGCGCGCGCAGGCCCTCGGCGATCGTCAGCATCATGGGCTCAGGCCCGCAGATAAAGGCCAGATCGACTTTGTCCGGATCTACCCAGTGCGCAAACAGCCCGTCCAGTTTCTCTCGGTCTATCCGCCCGGTGAACAGGTCGATATCCTGAGCATCGGTTTCGAGGACATGCACAACCGTAAGCCGGCTCATATACCGGTTTTTCAGGTCTTCGAGTTCTTCGCGGAACATAATCGAACTGACGCTGCGGTTGGCGTAGACCAGCGTAAAATTAGACAGCGGTTCGCGGGCAAGGACCGTACGAAGAATTGACAAAACCGGCGTTATCCCCGATCCACCTGCAAACCCCAAATAGCTGCGCGCCCGGCCCGGATCGAGCGGGGCATTAAAGCTGCCCATCGGCGGCATTGCTTGCACCATGTCGCCGGATTTCAACTGATCGTTGGCCCAGTTGGAAAAGGCGCCACCGTCCACGCGCTTGATCCCGACCTGCAACACGCCGTCATCAAGCCCCGTACAGATGGAGTAAGATCGCCGGATCTCCTCACCCTCGATGAGTTGACGGAAGGTCAGGTACTGACCTTGCGTGAACGCGAACGCATCTTGATCTTCTGGCAGTAGCGTAACGACCACCGCATCGCGGATCGTTCTTCGGACGTTTGTCACGGTAAGAGTGTGAAAGTGTCGGGACGGCGCGTTCATCTCAGATGCACTTGAAGTAATCGAAAGGTTCCAGACAGACCGTGCAGCGCCAATGCGCCTTGCACGGCGTCGAGCCAAACTGGCTAACCCTTTCAAGATCCTTTGCGCCGCAATGCGGGCACTTCTCGGGCCCGCCCGCAGGTTGGGGAGGTGCTATGCCGTAGGTCTCAAGCTTGGCACGACCTTTTTCTGACAGCCAGTCCGTGGTCCAGGCTGGCGAGATCTGACGGCGAATTTCGACATGATTGACATCTTTCGCCCGAAGCGCAGTCTCAATATCAAGCGCAATCACGGACGTGGCAGGACAACCAGAGTAGGTCGGCGTCACCGTGACGACCAGTGTTTCACCCTCCCAACCCACATCGCGGACAATCCCCAGATCGACCACAGAGATCACAGGGATTTCAGGGTCTGGCACGTCATCTAGCCATCCCCACACGTCCGCTGGTGCTGGAAGTGTCGCTACCATGCGGCCCCCGGATAGGCACGTTGCAACCACTGCATCTGTGTAAGCATATGACCCAAGTGTTCGGAATGGCGTGCGCCAGTTTTCCCGCCTTTGTGGGCAAATCGGCTTTCGGGAAGGACCAGTGTGGCCTCTGCAAGGGCGGTTTCAACACACACGTCGTAAGACGCGCGCAGCGTCGTCGGATCGGGCGCGATACTTTGGTCAGCCATCGCTGTATCAACGGAATCGACGGCGAAGAATTCGCCCGCATAGGGGTAAAGCAGATCCAACGCGGCCTGCATGCGTCGGCGGCTTTCGGCTGTACCATCTCCTAGCGCGATAACGGAATCTCGCGAGCGATCAAGGTGGTAGGCTGCCTCTTTCGATGCTTTTTCCGCAATCGCGGCAACGCGCGTATCAGAGCTTTTCTGCAAGTGTTCAAGCGCAAGCACGTGCCAAGCATCAAACAAAAACTGCCGCATAATCGTCTGGCCGAAGTCGCCGTTGGGCTGCTCGACAAGTAGGACGTTGCGAAAATCCCAGGCGTCCCGAAACATAGCAAGATCGTCCGCCGATCGGTGGTTACCTTCCACCTCGCCGGCAAGACCAAGCCACATCTGCGTTTGTCCAATCAGGTCCAGCGCCGTGTTGGCCAACGCGATGTCTTCTTCCAAGACCGGCGCATGACCGCACCATTCCGACACCCGATGCCCAAGAACCAGGGTGTTGTCCCCCATCCGGCACAGGAATTCGAACAAGGGATCCACTACATCGCTCCCACATCGTCGGGAATGTCGAAGAAGGTCGGATGGCGATAGACCTTGGCCTCCGACGGTTCGTAAAGCGGGCCCTTGTCCGATGGCGACGAGGCTGCGATGTGCCGGGCCTCCACCGCCCAGATCGACACGCCTTCGTTGCGGCGGGTGTAGACGTCACGCGCGTTCTTAATCGCCATCTCCGCATCTGGCGCATGCAAGCTGCCAACGTGTCGGTGGTTTAGACCGTGCTGACCGCGGATGAAGATTTCCCACAGCGGCCACTCGCGACGGCTTGTGGGCATTTGTTCTTCGGAGGGCCCTTCTGGTGTGACAGAACTCATACCGTTTCCCCTTCCCCGTCCGTTCCACGGATGTCCAGCAGCCAGAGCACCGTAAGAACCGTTGCCAAACCGCCGAAGGTCGCAATGATCAGCCAATAGATCGTGACCCCGCCGCCGTTCAGAACTTCGGCCAGCGCGGCCGACATGTTGACCAGCGAAAGGCCAATCACCGTGCCCCAGATCGAGATCAGCGCATAAGGCACCATCACGCGATGCCGAGAGGCCCCGAAAAACAATGCGATGTAGGTAATGAGGGTGAATGAGATGATCTTGTCCTGGTAGGCGTAGAACGGTGTGTCCCAATAGACAAAAAGCACGGGCCATTTGAGCCCGAAGAAATGCGCGAGCCCCATACAGGCAAAGAACGCAACACAGATCATGAGGAGCTTGCGCAGAAGTGGTGAAGGCGTTGTCATCATCTACTCCGCGGCGACCTTGCGGGCAGACTTCTTTCGGGCATGCGCCAGCATCCCTTCGCGCACCCATGCGCCATCATCCCAGGCCTTGTTTCGGGCTGCCAGGCGTTCGGTGTTGCATGGGCCGTTGCCCTTGATCACATCGTAGAACTCGGACCAATCCGGCTCGGAGAAATCGAAATGCCCCCGCGCTTTATTCCACGCCAACTCCGGATCAGGAACGGATAGACCAAGGTATTCCGCTTGCGGTGCAGTCTGGTCCACGAACTTCTGACGAAGTTCGTCATTGGTGTTCATCTTGATCTTCCAGGCCATCGATTGCGCGGAGTGCACGCTGTCCTTGTCAGACGGTCCGAACATCATCAGCGACGGGTACCAGAACCGGTTCAGCGCGTCCTGCGCCATGCGCCGCTGCGCATCTGTCCCGGTCGCCATTTTCATCATGATGTCGTAGCCCTGCCGCTGGTGAAAGCTCTCCTCCTTGCAGATTCGGATCATTGCCCGGGCATAAGGTCCGTAAGACGTCCGCTGAAGCGGAACCTGGTTCATGATCGCCGCCCCGTCCACAAGCCAGCCGACCGCGCCCATGTCGGCCCAGTTCAGTGTGGGGTAGTTGAAGATCGAGGAATATTTCATCCGCCCATCAAGCAGCATTTCGGTCAGCTCATCCCGGCTGACGCCCAAGGTCTCTGCAGCGCAGTAGAGATAAAGCCCGTGGCCCGCCTCGTCCTGCACCTTGGCGAGCAAAATCGCTTTGCGTTCCAGCGTCGGTGCGCGGGTGATCCAGTTGCCCTCGGGCAATTGCCCGACAATCTCCGAATGGGCGTGCTGGCCGATCTGGCGGATCAACGTCTTGCGATATCCTTCGGGCATCCAGTCCTTGGGCTCGATCTTCTCATCCGCGTCGATACGCGCTTGGAATGCGGCAAGCTTCGCTGGATCGTCCTGCGATGCTTCGGATTTGACCATCTGCGCGTACATCAGTTCACCCTTTCCATGATGAGGGCCACGCCCTGCCCGACCCCGACACACATCGTGCAAAGCGCATAGCGGCCGCCCTCGCGTCGAAGCCGACGGGCCGCTGTTGCGGCGAGCCGTGCGCCGGTCATACCCAGCGGATGGCCAATAGCGATCGCGCCGCCGTTCCGGTTGACGTGTTCGGCGTCGTCCGGAAGCCCCAAATCCCGCAAAACGGCCAAGGCTTGGCTCGCGAATGCTTCGTTCAACTCTATCACATCCATGTCCGCAAGCGTTAGCCCGGTCCGGGCAAGCACCTTGCGCACTGCGGGGACCGGCCCGATCCCCATGATCCGGGGTGCAACGCCGGCAGCTTGCATGGAAACGACCCGGGCCATTGGCGTCAGCCCATGTGTCGCAGCACCCGTTTCGGACGCCAACAGAAGCGCTGCGGCGCCGTCATTAACGCCCGAAGCATTCCCAGCCGTCACGGTCCCGTTCGCGCCGTTCACACCTTTCAGCCCGCTCAGTTTTTCTGCCGACGTACCAGGTCGCGGATGTTCGTCGGTCGTGAACAGGATTGGATCACCCCGGCGCTGAGGAACAGAAACGGGTACGATTTCGTCGGCAAATACCCCGGCCTTCTCAGCGGCCGCCCAGCGGTCCTGGCTGCGCGCCGCAAACGCATCCTGATCGGCGCGCGAAATCTGCCAATCCTCGGCGATATGGTCGCCCGTCTGGGGCATAGTGTCGGTTCCCCAGTTGGCCTCGATTCGGGGATTAGGAAACCGCCATCCGATCGTGGTGTCGTACATCTCTGCCTTGCGCGCGAACGGGGCATCGGCCTTGCCCAGCACAAACGGCGCCCGGCTCATGCTTTCCGAACCGCCAGCGACGACCAGATCGTAATCGCCCGCCTTAATACCGCGCGCGGCCTGCCCGACCGCGTCAAGCGACGAGGCGCACAGCCGGTTTAGCGTAGTTCCGGGCACCTCGACCGGCAGTCCGGCCAAAAGGGCCGCCATCCGACCCACATTGCGATTGTCTTCGCCTGCCTGATTAGCTGCGCCGAGGATCACGTCATCGACCTGGTTCCACTTCACGCTTTGGTTTCGGTCGATCAATGCCGTCAAAGGAAGGGCAGCCAATACGTCAGCTCGGATGCCGGACAAAGCACCACCGTACCGGCCAATCGGCGTTCGCACAGCATCGCAGACAAACGCATCCATCGCGCGCCTTTCCTCCCCAATATCCTGACCGCTTGGTTGGTTTATCGTATTCAAAGATCTCAAACAAGCATAATGTTACAGAATTTATGAATATTACTGAAATCTGTAACCTGATTGTGGAGGTCGAGACGCACTAGGCGTGAAAATCTGCCGCAACACGCTTTATGAACCGCGCAAGTGTTGCGATTTCTTGTGATCCGAGGGACGCTGTTCCGGCATGTCTTCGCCGGTCCTCACCCTTGACGAAAGCCAGGGCGCGCCCGTGGTTCGGGTCGCGGGCCGGTTGGTGACCGAGGCGCTTGGAGCGGTTGAAGCCGCCGCAGCCCACCTCTCCCCGACAGGCAGACCCGTCACGATTGACCTTACTGGGCTTGAGGCGCTCGACACCGGCGGAGCATGGATCATTGCAGATCTGAAAATCCGTCTCGAACGCGATGGCACGCGGGTTAGCTTCGCCGGGGCAACACCGGTGCAAATCGCATTGATTGAAACCGTTCTTGAAAACATGCCGGAAGAACACGGGATCGAAGCTCCTCCTGGCGGGATCGCGCCCTGGATGGCGAAGATCGGACATCATACAGCGGATACGGCCCGGTCGATGTCGTCACTATTGAATTTCTTCGGGCTGACATTACACCGGATCGCCGGAACGCTTGTCCGGCCCTGGCGATTGCGCGGCACGGCGCTCGTCAGCCAGATGGAAGAAGCAGGCTTTAACGCGGTGCCTATCGTTGCGCTTATGGGCTTTTTGATCGGCGTTGTCCTGGCATTCCAGGGCTCTGCTCAGCTTCGCCAGTTTGGGGCCGAAGTGTTCGTCGTGGAACTGATTTCGATTTCCATCCTACGCGAGCTTGGAATCATGCTGACCGCGATCATCGTGGCCGGTCGCTCGGGGTCGGCCTTCACTGCCGCCATCGGCTCGATGAAAATTCGCGAAGAAATCGACGCAATGCGCACGTTGGGGCTAGATCCGATTGAGGTTCTGGTTCTGCCACGTGTGCTGGCGCTATTAATTATGCTGCCAATACTCGGATTTGTGGCCAACATGGCGGGCCTGATCGGCGGTGCGCTTATGAGTTGGATCGAACTTGGCGTTAGTCCCGGCATGTTCATCACACGTCTGAACGAAAACACAGATGTCTGGCATCTTGTGGTCGGCATGGTGAAAGCACCATTCTTCGCGATCATAATTGGCGTTGTCGCCTGCTGGCAGGCAATGCAGGTTGGCGGCTCCGCCGAAAGCGTGGGGCGCCGGACCACTGCGTCCGTCGTGCAGTCGATCTTTCTCGTGATCGCTGTAGACGCGCTTTTTTCCATCTTCTTCGCGGAGATTGGCGTGTGAAAGATCAGACCGCCGAATCCACCCTTGCCGCAACCCGAGACACCGTCATCGAGGTCCGAGGTCTGGTGAACCGGTTCGGCACGCATGTGGTGCACGAGAACCTGGACCTTGATGTGTATCGGGGCGAGGTGCTTGGCATTGTCGGCGGTTCGGGTACCGGTAAATCAGTGTTGTTGCGTACGATCGTCGGGTTGAACCGCCCCGCAGAGGGCGAAATCAGTGTCCTCGGCAAAGATGTCCTGAACAGTTCAGAAGCAGAACGACGCGAAGTCGAGAAACGATGGGGCGTGGCTTTCCAAGACGGCGCGCTGTTTTCGTCGCTTAGCGTCCTGCAAAATGTCATGGCGCCGATGCGGGAACATCTGCGGCTCAGCCACGGGTTGATGAAGGCACTGGGTGAGCTCAAGATCAGCCTCGTCGGACTGCCAGCCAAAAGCTGTAGCAATTTCCCATCTGAACTTTCAGGCGGCATGCGAAAAAGAGTGGCTTTGGCGCGTGCACTGGCACTTGATCCAGAAATCGTGTTCCTTGACGAACCAACTGCAGGACTCGACCCCATCGGCGCTGCCGCATATGACGAGTTGATCGGGGAACTTCAAAGGTCGCTTGGACTTACGGTGTTCATGGTCACGCACGATCTCGACAGTCTTTACGCCATCTGCGACCGGATCGCGGTCCTTGCCGAACGCCGCGTCCTAGTCGAGGGTCCGTTGGAAATCATGACAGACGTCAATCACCCCTGGGTGCGGGAATATTTCACCGGACCGCGCGCACGTGCGGCGCAAGGTACGCGTTAGGACCGAGAGCATGGAAACACGCGCGAACTACGTCCTGATCGGAGCATTCACCCTGGCTGGAATTCTGGGTACGCTCGGTTTCCTGTTGTGGCTTGCCAAGGTCGAGGTCGACCGTCAGTATGCGTATTTCGAAGTTCTGTTCGACGATGTTTCAGGCCTCGGGAACGCTGGCGACGTGCGATACAACGGCTTGCCGGTCGGTCAGGTCGTGGATCTTCAGCTAGATCAAACGGATCCGTCGAAGGTGCGCGTCAGGCTTGAGGTTGCTGCCGAGACGCCCATTAAGACAGACACAATAGCTACGCTTCAACTACAGGGTGTGACCGGGGTAAGCTTTGTGGCGCTCTCGGGCGGAACGCCCGAAGCCGAGAACCTACCCAGTGGTGGCGAAATTCGGACCGAACGGAGCGCGATCCAATCCATTTTCGAAGGAGCCCCCGAGCTTCTTGAGAAAGCGATTTTACTGCTCGAAGACATCCGCGACGTTGTGAACGTCGAAAATCGCGCTGCCGTAGACGATATCCTGGGCAATCTTGCCTCGGCGTCTGGCCGCTTAGACGGGGCGCTTGGAAACTTCGAAACGCTTTCAACCGATCTCGGGGCAGCGGCACGGGAAGTGGCGGCGTTCACCACCCGGCTGGAAGCGTTGTCCTCCACAGCTGAAACGACGCTCGAGACGGCGACCAGCGCCCTGCAGACGGCCGAGGAAACAGTGGAACAGGCACAAGGTGCAATCGCGTCAGCGCGTGGCGCGTTCGACACAGCCGATAACCTAATACAAGGCGACCTTACGACCCTGATCCGTGAGGGAACCGAAGCCGCCGTGACCATCGAGGGGGCGATCGCCGCATTGGAACCGGGCGCCGTTGCAACCGTTACGGCAGTTCAGGACCTCGCCGAAACGCGCCTTCCCGCGCTGTTGGACGAGGTCACCGAAGCCGCGGCGACGATTGATACGCAAGTGGATGCCGTCGGAAACGAAGCCACAACCTTGATGGAGCGCTACACCGAAGTCGGACAGGCTGTACAGGACCGTGTGGAACAATCGGAAGCCGCGCTTGCTGCGATCGAGACCGCAACCACACAAGCCACCGAGACCCTGGCCTCGATCGGGACTACTTCCGAGACGATCACCGCCTTTGTCGAAACCGATGCCGCCCGGCTTGCAAACGAAACGACAGCCACGATGACGGCCGCCCGTTCGCTTGCCGAAGAGCGTTTGCCCCAGCTGGTGGATCAGGCCAACCAAGCGCTTGCAACCGTTGACCGCGAGGCGCAGGCCCTGTCGGCGGACGCCAGTTCCCTTATTGCGGAAGGCACGGCGCGCCTCCAGCAGGCTGAAGGCACACTGAACCGGATCGACGAAGCTCTGGGGCAGGCAGGGGAAACGCTAAGTGCGATTGAAGACGCCTCTGAAAGCGTGACCGAGATCGTGCAGAACGATGGGGCCGCTTTGGCTGCGGACGCGCGTGCCGCCGCGGCCGAAGCGCGCGCTGCGATCACGGCCATCAATGAAGCCGTTCAGACGGACCTTCCAGTGCTCATTGAAAATGTAAGCGATGCCGCTGCGACCGCGAACCGCGTGATAGATGAGGTCGGTGCGGATATTACGACTGCGGCAGGGCGGCTGGAGGGGCTGACCGAGGATGGCCAAACCGCGATTGCTACTGCGACAGAGGCGTTTTCCAACGCGATCAACACACTGGAAACTATCGACGCGGCAATGATTGCCGCCGAAAGCGCGCTTGGCACCGCAGAAACGACGTTCTCATCCGTAAACACTATCATCGACGAAGACATCGACCCCATTGTCACTGATATTCGAGGTGCAGTTGGCGCGTTCACGACCACGGTCACCGGTGCGTCAGAGGACATCACGCGGATTTCCGACGAGGTCCTAGCAGCGTCGCAATCGGCCTCTAGCGTGCTCGCAACCATCGATGGCGTGGTCTCGGACAATCAGCGCCAGTTGAACGAACTGATCGGCGTTGGCTTCCCACAGTTTGTCCGATTTATCGAAGAAGCCCGCAGGCTCTTTCGCAATCTCGACCGGCTTGTCGACCGCATTGAGCGGGACCCGGGCCGCTTTCTTCTAGGCACCACAAGTTCGGACTTCAGCAGATGACGCAATCCCCTCTAGCCGCCGCCATGCTGGCTGCGCTGCTCCTTCCCGGATGCGCAGGCCTCGCCAGCCTGAACTCGGCTGCGACACCGTCGGAACTCTACATCCTGACACCTAAGAGCACGTTCAGCACCGGGCTACCCTACGTGCCCCAGCAGATCGTTGTGGAAGAGCCGACCGCAACCGCGGCGGTCGCGACCGACCGGATCTCGGTTCACCCCAGCCCGCTTCGGGTCCAGTCGTTCCCGGGTGTGCGCTGGGTGGACCGGGCACCTGTGATCGTCCAAAGCCTGCTTATCCAGAGTTTTGAAAACTCTGGCAGGGTTTCGGCCGTTGGCGCGACATCGGTTGGCCTGCGGGAAGATTACACGGTCGTCCCCGAGCTTCGCGAGTTCCAGGCAGAGGTTCCTGTTATCGAAAGCAGTGGATCACCACCGTTGTCGGTTCGCGTCCGGATCAACATCAAGATACTCGATTCACTCGACGAGCGTATTATCGCCTCGCGGTCCTTCGAAGATATCGAAGTCGCGGCATCCGATGACATGGACGACGTCGCAGAGGCGTTTGACGAAGCCCTGGGTGACGTGATGCGCGACATCGTGGAATGGAGCGTTCGGCGCATCGCCTCGCATGCCGCCGGGCGATCCTAGCGACGGAGTTGGATTGTGAACGCAGATGATTTGATCGCAATCGACATTCACACCCATGCCGAGGAGCCCTGCAACCACGCGCGTGACGACGGCTATAACGAATTTCAGGCCGGAATGGCCGCGTATTTTCGCAATCCGGCGGGTGCTGACGGAATGCTACCAACCGTGCCCCAGACGGCTGCTTACTTTCGCGAACGCCGGATCGGTGCCGTGATCTTCCCGGTCGACGCCGAACGCGAAACTGGCTTTCACAGATATTCGAACGAAGAGGTAGCGGAACTCTCGGCCGAGAACAGCGATATCCTGATACCCTTCGCGTCAATCGACCCTGCCAAGGGCCGCGCAGGTGCACGCGAGGCAAGAAGGCTCGTCCGCGAGTTCGGTGTCCGGGGCTTTAAGTTCCATCCCACAATGCAAGGGTTCTACCCCAATGACCGGATGGCGTATCCGCTCTACGAAGCGGTGGCGGAAGAAGGCGCAATCGCTCTGTTTCACACCGGGCAAACCGGCGTTGGGTCTGGCATGCGTGGCGGCATGGGGATGCGGCTGAAGTACTCAAACCCGATACATGTCGACGATGTCGCGGTTGATTTTCCAGACATGCCGATCATCCTTGCGCATCCCTCTTTCCCATGGACGGAAGAGGGTCTGGCTGTCGCCCAGCACAAGCCCAACGTCTATATTGATATGTCTGGTTGGTCGCCGAAGTATTTTCCGCCGCTCTTCGTGCAATACGCGAACACAATCCTTAGGAAGAAAATGCTGTTTGGGTCGGATTGGCCCGCGATCACGCCCGACCGATGGCTTGCCGATTTCGATACGCTGGATATCCGGCCCGAAGTTAAACCTTTGATTCTGAGGGACAACGCACGGCGGCTTTTGTCGATTTAGGCGTTTTGAAGAGCCTCTGACGCTCATGTCTGCGACGACATCCAGCGCAACAATCACCCAACGCACATGGCAAAGGGTTAAGCGGCCTAGCCACCCATCCCCTCGATATCCGCGCAAATCTGGTTCGCGGCAATTAGCGAGCACCCTGTCGCACAGGTGATCTGCGGCAGCACCATCCACTCAAGCATCCAGGCTGCGCCGGACCGTTCCTGCTCGTGCAGCATCGATTGATGCATCAGGCCCGCGTGGCCCGCATTAAATCGCGCGAGCGTGATAAGAAGCTCTGCCTTTACCGGATTTGATTTGTGCGGCATCGCCGACGAACCGCCACCGCCCGCAAGGCGAACCTCGTCAATCCCCTGCTGCGCCATCAACGCGATGTCTTGACCGAATTTTCCAAGCGTCCCCGAGATCAAGGCAAGCGCGTTTGCATAGTCCACCAAACTGGCGCGATCTGTGTGCCACGCATGGCCTGACGGCGGCACAAGGCCGAGTCTTGATGCGATACTGGCTGCAATTTCTGGGGCGTCAGCGCCGAGCGCGGCGTTCGTCCCTACAGCGCCGCCCAATTGCAATCGCTCGACCTGAGGACGTAGGCTGGCAAGACGCGTGGCATGACCCCGAAGCGCTGCTTCGACAGGCAATAGGCGCGATGCCACGGTGATCGGCAGCGCCGCCTGCATGCGCGTCCGGCCCATCAAGGTGTTTTGCCCGAACCTTTCGATAAGTTCGCCCAGTGAGGCAATTAGCTCGTCAAGACGCGCCAAAACATGATCTGTTACCTCCTGTAGTGTCAGAACCAACGCTGTATCCAATACGTCCTGAGACGTTGCGCCTGTATGAACGGCTTCTGCCGCGGGACCGCAAGCCGCGCGCATCTGCCGGACAAGCTCGGGGATCGGAACGCCGTCGGTTGCCATAGCTCTTCGTAGCTTGGGTAAGTCCGGGCGGAACCCGGCCAACGCTGCGGCCGCCGCGCGTCCCATGCCTGCTTCGACCCGGCCTGCCCGTTCCAACGCTGTGGACAAGGCGGATTCGAACGAGACGAAATGCGCTATCTGCCGTTCCGCGCTCCAAGCTTCCCGGCACACGGGGTCCGCAAAAAGCGCCCCGTTCCATGGGTGATCAAAGACAGAAATCATTAGATGTCGAAGAAAACCGTCTCTTGATCGCCCTGCAATCTGATGTCGAACCTGTAGACCGGCAGAGCGCCCGTTTCACGCCGCACCCCGATCAGCGTGGCTCGCCTGTTTTCCCATTCAATCAGTCTTAGGACCGGATCTGCGGAATTCGCCGCAGCCTCGTCGTCGAAGTACATCCGGGTGTTTAGCCCGACGTTGATACCGCGCGCCACAATCCAGATGTTCAAATGCGGGGCCTGTCTCGCCCCTTTCCGTCCGATTGAGGAGCCCGGCTTTACGGTTTCGAATGCCCAATCTCCGGTCTCGAAATCTGTGATCACCCGACCCCAGCCTCGAAACCCGTCCTCAACGGGCCCGCCCTCGGGATGCGCATAGTTCCCGTCTGCATTGGCCTGCCATACCTCCAGCATCACATCTTTGACGGGGCTTCCGGTTCCATCAATGACCAGACCTTCGACGCGGATACGCTCGCCCTTGGCCTTGGTCCCGGCGATATCGCCGCCCAATTCACGCTCATAAATGTCAAATCCCGCTGCGCCCGGGGCAAGCCCGATGTGGACGTAAGGACCTGCGGTCTGAGAAGCGGTTTCGCGCAAGTAACCAAGCTTTTGCATCGTCTCAGTTCCCCGCAAGTCGGTTCTCGAATAAGGTCGAACGGCGCCCGCGCAACACGATATCGAACTCATAGGCAATGCTGTCGAGCGGGATCGTGGCGTTAAGATCAAGCTGCGCGACAAGCTGATCAATTGCATCCGGGTCGGGTATCGTATTGACGATCGGGCAAAGCGGTATAAGGGGATCTCCCTCGAAATAGCACTGTGTAATCAGACGCTGCGAAAACGACGATCCGAAGACCGACACATGAATATGAGCGGGGCGCCAGTTGTTCACATGGTTCCGCCAGGGATAGGCGCCAGGCTTAACGGTACGGAAAAAATAGTATCCGTTCTCGTCTGTGATCGTCCGTCCGCACCCACCAAAATTTGGATCAATCGGCGCAAGGTAGGTATCCTTCTTGTGCCGATACCGGCCACCTGCGTTCGCCTGCCAGATCTCGACAAGCGTGTTGGGCACCGGTCGGGTATTTTCGTCCAGAACCCGGCCATGGAGTATGATCCGCTCGCCAATCGCGCTTTCGCCGGGCTTTGCATAGTTGAAGATCAAATCTCTATCGCCCGGATCGACGTCGCCGTTCCCAAAAACGGGACCTGTGATCTCTGATGGCGTTTGCTCCAGAGAGATTAAAGAGTATCGGGGACTGCGCGCGACCGATGTTTTGTAGTCTGGCGCATAGGCTGGTGGATGAAGCGTCCGGTCACGTTGATAGTACTCGGCTGGCGCATTCATTCTTTCCCCTCCATTTCGGCGAAAGTTGATTTAGCAAGCTTGATGGCATGGTTGGCCTTCGGTACGCCTGCATAGATCGCGACGTGCATGAAAGCCTGCATAACGTCCTCAGGACTGGTTCCAGTGTTGACGGTCGCGCGGACGTGCATCGGGATCTCTTCAAAGTTGCCTGTCGCGGCTAGAAGGGCAAGCGTCAGCATGGACCGTTCCCGAGGTGAAATCGTATCATCAGCCCAAACCGTTCCCCAGGCACCCTCGATGATCAGCGTCTGAAACGGGTTGTCGAACTCGGTTTTTTCCGCCTCGGCACGATCGACATGGTCATTACCCAAAACCGCGCGGCGCACCGTCGTGCCACGCTCGAACTTACTTGTCATTTGGGTCTCCCTTCTCCCGAGGAAGAAGCTTAGGGGCACCTTCTAGCATTAGATACTGATTATTTCACGAATTATGATAATCTATTTGATATGAATTTGGATTCACAACTCCATTTAAGGCACCTACGCACCTTCCTCGAGATCGCCCGTTTAGAAAGCGTGACGCGGGCCGCCGAAGCGCTCAACATCTCTCAGCCCGCCGTGTCTCGCAGCCTCAGGGAACTTGAGGACATCCTAGGCACCGAGCTTTTCGACCGGGTCGGCAGGGGCCTTCGACTAAACGCGGCAGGACGCATCTTTCAATCCCACACGGCCAGTGCACTTGTGGAGCTGGTCCGTGGCCGCGAAAGGGTGCGAACTGACAGACTCCGGGAAACACGGCTGTCCGTCGGCGTCTTGCCTACAGCAGCCGGGGACCTCGCACCGCGGGCCGCGCTTGCGTTCCACACTGAGCGTCCCAACACCCGGCTTCATGTCGTAACGGGCCCAAATTGGCTGCTGTTCAACCAGTTGCGCGAACGGAAGCTTGATCTTGTTGTCGGCCGGATGCCGGAGCAAAGCAACCTCAAAGGTCTCTCTTTCGAGCAGCTATACCTGGAGACTGTAGTCTTGGTTTGCCGGCCAGGCCACCCAATCCTGAATACGTCCACGATCGGATTCGCGCTTGGTGAGTACCCGCTGATCCTCCCGCCGAGCGGTGCTGTGATCGCGGGAACCGTCACGCGATACCTTGCCAGCATCGGATTACCCGAGATGCGCGGTGCGTTTGAGACTGTGGCCCTTCCGGTTGGACGGCGAATTGTCGAAGGATCGGACACTCTTTGGTTCATCTCGCGCGGGGTTGTCGAGGACGAGCTGGAGTCCGGGCGATTGGCGGCAGTTACGCTCGACTCACCACTTTTGTCCGGACCGGTCGGAATAAGCCAGGTCGACGCGGCCGGGATCAGCGTAGAACGACGACTATTCATCGAATGCCTGCGCGCGGCGGTCGCGACCCAAGACGAAGCACCTGGTCCTAAACAGAAGCGCCCTTGATCCGGATACCTGTCCCCAGAAGCCCCGCCGCGATGCCCACCAGGATCGCAACCACAAGCTCCAGCATTTCGATATCGCCGGCCCGGAACCCCACGAATATAAGCGTCTCTGCGATGCCCACCATCCCGCCAAGACCCGCTCCGACGATCCAGTTCCGCGTAGTCATCCCCAACGCCAGTCCAAGGATGCCCGGCAAGCTCAGGACATTGCCGCCAATTGTTCCAAGCAGGTCCAGCATTGATGCCTCCAATTCGTGGGTCCGCGTCGCGTCCTAGTTCTCTACCCGGTCAAGATAGCCCTTTATGTCAGCCACCTCGGAGGAACGTGCAGCAGCACCGTTCGCTTGGGCAAGCTCGTCGACGACGCGCTGATATTCTTCCATGTAACCCTCTGGAAGGTTGTGGGCGATGCCCTGATGACAATCGATACAGGTCATGTTTTCGTCCAGCGCGCGCTGATGCTCGGACGCAGCGCGTGTCTCTTGGATGGTAAAGTCCATATACTCAAAGTTGTGGCAGTTTCGGCATTCGCGGCTGTCAGAGTGTTTCATCTTGGTCCAAACGACTGAGGCCAGGTGCAACCGATGCGCCTCGTACTTCTCCGGTGTACCGATGGTGCCGGCAAGTTCGTGGTAGATATCCTTGACCGCCATGACCTTGGCTTTGATCTTGTGCGACCATTCGTGCGGGACGTGGCAGTCTGAGCAGATTGCGCGCACACCGGAATGATTGTTGTAGTGGATGGTTTCGCGATACTCTCCAAGGTTCGTTTCCATCGAATGGCATCCGGTGCAGAATTCTTCGGTGTTGGTCGCCTCCAACGTCCAATGGAACCCGCCCCAAAACAGGATTCCTGCCAAGAAGCCTGCAATCATGACAAAGCCGATACTGAAAACGGAGGACGGGCTCCAAAACCACTCCCATAAACGAAAAAGAGCGTTGCGGCGGGGCGGCGTGTCTGGGGTCTCTGCCATTTTGATACGTTCCTTCAGGCCGGATCAGCGGACGTTTGGCGAAGATGGTTCGAAGGTGTTGACAACAAGTGCCGGGACATCGGCCTGCGGGACATGGCACTGGTTGCAGAAGTACCGGGTCCCAGCGATGTGATCGAGTTCGGTTCCGTCCCGGTCCAGGTAATGCGTCATGGAAAGCGTCGGTGCGTTTCGCTCGCCCGCCTTTGTCCAGTCGTGGCAAGACAGGCATTGATTGGTGCGCGTGTCGATCTGGTACTGCGAGATCGAATGCGGGATCAGCGGCGGTTGCTGACGGTAATTGCGTTGCATCCGCCCTTCGACGCCTTCCCACTTAAAGTCGGGACCCAAACGATTTGGTGCATCGACCGGTTCCATACGCAAGGCCCGAACCTGCTGATCTTGGGCGAGCGACAAGGTCGTCAAGCTCAAGACGATCAGAGCACCGGCGGCAGAGATAAGTGTGGGCTTTCTCATCGTGCACACTCCTCATTGCGTCGCGCGGTGCGGAGGATTGATGCGTCGGTCATTGGCGATCTCCCTTCCGGCGCTCAGGCGCGCTCCACCTTGCAGGCGCATTTCTTGAAATCGGTTTGCTTCGACAGCGGGCAGGTCGCATCAAGCGTCAGCTTGTTTGTCAGTTGGCCCTCATCGAACCACGGCATGAACACGAGGCCCTGGGGCACCTTGTTGCGCCCTTTCGTGGCAAGCTTGCTGCGCACCTCTCCGCGGCGGGTCGAGATCATGATCTCTTGCCCGTGGCGCAAGTCCCGGGCCTTTGCGTCTTCCGGATGCATGAACACCACCGCAAGCGGGAAGGCCCGATGTAATTCTGGAACCCGGCGTGTCATCGATCCCGAGTGCCAGTGCTCTAGCACCCTGCCCGTGCAGAGCCACAGGTTGAACTCGTCATCGGGCGCTTCGGGCGGCGCCTCATACGGTGCAAAGATGATCTTGGCTTTGTTGTCTTTGTAACCGTAGAACTGAACTTCGCTGCCCGCCTCGACATAGGGGTCGCTTCCCTCGCGAAACCGCCAGCGGGTTTCCTTTCCGTCGACAACGGGCCATCGCAGACCCCGCGCTTCGTGGTACATCTCGAAGGGCGCAAGGTCATGTCCGTGCCCTCGCCCGAATGCGGCATATTCTTCAAACAGTCCTTTCTGCACATAGAACCCAAAGTGTTCCGCATCGTCGTTCGGAAAGCCCCCTGCTGTCTCGGACATCGGGAAGGCATCGACCGTCCCGTTGGCGAAAAGCACGTCATAAAGCGTTTTGCCCCGCGCCTCTGGCATCTTGGCCAGCAGATCCTCGCTCCAGACCTCCTCGATGGCAAAGCGCTTGGAAAACTCCATAAGCTGCCATAGATCCGACTTCGCTTCACCCGGCGCGTGCACCTGCTGGCGCCAGACCTGGGTTCGGCGTTCTGCGTTTCCGTAGCAGCCCTCTTTTTCCACCCACATCGCCGCCGGCAGAATAAGATCGGCGGACATCGCCGTGACCGTTGGGTAGGCGTCTGAAACCACGGCAAAGTTCTCGGGATTGCGGTAGCCGGGGTAGCCCTCTTCGTTAAGGTTAGGCGCAGCTTGCATGTTGTTGTTGCACTGAACCCAATAGGCGTTGATCAGGCCATCATGCAGCGCCCGGTTCTGTTCGACGGCGTGAAACCCGACCTTGTCGGGAATTGTTCCTTCCGGCAGTTGCCACAACTCTTCGGCCCGCGCGCGGTGTTCAGGGTTGGTCACCACCATGTCCGCCGGCAAACGGTGCGAAAATGTGCCGACCTCGCGGGCAGTGCCGCAGGCGGAAGGCTGGCCGGTTAGCGAGAAAGGCGAGTTCCCGGGCTCTGATATTTTCCCGGTCAGAAGATGAATGTTGTAGCACAGCGAATTGACCCAACCGCCACGCGTGTGCTGGTTGAAACCCATGGTCCAAAGGCTCATGACCTTGCGGTCTGGGTCGGCGTATTGTTCGGCCAGCCGCTCTAGCTGATCGGCGGGAACGCACGACAGTTCCGCCACCTTGTCCAGCGTGTACTCTGCAACGCTTGCAGCATACACGTCGAAATCAATCGGCGTCAGTTCTCCGCTGTTTGGGTTGGCGGCCGCCAATTGCAGAGGGTTGTCGGGACGCAGCCCAAAGCCAATGTCCGTGGCCGTCTTGGTGATGTTCACGTGCTTGGATACGAAATCCTCGTTCACGCGGCCGGTTTCAATGATGTGGTTGGCAATGTAGTTCAGGATCGCAAGATCCGTCTGAGGTTTGAACACCATGCCGTTGTCTGCAAGCTCGAACGAGCGATGTTCGAACGTGGACAAGACATGGACCTCGCACCCCGGTTTCGTCAGGCGCGTATCGGTCAGCCGGGACCAAAGGATCGGATGCATTTCTGCCATGTTCGATCCCCACAGGACGAACGTATCCGCGGCCTCAAGATCGTCGTAGCACCCCATGGGTTCATCAATCCCGAAAGAGCGCATGAACCCTACAACCGCCGATGCCATACAGTGACGTGCATTGGGGTCTATGTTGTTTGACCGGAAACCGGCCTTCATCAGCTTCGACGCGGCATAGCCTTCCCAAACGGTCCACTGGCCGGACCCGAACATGCCAACGCTTGTCGGGCCTTTGGCTGCAAGCGCCGCCTTCCACTTCTGGGCCATAAGATCGAACGCTTCGTCCCACGTGACAGGTTCAAAATCGCCGTCTTTGTCGTAGGCACCGTTTGTCTTGCGAAGCAAAGGCTGGGTCAGCCGATCTTCGCCATACATGATCTTCGATAGAAAGTAGCCTTTCACACAGTTGAGCCCGCGATTGACCTCGGCCTGCGGGTCGCCCTGGGTGGCGACGACACGGCCCTCTTTAGTCCCCACAAGAACTGTGCAACCCGTGCCACAGAAACGGCAGGGGGCCTTGTCCCAGCGAATGTCTGGTGGTGCCAATTGCGCCGAGGCCGGACCGGAAGCGAGGGGAATTCCAGCGGCCGAGGCTGTTGCAGCGGCGGCAGTAGCCTTCAGAAACGTTCTGCGGCTGTCAGAGAGGGTCATCAGCGTGGCCTCCGGTCTGTCTTCGGTGGGTGTGCGGCGTGGGACGGGTCTTCGAAATGGTGATAGGTCAGTGCAAGCGACACGACGCCAGGGATCTGGTGAAGATCCATGATCGTTTCGGACGCAAACCGGTCGATCGTGTCTTCGACAACCACGACAAAACGCCCATCTGCCGAGTGGGCGTGAACTTCCGCGCCCTTGGTCGCGACCATCGCCGCGGCAGCCTCTTCAACGCGGTTCGGAGCAACGTGGATCAGGCAGCCACAAATATTCATGCGACCGCGTCCCTATGGTCGTCCGATGGGCGCTCATAGTGCACCGATTGGGTTGGGCACACCGAAGCGCAGGCCCCGCATCCGGTGCAGGACGCGGCATCCAATACCGGTACAGCGCAGCCGCCCGTTTGCAGCCGAAAGCTGATTGCACGCGGTTCGCAAGCGTCCTGGCATATCCTGCACGCAATGCCGTTCACCGACATGCAGGTGTCGTTGAATACAGCTTGCCACGCCCAATCTTCGACATTCTCGGGACGGAGCGCGCCCGTGGGGCATACCTCTGAGCAAGATCCGCAAAACGTGCATGCGCCTATGGTGAAGTCCAGCCAGGGTCGACCAGCACTGTCGACAGCAATGATGGTTTCGGGACAACTGTCGTGACAGGCCGTGCAGTTAATGCACAAATCCTCGAACGCAGAGCTGGACGCGCCCGGCGGACGGATGGGTTTGAAAACGATGTCCGGCGTCGATCCACGAAGGAAACCGCGCCGCGTAATCTGGGTCGCCATAAGGCTGCCTGGAGTTACTTCAATAAAGCGGGCCTAAACCCGCGGTCCCTATGCAATAGCGAATGCGAAGCGGGTGAGTCGTGTCAATCCGCTGGTCAAGGTTTTGGGACGATTTGCCGCCATGCCGCGATCCGAGGTCGCGCAAAGAACTGCACGTTGGGACGGACCGTCTGGATCACCGGCCCTGGCGGTTCCGAACCATGTAGTTCCTGGATCTCGCCCAAGAATCAGGACTTCCGGCCACGCCAGCCAGAAACAGATAGGTACAGCGTTCCGCCCTATCGGCACTTGGACTGGGTTCACCACACACCTGGGACCCTGGTTGAAACCTCTCTTCGCGACACCTGGTGTTTTTTGGAAAACAACGGTTTGCTTCAGCCGCCGGATCGGTTGAACTGCCCCTCACGCAGCTAGGACGGAGCATTCGTGACGACGGCCTTCTCTTCCATACTCAGCCGCTGGCGATGGAGCGGCCTTCTGACCACTTTGCTGGTGGCCATGTTCTTTTCGACCGCTGCGGGCGACAGCACGCCCAATCAGGTCGTGACCATGGTGCTTTACGCATTGGTCTTCGCTGGAACGTTGCATGCAGCGCACATGGCCCCGCTTTTTCGATATGTCGGGATCGCTCTTGTCGCGCTTTGGATACTGGTCGCACTTTCGGCCGCCTTCGGTCTAGGAAGTTACCTTGGCATGCTGTTCACCCTACTGACGACGTGCATCATTCTCGGCTGTCTTGTCGTTACCATTTCAGAGCTTGCTCACAACCGCGAGGCCGGGCTTGACCCAATCCTGGGCGCGGTCTTTGGCTATTTCTTGATCGGGGTGACCTGGTCGCTTCTTTACGGGCAGATCGAGATCGAGGTGCCGGGGTCCTTCAATCTGCCGTCTGACCGGCCGACACCGTCCGAATTTGTGTACTTCAGCCTGGTGACGATGACGACGCTTGGATATGGCGATATCTCTCCCGCAGGCCCGATCCCGCGCCTTTTGGCCGGAATTCAAGCGGTCGTGGGGACGATCTATATCGCGGTGTTTGTGGGTCGCATCGTCGGGCGGTTCAAAGAATGACGTCGACCTTCTGGCCCGACCCCTGAAGCGGCGTGGCGCGGACGAAAGACCTTTCCGCCTCTGAAGGGAACACGCAGGGAAACAGCCCGGGGCTTGCAACCAGAATGATCTTTCCGGCAATCGGCTCAAAAGCGGCGCGGAAATGCGCTGTGCTCTTCACGCAGATGATCCGGGCCGCCGCCGGATCGAGCCCGAAACAGGTGAAGTGTCCAAGGTCGAGGCATTGGTTTCGAATGCTGGTCACCACAATCCGAACGTCTGCCCCGCTTTCGGGAAGCGAAACGACGCAGCTGGGACCGAGTGTCGCGGTTCCACCGCGATACATGTCGCCGGTGTAGCGGCATTGACCGTCGCTAATGGTCTCTACCCGAAAAAGGGCTTCGAACGGTACTTCATGCGCGATACCGGACCTGCCCCCAAGAGCCGCATGAAAATCTGTACCGGCGCCAGCCGCGTGCGCCGACGCGGCAAAATCGGGATCATGCATCAGACCCAGCAGGACGCCCTTGGCGCGCGCAGCCACCAGTGCCCGCAAAAGTCCCGTCGTGTCGGAACTCGCTCCAGCACCGGGATTGTCCTGAACGTCGGCGAGCACAACGGGCTTTGAACCGCTGTGCGACAAGGCCGTGGCCACTGCCGTTTGAGGATCGAGCAGGGTCGTATCGAACGCCGAACGCGCCCGGTTCAATGCATCCCGCGCGTTCTCCGCCATCCGGTCGGCGGTTGCCTGCTCCGTTGCGTAGGCGACAATCGAGGGCACGCGGTCAGGCGTATCGCCGGCGGTAAACCCAAGCGCCATTTCCGCCCACGCACCCCAAACATCGGAAAGCTCGCTGTATAGGCTGCGGGCAGGCTCGGCCCCGGTATGTTGTGCCGGAAGGGGCACCAAAAAAGAGGCCTGCCGGAAGGCCTTTCTCGGTGGCCCGTCGCGCAGGCACTCGGACAACCGCGACCAGGCACGCGCACCGGTTTCCGCCATATCAAGATGAGGATAGGTCCGGTACATCGTGATCGTGTCCGAAAGCTCGACCATCCGCGCTGAGACGTTTGCGTGCAAGTCCAGGCTGATCGCAATTGGCAGGGATGGCCCAACCGCGTTTCTGATGCGCGCCAACAGCGCGCCTTCTCCATCGGCTTCGGAATGCGTGATCATCGCACCGTGGAGATCAAGATAGACACCATCGATCCGCCCAGCGCCCGCGATCCCGTCGACGATGCGCGTGACAATGGTGTCGAATGCCATATCAGTCACGTGCCCTGCGGGTTCCGCCGCACACCACAGAATGGGCGCAAGTTCGGCGACGTCGGCTTGTGCAGCCTCAGCAAACCCCGCAATTGGCAGGTTCATACCCCTCGTGCCGGCGATGACCTCGCTACCCGTCAGCAAGCCCGGCCATGAATCAGCCATCTCGAACGCGTCAAGGCATGTCGCCGTCGGCGACAGGCTGTTTGTTTCATGCTGGAACCCGGCGACAACGATGCGCGTCATACCGGGCTAGGCCCCTGCACCGTCCAGTATGGCAGCAAGCTTTTCGCTTACGATCTGTGGCTGGTGCCGCACCATCGAGACATGTCCAAGTCCGGCAATCTCGTGAAAGGTCCCATCGGGAACAAGATCGGCCACGACTTTGCACATTGCCGGAGGGGTTTGAACGTCTTCGGAGAACGAGATGACGTGAAACGGGACGGGGCATGTTTTGAGCGCCTCGCGGCAGTCAAAGTCCAAACAGGCCTGCCACTGATCAATCGTGTCCTGTGGGTCCCGGTCCCGAAACCGGATCGTGTAGCTTTCCTTGATCTGGGCCCACAGTTCGGGTTCTCCCAATGCCTTTGCAGGAAAAGCGTAGGCCGCGTAGTGCGGGGCCAGGAAGTAATCGGGAAGCCGAACACCGTCGCGGCGCAGGTCAATCTCGGCCTGCATCCAGTCTCGGGTAAAGCCGTCGATATACGCAGCCGTACCGATTGGGATCGCCATTCGGACCCTGTCTGGAAAGCCAATCGCTGTTGCCTGCGTCACTAACCCGCCCAGCGACAAACCGGTTACAACTGCACGACCACCTGCGAAGGCGTCGATCACCGCTGCGCAATCGCGCCCGTAATCGGCCATCGACCACGGCGATGGCGGTGCTGCTGTATCGCCTGCCCCGCGCGGGTCGTAAGAGATGCAGCAATAACGATCGCTCAACCGAGCGAACTGCTGCGAGTATGCTTCAGCCGTCTGATCGCCTCCAGGAACAAATACCACAGTCGGTCCGGAACCCTCGATCACGACCCGCATTGTCACCCCGGCGTCGGTGGTCAAGTGATGGGTCTTGGCCATCGGGCCGAAGCTGGGAAAAACACTCATTTGGCTACACCATATCCCGGTCGATCTGTTCGTCCCATTCCCGGACTATCACAATCCCATCGGCATCGCGCGCTTCCAGCCGCGCCGTGATGTGCCAGGCATCCGGACCTGCGCGCATGGTTAAGATGGTATCCAGCTCGGCAATCCAGTCGCCGCGCGCATAGCGCTTCTGCCAGCGGCTTGTCATCTGCGCGGAATGGGGATTGTCGGGATGGATGACATAGGTGTCCGTGTTCGCATAACCGACGGAAAGGCCCGTGTGAATGTGGCGATGTGTGCCTGTATCCATATCCGCGACGGTCGTCTCGAACCCCGTATGAAGATCAACACTGCGGGTGCGCTTTGACCAGCCCCGGGCGATCTCTTCCGTTTGAAGCGGTTCCGCGCCCTCGGCTGGTTCGAACGGGGCGGGTGCGGGGCCCTCGTGTTCCGGATCATGTCGGGGCAGCGTCAGCGCCGCGTTCCTCAGCGTCAGAACGGGCCGATCCGCAGAGGGCCAGATCATCGGCCAATAGGCCGACGACAAGGCCAGGCGCAGGCGAAAGCCAGCCGGGATTTTTTGGCCGATCGCGTTGAGGTCGAGGGTCGCTTTGACCGGTGAGCTGACGGGCAATGCTTCGGGTTGCGCGTGGCTGTTTCTGTGGGTGAGATTTAGTATTCCGAAGCTGACAAGCCGGGCGGATCCATCCGGCGAAATCATCGACAAAACCGCAGCAAGGTTGGCTTGCGGCACAGTGCTCGACACGTCCACGCTGAGCGATGGAAAACCGAACACCTCAAGATCGTCGGCCAGCGGCGGCGTCTCAAACGCTGTCATCAACCCGGTCTCGCCGTTCTGATCAAGCGCACCGTCTGGATCAACGCCATAAATGCACCAGGTCTGCGCGGTCCACCCTGCGGTCTCGGGCGACGAAATCTCGACCTCAGCCGATGGGGCGGGTGTATCCGTCAGCGCACCGGGAGAGAGATGAAGCACTTTGGAAGTGCCCCCGGCGACAGGCCAGCCTTCGGCACTGATCCAGCGCCCTGGGCGAGGTATCGCCACCGGCGAGGGCGGTGCAGGATCCTGCATCCACGCCCGGATCATGGGCTCCTCCATTATCCCGGTGTCGATCCCTTTTAGATGCTGATCCCACCAGCGCAGACATTCTTGCAAAAAACCGATCCGGGGTTCAGGCGTCGCAAAATGCGGGTACTTGTGGGCCCATGGGCCGACAAGCGCCTTCCGGGGCCCAGAGAGGTTCTCCATCATCCGGAAGATCGGGTTCGTGTATCCGTCGGCGTATCCGCCCACGGCATAGACGGGCACGCGCACCGCATCCCAATCCTCGCAGATCGAGCCATGCGCATAGAACGCATCCCGCCTTTGGTGCCGGACCCAATCGATGAACCATAGCCCGTTGTTTTCCAGCCGTTCGATCCACATGTCACGCCAGCGATGACCGACAATCGCCGGGTCGGGCGGCGTGTTCGCAATCGCAAATGCGGTGCCGCCCCACCCCAGCTTATCGGTCAGCATCGCGCCACCCATAAAGTGGATGTCGTCGGTGTAGCGGTCATCGGTGGAACAGAGCGTGATCACCGCACCCAGCGCGGCAGGCTGGCGGGCCGCGATCTGCAACCCGTTGAAACCGCCCCAACTGATCCCGATCATCCCGACCCTGCCCGAACACCAAGGCTGGTCCGCCAGCCATTCGATGACCGCGAGCGCGTCGTCCTGTTCCTGCAACAGATACTCGCCCAGACACACACCTTCGCTGTCTCCGGTCCCGCGCATGTCGACGCGGACGCCCGCATAGCCATGGCCCGCGAAATAGGGATGGGTCAGGTGATCGCGTTCCACCGTCCCATCACGCTTGCGGTAAGGCAGGTATTCAAGAATTGCGGGAACCGGATCGTCCTCGGCATCCTCCGGCAACCAGATGCGTGCGGCCAGCCGGGTGCCATCGGGCATCGGGATCCACGCATTTTCGATCTCTCGCACATTGCGCGGGAAATCGGTTCTGACGCTTATATCTGCCATCACATCCCGTTTCGCGGGACGACATGGGTCCGCTCTTCGTCAAAGATCAGTTCGTCGCCCGACCATGCTTTTAGCCGCGACGTCAGGTGAAACTCCGTCTCTGTGGCGGTCTGTTCGGCATAGGTTTCGATCCGCGCCTTCCAGCCGCCGCGCTCGAATGTCGATTTCTGCTCCATTACTGCCTTGGCAGACAAGGGATCGTCCGGGTGGATCGAATAGCGACGGTCCGAGACATCTGTCAGTTCGGTGCCGATATCATCAATCCGGATCGTGCCGATGGGACCGAACACGCCGCCGTCGATGTAGGTGCGCTGCGTGTGGACCCCGGTGGTCATATCGACGGTTTCCGTTCTCTCCATGCCTCCTGGCCGCAGTTTCGTTACTCTGCGTGGCGTGGCCGGCGGCGGTTCGGCCAGCGCGCGCTGCGCCGTATCTGGCGCGGAAGACGAACGCAGCGGCAGATGCAGCGCGCTTTGACCCGGCACCATTGTCAACGTCATGGGCGCAGGACCCGGCCAGAGAACCGGCCAATAGGCGGTCGCGATTTGCAGCATCAGCCGATGTCCCGGTTCTACACGCCACGACGTGCCCATCAGGGGCACGATCAACGACATGACCTCACCCGGCACGATATCGGTCGGATGGGTATCCCCGTCGCGATGCGTCGGGTTGCAAAACCCGCGCGAGATCAGCGCCTGAGTTCCGTCCGGGGCCTCGTCGATCAGAAGTGCTGCGACGATACCCTGGGGCTGGTCGGCCGACGCCTGGATTGTCACCTGTGGCTGACCAAGGATCTCTAGCGGGTCCTCCAGCACCTTGGTCCGGAACGAAAGCGCGCCGCCTGCATCCTTGCGGCAATCGGTGGGCATGTCGCCTGGCACGGCGAAAGAGGGCATGTCTCCCGCCGCACTTCCAAAGGTCTGGGGCGAACAGATGGACATGGGTAGCCCCGGACGCGGACCTTCGGCCAACTCACTGTGATTGAGCCGAAGGGTCTGATTTGACACGTTTGGCGACGGCCATTCTTCCTCTTCAACCCAGCGTCCGGGTCTCTCACGGATCAGGCCGGATGGTGGCACATAGTCTTGCAAGTAGAACCGCAAGCGCGGCTCATCCATCAACCCGGTATCCCGCCCCTTAAGCCAGTGATCCCAGAAGCGCACCACCTCACCAATGAAGTCGACTTTCGGCGCAGGGATGCCTTCATGCGGATAAAGATGTGCCCAGGGACCCATCATCACTTTCACAGGGGCTTTAAGGTTCTCGGCAATTCGGAACGGTGTGTCGCGAAAGATGTCGTGCCACCCGGAGAAGAAATAAACCGGCACCTCTAAATCGTCGTAGTTTTCGCAGATCGAGCCACGCCGCCACATCTCGTCACGGGTTTGATGTTCGAGCCACATCGCTGGCCAGAAGCTTTGCCCCTCAAGCCGTTCGCGCCACATGGTCATCCAACGGTCTTCGCCGACGATCTCTGGATCGGGTGGGAAAGCATTGTAGAGCTGCATGATCGCGCCCCACCAGAAATTATCGTTTGCCAGACACCCGCCGTAGAAATGAATGTCCTCGCGCCAACGGTCATCCGTACCAGCCACCGGCACGATGGCTTTCAGGGCGGGCGGGCGCTTGGCCGCGACTTGAAACGAGTTGTAGGCCCCCCATGATTTCCCGAACATGCCCACGTTCCCGTCACACCAATCCTGCGCAGCAATCCAGGCGATGACATCGACCCCGTCCTGCGTTTCGATATCGGCGTACTCGTCCAGCATGATGCCGTCGCTGTCCCCGGAACCGCGTTGATCGACCCGGATCGAGGCATAGCCGGCGTCGGCAAAGTGCGGGTGCATGCTTTCGTCGCGCATGCGTGTCCGATCCCGGCGCCTGTAGGGAATGTACTCCAGAATACAGGGGACCGGCGCCTCCCGCGCGCTATCGGGCAGCCACAGCCGGGCGGCGAGCCTTGTTCCATCCGGCAACGGTATCCAGACGGTTTCGAGGACTTCAGTCATACCCGATGGCCTGGACCCGCAAGATTGGCCGATAGAAGCTTCTTGGTATAGTCGTGCGACGGAGAATCAAATATCTCTTCTGCATCGCCGATTTCGACGAACTCTCCATGATACATCACCGCTATTCTGTCCGCCACGTGACGAACGACGTTAAGGTTGTGCGTGATAAAGATCATCGATAACCCCATCTCCTCCCGCAGATCATTCAAGAGATTAAGCACACCGCCCTGAACAGACACGTCGAGACCAGCCGTCGGTTCATCCGCGACGATGAGTTTGGGACTAAGCGCGATGGCGCGGGCCACTCCGACTCGCCGCGCCTGCCCCCCGGAAAGCTGATGTGGGAACCGGCCAGCGAACTCCGGCCCCAGTCCAACAACGGTGAGAAGACGGTCTACTTCCCGCTTTAAATTCACATTGCTGATGCGATGAATGCGGAATGGCTCAGCCACCAAATCTCCGACTTTCATACGCGGACTGAGAGAACCAATAGGATCTTGAAACATCATCGACATATCGCGCCGTAGGTGATGCATCGCGCGCGCACTGAGCTCGTGAACCTCTTTGCCTTCAAACGTGATTGAGCCGCCAGAAATGGCCTGCAATCGGTTCGTTGCACGCGCCAGGGTCGTCTTACCGGATCCGCTTTCCCCGACCAGCCCAATCGTCTCGCCTGGGTACAGATCGAAGCTGACCCCCGCCACGCCAAGCGTCGTTCTACGGTTGAACAACGCGCCCGATTTGAACGTGACCTTTGCGTCCCGCACCTGTAAGAGCGGCACCTCTCCTTCCGACCGCGCCGGGCGGGGCGGCACCGGTTGCGGCGCGAACGTCCCGGGTTCATCGCTCATGGTTGGCAAGCGACGCGTTCGTTCACGCTGGTTAGCGGGATCGCACTCTAAAAGCCGGCGCGTGTAGTCATGGCTTGGCTTCGCGAATACCTGTGCAGTGGTTCCACGTTCTACCACCTGGCCCGCGTACATCACCGCCACCTCGTCGCAAAGCTCTGCAATAACACCCAGATGGTGCGAGATGAAAAGGATCGAACAGCCGACCTGCTGCTGGAGATCTTTCAACAGCTCCAGCATGACGACCTCAAGGGTCGCATCAAGTGCTGTTGTCGGTTCGTCTGCGATCAACAAGCCAGGTCGCATCATGAGCGCCATGGCTATCGCTATCCGCTGCTTCATTCCTCCCGAAAACTCATGCGGGTACCGCGACAGCGCGTGCTGCGCGTCTGGTATGCGGACCGATTCAAGCATTTCGACAGAACGCGCATCCTTTTTCGAGTTTGGCGCGGCGTCCCGATATTGGACGTTGCGCATCTGTTCACCCACCGAAAGCACGGGGTTCAATGCACCCATCGGGTCTTGGAACACTGCAGAAATGCGCGGCCCGCGCAGATCGCGCATCGTAGCTTTATCAAGCTTCGTCAGTTCTTGACCCTCAAACTCTATCGAACCGGTGTCGATCCGGCCATTGTCCGCCAAGAGTCCGAGGATCGAGTTGATGAGGGTAGATTTGCCGCAACCGGATTCGCCAACAATTCCGACGATTGTCTTTTCCGGAATGTCGAATGCGACATTCTTGAGCGCATGAAAATCGCCCGCCTCAGTTGCGAACGAAACATTCAAGTCCTTGATGGAAAGAACAGTCATTCAGCGTCCCTTCAGCCGCGGATCAAATACATCGCGCAGCGTTTCACCAAGGAAAGTAAACCCAAGCGTGGTTATGATTATCGGCAGGCCACCGGCGATAGCGATCCATGCCGTGTCACGGATGCTGGCGAAGCCATCGTTCAGGATCGACCCCCAGCTGGGCGTGGGCGGCCGAACACCAAGCCCCAGGAAGCTCATCCCTGCTTCGATGGCGATCACCACGGGAATGTCCATAGATGCAAGGATCACCAAGGGTCCGATCACGTTGGGCAGCACATGAACCCGCAAAATGCGGGCTGTTGACGCGCCCATGCTTTGTGCCGCGGTCACAAACTCCGAGGATTTGAGCGCGATAGTCTGGGTTCGGATAATTCGGGCGTATCCCGGCACGTTCACGAGAACGACCACGATCATAACCGCTGTCAGCGACGGCCCCATCAACGTGACAAGCGCCAGGGCGAGCATGACGGTTGGGAAGCTCTTAAGCGCGTCGAAGACAAGGATCATCAGATTGTCGAGCCACCGCGGCCCGTAGCCCGCGATCAGCCCCAGAACGATCCCGATGGCAAGCGACACCGCCGTCGAAACGAGCGCCACATAGAGCGCGATCCGACCGCCGTAAAGCACACGGGAAAACAGGTCGCGACCAAGTTGATCCGTGCCCAGCCAGTGATCGGCGCTTGGAGGCAGAAACCGGTCGCGCGGCGATATTTTGGTCGGATCATAGGCGGTCAGCAAGTCTGCAAAGACAGCGCAGAAGATAACCAGCAGGACCAGCGCGACGCCGAGGACGCCCAACGGTTCGCGCAGAAGCCTGCGGATCGGTTTCCAGAACTCGGACATCGCCGAGGGTTGCGCGGCGGGAGGATTAGAAGCTACTTCTGACACGGGGGTCCAACGCTCCTACAATAAGATCTGCGATCAGGTTGAGAAGGACGAAGAGTACGGTCGTGACCAAGACCGCCCCCGTCACCAGCGGGAAGTTTCGGACAAGAATTGCGTCGTAGACAAGCTTGCCGATGCCAGGTCGGGCGAACACGATCTCGGCAAATACGGCCGAAGACAGCATCTGCCCGATCCCGACGCCAAGAAGGGTGATCGTCGGCAAGATCGCGATCGACAGCGCGTAGCGGTAGGTGATCAGCCGATCCGGCAAACCAAACGCACGCGCCGTTCGGATATGCGGGGCTTCAAGGACCTCAAGCATCGAGGCCCGAACCATCCGAGCGATGTAGCCGACCCAACCCAATCCAACCGCCAACGAAGGCAAGATCAGGTGTACCATCTGATCGCCAAGGTTGCCGGGCTCGCCCGCGCCAATGGCCGGAAGCCATTGCAGGGCGACGGCAAAGATCAGTAGCGCATAAATAGCAACGACAAAGGACGGGACGGCAATCACCGCAACTGAAAGAATGCCAACGATCCTGTCCGCAAGACTGCCCCGCGCAACGGCGGCCCAGCATCCAAGCGGAATTCCAAGCGCGACCGACCAGATGATGCCACCTGCAATCAACGCAAGCGTATAGGGGAGCTGTTCCATCACCACGGTCAGAACGGGGCGGTTCGACAGCACCTCGGTACCCAAGTCACCCGTCCAGGCATTGGTGTAGAAGTTCCAAAACTGAAGCCAAACAGGCTTATCAAGCCCCATGCGAATGCGCAGCGCTTCGCGCATTTCGTCGGTCGCGCGCGGCCCCAAAGCGACGGCTGCGGGGTCGCCCGGGATCAGGAAGATCATCGAAAACAAAAGCAGCATCGCGACAGAGACGATGACCACTGCAAGCGCGAGGCGCCTGATCAAATAATTGAGCATCTTGATGCCTTGAGGCTAAAGGTCGGGCGGCCCGTAAAATGCGGGCCGCCTGTATTTGGGTCAGGCCGACTTGAACTGCGGAAAAAGGGATTCCGCGTTCGGTTTCAGGCCCGGATCAATCGAATCCTTGTGGATCGCGCCCACAACCTCGTGGGTTAGGAAGACGTAGGATCCGCTTTCATCCATCAGCTGTTCCATGCGCTGATAGATTTCATTGCGCTTTGCCGGATCGCTTTCGAGAAGGCCCTGGTCATGCAGTTCCTTGTACTCGTCGCTTGCCCAACGCTCCCAGTTCCAGACACCGACCTGTTCCGGTGTGAACCAGACCGTCGCCCAGCTTGGGTCCGGCGCGGCCGAGTAGCGCTGAAGGATCAGCTGCAGCTTGTTCCAATAGTCGCCATCCTTTGAACCCAAGGACCAGAACGTACCGGAGTCATTCTGCTTGATCTCGCATTGAATGCCCACGTCGGCCAGATTTGCCTGGATGACCTGCGCGGCCGTAAGGCGTTCCGTCGTGTTCAGGATGTCAAGCGTGACGAACAGATCGGTCGCACCCTCTTGCGCCAATAGCTGGCGCGCGCGGTCCGGATCATAGTCGTAGGTCACGCTGTCGCGGCTGCCGGGCATGCCCGGCGCGATAATGCCGTTGCCCACGGCCGCTGCCCCGAAATAGGCTGCATCGACGACTGTCTGACGATCAATGGCGTGCTGCACGGCCCGGCGAACATTGGGGTTGTCGAACGGGGCGACATCCTGGTTCATGCCCATCCAGACATAGGCCAAAGATGGCTTTTCCAGCACCACGCTGTTGGGCGGAGGGCTCTCCTTAAGCCGCGGCAGCGACGATACGCTGGTCCATGTGTAATCCAGATCGCCCGATTCAAATCCGCGCTCTGCGGTCGAGGCGTCCTCAATCGGAATGATATGAATTTCTTCGAACCCACCCGGTTCATAGGCCCAATCCGGGTTCCGCTTAAGAATGGTGCGCTGGCGCGGGACCCATTCGGTCAGAAGGTACTGGCCTGATTGCGCCAAAACCTCAGTCGTGAACTGACCACCAAGCTCTTCAACCGCCTTTCGTGACAGGATCGAGCATGTTGCAGTGGGCAAGGTGCTGGCCCACAGCGGTACGAACTTTTCCTTAAGGTGGATAAGACCAGAAAGCGTGTCCTTAACCTCGACCTCTTTAAGCGCGGCCCAGTCGCCCGCATAAGGGCTCTCCATCGCCGGGTCTGCGACGCGTTCAAGCGAGAACTTCACATCGTCGGCGGTCATCTGGCCATAGCCGTCGGTGAAGCCGATCTTGTCGCGAAGCTTGAACGACAGGGTAAGATCGTCAAGCTGCTCAAGGCTTTCCACGGCAACCATCTGGGATTCCCAGACATCGCCCGAGATGGTCGCCAGCATCGGCGCAAAGATCGATGTAATGATGTCCTGATCCGGCGCTGATTTCCGGAACGCAGGATCAAGAACTTGCAAGTCAGCGTAGGAGCGGACAGTCAGAACTTTGCCATCCTGGCTGACCGCCATGTTGGGGAAGGCAAGGCTCGCGGCCCCGAACGCGCCGGCCGAAGCCATAAGCGACCGGCGCGAGATGCCATTGGTCTTCGTCGAGTTCATTTCAGTCTCCCTATTGTATCATTGTTGGTCGGCTCAGCCCGTGTCTTGCGTGACGGATCGGAGCAACGTGGGTTCAGGTACCGGAACGTTTCTTCTTGACTGCCACCTCGCTATCCGGCTGATCGTCTTTTGTATCGAGCGCGGCGTATTTCGGGATGATAACCGGCGAGTTCACCCAGATCAGGCGCGCCGGTTCAGCGCTTTTGTTGCGGGTGCTGTGCAGCACGTGTCCAGGAAAACTAAAGCTGTCGCCCGCCCGCACAGTGATGATCTCGTCTTCCAACCGAAGGACCAGCTCTCCCTCCAACACAAACCCGTGCTGCTCGCCTTCGCGAGAATACAGTTCGTCGGCCACCCGCTCGCTATAAGGCGGGTAGTCAGAAACCCCCATGTGAAAGCCACCCCCCATCGACGAGGATAGAAGCGCGTCTGAATACCCAGCGTCTTCGACACTCTCGCCGTAGAGAAGGTTCAAGTTCCTTCGATTGCCCCGACGCACAACGTAACGACGTTCAAGCGGGCCACAGCCTGGTCTGAACGAGAAGAACCACTCTTCAGGCACGCCAAGGGCCTCGGCGATCCGTGCGATTTTGCCGAGCGTCGGGTTCACCGCGCCGCGCTCGATCGCGCTCAGATGGCTGATCGACACGCCGCTGGCGTGGGCGAGGTCGGAAAGAGTCATCTGGCGCGCCTTACGCAGTTCGCGAACTTCTGCGCCAAAGGCCGCGAGGCCTTCGTCTTGTGTAACGCGCGTGCTTTCCACCTTCTCCGCCACGTCCGCGAATCCCCCCTCGCGCCGCCAAAGTTCCGAAAGCTTAACCTAGAATTTCATTTTGAGAAGAAAAAATCCCAAAAATTCCTTTATTCGGGATTTCAACCTTGTCCGTTTGGCTGCCTTTAGCAGCGGATACCGATCCGAAGCGCATCGTAGATCGCGGCATGGATGTTGCGCGACGAAACCGCGTCGCCAATACGATAAAGCTCGAACGTTCCTGCTGAACTGCGGTTGGGAAAAAGAGCGCCCTGACCCACCAATAGCGCCTCTTGATCGACCTCCCCACCATTGCGCGACAACGGCTTTAGCGCGAAATACAAATCATCCAGCGGCAGCGTGCCCTGGTTCACCACGATCTGGTCAAACCTGCGTTCTTCAGTATGCGCGGAATAGTCTGTGCCGATCGTCGCCTTCAGCCGGTTGCCATCGCGGTTTATGCCTTTCAGGGTCCGACCCACCGTGAAGGTCGCGGGTTTATCCTGAAGCGCACGCATGTAGGGGACCAGGTTCATGCCCATAATTTCAGGCGCAAAGCTTCGGTCACGGGTCATTACCTCGACCCGCCCGCCTGCCTCCGCCACCACTTCGGCCGCCATAAGCGCGGGATGGTCGCCTGCGTCATCGTAAATCAGAACGCTTTCTCCTGGCTTTGCATCGCCTGAGATCAGATCCCAGGCCGAAACCGCCAGTTCATTGCCCTGCTCGAGGACTGTGACCTCTGGCAAGCCTCCGGTGGCGATCACGACAATGTCCGGATCAAGCGCTGTGACGTCCTCGGCCTCGGCAAACACATTGAACCGAAACTCTACATCTCGCGCAGCGCATTGCGCCATGCGCCAGTCAGAGATCCCGATCATTTCCGATCGGCGCTTGGATTGAATAGTCAGCCGGATCTGGCCACCGGGATCAGGAGCGGCTTCAAAGACGGTCACCTTGTGTCCCCGCTCTGCTGCAACCCGGGCGGCTTCAAGCCCGCCCGGTCCCGCACCGACAACAACAACGCGCTTCGGCGTATCGGCTGGCGGAACCTCGTGCGGAAGTGCCAGCTCGCGACCTGTTGACGGGTTGTGAATGCAAAGCGCATCCCCCGCCTGGTAAATCCGGTCGAGACAATAGGTGGCCCCGACACATGGACGGATATCGTGCTCGCGCCCTGCCCTTATCTTTTGCACGATCAAAGGGTCGGCCATGTGCGCCCGCGTCATCCCGACCATGTCCAAAAGTCCTGCAGAAATCGCATGCCGTGCTGTCGCGACATCTGGAATGCGTGCGGCGTGAAATGTCGGCATCCCAGTTTCAGCACGCACCCGACCGGCAAAATCCAGGTGCGGCGCGCTTCTCATCCCCTGAACAGGGATCACGTCCGTTAGTGCCGGATCCGTGTGAATGCGCCCACGGATCACGTTTATAAAGTCGACCTGACCCTGTTCCTTCAGGCGCCGGGCAATTTCGATGCCATCCGCGGCGCTGATTCCCCCGGGTTCGACCTCATCTGCGGTGTATCTGACGCCGATCAGAAACCGCTCGCCCACGCGCGCACGGATTGCGTGGATCACCTCGAAGCCGAACCGAAGGCGATCATCGAAGGAACCACCATAAGGGGCGTCCATCGTGTTTGTTAGGTCGGACCAGAACTGATCGATCAAGTGCCCGTAGGCCTGAAGCTCGATCCCGTCGAGCCCCGCGTCCTTCATACGCTCTGCGGCATCGGCATAATCTTCGATCACTCGCGCGATGTCGAAGTCTTCCATCTTCTTTGGAAATGCCCGATGGGCCGGTTCGCGGTCATGTGACGACGACAGGGAGGGAAGCCAATCGCCCTTGTTCCAGCCCGTGCGACGGCCCAGATGCGTCAGTTGAATCATCACAGCGCAGCCATGTTCGTGGCACGCGTCCGCAAGACGCGCCATCCATGGCACCACTTCGTCCCTATAAGCAAGAATGTTATTGAAGGCTGGCGGACTATCGCGGCTGACGGTTGCTGATCCCGCCGTCATGGTCAGCGCAACACCGGCCCTTGCGCGTGTTTCGTGATAGGCCCGGTAGCGGTCTTTCGGCATCCCGTCTTCCGGGTATGCGGGTTCGTGGGCTGTCGTCATGACCCGGTTCTTCAGGGTCAGATGACCAATGGTGTAGGGTTCCAGAAGCGGATCACCGCTCATTCGCCAGTCTCCCTCACGACGGGTGCGGCGTCCACTTCGACCGACGCCGGAATAACCACCGGAGAGACGGCCCAAACCAGTCGGCACACTCGGTCAGTCCGATTGCGCCCGTGGTGCGGAATGCGGGCATCGAAACTATAGCTGTCGCCAACGCGAAGGGTCAGAGCCTCGGCCCCAATGGTCATCTCCAGCTCGCCGTCGAGGATCAACCCGTGCTCTTCGCCCTCATGCTTATGCATGGGGCCGTTTGGCCGCACGGAATACGGCGCGTAGACCGCCAAGCCCATGTAGAACTGCCCACCGATCGAACTGGACAGAAGGCTGTCCGTATACCCAAGAACATCCGCACCCTGCCCGTAAAGTGTGTTCAGGTTGCGGCGGTTCTGGCTACGAACAATATGGGCGCGTTCCATGGGCCCCGCGCCCGGACGGCGGGCAAAGAACCAATCTGGCGTGACCTGAAGACCGTTCGCCAACGCGCCGAGTACCTCAACGGATGGGTTCGATGCGCCGCGTTCGATGGCTGAAAGGTGGCTTCGCGAGACGCCCGCTCGTCCGCTTAGCTGCTTTAGCGTAAGACCGCGCGCTTTGCGCAATTGGCGGACTTCCGCGCCCAAGGACACGAGGCTGTCTGCAATTGCGACGATGCGGTCGCTGTCGGTCATTTGGGTATCCTCGGTTGGGCAAGTATTGGAAAAAGACTCAAGCAAGCCTGTATGAAGGGAATTTTCTTGTCAAATTCCGGTTTTGATTGCGTTATGGCTGGGATATCCGCCATTGGGAGAACCGACCGACCGTATGAACGACAGCCGAAACCGTGCCGCTGAACCGACCCGCACCGGGCAGAGCGGGGTCGAGGAAACCGACCACCTTTGGATTCCGATGCCTGACGGGGTGCGCTTGGCCGCACGGCTTTGGCTACCCGCAGATGCCAGGCAAACGCCGGTGCCTGCACTTCTGGAATACATCCCCTATCGCAAAGCCGACATGGTGCGCGCCCGTGACGAGCGGAACCACCCCTACTTTGCGGCGCATGGCTACGCCTGCCTTCGGGTCGATGTGCGTGGGTCCGGCGACAGCGACGGGGTGATGGCGGATATGTATGCCGATCACGAACTGTCGGATGCGCGGCATGTGATTGAATGGATTGCCGCCCAGCCATGGTGTTCCGGCGCTGTTGGAATGTTCGGCACGTCATGGGGTGGCACTGCCGCACTTCAGGCGAACATCGATCCGCCGTCGGCCCTGAAGGCCGTGATCGCCGTCTGCGCAACCCATGACCGGTACGAGGATGATATCCACCACATGGGCGGATGCCTTTTGACCGATACCTTTGAGTGGGGCGCAACCCTGCCAGCCATTCTTGCCGCGCCGCCGACGCCAAACGTTGGTCCGGATTGGCGGTCCATTTGGGAAGACCGGCTGGCGCGCCTGACCTTTCCGCTTGAAAACTGGCTGCGCGAAGAGGCGCGCGGAAAGTACTGGCGCCATGGATCTGTCAAATACCAGACAAGCCGTTTGGGGCGACCGATCCTTGCCGTCGGTGGGTGGTCTGACCGCTACTGCAACTCGGTCATGTCTCTTGTCTCGGCCCGTCCTGATCTGGTCTGGGGCGTCATCGGACCGTGGGGCCATCACTATCCCGACCATGGTCACCCCGGCCCCGCAATTGGATTTCAGAAGCTTGCGTTGGATTGGTGGGATCATTGGCTGAAGGACATGCCGAAATGCTCTGACTGGCCCCGCCTTCGGACGTGGCTTAGAGAGTACGATCCGCCCTCAGATGCGATCGATCTTCGACGCGGCAGTTGGATTGAAAGCGATGCGTGGAAAAAGCACACCCGATCTTTGTCCATGGGCCTTGGGTCCGATGCGCTTGCGGCCACATCTGGGGACGCAACTTGGACGATCCCTGACGATCTTAATATCGGGTCGGCAGCAGGTGACACAGGATATTTTGGCCGCTATGGGGGCTTACCCTTGGATCAACAGGCCGACGACAGGCGTTGCCTGGGCTTCGAAACCGGCCCTTTCGACAAAGAAACCGTCGTATTCGGCGCGCCTTTGATCCGATTGAACCTTCAGTCCTCGGGGATGCATGCGCAATTGGTCATTCGGCTTTGCGATGTTGCGCCGAACGGGTCGGTTGGACTGATCACGCGAACCGTTCGCAACCTGGCGCTCGACGAAAATCTAGACGCGCCGGATGCGGCAGATCCAATTGGCGGCGCGCTTGTGGTCGGGTTTCCGGCTGTTGCCTACCGCCTGCGCCGTGGACACCGTCTGCGGGTGTCTTTGTCAGGATCGTATTGGCCCTTGATCTGGCCTGCGCCTGGGTCGGCGCATCTCGAAATGAAAAGTGGGACGTTGGAGCTTCCTGTTTTTGAAGGTCCGCCGACTGCGCTGTGCCACCCATTGCCTATGGAAGCAGATCATCCGGCCAGGGCGTCTTTTGTGACCCTCGCGGCACCACGGGTTACGCGCCATTCAAACGGCCAATCAGATGGGAGACGCATTGAGGGGTGGCATCAACCTTATTCGGCAGTCCACTACCGGGACACCGGGACGACTTTTGGATTTGAGACACAGGCGACATACACGATCCAACCGCCAGACCCTTACACAGCACGCGCAGACTTGACACATCGCACCGTCTACGACCGACCGGACGGAAAAGCGGAAATCGAAAGCAGCCTGTCTGCGACCGCGGACGCCCGGAGCTACCGTGTCGATGCCGCACTGACCGCCCGCTGGGACGGCGGCGAAATCGCATCGCGGCGCTGGTCCATCGCCGTCCCGCGCAAGTTGGGCTAAAGCGTTTCGCGAAAAACCTGAATCACAGCTTTTCGCGAAACGCAGCAAGTCATTCATATGTTGCACGCATTTCGCCTTAAGTGATGTCTCAAGTTTAAGGCGAAACGCTATAGAGCATAGGCGACCGAGGAAGGGCAGATCATGGACACAGAGGACTGGTCATTGGGCATTGTCGGGGGCACCGGGATGCTGGGACGCGAGATCGCTGCGGCCATTGTGCGGGCCGGTGTCGTGCCGACTGAGCGGCTTTGGATTTCAAGCCGGCGCGGTGCGGACGGCGCCCCAGATGCGCTCCGGTCGTGCAATCACACAACCCGCAACCAGGCGCTCGCAGATGCGTGCGACGTCATCCTGATTTCCGTTCCCCCAGCCGCGGTGAACGACATAGCGATAAAGGCACGCGACAAGCTTATCATTTCTGTCATGGCTGGGGTTTCGATCGAGACGCTCCAGCGCACGACCGGATCGTCCCGCGTTGTTCGGGCCATGAGCAGCCCGGCTGCTGGACAGGCGCTTGCCTACTCTCCTTGGTGCGCCCACCCAGAGGTTACCGAAGAAGATCGGAGCAGGACGCAAGCCATCCTGTCCGTCTGCGGCCTAACCGATGAAATTGAAGCAGAGGCACATATTGATTGCTTCACCGCATTGACGGGCCCGGTTCCAGGTTTTGTCGCATTCTTTGCAGAAGCCATGGCGGACTACGCAGAAAGCCAGGGGATCGCTCCAGAACTTGCCGACCGCGCGGTCCGCCAGCTGTTTCGCGGTGCGGCGGCCGTAATGTCGGACAGCGCCATGACCCCATCCGACCACGTCCAACAGATGATCGACTATGCGGGCACGACCGCTGCGGGCCTACAGGAACTTCGGCGACTGGGAACAGGGTCTGCAATCTCGCAAGGGCTCGATGCCGCAAAACGGCGCGCCGGAAACATCGCGCCACGCTGAAGTCCCGTGGGAAAGGCAGGCGGGCGATTTTCGGCGAAGGCCGCGCTGTGTTCACGCCTAATGGGCGTTCCACCGTCGTATAACGGATGGGGCCACAGGCAAAACGCCTGCGGCCTCACAGATCAAGACAAGTCCTTAAGCGCAGCGTACAGCGCCCGGTAACGGTCATAGGCTGCGTCAAACGCGTCGGACATCGTCGGGTCGGGCTCAATCATTTGCTGCGTGTCCGGGGGGGCCAGCAACGCAGGGTCATCCCGGCCCGCGGCCATCATGCCTAGACGCGCCGCCCCGAAAGCCGCACCGAACTCGCCATCCTTTGGAACCGCGATCGGAAGACCCAGCGCAGTTGCAATCGCACGAAGCCAGTAGGTGGACCGCGATCCGCCGCCCACAGCCACGGCCTGGGTCAACGGTGTGCCGATGTTCCGCATGGCTTCGCAACTGTCCCGGAACGCGAACGCAACGCCTTCCAAGACGGCGCGTGTTGCGGCTGCGCGGTCGGTCGCATGCTCGATCCCGACAAATGCACCACGAACCTTCGCGTCGTTGTGGGGCGTACGTTCCCCGCCAAGATAGGGCAGGAACATCGTTCGCCCTGGTGATTGCAGATCGCCCAGATCCGATGTCAGGTCGGCCGGGGTTTCCCCGGTTAGGCCCGCGAACCACGCAAGCGAATCCGTCGCTGCCAGGATCACACCCATCTGATGCCACCGGCCCGGCAGCGCGTGGCAGAAGGTATGAAGTGCGGTGCCAGGATCGGGCGCATAGCCCTCGGATGCGGCAAAAAGCACGCCAGATGTCCCGAGCGAGACAAACGCTTCGCCCGGTCGGGTGACACCAACCCCAACCGCCGAGGCCGCATTGTCCCCTGCACCGCCCGCAACCGGGATCCCGGCAGAGAGACCAAACTCCGATGCCACTGCACCCCGCAACCCACCGGAAGGTTCGCTGCCCTCCACCAGCGACGGCATATGATCGCGCCCGAGTTCGGTTGCCTCCAACAAGGCGTCCGACCAGTCCCGGCGTCCCGGATCAAGCCAGGACGTGCCCGCTGCATCCGACATCTCGGAAACATATTCCCCGGTCAGCCAAAGGCGCAGATAATCCTTTGGCAAAAGAACCTTGGTCACGCGGTTGAACAGGTCGGGTTCGTTGTTGCGCACCCAAAGAAGCTTCGGTGCCGTAAAGCCCGGAAAGACGATATTGCCGGACTGCGCCCGAAACCGTGGGTCGGCGTCAAGAAGCGCCGCCTCTTCATGGCTGCGCGTATCGTTCCATAGGATCGCCGGGCGCAGCACGGCATCAGAGTCGTCCAGAAGCGTGGCGCCATGCATCTGGCCGGACAGGCCGATCCCGGCCACAGCAGACAGGTCATGCGCGGCGCTGAGCCCCCGCAGGGCTTCGGCGGTTGCCGTAATCCAGTCTTCCGGTGCCTGTTCCGACCACCCGGGTGCCGGGCGCGAGACATCAAGATCGGCATGGGCGCTGCCGACCACTGACTGATCATCGGCAACAAGCAGCGCTTTGACCCCCGAGGTTCCTAAATCGATACCCAGAAACATCAGCGATCCAGCGTGACCCAGGCGGCATTCCGCGCTGAGGATCGCACACAAGCATCAACAAACTGCACGCCGCGCAGACCGTCCTGAACAGTCGGGAAGACGACCTCGCTCGCTGGCGTTTCCCCGGCTTCGTGCGCATCGATCGCCGAAGCGGCTTCGCCGTAAATGTTTGCGAAACCTTCAAGGTAGCCTTCGGGATGTCCAGGCGGAACGCGCGACATACGTGCCGCCGCATCACCCGCACCGGCCCCGCCCCGGGTGATCAGGCGCTTGGGCTCGCCGAACGGTGTGAACCACAGATAGTTCGGATCCTCTTGCGCCCATTCAAGCCCGCCTTTGGTCCCGTAGACCCGCAACCTCAATGCGTTTTCATTGCCGGGCGCTACCTGGCTGCACCACAGCATGCCCCGCGCACCGCCCTTGAACCGCATCAACACGTGCCCATTGTCGTCGACCCGACGGCCCGGGACGAAGGCCTGCAAATCGGCGGCGAGTGCTTCGAGCTCCAGGCCCGTGACGAAGGAGGCTAGGTTGAAGGCGTGGGTCCCGATATCCCCCGTCGATCCGCCCGCGCCCGACTGTGCGGGATCGGTGCGCCAGTCGGCTTGCTTGAAGCTAACCTCTTCGGTCAGCCAATCCTGCGCATACTCGACCTGCACGACCTGCAAATCCCCAAGCTCGCCAGACGCAACCATCTCGCGCGCGTGCCGGATCATCGGATACCCGGTATAGTTATGCGTCAGCACGAAAAGCGCGTCAGAGCTTTCCGCCGCGTTCACCAGCTTCTTTGCCTCTGCAAGGGTCGCGGTCAGGGGCTTGTCGCAGATGACGTGGATGCCGCGCTTGAGAAACTCGCGGGCGACCGCATAGTGCATGTGATTGGGCGTCACGATCGACACCGCTTGAATGCCCGTTTTCAGACGCGCCTCGCGTTTGGCCATCTCGACAAAATCGCCATACGCCCTGTCAGGCGCGATCCCAAGATCCGCGCCCGAAGCCCGAGATTTTTCGGGGGTCGAGCTGAACGCGCCCGCCACCAATTCAAACCGATCGTCAAGCCGCGACGCGATCCGGTGGACCGCCCCGATAAAAGCATCGCGACCGCCGCCGACCATGCCAAGCCGAATGCGCGGCGCGCGTTGTTCTGAGGTTCCGTCAATGGGCATCGGTCGTTCTCCTCAGATCCCAAGCATCTTGCGGTTTGCGGCTTCGTCCGTGCCACCGTCGGCAAAGTCGTCGAATGCCTTCTCGGTCACGCGAATTATATGGTCGCGCACAAACGTGGCCCCTTCGCGCGCGCCATCTTCGGGGTGCTTCAAGCAGCATTCCCACTCGACTACAGCCCAGCCGTCAAAGTCGATTGCCGCCATCTTGGAAAAGATCGCGCCGAAATCGACCTGCCCATCACCTAGCGAACGGAACCGTCCGGCCCGGTCTACCCAGCTTTGGTAGCCAGAGTAAACGCCCTGCCGCCCGGTCGGATTGAACTCGGCATCCTTGACGTGGAACATCTTTATTCGATCTTTGTAGATGTCCAGATTATCAAGGTAATCAAGACATTGAAGCACATAGTGGCTTGGGTCGTACAGCATGTTGCAACGTGCATGGCCGTCCAGACGCTCCAGGAACATCTCAAATGTCACCCCATCGTGCAGGTCTTCCCCAGGATGAATTTCATAGCAGACATCCACATCGTTCTCTTCGGCGTGATCGAGGATCGGCCGCCAGCGCGCGGCCAGTTCATCAAACGCGGTCTCGATCAATCCGGCCGGCCGCTGCGGCCACGGATAGATGTAAGGCCAGGCCAGCGCCCCCGAGAACGTCGCATGCTGGCGGATGCCCAGGTTCGCAGAGGCCGAGATCGCTTGTTTGACTTGGTCGACCGCCCATTCTTGTCGGGCCGCTGGATTTCCGCGCACGCTCTCAGCGGCGAACCCGTCGAACGCTGTGTCATAGGCGGGGTGCACCGCAACGAGCTGACCTTGTAGATGCGTTGAAAGGTCCGTTATTTCGACCCCGTTCTCGGCCGCCTGACCCTTCAGAGTGTCGCAGTAATCCTTGCTCTCGGCCGCTTTGGCGAGGTCGAACAATCGGCCATCCCAGCTTGGGATTTGGACCCCGGCGTACCCGCAATCGGCCGCCCATTTCGTGATCGCATCCCAAGAGTTGAATGGTGCGTCGTCGCCCGCGAACTGCGCTAAGAAAAGGGCTGGACCCTTAATCGTCTTCATTGCTTTTCCTCCAAGTTTGTCCGCCCGGGCTCGGGCATGTTCTCGCGCAGATAAATGTCTATGCGAATCCGTTCTTGTGCATCGTCGAATGGAAGTCGATCGGCGGTCGCCTTCATAATACGGATCGCCGACCGCACGATGTGCTCAGTGTCCTGCGAGATGATGGCGTCGAACGCACCGCTGCCCAGCGCGGCGCGCGAGCTTTCGGTCAATTCGTGGGCGATGACCACCAGATCGTCCTGCCGATCACTTTCAGAAAGGAAATCGATCAGCCCAGGGTTGCCAGCCGCCGAAGAGTAGATGCCACAGAGGCCGGGATTGGCGGCGAACACATCCGGCAAGATGCGGCGGATCAGGTCAGAATCGTCGTGTGCCTCGACCGAAGTGGTAACACGGAGATGGGGGAAGCTGTTGCGTATAACTTCATCGAACCCCTTGCGCCGTTCCAAATGGTCCCGCGCGAGACGCGATCCGGTGATGACCAGAACCTGACCTTCGTCGCGAAGAAAGCGGCCCATTAGCTGGGCTGCTGTGCGGCCTGCAGCGACGTTGTCGATCCCGACGAACCGATCACGTTCCGACCCTGGCAGATCCGACACAAGGGCGACGACCGCAATACCCCGTTGCCTGGCGCGTCTAACGGCGTCGCGCACCGATGGTGTATCTGGCCCGAACACGGCCACACCATCGGTTTTCCCTGCTTCCAGCGCATCAAGCAGCGCCACAATCGCTTCGGGATGGAAAGGCGGAACACGCATTTTCGACAGTAGCACACGCTCGTGCAGAAGCGTCGTACCCTGTAGCGCGACCTGTGCCTCCAGCGCGGCAACGAACTCGTTGGCCGTATTTGGAAGTACAAACAAAAGGTTGTAGAATCGACGCCGGGCCAGATTGGCGGCTGCAGAGTCGCGGACATAGCCCAGCTCTTCGACGGCGCCCTTGACCTTCTCAATCGTAGCGCCGCGCACGCCCGGACGCGCATTCAAAACCCGATCCACGGTCGCGAGCGAAACGCCCGCAACGCGTGCAATGTCATTCACCGTCGGTTTCGGTTGTTCACTGGCGTCGTTCGGGCGCACGGGACCTATCCCTTCAAGGACTTCGAAAGACCTTCGAAGACCAGCGCGACGGCCTCTGCACCCGGGTCATTGTGGCCCTTTAGGTTTTCCGATGGCACATAGGCTGCCCGTCCGGCTTTGGCTTTGTGTATTCCTGCTGTACTGTCGGCCCCTTTCCTTGCAGCAGCCGCCGCCGCATCGAGCCCGTCGTCCAGCGCCGCAAGAGCCGGGGCGAGCGCGTCGATCATCGTCCGGTCCCCGATCCCGGCACCGCCCACATCGCTGATCCGCTGCATGCCCGCCAAAAGGGCCTGGTTTACCGATGCCCCGTTCGCGCAGGCGTCACCGGCGGCATTGAAATAGATCGCCAAGATCACGCCGGAAGATCCTCCCATCGTCTGGCTGAGCTCGTTGCCAAGCGCGGGAAAGAGTGCGGTCAGATCCGCAAGTGGCATGTTGTCCAGGCGTGCCTTCAGCGCACGGGCCGCCGTCGCAAGCGTGCTGCCTGTGTCGCCGTCTCCGGATTTGGCATCCAGATCGTTCAGCACGGCTTCAGCCGATGTTAGGACATCTGCAACATGCGCTATGGTCACTCGAGTCAGGGCATTTTCGGACGCGACCGGTTCAGCCGGCGACAGGCCGTCGGGAAGCGGACGAACCCCGGGGGTTACAATGGGTTGCACTCCGGGCCAGCCAACCATCGGGACAGGTGCAGTCAGTGCTGCAAAATCGTCATCATCGCATGGCAGGATCGAGACCGAGAACCCGTGCATATCTAGCGAGGTCATCATGGGCGCCGGACCGATGATGTGCGACGCGATCCCGGACCCCGCAAGACCATGGCAGAGGACCGACATTTCAAGCGGCGTCGTCGATCCGAGATTGTTCACCAATGCGACGCATCGGTTGCCCTTTGCGTGGGTGCGCAGTTTGTCCAAAACGATGTCCATCGCGTCCGCGGCTCCAGAAAAATCGACCTGCTCAACGCCGGGCTCGCCATGGATGCCCAACCCAAGTTCTGCCTTCCCGACGGGTATGCGGCTTTCCTTGGGCGATCCAGGGACGGTGCAAGTATCAAGGCTCTTGCCAATCGAGGCAACGCTACCGATGACGCGACGCGCGGTGTCGGCAATCTTGTCGAGAGGCGCACCGCTTTCGGCCATCGCCCCAGCGATCTTGTGGACAAAAAGCGTACCCGCGACGCCGCGCGGCTGTGGCAGGTCCGGAAGGGCGACATCATCATCGACAACAACCATCTCGACCTTGTGGCCAAGAGCACGGGCCCTTTCGGCGGCAAGACCGAAGTTCAGCCTGTCGCCGGTATAATTCTTCACGATAAGAAGGCATCCGGCTTCCCCGGTCACGGAGAGAATACCAGAGAGCACCGCTTCGACCGACGGAGAGGCAAACACCTCGCCGCAGACCGCCGCTGTAAGCATGCCAGGACCCACAAATCCCGCATGTGCCGGTTCGTGTCCCGAACCACCGCCCGAAACCAGCGCGACCTTCGACCGGTCCCAATCGGACCGGTGAACGACCTTGATGTGAGGATAGCCATCAAGGCGCACTAAAGCGCCGCCTGAACACGCCAAAAGCCCATCTATGGCCTCTTTAACGAGGTCCTCTTTTGCATTGACGAACTGAGCCACGATGTTCTCCCTGAATCCAACTGCGCGCTGCATGATACGAAACGCTCTGGTCCATTGGCTGATCTATGATCGGTTTTGCCCAGAACCCCGCCGGAACACCACGCGCGCCGTCCAATATCGGCGCGATACTCCGCTGAATAGCCAAGCACGCGCCACGGACCGCACTGATATTGCGCGGGCGCCGCTTTCACGGCCTACACAATGAAGAGCACGAGGTGGCTTTCGCCTTCCGCGCCCACATGGCTTACCATTGTGATTGCCTCGCTTTGATTAATGATGGTGCGTACATCTCCCTTGTTAAACGCTATGTGAGGAGCATGCTGGATGTCAACGGGTTAATGAGGTGCGCACCTCAGGATTTTTTTATTTTAATTCAAGATATTAATGGGCGTCTCTGTTGGTCTCTAGCCAAGTTCCCTGGCTGAAACCAATTCAGCGCATGGAACCCCTTCATTGCGGTCACCTGTCCCGGCGCGCCCCGTGCCAGATACCAACGCCCCTCTTTCGCTTTCGCAAGTCTTTAGGGCAGGCTCAGCTGGCTCATCCGGCCGCCATCGATCGTCCAGACCTGGCCCGTGACAAACTGGGCGTCGTCCGACGCCAACCAGCCCACCAAACGCGCGACATCGTCGGCCGTCCCCGTTCGCCGCACCGGATGGATCTTGCCAATCGATCTCCGGAACTCTTCAGGGTCGCCAAGACTGTTGATGAAGGCCGTGTTCAGCTCGGTATCGATCCAACCCGGCGCGACTGCATTGCATCGAACCCCGTCAGGACCGTGATCGACGGCAACCGCTCTGGTAAGGGCATGCAACCCACCCTTCGAGGCACAATAGGCAGGATGCCGCGGGTTTGAACCAAGCCCCTCGATAGAGCCGACGTTCACAATTGATCCGTTCATTTCAATCAAATGCGGCAGAGCACGTTTGATAAGCATCATGGGTGCGGTCAAATTCACCTGCAGCGTGGCAGCCCAATCCGACGGCGGCATTTCAAGAAGCGTCCCCTCGCGCATCAGCCCCGCGTTGTTGATCAGAATATCAAGGCGGCCCGCCTGTTCCGTGACCTCTTTGATCACACGCGCGGGCGCTTCTGGATCAAGAAAATCCGCCTCTATGAACGCGTGGTGATCGTCCTTGCCCCGCTGGGCGGTAAAAACACGTATGCCCCGGGCCGCCAGCACACCCGCAACGGCTGCGCCGATACCGCTTCGCCCGCCGGTGACAAGCGCAACTTTGCCGGTGTCCTGGGTCATTGGACTGCTTTGCCTCCGTTTACTTCAAGAAGCGCGCCACAGACGTATCGCGCCTGATCCGAAGCCAGGAAAACGACCACGTCAGCAATATCCTCTGGTTCCGCGATGCGCCCCAAAGGAACTGATTTGTTCAGGGCTTCGATGCCGCTTTCCGGGTTCAGCCCGCGGACGGCAAAACCGCTCCGGATCATTGGCGTGTTAACCTCGTTCGGGCAGACCGCGTTCACCCGAATGTTCTGGTGCGCGTGATCGATCCCAAGGCATTGGGTCAAGGACGCAACAGCCGCTTTCGACATGACGTAGATGGGGTGGTTGGGTCCGGGATGGATACCCCAGCACGAGGCGATGTTCACGATAGCGCCAGCGCCGTTTGCCGCCATGATTGGGATCGCACCGCGGCATAGCCGAAACGGCGCCTCGACATTGATCGCCATGGACCGCGCGTAATCCGCATCGGTGGCTTCGGTGATCTTTCCCCGCGATATGATCCCTGCGTTGTTTACAAGAATATCCAGGCCACCCATCGCTTCGCCCGCGCGTCCGGGCAGCGCATCGCAGAACTCCGCCTCGGTCAGGTCGCCGGCAAAAGAAAGATCGGCGTCGCTTTCATGAATGTCAGCCCCGGCAACGCGCACGCCACGCGCCTTAAGCGCCGCCACAATTGCTTGCCCGATACCACCTGCGGCGCCGGTGACAAGCGCAGTTTTTCCCTGCAAATCATCCATTTCAGTCGCCCCGTAAATCCCCGATCTGGACAGCTAGCGTCACATTTGCACGACCCGCATTCCAAAAGCCGACTCCCGATCATCCAGTTCGCGACCCAAAGAAGACATGTGCACTGTATCCTGGCGCCGGGCCTAGCCGCGTAAGACATGCACGGTTTGCAGAAAAGGCATGAAAAAATATCATGGTTTCCCGTGTCGAAGAGTATTGATTGGTGGGGTCCTATGGCCTACCTGCAGATTCGAAACGGCCACGTGCCGTGTTGGGTATCGTTGATGGAGGTCAACATGCTGACGCGCGATGATCTTATCCGTGAAGCACGGTCCCGTGGCGGGAACCTGCCGGTGTTGCTTGTTGTCTACGTCGCCATCGTAGCGACCATGGCAGGCACTGCCATGGCCATCATCTAGATTCTTGAATGCGCGGGGCGCCCGCGCAGCCTTGCTCAGACGCTCGCCGATTCACCGATGTTGTCGACACCACGCTCTTCAAGAAGCGAGGTCAGCCAGTTCGGATCCATCTCTGGTACGGACGACAGCAGCAGGTCAGTGTAGGGATGGTGGGGTGGTTTGAACATGTCCTCTTTGGGACCCTGATCCACCACCTTTCCGTGCTGCATCACGACGACTTCGTCGGCGATTGAACGCACTGTCGCCAAGTCGTGAGTGATGAACATATAGGCCAGTCCAAGGTCCTTCTGCAGACGATCAAGAAGCTTCAGGATACCCTCAGCCACAAGTTGGTCGAGCGCGCTTGTGACCTCGTCGCAGATGATGAACTCCGGCTCTGCCGCGAGTGCGCGCGCAATCCCAATCCGTTGCTTTTGTCCCCCTGAAAGTTCTGGCGGGAACCGACTGTAGAACTTGGCAGGGTCCAACTCGATCAAATCCAATAGCTCATCGACCCGCTGCTTCAGCGCTTGCCCGGTCAGTCCCGAATAGAACTGTGCGGGTCGGCCTATGATCTCGCTGATCCGAACCTTTGGGTTCAAGGCCGTGTCGGCCATCTGATAGATCATCTGCGCCTGGCGAAGCTGATCTCGGTTCCGGTCCTGGTAGCGCGGCGGCAGGGTATCGCCCTTGAACTGAATCTGACCATTGGATGGCGGAAGCAGCCCGGTAATAACGCGCGCAGTGGTCGATTTGCCGGAACCGGATTCCCCGACAACGGCAACGGTCATCCCCGGATAGATATCAAACGATACGTCATCGAGAACTTTCACCCCGCCGGTATACGCCGCGTCGACATTCTGAACCGAGATCACAGGCTTGGTGCCATCCGTCGGGCGGGACTTCTGCGGACGCTGGAAACTCCGGACCGCCCAAAGGCTTTTGGTGTATTCTTCCTGTGGGTCGTCCAGCATCTTTTCCGTCGGAGCTTCTTCGACCTCTTCGCCACGAAGAAGCACTTTGATCGTGTCCGCCATCTGCGCCACAACGGCAAGGTCGTGCGTGATGTAGATCGCCGCAGTGTTGAACTGATCGACAATGTCACGGATCGCGGCCAGAACCTCGATCTGGGTCGTCACATCCAGCGCGGTCGTCGGTTCGTCGAAGATGATCAAGTCCGGACGGCACGACATGGCCATTGCTGTCATCGCACGCTGCAACTGACCGCCCGAGACCTGGTGTGGATACCGGAATCCGATCTCGGTCGGGTTGGGAAGGCGCAGACGCTCATAAAGCTCCATCGCGTCTTCCTGAGCTTCCATACGTTTTTTGATCCGGTAGTGCACGGGGGCTTCGGTATGCTGGTCGATTAGCTTGTGGGCCGGATTGAATGACGCCGCCGCAGATTGCGCGACATACGCAATCCGCGATCCCCGAAGGGCCCGACGTTCGGAATCCGATGCCGTAGTCAGCTCCATCCCGTCAAACTCGATGGATCCCTCCGAGATCCGCGTGCCGTCGCGGGCATAGCCCATGGCGGCTGCGCCGATCGTTGACTTCCCGGCCCCCGACTCGCCGATCAGCCCCATCACCTCGCCTCGGTGCAGCGTCAGGTCCACGCCCTTGATGATCGGGACCCACGTTTCATCGGAGTAGCCATCGATCTTCAGGCCACGGATCTTCAGCAGGACGTCTTTTTCGTCAAACTTGCTCATCTTACTGCTCCTTGAGACCGGAGGACCGGAACAGCATCCAGTCGACAACGAAGTTGACGGCCACCGTCAAAAGCGCAATGGCCGCAGCCGGGATAAGTGGCGTTATGTCCCCAAACGATATAAGGGTCGCGTTTTCACGAACCATCGATCCCCAATCCGCTGTGGGTGGCTGAATGCCAAGACCAAGGAAGCTTAGGCCCGCTATCAATAGGAACACAAAGCAGAACTCCAACCCGAACTCCGCGACCAAGGGCGCGGTCGAGTTCGGCAGGATTTCCTTGCGGATAAGATACCAGTCCCCTTCGCCTCTGAGTTTGGCAGCCTCGATGTAGTCCATAACGACGATGTTGCCGGCTACGGCGCGGGTGAGACGAAACACCCTTGGCGAATAGATAACGGCAACAACAATGACGATCGCGACCAGATTTGTGCCGAAGATCGACAGGATCAGCAGTGCGAAGATCAGTGACGGGATCGACATGATTACATCAGCGACCCGCCCCATCAGCTGGTCGAACCATCCGCCTTTGACAGCGGCTAGAAGCCCCGCCAGCGCCCCCATCACGAAAGCAAGGACCGTGGCGACCAAAGCCAGCCCAACCGTGTTACGCGCACCATAGATGATACGGCTGAACATATCCCGGCCAAGTTGATCAGCGCCCAAAAGAAGGTTCTCGTCCGCTGGCGCGAACGCCGATGCGATCACCTCGGATTCACCGTATGGCGCAATCCAGGGCGCAAAGATCCCGGCAATTGCATAGGTGAAGATCACGAACATACCGAAGGATGCCGTAAGGGGCGCCGTGCGCAGTTCTTTCGCGACGTTCGGCCCAGAGATCTGAACCAGGAACTCTTTGAACGCGTACGAGGTTCCGGCAGCCAAGACCAAGACGCCAGCGACGATCGTAATCGCCCGTAGCGCCCCCGTGCCGCCGACAATCCCCACTACGAAAGAAACAAGCGTCAGCGAGAACAGCAGCATGAAAACCTTTCGGTTTTGCCAGTAGGCCGCTGCACAAGAGCCTGCGATCAGGGCGGCGTAGTATCCGATGACAAATCCACTCATGTCGCCGCCCTCACTTCGGATGCCGCAGACGCGGGTTGGTCAGGATAGCCCCGACATCCGCCGCGAGATTCAAAAGGATAAATGTCGCTGCGAAAATCAAACAGCAGGCCTGCACAATCGGGAAGTCCCGCTTCTGAACTGCGTCGACAAGAAGTTGACCAATGCCCGGGTAAACGAACACCACTTCGACGAGAACGACGCCGGTGATGAGATAGGCAAGGTTCAGTGCGACAACGTTGATGATCGGTGCCCAGGCGTTCGGAAGCGCATGCTTCACAATCACGCGCCAGGGTGGTGTACCCTTCAGGCGCGCCATTTCGATATAGGGCGAGGCCAGAAGGTTGATGATCGCGGCTCGTGTCATCCGCATCATGTGCGCGGTGACGACCAGAACCAGCGTCAGGGCTGGCAGGAACGTGCGGTGCAAAAGCTCCGGGAACGACATGTCGCCTGACAAACTTGCAATCGCCGGGAACAGGCTCGTCTTGACCGCAAGATAAAGGATCAGGATGTAGCCAAGGAAGAACTCGGGGCTCGAAATTGTCGTGAGCGTTACCACATTGGCAACCCGGTCGAATATCGAATTCCGAAGAAGGGCGACGAGGACACCCAGCGTGATCGCGAACGGAACGGCAATCACAGCGGCGTAAGCTGCAAGGAACAGTGTGTTGACGAAACGGGCGCCAATCGCTTCGCTGACCCGGTCACCGGTCACGAGCGACACACCGAAGTCGCCGGTCACGGCGCCGGCAAGCCAGTCGAGGTATCGGACCGGCGCGGATCGATCCAGACCCAGCTGTTCACGCAACGCAGCTACCGTTTCTTCAGTTGCCGATTGGCCGAGCACGGCTTCGGCGATGTCGCCGGGAAGCAATTCGACCGCGAAGAAAATCAGGACAGACACCACGAGCAGTGTCACAAGCCCCAGGCCGAGCCGCTTCAGGATCAGCCCAAGTAAGTCCTTCATATGTCCCTCCAGTTGGTTTTCCCGGATCCAGCGTCCCGGGTTTCCATTTGGCCGAATTGGCAAATGCCCCCTCCGGCGATGCCGCCAGCCGCAAAACCTTCCGGTCCCCCCCGACGTGGCGCGACCCGGCGCATCACTGCGCCGGGTCGTTCTTCTTACTTAGCTGTCAAACCACCAGCGGCTGGCATGACGGTATCCGTCCATCTGCCACGCAGGCGAGACGTTTTCGCCCCGCTGAACGTTTGCGCGGCGCGCATAGACGAAGTTCGGGAAGTACGGGATCACCGTGCCGCCGTCATCGCGCGAAATCATTGCCATTTCGCGATATTGTTCGGCGCGCAGGGAATCGTCGAGTTCGCCTTTCGCCATGTTCAAAAGCTCGTTGAAGCGCTCGTTTTCGAACCGGCTTTCATTCCACGCCGCACCCGAGGAATAGGCGAGCGTGTACATGATGTCAGGTGTCGGGCGCGAGCCCCACAGAACCATGCACCACGGCTTGACCAGCCAGACATCCGACCAGTAGCCGTCGTTCGGTTCGCGCACGACGTTGATGTTGATCCCCGCCGCCTTTGCTTGTTCGGCAAAAAGGACGCCCGCATCGACGGCACCGGTGGTGATTGAGTCAGCCGTCGACAGGTCGACCGTCAGGCCTTCCATCCCAACAGACGCCAGAAGCGACTTGGCCTGATCCGGATCATATTCCTGTTGCGGAATATCGGACGGCCAGTAAGGCTGTGCCGGCGAATGGTGGAAGTCATTGCCGATCGTAGCCGCACCGAACGCGATCTTCTCGATCAGTTCTTCGCGGTTGATCGATAGTTTAAGCGCCTTCCGGACTTCTGGAATGTCGAACGGTGCCGTGTCCATGTGCATCGGCATGGTAAGGCACTGACCGGACGCGACGTTCTCGACAACGATGTTGCTGTCGCGTGCAAGCAGGCCAAGCGTCTTGTTTTCCAGAAGGCTTGCTGCATCTGCGTCGCCTGTGATCAGCGCCGTTTGCCGTGCGTTCGGGTCGTTTACGACAGTGAAAACCACCTCGTCGAAATACGCGCCCTCGCCGTGCCAGCCCTCATGCCGTGAGAAACGGGCGCCGACGCCAAACTCAAGCTCTTCGAGCTTGTAAGGGCCCGAGCCATCACCTGTTTGCCAGTTCGGCGTTCCGTCATCATTGGCCGGAACAATGCAAAGGTGGTAGTCGGTCATCAGCCAAGGAAGGTCCGCATTCGGGCCCGAAAGCTGGAATGTCACGGTATTGTCGCCATTGTCGACAATGTCCGTCACTGTCGCGAGAAGCGCCTTGGCCGCCGAGGTCGACGCTTCACCACGATGGTAGTTCATCGACGCAAGCACATCATTCGCAGTCACCTTGGCGCCCGAGTGGAACGTGGCACGATCGTTTAGCTTGAACGTCCAGTTCTGCGCATCGGGGGTCGCGGTCCACTCAGTCGCAAGATCGGGACCCAGGGTCCCGTCAGGATTGATCATGGTCAGGAACGACCGGATCGTATGCACCATCGAAATGTCGAAGTTCGACTGGTAGACGCCGGGATCATGTGTGTCCGATGTGTTCCCGTCGTGCTGCGCGACACGATAGGTGCCACCCTGCTTCGGCTGTGCCTTGGCCGATGTGGTCCAAAGTCCGGTAGCCGTAGTCGCGGTCATACCTGCGGCCATGGCATGATACATGAAGGACCGCCGCGAAATGCCGCCATGTCGCGCTGCATCCGCCAACCGGTCAATCATGAACTGATTCTCTTTTTTGGTCATCTCGTCTCCCTGTTTCTTCCTTTACGGCCGCGAATGCGGCTCATGTTATGATAGGCTCCAACGGACGCTACGCGCCGGAAAGCCCAATTGCGACACTTTCGTAAGAGATCACGAACTTGGTTTTGTATCCACAAAAATAGCGATTTTTCTACACGGACGGTTCAGGCGCCGGTTTCAGGACCGCATGAACTGCCTGGATCACGCCGATACTGGAACGACGATTGCGGCGAAACAAGCGCGTCAGCAAGCCCAGGCTCGGCAATCCCGGCTGTTGTTTGCGCCTCCAGAAGATCCGGGAAACAGCTTAAAGGCTTTCAAGCGCATGTTTATCCTGCGGCAATCGGCGGCCAAAGCTTGGGGCCGGTCCATTCCGCTGGTCGGCGACGCCAATAGAACATGGTCATGAACGCGCAGACGGCGATCAAGGGCAGCAGCGCATAAATCATTCCTGCACCTGCATACCCATTGCCGTACGCACTGTTGTGGATGGCTGGTGCATCAGGAAGGTAGACAACATCGAATGTGCGGCCCACGGTCAGACGTTTCGCGTTTTGCTTCACAAACGTCTTTTCATCCTCAATCAAAACTCCGGATTGGGTGCGATACTGGTACTTCATGTCGATGCGCCAACCGGTACGGCTGTAATTCCCGCGGCGAAGCACCCGGTAGGGCTCTCCCACCCAAACGACCTGGGCCTGCGCGGTCAGGCCACGCGCGTTTAGCTCTTCCAGGATCGGCATGTTCACAAAGCGAATCCAAAAGCATGATCCGATCAGTAGCAATGTGACGGACGTGAAGAGCAGAAGACGATAGGGCGTGTTGAAAACAAGCATGCCCACCAGATGTCATATCATATTGACATAAGAATGGCACAGGCTTCAGATACTTTGCTGTCATGGGTCGGAACGCTCCGCATCGAAAAATGTGGGGCGGCACCTCTGGCTATTCCCGTTCGACGCGAAGCCTCAAGCTCCCCCTGTTGTTGAAATAGAAGCTCCACACATCATTTCCGAAGCAATAAAGGTAGCCGCTTTCTTTGGGCGTATAGGACGTGCCAGTACCGATCTTGAACGTCTCATGAGGGTTCAGAATCTGTGATGCAGGATCGACGCCGACCCCGTTTGCGACCACACCGATCAAGGAAAGCCAAGGTTTGTCCTGCTCGCGCCGTGCGCCAACGGTGATCGCGCCCAAATTGCCGGATCGGTTGCGCTTCCGCTGCTGAAGCCAATCTGAAATCGCCGAAGCTCCGAATATCAGCTTGCTTGGGTTGAACCCGGGCACCGGCCCGTTTGGCGTACACCGTACAGTGCCGTCCAGCCATTCCCCTTTTGCAGCGAAGCGATACTGTACGTCCTTTTCTAAGTAGAGAGAAGTCTCATTCCAACGCTCCGCCGCGAACACATCGACCTGGGTGCTTTCCCCGGCGGCCAGTTGTACGGTCGTCCAGTAGCTGGGTTGCGCAAGCGGCGGGCTTTTCGCACGTTCCCGAGCGCTGGGATGCACAAACGGCGCGTCCATTCCCGGAACACTGCGCGGACGCGTACGCAGCTTTGCGTAGAAGCCTTTCACCGAATTGTGCAGAATACCAGCTGGGTCGGGGCTAACCTGCGAAACAGCATACGGTTTAAAGGCAAGCCCCTGTGCTTGCGCTTCCTTGATCATCCAATCAAGCGTCACGTCGCCCAGCCCAGATTCGGCATAGCTTCCCCCGACATCGCCATGAACACCCGCGAACCACTCTTGTTTGACATCCTGGCTGATCGCGTGGCTGGACCAAAGAGTCGGAGAAAAGGCCTGACGTCTTTCGTCGATGGCCAATGCGTGCCGTGCAACCTTTACGTGAGGCCCAAGCTTCGTGTCGTGGAATTGAAATCTCTGTGGGCGGTCGAGGATGTTGAACGGCAGTTCGTCCGGAATTCCAAGGGCGCCAACGGTATCCCATACCCCGAGGAAGGCGATCTCGACGCCGGTATGCCGCTTAAGGTTCGACGACGTGACGCGTCGCCGTTTGTGCGAAGTCCGATAGGCTTGATAGGCTTGCTCGACCTGAGCCCATTTTTCGTCCTCCGATTGCACGTCTGCGAAGTCCAGAATGCCGATCTGCCCGACCAGGCCAGCCAGGCTGCGCACGGCGTAGGCCCCGCGCGAAAAACCAAACAGAAAGATCCTGCTGTCTCCGGAACTATAATTGTTGCAAAGCCATCTGTAGGCGCTCTTGATGTCGTTGCTTAGGCCAACCCCAAGCCCACCGCCTTTAAGGCGACTCCATAGACCTCCCGACGTGCCGACGCCTTCCCGATAGTACCTGTTGATTTCTGGCTCGTTGATGGCGCCATGAAGCTTGAACACATTGGTCGGCGCAGGGCGACCTTGGTCCTCTTGCTCAGGTGTGTTCCAGGTCCCATCACAGCAAATCACCAAATTGGTCATGAAAATCCCCATCTCCTAAACCGGCGGTGCATCTGAGGTACGCCCTTAAATCGGATGCCTCAAGCGCGAAGCCAAAAGATGCGAATAGGTCACGTCCACCTAGCATGGGCGTGCCGGTTCGCGAACGGCCGGTTCAAGCTCAAGTTGTTTGCTGTTGTGGCCTAATCGGGACCAACCTACCAAAGCTTACCGGTTCTCGCGGACCAGTATCGAACAGACGGGAACTCAGGCCTCAAACGCGTTTCTGTTGGGAGTATCCAGACCGCATCTGCTTTCGGTTTGAAATGCGCGCGGCGTTGTGCCTTTCCGTCCCTCTCACCTGCGATGACCTTGATAGACAACCAGACCACCGGCGCAAAATGTATTCGTTTACATTTTGATGTAATCGTATACAGTCATCGCGAAGAATCATCGAAACTGGGAGGAAGCGATGAACAGATTTGTAAAGGTCGGCGCGATCGCGACTGCTGTGTCTGTTGTGCCGATGATGGCGGTTGCACAATCCGAAGTCGTTGTCTGGGTCGCCGGTGAACCAGGCCAGACAAACGTCTATGACGAACTCGCAGCCGCCTACAATGCTCAGAACTCAGACGTAACCATCACCATCGTCAAGAACTCGTCCGACCTTTTCAATCCGGCACTGATCCCCGCACTCTCGGCCGGCGAAGGCCCCGACCTCTTTTCCTTCGGAACTGGTCCCGGCCAGCCTGCGGCCCTCATCGCAGGTGGCCTCGTCGCGGATCTCACGGATGCCTACTTCGACAACGGCTGGGGCAACACCATCCCAGACGGGATTGTGGTCCAGACCTCAAGCGACGGGAGACTTTGGGCTTTCGGCAACGAAGTCGAGACAACCGGCATGTTTTACAACAAAGCTATCTTCTCAGAAAACGGAATAGATGTGCCTACAACCTGGGGCGACTTGGAAGCAGCTGTCGCCACCCTTCAGGCCGCAGGCTATGACACCCCGATCGGCCTCGGCGCGGCGGACAAGTGGCCCATATCACATTGGCAGTCGATGATGTTTGGCCGCTTTGCGGGACCCGAAGGGATCGAAAACGTGTTGTTTGGTGACGGCGCCTGGACGGATCCGCCGTTCGTGGAAGCATCGGCGCGTCTTCAGGAAATGGGAAAGGCAGGTTGGTTCGGACCAACGCCGGTCGCCATTGGTTACGGTGAATTGATGGACCGGTTCTGGGCGGGCGAAGTCCCGATGACCTTCACCGGCCCCTGGGTGATCGGCGGCGGCACAGAGGCCGTTGGCGACAGGATCGGCGACTTCGGCGTCTTTGCGGTGCCTCCATTTGCCGATGACCAGAAGATTTACCCGACAAATTCGATCGGCAGCGGTTGGTACATCCGCGAAGGGTCGGAAAAGAAGGACGCTGCGATCGACTTCATGACCTACATGTTCGCCTCAAAAGAGGGACGTGTTCAGTTGTTGAATGCAGGAACGGTTCCGGTCGGCGCCCTTGATGAAGCCCTGAACGATGCTCAGATGCCAGCGCTCGCCGTCGACATCTGGAAGACGTCGGACGATCACGCGGCCAACGGGACGGTCCCCGCCTTTCTCGACACGATCACACCGGGCAGCCTGACAACCGTATCATACGACGGCCTGCAAGCGCTTCTTCTCGATGTGATGACGCCCGAAGAGTTCACAGCGGAAATGCAATCCGCCTGGGCCGCGGCAAAGGCAGCAGGCGAGATCATGCTCCCAGGTGGCATTGCCGAGCGTTAGGGCGCCCGCACTAGCACCTGCCTGCGGCGACGCCCGGATCGCCGCTGGGAGCACCATCCGCAATACTCCCGCAACTACCGCCGACGGTGGAGCCATGTTCCTAGACCCGGATTCCAAACTGGCGCAGCGGCTTAATCCCGTTCTTTTCCTGCTGCCCGCACTGACAATCTACATCGTCTTTGCGATCTACCCGACCTATTCGGTTGTCGAGTACTCCTTTACCGACTGGGACGGCATTCAGCCCGAGCGCAACTTTGTTGGCTTGGAAAACTACAAGCGGATGTTTTCGGACAGGATCTTCTGGGAAGCGTTCCGCAACACCTTCGTCTGGTCAGGCGTCATTATCGTCATAAATGTTGGCCTCGGCCTCGTGATCGCTGCAATGCTGGCACGCGTTTGGAAAGCCCGGTTGCTCATTCAGACCTGCATCGTCTTGCCTGTCGTGATCTCGCCTATGGCCGTCGCCACGATCTGGCGCTGGATGTATCAGCCCACAGGCGCCATCAATCAGCTGCTGGAAGGTGTCGGCTTGGGCGCTTTCGCCACACCGTGGCTCGGCAGTCCCGACGTGGTCCTTTATGCACTCGCACTCGCGCACAGTTGGTCAACCATCGGCCTCAGCGTGATCATCTTCCTCGCAGGCCTGCAGGCCGTCGACGAAGACCTGTACGAGGCCGCCCGCGTCGACGGGGCCAATCCGCTTCAGTCGTTCCGCTATGTCACCCTGCCAGCGCTGCGTCCGGTAACGGCGGTGGTGTTTATCCTGACGCTCACGCAATCTTTCAAAGTGTTCGACATTGTCTGGGCAACCACGCAAGGCGGTCCGATCAGGTTCAGCGAGATCCTGTCGACTTACATGTACAAGCGAGGCGCGCTTGAGAATCAGTATGGGTATGGCTCGGCGATTGGTGTTGCCCTGCTGGTGATCGTCAGCATTGCAACGATCATCTACATGCAGATCCAAAACAGAGAGGACCGGTGATGGGTCGCTGGATTCTTCTTTTTGTCCTCGGCGTGATTGCCATCGTGATGGTATCGCCGCTCATCCTCACGATCTTTACCTCGTTGAAACCCACGACAGAACTGGTGAACCCGCCATGGTTCCCGCCGATTGATATAACGGTCGAGCACTATGTACGGGTGTGGACCGATGGCGGGTTCAGCCGCTACTTTATGAATACGCTGATCATTTCGGTGATTGATGCCATCACCATGATCTTCATCGCATCCCTGGCAGCGTATGCGATGGTCTTTATGGAGTTTCGGGGCAAGACAGCACTTCAGGTCCTGTTCCTGGTCGGCCTTATGATCCCTGTCACCGCTATCGTTCTGCCGCTCTTTCAGATCGTCCGCTCGTTTGGGCTCCTTAATACGCATCTCGGCGTCATTCTTGCGGACCTTGCCCTAGCTGTGTCGATTTTCGTCTTCATGTTCTCGTCGTTTTTCGCTGGCGTTCCAAAGGCGCTCCATGAAGCTGCCCGTATTGACGGCGCGACCGAGTTCCAGATCTACCGCCGCGTCGTCATGCCGATCGCGATGCCTGCAGTTGTCACAACGGCCCTGCTGGAGTTCCTCTGGAGCTGGAATGACCTGCTTCTGCGCCTGCTCCTGATGACACGGGACGACATGCGCACGCTTTCGGTCGGCTTGCTGAACTTCCAAGGTGCCATGACCCGAGATGTCACTGGCCTGTCGAGCGGAACTGTCATTATGGCAATTCCGGTGGTTCTCCTGTTCCTGTTCTTTCAACGTCATTTCGTGCGCGGCATGACTGCGGGTGCGGTTAAATGAGGCGCGAAGTGTCGAAACCGCTTCTCATTATGGACCAGTACTTTCGCCACGTAGAGGAGTTGTTTCGCCCCAGCACCTTTACCGGTCTACGCACCCTTTGTGATATTCGCGGCGGCGTGAACTGGTCCATGCCGCGCACCGAATTTCTGAACCATCTTCCAGACGCGGTATTTGTGGTCGCGGCCCGGCCGGAACTTGATCAGGTAGATCTTGATGCTGCGGGGAACCTAAGGGCCGTCATAGAGGTCGCAGGCACATTTCAAACTGGCCTTGACTACGAGGCCTGTTTCGAACGCGGCATCGAAGTCCTTTCCTGCGCACCCGGCTTTCGCCAGTCGGTCGCCGAGATGGCACTTGGTTTGATGATCGCAGGCTGCCGCAGCATCGTCGACGAGCACGAGCGTTTCCGCGCCGGGTCCGAGCGTTGGTTCAACGACAATATTGGCATCGATTTCTCGCTCTACGGTCAGCGGATCGGGTTTGTGGGCTTTGGTTCAATTGCGCAGGAATGCCTGCGGCTCTTGGCCCCCTTCTCCCCTCGCGTCGAAGCCTTCGATCCGTGGCTTAAGGCGGCAGGCGCGACCTTCGACGGCGTCGAATTTAACGAGCTGGAACAGGTCGTCACGCAGAACCGTGTGGTCGTCGTTGCCGCGGCACCGACTGAGGACAATTATCAGATCGTATCGCAAGCACTTATCAAGAAGATGCGCCCTGGCACGCTGGTCGTACTTATCAGCCGATCGCATCTGGTTGACTTCGGGGCGCTCGTCGAAGCAGCCGACGCCGGACGCATCCGCTTGGCCAGCGACGTGTTCCCGCGCGAACCCGTGTCAAAGCGCGATGCTTTGAGGCAATCCAACAACGTTGTTTGGTCACCCCATCGCGCCGCCGCCGTCGAGGGTGGGCGCCACCCAATTGGCGACATGATTTTGCACGATGTCGAGGCGATCCTGGAAGGTGCGACAGCGCGACAGTTGCAGCAGGCGTCTTTGGATACGGTCAGCAAGATCGTCCGCGCGCCACTCGCCATTGGTTGAGGGAGAAAAGGATGGCTGGTGTTGAACTGAAGAACCTGTCGAAAGCCTATGGCGACGTCCAGGTTCTACACGACATAAACCTCTCGATTGCAGATGGCGAATTCGTCGTCTTTGTTGGGCCCTCAGGCTGCGGCAAGTCCACGCTCCTTAGGATGATCGCCGGCCTGGAAGACGTGACCGGCGGCGACCTGTTGATAGGGGACACCCGCGCCAACGACCTTTCGCCCCGCCAGCGCGACATCGCAATGGTGTTTCAGTCATACGCGCTGTACCCGCAGATGACGGTTGCCGAGAATATGGGTTTCTCGCTTAGCCTGGAACGCCGCAGCAAGGACGAGATTGCCAGAAAGGTCCAAGACGCCGCCGATGCGCTGAAACTCGGCCCCTATCTCGACCGCAAGCCTGGCCAGTTGTCCGGCGGACAACGCCAGCGCGTCGCGATTGGCCGTGCCATCGTACGCAATCCACAGGTATTTCTTCTAGACGAGCCATTGTCGAACCTTGATGCCGCCCTGCGATCGGAAACCCGGGTCGAGATCAGCGAGCTTCATCAACGCATGGAAACCACGATGATCTACGTCACCCATGATCAAGTCGAAGCCATGACGATGGCCGACCGCATTGTGGTTCTGAACGGAGGCCATATCGAGCAAGTCGGCAGTCCCATGGAACTGTACAACCAACCCGCGAGCGCGTTTGTGGCAGGGTTCATCGGCTCGCCGAAAATGAACTTTGTCAAAGGCCGCCATGCCAAGGCCATAGGCGCTGCCACCCTGGGCGTACGGCCCGAACACTTTGCTGTGGGACAGGGCGACGACACATGGGAAGGCAAGGTGACGCTGGTGGAACGGCTAGGTCACGACACAATCCTGTATGTCAAAGTGCCAGAAGCTGGTGTCGTGACCGTCAGCCTCGATGGACAGCATGATCAGCAAGTCGGTGACACAGTCCACTTGCGGCCAAAAGCCGAATTCATTCATAGATTTGATGAACAAGGCAGACCAATTTCCGCCTGACAAAGCCGGGGCCCGGTATGAAGATAAAGCGTCCAACAGTGAAAGATGTCGCGCGCGAGGCCGGCGTTTCCATTGCGACGGTCAGCCGTGCGATGTCGCGGCCAGAGGACGTGAAGGCAAAGACCCGAGATCACGTGTTCGAAGTGATGAAGCGGCTGGGATACCGCGCCAACCAAGCGGCTGGCGATCTGCGGCGAGGGCGCAGCAGGACCCTTCTAGTCCTCGTGTCAGAAATCACGAACGCATTCTTCGCCGAGTTCTTCAAGGGCATCGAAGAGGAAGCTCGCGCACACGGATACGTCCTCCTTATCGGGGACACTTCCGAAGACGCAGAAAGTGAGCGCGCATTCTCTGACATGCTTTTGATGAATAAGGCCGGCGGCCTGATCATGAATACCAACGGTTTTCTTGAGGACCTTCTTCCAAGCGATCCAAGCGGAGCCTATTCGGGGCCACCTGTGGTTTCATGCGGCGGCCATAAAGAGATCGACTTACCCACCGTGCGCACTGATGACGTTCTGGGCGGCCGCCTTGCCGCCGGACATCTTATCGAACTTGGCCATCGAGACATTGCACATGTATGCGGCCCGCTTCAAACAAACGGCTTCCAACGCCGCAACTACGGGTTCAGACAAACACTAAAGAACGCGGGGCTTCCTCTGGCCGAGGATCGGGAATTCATCGGGCTTCTTTCCGTCGACTACGGTCTAGAGGCCGCCCGCAAGCTGCTTGCATTGGACCGGCTGCCAACGGCTGTCTTTGTTCACAACGATGAGACCGCCACCGGTTTATTGCACGGGCTTGTATGCGCAGGCGTCCGCGTCCCTGAAGACATCTCTGTCATCGGGTATGACGATATGCCATATGCAGCCATTTTTAATCCAGGTCTGTCCAGTATCCGCCTCCCAAGGCGGCAATGGGGGCAACTGGCCTGCCGCAAGCTGATCGCGATACTGAACGAAGAAGACGACGGCAAAACCCCCGTGATCATCAAACCAGAGCTAGTCCCGCGCGCCAGCACCGCAGCGCCCCGAACCACCTCCTGACAGGACCCAAACACAATGATCCGCGCAATCGTATGGGGCGAGAATGTCCACGAGCAAACCAGCAAAGTCGTCGCCAAACTATATCCCGACGGAATGCACGCCTGCATCGCTGCCGCGCTGAACGAAGATCCGGGCATAAAAGCGACCACCGCCACCCTGCAAGAGAACGAGCACGGGCTGCCGCAAACCCGGTTGGACGACACCGATGTCTTGGTTTGGTGGGGGCATGCCGCGCACGGTAAGGTTTCAGACGCTGTGATCGAGCGTGTCGCCGATGCCGTTTACGGCGGAATGGGGCTTATCCTCCTGCATTCGTCACACTTCTCGAAAATCTTCAAAAAGCTTATGGGCACGCCCTGCACACTGACTTGGCGCGAAGCCGGTGAGCGGGAGCGGCTTTGGACCACGGCACCAGGGCACCCCATTGCGCATGGCGTGCCCAACTGGTTCGAACTTGAACAGGAAGAGATGTACGGTGAGCCGTTTTCGGTGCCGGAGCCGCTCGAAACCGTCTTCATAAGCTGGTTTCAGGGCGGCGAGGTGTTCAGATCGGGCCTGACGTATCAGCGCGGGGCGGGCCACGTCTTTTACTTCCGTCCGGGACACGAAACCTATCCGACCTACTATGACAAGAACGTGCGCTTGATCCTCAGGAACGCGGCGCGCTGGGCTCGACCACGTGGCGCCCGCGCCACCGATGTCCATGCGGCGCCAAGCCGTCAAGCGAAGCACGCCCTTGAACCGATTGAAGAGCGCGGCCCAAAACTGCATGCAAACGGTGACGACGGTTTTCGCTAGGTTCGATCCCTACGGAAGCTATCATCGTTAGCAGTTTGTTTTGCGCTGTCACACTCACCTGCGCATGATTGATCAGCAACGGTTGGTGGTCCAATTTGATTGTAAGTGCATGACTGGCCTTTGCTCTGTGTGGACGAGGGTTCGGACCCTATTTCACCGACGTTCTCACGCGGTGGGAGTTTCCCTTCAACTTTCGGCGCACTGCAGAAGGCGATCGCGCTTAAAAGACTAACGAGCACTCGTGAGGGCCACGCGTGATTGCGTGAAGTCATCGTTGAGTGGCATTTGGCGCCGTGGATAACGAGAAACCAAGACGTCAAACCAGCCATAGGCACAGATCATGCCCAAAATCTAATCATTCGAGGCAACCGCAAGGCCGTTAGCTACTTGGCTAGCTTGCAGACTTTATTGTTTCGAGTAACCCGTAAGAACATGGTCACACACCTTACTGTAGTAGTGGTCGAAGAGGACCGGGATCGAGCGATCGCGATCGTGGATGCACTCAAGGAAAGTGCCGACTGCGAGGTCTTCGTAGTCGGGAATTTCAGCGGGTTGGCGCGCAAGATCGCAGCACATGCACCGGATATCGTACTAATCGATGTCGACAATCCGACCCGTGACATGATGGAAGAACTAACGCTTGCCTCTGGCCCGCTTGAGCGCCCGGTCGCGATGTTCGTTTCCTCCGCCGCAGGCGACTTGGCCCAAACTGCCGTTGAGGCGGGAGTTTCGGCCTATGTGGTCGACGGATTGTCGCCCGCCCGGATCAAGCCCGTAATCGACACGGCAATCGCACGTTTCCGCATGTTGCGCCAGATGCGGACAGAGTTGGCGGAGACACGTCGCGCGCTGGAGGAACGAAAGGTCATAGACCGCGCCAAGGGACTACTGATGAATGCGAAAGGGATAGACGAAGACGCAGCTTATGCATTGCTGCGCAAGACTGCGATGGACCAGGGACGTCGGGTTGCGGACGTGGCCGAAGCCTTAGTGACCGCTACGGCGTTGCTCGGATGAGAACAGTAAGCGTCTCCTTTGCCTACATGCCGCTGGTCGATGCAGCACCCGTCATAATTGCGGAGGAAATGGGTTTCGCCGCTACGGAGGGAATTTCGCTTGATCTTATTCCGGCTCCGTCCTGGTCGTCGGTGCGCGACATGCTGGCTTTCGGACGCGTCGATGCTGCTCATATGCTTTCCCCGGTTCCTGTGGCCATGGCTATGGGCCTGGGAGGCGTGACCACGCCGGTCTCCGCCGTGTCCGTTTTGTCGGTTAACGGCAATGTCCTAGGAGTGGGAAAAGAGCTTGAAACGCGCCTACGCGCGATTGGTTTCGAGTTTGATTTCTCCGATCCGACGAAGGTCGCGGACGCGCTTGCATCGGTAAGCTCAGGCAAGGTCGTCTTCGGCGTACCCTTCCCCTTTTCGATGCACGTCGAATTACTGCACTATTGGTGCGAGCGCACGGCAATCGGCGGTGACGGAATTGAGATTAGGACTGTGCCGCCGCCACTGATGGCAGATGCGCTTGCCGCTGGTGATGTCGACGCGTTCTGTGTGGGCGAACCGTGGGGTTCGGTCGCCGTGGACCAAGGAGCTGGGGCGCTACTTCTGCCGGGCAATGCCATCTGGCAATTCGCTCCTGAGAAAGTCTTGGCGGTACGCAGCGATTGGGCAGAAACCGAACCGGACTTGCTCGGGCGACTTATGCGTGCTGTCTGGCAAGCAGGTCGGTGGCTTGGAAAGCCAGAGAACCGGGGCACTGCAGGTGAGATTTTGTCGCGAAGGGCTTTCCTTGATGTATCTGCGGAACTCGTCGATCGAGCTTTAACCGGGCACCTGGCCGTTTCCAGCCAAGGAGAGGTACGCAAGGTCGAGAACTTCCTGTGTTTTCACAGTGGCGGTGCGTCTTTCCCATGGCGTAGTCAGGCGAAGTGGATCGCAAATCGGCTGAACAAAGCACATCTTCCCGGCGAAGGTATCTCGCTCGAAGCTGCCGCTCAGGTTTTTCGCTCCGATCTTTACCGCGCCCATCTTCGAAGCACAGCTGCAGCTCTGCCTGGCGCCTCGGAAAAGCTGGAAGGCACGATTCGCCATCCGACCGCTGTAGCGTCGACAAAGAGAGGGCTCAGTCTCTTACCTGATGCGTTTTTTGACGGCGCGATTTTTGATCCATCAGAGATAGCGTGATCAGAAAACAGGCATTCTGATGCGGCGTCGCAGCATCAGAAGGGATGCGCCTCCAGATACGCACCAATTGACTTGTGCCTTTGATGGCCGCGACGCAGTGTCATCGCCGAGAGCAAAGGCGCTCTTTCATTTTCTCCCAAGAGGGCGATCCGAGCAAAGCCGCTCGACCCCGCGACGCACGATAGCGTTCGCGAGAGGTCAAGCGGCTTTTTTGATTCTTGCTGCCCGTCCTCCCCGGCAGCTCAGTAGAGGAAGATGACATGAAGAAATTACTGACCGGCATCGCGTTCTCGGCGCTCGCGGCCGCAAGCGCGTCCGCCGAACTTCTCGATCTTGAGAAAGATGAACTTACCTTTGGGTTCATCAAACTCACCGACATGGCGCCACTCGCCGTGGCTTACGAACAGGGATACTTCCTGGACGAAGGTCTATTTGTGACGCTCGAAGCGCAGGCCAATTGGAAGGTTCTGCTGGATGGTGTGATCGACGGCCAACTTGATGGCGCGCATATGCTCGCCGGTCAGCCCCTGGCTGCCACCATCGGCTTCGGCACGGAAGCTCATGTCATCACACCGTTCTCCATGGATCTGAACGGCAACGGCATCACGGTTTCGAACGAAGTCTGGGAACTGATGAAGCCGAACATCCCGACTATGGATGACGGCCGCCCGCAGCACCCGATCAGCGCCTCCGCGCTTGCTCCAGTGGTCGAGCAGTTCAAGGCAGAAGGTAAGCCGTTTAACATGGGCATGGTCTTCCCGGTCTCGACTCATAACTACGAGCTGCGCTACTGGCTCGCCGCTGGCGGTCTGGAACCCGGTTACTACTCGCCTGAGAACGTTACCGGTCAGATCGGCGCGGATGTCTTTCTTTCCGTTACGCCGCCGCCGCAGATGCCGGCGACGCTCGAGGCGGGTACCATTTACGGCTACTGCGTGGGTGAACCCTGGAACCAGCAGGCCGTTTTCAAAGGTATCGGTGTGCCGGTCATCACCGACTATCAGCTATGGAAGAACAACCCAGAGAAGGTCTTCGGGATCACCGCTGAATTCGCTGAGCAGTATCCAAACACCACGCTTGCTATTACCAAGGCGCTGATCCGCGCGGCCATCTGGCTGGATGAGAACGACAACGCCAATAGACCGAAAGCCGTCGAAATCCTCAGCCGTCCAGAATACGTGGGCGCGGATTACGAGGTTATTGCCAATTCCATGACCGGTACCTTCGAGTTCGAGAAGGGTGACAAGCGTGAAATCCCGGATTTTAACGTATTCTTCCGCTACAACGCGACCTACCCATTTTATTCTGATGCTATCTGGTATCTGACGCAGATGCGCCGCTGGGGACAGATCGCGGAGGCCAAGGGCGACCAGTGGTATCATGACGTCGCCAAGAAGGTGTATCGCCCGGACATCTATCTTGAGGCTGCCCGTCTGGTCGTCGACGAAGGTTACGCCGATGAGGCCGATTTCCCCTGGGAGAGCGATGGCTACAAGGCGGCAACTCCCGCCGAGGATATCATTGATGGGATTCCTTATGACGGTCGTGAACCCAACGCTTATCTCGAGAGTCTGCCGATCGGCCTGAAGGGTCAGCAGATCGTCATCGGCAACGAGGTTCAGGGCTGACGCCATACCGTCGTGGCGGCTCGCATCGTGTCGCGCGCCGCCAAACTCTCCTGACAGTCATTTCACGAAAAGGACCGAGCAGCCATGACCGCCGTCGATCCCAGTTTTCCGGAAGAGGCGACCCGCGAAGCACGCCGCGAGAAGCTCTTCACCCGTATCAACAAGGCCGACCGCTGGTTCCAGGTGTTGGGTCTCTCTTGGCTTACCCCGGTCCTGAAGGCCGCTGCCGGTGACAACCCAAAAGCGCAGATGTCCGAGATTTGGCGTCTACTGGGCGTCCCGCTTTTGGCGATTGCAGGCTTTATAATGCTGTGGGCGACCCTGGCACCCACAGTGCAAACTTCACTTGGTGCGATCCCGGGGCCCTCCCAAGTTTGGACCGAGGCGGTGAACCTGCACGAAGACGCTGTCGCCAAGGCCGCAAGCAGGGCGGAATTTGACGAAAAGGTTGCCCAGTTGAACGAACGCCGGATTGAACAGGGTAAAGAACCCGTTGCTCGCGAGTATACTGGCGCACCAAGCTATTACAGCCAGATCTGGACGTCGATCAGAACCGTATTCTTCGGGTTCCTGATCGCATCTGTCGTGGCGATCCCGCTTGGCATCATGGCGGGTCTCTCGCCAATCGCGAACGCGGCGCTGAACCCGATCATCCAGATTTTCAAGCCCGTCTCGCCGCTCGCTTGGCTCCCCATCGTAACCATGGTCGTTTCGGCGGTCTACGTCACCAACGACGGCATGTTCTCGAAGTCGTTCCTAAACTCGGCCATTACCGTGACGCTTTGTTCGCTCTGGCCGACGCTGATCAACACCACGCTTGGTGTGTCTTCAATCGATAAGGACCTTGTCAACGTCTCGAAGGTTCTGAAAATGAACACGTGGACCAAGATCACAAAGCTGGTCCTGCCCTCCGCGCTGCCGCTGATCTTTACCGGTCTTCGCCTATCGCTGGGTGTCGGCTGGATGGTTCTCATCGCGGCCGAGATGCTGGCTCAGAATCCGGGCCTTGGCAAATTCGTCTGGGACGAATTCCAGAATGGCTCCAGCCAGTCGCTCGCGAAAATCATGGTGGCTGTGCTGACCATCGGCATGATCGGATTCTTGCTGGATCGCCTGATGTACGCGATCCAGTCGCTTTTCACTTTCACCAACCATCGCTGAGGACAGGGAATGACGGTTATTCTGAAACTCGATGCCGTGTCCAAAAGCTATGGCGAAGGTGCCAAGCGGACGGACGTTCTGAGTGATATCACGCTTGACGTCAAAGAGGGCGAGTTCCTCGTCCTCCTTGGTTTCTCTGGCACAGGAAAGACGACGCTAATCAACCTGCTGGCTGGGCTCGACACGCCCACGAGCGGGACAGCAAGCTACAAAGAAGCACCGATTATCGGGCCAGGTCCCGAACGCGGGGTGATCTTTCAAAGCTATTCACTCATGCCGTGGCTGACCGTGAATGGCAATGTGCGGTTGGCAGTCGACTCGATCTTCTCGGGCATGACAACGAAAGAAAAGGCGGCCAAGGTTGATCACTATGTGAAGATGGTTGGTCTGTCCCACGCCACCACGCGTCGTCCGGCAGAACTGTCGGGTGGCATGCGCCAACGGGTAAACGTGGCCCGCGCGCTGTCCATGGACCCGGAGGTGCTGCTTTTGGACGAGCCGCTCTCAGCGCTCGACGCGCTAACGCGCGCCAATCTTGCCGACGAGATCGAGCGTATCTGGGAAGCCGACAAGAAGACCTGCGTGCTCATTACAAACGACGTGGACGAGGCCATCGTACTGGCCGACCGGATCATCGCATTGAACCCGGACGGAACGCTTGGCGAAGAGTTCAAAGTCTCTATCCCTCGCCCGCGCGACCGGACAGAGATGAACCATGACGGGACATTCAAGAAGCTCCGTGCAGAGGTCACCAAGTACCTGATGGATGTGGGCGTCGAGGCAAAGGTCGAGGGCTCTCGACAGCTACCGGATGTCACGCCGATCCATGGTGTTCCGGCTGCTGTCGCCAAAGCTCAGGAGGGTTTGGTCGCAAACCGCTTCCTCGACTTCTCAAAGCTTCACAAGATCTATCCAACACCGAAAGGTCCACTGACCGTGGTGGAAGACTTCGACTTGAAGATCAACCGGGGCGAGTTCATCTCGCTTATCGGACATTCGGGCTGCGGCAAGTCCACGGTGCTGACCATGGCCGCCGGGTTGAACGAGGTTTCCAAAGGCGCCATCAAGTTGGATGGCCGACACGTCGAAGGCGCCGATCCAGAGCGTGCGGTCGTGTTCCAGGCACCATCGCTCTTCCCTTGGCTGACAGCACGACAGAATGTGGCAGTCGGAGCGGATCGGGTCTATCCGAAGGCATCCCAGGCGGAACGGCAGAATGTCGTTGAGTATTACCTGGAACGCGTGGGTCTTGCTGACGCGATGGATAAGCCAGCCTCCGAGCTCTCGAACGGCATGAAGCAGCGGGTTGGCATTGCGCGGGCCTTTGCGCTCTCACCCAAACTGCTTCTGCTCGACGAGCCCTTCGGCATGCTTGACAGCCTGACCCGTTGGGAGTTGCAAGAAGTGCTGATGGAGGTTTGGAGCCGAACCAAAATCACGGCGATCTGCGTGACGCACGATGTGGACGAAGCCATCCTGCTGGCCGACCGCGTGGTCATGATGACCAACGGGCCGCGGGCGACGATCGGCAAGGTCACCAAAGTCGATCTGCCGCGTCCCCGTACGCGGAAGGCGCTTCTGGAGCATCCAGACTATTATGACTACCGGCAAGAAGTTCTGGATTTCCTTCAAGAGTATGAACACGGCGCCAAGCCCAAGCCGAAAGCCCCAGCACCCAAGCCGATTGCAGCGGAGTGATTGCCTTGACAGAGAAACTCGTCGTTATCGGCGCTGGTATGGCCTCGGGACGGGTGATCGAACACCTGGTCGAGCGTGATCCGGACGCCTTCGACATCACACTCTTCAACGCGGAGCCGCGCGGGAATTACAACCGCATCATGCTTTCCCCGGTTCTCTCAGGTGAGAAGACCTTTGAAGAAATCGTGACACACAGCGACGACTGGTATGCCAAGCACGGCGTGACCTGTCGTTTTGGCGAGCACGTCATTAGGATTAACCCGGAAATTAAGGTCGTGGTCGGTCAGAACGGGCACGTGCCTTACGACAAGCTGATCATCGCCACAGGCTCTGCACCTTTCATCATCCCGGTTCCTGGCAGGGCTCTGCCCGGCGTCATCACTTACCGCGATCTGGACGACACCAATGCAATGGTCGAGGCAGCAGCAAAAGGCGGCAAGGCCGTGGTGATTGGCGGCGGCCTTCTCGGTCTGGAAGCGGCAGCCGGGCTGGCCGAACGCGGTATGGATGTGACGGTGGTGCATCTGATGGGTCACCTGATGGAACGTCAGCTAGATGAAGCCGCGGGCTATTTGCTTCGCAAGGACCTGGAGAAGCGCGGGATCACTGTTCTCACTCAAGCCTCCACCAAGGCCATTGTTGGCGACAAGCACGCGGAGGCCGTGCTGCTCGAAAGTGGCGAGGCACTGCCGGCCGATTTGGTCGTTATGGCCGTCGGTATCCGGCCCGAAACCCGGCTCGCCGCGGATGCCGGTCTGACGGTTGCACGCGGGATCGAAGTGGACGCACAGATGCAAACCTCTGACCCATCGATTTATGCGGTTGGCGAATGTGTGGAATTCGATGGGCACCTCTTTGGCCTCGTTGCGCCGCTTTACGATCAGGCAAACGTGCTGGCCCGTGCACTTCTGGGTGAACCGGATGCTTTCGTGGTCAAGGACAACGCGACCAAGCTGAAGGTTACCGGCTGCGATCTTTTCAGCGCTGGTGATTTCGCCGACGGCGAGACCCGCGAGGACATCGTTTTCCGCGATCCCTCGCGTGGCATCTACAAACGTCTGGTCATCGAAGACGACCGGCTGATCGGTGCAGTGATGTATGGCGATACGGCGGACGGCAATTGGTTCTTCGATTTGATCAAGAGCGGGACCGAAATCGAAGAGATGCGCGAGACGCTGATCTTCGGACCAGCCTATCAAGGGGGCGTCTCCACGGACCCTTTGTCAGCCGTTGCAGCATTACCGCCTGAGGCGGAGATTTGCGGCTGCAACGGCGTATGCAAGCGCACTATCGTCGACGCCATCAACGGCGGCGCGAGCAATCTGGGCGCGGTGCGTGCCTCGACAAAAGCCAGTGCCTCGTGCGGGACCTGTTCGGGGTTGGTGGAGCAATTGCTTCAGGTCACGCTGGGCCATGCGTTCGAGCTTCCCAAAGCGCAACCGATTTGCGGGTGCTGCGATCTTACGCATGAAGACATACGGCGGTTGATCAAGTCGCAGGAATTGAAATCACAAGAGGCGGTCTGGCAGGAACTGGGCTGGAAGACGAGGAACGGCTGTCATGTCTGCCGCCCTGCAGTGAACTTCTACCTTCTGGCGGATTGGCCGCTTGAATATCAGGATGATCCTCAGTCGCGCTTCGTCAACGAACGCAAACACGCAAACATCCAGAAAGATGGTACTTTCTCGGTTGTCCCCCGTATGTGGGGCGGAATCACCAACCCGACGGAACTGCGGGCCATTGCGGATGCTGCAGACAAGTACAAGGTGCCCACTGTCAAGGTAACCGGCGGTCAGCGGATCGATTTATTGGGCGTGAAAGGCGAAGACTTGCCTGCGATCTGGGCCGATCTGAACAATGCAGGTCTGGTTTCGGGCCACGCCTATTCCAAGGGGCTGCGCACGGTGAAGACCTGCGTCGGTACGGATCATTGCCGTTTCGGAACGCAAGATTCAACCGGCCTCGGTATCAAGCTGGAGCAGGTGCTTTGGGGCTCCTGGACGCCGCACAAAGTCAAGCTCGCCGTCTCCGGTTGCCCGCGCAATTGTGCGGAGGCGACCTGTAAGGACGTGGGAATCGTTTGCGTTGACTCCGGCTATCAGGTTGGTGTCGCGGGCGCGGCGGGCATGGATGTGAAAGAGACCGAACGTCTTGGCGACGTGGCGACCGAACAGGATGCAATCGACCTAACCGTCGCCTTTATCCAGCTCTATCGGGAGAACGCCAAGTATCTAGACCGCCCTTACAAGTGGGTCGCGAAGGTCGGGCTCGATTGGGTGAAAGAGCGTGTCGTCGATGACCTCGTCGAGCGCGCGCGCCTGATCGAGGCCTTCGAGCTGAGCCAGAGCATCTATCGGAAAGACCCTTGGGCCGAGCGCGCGAAGGAGCGAGAGGCCTTCCAGCCGTTGGCGGACCTCACACTGGAGGCAGCAGAATGAGCTGGGTCGATATCGGAGTTGTGCAAGATATCCCGCTGCGCGGTGCTCGCAAGCTGAAAACCGCGCTTGGCTGTGTTGCCGTCTTTCGAACCGGCGAAGATGAGGTATATGCAGCAATGGACATGTGTCCGCACAAAGGTGGCCCACTATCTGAGGGCATCGTGCATGGCCATCATGTCACTTGCCCGCTGCACAACTGGGTTTTCGATCTAAACACCGGCGCGGCAATAGATGAAGACGCCAGCATCCGGACCTTTTCTGTCAGGGTCGAAGCTGGGCGTATCTTAATTGATGGTTCAAAACTCGCCGGGCGGAGCGCTGCGTGATGGACGGCTCCGGCTTCCCCGAGACGCGTTCCACCTGTCCCTATTGCGGCGTTGGCTGCGGTGTTCTTCTGCAACCAAACGGTTTCGGCGGCCTGGCAGTACGCGGCGATCCAGATCACCCGGCGAACTTTGGTCGGCTCTGTTCCAAGGGCTCGGCGCTTGGCGAAACGGTCGGGCTCGATCATCGCCTGCTGACACCGCGAGTCTTTGGCAAGGACGTAGGTTGGAACAGCGCGCTTCAATTGGTTGCAGACCGGTTTCGTGAGACGATTGCAATGTATGGCCCGGATAGCGTCGCCTTCTACGTTTCTGGCCAACTTCTGACCGAGGATTACTACGTCGCCAATAAGCTGATGAAAGGTTTCATTGGCTCAGCGAATATCGACACGAATTCAAGGCTATGCATGGCGTCCTCTGTTTCCGGTCACAAACGGGCCTTCGGAACTGACACGGTGCCGGGGACCTATCAGGACTTGGACGAAGCAGATCTTGTCGTCCTGGTTGGGTCGAACCTCGCCTGGTGTCATCCTATACTCTACCAGCGCCTAATCGCGGCCCGGGCGGCACGCGGCACCAAGATCGTCGTTATTGACCCGCGCCGCACGGCCAGCTGTGAAGGCGCCGAAATGCACCTGTCGCTCACGCCGGGCAGTGATGTGGCCCTATTCAACCGGTTGTTGGCCGAGATCCATTCGATGGGCGCGATTGATGCCAGTTTTGTTGCGAACACCCATGGCTTTGAAGCGGCAGTGGAGGCAGCTAGGGCCGCCGATATCGCAGTCACCGGGCTAAGAGAACGCGACATCGCCGCTTTCTGTAAGCTCTGGATCAAGACCGAACGTGTCGTGACGATCTACAGCCAGGGTGTGAACCAGTCGACAAGCGGCTCGGACAAAGTAAATGCTATTCTGAACTGCCACCTCGCGACAGGCCGGATCGGCAAGCTGGGCATGGGGCCTCTTTCTGTCACCGGTCAACCGAATGCCATGGGTGGGCGTGAAGTAGGTGGGTTGGCCAATATGCTTGCCTGCCATCTGGATCTGGAGAACGCGGATCATCGATCGGCAGTTCAGGCGTTCTGGGGTGCGCCGACTGTGCCGGATAAGTCGGGGCTCAAAGCCGTGGATATGTTCAGAGCGGCGGGCAACGGGCAAATAAAGGCGCTTTGGATCATCCACACCAATCCCGCAGTGTCGATGCCCGAGGCTGATGCTGTACGCGCAGCCATTGAGGCTTGCTCTTTCACCGTAGTCAGCGACATTACTGCGAAGACCGATACAGCGCGACTGGCGGATGTGCTTCTGCCAGCAACCGCCTGGGCCGAAAAGGACGGCACGGTCACGAACTCCGACCGCACCATAAGCCGCCAGAGAGCCGTTTTGCCGGCACCCGGAGCAGCGCGTTCAGATTGGTCCGTTCTGGCGGAAGTCGGACAGCGGATGGGCTTCGAAGACGCCTTCGACTTTGCTGCGCCCGCCGAGATCTTCCGGGAGTATGCAGCTCTCTCAGGCGTTGGCGGCCGGTTTGGGCGGGACTTCGACATCTCTGATTTTGCCGAACTGTCCGACGCAGGCTATGACGCGCTCGCACCAACGCGTTGGCCAGTCGCGGGCGACCGACAGGGTGGCCGCTTCTTCGCGGACGGTCGCTTTTTTCACCCAGATGGAAAGGCGCTGTTTGTCACTGTCCGCTGGCAGCCTCCTGCAGCGCAGATCGGACCACGGTATCCGTTCCGGTTGAATACAGGCCGCCTTCGCGACCAATGGCACACAATGACCCGTACGGCGCTGAGCCCGCGACTGGCGGCTCATCTGCCAGAGCCATTCCTGGACATACATCCGAGCGACGCGGCTAACCTTGGCCTGGACCGTGCCGATCTTGTGCAGGTCCGAAGTCCGCATGGACGCGCCATACTTCGGGCGCGCGTTACGGATAGCGTGCAACCCGGCCAGGTATTCGCATCAATGCATTGGACAGCTGAGACAGCGCCCTCGGGCCGGATCGACGCGTTAGTGGCGGCCGCAACAGACCCCGTTTCGGGCCAGCCAGAGAGCAAAGCGAGCGTGGTCGCGGTCGACCGCTTCTGTGCGGCCTGGTACGGCTTTGCAGTCTCATCCCACACGGTCCATCCAGATTGCGATTACTGGGCGGTGGCTCGAACTGCGACGGGTGTGCGTGCTGAACTAGCCGGGCGCACCCCTATTGCGGATTGGGAGGGTGAGGCACGCCGGCTCTTCGAAAATTCCGACGCGGCTCTCTCTTCCATCATTGATGCAAAACGGGGCACTGCAAGGATTGCGCTCCATGACGGCGACCGCCTGATCGGCGCGCTCTTTGCCGCGCGCAGTCCGGTTGCGGTCATAAGAGACTATCTCGTTACGCGGCCCGGCACCGAAGGCGTAGATGTGCTGACGGGCCGTACGCCCGCACATTTTCCGGACCCCGGCCCTGTACTCTGTTCCTGTTTTGGAGTGGGCATCAATACCATTGTCACCACGATCGAGACCGATGGGCTGATGAGCGTCGACCAGGTCGGCGCTGCGTTGAAGGCCGGGACGAATTGCGGCTCCTGCAAATCGGAGATCGCCGACCTTTTAAACCGCTGCAGAGTCCGCGAGGTTGCCGAATGAGCCTTGCGGATCACGTACGAACGCTGGGGCGCGGATCCGGGCGGGCACGCTCTCTGACCCGGGAAGAAGCCCGAGACGCGATGGTCTGCATGATTTCAGACGAGGCCGCCCCCGAAGCGGTGGGCGCGCTTCTGATGCTTTTGCGGATGAAGGGAGAAACGGCAGAGGAAATCTGCGGATTCTCGGAAGCTGTTCAAGCGTCGCTGCCCGACATTGGTGCCGTCGATCTGGATTGGCCCAGCTATGCCGCTGGACGGACGCGCGGTCTTCCATGGTTTCTGGCCTCGGCGCAGTTGGTCGCGCAGGCAGGCAAACGGGTCCTTTTGCACGGCTGGAATGGCACCGATCCGAAAGTCCGTATCGGGCTCGGCGAGATAGGGATCGGGGTCGCCGAAACGACTGAAGACGCTCAACACTTACTTGACCGGCATAGGATTGCCTACCTGCCGCTCGAAATCCTCTCACCTCAGCTGATGCGACTGTTGCGGTTGCGCGAGGTTCTTGGCCTGCGTTCCATCATGAACACGGTTTGTCGCATGCTGAACCCCGGGCAGGCCAACGCCAGCGTTCAAGGCGTCTTTCACCCGTCTTACCGGTTATTGCAGGCCGATGCGGCCCAGTTGTTGGGATGGCGCAATCTTAGCGTGATCAAGGGCGGGGGCGGCGAGTTCGAACGAAACCCAACCAAGGACACGGCAGTATTCGGACTTCGGCACGGTCGGGCATGGACCGCGACCTTACCGAGCGCGAGTAAAGAGGCGCGGCGCATGCGCACCCTCGGCCAAGTGAGCATGACAGACCTGTTGAGCGGTACGCGCACTTCCGAATTTGAGACGAAAACGGTTGTTGGAACGTCCGCTCTTGCATTGGCCACGCTTGGCGTTGCGGACAGTGCCCGAGCCGCTGCAGAGCTTTGGGAGGATCGGACGATCCCCAGGGCAGCCTGAGAGGAGAAGGAAAATGAAAGCCTTTCCGATGTTTTTTCGCACGACAGGGCGACGTGTGGTGATTGTCGGCGGCGGCGAACAGGCGGCCCAAAAGGCGCGGCTTCTGCTTAAGACGGATGCCGAGCTACTGCTCGTGGCGGGCGCACTTGAGGATGAGCTTGCGGCATTGGTAGTCGAAGGCCGCGCGAGACATGAAACGGATCTTTCCGTGTCTGTCTTCGACGGCGTTGCAATGGCCTTTATTGGGACCGGTTGCCCTGGGTTGGATGTGGCTGCACATGCTATGGCAACGGCGGCGCGCTGCCCGGTGAACGTTGTCGATCAGCCTGCGCTATGCGACCTGACCACGCCGGCCATTGTCGATCGCGACCCTGTCGTGGTTGCGATCGGCAGCGAAGGCACCGCGCCGGTGCTAACACGTGACATCAAGACACGGCTTGAGCAGATGCTGCCGCAGAACATCGGCGGCCTTGCTGCGCTTGCCGGCCGACTGCGATTAAGCGTCGATGCGCGCGTTCCGCGCCCCGCGCGCCGGGCACTTTGGGCCTGGGTTTTCAAGGGCCAACCACGAGAGGCCTGGGTCAGAGGCAAAGAACGCGAAGCCGCCCGCGCCATCAAGAACGCAATAACTGTTGGCAAGGCACCGGACAGTGAAGCAAATGGACATGTCGCGCTGGTTGGCGCCGGGCCGGGCTCAAGAGACCTGCTAACGCTCCGTGCTGTGCAACGGTTGCAGGAGGCGGATGTGGTCTTTTACGACCGGCTCGTCGACGAGGAAGTCTTAGAACTTGCACGTCGTGACGCCGAACGGGTTTTCGTCGGCAAGCATATTGGTGCACACGCCTGGCCGCAGGAGCGGATCAACCGGATCCTCGTGGCGGAGGCGAAGAAAGGTCGCCGGGTCGTCCGCCTGAAATCGGGCGATCCGGGCATCTTCGGACGCGCCACAGAAGAGATTGCAGCCGCGAAGGCGGCTGGGATCGACGTTGAGATTGTTCCCGGGATTACGGCCGCGGCCGCAGCAGGCGCAGCGCTTGGCCGAAGCCTGACGGAACGCGGCGTCGCGAATACACTGGTGTTAGCGACAGGCACGGGATGCAGTGATGACCCCGAGCCGGATTGCACTAGGCTCTCCGGACCCGGCACGACGACGGCACTTTACATGTCGGTACGGCAGGCCGACCGCGTCTCGCGTGCACTCATCGGACAAGGGCTGCCAGACGATACGGTGATCGACATCGCCATAGATATCGAGAAGCCGGGCCAGAGACTTGTCAAAGCAGAGGTGTCCGACCTTTCCGAGGCAATCGAGGCAAACGCCGTATCAGGTTGCGCAATTTTGCTTGTGACCTGGCCGGAAGTCTCGAATACCGCCATCGCCCAGCCTCCGTTAAGGCGAGAATACGAGATTGGCTCAATGGCACCGGGCGCAGCCTGAATGCGTCTCGTACGCAATTTTGGCCCGTGTCGCACACCAAATTGTGGCTTTCCGAATTACGTAGCAGGGAATGCGTCGCCACCGCGACAGTCCTTTCGATAAGTGCTATCGCTTGCCTCGCCACGCTCAGTAAGAATTTTTGAAGCGATTGCTGTAAGTTACGCGTCGCTTAAAGGTCGCCTTCTTCGCGACTTCCGAGTCCGTACGAGCAATAAATTCGCCACTGCCCCACATGTCCGCCAAGCGCGTTGCGACCTGGGTATTGCAGATGGATATCAGTGTCTCATGTGGGTCGACAGAATCAATCGCTCCAACACGCAGCGGACGTTCCGTCCAGGGCCAATCTCACTGATACTGCGGAGCGAACGAGTGTCCCGGATGCCAAAGTCCTTAGTTTCCACAAGGCTTTGAAGCAACCTGACTCACGTACGACATAAAACCGAAGAAGATTTTTTCAGAGACCCGACGTCTTGCCTCCATCTTCAATGCCTCCGCCGTTTCGGGAAACAGTACATTCTCTTCGACCATGCGGTCCGCGCCCCGGTCAATGACCGTCAGGAAATATGCCGCTTCCCCTTCGGCAACGTATCCATGCCCGTTAAGCGCACCAAGTTGAAATCCGGTCTTGGCGAGAATTCCGGAGATCTTTCGCATGATCCAAAGGTTGGTGACGTTTTGATTGATCATGAACCGAATGAGTTGATCTAGCGGGTCGAGGTCTGCAATCTGCGCAGTCGCGGTGTTGTAGTCGCCATCGCAAATCGCCAACACTCCGCCAGGCTTCAGGATGCGGAATGCTTACTGTAAGACGTCTTCGGGGCCCGGCACATGGCATAGCAAGGTATGCATCAAAACAAGGTCGAAACAACCATCATCAAATCCAGTGTCCTTGGCATCGCCGATTTCAAAGTTGAGCCGAATATCATGTCCAAAGCTCTTCTTTGCCCGTGCCACCATCACCGGCGAAGATTCGAGCCCGTGTGCGGTTTTTGCGCCAGCAAGGTCCGGCAGGTCTTTAGTAACATGGCCCGTGCCAGACCCCAGTTCTAACGCACGTGCATTTCAGGGGAGCTTCAAGCTACTCAAGTAGGCTTTTCGAATTGCTACTTGTGCAGGCTCTAGGCAGCGAGCTTCCATCGCTGTTGCAATCCGTTCCTGAAGTGCGGGATCTTGCGATCCAAGATTGGAGTATGGATCAGACATGTCTTCGCTTTCTAGGGAAAAACACGCAGCGGCATGCTAAGCATAGGTCGGTACCAAATCAAAAGGCGGACGCCCGGCTAAGCCGATGGAAAGGAAGCTTCGTTCGAATGGCAAAACTGAATTGCGACCAGCACCCCGCGCTACTGAGAATGATAGCGGGCGCGTGCGACAGGCCGCACCACACTAGCTTGTTCGATCGCACTTGATCTGTCTCGGTGCGCACCCAGATCCTGCCGTAGGGATGCACTGGGAGCGCTCCACCACCACCGCCTAAGCGCTCAATTTCGGTGCAGACAAAGTGCAAAGCCACACTGCATGATCGGACGTTCATCCAACGGCAGAATTGTCTCGCTTGACAAGAGCTCGATCGTGCTTGGACTGCTCAGTCCCAAAGAACATCTTCTATGAAAGGCCCCGGTGCGGCACTAGACGCTTTCGATGGATGTTGGCTTGGCCACCTACGCCGGTTGCGGCGATCTGTGACATCCTGCTGGTCCAACTCCAAGACCGGCTGGACGCATAGATACTAACTTTGTCTTGGCAATGGCTTCGCAAGCTATCGGAAATCGATCTGGAAAGCCGCTGTATTGGTATCGTGATCCCGCAGCTCACACCACAAGAGGGCGTGCTTGCCGCCACTAAAACCGTGTTCGCCAATACCAAGGATCCGCCGCGCACAGGCAACGGGACATGCCAAGCGCAACGTTCAAGAGATTGCGGGCATCAAAAAGACCATCGATAATCCCGTCGGAAAGCCCATCGCCACAACTGTCCATTCCGCCGTCGGCGTGTTCAAGATGCAAAAGATCGTTCTTGCCACAAGGCTGAACGAACCACCCAGACCGCACGCCTCTTCCGCGAGACACTAAAGTGCACTGCATTCCTCTCACGCCCTTGAAAAACATGGGAAAGTGATCGCTCTAACCCGTAAAGAGTTGTCCTCAACCTGGCTTTCGCAGACCGTCTTCACTACTGCCGGAAAACAGGGGGTCGAACCCGGTATTTAGTATTATTATTCAATGTCCTATAGGCCCTCGGCACGATAAAGGCAGGGTGGCGGAGAGACAGGGATTCGAACCCTGGGACCGCTCTCACGGTCAACGGTTTTCAAGACCGCCGCATTCGACCACTCTGCCACCTCTCCGACCCTCGCGCCTCATACCGGTTGAACACACCCGCTGTAAACCCGCTGGTGCGGTCAAGCTCGTGCTTCCCATGGAGCCTGACAAAGGGTATGCTTATCGTGCGGGCACTTGGCGGGCCCGCACGAGCAGCACCGAAGAGCGCATAAAAATAAGCGCAACGGACAAAGGGGCAAGCCATGGCGAAATTTTCGCATGCAGGCATTGTAGTGGTAATAGCAGGTTTCGGGCTTCTGGCAGGGTGCGAAGAAGGGACCAACTTTGGGTCCATTGCATCACGCGCGGACACCAACCAGGAAGCGCCGGTTTCCGGTGGCGAGGCAGCGGGCACCAGTGTCGAACAAGATATCGAGATGCCAGATGTTTTTGCGGCCGACGAAAGTGGGCTGTGGGACGGACGCCCGTCGCTTGGCGGTGTCTGGGTGGCACATCCCGACGTCGGGGACCCAGAACGCGTAATCATTCGCAACTCTGCAAACGGCAGCTACGTGATCGGCGCGCTGTTCCGGCGCGAACGGAACAACCCGGGGCCGCGCATTCAGGTGTCATCTGACGCGGCTGCGGAACTTGGTATGCTCGCCGGTCAACCCGCAGAGCTTGAAGTCGTGGCCCTTCGCCGCGAACAGGTAGAGGCGCCCACTCCGGCCCCATCAGCTGAACCGATCGTACCGCCGTTGCAGGTGGCTGATATTCCGGCTGACGCAGCGACGGACACCGCGACCGAAGGCGCCGGGGTCGAAGTCGCAGCCTTGACCGCAGAAACAGATGCGGCAGACGTGGCCACCGAAGCGCCCAAGAAAAAAGGGTTCCTCGCAGGGTTGTTTGCTCCAAAGACGCCGACGACACAGCCGCTGGTTTCCCCCACAGCGCCCCTCACGTCCGGTGAGATCGAAACCGCATCACTCGAGCCGGTGTTTGTCCCCGGACCCGAAGCAGGCACCGATGCAATAGACCCGATTTTCGCCGCAAGTGGCGGGGGTGTGAACGCTGCTTCCCCGACAGTGGCAAGTGCCGCGGCAACGACTGCTCCGCGCACGCCAAGCGCACTGCAGCAACCCTATATCCAGATCGGCATTTTCTCGGTCTCCGAGAACGCGGACAACACCGCCGGCGACTTGCGTCGCGCTGGATTGGTACCGACGGTCCGCGCCCAAGAGGCCCGTGGTAAGCAGTTCTGGCGGGTTATCGTAGGGCCTGCGACCAATGCCGAAGAACGCCGGACGATCCTGGCCCAGGTCCGTGAGTTGGGCTTTGAAGATTCCTACTACGTGAGCAACTAGAAACCGGAGACCCCGATGGGCCTTCTTCGACTTGTCGTTTTGATCGCCGCGCTCGCCCCGGGGGCGGCGCTCGCCGCTTTTGAGACGCGTGCCACGGCCGCCTACATCTACGATGTGACCACCGGCACGGTTCTGTTCGAAAAGAATGCGGACACGCCGCTTCCACCAGCTTCGATGTCAAAGCTCATGACGCTCTACATGCTGTTTGACGCCCTGCGCGACGGTCGCGTCGGAATCGATGAGGAGTTTGCAGTGTCAACGCGGGCCAAGAACATGGGCGGATCAACCATGTTCCTGAACGAGCTTGATCGGCCAACGGCACGCGAACTGATTCAAGGGATTATCGTTTCGTCAGGCAACGACGCAACGGTTGTAGTGGCCGAAGGACTGGCCGGCTCGGAAGAAGCCTTTGCCCGGCTCATGAACGAAGTTGCGCCCGAAATCGGTCTTTCTGGGTCCACCTTTGCAAACGCGTCGGGTTGGCCGGATCCGAACCACCGGATGACTATGCGCGACCTCGGGCAGCTCGCCAAGGTGCTGGTCACAGAGTTTCCTGAATACTACGGATACTTCGCTCAGGAGGAGTACGACTACAAAGAACGGTCCCCGGCCAACCGCTTTAACCGAAATCCGCTTCTTAGTCTGGGCATCGGTGCGGATGGCCTGAAGACTGGGCACACACAAGAGGCCGGCTACGGGTTTGTTGGCTCGGCACAGCAAGATGGTCGCAGGATTGTGTTTGTCGTCACCGGTCTGCCGTCGAACGCCGCGCGCGCCGAAGAGTCAGAGCGGATCATTGGCTGGTCCTTCCGGCAGTTCGTCGAAAAGCCCCTAGTCGAGGCGGGCACGGTTGTCACCGATGCGCAGGTCTGGATGGGAGACTATTCGCGTGTCGGATTGGTGGCACCCGAGGATGTGACGCTTCTTCTTTCGGCCACGAACCCCGAATTTGGTGCGCCCAGGGTCGAGTACCGCGGACCGATTGAGGCGCCGATCGAAGAGGGGCAGATCGTGGCAGAGCTTGTCGTACCCCGCGAAGACCTGCCAGATGCCCGGATCGCGCTTGTGTCTGACCGCGCGGTTGAACGGGGCGGCTTCGTACCCCGGGTACGGTCCGCGGCCCTGACCCTGTTCAACAAGGCGCTGGGAGAGGCGCAGGCCCTGCGCTGATGCCCAAGGGGCTGTTCGTTACATTCGAAGGCATCGATGGCTCGGGCAAGTCCACCCAGGCGCGTCGGTTGCACGCGCTGCTCGAGGCCGAAGGCCACCCAGTCCTCCTGACCCGGGAACCCGGCGGATCCGCCGGGGGAGAAGAGATCCGCAGACTTCTGGTCGAAGGCGATCCAGAGCGTTGGTCTCCGGAAACAGAAATTCTGTTGTTCACTGCTGCCAGGCGCGATCACCTGGAGAAACGGATCGAACCCGCGCTGGCCGCCGGGACAACAGTGATCTGCGACAGATTTGCTGATTCAACTCGCGTCTACCAAGGGGCAACCCGGGGCGATTTGAAAGCAACGGTTGACGCCCTGCATAAGCTGATGATTGGCCGCGAGCCAGAATTGACGTTCCTGATCGACATGGACCCTGCCGCCGCGCTGGCACGCGGTCTTGCTCGGAACTCGGGCGAAGATCGGTTCGAAGACTTCGGCGGCGCATTCCAACAGAAGATCCGAACGGGTTTTCTAAGGCTGGCCGAAGAAGCACCATCGCGGTTCCAGGTGATCGACGGGATGCGTGACGAAGACCGGGTGCATTCTGAGATAGCCGCGCTAGCGCGCGCGGCACTCGCATGAGCGATGAGATCCCCGAACCCGACGCCCTACCCGGCGCGCCGCATCCACGTATGGTCGAGACGGTTTTTGGCCAAAGCAACGCCGAGCAGACATTTCTTGAAACATACGCCGCGGGCCGCGTACATCACGCCTGGTTGATCAGCGGGCCGCGCGGCGTGGGGAAGGCAACGCTAGCGTGGCGCATTGCACGGTTCCTTTTGGCCGAACCTCCGAAGGACGGAGGTTTGTTTGGAGAGACGCCGGCACCCGCCACCCTTGACACAGATCAGGAACATCCTGTGGTCCGCCGCACGCGTGCCCTGTCAGAGCCGCGCCTCTTTCTTTTGCGGCGCGGTTGGGACGACAAGACAAAACGGCTTCGGGCAGAAATCACCGTAGACGAAACCCGCAAACTTCATGGATTCTTCGCAATGTCCGCGCCGGACGGGGGCCGCCGCGTCGTGATTGTGGATGCCGCCGACGAAATGAACGTAAGCGCCGCCAACGCCATTCTCAAATTACTGGAAGAGCCACCGGCCAACGCCACCTTGCTTCTTGTGTGCCACCGGCCCGCGCGGCTATTGCCGACAATCCGGTCCCGGTGCCGCGAACTGCGCTGCGCACCACTTCTGCCACAAGACGTGGCGGACGCACTAGCCCAGGCCGGAATGGACCAAACTGACGCCGCTCTAGCTGAACTTGCGGGCGGATCTGCCGGGGTAGCCCTATCGCTTGCAGCAGAAGATGGCGCCAGGCTCTACGCTGACATCATGGACCTTGTCGCCACCGCGCCAGCAATGGACCGAAACCGCGCGACCAAGCTTGCCGACAGCGCGGCAGGACGGGGCAAAGAAGCCCGCCGTGATCTGATCCTGTACCTTCTCGACACGCACCTTGCGCGCCTGGCCAAGGCCGGCACCGGTGCCCCGCCTGCAATCGACGCAGCGCCGGGCGAAACCGCGCATCTTTTGCGGCTTTCGCCCGATCCTTCTGCCGCCCGCCGTTGGGCCGCCCTTCAACAGGAGTTGTCCGACCGGGCCGGTCATGGGCTCGCCGTCAACCTTGACCCGTCGAGCCTCATCCTCGATATGGTGCTGTCGATTAACGAATCCGCGGCGGCGATCCTCTCCCGCCACTAAGGCGACCGGGGAGGCCGCATCCGGGCATGACGCCACGCATTACTGATAGTCACTGCCATCTTGATTTCCCCGACTTCGAGGGCAAGACGAATGAGATCGTCGCGCGTGCCGCCGAAGCCGGAGTCGCCCGTATGGTGACAATCTGCACACGGCTTCGGTCCGAGCCTTCCGTGCGCGCCCTGGCCGAGGCGCATGATCCTATCTACTACGCCTCCGGAACCCATCCGATGAGCGCGGCGTCAGAGCCGATGGCATCGGTCGATGACCTGGTGCGGCTGGCAGAGCACCCAAAGCTCGTCGGCATTGGCGAAACCGGGTTGGACTATCACTACACCGGAGAGACGAAGGGTGTGCAGCAGGAAAGCCTGCGCATCCATATCGAGGCCGCCCGTCAAACCCGGTTGCCCCTTATCATCCATTCCCGTGATGCGGACGACGACATGGCGCGTATCCTGACGGACGAACATCGCGCAGGCGCATTCACATGCGTCATGCACTGTTTCTCGTCGGGGCGCGATCTTGCGGAAGCAGCCCTTGAGCTTGGGTTTTATCTGTCCATGTCCGGCATCGCAGCGTTCCCAAAATCGCAGCCTCTGCGCGACATCTTCGCGGATGCGCCCTTGGATCGGGTTTTGGTGGAAACCGACAGCCCGTACCTCGCGCCGCCACCACATCGCGGGAAACGGAACGAACCGGCCTACACGGCTCATACGGCCCGCGTCGGCGCCGAGATTTATGGTATGGAGTATGCCAGTTTCGCCGCGCAGACCGAGGCAAATTTCGATCGATTGTTCTGGAAGGCCGCGTGATGGCTGAGCTGCGCTTTACCATACTGGGCTGCGGCTCATCTGGCGGGGTTCCCCGCCTTGGTGGACAATGGGGCGATTGCGATCCTGAAAATCCCAAGAACACCCGACGGCGCTGTTCGCTTCTGGTCGAACGGATCGCCGACGATGACAGAACGCAAGTTCTGATCGACACATCGCCAGACTTACGGTCGCAACTTCTGGATGCCGGCGTGGGGCGGCTTGATGCGGTGGTTTATACCCATGCGCATGCCGATCATGTTCATGGAATCGACGATCTGCGAATGATTGTCTTCAACATGCGTGCACGCCTCCAGGTCTGGGCCGATGGTCCGACGCAGGACGCGCTCTTGTCACGCTTCGGCTATGCCTTTGTTCAGCCCAAGGATTCTCCCTACCCGCCGATCCTCGACATCAATACAATCCAGGGGGAGGTTACAATCGAGGGACCCGGCGGCCCGATCAATCTGTCGCCGTTCGAGGTTGAACATGGTTCTATCGATGCGCTTGGGTTCCGGATAGGCCCGCTGGCCTACCTTCCTGATGTTTCAGAGATGCGTGCCGAAAGCTGGGCGGCTTTAGACGGGGTTGAATGCTGGATCCTTGATGCGCTTCGGCGCACTCCGCATCCAACGCATGCGCATCTGGAACGGTCGCTTGAATGGATCGCGCAGTCGGGCGTGCCGCGCGCAATCCTGACAAACATGCATATCGACCTTGATTACGAGACCGTTCGAGACGAAACACCCGCGCATATCGAGCCCGCCTATGACGGCATGGCGCTGACGTTCCCGGCCTGAGATGCAGGCCCTCCTGGACGTTATCCTGCCCGTGTTCTTCGTAATCGGCGCAGGATATGTTGCGACGTGGAGGCGGTACTTCAGCGACGCGAATATCGATGCGCTGATGCTGTTCACCCAGAACTTCGCGATCCCGTGTCTATTGTTCAGCGCAGTGGCGACCCTTGATCTTCGGGCAAACTTTGAACCGGCCCTAATGTTCAGCTTCTATACCGGGGCCAGCGCCGGTTTCACGGTCGGACTCTTGGGGGCGCGGTTCTTGTTTGGGCGACCGTGGGAGGACAGCGTCGCCATTGGCTTCATCGCGCTCTTCTCGAACTCCGTCCTTCTTGGTCTGGCGATCACTGAACGCGCCTATGGCACCGAGGCGCTTGCATCGAACTTCGCGATCGTCGCGGTCCATGCGCCGTTTTGTTACCTTCTGGGCATGACCGTTATGGAGCTTGTGCGCGCACGGGGCGCTGCACCGCTGACAGCGCTTGCCAGGGTCGGACAGTCGATCTTTCAGAATGCGCTTTTGATCGCGATCCTTCTGGGGCTGGCCGTCAACCTTAGCGGCATTCCGGTTCCAACCGTGCTGATGAGTGGCATCGACCTTACGGCAAGCGCAGCGCTTCCGGCGGCGCTATTTGGAATGGGGGGTGTGCTGGCACGCTACCGCCCCGAGGGCGACTTGAAGACAGTCTTCTTTGTATCAGCGGTTTCCTTGATCCTGCACCCCGCGATCACCTGGACTCTGGGAAAGGCAACCGGGCTTTCGGACGAAGCGTTCCGATCAGCGGTTCTGACAGCGGCCATGGCACCGGGTGTGAATACTTACATCTTCGCAAACATGTACGGCGTCGCGCGGCGCGTTGCGGCGTCGGCCGTGCTCTTGGCAACAGCGCTTTCGATCGGTACAGCTTGGGTCTGGCTCACGCTGCTGCCCTAGCACCCCGGGCACAATCGCACCTGTTGCATCCTGCAGCTCAAGCTGTGCGCCAGAAGAACCCGTCAGCCCAGAAGCTCGCCGGCAAGGGAATTTGCGGCACTCTCGGTTATCCGAACTCTTTGGATCTCGCCCCGCTTGGCGTTCGGCGCCTGCACGTGGACGGCGTGCAGATACTGTGATTTTCCACCCATCTGCCCGTGAAGCCGCCCCGGCTTTTCAAAGAGAACGGTCACGTCGCGCCCGACCATGTCATCCTGAACCTGACGCTGCTGTTTCGTTAGCAGCGTCTGCAAACGCTGCAGACGGTCGTTCTTGATTTCTTCGTCGATATCCTGCCGCTCTGCCGCGGGCGTGCCCGGGCGCGGCGAGTATTTGAAACTGTAGGACTGGCCATACCCGACGGTTTCCACGAGGGTCAAGGTGTCGGCGAAATCCTCTTCGGTTTCGCCGGGAAAACCCACAATAAAGTCGCCCGACAGAAGCAGATCGGGCCGCGCCGCGCGCAAACGCTCGATCAAGCGAATGTAGCTCTCGGCAGTGTGCTTCCGGTTCATTGCCTTGAGCACTTTGTCCGACCCCGATTGGACCGGAAGGTGCAGATACGGCATCAGCTTGTCGCATTCGCCATGCGCCGCAATCAGCGCGTCATCCATGTCGTTGGGGTGAGACGTGGTAAACCTTATCCGCTCCAATCCATCAAGTTCGGCAAGCTGCCAGATCAATCCAGCAAGCCCGCCCGCATGGCCGTGGTACGCGTTCACATTTTGCCCCAGCAACGTGATCTCGCGCACACCGCGGTCTATCAAGTCGCGGGCCTCTGCCTCGATCCGGTCGGCGGGCCGCGAAACTTCGGATCCGCGAGTGTAGGGCACGACACAGAACGCACAGAACTTATCGCATCCTTCCTGCACCGTCAGAAATGCGGTCGGGCCCCGTGCCGCCTTCGGCCGGGCGGCCAGATGCGCGAACTTATCCTCTTCGGGAAACTCGGTGTCGAGCGCCTTTCTCCCGGCCCTGGCCCTGGCCGCCAGTTCTGGCAGCCTGTGATAGCTTTGCGGACCCACAACTAGATCGACCATTGGCTGACGTGCCACGATCTCGGCCCCTTCGGCCTGTGCCACGCATCCCGCAACGCCGATCTTCAGGTCCGGCTTCTTGGCTTTCAGACCCTTAAACCGGCCAAGCTCGGAATACACCTTTTCCGCCGCCTTCTCGCGGATATGGCATGTGTTCAGAAGAATCATGTCCGCGTCTTCGGGTCGCTCCGTCTGCACGTAACCCTCGCCGCCCATAGCCTCGGCCATGCGTTCGCTGTCATAGACGTTCATCTGACAGCCATAGGTCTTGATGTAGAGCTTCTTCTTCACGGGGAGCGCCTTATTGCGTGCAGCCGTGGTCCTACACGCGGAATGCTTGGCCCGCAACGGTTGCGCGGTGGCTGCGATTGCGAGAAACTGGAAGAAAATGGGGAACGATGCGGTACGACGATCTAGAGCATTTCCTGAGGAAGGGTGGCGACGCGCTAACCAAGGGCCCGATTGCTTTGATCATTGTCGAAGACCTGATCGAAGTTGACACAACAATCCGACATCATCAGTTCGCGGGCTTTCGTGAAATCCTGGTGTTTGCGCCAGAAGCACTGAAGCTGCCAGTGTCGCTTGAAAAGTCGATCCGCCGCATCCGTTTTGACACGGGAACACCGGATTCAGCGCAGAAAGCTGTAAACGCGATAATCGACGCGGCGCCCGGTGTTTGGATCTATTACTGCTACAATGCGGAGTATCTTTTCTTCCCATTTTCCGAGCATCGCACGGTCGGCGAGATGTTGACCTTTCATTCCGAAGAGCGGCGCGATGCCATGCTGACCTACGTGGTCGACCTCTACGCTGGTGATCTTGAAGAGTTCCCAAACGCGGTGTCCCTGGAAGACGCGCATATGGATCGCTCTGGTTACTATGCCCAAGCCCGGTCGGGCGAGGGCGGACCAAAGGAACGACAGCTCGACTTTCACGGCGGCTTACGATGGCGGTTCGAGGAACATGTCCCCGAAACCAAGCGAAAAATCGACAGAATATCGCTGTTTAAGGCAAAGACAGGCCTGCACTTGCGGGCCGATCACACGTTCTCGGACGAAGAATACAATACCTACGCCTGTCCTTGGCATCATAACCTGACAGCCGCGATCTGTTCATTCCGGACGGCCAAGGCGCTGCGTTCAAATCCCGGTTCGATGTTCGATATCGATAGCTTCCTGTGGCACAACTCAACGCCGTTCGAATGGCACCCCCAGCAGCTTCTTGACCTTGGATTGATGGAGCCGGGGCAGTGGTTCTAGCGGGACCAAGCCCGTAAGTCCCGGATAGCGCAAAGTTTTCCTGCCGAATCCCCGGTGAAATGTGCTACGATCGGTCAGCCTAACACGGGAGATACTTATGCGCATTCTGCTCGCGGCCATCGCCGCCACCTGCCTGACCGCTGCTGTGACGCCTGCTGCTGCCGCCACGACTGCAAAAAGCACGATCGTCCTCAGCGATGGAACCTTTGTCTACATTTCAGGACGTTGCCCACGGATTATGCTTGGGGGTGCCGCTCATTGTGTGAACCGCGTGATGGGCCAACCCGATGGTGCGGTCACGTGGCGCAAAGTACACCGGTGACCGTGTGATCGGAAGATGCGCCTAGCTGCGGCGCAGCCGGATCACTACATCTACCTTTGAAATCTCTGCACCTTCCGGGGCCTCCGGAAGGCGCACGATTTCAAGCTGATCGGCTGGCGCATCGGTCAGCGTGGCATCATCTTCCCAGAAGAAATGAGGATGATCGTCGCAGCGCGTGTCAAAGTAGCTTTTTGATCCATCGACCGTCACTTCGCGCATAAGGCCCGCATCACAAAACGCTCTAAGTGTGTTGTAGACTGTGGCAAGCGATACCTTCTCGCCCGTCTTACGGCTCGATTCGAACAAGCTTTCTGCCGTGACATGTCGGTTCTGGCCGTCCCCGATCAGCAGCGTCGCGAGCGAAAGCCGCTGCCGGGTTGGGCGCAAGCCCGCACTGGCCAGCCAAGCCGCGCCGCGCTCCAGCGATGTCTGATCGGATGACAAAAGCCATGTCCCTATGTGGTCTCAATTAGTATATAGGTCGGACAAGGCTGGTTTTTCAAACAGAATCGCTTATTCGCGCCATTGCGCCACGCCCTTGCGGTAGGCTGGACGCACCTGCTAGAGGTGCCGCTCAAGTGATGTGTAGAAGATCTGATGGCCGAATACCCGACAAGTTTCGACAAGGACGAGCTCCTGAAATGCGCCCGCGGCGAACTTTTTGGCCCGGGCAATGCGCAACTTCCCCTGCCGCCGATGCTGATGATGGACAGGATCACCGACATTTCCAGCGATGGCGGCTTGCATGGAAAAGGCAATGTCGTTGCAGAGTACGACATCACGCCAGATCTGTGGTTTTTCGATTGCCACTTTCCCGGTAACCCCGTCATGCCCGGATGCCTTGGGCTTGATGGCCTGTGGCAGCTGACCGGCTTCAATCTGGGATGGCGCGGCTGGCAAGGTCAAGGCTTTGCACTTGGGGTGGGCGAGGTGAAGTTGACCGGTATGGTTCGGCCGGACCGGAAGATGGTAACCTATTACGTCGACTTCACTCGCGTGATCGACCGCAAGCTGAAGATGGGTGTTGCGGATGGCCGTGTGGTCGCGGATGGCGAAGAAATTTACGTAGTCAAGGATATGAAGGTCGGGCTCGCCGCGACGGGTTGAGAACCGAGACAAGGGAGCGTCAGCGCCATGCGCCGTGTCGTCGTCACCGGAATGGGGATTGTGTCGCCCATCGGCAATAGCGCAGCCGAGGTGGATGCCGCGCTGCGTGCTGGCACCTCTGGAATCGAGGCCAGCTCTGAAATGGCGGAACGCGGGTTTCGAAGCCAGATCGCTGGGACCCTGAAAATCGACGTGGCCGACCATGTCGACAAGCGCGCGTTGCGCTTTATGGGACCGGGCGCAGCCTATGCCCATATCGCGATGGGACAGGCGATTGCCGATTCCGGCCTGGAAGATACCGATGTGGTCAATCCCCGCACAGGGCTGATTGCAGGCTCCGGCGGGCCGTCGACGTCGTCGATGTTTACCGCGCATCAGACGGTGCTGGAGAAGGGGTCGCCGAAACGAATCGGCCCATTCGCAGTGCCAAAATGCATGTCGTCGACAATCAGCGCGAACCTTTCGACTGCCTACCGGATCAAGGGTATCAACTATTCGATAACCTCTGCCTGTTCGACATCGCTGCACTGTATCGGATCCGCGACCGAGCAGATCATGCTGGGCAAGCAGGACGTAATGTTCGCAGGCGGCGGTGAAGAGCTTGACTGGACGCTCTCGTGCCTTTTTGACGCGATGGGCGCCATGAGTTCGAAGTACAACGACACGCCGACGCGCGCCTCGCGGGCCTTCGACGCGGATCGCGACGGCTTCGTGATTGCAGGTGGCGGGGCCATCGTGGTCCTCGAGGAGCTTGAACGCGCCAAGGCGCGCGGCGCCAAGATCTATGCCGAGATCACCGGCTTCGCGGCGACATCGGACGGTCACGACATGGTCGCGCCGTCCGGCGAAGGCGGTGAACGAGCAATGATCCAGGCGTTGGCAACCCTGCCGGAAGGACGGGAAGTCAGCTACATCAACGCCCATGGCACATCGACCGGCGCGGGCGACGTCCCCGAAGTCGCAGCCGTTCGTCGCGCCTTTGGGAATGGAAAAACGCCACCAATCAGCTCGACGAAATCCATGACCGGTCACGCACAAGGTGCCGCAGGGGCGCTGGAGGCCGTGTTTTGCCTCTTGATGCTTGAAGGTGACTACATCACACCGTCCATCAATGTCGAAACACTGGATCCAGAGCTGACACCTGGCGAAATCGCAACCGAAATTGTGATCGAGGCAGGGCTCGACACGGTGATGACCAACAGCTTCGGGTTTGGCGGCACCAACGGATCCATGCTTCTATCGAAATGGCGAGGATAGAAGCATGGTCGTGTCGCTAACGGGCAAGCGCGGGCTTGTCATGGGTGTCGCAAACGAACGCTCCATTGCTTGGGGAATCGCGTCGTCCTTGCACAAAGCCGGCGCCGAGCTTGGATTTTCGTATCAGGGCGAGGCGTTTGAGAGACGGGTTGCTCCGCTTGCCGAAAGCGTCGGATCAAACCTGATGTTCGATCTGGACGTAACGGATGAAGCGTCGATGGATGCGGGGTTTAACAAGGTCGCCGCTCATTGGGACAAGCTTGATTTCGTGGTTCACGCGATCGCGTTTGCCGACAAGTCAGAGCTTGCCGCCGATTTTCGGTTCCGGGACACCTCGCGCGCAAACTTTGCGAAGGCAATGGATATCTCGTGTTACTCGTTCATCGATGTCGCCCGGCGTGCCGCCCCGCTTATGACGGATGGCGGGACACTGATCACCCTGACCTTCGATGGGTCGAACCGTGTTTTCCCCTGTTACAATGTGATGGGCGTCGCAAAGGCAGGCCTTGAAGCCGCCGTTCGCTATCTGGCGAACGATCTGGGTCCGGAGCGCATCCGCGTAAACGCTATTTCGCCGGGGCCAATGAAAACGCTCGCAGGGTCGGCCATTGGCGCGGCACGGCGGACTTACAAGCACTCCGAAGCAAACGCGCCCCTTCAGGAAAATGCGACGCTCGAAGCGATTGGGGGGACCGCCGTCTGGCTGACCTCGGATGTTGGGGCGTGCACCTCTGGCCAGATCGTGATGGTCGATGGAGGTTATCACGTAATGGGCATGCCGCGGGTCGAGAACCTCTAGTCAAGACTCACATCGGCGTGTCAGGGTTGGATCCCGGACCCGGTCGCCTATCTGCAGTCTATGCCGTTGAACCGTCGCACACTGACACTGGGATTGACCGCGCTTCCGTTGGCAGCGCCGGCGCAATCGACGCCGTTTGCCGCCGCATTGGACCGGGCACAAACGCTGGACCAATTGCATTGCCTCGCGATTGCCCATCGCGGCGAGGTGGTGCTGGCAGAGGCGCTGCGCGGCCCCGCCCCGGACCGGCCGGTGAATGTGAAATCGGTGTCCAAGACCGTGGTCGCAGCACTTGCCGGCGTCGCCATTGACCAAGGCGTTTTGCCAAGCACTAACGCGACTTTGGCCGAGATTGCCCCGGACCTGATACCGGGCGATGCCGATCCGCGCACGCGCGACATCACAATTGCCGACCTTCTAAGCCTGCAAGCGGGGCTCGAACGCACGTCCGGGCCCAACTATGGCGCATGGGTTTCAAGCCGAAACTGGGTCACCGACGCCCTGTCACGTCCGATGATCGCAGAGCCGGGCACACGGATGCTTTACTCTACAGGAACCACGCATGTTCTGGGCGCGGCGCTGTCGTCTGTGACGGGGCGCACGCTTTTGAACCTGGCGCGGGATTGGCTGGGGACCCCCCTCGGCATCGACATTCCAGCTTGGACCCGCGATCCGCAGGGCCGCTACCTTGGCGGAAATGAAATGGCCCTGTCGCCCCTGGCCCTGATCCGGCTGGGTGAAACGTTTCGACAGGGCGGCGTTTGGCAAACGACCCGTATCGTCAGCGAAGCATACGTCCAGGAAAGCTTCACTCCCCGGACCCGATCCCCGTTTTCCCGCCACGATTACGGGTACGGCTGGTTCCTGACCTCAGCGGGTGGAAACCGGGTCGCCTATGCCCGCGGATATGGTGGGCAGATGATCTACGTTCTACCTGCGCTTGATCTGACCGTTGCGATTACGTCTGATCCCACGCGACCGGCCCGCAGCCACGGCTATGCGGGCGACCTGTTCCGGCTTCTGGAAGACACCATCGTCCCGGATGCCGCGGCCTGAGCCGCCGCCTTGGACATCTCTTCCCTTCAGTCTCGCTTCACGGGCATTGGTACCGCCGCGCAGACGGAGACAGGCCCGACCTTCATTCGACGCAAGCCCCGAGACGCGAAAGCCCATCGTGACCCTTCCCCCCCGCGCCGCGCTGTGACAGTGTCGCCCCGCGCGCGTCCCCGGGGAATCCAAATGACCATCACGACCTGTGTTTTCGATGCCTACGGCACGCTTTTTGATGTGTCGGCCGCCGCGCGTACTGCCGCTGTGGAACCTGAAAACGCAGCGTTGGCAGACAGTTGGCAGGATCTGTCCGCCCATTGGCGCGCCAAGCAGCTGCAATACACCTGGCTGCGCGCCGTGACGGGCGATCACACGGATTTCTGGTCAGTGACACAGGATGGTTTGGACTGGGCGATGGAGGCGGTCGGCCTGACCGACGCCCGCCTCAGGGATCGGCTAATGGCGCTCTATTGGGAACTTTCGGCCTACCCGGAAGTCCCGGAAATGCTGAAAGCGCTTAAGTCTGCCGGATTGGCGACGGCGATCCTCTCGAACGGCTCGCCAAACATGCTTGAAGCTGCCGTGGCCTCTGCCGGGATCGGTGATCAGTTGGATGCAGTCCTGTCGGTCGAGAGTGTTGGCGTCTTCAAGCCCGACGCACGTGTCTACAACCTTGTTGAAGAGCGGTTTGGAACGGACCGGTCTCACGTCCTGTTTGTTTCCTCTAACGGATGGGACGCAGCTTGCGCGACAGCCTATGGATTTTCCACAGCCTGGGTCAACCGCGCGGGCGAACCGTTAGATCGCCTGCCCGGTCGTCCCGCGATTGTCTTGCGCGATCTGACCCCAATCCCTGACCTTGCGGCGGAGATGTAATGCCAACTTTTTCGGCCTTGGATGGAACGACGCTTTACTACACCGATGCCGGTGACGGTCCGGCGATCTTGTGTCTTGCGGGTCTGACCCGAAACGGCACCGACTTCGACTATGTAGCGCCGCACCTTGCGGAGTACCGTCTGATCCGGATGGACTATCGTGGCCGGGGCCGGTCCGATTGGGCCGATCCCGCGACCTACACGATCGCACAGGAAGCACAGGACGCATTGGCACTGTTGGACCATCTGGGTCTTGCCAGCGTTGCCATCCTCGGAACTTCGCGCGGCGGATTGATCGGAATGGGGATCGCGGCCATGGCCCGCGACCGGCTGACCGGTCTTGCGATGAACGATATCGGACCGGAAATCGCGGGCTCCGGGCTAAGCGCAATCGGCGCCTATCTGGGCCGGAATCCGGCAGAAAAGACCTTTGCCGATGCCGCGTCTATGCGCGCGCATCTGATGGAGGGGTTCCAAGCCGTGCCAGAGGCGCGTTGGCAGGAAGAAGTTCGCAAACACTATGTCCAGACGCCGGACGGGCTGATGATAAATTACGATCCGCGCCTGCGTGACGTGTTCGAAGCATCGCGCGACCAGCCTTTGCCCGACCTCTGGCCCTGGTTTGATGCGCTTACTGGCCTGCCGGTCGCGGTGATCCGAGGTCAGAACTCGGACCTGTTGTCTGCCGAAACCGTGCTTCGAATGAGAGCCAGGAACCCTGACCTAATCACCGCCGAGGTCGCCGGACGCGGTCATGTCCCGTTTCTCGACGAACCCGAAGCGCTCTCTGCCCTCGAAACCTGGACAAGCAGGCTGATATGAACATCGACATGATCCGCGCCGCCGCCGAACGCGCGGCAGGCCATGTGCGCCGAACGCCGCTTCTGTCGTCCCCGTTTCTCGACGAGATCGCGGGACGCCGGGTCTTGGTAAAGGCCGAGTGCCTGCAAGTGACCGGGTCGTTCAAATACCGGGGCGGTCGGGCGGCTGTGTCGGCGCTTGTCGCCGAAGGCGAAACCACCGGCGTGATCGCATACTCTTCTGGTAACCATGCCCAGGGCGTCGCGATGGCGGCGCGCGAGTTCGGTCTTCCGGCTGTCATCGTCATGCCGTCGGACGCGCCCGCAGTAAAGATCGCCAATACGCGCGCGCTTGGAGCCGAGGTCGTCCCATATGATCGCGGCACGGAAAGCCGTGAAGAGATTGGCGAACGACTGATGAAGGAGCGCGGGCTAAGCCTGATCCGTCCCTACGACGAACCCATGGTGATTGCAGGCCAGGGCACGTGCGGACTTGAGATTGCGGAGCAGGCCGCAGAGGCGGGCGCAACACAGGCCGACGTTCTGGTTTGTTGCGGAGGTGGCGGCCTGACATCGGGGATCGCGCTGGCACTTGCCGCAAAAGCGCCCGGCCTACGCGTCCGTCCGGTGGAGCCGCAGGCCTTCGATGATGTGACGCGTTCGCTGGCGTCAGGCAGGCGCGAGGAAAACGCAGAAACCTCGGGCGGGCTTCTTGATGCCATTCTGACACCGTCACCGGGCGAGCTGACCTTTCCAATTCTAAAGGCGCATTGCGGCCCCGGCCTGACGGTGACAGATGACGAGGCGCTTCGCGCGATGGCGGTAGGGTTTGAACGGCTTCGTGTCGTCGCAGAGCCTGGGGGGGCCGCGGCCCTCGCCGCTGCTCTTTTTCAACCCGGGAACGTCGAAGGTGACACGGTGATAGCGGTCATCACGGGTGGCAACGTTGACCGCCCAGTCTTCGACCGCGCCTTGGCGACGATGGAAAAGAGACAGGACCTGTGAGAGTTGCAGATCTAAACGGCACCCGCATCCACTACCGCGAGGATGGCGACCCGACCGGCCGGCCCGTCATCTTTTCCAATTCGCTTGGCACCGATCTTCGTCTGTGGGACGGGATCATCCCGTACCTTCCCGACAGTCTGCGCCTCATTCGCTACGACAAACGGGGCCATGGTCTGTCAGATTGTCCGAACGCGCCTTACGCGATGGGCACACTTGTGGCCGATGCCGAGCGTCTGATGGACCATTTGGGCGTGCGTGATGCAGTGTTTGTCGGGCTTTCAATCGGCGGAATGATCGCGCAGGGCCTTGCCGCAAAACGGCTGGACCTTGTGCGGGGGCTGGTCATCTCGAACACTGCCGCCAAGATCGGCACTCGGACCATGTGGGACGAACGGGTCGCAACAATCCGGGCCGGCGGCATCCCGGCGCTTTCGGACGCGATCCTGGAAAGATGGTTCTCCAAACGCTTCCGCGAGACGGCGGACTTTGCGCTTTGGCGCCACATGCTCGAACGGCAGCCGACAGAAGGCTACATGGGCTGTGCGGCAGCTATAGCGGGCACGGATTTCATGACCACAACGGCTGAGCTGACGCTCCCAACACTTGCGATTGCAGGAAGCGAGGATGGGTCCACACCGCCCGACCTCGTGCGCGAGACTGCAAATCTAGTAGAAGGCAGCAGGTATCACCTGATCCGAGGCGCTGGCCATCTTCCATGTGTCGAGCAGCCAGAGGAATACGCCCGCACGCTGATCGGATTTTTGAAAGACATCGGGCACGACTGACGCCGATACATCAGAACACCATCTCTCTCTATCTGTGGCGAAGCGTTGGCTCGGCAGATAGGATCGTGCCTGAATTCGGAGGACCCCATGACCAAGCCCTGCATTATCTGCGTCGCGATCACCGGCAGCGTACCCCGCAAATCAGACAACCCTGCGGTTCCGATCAGCATCGACGAACAGGTCGAGTCGACGCATGAGGCGTTCGAGGCCGGCGCCTCGATCGCCCATTGCCATGTCCGAATGGACGATGGCACGCCGACGTCGGACCCAGATCGCTTTGCACGCCTGAAAGAGGAGCTCGAAAAGCACTGTCCGGGCATGATCGTCCAATTCTCGACCGGCGGGCGGTCAGGTGCGGGGCCAGAGCGGGGGGGGATGCTGCCCCTGAAGCCCGATATGGCCTCACTCACCGTGGGGTCGAACAATTTCCCGACACGCGTCTACGACAACCCACCGGACCTTGTGGACTGGCTGGCGTCCGAGATGCTGGCAAACGACATCAAGCCCGAGATCGAGGCGTTCGATCTTTCACACATCTTTCAGGCCGTGAAGATGCAAACGGACGGGCGCCTAAAGGGCCCGCTCTATGTGCAGTTCGTCATGAACGTGAAAAACGCAATGCCCGCCGACAAGCCGTCCTTCGATTTTTTCATCGAGACTTTGAAGCGATTGGCACCCGACGCGGAATGGTGTGCCGCCGGCATTGGACCGGCGCAGATCCAGGTCAACGAATGGTGCATTGCTGCCGGGGGCCACAGTAGGACGGGGCTTGAAGACAATATTCGCCTCGACCGAGAGACACTTGCGCCTTCAAACGCGGCACTTGTGCGCCGGGCGGTCGCGCTGTGCGAAAAGTACGAGCGGCCCGTTGCCACCTGGGCCGAAGCCCGCGACATCCTTGGATTGCGGGTGGCCTGACCGGGTGCGCGTGGGCCACCGTCCCGCGCACCGGATAAAAATCGATCGCGATCCCATAAATCTCTTCCACCATTGCGCGCCGTAGGCCTAACTGGCGCGCAATGCGACCGAACCTGCCCCTTGTCTTCATCCTGATCACATTGGCGATCGATGCCATGGGCATCGGGCTGATGCTGCCGGTGATGCCTGCACTTCTGCAGGAAATCGACGGTGGAACGCTCGCTGACGCCGCACTTTGGGGCGGTGTCCTGACAACATCCTTTGCCGCAATGCAGTTTTTGTGCGGCCCGACGCTCGGCAGCTTATCCGACCGGTTCGGGCGCCGGCCGGTCCTTCTGGTCTCGCTCACGGTCGTGATGTGCGAATACCTCGTAATGGCGACGGCAGGGTCGATGCTCGTCCTCCTTGCCGCCCGCATCGTTGGTGGGATCGCATCAGCCACGCAAGCGGTGGGTTACGCATTCATTGCCGATATCTCGAAACCCGAGGAAAAGGCTGCGCGATTTGGCCTGATCGGTGCATCGTTCGGTGTGGGGTTCGTGCTTGGTCCGATGATTGGCGGGCTTCTGGGCGAACTTGGCACCCGCGCGCCATTCTATGCCGCAGCTGCGCTTGCCGCCGCCAACCTTGTGTTTGGTATTCTGATCTTGCCCGAAACCCTGCGCCGGGAAAACCAGCGAACCTTCCGCTGGGCACGCGCCAATCCCTTGGGATCGTTTATCGCGCTCTCGCGCCTGCCCGGCGTCACGCGGCTGGTCCTATTGTTCTTCTTCTACCAGGTGGCATTCAACGTCTACCCCGCGATCTGGGCCTACTTCACCCGTGCCAGGTTTGGCTGGGATTCTGCAATGGTCGGTCTTTCGCTCGCAGCCTTTGGCATCGCGTTGGTGGTGGTGCAGGGAGGGCTTATCCGGATCATCCTGCGCTATCTCGGGGACCGCGGCACCGTGCTTTACGGGATTGCGTTCAACGCGACGGCGTTTCTGGCCATGGCGTTTGTTGCAAGCGGAACGGTCGCTTTGATCCTGACACCTCTCACTGCCCTTGGGGCTGTTGTCACCCCGGCTGTGCAGGGGATGATGTCGCGCATCGTGGACGACGATGCACAGGGCGAGTTGCAGGGCATCCTGTCGTCGGCCCATTCGCTGGCGCTGATTGTCTCGCCTCCTGTGATGACAGTGACGTTCGCGGCCTTTACCAAACCCGGTGCGCCAGTATCGTTGCCGGGCGCACCGTTCCTCGTATCTATGGGATTGATGGGGATTTGTTGGTTCGTCTTTACATCGCGTCGATCGCTACCTGCGGCATAAGCCCGTCGCTTTCGGGCGTGCAACAACCCATTGTGATGACGACCGTCGTATCCAAGGCAAAGCTCTGAAGGACGTTTTAACATGAAACTGCGCAATCTCGACATCGTTGTGACGGCGCCACCCGCACCGGGCTGGGGTGGGCGGTACTGGATCTTGGTCAAACTCACGACGGATGACGGGATTTCTGGCTGGGGCGAGTGTTATGCCAGCTCGGTTGGACCTGAAGCAATGCGGGCTGTGATTGCGGATGTCTTTGCCCGCCATATGGAAGGCGAGAGCCCCGAGAACGTCGAGCTAATGTTTCGCCGTGCCTATGGATCAGGTTTCACACAGCGCCCGGACCTGACCGTGATGGGCGCCTTCTCGGGCTTGGAAATCGCGTGCTGGGACATTGTCGGCAAGGCGCGCGGTCGACCCGTGTGGGCGCTTCTCGGTGGTCTGATGAACGAGCGCATTCGCGCCTATACTTACCTGTATCCCCTGCCCGATCACCCTTTGCCGGAATTCTGGGTTTCGCCCGATATGGCGGCCGAGGCGGCGACCGACTGCGTGGCGCGCGGGTATACGGCCGTGAAGTTCGACCCCGCCGGTCCCTACACGATCCGAGGCGGCCACCAGCCTGCGATGCGGGATCTTTCGCGGTCAGTGGCGTTTTGCGAAGCGATCCGCGGGGCGTTGGGCGACCGCGCCGATCTTTTGTTCGGAACGCACGGCCAGTTCACACCCGCGGGCGCGATCCGCATGGGGCAGGCCATCGCGCCATCTCAGCCACTTTGGTTCGAGGAGCCGGTTCCCCCCGACGACCCCGACGGATTGTCACGCGTGGCAAGCGGCCAGCCGGTCCCGGTGGCCACAGGAGAGCGGCTGACCACCCTTGCAGAGTTTGCCGCGGCCCTTAAAGCGGGGGCGTCCATTCTGCAGCCAGCGCTGGGACGCGCAGGTGGGCTGTGGCAAACCCGAAAGATCGCGACCCTTGCAGAAAGCTATGGGGGCCAGATGGCACCGCACCTTTACGCAGGGCCGGTCGAGTGGGCTGCGAACATCCACCTCGCGGCGGCGATCCCGAACCTTCTGATCGCGGAAACCATCGATACGCCCTTTCACCGCAACCTGATCCGCAACGCGATCTTTGTCGAAGACGGCTTTGTTCCCGTTCCGGATAAACCTGGATTGGGGATCGAGGTCGACGAAGCGCTGGCACGCGCACATCCCTACGAAGGCCAGGGTCTGCACCTAGAGATGCAGGAAGCGCCCTGTGACTACGAGGGAGAGAATGTGTTCGAAGGCGGTGCACCGGCAATGGACACGCCGACCGGGTAGTCCCTTGATCGAGCGCAGCCCTAAAATGCGATCACGCGAAGCGTGGCATAGACCGTTGCATCATCCTGGTTGGGCAGCGTGTCTTCCACGGGAAATGCCGCCGTCACGTCGAGCCGAATACGATCCGTCAGATCGTAGGACGCTCCGAAACCCACCGAGGTCAGTTCGACCTCGTCGGGAAATGTCGAGAAGACTTTGCCGTGGTCGACAAATCCAAACACATCCATCGTCCGGTTGTTCACCGGAAACGGGCGATGCAATTCGAGGCTTAGGTAGTAACCGTCATCCCCCGCCACGCCCTCGGACGGATACCCGCGCACCGTTTGCGGACCGCCGATCTGATAAAGCAGATTGCCCGGGATCAACTCTTCATCCGTCCATTGGAACCCGGCGGCCCCCTGAACATTCCAATTGTCGTCCAGGGCATAGAAGCCAAAAAGCGAACCGGTCACCAGGGTGATGTCCCGGGTACGCCCCAGAATCTTGTTGTCCACTTCGGCCGCAATCACCTGAAGATCACCTGACATCGACAACCGTTCGCCCGTGTAGCCGAAGTCGATGCCCGCGTTGAATTTCTGAGTGTCCGTATCGACCAATGTAATCCCAAGAGCCGAGGATTCATTGGGTCCATAGAAGTATCCGGCCTTCCCTTGAATGACCCAGTTTTCATCCACGAACAGCGGATGGGTGACGCCCACCGTGAAGGAATAGCTTTCCCCCTCGACATCCAATGGTTCGGCGGGCCCGTCCACAATATCAATAGACGATGCGTTAAACCCAAAGCTTAGCCGGGTGTTCTGCGGCGTGATCGGAACATCATAGGTCAGGACTAGCGATTCAGAGCCTTCTGCAAACTCCAGATACGCAAGAAGTGAATCGTCGCGCCCGAATATACCGTATCGCCGGTAAAGGGCCGCAACCTCAAATTCCCCCGTCGATTCAACCCCTTCGTTGCCCAAGAAAAACTGAAGCTCTTGTTTCGGCGGCTCAGTTATGCCGAAGGACAGATTGGTCAGCCCAAACGCCGCACCCGGTTGCAACAGCATGCGCACTTTTGCGCGGCTGGTTTTGTTGAAGAAGTTCAGATCCTCAGCAATTTGCGGAACGTCCACCACATCGCCATCCCGCGAAAGCGTGATGCGGTTCAGCACAAATTCCGGATCGGTCTGCTCGTTGCCGACGACAGTAACGCCGCCCAACCGTCCCTCTACCAGCTGGATCCGCAAGTTACCCGAGCTCAGATCCTGCGGTGGCAGGATAGCGGCAGCGGTCACGATGCCGCGCTGTGCGTAAAGGTCGTTCACGCCGCGCACCAGTTGCGAGATTCCCCGAAAATCTAGCCTTTGGCCGACGAAGGGGCGTGTCAGCGCGTCAAGATCGCTTTGTGAAAAGAACGCCGAGCGCGGTTCGAAGACGACGCTGCGCACTACCACGGTCGGACCACCTGCGGGTGGCAGCGGCCGCCGCTGTAATTCATCCGACAGGACCGGATCACCCGATTGCCTGACCCGTCCCTCCCGATCAAGCTGTTCGGCCCGCTCCCTGGCGTCATCCTGTGCGCGGACCGAAGGATCTGCGATCCGCTGTGCTTCCGCCATCCCGGTAAACGCCGCCAGAACCAAAGCAGCGACTGGCCAGAAGTGCTTCATCGGCATTATGTCCCTTGTTCCAGCAGGACCGCCGGGCCCCGGCCATTGAAGAATATCTGGTACTCAACACCATCGATCACGACAACGGCAAGCTCGTCCGCAAGTTCCTGCAAGATCTGATCATCTGACGGATCGGGAACAGTCACCCCGCCATACGGTGGAATTTGTCCTTCGACCGTGCGCAAGAACCGGATGCTGTCGCGTGTCAAGCTCACGCCAAAGAAGAACTGATCCAGGTTCGGCTCGAATGTGCTATCGGGCAGAGCATTGAACCCGATCACGGTTTCATCGGAAATGGTCGCCAACTCGATCGCACCAAAGCTCAACGTGCGATCCAGGGCAAACAGTTGCACGTCCCCGATGCCTCGGGGTTGTGGCGACCGGTTGTTGACATCAATCGTCTGCAGAGGGGTCCGAAGAATGAACTCGCCCGGGATGAAGGCGTTCTGAACCAAGGCGGTCGTTGCAGTAGTCCGAAGGTCTGTGTCAACCACCGAGACGCGTTCAACCGTCAACCCGGCCGGGGCATCCACAAACAGGTTTGCGCGTGTCGCGACTTGCCCGAACCCGCCCGTGATCGTCATCCGCAACGGGTTGGGTCCAGGGGGGACCTGCCGCACGTTGCCTTCGATCACATCGGCCCTTAGATCCAAGCGTTCGGCCACATCAATCTGGTCGAACTTAAAGTCACCACTGGCTTCGATATCAAACAAACGGGCCGACATATTCCCAATATCGATTGACCCTCTGCGCGTCGCCGAGCCCGCTTTGTTGGTGATCTTGTTTCCGGCGATCTGGACGTTTCCGTTGATGTCGCCGCCCGAGATGATCTCGTTGTCGTTCCCCGCCTCGATCCGGTTGAATGTGACGGTATCCCCCATAACGAAGGAATCGACACCGGCCAGAATATTGCCGCCCGTGACGGCACCCGGGCTTGTAACCCGAACGTTCTGCCCGGCTGTGAGGTCTTCGAACGTTACCGTTGCGCCGGACGCCGCAATGCTGCCCGCCGCATTGATTGTGCGGGTCTGAAGGGCGCCACCCGCCGACACATCGACATCCCCGGGATCACCTGGCTTGCCGAGAGCTATGGCCGTGTCGATTTGGACGTCGCCCGTGCCATCGACCGTTTGCGACCCCTGGCTAGTGACAGTTGCGAGCACAATGTTGTCGCCGGAAACGCCAACCTTACCCGCCGATGTGATCGTGTCGCCCGTCACATCCTGTCCGGCCATGACATCTATGTCGCCCGGGTCACCTGGACGTCCGGTTGACGTAAGATCGGTGAACATCACGCTGCCGGTGCCGGCCAAGGTCTGCGATCCGCCGCTCGTTACCGTCGACATGTTGATATTGACGCCCGAAACGTTGGCCTTGCCCGCTGCGTCGATCGCGCCGCCGTTTACGTCCTGCCCAGCAACGACGTCTACATCGCCCGGATCGCCCGGCGACCCGGTCGCGGTCAACTGAGTAAAGCCGACGTTGCCGGTCCCACTCAGCGTTTGCGATCCTGCGCTTGTCACTGTCGAAACGATAACGTTGACGCCGAAAACACTGACCTGACCTGCTGCATCGATCACACCGCCGGTCACGTCCTGCCCCGCCGAAACCGTGATATCACCCGGATCGCCAGGAAGACCTGTCGAGGTAAGCTGCGCAAAATCCAGCGTCGTCGTAGCGCTAAGGTCTTGGGATCCGCCGCTTTGCACATCTGTAAACGTCAGTGCACCAAGACCGTCCACCACAACGGGGCCGCCCGGGGCGTTGATCGACGAGACGGTGGTATCGGCCAGGGCCGTCAGCACGACACCGCCCGTCCCGGCCGAAGCCGAGGCCTGACTTGCAAGGAACCGGATTGGGTTTGCTACATCCGTGACAGCGTTGGCGCTGCCAGGTACATCGCCTGGTCCGTCAACTGCACGGTCGTTGGCTTGGGTTGCATCGCCGATGCCCACGCCCGCTTGCAGGATCACGCCCGCGCCAGCGGATGCAGCCGTTATGTCGGTGCGATCCACAGGAGATGTGCCGCCAAAGATCGTACCGCCTGCGACCACCCTCACCGCGTCCGCGTCCGCGCTTCCTGCTGTCAGACCGGTGACAACGACGTCATCGTCCGTTTCGATATCGATCTTGCCAAGCGTTGCGGTGGTTTGCGATCCGTTCAACAGTTTCAGGCTGCCGGCCTGGATCGTAATATCGCCCGTCGTGGCCAAAATCTGCGCCATATCGGTCGCAACAAGCCGCCCGCCGCCCGCGATGTTGATTGAGCCTGGCGTTCTGACCGGACCGTCGATCGTCGCCGATCCACCAAGGCCAATCGCAACCGTGCCGCCCGCGTCGATACGCCCGATGATCATCGGGTTGGTCGCTGTGCCGAACAAGCTGACTGCGCCGGTTGCATCCGCAGTGATCGAACCACCAAGGTTTACGCCGACATTCAACGGACGCCCGATCTCGCCGACGGACCCGTTCCGCGCCTCAAGCGCGACCTCTGTGCCGAGGATATTGATCAGATCGTCGGAATTGGCGTTTTTCAGCGAGTTATCGGCAATCAGGCTAATATCGCCGGGCGAATAAACCGTGTCGATGATGCCGTCGCCCGCAAAATCTAGATAGACCCCGTTCTGCGCGCGCGCGACGGTCGTCGCATCGGCAAGGAGCGTCAGTCGCACGGGCACAGCGGGCGACCCGATGGCCCCTTGCGCCGCCTCAAGGATAATGTCGCCCGTCTGGATCAGGCTGGAACTGGCATTGCGAATATCGCCCCGCACCTTCACCCGCGTCTCGCCGAGTGTCGTGAGGACGCCAAGGTTCGCATCCTGCCGCGACGCAAGGTAGCTGCGCCCCGCGTCAGAGGATGGGCCGACTTCAGCGGTAGCGACATCAAGGTTCAGCGCGCCGGCCGTTTCAAAGTTCAATGGCCGTTTGACCAGAACCGCAAGGGTCGTCTGATCAGCGGCAACAAGGCCAAGCGCAGCGGCATCCAATGCCGCCTGTTGGGCCGGTGTCAGATCATCGAACTCAACGCCCAGCGGGATCGTGGTCACGCCCACGGGGTTCGTCACACCCTGAGCCAGAGCCGCCGCATAGGCGTCACGCTGCTCTTGCGTTCCGCCCGCTCCGGGATCGTCGATGCGTCCAAGTTGCAACTCAAGATCGTTCCGCTCTGCCGCCGCCAGTGCCACCTTTTGGTCGATCGTCAAATCGCGCGGCTCAGTGCTGGATATAATCGACAGTCCCGCGCCCTGATTGATTGTTTCGCCCACGCCATCACCTGCGACCAGCGTGATCGTGCGGCCTGTGATGTTGGGGTCTTTAATAATCGGGTTTGTGCCCGTGACGGTCTTCAGCGCACCCGGCGCAAGCGTGAACGCCAGCTCTCGCTCGGTCCACGACGCCTTGCGGGTCAAGTCATCGCGTTCCGCTGTCGTCGCCGCGTAGGAAAATCCTGAATCGAACGCGCCCGTGAAGCCGCCGACAGTGTCATGTAGGCTGTGATATTCGGCCGTCTGCTGCGCTTCGAAGTCGGCCAGTTTCGTTGCGACGGCCGCATCCAGGTCGCCCGCTGGCGTCCCTTCGTTTTGCGCCTGCTGCCGGAACTGGGCGGACAGGACTTCGAACTGCGCCGAACCCGGTTCGACAACGACTTGGAATGTCGGATCGTAAGCCGCGCCGCCGTCGGGCTGCGACTGCCGAATGCGCCAGTATTGACGATAGGACTGTGTCTGCGCGTTCTCAAACGCCGTGATCTGGACATTCTGTTTGTCGATGTTTTCGGCCGAACCTTCCAGAAGCCCGAGCGTATCCCAGAAACTCAGAAGCTGATCGTAGGTCCGCGCGTCGATCTGTTCCACGGGCTGGTTGTCCAGAACCCGGCCCGGCGTGACCAACCGCACATCGCCGCCAAACGTCTCGACGTTTTCTACGAGGATCGAGCCTGACGCGTTTCCGGACCAGACCGTGGATTTGATGCCGATATCATCGCTTGCGGTTGCGGTCAGACCGAACGCCGGATCCTGCCGAAGTGCAGGATTAATGACCGGATCCCCAAACTCGCGGAAGCTTGCGCCCGGCGTGAACGCGGTGTTGACCGTCAGCTCGCTGCCCGGCGTGACGGACCCAATGCTGCCCGCGACGGCCTGAAGCTTAACGCGTTCGCCCTGGATCTTGGAGGCCGCGCTAAGGCCGGTGATGCCCCCTTGCGCGATCAGGTTGACGGCGCCCGTATCGGCCTGGACCAGATCAACGATCATGTTGCCCGTCGTCCGAACCGCCACGCCGCCAGAAGCCGATACCGCCCGAAGGCTGCCGACCGGTACCGCTTCCTCGGCCCGGGTCAATGTCGTGACGATCTGGGCATCCGATGCGACAGGTCCAGCCGGGGCGACGGCACTCGTGACCCCGCCAACTGAGCCCGCGGCATTGTAAATGACGTTCACGCCTTCGACCTCGGCCGCCCGCGTGCCTTGAACGATGTTGCCGCCCGCCGTCGTTGTAATGCGCGTAGTGCCTGCAGCGTTGCGAAGCGGGCTGTTCAAAACGACATCGGCGTTTGACGTAATCCCAATGCCGCCGGTTTGCGACCCGATGAATTCCACCTTAATGGGATAGTTCGCTTTCAGCGAATTTGTTGTGATCCGGTTGAACCTCTGCGTCACCCTGTAGGTGTCGGTCACATCCGAAAGGGCGCACAAGGTCCACCAGTTACAGTTGCGCTGGGTACCGATGCGTTCGACCTCTGGCGCCTGGCGCAAATACACGGCTTCGGAGGTGACGAGTGCCTGGCCGTTGAGCGACGCGTTGGTCCGGGTGGTCGCCGTGCCGTTTACGTAAATGCCGTTGCTAAGCAGTTCTGACGCACCACTTTGTGGCGTGGTATCAATCGTCAGGTAGGTGCCGTCATCGACCCGGCCGACGGATTCCGTTACCTCTCCGGTCAGGTTTCTGAACGATCGCGCCTCGCTGATCGTCAGCGCGTCCGATCCGAAGAATTGGCTGCGCGTGACCGTTGACTGGCCTTCCGAGAAGAACTTTTCAAGCTCGGTGAACAGATACCGGGGATAGATCGTGCCCAGCGGGCTTTCCCCTGGCGTGTAGGATGTTTCCCGCCCCGCGGTGGGGCCGACAGCGACGTTCACAAGCTCGATGATGTTTCCCGTGGCATTGTCGATGCGCCCGGTCTGACGGTTTACCTCGACCTGGTCGGCGCCGGGATTGTACGTGTATTCGGTGACCATCACGCGAACCAGCGGGTCGACGGCGTTTGATGCATCGACACGGATCACGTCGGTTAGCCGGATCTTGCCAGCGATCCCGCGCAGCGTGCCGGTGGGGTCTTCGCCCGTCGACATGTTGCGGATCTGAACGGTTTTGCCAGTGTTGTTGATAACGTCAATCTGGCCGAACCCGTCAAGTGCCCGCAGCTCTCCACCCGAAGAGGACGTGTTGATAATCTGTCCGAACACTTCGATATAACCGCCACGAACCGAGGTCCCGTTGACGATGTAACTGTCGTTGGTGGCATCGTAAGACGCCCCGATGTTCCCGCTTGCGAGGACAGAGTAGATGCCTTCCCCACCCTGCGCCGCGGTGTAGGCTTGCGCCTGCGCCGTTGTCAGCTCTACCCGCGCACCGGGCGTTCCCGAAAGATAATCCTTCAGATTAATCTGTATCGGCTGGCCACCGGCAAGAACCGTGCGGATCGGATCGGCATCGGGGTTTCGCACGACTTCGTCTTGGTATTGCTGGATCAGGTCGGCGAGTTGATCGGTGTCGATGGCAGCAGGGTTGGTGTTCAGCCCAACCTGCATGGTGTTGCCGCCCCCAAGACTGACTGTGATGGTCGACGCATTCGCCGCGACAGCCGTGTTGAACGCCGATTGCGAAATTCCCAGTTCGCGCCAGTCGACTGTCAGCTTGTCACTGGAATTGAGTGTGACGTTCCAGTCGGCGATGCCGCTTTGGATCCGACTGTTGATGTTAAGGAACCGCGCCGAAATCGAGATCGCCCCGTTCGCTGTAATTCCGGCACCACGCTCGGCTGCGTTGGTCGGGTTGCTGAAGCTCGCGGGATCGCCGCCGATATGGTTAAAGCCATTCACAAAGCTGGAAACGAAATCCCCGTTTTTGGCGAGGATATTGACGGATCCGGCATTGATCTGACCATTGATATAAATGTTGCCCTGGGCGCTTTCGATGTTCACCGCACCACGGGTGTTTTCGATGATGCGGCCCGATTGAAGGATGATATCGGGCGGTACACGCCGGTTCGCCCGCAGCACGTTTACATCTGGCGGCAAGGCCGGGTCGTAAAATACGTTGCTGTCGGCATTGTAGTTCGACACCACGGTCACGTTGCCACGGCTCGTGGTAAGCTGCGTGACGATATTGCTGTTGCTGAAGGTCGCAGTCCCCGTGACCCCGGTTGGCAGGCTTCCCCGGGTCGCGAGGTAGGAGTTGTTCAAAACGTTGATGTCGTCGTTCGAATAGACCAACCCACCACGGAACCGGACGTTACCAGCATCGTAGGTCGGGATGATCAGATTCCCGAGCTTGAGTGTGTTCGAGGTATTGTTCTCGACCAGAATGCTGGCGTCACCCGGCGCCTTCAAAGCGCCGCTGCCGGTCAAAAGATCGGAATCGACCGAGATATTGCCAAGCCGCGCCTGAGTATCGGCGACCTCGATCGTAAAGGTCGAAGGACGGGTCCGGTCACTCGAAGCTGACTGGGCCTCGATCGTCTTGGTGGCAAAGGTCCCGGTACGGTCATCGAGGAGGTCGATGAACTGGGTCAGCGAGTTATCGACACTGTCGACTGTCCCCGGCGTCACCGTGGCCGCGTTGAACGTGCCCACGCGCGAGCCGATGGTCGCGGTTTCGGTGTCGAGGCTGACTTTGGCGTCGGTCAGGGTGGTTTCCGCGATACCGATATTCGTCAGAGCACCGCCCAGACCCGAGGCATCCGCCGCCGCTGTCAGCGAAGCGCGCTTGGTATCGTCGGCGGATTTGGTATCCGAATCCGTGCTGTCGGGAATGATCCCCAGCAGCGAGTTAAGCGACGTTCGGATCGTCGTAGCCCGCGACTGCGCGGTCGCGGACTGTGTCTGGATCGTCGAATTGTTCGACGTGATGCCCGCCAACTCTCCTTCGATCGCGCTCTTGGCGTTTGCGATTGCGGTAAGCGCCGACGTCTCACCGGCGCTGTTGCCGTTTACGCGCGCCGTCTCAAGGTCATTCTGAGCAGCTTCAATCAGGTCGATCTGCGCTTCGATGTTCGCGCGTCGCTGGATCGTGTTCGCCTCTGCCGCCTTGACCGCGTTGGCAGCATCGGTGCCTTCGGACAGGGCTGTGTTCACGGTCGACACCAGGTTGGCCTGAGCCGTAACCGTTCCATCGTAACCGCTGAGCGACTGGATGGTGGTCAGCGCGGTTGCCGTGAACCCGCTGAGCCCCGCTGTCGCATCGTTATAGGCTTGCTGCACCTCAAGTGCCGCGACGGACAACGGTGTATCGATGCCGACGGTGCCTGCGGACCCCAGCCGCAGTTCGATTGTGCTGATATCGGCGCTTGCGCTCGCCGCTTCGGCCAGGAGCGCCTCACGCGGGGACGCGCCGGTGAATGCGCTGTCGACGAATTCTCCGGAGGAATTGAATGACCCCAGCCCAAGATCGACAAGCTTGTTTTGCAGGAACCGGATTTCGGTGGTGTAGGCGGCCCGCGCCACTGCATCTGCATCGTAGTCGGAGCGAAGCTGTTCAAGTTCTCTGATCCGCTCGACGATGTTAGTGCCCACCGGCTCTGGCCCGCTAATAGTCGCGTCGATATTGCTGGCCGAGAAATCCGCCACACAGGCCGAAAGCTGAGCGTTGCAGTTTCCGGTTACATAGTTGAACTGGATCGATTTTTCACGCTGAATGCCGGTCTCGACCAGGCCATCAACCACGACGCGGGCAAGCCCACCGCGCGTATTGGTCGACCCGCCGTGATAGTCGAAGCTTACATCCCCGCCGCCGAACGCATTGGAAATCGCGCTTGCCGCCTTGGCAAGTGCTTCCCGGTAGATGTCTTTTCCGAACCCTTTTGCACGGGCGCTAATGTCGCCTTGCGAGGCCGCGAGGGTGATGTTTCCCGCTGCTCGCACACCTTGCGCTCCGGTCACACTATCCGCCGTGGATTCGATGGATAGTGTTCCAAAGTTCCGCACTGTCACGGTCGGATTTGGTGCCGTCGGGATCGGGATCGCCGTTTTGTTGTATGCGTCCGCGGTCGCGTTAAACGCCAGTACTGGGGTAGAGCCATCCAGCTTCTTTCCGGCCGCCAGTAGGATCGTTGCACCCGACGGCTCGCTTCCATCGGTCCGGTTGATGCCGTCTGAAGCCTCAACAAGGGCGTTCTGGCCAACCGAGACCGTGTTGTTGCCGACATAAAGAACATCGGCGTTAGCTGATGGTGCACCCGCCAGACCATAGGTCGTCGCATTGGCGCGCATATCGATATCGGCTGTTCCAAAAGCCGCCGCAGCGATATCGCCCCGCTGAACCACGACTTTGGCACTGTCGCCAATATCGGCGGCAGCGTTCGCGGTGAACCCGCCCTGGACATCGGCAAGCGCAATTGCAATCGCACCGCCGCTGTCGAGTTTTACCTTTTGGCGGACCTCGATCTTGTTACCCGCTTCAAGGTTCAGATCTGACAATCTGGAAGCAAGGCTTGGCGCACGAAGCGTCACCATTGCGCGGTCTCCGATCCGCGCGGTCGTTGTGTGGTTTACGGTTACCGTGGACCCGCCGGCAGGGACGCTCGCCAAGCCGCCAGAAACGCTGTCCACGTTCCAGCCCGCCGCATCCCCCGATACGCCGCTGGCGCCGCGCCATTCATTGACGGTCGAATTGAGCGCCCGGATCGCAAGATCCTCGGCGAGAAGCGTGATGTCGTCTCCGACGTCTGCGGACACGTTGCTTGTCACCCGGTGCGACAACGCTGCACCGCTTGACCCGGCAAGCGATGCCTGTCGGCTATCGACATATCCGGCAAACTCTGTCGTTTGGTTCGCTTCAATCGTTGCCGCACCGGTCACATTGACGGTGAATGCGGCACCTGGCGACGATGCTAGTATGCCGGCACGTGTCTGACCGTTATAGACGGTGCTCGCTTCGGCTGCAGAGCCTGCGACAAGCCCGCCACTGCCTGCCACGGCTTCGGCTGCGTTGAGATCGTTACCCGTGGCCTCGACGGTCAAAGTACCCGCAGTTACGCCCACCATATCGGTCAGGGTGGCCGACTTGGTTGTCCCGGCAGACGCTGTGGCGAAGTTCGCGCCTGCAGCCACAAGCCCAACAGCGAGGCCGCTTGCCTGTGCGCGCTGCTGCGAGCTTCCGTCGGCGGTCACCGCGACCGAGCCCGACGTTGCGCGCAGCGAACTGTTGCTGGCCGATGCGTTGGTCGACGCGGTGTTCGTGGCAGATGCCTCGGTCGCGTTCAGACCAACAAGTGCACCTGCGGACGCCATAGAGTCGGCGCGCACCTGATCGCCCGATCCGGCGTTCCCGGACTGCGCCGCGATCGAGATGCTGCCTGCATCAATCAACGCGTTCGCATTGACGGTCGCGTCAGCCGTGGTCGCGACCTCGGCATCGGTCGACGACGCACCGGCGGCACCAAGACCCGCGACAGCCACGCCTTCGGCCTCGCTGTCCGCCTTGGACAGGGAGGTCGCCGAAACATCAACGGCGCCGGTCGAATTGATCGACGCGGCTGAAACCGTGGCGTCCACATCCGTTTCCACCTTACCGTCGCCCAGCGCGCCTTGCAGGGCGAACCCGACACCGCCGCCGACTGCAAGCGCATCGGTTGCAACCTGGTCCGAAGCTTCTGCAGAAACCTCGACGTCTCCGGCTTCGTCCCCACTGGTCCCGACGCTTGCACCGCCGTTCAGACGTGCTGCAACAGATCCGCCAATCGTGGCCTTAGCGACAGACGCACCGACTGCAACGGTCCCGGCCACGCTGATGCCCAGCCCCTCTGCCGTCGCAAGCCGCGTCGACCGGGCCCCAATCCGCGTGGCGCCTGCAACGCGCAGCGCAGCGCCCGTAACGGCGGCCAGCGTCCGCGACCGGTCCGTGACAATCGCAACATCGGCGCTGACGCCCGCAAAGATCCCGCCTGCTGCAGCCCGGCTGACCACGTCCAGAGAGTGGCCGGTCAGGGCCGCGACCCCGACCGTGTTGCTGGTGACCGCGGCCGCGCCGGTGATCTGCGCCGTACTTCCGGTATCGACCGTCACGACGGCGACGCCCGCGCCGACGCCAACTGCGCCGCCAGCGATAGCCCCGGTTTCCACTTCAAGATCCAGCGTCTCAGTGCTTGCCACCCCAACGCCGCCCCCTGCGTTAATGGTTGCTTGCCCGATGCTCGCCGACGTCCCGCCGGGAATTGTCAGCGCGCTAGCAGCCGACGCCAGATCGACGCCCTCGCGGACCGCCTGCGCATCGGCGCTGATCTGTTTGACATTGTCGTCGTCAGATTCAGACAGAAGCTCGTCATCCACGGTGCCATCGTCGATCTGTGACTGCGCATCGGCGACGAGACCGCCGAACGAGGCCTGACGCCCGTCCTGATCGCTGGAATCTCCAAGCTCGCTATCGACCGCCCCACCCGAAGCGACTCCGTCGCCATATGAGTAAACGGCAACGCCCGCTGCCAGCGCACCTAGCCCGATGCTTCCGCTGACGACGAAGCTATCCCCGGCCTTGTTGGCAACACCTGTAACGGCCACATCCCCGCGCGCGTTCACCGTCACACCGTCTTCGATGAAGGCCGAGGTATTGGCCTTGAAGATACCTGCGTCGAGTGTACCGGCCAGGCCGACGGCACCGACAGCGATAGAACCTGCCGCCACATCGGACACGGTCGTGTCCCGGGCGGTGACGATCACATCCTGCTGCGCGTTCGCGCCCGCATTGCCCGCCATTGTGTTGATCTGCGCGTTCTGGCCTATGTAGGCTTGGGTTGTGACGTCGAAAAGATTAAGCGAAACAACCCCGCTCAGCCCGGCCCAAAGTCCGCCAGCACCCGAAACAGCAAGCGTGTAGGTCGATTGCGCCGAGTTCGCCAGCACATTCAGACCGCGCGACGAACGCGTCGTCATGTAGCCGATATCCGTGCCACCAGACCCGGTGCCGTCGCCGTCCACATCGCCGAACACAGTGCGGGAGCCGAACAAACCAAGTGCCGTAACATCAGCGTTTGCCGCGACCGATGCCTTGACCGTCTTGTTCAGGTTCAGAACTCCAACGGCCGCACCTGCCCCGGCCGTTCCGCCAACCGCGACAGAGCCCGCAAGAAGCGTGTTGCGTGTGGTGTCTTCGGCAATGACGTCGGCGTTGCCCTGAACAACGACAGTGCCGCCCAACTCTGCTGTTGTACGCGTCGTGACGCTTGTGGCAGAGGCGCCGCCCGCAAGGGAAAGGCCGGCAGAAATTGCGCCCGCGGCCGCCATTGTCGAGAAATCCTGTTGCGACACCGCGCGGACCGAAAGGTCGCGGGCTGCCGAAATCTGGGCTCCGGCCCCGGTGCTGGCCTCTGCTGTGGCGCTCAACACGCCAACCGAAACACCCGCACCCGCAGCAGATCCACCGCCCGCAATCGCGCCGCCAAAGCCCAGCGTGTAGTGATCGCTTATGGCAGCAACGGAAACGTTCTGGCCGGATGTCGCAGTTCCCGGACCCTGATTGATCTGAGCATTGGCGCCGATTGTGGCTTTTGTCGTCGTGGTCACGATCGGCACGCTTGCCGACAAGGCGACCCCTACACCGCCAAATGCGCCGCCGACCGACAGTGACCGTGTCGCCGTCTGGCCGGTCGCGTTGACGATCAGCCCTGTGCCCGTGGCCGTCTGGCGCTGTACGCTGCGCTTCTTGGTCAGAAGTGCGATGCCTGTGGCCCGCGCATCGTCCGCAGTCCGAAGATCGTTGTTTTCGGCGCTACCCGATATCTTGACCGGGCTATCATCGCCCGACCCGGGCGACACGTCAGCCGATCCGAAATCGTCGCCCGCAAGATAGGAAGAGAACTGGGGATCAAGCCCGGTGGTATAAAGAAGACCTGCCCCGCCGCCCAACGCGGTCACGCTTGCATTATCCGCGATGACGGCTTGCGTGTTGGTCGTGACAATCGATACCCCGACAGACGCGCCCACACCGGCCGCGCCACCAGCGACGGCCGCATCGATCATGTCGATCCTGGTCACACCGTCGGCAATGACGCCCACCGAACCGCCCGCTAGGATCGACGCGCCCGCACCGACCCGCGCAAGCGTCGTGGTATCGACGCGATTGACCGCGACAGAACCCGCCAGACCCGCCGTGCCGCCGACGCCAAGCCCCGCCGCAGCGCCAACAATGGTTTCAGAAGAGGTTGCGGCAACCTTGACGTCAAACGCATCAACATTCGCCGAATCCGCAATCTCGGCTGTGGTGTTCTTGGTCAGGACCCCGACCGCAACCGCCGCACCGACGCCGGCTGTGCCGCCACCGCCCGCGGCCCCCGATCCTGCCGAAAGCGTGGTGTCGTCTGTGGCCTCGACCGTGGCAGACCCCGACGCAGCAGAGTTGCCAACCTGTCCGAATGCACCAACACGCGCTGTTGTCCGTGTGTTGAAAACATAGGTTCCAACGCCGGCCCCTGCACCGACTGTACCGCCTGCGCCACCGGCGACCGCAATCGTGTCGGCCTCTGCGCGGGCTGTTGCCGAGATGTTCACCGCGCCGCCCGTTGTGATGGCCGCCCGGTCGGCTACACCGGACCCATCCGCCATTTCGGCCCGCGTGGTATTCCTGACCGTCGTGACCGCGCCAGACGCACCTATGCCGTTTGAGCCTCCGACACCGACCCCGGTTGCAAGGTTAAAGTTGTCAATCGTGTTCAGCGCCGACAAGGTCGCCGCCCCGGCCCCGTTGATCGCGATACGCGCGTTTCGGCCCACCAAGGCTTCGACACTGTTCTCGCTCAAAAGGACTGTGGCGACACCAGAAACGCCGTTCGATATCCCGCCCGCCACGGCGACACCGAAGGTCTGGATGTCCTGCTTGGCAGAAGCAACGCCGTTGAAAGATCCGGCGTTGTTGATGCGCGCGTTCGGCGCGACACGGGACGTGGTGCTTCCCGTGCTGTCGATGACCGAACTTGCCACGCCTATGGCATTCGACCCGCTGGCTGAAATCGCGCCAGACAGCGCCTTGGCCGTCATATCACCTTCGGCCCTTACCTCGACGCTGCCGCCACCCGCATCGACCGTGGTCTGGGTGGTGGTCGTACCGTCCAGGCTTTGCCCGACGCTTGCCGTCAGGTCGTCATCAAACACCATAACGGCAAAAGAACCTTGCACCGCGACGCTATTGCCAGCCGAGCCTCCAAGCGCCTCGGTATAGTAATTGCTCGCACCAAGAAGCGTCCCGTTCCGCAGCCGCTCGACGATTGTGTCGGTTGGGGTGAGCGAAAACGCCGGACCAGATACCTTATTGTTCTTCGCCGTGACAGAAAGCGAGGTCCCGACGATGTTGACGCCCGCACCAACTGTGGCGGAGTAGTCTTTCTCGGACACCACCACCGCGACCGATGCCCCGATCCCGGCCTTTCTCGAAAGCGATCCGGCCAGCGCCTTCGAGGAAAGCTGGCTGGTGTTGTCCACCCCGACCTTCACGGCGCCAGCGTTCGAAACGTTGACACCATCTCCGATGCTTGCACGCGTCGATCCGTCAGAGATTGCAACGGCAAGCGCGCCCGCCACACTGACCTTCGCCGCCGACGCACCCGAAACGGCCTGCGCCGTCAAAAGATCGGCAAAGTCGCCTTCGGTGTTCTCCTTCGATGTCGCCGTGACCGTGAGATCGCCGGATTGCGTCACCGTCGCACCGTCGGCAATCTCTGCGATTGTGGTCGTTTTGATGATGCCAAGGCCGACCCCGATCCCGACACCAACATTCGTCTGGGGATCCAGCGCTGCGCCGCTTCCCGACGTCGCCATACCGACCGTATTGCTTGAAGTCACCGCCAGCGGACCAGAGACATCGACGGTGACCGAACCCAGCCTGGCCTCGGTCCGGTCTTGTGCACTCGCGATCCCTGCCGCTGCCGCGACGGTGACCTTGCTTCCGTTTTGCGTGCCGCGCTGACTGCCCTGCGACTGTTTCAACGAGTTCGAAGAGGTCGCAGTCCCGCCTGTCGTGTCGTTTTTGGTTTCGTCGGAATCGCTGAAAAAGCCGCCGCTTGCGGTCGCCGATGCATCAGCCTTGTAGCTTCGATCCGATGCGGCGTTTACCGCAAGCCCGGTCGCGGTGATATCGCGCGCGACCTCGGCAATCGTCACCGACGAATTCTTAAGCGCGCCGTCGTTGGCCCCGTCCCCAAAGATGACGGCTGCAGATGCGCCGACGGCCACCCGTCCGCCCTTATTCTCACCTTCCGACATCGCGACGTTCGCGCCGCTCGACGTGGCGGAAACGCCGACCGAGCCTGTCATGTTCAACCCGGCACCCGATCCGATCCGCGCAGTGGTCCGCACGTCCAGACGCGCCAGAGCCAAAGAGGCGTCGACGGCAATGCCCCCGGCCGCACCCGCCTTTGCGACAGTCTCGGTCTCTGCTTTGCTGTTTGCTGTGACCGTCAGCCCAGCTCCGTTATTGACCGTTGCCGCATCGGCAACCTCTGCTGTCGTTGTCACATCGACAAAGTTCAAAGCGACAGAGGCGCCGATACCAACTTTGCCGCCCGTCACGCCTGCATCGACCGGCGCAGCCGTAGCGGTCACGGCAAGACGCTCGTCAGCCATAATCGTCGACGCACCCGTGCCCGCATCCACCGTGGCCCCGGCCGCGATACGCGCCGTGTTCTCAATGGTAAGGTTGTTCAACGCAACCGAGCCGGCAATGCCAACCTTCGACCCGCCCGCCCCGGACGAGGCAGAAGCACTGATCGTATCAACGTCGGTATCCGTGGGCGCTTCGGCCTGACGGGCAGCGATGTTCACGCCATCGGCGACGTGCACCGCGTTTCCAAGGGTCGCTGAATTGCGTTCGCGGACAACATTTACCGATACGGCAGCCCCGATCCCCACCTGAGCCGCAGGTGGCGTGTTGCCATCGGCATCTGGTTCGCCAACCGCATCCCCTGTCGTGGCATTCGATGCGTCCGTATCGGCGGTTGCGGTAATCGACAACGCGCCTGTGGCAGAAATCGCAACCCCATCCGGCACCGCAGCGGTTGCTTCGTTTGTCTGCACGTTTACGCCAACGGCGGCGGCCACATTGACCTTGCCCTCAGACGTCTCGGCTGAGCGGCTTGCCTTGTCGTCCGATCCGGCTTTCGACCGGTTCCGCTGATCCGCGCTGCCAACTCCCGACGTCGCCTGACGTTCGGTGCCCTTATCGAGCTGACCGTCGACGTTGGAGTTCACATCCGTTTCGCCGGCCTGGGCTTCGCCATCATCCTCGGCTTCAGCGGCGCCAACGGCACTTGCTTTTGTCTCAAGCGAAGATGACGACGCGCTTTGCGCAGCAAAACTTGCACTTCCGCCGATGGAAAGGCTGCGGGCGGTCGTGGCAGTCGCCGTGTCGTCGACCAGAGCGACAGCGACCGCAGCCCCAATCGCCGCCTTCGATCCTGCGGCCTCTCCGCTTGCGTTTGTAACCGTCGTGGAGCTTTGCGTGGCCGAAACGTCGAGCGTTCCGGTAATCGTCTGCAATGCCCCCGTGCCAAGCCGGGCCGTCGTATCATTCCCGATGATCGACAAACCCAACGCCGGCGTAATCGACACGCCCCCCGCAGAACCTGCTGCGGCATCGGCTGTCTGGCTGTGCGTCGCCGAAGCAGCCAGGGTCAAATCGTTGGCCCCGGTTATCACAGCGGTATCTTCGATCTCTGCGACCGACCGGTTGGCGAGGATATTGATCGCGACCGATGCGCCGATGCCAACCGTCTCTCCCGTTGCACCGGCGCCGACGGGCTTGGCCTCGGCTTTGGTGTCGGTCTGATTGTCGGCCATAAGCGACACGTTTCCGCCACCCGTGACGTCTACATTCGCGCCCGATGCAATGATCGCCAAAGCCTCGGTATCAATTAGGTTCAGGCCGAGCGACCCGGCGATCCCAACTTTCGACCCACCGGCACCGGATGTGGCCGATGCGAGGTAGCTGTCTGTTTTGTCTGCCGTGCTGGTGCCATCCGCACGCAAAGCGTCGACATCCCGCGACAAGGCCGATATTTCAAGCGCACCCACGGAATGCGCCGCCACCCCAAGCCGCGCCTGGTTCGAGGATTTGACGAGGTTGACCGAGACGGCAGCGCCAATTCCAACCGCACTTGCCGGTGGCGTGTTGCCGTCGGCATCTTCCTTGCCGACCGCATCGCCCGTCGTCGTTACCTTGCCCTGGGTATTCGCTGCCGTCTTGATCGTCAGCGATCCGCCGGAATTGATCTGGACGCCGTCCGGTACACCGGCCTCGGTCTGGGCGTCCTGCACGTTTACCCCGACCGCGGCGGCGACCGAAACCTTGCCCTCCGAGGTCGACGCCGACCGGCTGTCTTCGTCGGCCGCGCTTGCCGTCGTCTTGGACTGTTGCGTACTGTCGCCAACACCAGAGGTCTTTTGCTTGCTTGAGCCTGCGTCCAGCTCGCCTGACACCTTGGCATCAACGTCGTCGTCACCACTTGGCGCCGACCCGTCGTCTTCCGCTGCTGCCGCCCCAACGGCACTCGCTTCGGCTTCCAGTTCGGACGCAGATGCACCATAAGCCGAAAGGGACACATCCCCCATCGTTGTAAGGTCTCGCGCAGTCGTCGCCGATGCAGCATCATCGACGAGCGCAATCGCGACTGCCGCGCCGATCGCTGCATTGGCGCCCGCCGCTTCTCCGCTTGCTTTGGTTATTGTCGCAGAGCTTTGTGCAGCCGCAATCTCAATCGATCCGGCAACCAGCGCCGCTCCAGTTCCGATCCGAGCGGTTGTCGCGTTGCCTATAAGCGACAAGCCAAGAACAGGTGTTATGGACACGCCGCCGGCCGACCCGGCAGCGGCGTCAGCCGTCTGGCTGTGCGTGCCATCAGCCATCAGCTTCACTGCGCCCGCACCGGTCAGGACCGCGCCATCGACGATCTCGGCGGTGGACCGGTTGGCGAGAATATTGATCGCAACCGATGCGCCAATACCCACCGTGTCACCCGATGCCCCGCCACCGGTTGGTTTGGCTTCTGCCGTTGACTCGGTTTGATTGTCAGAGACAATCGACACGGACCCGGCACCTGTCAGCGAAACGCTTGCCCCAGACGACACGCGCGCTGCACTTTCGGTATCGACCAGGTTCAGCCCGAACGCGCCGGCCAGGCCCACATTCGACGCCCCGGCGCCCGCAGTGGATTTTGCAAGGTATGTGTCGGACTTTGTGTCGGTTGTGGCCGGGTCGCTTCGCAGCGCCGCAACATCGCGCGATGTGGCCCGCAGATCGAGTCCGCCTGCGGTGTGCGCGGCATTGCCCAGGCTGGCCGTGTTTGCGGCCTTGACCTTGTTGACCGAAACGGCGGCCCCAATTCCCACTGCGCTTGCGGGCGGCGTTTCGCCGTCGGAATCCTCTTTGCCGACCGCATCACCTGTCGATGTCACCTGACCGGTGGTATTCGCATCCGCCGACAGTACCAAATCGGCACCTGCATCGATCGATTGACCGTCCGCTACGGACGCGACAACCGTCGCGTCTTGGACATTTACGCCGACCGCCGCAGCGACCGAGAGCTTGCCCTCGGACGTTTCCGCAGACCGACCGTCCGCATCGTCCGAGCCTGCTTCGGTTTTTGATTGCTGCTCTGCACTACCAACACCGGCATTTTTCTGCTTTGTGGCGCCTGAGGACAGCTCGTCATTTGCCAAAGCATCAACATCCTTGCCGCTGGATGACGACCCGTCGTCCTCGGATGGTGCAGCACCCACCGCGCTGGCTGTGGCTTCAAGATCCGAAGTAGACGACCCCGCTGCGGTCAGCTTCACTGAGGCCCCAGCATCGATACCGCGCGCCGCATGGGCGCTGGCCACATCATCGACAAGGGCCACTGCCACTGCCGCGCCAACGGCCGCTTTGGCGCCTGCCGCCTCGCCGCTGGCCTTGGTCGTAGTCGTCGCTTCCTGAAGCGCGCTGAGCGTCGCGGACCCCGAGACTAGAAGTGTCGCCCCGGATCCAAGCCTTGCACTTGTGGTGTTTGCGATGATCGAAAGACCAAGTGCCGGGGTCAGCGACACGCCACCCGTGGCACCCGCCTGCGCCTCTGCCGAAGCCGTGAACGTTCCGCTCGCGCTGGCCGCAACATCGCTTGCGCCCGTGATCGAAGCGCCGTCGGCAATAGATGCTGTCGATCGGTTGCCGACAATGTTCATTGCGACCGAGCCGCCGACACCAACCTTGTCGCCGCTAACACCGGCGTCCGACGGTTTGGCCTCGCTGGTCACTTCTGTGGCATTGTCCGACGTCAATGCGACGGCGCCAGCACCTGAAATACTGATCGCAGACCCCGCGCCCAGGGTGGCCGAGAATTCGGTGTCGATCAGATTAAGTGCAAAGCTACCTGCTACACCGACGCCACTGGCCCCTGCGCCGGAGGTCGCAACGGTGGTAAACTTCTGCCCATCTGCGGCGTTTTGTGCGCTTAGCGTCATCGAGCCCGCGGTCAGGGCGTCGGAAATGGCCACGTCCGTGGTGATATCCGCAAGGTTCAGACCCACAGCCACTCCGACGCCGGTCGCACTGTCGACGGCGCTGCCATCGGCGGTCACTGCGGCCTGATTATCGGACGTCGCCGTCAGCGTCGCTGCGCCCGTCACGGTTGTGGTCTGGCTGGTCGACACAGTGGCCTGCGTCACCGATGTGATATCGGATATCGCAAGTGCGCCGACAACCGAGACACTGCCGCCCGATGTCGAGGCTTGTCCACCATACTTGGGATCGTCCAGGTATTCCTTGGTTTCGGACCCGTCCTCGGGTGCATCGGCGCCGCCCGCAGCTGCCGCTGCTGTTACCGTGACATCCGTGCTTGTCGTCGCCGACAGATCAAGTGATCCGGCATCTACGTCGGCATCGTCCATGATCTCGGCGACTGTCTCGGCCTCAACGATGCTGACGCCAAGGCTTGCACCGAAGGCCGCCTGATCGGGCGTCGCGCTGGCCGAAGACTTGACCGTGTTCACTGCGCCAAGTGACGTGGCGCCAGTCGTGTCGATATCTGCCTGCCCGCCAATCGTTGCCACGGCCCGGCTTGAAACGTCCGAAATCGCGACGGCCCCGTCGGCCGTATTCGAGGCCGGGTTAAGCGCAGAAGACGTCGCGACAACCGAGGTCGCGGTTGCGTTCGCCTGTAGGTCGAGCGAAGCTGCGGTGATCACCGACGCCCCGCCTACTGATACGCGTGCCGCCACATCCATCTCGATGACGCCGATGGGAAGGGCACCACCTGTGCTGCTGGTCACGCTGGCAGTCGCCGATGCGCTAAGCGCACCGACGGCCGAGATCGTGCCGTTGGCGATATCGACGGTGGCCGTCGCATCTGGAAACGCAGGAAGGAAGCCTCCGCTGTCGATCACGGAAGCTGCGGAAAGATCGATCGATCCGCCGGTAACTGTCGCCGCGCCGGTTACGTCGCCCACTACGATCCGCGCGGTTCCGCCCGACCGTTCGGCCGTCAGTGTCACGTCACCTGCCGCAAACACCGATCCGACCGTAACACCCGCCAAAAGCTGTGCACCTGGATCAAGGATTATCTCGGGGGCGACAAGGGTAATGTCGCCGCTGTCGCCTTCGCTGGCACCGCCGCCGTCAAGATCGCGCGTGTCAATGACACCGGTTCCCGTGACGCGGATCGAGTTGTCAGCCTCAAGCCGCACATCGGCACCATCCGAAATGATGCTGGTGGTAAAGCTCAGGTCGTCGCCCGGCCCGCTAGAAACACTGACCCCGCCAACCACAAGGTCGAACGGATCGATAAGGAAAAGCCCGTCCGCGCCCGTATCGGACCCAAGTGTCGTAGTGACTGCGCCTATATTGGCGAATGCGCCGCTGAACTCCAGGAATCCGCCATCGCCGGCCCCCGTGCCAACGGCGGAATAGCGGCCACCGCTTTCGACCGTGAGCGATCCATCTGCCAAGACAAAGATATCGCCACCCAGACTGTTCAGGGCCGTACCATCGGCCGAAAGGAACGCGTCCTGACCCAACAGGATGTCTTGTGCCCGGATCTCTATGCTGCCGCCATCCGCATTTGCGCCGTCTGCGGCGATGCGCCCGTTGATCGCGGCGGCATCAACCGCCTCGACAACAATCCGGCCGCCGCGCGATACCAGCCGTCCACCTTCCACAAGGCCCGTGCTGTTCACCGTGGCTTCAAAGCGGGTGCGTTGTCCCAGGTCGTCGAAGGTGAGCGGTCCGGTTTCCGTGCTGAGGCGCACACTGTGCCCCATAAGCGTAATGCCGCCCTCGGCATTGATCTCGCCCGCGATGGCGATGTGACCATTGCGCGAGATCGGGATCTCGCCAGTCATAAGCTGATGGGCAAGCGCGTCGTCGATGCGGCCGTTTGCATCAATGACGCGATCCAGAAAATCCTGCGTCGGTGTGTTGACCGTCAGCGATCCCACATTGATCTGGCCAGTCTTTCCAACCACGAAGCCGTCCGGGCTGGAAAAGAAGACGTTGCCGCCAATTTTGCCGTTCTTGTAGGCGTTCAGGACCCCATCGACCACAACGGTCCCATTGCGGACGATGTTGACCAAAGACCCCGTGTTGTCGGGCAAGAACAGATCGACCTGGGTTCCAGCAGCCTGCTGGAAATCCGAGAACGAGTTAAATCCGACGCCGTTCGAAACGGTATCGGTTTCAATCTTGGTGCGCGCGCCGTCGACGGTGATCCGTGTCTTGGTTCTGCCGTCAGCGCGGATGTTGTTGGCTGTTGCACCGCCCAGGTTGACGGCTTGAGCGGCGGCAGGTTCAGGTGCGGTCGTTCCAAGAAGGGCAAGCACCAATGGGCTTGCCGCGCCCATAAGCTGCGCGACACGCCGTGCTGGCGTGAACCTATTTCGATGGAAGGTCAAAACTCACCCTCCTCGATCTGGAAAACATCGGGGTTGTCCGGAGACACTGAATAAAGCAATGCCAGCCCGCTTGGCAGAAGTGCCGGGGGTTGCCCCTCTGCCGTTTCAATAAATGCGCCCTGCAGCAGAAGAAGTGCAGTGCGTCCCGTCAGATCGGAGCCGCGGAATAGGATGATCCCGTTTTCGACGGGACTATCCACGATGACGGTATCGGGATCGTATCCCGCACCAACGAAGAATGCGCGCAAAACTTCGCCGTTCGACAGAAAGTCTTCATCGGTAAGCGCGGGATCGGTCTCGGCGCTCCACGAAACGCCGACCTGGATCAGCGTATCGGTTGTATACCCGAACACATAACTGACCTGTGCTGTGCCGCCCTCGCTTAGAAGATCGGGAACCAGCAATGTCAGAACATTCGTGCGCTCGATCGTGTTGCGGCCCGACGCAACTCTATCGCCCTCCGCCCCGAAATCGTCCTTAATCGCGGCGCGCACAGCGTCCTGGTCCATGCCGAATTTGGCCGACCGGAACCCTTCAAGCGCGGCTGCGTCCGACGCGCTTTCCTGGGCTGCTGCGCGGGTGCCAACTGTTCCAATCGCACCGCTGCAAACAACGAAAATAAGCACCACCAGTGTGGGCCATTTAAACATAAAGATCCCCCGATCTAACTTGGCACCGGTTTTTAATCGCCGGTGTTTAGTCTCTCTTCTTCCTTCTTCTCCGAATTCTCGTCGCCAAGGAGGAGCCCGATGCCGCTGATCGCAGCAAGGCTGAACAGATGCGCGTAGGCCGCTTTGAGGAAGCCTTCTTTCTGAAGCGCTTCCAGATCTGCTCCGCTTAGGTCCGACAAAGCACCTTCGTCTATGACCATCAGTCCATGGACGCTTGTTTGTTCGCCGCTTGGAAGGGTGGCGTTCAAGGACACCGACCGGAAAAGCCCCAAGTCGTTCAATGCTGCGCAAAAGGCGTCTGTCTGGCGCGCGGCCTCTTGATAGCCCTGGGCAAGTGCCAGACCCCGATTGATCGGTTCGCCGGGCTCGCCCTTCGCAGTGAAAAGCCGTTCGCCAGATTTCTTGCTGAACCCCGAATAGCTTTCGTCGATGCACAGGACCGCGCCGCCATCCGGTGTGTCGCCAATGATGAAGGGATAGCGGCGCAGATAGGCCGGTACGTACTCTGTCTTCCATAAGCCTTTGGCATTGATGTACGCGTTCTCGTCGGCCTTAAGCCCACATACAAATACGGCTGTGGGATGCGGTTGTGCGGGCAAGAACGCAATGCCGATTTCGCGCATCGCAGCGTCAAATTCACTGACGATCGCAGGAACAAGCTGCGCCGACGACGCAAAAGACAGCGGCGCCTTTGGCGATGTGATCTTAAGCTGTGCGTGAGCCTCCTTATCAAGGGGCACGACCGAGTTATAGAAGATCGGACTTGTCATCGGTACTCCACACCACCGGAAGGCCACCGCGACGGCTGCCAGAAGTCTCACGTATTTGTGACCCATTGCCGGCGCACAAGCAAAACAAATTTAAACATTACCTTGGGGCAGGTTTTAAGCGGGCGATCCGGAAACAATACGGCCCGCGAAGGCCTTTTGTTCGGCTCATATCGCGCAGTCGATACTTCACCCAAGTCTGCGACTGAAGCAGGTCGATTGGATCAACGTGGCTTGGCGTTTCTGACACTTGCGCCGGTGTTGCAAGGCGAAAGGCAGGTAGCCCGACGGGCTGTATCGGACGATGTGCCCAAACGACCGCGCGATGCCAAAAGGCCACTCGGGCGAATCAACCAATAGGATTTCGTTTACGCCCTATTGCGGTTTGGCCCTCGAACGCTCGGCTCCATTGGTGCATGTCGTGGGCAAACGAAAAAGAAAGGGCGTTCCGAAGAACGCCCCTTCCTGTCATCTTCGCGTGATCCGTTCGGCAGCCTTTGATGGACCTCCGCGCGGAACCGGGCTCTGCAGGTGGCAGAGTGCTTACATCATGCCGCCCATGCCGCCCATGTCGGGCATACCACCAGCCGGTGCCGCGCCTTCTTTGGCAGGCTTGTCGGCAACCATGGCTTCGGTCGTGATCAGAAGACCGGCCACCGAAGCGGCATCTTCGAGAGCAGTACGGACAACCTTCGCGGGGTCAATCACGCCGAACGAAAACAGATCACCGTACTCTTCCGTTTGCGCATTGAAGCCGAACGCAGCGTCAGAGCTTTCGCGGACCTTGCCGGCAACAACCGAACCGTCGACGCCGGCGTTTTCGGCGATCTGGCGCAGCGGCGATTCCAGCGCGCGGCGGACGATCGCGATGCCTGCGTCCTGGTCGCTGTTTTCGCCCGACAAGCCTTCCAGCGCCTTGGTGCCCTGAACCAGAGCCACACCGCCGCCAACAACGATGCCTTCCTGAACGGCTGCGCGGGTTGCGTTCAGCGCGTCATCGACACGGTCCTTGCGCTCTTTGACTTCGACTTCGGTCATGCCGCCAACGCGGATAACGGCAACGCCGCCAGCCAGCTTCGCGACACGCTCTTGCAGCTTCTCGCGGTCGTAGTCCGACGAGGTTTCCTCGATCTGACCGCGGATCTGCGCAACGCGGGCTTCGATCTCGGGCTTGTCGCCCGCACCATCGACGACGGTTGTTTCGTCTTTGGTGATAGATACGCGCTTGGCCGAACCAAGCATGTCCATCGTCACGTTCTCAAGCTTCATGCCCAAATCTTCAGAGATTACCTGACCACCGGTCAGGATCGCGATGTCCTGCAGCATGGCCTTGCGGCGGTCCCCAAAGCCCGGCGCCTTAACGGCAGCGATCTTAAGACCACCGCGCAGCTTGTTGACGACCAGCGTGGCCAGGGCCTCGCCTTCGACGTCTTCGGCGATGATGAGAAGCGGCTTCTGCGATTGAATGACCGACTCGAGAAGCGGAACCATCGGCTGCAGCGACGAAAGCTTCTTCTCGTGCAGCAGGATAACGGCGTCTTCCAGCTCTGTGGTCATTTTGTCAGGGTTCGTGACGAGGTAGGGCGACAGGTAGCCACGGTCGAACTGCATGCCTTCCACGACTTCGGTTTCGGTTTCGAGCCCCTTGTTCTCTTCAACCGTGATAACGCCGTCGTTGCCAACCTTCTGC